>NZ_CABFVH010000132.1 GCF_902141855.1 Methylobacterium dankookense | reverse complement strand
ACCTCGGCTTCCGCGACCAGCGCCTCGTAGAGGGCGATGGCATCCTCCATCGCGAGCTTGGTGCCGGAGCCGATGGAAAAATGCGCCGTGGCCTTGGCGTCGCCCAGGAGCACCCGGTTGCCGCGCACCCAGCGGGCGTTGCGGATCATCGGGAATTGCCGCCAGATCGAGCGGTTGGTGAGCACGGGGTGATTGCCCAGGAAGTCGGCGAAGACCTGCTTCATGAAGGCGGCCGAGCCCGCCTCGTCGAGCTGCCCGAGCCCCGCCCGCTCGAAGGTGTCGGGGTCGGTCTCGAACACCCAGGTCGAGCGGCCGCGCTCGTACTGGTAGGCATGGGCGATGAACGGGCCCCACTCGGTCTCGCGGAACAGGAAGGTGAAGGCGTCGAGCGGCCGGGTCGAGCCCATCCAGACGAAGCGGTTCGGACGCAGATCGACGCTGGTGCCGAAATGCTCGGCATGGCGCTGGCGGTAGGCGCTGTTGATGCCGTCGGCGACGATCACGAGGTCGTGGTCGTCGAAATCCTCCGCGTCGGCTTCCGTCTGGAAGATCATCTCGACGCCGAGGGAGCGGGCGCGCTCCTGCAGGATGGTGAGCAGCGTGGCGCGGGCGCAGCCGCAGAAGCCGTTGCCGCCGATGCGGTGGACCTCGTCCTTCACGTGGATGGCGATGTCGTCCCAGTAGGCGAATTCCTGGGTGATGCGGGCGT
>NZ_CABFVH010000131.1 GCF_902141855.1 Methylobacterium dankookense | reverse complement strand
TTCTCGACGAAGGCCTTCTCGATGACGAAGTGTCCGGCCTCGCCGTGGTTGCCCTCCTCGTAGGCACCATCGGTCAGGAGCTGGCGGGTGTCGCGGATCATCTCCGGCGAGCCGCACAGCATGAAGCGGTCGGCCTCGCGGCTCATCATCGGCAGGCCGATATCGGCAAACAGCTTGCCCGAGACCATCAGGTCGGTGATCCGCCCGCTGTTGCGGAACGGCTCGCGCGTCACGGTCGGGTAGTAGATCAGCTGGCGCGAGATCATCTCGCCCAGGAACTCGTGCTTGGGGAGCGTCTCGGTGATGGTCTCGCCGTAGGCGAGCTCCTCCACCCGCCGGCAGCCATGGACCAGCACCACCCTCTCGAAGCGGTCGTAGGTCTCGGGATCCTTGATGATCGACAGGAAGGGGGCGAGCCCCGTGCCGGTGCCGAGGAGATAGAGGTGGCGGCCGGGCAGCAGGTTGTCGAGCACCAGGGTGCCGGTGGGCTTCTTGCCGACGATGATGGGATCGCCGACCCTGAGGTGCTGGAGCTTGCTGGTCAGCGGACCGTTGGCGACCTTGATGGAGAAGAACTCCAGCTCCTCCTCGTAGTTGGCCGAGACCACCGAATAGGCGCGCAGCAGCGGCCGGCCCTCGACCTCGAGGCCGATCATGGTGAACTCGCCGTTGCGGAAGCGGAAGCCCGGGTCGCGCGTGGTGCGGAAGGAGAAGAGCGTGTCCGTCCAGTGGTGCACCGACAGCACC
>NZ_CABFVH010000130.1 GCF_902141855.1 Methylobacterium dankookense | reverse complement strand
GGAGCCTCTGATTGAGGAATGCCGGCCCAAGGCCAAGACACCGCCCCAGGAGGTTCGGCGCACGATCTCGGCGATCCTCTGGCGGCATCAGAACGGGGCGAAGTGGCGGGCCATCCCCGAAGACCTGGGGCCCTGGTGGCAGGCGGCGCAGATCTTCATCCGCTGGGCGCGCGCCGGGGTGTGGGAGCGGTTGCTCGACCGGGTGCAGGAGCGGGGCGTCGCGCTGGGCATGGTCTTCCTCGACGGCAGCAATGTGCGGGCTCACCAGAAGGCGGCAGGCGCCGCAAAAAGGGGGGATCTGCGACCGAGCGAGACGCTCGTGAAGCGCTTGGCCGCTCACGTGGCGGCTATGGCACCAAAGCCTGCCTAATCGCCGACGGGAGGGGCCGCGCCATCGCTTTTCGCATCGCGCCCGGGCAGGCTCACGAACTCCCCCACGCCATTCCCCTGCTCGACCAGCTCTCCGACGTGCCCCAGTGGGTCGTGGGCGACCGTGGCTACGCCAGCCATCGGTTCCGCGATCACATCTGGAGCACCGGTGCGCGTCCCGCGATCCCGGCCAAACGCAACGAGGCGCCGCTCGCCTGCCCGGACTGGATCTACAACAACCGCAACATCGTCGAGCGGTTATGGGCACGCCTCAAGGAATGGCGCGCCGTCGCCACCCGCTACGAGAAGACCGCCGTCAGCTTCACCAGCGTCCTCTGCCTCGCGGCCACGCTCGATTGGATCAAGTGACGACAGGCCCTA
>NZ_CABFVH010000129.1 GCF_902141855.1 Methylobacterium dankookense | reverse complement strand
GCCGGCGCGGACGACGGCGAACTCGGTGTCGTTGCGGCGGTTGGTGGCGCCGGAGACGACGGTGACGCCGGTGCTGCCGAGGCCGACCGGGATGCCGGTGGCGCCGACGGCGAACAGGCCGTTGTTGCGGTTGCCCTGGTCGAGGTTCACGTACAGGCCTTCGACCTTCAGCGTGACGGCCGAGGAGCGGAAGAAGTTCAGGAAGCTGTCGGTGGGCAGGGCGTACTCGACGCCGCCGCCGACGGTCCAGCCGGTCTGGAACTCGTTGCGGGTGAAGTTGGGCAGGCCGAAGTCGCGGCCGCCGCCCGAGCCGTAGGCGAAGCCGCCGGTGGCGTAGACGAGGGTGCGGTCGAAGGCGTAGCCGAGGCGGCCGCGCACCGTGCCGAAGTAGTCGAGGCCGGTGACGCTGTTGGGGTTGAAGGCGGCGGCGCCGACAGCCAGCGGGCTGGTGGCGATGAAGCGGTTCCGGTCACGGCCGAAATCGACGTACTGGGCATCGGCCTCGACGCCGACCACGACGCCGGAGCCCGGGGTGAACTGGTAGTTGTAGCCGATCTGGCCACCGCCGACGAAGCCGTCGGCCGAGCGCTGGCCGGCGAAGGCGATGACCTGCGGGCCGGGATTGGCGAAGACGCCGTAGGCGGCCGGGACGGCGGCGACGGTGGCGCCACGGTCGTTGCCGGTGCCGAAGCCGTAGCCGGCGTTGAAACCGGCGTAGAAGCCCGTCCAGGTGAAGACCGGCACCGGGGTGAAGACCGGCGGCGG
>NZ_CABFVH010000128.1 GCF_902141855.1 Methylobacterium dankookense | reverse complement strand
GTGAGCCCGGAGATGGTTATAGTGCTCGACGAAGGCGGCCACACGCGCCTCGAGTTCGCCGGGCAGGTAGGCGTGTTCGAGCAGGATGCGGTTCTTGAGCGTCTGGTGCCAGCGCTCGATCTTGCCCTGCGTCTGCGGATGGCGCGGGGCACCGCGGATGTGGGTCATACCCCGGCTGCCGAGCCAGTCGGCCAGATCACCCGCGACGTAGCTCGATCCGTTGTCGGTCAGCAGCCTCGGGCGATGCACCACCTGCACCTGATCGAGGCCAGCGGCGGTCAGCGCCAAGTCGAGCGTGGCGGTGACATCGCCGACCTGCATCGTCGTGCACAGCTTCCACGCCACGATGTAGCGCGAGAAGTCGTCGAGCACGGTCGAGAGGTAGTACCAGCCCCAGCCGACCACCTTCAGGTAGGTGAAGTCCGTCTGCCAGAGCTGGTTGGGCGCGGTCGTCTTGTCGTGGAACGCATCGGCGGCTTTGACGACGATGTAGGCCGGGCTGGTGATCAGGTCCTGGGCTTTGAGCAGGCGGTAGACGGTGGCCTCCGAGACGAAGTAGCGCCGCTCGTCGGTGAAGCGCACCGCCAGCTCGCGCGGGCTGAGCTCTGGCTCCTCCAGTGCGAGGGCGACGATCTGCTCGCGGATCTCTGCCGGCAGACGGTTCCAGACCCGGCTGGGCCGCGAGGGACGATCCGCCAATGCCTCGGGGCCGCCGCGCTGGAAAGCGTCGTACCAGCGGTAGAAGGTGGCGCGCGGGATGGCGAGCTTCTCCAGGGTAGCGCGCACCGGCAGGTGGGATTGCTCGACCAGCCG
>NZ_CABFVH010000127.1 GCF_902141855.1 Methylobacterium dankookense | reverse complement strand
CTGCGCTCACCCGGTCGGCTCCGCCGGCCAAGCGACCCGTGGAGCAAAGGCCGACCCTGCACTAACTTAGAACTTGGACCACCGCGTGGGGGCCGATCAAAACAGGGCTGCTGCCACCGTAATTCGGCTGCAGGGGCCATCCAGTACAGAGGTCACCCAAGGCTGAGCTTGGATACCAAAAGGGACCGGAACAGGACTGCTGCATACCAGAATGCTTCACCGACTTAGGGTGGTGTAATCGGTGAGTCAAGCATCTGTTGCAGATTTGCGCAGTCGAGCACCATCCGGCTGATTCGGCGGGACGCAGCTATGCTCGTCATACCTGAAGCAAAGTCGCTGGCCTTGTTAGCCAACCGCTTTCTCGTCTAGCGCAGTGCTAGCGCAGCTGTGATTTAGAGCCTGCAGGATCAATGGCTTAGGTCTGCTCGCGCTCAAATCATAATCCTTGTGTCGGGGGTTCAAATCCCTCCCTCGCTACCATCATTTTAGCCCGCAAGCCCAATGGCTTAGCGGGCTTTTTGCTGATCGCTCGCACGGTGTTCCCCGGGGCAACGCAACACCGTTCCTGATTTTACAGGGGTTTACGGCGAGGTGTCGGCACGTTTCTGCACCACGGAAGCAAGCTGCTGGTCAGTCAAGCCGCAGCGCAACGGAATACCTCTTCGCCTCTCCGACCACATGCGCTGGACGTGAGCGCAGCGAACATCTGCCAGGGAAGGTAGATGCTCCGTTCGCTGAATCACTAAGAGCCCGTCCGATAAGGGGCTGAGGCAGGGTTGAGTGGCCGGGATGGCAGTGATTCCAAGAGGGTGCTGAAACCTGACCTGGATCTGCCATGTGGACC
>NZ_CABFVH010000126.1 GCF_902141855.1 Methylobacterium dankookense | reverse complement strand
CTAGGTCGCGGACTCATTAAGTTCGCAGCCAGACCCGCAGGGCTGCGAGCTTGACGCTGGCGAGGAAGTTGTCGGGGTCCTTGTCGTAGCGCGTGGCGACCGCGCGGAAGTGCTTGATCTTGCTGAAGAAGCGCTCGACCAAGTTGCGGTACTTGTACAGGAACGGGCTGAAGGCCAGCACCTGTTTGCGGTTGGGCATCGGCTTCACGTTCGCCCACGCACCCTGCTCGGTCATCCGGGCCCGCAGCGCGTCGCTGTCGTAGGCCCGATCCCCCAGCAGGATCTGGCCCGCGCCCAACCCGTCCAGCATGTCGGCCGCCGAGCGCCCGTCATGTGCTTGGCCTTCCGTGATCTTGAGCGCCACGGGACGGCCCTCGGCATCCACCAGCGCGTGGATCTTGCTCGTCAGGCCGCCGCGCGAGCGACCCATGCCACCGGATCCGCCATCTTTTTTTTGGCGCAGGCCGCGTGCTGGTGCACCCGCACGCTGGTGGCATCGATCATCTGCAGGTCGCCCTCGTAAGCCTCTGACACGGCATCCAGAAGCCGGTCCCAGATCCCGCGCTTGCGCCAGCGCCGGAAGCGATTGCCGCAGGTCGTGCAAGGACCGTAGCGCGTCGGGATGTCGGCCCAGGGTGCACCCGTGCGCAGACGCCAGAAGATGCCGTTGAGCACCCGCCGATCGTCCACCCGCTCCTTGCCGCGCACGTCCGTCGGCAGAAGCGGCTCGATCACCGCCCACTCCGCATCCGTCAGGTCGAACCGCGCCATCCAGAACCCTCCCTCGCCAGAGGGTTAACGACGGCACGCCTCACCCGTGCCCACCGTTATGGGTTCGCGACCTAG
>NZ_CABFVH010000125.1 GCF_902141855.1 Methylobacterium dankookense | reverse complement strand
CGTTGTCCGAGCGGATATGGCCGGGCACGCCGCGCAGGATGAACAGGTCGGACAGCACGTCGATCACGTCCGCCGCCTTCAGCTTGCGTGCGACGCGGATCGCCAGGCACTCCCGCGTGAACTCATCGACCACGTTCAGCATCCGGAACTTGCGGCCCTCGTGCGTGCGGGCTTCGACAAAGTCGTAGGACCAGACGTGATCGCGACGCTCCGCCCGCAATCGCAGGCAGGAACCATCCCCGTCCCAGATGCGGCCGCGCTTGGGCTGCCGAGACGGGACCTTCAGCCCCTCGCGCCGCCAGATCCGTTCGACCCGCTTGTCGTTGACGAACCAGCCCGCCGCCTTCAGCAATGCACCGATCTTCCGGTAGCCGTAGCGCCCGTACTGGCGAGCCAGTTCCACGAGGTCGGCTGTCAGCGCGGCCTCATCCTCTCTTCCCCGCGGCACCTTGCGCTGCGTCGAGCGATGCTGCCCGAGCGCCCGACAGGCGCGGCGCTCGGAGACGTCTAGGACGTTCATGACATGCGCGATGCAGGCGCGTCGGCGCGCGGGGCTGGTCAGTTTCCCCGAGCGGCCTCCTGCAGGATCAGCTTGTCGAGGGTGAGATCCGCAATCGCCTTGCGCAGCCGCTGGTTCTCAACCTCCAAGTCCTTCATCCGTCGAACCTGATCGCTCTTCAGGCCGCCGTACTCCTTGCGCCAGCGGTAGTAGGTCACTTCCGTCACGCCGATGGCCCGGATCGCCTCCGCCACGCTCTGGCCCTGCGAGACCAGAACATCCACCTGCCGCAGCTTGGCGACCACGTCTTCCGGCTTGTGCCGCTTCGTTCCCATCTGTCCGTCCTCATCTGGCTCAAAAGCCATACCTCAGGGCGGACCACTTCAGTGGGGGCGGATCA
>NZ_CABFVH010000124.1 GCF_902141855.1 Methylobacterium dankookense | reverse complement strand
AGAGCCCGTCCGATAAGGGGCTGAGGCAGGGTTGAGTGGCCGGGATGGCAGTGATTCCAAGAGGGTGCTGAAACCTGACCTGGATCTGCCATGTGGACCCCGACCACCCGGCGGCAGCATAGCCGTGCGGGCCTGCGCTATGAAACCGACCTGACAGATGCCGAGTGGGCGGTGATCGCACCTCTGATGCCGGAGCCAGCGCCATGTGGCCGCCCGCCAGTCTGGACGACGCGGGAGGTCCTGAACGCCATCTTCTACGTGCTGCGAGGCGGTATCGCCTGGCGGCTGATCCCGAAGGACCTGCCTCCACGCAGCACGACGTTCGGCTACTTTGCGCGCTGGCGCGACGACGGGCTGTTCGGCCGGATCAACCACACGCTCGTCATGGCCGACCGCGAGCGGGCTGGTCGGCATGCCTCACCCACCGCCGCGGTGCTCGATAGCCAGAGCGTGAAGACCACAGAGAGCGGTGGCCCGCGGGGCTACGACGCCGGAAAGAAGATCAAAGGCCGCAAGCGTCAGGCCCTGGTCGACACGGACGGGCGCGCTCTCGTGCTCGATCCGCAGGCCGCCGACGTACAGGATCGCGATGGGGCCGGACCGGTGCTGCGCCTGTCGCGGCGGACCTTCCCGTTCATCGCCAAAGCCTTCGCTGATGCAGGCTATGCCGGCGACAGGCCCGCGACGGCCACGATCATCACCGTCGACATCGTGCGCAAACCCAAGGATCAGGTTGGCTTTGCCGTGCATCCGCGCAGATGGGTGGTCGAACGCTTCTTTGGCTGGATCAGCCGCAACCGCCGCCTCTGGAAAGACCCGGAGGCGACCCTCGCCTCGGCCCAAGCCTTCCTCTACGCCGCTGCCGTCATGATCCTCGTTCGACGGCTGGGACGCGCCTCATGACTTATCGGACGGACTCT
>NZ_CABFVH010000123.1 GCF_902141855.1 Methylobacterium dankookense | reverse complement strand
TCCCGCCGCGGCGGGGTGAGGCCCATGTGGCGGAAGGCGTGGGCGGTGAGGAGGCGGCCGCGTGGCGTGCGCTGCACGAAGCCCTGCTGGATCAGGTAGGGCTCGATGATGTCCTCGATGGCGTCGCGCGGCTCCGAGAGCGCCGCCGCGATCGTCTCGATCCCCACCGGGCCGCCCCCGAACGAGCCCGCGATCAGCCCGAGATAGCGGCGGTCCATCACGTCGAGCCCGAGCGGGTCGACGTCGAGCAGCCCGAGCGCCCGGTCGGCGAGAGCCCGCGTCACGGTGGGCTCGTCGGCCACCACCGCGAAGTCGCGCACCCGCCGCAGCAGGCGCCCGGCGATGCGCGGCGTGCCGCGCGCCCGCTTGGCGATCTCGTCGGCGCCGTCGCGGGCCATGCCGAGCCCCAGCACGCGCGCGCCCCGCTCCACGATCAGGCGCAATTCGTCCACGTCGTAGAAGGCCAGCCGCACCGGGATGCCGAAGCGGTCGCGCAAGGGCGTGGACAGCAGGCCGGCGCGGGTGGTGGCGCCGACGAGGGTGAACTTGGGCAGCTCGATCTTGACCGAGCGGGCGGCGGGGCCCTCACCGATGATGAGGTCGAGCTGGTAATCCTCCATGGCCGGATAGAGGATCTCTTCGACGGCCGGGTTGAGGCGGTGGATCTCGTCGATGAAGAGCACGTCGCGCTCTTCGAGGTTGGTGAGCTGGGCGGCGAGATCGCCGGCCTTGGCGATGACGGGTCCGGAGGTGGAGCGGAAGCTGACGCCGAGCTCGCGCGCGACGATCTGGGCCAGCGTGGTCTTGCCGAGGCCGGGAGGGCCGACGAAGAGGACGTGGTCGAGGGCCTGGCCGGTCTTGCGGGCGGCCTCGATGAAGACCTGGAGGTTGGCCCGCGCCGCGCGCTGGCCCACGAACTCCGACAGGCTCAGCGGCCGGATGCTCGACTC
>NZ_CABFVH010000122.1 GCF_902141855.1 Methylobacterium dankookense | reverse complement strand
CTTCCGGCGGCGGGTCCGACCGCGCGGCAGGTGGATGCGGGCGCGGAGGTGGCCACGCCCGACGGGCTGTTCGCACGCTACGAGATCATCGACATCACCCCCGCCGTGGTCGAGGCCCTGCGCACCCGCCCCCTCGACAGCCTGCTCGCCTCCTTCGGCGACCACCGCCCCTCCCTCGAGCCCGTCATCGGCATCGGCGACATGGTCGCCATCTCCGTCTGGGAGGCGGGATCGGGCGGCCTGTTCTCCGGACCGCTCGTGGCCGACCGCTTCTCGGCCGGATCCAAGTCCGCCCTCATCCCCGAGCAGGTGGTCGCGCGCGACGGCGCCATCTCGGTGCCCTATGCCGGCCGCATCCAGGTGCTCGGCCGCCGCCCCCAGGACGTGCAAGGCCTCATCGAGAACGAGCTCGCCGGCAAGGCCATCCAGCCCCAGGTGCTGGTCAGCGTCACCAAGCCGATCTCGCAGACCGTCACCGTCACCGGCGAGGCCGCCGCCGGCGCGCGCATCCCGCTGACCATGCGCGGCGACCGCCTGCTCGACGTCGTCGCCACCGCCGGCGGCGTGCGCTCGCCCGTCAACGAGACCTTCATCCGCCTGTCGCGCGGCAACCTCACCGCCACGGTGCCGATGACCACGGTGGTGTCCAACCCGCGCGAGAACATCTACCTGCGCCCGGGCGACGTGCTGACCCTGGTGCGCGATCCGCAGACCTTCCTGGCGGTGGGCGCGCTCGGCAACGCCACCGAGCTGCCGTTCTCGGCCGACGGCATCACCCTGGCGCAAGCGCTGGCCAAGGCGCGCGGCCTGTCGGACTTCCAGGCCGACCCGACCGGGACCTACATCTTCCGCTTCGAGCCGGCGGCGGTGGTGCGCAAGCTCAACCCGGCCTCGAAGCTCCTGGGCACGCCGCTGGTGCCGGTGGTGTACCGGGTGGACATGCGCGATCCCAACAGCCTGTTCCTGACCCAGGCCTTCCGCATGCGCAACCGCGACCTGGTCTACGTCTCGAACGCGCCCTTCACCGAGTTGCAGAAGGTGCTGAGCGTCTTCTCCACCGTCGCGGCCCCC
>NZ_CABFVH010000121.1 GCF_902141855.1 Methylobacterium dankookense | reverse complement strand
TCAGTCGTTGATGGCGGCGACGACGCCGGCGCCGACGGTGCGTCCGCCCTCGCGGATGGCGAAGCGCAGCTTCTCCTCCATGGCCACCGGCACGATCAGCGTGACGTCCATGGTCACGTTGTCGCCCGGCATCACCATCTCGGTGCCCTCGGGAAGCTGGCACACGCCGGTCACGTCCGTGGTGCGGAAGTAGAACTGCGGACGGTAGTTGGTGAAGAACGGCGTGTGGCGCCCGCCCTCCTCCTTGGTCAGGATGTAGGCCTCGGCCTTGAACTTCGAATGCGGCTTCACCGAACCCGGCTTGCACACCACCTGGCCGCGCTCCACGTCCTCGCGCTTCGTGCCGCGCAGCAGCACGCCCACGTTGTCGCCCGCCTGGCCCTGGTCGAGCAGCTTGCGGAACATCTCGACGCCCGTCACCGTCGTCGTCGTGGTCGGGCGGATGCCGACGATCTCCACCGTCTCGCCCACCTTCACGATGCCGCGCTCCACGCGACCCGTCACCACCGTGCCGCGGCCCGAGATCGAGAACACGTCCTCGATCGGCATCAGGAACGGCATGTCGATCGGACGCTCCGGCTGCGGGATGTAGGCGTCCACCGTCTCCATCAGCTTCAGAACGGCTTCCTTGCCGATCTTCGGCTCCTTGTCCTCGAGCGCCATCAGGGCCGAGCCCTTGGTGATCGGGATGTCGTCGCCGGGGAAGTCGTACTTCGACAGCAGCTCGCGCACCTCAAGCTCGACCAGCTCGAGGAGCTCCTCGTCGTCGACCATGTCGACCTTGTTGAGGAACACCACCAGCGCCGGAACGCCGACCTGACGGGCCAGAAGGATGTGCTCGCGCGTCTGCGGCATCGGGCCGTCGGCCGCCGACACCACCAGGATCGCGCCGTCCATCTGCGCCGCGCCCGTGATCATGTTCTTCACGTAGTCGGCGTGGCCGGGGCAATCCACGTGCGCGTAGTGCCGGTTCGTGGTCTCGTACTCCACGTGCGCCGTCGAGATCGTGATCCCGCGCGCCTTCTCCTCCGGCGCCTTGTCAATCTGGTCGTAGGCCGTGAACGTCGCCCCACCGCTCTCCGCCAGAACCTTCGTGATCGC
>NZ_CABFVH010000120.1 GCF_902141855.1 Methylobacterium dankookense | reverse complement strand
TGACCTGACCGGCTGGCTTTGGACCGGGCTGATTGAGAGGATCAGCCAGGACTGAAGGAGTCGGACATGCGGCGAGGTCAGAAGACGAGCGCGGAGCAGGTTGTGCTGAAGCTGCGCCAGATCGAGGTGCAGACCGCCCAGGGCAAGAGCTTGGCGTTGGCGTGCAAGGAGGCAGAGATCTCCGAGCAGAGCTATTACCGCTGGCGCAAGGAGTACGGCGGCCTGCAGGTCGATCAAGCCAGGAAGATGAAGGATCTTGAGCGCGAGAATGCTCGGCTGCGCCGCCTCGTGGCGGATCTATCCCTGGAGAAGCAGGTGCTGGCGGACGTCGCCTCGGGAAACTTGTAGCCCCCGAGCGACGCCGGCAGGCGGTGGATGCCATCCAGGAGAAGTACGGCCTCTCGGAGCGTCACGCCTGCCGGATCGTCGGTCAGCACCGCGGCACGCAGCGCTACGTGCCCACCGTGTCGGCCGACGAGGATGCGCTGACCCGCGCCATCATCGCTCTGGCGTCCGAGTACGGGCGCTATGGCTACCGCCGCGTCACCGCGCTGCTGCAGGCAGCGGGCTGGCAGGTGGGCAAGGATCGGGTTCAGCGTATCTGGCGTCGCGAGGGGCTGAAGGTCCCCAGCCGACATAGACCCCGAAGCCGCCTGTGGCTGAACGACGGCTCGTGCGTACGGCTGCGTCCGCTCCACCGCAACCACGTCTGGAGCTTCGACTTCGTGCAGGCACAGACACATGACGGGCGGAGCCTGCGCATCCTGACGCTGATCGACGAGCACAGCCGGGCCTGCCTCGCGCTGAAGGTGGCGCGGCGCATCAACAGCCTCGGGGTGATCGAAGCGCTGGCCGACGCGATGTGCCTGCACGGCATTCCCGAGCACATCCGCTGCGACAATGGTCCGGAAATGATCGCGAAGGCGCTGCGCAAGTGGGTCGCCAAGGTCGGACCGCAGATCCAGTACATCGCACCCGGCTCGCCGTGGGAGAACGGATACTGCGAAAGCTTCAACGGCAAGCTTCGTGATGAGTGCCTACGTCAAGAAATCTTCTACTCGTTGAGGGAGGCGCAGACTGTGATCGCCCTCTGGCAGAACACCTATAACCGCGTCCGGCCGCACTCGTCGCTGGGCTACCGGCCACCTGCGCCCGTCACCGTCCCGGATCGAGCCTTCCGGCTACCCATGGCCGCCACCATGCAGTAGCCTCTCAATCGGCTCGGTCCAAAATGCCGGTCAGGTCA
>NZ_CABFVH010000119.1 GCF_902141855.1 Methylobacterium dankookense | reverse complement strand
CGCCCGTAGATGTCCTCGACGCGGATGATGTCGTCCTCGCCGGTATAGGAGCCGACCTGGACCTCGATCAGCTCCAGCGGGATCTTGCCGGGGTTGGAGAGCCGGTGCATCGAGCCGATCGGCAGGTAGATCGCCTCGTTCTCGTGGACCAGCGCCACGCGCTCGTCCACCGTCACCTCGGCCGTGCCCTTCACCACCACCCAGTGCTCGGCCCGGTGGTAGTGCTTCTGCAGGGAGAGGCGCCCGCCCGGCACCACCTGGATGCGCTTCACCTGGAAGCGCTCGCCGATATCGATGCGCTGGTACCAGCCCCAGGGCCGGTACATGCGCAGATGCGCGTCCGCCTCCGGATGCGCCTTGGCCCGGAGCTGGCCGACCAGCTCCTTGACCGCCCCCGAGCGCGCCTTCGAGGCCACCAGCACGGCGTCGGGCGTGGTCACCACCACCACGTCCTCCAGGCCGACCACCGTGGTCAGGCCCTCGCCGGCGCTGTGCACGAGGCTGTTCTTGGTGTCGATCAGCTCGACCCGGCCGCGCAGGGCGTTGCCGGCGGCGTCGTGGTCGAGCACCTGCCAGACCGCGTCCCAGGTGCCGACATCCGACCAGGGGAAGGAGACCGGCACCACGCCCGCGCGGCCGGTGCGCTCCATGACCGCGTAGTCGATCGAGATCTTGGGGCAGGTCGCGAAGGCCGCCGCGTCGAGGCGGATGAAGTCGAGGTCGCGCGCGGCCGCCTCCAGCGCCGCCGTCGCGCCGGCGAGCGTGTCGGGGGCGAAGGCCTCGAGCTCCGCCAGCATCACGTCGGCCCGGAACAGGAAGTAGCCGGAATTCCAGAGCGCGCCGTCGCCGATGAGGCGCTCCGCGCCCGCCTGGTTCGGCTTCTCGACGAAGCGCTCGACCGCGTAGCCCGCGGCCGACGGCAGGGCGCTGCCGCGGCGGATATAGCCGTAATCGGTGGCGGCCCGCGTCGGCTCGATGCCGAGCGTCATGATCTGGCCGGCGCGCGCACCCTCGGCCGCCGCCGCGACCGCGGCGCGGAAGGCCTCCGCATCGCCGATGACGTGGTCTGCGGCCATGATCAGCACGATGGCCTGCGGGTCGGTGGCCGCCGCGTGGAGCGCGGCCACGGCCACGGCCGCGGCGGAGTCGCGCCCCTGCGGCTCCAGCAGGATGTCGGCGGAGAGGCCGACCTGGGCGAGCTGCTCGGCGGCGATGAAGCGCGATTCGGCCGCCGCGATCACCGTCGGCCTGGCGAACAGGCCGGGCTCCGCCACGCGCTGGGCCGTCGCCTGGAAGGTGGACTGCACCGGATCGACGAGGCGGGCGAACTGCTTGGGCATGCTCTCGCGCGAGGCCGGCCACAGCCGCGTGCCGGAGCCGCCGCACAGGATCAC
>NZ_CABFVH010000118.1 GCF_902141855.1 Methylobacterium dankookense | reverse complement strand
GGTCGTGTCCCTGATGGTGGTGTAGCTCGCTGGTAGCGGGAGAGCCCGCCTGCGCGCCCTTCACAGCGCTGTAGCAGGCGGGCTCTCCCGCGGGGTGGCCATCGGTGGTTGCCGGGTAGGGTCGGGTTGCGAGCACCAACCCCGAGCCGAGAGACCCCCGATGACCGACGAGATGATGGCCCTGCGCGGGCTGATGGAGAAGAGCGCCGACGCCGATCTGCTGCGCGAGATGATCGGCTTTGCGGCCGAGCGGCTAATGGAGCTGGAGGTCGGTGGCCTGACCGGGGCCGCCCATGGCGAGAAGAGCGCCGAGCGGCTGGTCCAGCGCAACGGCTACCGTGACCGGGATTGGCAGACGCGGGCCGGCACGGTCGAGCTACGCATTCCGAAGCTGCGCAAGGGCAGCTACTTTCCGGGCTTCCTGGAGCCGCGCCGGATGGCCGAGAAGGCGCTCACGGCCGTGATCCAGGAGGCCTACATCCAGGGCATCTCAACCCGCTCGGTCGATGACCTCGTCCAAGCCATGGGCGGTACGGGCGTGTCGAAGAGCCAGGTCAGCCGGCTTTGCCAGGAGATCGACGAGCGGGTCGGCGCGTTTCTCGACCGGCCCATCGAGGGCGAGTGGCCCTATCTCTGGATCGATGCGACTTACGTGAAGGTGCGCCAGGACGGGCGTATCGTCTCGGTCGCCGTCATCGTGGCGGTCGGCGTGAACACCGATGGTCGCAGGGAAGTGCTGGGCATGGATGTCGGCCCCTCCGAGGCCGAGACGTTCTGGACGGACTTCCTGCGCAAGCTCGCCCGCCGGGGGCTGCGCGGGGTCAAGCTGGTGATCTCGGACGCCCACGAGGGCATCAAGGCGTCAGTGGCCAAGGTCATGAACGCGACCTGGCAGCGCTGCCGCGTCCACTTCATGAGGACCGTGCTCGCCCATGCCGGGCGCAGCGGGCGGCGTGTCGTCTCCGCCTTCATCGCCACGGCGTTCGCCCAGGACGATGCCGACGCAGCCCGTCAGCAGTGGCGGCGCGTGGCCGATCAGCTCCGGCCCAAGGTGCCCAAACTCGCTACCCTGATGGACAGGGCCGAGCCGGACGTTCTGGCCTACATGGGGTTCCCGGCCGCACACCGGATCAAGCTCCACAGCACGAACCCGCTGGAGCGCCTGAACGGCGAGATCAAGCGCCGGACCGAGGTCGTCGGCATCTTTCCCAACGAGGCCGCCATCACCCGCCTTGTGGGCGCGATCCTGCTGGAACAGAACGACGAATGGGCCGTCCAGCGCTCGCGCTACATGACCCTGGAAAGCATCGCCCCAATCGGCGATGATCCCCTCGTCAGCCTGCCCACCCTGGCAGCCTGATCCTCCCGGCCCAAGCCGGTGATCGCGATGGCTCTCAACGAGCTACACCACGCCAAGGGACACGACC
>NZ_CABFVH010000117.1 GCF_902141855.1 Methylobacterium dankookense | reverse complement strand
GTCAGACCCCGAGATAGGCGTGGAGCTTGTCGATGTTGGCGTCGAGGCGGCTGTTCTCGATCATGTCGACGACGCGGCCCTGCTCCACGACGTAGTGGCGGTCGGCCAAGGTCTGGGCGAAGCGGAAGTTCTGCTCCACCAGCACGATCGTGTAGCCCTGGCTCTTCAGCTTCAGGATGGTGCGGCCGATCTGCTGCACGATCACCGGGGCCAGACCCTCGGTCGGCTCGTCGAGCAGGATCAGCTTGGCGCCCGTCCTCAGGATGCGGCCGATCGCCAGCATCTGCTGCTCGCCCCCCGACAGCTTGGTGCCCTGGCTCCTGGCCCGCTCCTTCAGGTTCGGGAACAGCGCGTGGATCTCCGCCACCGACATCCCGCCGGGCTTCACGCGCGGCGGCAGCATCAGGTTCTCGTGCACCGACAGGCTCGCGAAGATGCCGCGCTCCTCCGGCACGTAGCCGATGCCCAGCCGCGCGATGGCGCGGGACGCCATCCGGATCGTCTCGGCGCCCGCATAGGTGATCGAGCCGCTGCGCCGGCCCAGGATCCCGATGATGGCGCGCAGCGTCGTGGTCTTGCCCGCGCCGTTGCGCCCGAGCAGCGTCACCACCTCGCCCGGCGCGACGTCGAGGTCGATGCCGTGCAGCACATGGCTCTCGCCGTACCAGCCCTGCAGGCCGCGCACCGCCAGAAGCGGCGCCGTCCCGGCCGTCGGTGTGATCGCGTGCGCCGCCTCAGGCATGACCGGCCCCGATATACGCCTCGACCACGCGCGGATCCTTCGACACGGTGGCGTAGTCGCCCTCCGCCAGCACCTGGCCGCGCGCCAGCACGGTGATGCGGTCGGAGAGCGAGGCCACCACCGAGAGGTTGTGCTCGACCATCAGGATGGTGCGGTCCTTCGAGACGCGCCGGATCAGCGCCGCGGTGCGGTCGACGTCCTCGTGGCCCATGCCGGCCATGGGCTCGTCGAGGAGCAGCATCTCGGGATCGAGCGCCAGGGTCGTGGCGATCTCCAGCGCCCGCTTGCGGCCGTAGGAGAGCTCGACCGCCTGGCTCGAGGCGAACTCGGCGAGGCCCACCGCCTCGACGAGCTCGAGCGCCTCGCCGTCGAGGGCCCGCAGCACGCGCTCGTTGCGCCAGAAGTCGAAGGAATCGCCGCGCCGCCGCCGCTGCAGGGCGATGCGGACGTTCTCCAGCACGGTGAGGTGGGGGAAGACGGCCGAGATCTGGAAGGAGCGCACCAGGCCGAGCCGGGCGACGTCGGCCGGCTTCATGCCGGTGATGTCGCGATCCTTGTAGCGGATCGAGCCGGCGGTGGGCTGGAGGAACTTGGTGAGCAGGTTGAAGCAGGTGGTCTTGCCGGCCCCGTTCGGGCCGATCAGCGCGTGGATCGTGCCGCGCGCGACCTCAAGGGTCACGCCGCTCACGGCGCGGAACCCCTTGAACTCCTTCGTCAATCCGCTCGTCGCCAG
>NZ_CABFVH010000116.1 GCF_902141855.1 Methylobacterium dankookense | reverse complement strand
GCCACTACGTCGTGGAGCAGGGCCGCGTCGTCGACATGATCGAGAACAGCCGCCTCGACGCCAACATCGACAAGCTCCACGCCTATCTCGGGGTCTGACCGGCCCCGGGCGAGCCGACAAGACGACGCGACGCGCACCCGCGGGGCCGGGCCGCGTCATCCGCTCAGAGAGGACACGAACACATGCTGCGATCCGTTCTGCTCGCGACCGCGCTCTCCGCCCTGACCCTGGCCGCGGCGCAGGCCCAGACGGCCGTGAAGATCGGCGTGCTCGGCGACCGCTCCGGCGTCTATTCCGACATCAGCGGCGAGGGCTCGGTGGTGGCCGCCCGCCTGGCGGTGGAGGACTTCGCCAAGATCGACCCGAGCGTGAAGGTCGAGCTCATCTCCGCCGACCACCAGAACAAGCCCGATGTCGGCGCCGCGCTCGCCCGGCAATGGTACGACCGCGACGGCGTCGACATGGTCATCGACGGCGTCACCTCCTCGGTGGCGCTGGCCATCAACCAGGTGACGCGCGAGAAGAACAAGGCCTTCATCGACACGGGCGCCGGCACCGCCGACCTCACCGGCCCGCAATGCACCCCCAACACCGTGCACTGGGTCTACGACACGATGGCGCTCGCCAACGGCACCGGCGGCGCCATGGTGAAGCGCGGCGGCGACACCTGGTTCTTCCTCACCGCGGACTACGTGTTCGGCCAGACCCTGCAGCGCGACACCAGCGCGGTCGTCACCAAGAACGGCGGCAAGGTGGTCGGCTCGGTCAAGACGCCGTTCCCCACCGCCGACTTCTCCTCCTTCCTGCTGCAGGCTCAAGGGTCGGGCGCCAAGGTGATCGGGCTGGCCAATGCCGGCGGCGACACCATCAACGCCATCAAGCAGGCCGGCGAGTTCGGCATCACCGAGGGCGGCCAGGCGCTCGCCGGCCTCCTCGTCTTCTCCTCCGACGTCTACTCGCTGGGCACCAAGGTGGCGCAAGGCCTCGTGCTGACCGAGCCCTTCTACTGGGACCTCAACGACGGCACCCGCGCCTTCTCGGACCGCTTCGCCAAGCAGATGAACGGCCGCAAGCCCACCGCCAACCATGCGGGCGTCTATGCCGGCATCCTGCACTACCTGAAGGCCGCCGCCGCCCTGAAGGACGTGAAGGACGGCGCCAAGACGGTGGCCAAGATGAAGGAGATCCCCACCGACGATCCGCTCTTCGGCAAGGGCACGATCCGCGTCGACGGCCGCAAGATCCACGACATGTACCTGTTCGAGGTCAAGAAGCCGGCCGAGTCGAAGGACCCGTGGGACCTCTACAAGACGCTGGCGACCATCCCCGGCAACGAGGTCTTCCGGCCCCTCAACGAGGGCGGCTGCCCGCTGGTGAAGGGCTGAACTTGACCGGCCGCGCCCTTGAGGGCGCGGCCTTCTCGAGACGCGACGGCTCAGGCGGACTATGACCACGATCTTCGGCGTACCGACCCAGGCGCTGTTCGGCCAGCTTCTGCTGGGGCTGATCAACGGCTCGTTCTACGCGATCCTGTCGCTCGGGCTGGCGATCAT
>NZ_CABFVH010000115.1 GCF_902141855.1 Methylobacterium dankookense | reverse complement strand
GGGTGGCGCGGTCGGCTTCGGGCCTTCGCTCTCCTGACCCGGGGTAGCGTCGTCCCGCTCGCGCGGGACGATCCGGATGCGACGGCCTTGGGCCCCGATCACGTCGCAGCCTGCTCGGCAGGCGACCGCAACTCGGCCCGGGTCTTCGGTCGGCCGCGGACCTTGAGATCCTCCAGATCGGCGCGGTCGCGCACCGAATTACGGAAGATCTGGTCCTTGCCGGGGGCGTATTGCGGCGGGCAGTGGATGTCGTCCGCGCCGTACCAGGCCGCCGCCCGCAGGGTGAAGCCCGGATCGGAGAGGTGCGGGCGGCCGAGCGCCACGATGTCGGCCCGGCCTGCCGCGAGGATCGTGTTGATCTGGTCCGGCGTCGTGATGTTGCCCACGCACATCGTCGCGGTGCCGGCCTCGTTGCGGATGCGCTCGGCGAACGGCGTCTGGAACATGCGGCCGTAGAGCGGGCGCGACACCGTGGCGGTCTGGCCGGTGGAGACATCGACGAGATCGACGCCAGCCTCGCGGAAGGCGCTCGCGATCGCCACCGAATCCTCCGGCGTCAGGCCGCCCTCGGCCCAGTCGGTGGCCGAGACGCGAACCGACATCGGCTTATGCGCGGGCCATGCCGCCCGCATCGCGGCAAAAACCTCGAGCGGGAAACGGAGGCGGTTCTCGACGCTGCCGCCATAAGCGTCGGTGCGGTGGTTGGTCAGCGGCGAGAGGAAGCTTGCCAGCAGGTAGCCGTGGGCGCAGTGCAGTTCCAGCATGTCGAAGCCCGCGCGCTCGGCCCGCTCGGTCGCCAGCACGAAGTCGGTCACAACCGCGTCCATGTCGGCACGGTTCATCTCACGCGGCACGGTGCTGTTGGGGAAATACGGGAGCGGGGAGGCCGACATCACCTCCCAGCCGCCCGATTCGAGCGGCCGGTCGATGCCCTCCCACATCAGCTTGGTCGCACCCTTCCGGCCCGCATGGCCGAGCTGGAGGCAGAACTTGGTGGCGGCGTTGGCGTGGACGAAATCCACGATCCGGCGCCACGCCGCCTCCTGTTCGTCGTTCCACAGACCGGCGCAGCCCGGCGTGATGCGGGCGTCGCGGGAGACGCAGGTCATCTCGGTGAACATCAGACCCGGCCCGCCGATGGCGCGGGCGCCATAATGGACAAGGTGGAAGTCGTTCGGCACGCCACCTTCCGCCGAGTACATGCACATCGGCGACATCGCCACGCGATTCGGGACCACCATCTCGCGCAGGCGCAGGGGCTGGAACATCGGCGCGGCGGGCTTGTCGAGGGAGACGTCGAAGCCCTCCTTCCGCACGCCCTCGGCGAAGGCGCGGTCCATCTTCTCGACGAAGGCCGGCGCACGCAGGCGCAGGTTGTCGTAGGTGATCGCCTTGGCCCGGGTCATCGCCCCGAAGGCGAACTGCACCGGCTCGAAATCGAGGTAGCGCGCCACGTGCTCGAACCAGACGAGCGAGACGTCGGCCGCGTGCTGGATCTTCTCGACCTCCTCGCGCCGGCCGCGCTCGAACCGGGCGAGCGCTGCCGGCACCTCGGCTTCCGCGACCAGCGCCTCGTAGAGGGCGATGGCATCCTCCATCGCGAGCTTGGTGCCGGAGCCGATGGAAAAATGCGCCGTGGCCTTGGCG
>NZ_CABFVH010000114.1 GCF_902141855.1 Methylobacterium dankookense | reverse complement strand
CCACTCCTTGAGGTCGACGGCGTCACGCTTCAGTACAAGACGCCGCACCACCTGATCACCGCGACCTACCGGGTCGACTTCGCGGTCCTGCCGGGCGACCGCTTCGTGCTGCTCGGGCCCTCGGGCTGCGGCAAGTCCACCCTGCTCAAGGCGGTGGGCGGCTACATGGCCCCCACCGAGGGCGAGATCCGCCTCAAGGGCCGCCCCGTCACCGGGCCCGGCCCCGACCGCATGATGGTGTTCCAGGAGTTCGACCAGCTCCTGCCCTGGAAGACCGTGAAGCAGAACGTGGTCTTCGCCCTCGAAGCCTCGGGCCGGCTCTCCGGCCGCGCGGCCGAGGCGCGGGCCATGCACTACATCGACAAGGTCAACCTCACGAAGTTCCGCGACAGCTACCCGCACATGCTCTCGGGCGGCATGAAGCAGCGCGTGGCCATCGCCCGCGGCATGGCCATGGAGCCCGACATCCTCCTGATGGACGAGCCCTTCGCCGCCCTCGACGCCCTGACCCGGCGGCGCATGCAGGACGAGCTGCTGGCGCTGTGGGAGGAGACCCGCTTCACCGTCTTGTTCGTCACCCACTCGATCCCCGAGGCGATCAAGATCGGCTCGCGCATCCTGCTGCTCTCGCCCCATCCCGGCGAGGTGAAGGCCGAGCTCAACAGCGCCGGCTCGCCCGAGGAGGCGCTGCGCCTCGAAGGCCGCATCCAGCAGATGCTCTTCTCGGAGGAGATCAAGGAGGCGGAGAATGTCTAGAGGTCTGCATCTCATGCCGCGCCCCGAGATGACGCCCGCCGCCCGCCAGCGGCCCGAGATCGTCCGCGAGCCGGTCGCGGGGCAGGGCCGCACGGTGGTCGAGAAGCCGCTCTCGACCTTCGAGCTGCTCTACAACCAGGGCTGGCTGCGGAAGCTCCTGATCCTCGCCGTGCTGGCGCTGATCTGGGAGGCCTACGGGCGCTACCTCGACAACGACCTCCTGTTCCCGACCTTCACGGCGACCGTCTCGGCCTTCGCCCGGGGCGTGGCGGACGGCACCCTGCCGGCGCGCGCCTGGGGCTCGATCAAGGTGCTGCTCGTCGGCTACGCGCTGGGCGTGGCGCTGGCGACCCTGCTGACCGGGCTCGCCATCGCCTCGCGCATCGGCACCGACTTCCTCGAGACCATGACCTCGATGCTGAACCCGCTGCCGGCGATCGCGCTGCTGCCGCTGGCGCTGATCTGGTTCGGGCTCGGCAACGGCAGCCTGGTCTTCGTGCTGGTCCACTCGGTGACCTGGGCGATCGCGCTCAACACCCATTCGGGCTTCCTGTCGGTGAGCCGGACCCTGAAGATGGTCGGGCAGAACTACGGGCTGTCGGGCCCGGCCTTGATCCGCAGGATCCTGATCCCGGCGGCCTTCCCGTCGATCCTGACCGGCCTGAAGGTGGGCTGGGCCTTTGCCTGGCGCACGCTGATCGCGGCCGAGCTCGTCTTCGGCGTGTCCTCGGGCTCAGGGGGGCTCGGCTGGTTCATCTTCGAGAACAAGAACATGCTCGACATCCCGAACGTGTTCGCCGGGCTTCTCACCGTGATCCTCATCGGCCTTGTCGTGGAGAACCTGATCTTCCAGACCATCGAGCAGCGCACCATCAGGCGATGGGGCATGCAGGC
>NZ_CABFVH010000113.1 GCF_902141855.1 Methylobacterium dankookense | reverse complement strand
GCGCCACCACGCGCAGGCTGCCTAACCTCTCAACCAAGGTGGACCAGAGCCTCCGTTCCTGAGCACCGCAAACCGTCTCAAATCATCTGACGACGGACAGCGAAGCAGATGGTCGGTGGGGACGTGCGTCTCAAGCGAGAAATCGTAGAATAGGGCACCCTGCTCGACTTGCCGAGGTCCCATCATCTGCTGCGATCTCCGTCTCTCGACAGGAGAGAATCACCTCATCACAACCGCTGCAACACCCGAGTTTTTCAACAGAATCGGTCAGGCTGTGAAACGAGTGCCAACCGGCTTCCCGCGCTCCGCGGTTGCAACCGTGGTTACAATCACGCAGCAACGTGTGCGGAGATGCCGTTTCACGCGAGTTGACGTGAATGCACATTGCGCCTGCGTGACCCTTCCGATTTCCATAAGCGTAGCCCCAGGGAATTTGGCTGGATTGGGTGGCGTCGCGTGAAATGGCGAAACGACGCGATCCCGCGCCTTCTAAGCGGCAGGTCGTAGGTTCGAGCCCTACCGGGGTCGCCAGCATGCTCCGACCATAAGCCCTCGACATCGGAATGCGGCCGATCGCATCAGATCGGCAGGCGATCACCGATCTTCAGGCAGCGATCCACCCGGCCGCAGGCCGCCGCCTGCTCTCGCTTGCCCGGGCAGGCATTGGTGCAGGCGTTCAGGGTGGCGTGGAGCGCGTCGAGCGAGCCTTCCGCGGCCTTGTCCAGGCAGGCCGACCAGCAGGTCGAGTTGAAGAACCTGTCGCCCGCCGCGAAACAGGCCGCCACCTGCCGCCTGCCGCTCTCGACGAGCGTCGCGGATGACGACCGCCCGGTGCGGCCCGACGCCTGACCGCGCCGCGCATCGAGATAGACCCTGATCTTCCGCACGACGTCGGAATATTCGTCCCTCACGTTCGCAGTGTCCGCGGTCCGCGGCGGAAGCCTGGATTGCGGACGGTCGAGCAGCGGCTGCGCCTCCCGCCACAAGCCGTCGAGCTCCGCCTGGGTGCGGGAGGCGTAGGAGGGGAGGACGCCGAGGCAGAAGTGCAGCTCGTCATCGGTCGGCGCCGCGCCCTGGGCTACGGAGAGATCGGACAGGCACAGGCCGAAGCCGAGTCCCGCAAGAGCAGCGGCGACAGGTTTGCGACGCATCCGGATCGTCTCTCATCGACCTCCGCAGGCCGGGAATCTGGCTTCCGCGATGCCGATGTCCAGATGCGCCCGGCATCGCGCCAGATCGGTCTCGCGCGGCTTGCCCGGCGGGTCGCGATGCGGTTGTAGGATTGTGCAATATTTCCCGGCGGGCCCGGAGATATTTCCATGCGATCCTGCTCCGTCGGCCGCCGCCGCGGAGCTTTTTCGTTTATGATCCTCTAACAACCGAGCGACTTTCACCGCCATTCACCGGGGATCGACCATTGATGTGCGCTTCCGCACGCAGGCGCACGGAGGAGCCGGGCTCCCGGACACCCCTGAAATCGGTGTTGCATTGCAGCACTACCGGGCGCGGCCGATCTGGGTTTTCCATGTCCTCACGTTCCCCGGACCTGCGGGGAAGAAAGGGACAAGGGCCATGAACAAGCTTCTCCTCGCCTCCACCGTTCTCGCCGGCATGACCGCCGCCGCCGCCGCTGCCGACCTTCCGCGCCGCGCCGCCCCGCCGCCGGTCTTCACCCCGGTGCCGGTCTTCACCTGGACGGGCTTCTACGCCGGTTTCAACGCCGGCTACGGCTTCGGCACCGGCAACGACCGTGGC
>NZ_CABFVH010000112.1 GCF_902141855.1 Methylobacterium dankookense | reverse complement strand
AGAAGACCAGCGAGGCCGCGGCGAGCCAGCCGAGCGCCAGGGCGGGCCGCCCGCTCCGGCCGATCAGGAAGAAGCCCAGCACCGCACACGGCAGGAATACGAACAGGAATGGCGGGGACGCGAACAGCATTTTGTACGCCCTCCCTCTACAACTATTGGATAGTTTTGACAGACAAATGGATTATTGTGATCCAATTGTGCGAATGCGCTTCGTGAAATCAATATTCGTGCGGACAAATCGATTCGCTGACGGCGTATCTCGCAATCGCATTGCGGAACTTGACGGATGTCAAATTACGAATTTCGCATATCTTGTTAGGCACAAAATCATACAGAAGCCTGGACTGCCATCGCAGAATGTGGGGCGGCTCCATTCTGAGCCTTGCTCGCATGATTGCCCGCACCTGCTGCAATGGGCATCCACGACGGCGAATGATCGAGCGTTTCATCGCTCAGCCCAGCCGCAACCGAAGTCTCCGGAAAGAGCAGAGGCCGTGATCGTCTCCGTCAAAGCCGTCAAAATATGCCGTGGCCAGCCTGATTCTCGTCAAACGCCTGGGCTGATCAGCCGAATTTTCTGGGCAGACTCTAGGATATCAGCCCCGCAACGATGTTACCTGAAATGAGATTTACACCTATTCGAAAGGCGTATCAGGGTATTATTGAATACTCAATTCGATCGGGTGTATGATCGGGTGTATGCATGTTGCTTCGACAGCCTATCTGAGCTCCACACGGAAGGAGTGTATCGAGTGTCGGGAGGCCGCCATGCGCATGCTCGTCTACGGAGGACAGAATTACAACAAGCCCACCCATCTCTTCGATGTTTTTGATTGATTCGAATGGAGCCAGGAACGTTACAAGTAGTAATTGCCGTCTCATATTCAGCCGAATATCAGACCAAGAAAAGGCTTAGCACTTTATGCACAAGTGCCGCTTATAAATTCCACAACCAATGGAATTGGCATGAAAAATCAAAGATGAATTCTCAAAATTGATTTTAATATCAAGCACATGATCCCAGCGACGAGTCTCAGCGCTGCATTCGTGTGCCCATAGAAAATAAACTCAACGATGCGATCTCTGTTCCTAGTGCCAGCGGTGAATGGACTGATGGCAGCCTTGAGTGTTGCCGCGTGAGATCAGCCGGTCGCGGCGCAGCGTGCGGCGCTCGGCTTCAGCCAGATCGGTGAGCGCGTCCTCGACCGCCTGCACCAGCGCCGCCCAGGTGCTCCCTACGCGGCCACCCAATAGTCGAAGGCGATCGACTCGGCCTCCCAGGACCGAACTTCCACAAGCTGCTGGTGCACCGGGCTGCCTCCGGACCTGAGAACAGAGACTGAATGTTCAGATCAGCACGCCGCGCGGGCGGGGTTAGCCCTTCACCGACTGGGTAAGGTCGTGTTGCCGAAGTCGATCCGGTCGGCGATCATCCAATGCGCCTCTTTCCCTGCGAGCATGATGGCTCCGCATGGGTCGACCCGGATCGTGCCCATCTGTGGATGCACGCCGAACAGCTCGATGTCGGTCCAGCCGAGGTTCTGCGCTTGCTCCCCAAACCGGTCGAGAAAAAGCATCGCGGCATGCGTCTTCTGCCAGCCCTCGCCTTAGAGCATTTTCCGTGATCCTTGGATCACGGAAAATGCTCTATCTCATTGATTGTGCCGCATTTTCTTTCGCGGAACCGGCAACCACTTCCGCGGACAATGCTCTAGGTCGCGGACTCATTAAGTTCGCAGCCAGACCCGCAGGGCTGCGAGCTTGACGCTGGCGAGGAAGTTGTCGGGGTCCTTGTCGTAGCGCGTGGCGA
>NZ_CABFVH010000111.1 GCF_902141855.1 Methylobacterium dankookense | reverse complement strand
GATCTTCGGCGTACCGACCCAGGCGCTGTTCGGCCAGCTTCTGCTGGGGCTGATCAACGGCTCGTTCTACGCGATCCTGTCGCTCGGGCTGGCGATCATCTTCGGGCTGTTGAACATCATCAACTTCGCCCACGGCGCCCTGTACATGATGGGCGCCTTCGTGGCCTGGATGCTGCTCACCTATCTCGGGCTCGGATACTGGTGGGCGCTCGGCCTCGCGCCGCTGGCCGTGGGCCTGTTCGGCATCCTGCTCGAACGCTTCCTGATCGCCAGGCTGTACAAGCTCGACCACCTCTACGGCCTGCTCCTCACCTTCGGCCTCGCGCTCATCATCCAGGGCCTGTTCCGCAACCAGTACGGCGTCTCAGGGCTCCCCTACGCCATTCCCGCCGAGCTCGCGGGCGGCCAGCGCCTGCCCTTCATGTTCCTGCCCAACTACCGCGCCTGGGTCGTCGTCGCCTCCCTCGTCGTCTGCCTCGCCACCTGGCTCGTCATCGAGAAGACCAAGCTCGGCGCGTATCTGCGCGCCGCCACCGAGAACCCGACCCTGGTCCAGGCCTTCGGCGTGAACGTGCCGCTGTTCCTCACCCTGACCTACGGCTTCGGCGTGGCGCTGGCCGGCTTTGCCGGCGTGCTCGCGGCGCCGATCTACTCGGTCAACCCCAACATGGGCGCCGACATCATCATCGTGGTCTTCGCCGTGGTGGTGATCGGCGGCATGGGCTCGATCCTCGGCTCGGTCGTCACCGGCTTCGCCCTCGGCCTGGTCGAGGGCCTGACCAAGGTGTTCTACCCCGAGGCCTCCGCCACGGTGATCTTCGTCATCATGGTGCTGGTGCTGCTCGTGAAGCCCGCCGGCCTGTTCGGCCGCACGGCCTGACCCCTCTCATCGAAGGCTCGCCGTCATGGCCGACACCGCCACCATCGAGGCCGCCCCCATCGCCGCCTCCCGGCCCGAGAGCCGGGACGACAAGGCGCTGCACCGCAAGGTCTTCGTCGGCCTGGCCATCGCCCTCGCGGTCGCGCCGCTGGTGCTCTACCCCGTCTTCCTGATGAAGGTGCTGTGCTTCGCGCTGTTCGCGCTGGCCTTCAACCTGCTGCTCGGCTACGGCGGCCTGCTGTCCTTCGGCCACGCCGCCTATTTCGGCATGGCGAGCTACGTCTCGGCCTATGCCGCCAAGCAGTGGGGCCTGACGCCGGAGCTCGCCATCCTGTCGGGCACCGCGACGGCTGCCGTCCTCGGCCTCGTCTTCGGGGCGCTGGCGATCCGGCGGCAGGGCATCTACTTCTCGATGATCACGCTGGCACTCGCCCAGATGGTGTTCTTCTTCTCGCTGCAGGCGAAGTTCACCGGCGGCGAGGACGGCATCCAGGCGGTGCCGCGGGGCAACCTGTTCGGCCTCATCAGCATCGCGGACGACCGGGTGCTCTACGCGCTCGTCGCGCTGGTCTTCTTCGGCGGCATGCTCCTGATCTACCGCATCATCCACTCGCCCTTCGGGCAGGTGCTGAAGGCGATCCGCGACAACGAGCCCCGCGCGGTCTCGCTCGGCTACCGGGTCAACCAGTACAAGCTCGCGGTGTTCGTGCTCTCGGCGACGCTGGCGGGACTGGCGGGGGCGACCAAGGCGCTGGTGTTCCAGCTGGCCTCGCTGACCGACGTGCACTGGTCGATGTCGGGCGAGGTGGTGCTGATGACGCTGGTGGGCGGCATGGGCACGGTGTTCGGGCCGATCGCGGGGGCCCTGGTGATCGTGACCATGGAGACCTACCTCGCCCAGTTCGGGGCCTGGGTGACGGTGATCCAGGGCGCGGTCTTCGTGCTCTGCGTGCTGCTGTTCCGCGAGGGCATCGTCGGGCTGTTCGCCAAGCTCCTCAAGAAACCGCTGT
>NZ_CABFVH010000110.1 GCF_902141855.1 Methylobacterium dankookense | reverse complement strand
TGGCCGAGAGAGAGAGCGTGACGTCGATTCTTGACGGTCTTGAGGAGCCGGCGGCTTTGCGGCGTCTTCCGGAGAGCCGGCTGCCGGCTGTGTCGGAGGCGGTGCGGGCGGAGATGATCGACGCGGTCTCGGTGACCGGCGGTCATCTCGGCTCGGGGCTGGGCGTGGTCGAGCTGACGGTGGCGCTGCACCACGTGTTCGACACCCCCGACGACCGCATCATCTGGGATGTCGGCCACCAGGCCTACCCGCACAAGATCCTCACCGGACGCCGCGACCGCATCCGCACCCTGCGCCAGGGCGGCGGCCTGTCGGGCTTCACCAAGCGGAGCGAGAGCGTCTACGACCCCTTCGGCGCGGCGCACTCCTCCACCTCGATCTCGGCGGGCCTCGGCATGGCGGTCGCCCGCGACCTCGAGGTGGCGGGAGCCAAGGCCGCCGGCCGCGAGCTGCCGAAGCGCCGCAACGTGATCGCGGTGATCGGCGACGGCTCGATGTCGGCGGGCATGGCGTATGAGGCCATGAACAATGCCGGCGCGCTGCACTCGCGCCTCATCGTCATCCTCAACGACAACGACATGTCGATCGCCCCGCCCGTGGGCGCCATGTCGGCCTATCTCGCCCGGCTGGCGTCGGGCGACACCTATCGCTCCCTGCGCGAGACCGCCAAGCAGCTCGGCAAGCTCTTGCCCAAGGCGATCTACCAGCGCGCGGCCGCGGCCGAGGAATATGCCCGCTCGCTGGTGGTGGGCGGGGGCACCATGTTCGAGGAGATGGGCTTCCACTATGTCGGCCCGGTCGACGGGCACAACCTCGACCACCTGCTGCCGGTCCTGAAGAACGTGCGCGATGCCGAGCACGGCCCGATCCTGCTGCACGTGGTCACCCAGAAGGGCAAGGGCTACGCCCCGGCCGAGGCCTCGGCCGACCGCTACCACGGGGTGGTGAAGTTCGACGTGCTCTCAGGCGTCCAGGCCAAGGCCAAGCCGAACGCGCCGGCCTATACGCGGGTGTTCGGCGAGAGCCTGATCAAGGCGGCCGACGCCGATCCGAAGGTGGTGGCGATCACCGCGGCGATGCCGGGGGGCACGGGCATCGACCTGTTCGGCAAGGCGCATCCGGACAAGACCTTCGACGTCGGCATCGCCGAGCAGCACGCGGTGACGTTCGCGGGCGGCCTGGCGACGGAGGGCTACAAGCCGTTCGTTGCGATCTACTCGACCTTCCTGCAGCGGGCCTACGACCAGGTCATCCACGACGTGGCCTTGCAGAACCTGCCCGTGCGCTTCTGCATGGACCGGGCCGGCCTGGTGGGCGCGGACGGGGCGACGCATGCGGGCGCCTTCGACCTCGCCTATCTGTGCTGCCTGCCGAACATGACGGTGATGGCGGCGGCCGACGAGGCCGAGCTGGTGCACATGGTGGCCACCGCCCACGCGCATGATACGGGTCCGATCGCGCTGCGCTACCCGCGCGGCGAGGGCGTGGGCGTGGAGCTGCCGGAGCGGGGCGAGGCTCTCGCGATCGGGCGCGGGCGGATCGTGCGGCGTCCGGAAGGAGCGCGGGTGGCGCTGCTGTCGCTGGGCACGCGTCTTTCCGAGGCGCTGAAGGCGGCGGACCAGCTGGCGGATGCGGGCGTTGCGGTGACGGTGGCGGATGCGCGCTTCGCCAAGCCGCTGGACGAGGCGCTGATCCTGGACCTTGCGGCGAGCCACGAGGTTCTGATCACGCTGGAGGAGGGCTCGCGGGGCGGGTTCGGGGCGATGGTTCTGCACCTGCTGTCGGATCGCGGCGTGCTCGACGCGCTGCGGGTGCGGGTGCGGACGATGACGCTGCCGGACGCCTACCAGGACCACGACACGCCGGACCGGATGTATGCCGAGGCCGGGCTCGACGCCGCCGCCATCGTCGCAAAGGTCCAGGAGATCCTCCCAGAGCG
>NZ_CABFVH010000109.1 GCF_902141855.1 Methylobacterium dankookense | reverse complement strand
TGTGTTTCGGCGTGCAACTTTGACCCCTTGAGGCGGGGGATCGGCGTCCAATTCTGACCCCCTAACCTCGTTCTCGCAGACTGCCCTCTGGTGCGGCCGGAAGGGTGGTGCAGGGGGATGAAGGGCGTGGACACGATTGCGCGCATCCGGCGCGAGTTCTTCACCCGCGGCCGCGCGATCAAGGACATCGTCCGCGACCTGCATGTCTCCCGCAACACGGTCCGGAAGGTCATCCGGTCGGGGGCCACCGCCTTCACCTACGAGCGCGACGTGCAGCCTCTGCCCAAGCTCGGGCCGTGGCGCGACGATCTCGATCGGATGCTGACCACCAACGCCGGCAGGTCCGCCCGCGAGCGACTGACGCTGATCCGGATCTACGAGGCGCTGCGCGGGCTCGGCTACGAGGGCGGCTACGATGCCGTTCGGCGCTATGCCAAAACCTGGAAGCGCGAGCGCGCCTCGGTCACGGCGCAGGCCTTCGTGCCGCTCATCTTCGCCCCAGGCGAGGCCTACCAGTTCGACTGGAGCCACGAGATCGTGCTGATCGGCGGCACGACCGTCACGGTCAAGGTCGCTCACGTCCGGCTCTGCCACTCGCGCATGCTGTTCGTGCGGGCTTATCCGCGCGAGAGCCAGGAGATGGTGTTCGACGCCCACGACCGGGCGTTCGCGTTCTTCCGCGGCACCTGCCAGCGCGGCATCTACGACAACATGAAGACCGCGGTGGAGACGATCTTCGTCGGTCGCGAGCGCGCCTACAACCGTCGCTTCCTGCAGATGTGCTCGCACTACCTCGTCGATCCGGTCGCCTGCACGCCGGCCTCGGGCTGGGAGAAGGGGCAGGTCGAGAACCAGGTCGGGCTGGTGCGCGAGCGCTTCTTCACCCCGCGCGTCCGGGTGAAGAGCTACGACGAGTTGAACGCGCTCCTACTCGATGGAGCTATCGCCTACGCCAAGGCCCATCCGCATCCCGAGGAGCGCGAGCGCACCGTCTGGGAGCGGTTCGAGGCCGAGCGGGCGGCGCTGGTGCCCTATGCTGGCCGCTTCGACGGCTTCCACGCCGTCACCGCTTCGGTGTCCGCGACCTGCCTCGTACGCTTCGACAACAACCGATACTCGGTCATGGCCTCCGCCATTGGCCGCCCGGTCGAAGTGCGAGCCTACGCCGAGCGCATCGAGATCCGGCAGGACGGGCGCGTCGTCGCCGAGCACGCGCGTGCCTTCGGCCGGGATCAGACCGTGTTCGATCCCTGGCACTACGTCCCTGTGCTCGCCCGCAAACCTGGCGCGCTCCGGAACGGCGCACCGTTCAAGGACTGGGTGCTGCCCGCCGCCCTCGACCGGGTTCGACGCAAGCTCGCCGGCAGTGCCGGGGGTGACCGGCAGATGGTCGAGATCCTCACCGCTGTGCTCGGTGACGGGTTGCCGGCGGTCGAGGCGGCCTGTGCCGAGGCCCTGCGCGAGGGCGTCCACTCGGCCGATGTCGTCCTCAACATCCTCGCCCGGCAGCGCGAGCCGACCACGCCCGTCACCATCCTGACGCCCGAGAGCCTGCGGCTGCGCCACGAGCCGGTCGCCGACTGTGCCCGCTACGACAGCCTAAGGAGAGCACCATGATGGAACGCCAGCAGATCCTCGCCACCATGGGCGATCTGAAGCTCTTCGGCATGAAGGCCGCCTACGACGAGATCATCAAGGTCGCAGTGAAGCGCACCCACGAGCCGCAGCAGATCGTCGGCGACCTGCTCCAGGCAGAGATCTCCGAGAAGCAGGCACGCTCGATCCGCTACCAGATGACCATCGCCAAACTGCCCCTGGCCAAGGACATCGCCGAGTTCGCCTTCGACGGCACTCCGATCAACGAGGTGCTGGTGCGTGATCTCGCCGGCGGCGAGTTCCTGGCGCATCAGCGCAACGTCGTGCTCGTCGGCGGCACCGGGACCGGCAAGACCCACCTCGCCATCGCCCTTGCACGAGCCTGCATCCGGGATGGCATGCGGGGCCGGTTCTACAACGTCGTCGATCTCGTCAATCGGCTCGAAGCTGAGGCACGCGCCGGCCGGCACGGCCGCATCGCCGACCATCTGGCGCGGCTCGACTTCGTGGTGCTCGACGAACTCGGCTACCTGCCGTTCGCGCAGTCGGGCGGCCAACTCCTGTTCCACCTGATCAGCAAGCTCTACGAGACGACCTCGATCGTGGTCACCACCAACCTCGCCTTCGGGGAATGGCCGAGCGTGTTCGCCGGCGATGCCAAGATGACCACCGCGCTCCTCGACCGGCTCACCCACCACTGCGAGATCGTCGAGACCGGCAACGAGAGCTGGCGCTTCAAGAACCGCGCCTGAGGCCAGCACACACGTCGCGCCTGCTGGACCCCTGATCAGCCCGGCTGCGCCACCCCGACCCGCCTTCGCCGGGCTGATCAGGGGCGTCCCGCCATACCCATCCAGGGGGTCAAAGTTCGACGCCGATCCAGGGTCAATGTTCAACGCTGTTTGACA
>NZ_CABFVH010000108.1 GCF_902141855.1 Methylobacterium dankookense | reverse complement strand
TGTAAAGGGCGGACCAATTCCAGGCCGCCGTGGCGGAGCAAAATCAGGCCACTGGCAACGTGCAGCCTGAACGAAGAAGGGGCCCGATCGGGCCCCTTCTTCGTTCGTCGCCGATCGTAAGGGTCAGGCCGGCGGGATCTCGCCCGTCTCGGGGTCGTGAGGATCGGCGGTGGCCTGGTTTTGCTCCGCCCGTTCGGCCCGGCCGCGCCGGCTGCGGGAAGTTTTGAGGCGGTAGCTGTCGCCGTTCAGGCTCAGGATGCTGACGTGGTGGGTCAGCCGGTCGAGCAGCGCGCCGGTCAGCCGCTCCGAGCCCAGAACTGACGTCCAGTCCTCAAACGGGAGGTTCGAGGTCACCACGGTCGAGCCACGCTCGTAGCGCTGCGAGAAGACCTCAAACAGCAACTCCGCTCCCGTCGACGACAGCGGCACGTAGCCGAGTTCGTCGACGATCAGGAGCTTTACCGCGGCCAGCTCACGCTGAAGCCGGAGCAGACGACGCTCGTCACGCGCCTCCATCAGTTGGTTGACCAGCGAGGCCGCGGTGGTGAACGTGACCGAGAAGCCCTTCTGGCAAGCCGCCAAGCCGAGAGCCAAGGCGATGTGGGTCTTGCCAGTGCCCGAGTTGCCAAGTGCGATGACGTTCTCTCGGCTGAGGATGTAGCCACAGCGGGCCAGCTCCAGCACGAGCATCTTGTTCAGGCTCGGGATCGCGGCGAAGTCGAACGTGTCGAGGCTCTTCACTGCCGGGAAGCGCGCCGCCCGGATGCGGCGCTCAACCATGCGCCGCTCACGGTCGATCAGCTCCAATTCAACCAGCCGCAACAGGTAGCGCGGGTGGTCCAGGCCGCCCTGGGCGCACTCGCGGGCAACCTTGTCGTACTCGCGCAGCACCGTGGGTAGCTTAAGCTGCTTGAGGTGGTGAGCCAGCAGGACGCCCGGCGTGGTCTCGTCGCGCGCCGGGCTCATGCGGCCACCTCCGGCACCAGCACGGCATAGTCGGCAGCCACGGTGGTCCGCACCGTGGTTCTGGGCAGGTGCGGATAGGCTGCCAGGTCGAGCCGGGGCGGTCGGTGCTCGAGTCGGGCCAGCGCAATCAGCTTGACCGCATCGAAGCCGATCGCCCCGAGCCGGATCGCCTCCGTGACGGCTGCGGCCACCACGTCCTTGGGCATCGCCTCCATCAGGCGCAGCACCTGGATGAACTCGCGCTTGCCCCGGTTGCCCATGCGCGCCTCCAGGAGATGGCGCAGGTGCTGGAACGCCTCGGGCAGATCCCAGCCCTGGAGGGCCGCCGCTTGGTCGAGGGCGTTCGGCTTGGTCTCGATCAGCGCGAGGTAGTGCAGCGGCTCGGACACGAACACGCCGGTGCCGTAGCTGCGTTCGTGCCTGGCGATCTCGATCCCGCCGCACAGGATCACGACCTCGTCGACGAAGCCCTTCACCAGCACGTTCCGGAAGCCGTAGGCGGTGGGCACCGAGTAGTCGTTGCCGTGGTAGCGCACCAACGCGGTCGAGGAGACACGACCAGCCCGCGTCTCGCACGGCTCCAGCGGGACCGCCGGCAGGGCGCGCAGGACCGCACGGTCGGCCACGAGCCGCGTACCGATGAGCTCGGCATACCGACCGGCACACTCATCCTGCCGGACTCGGCAGCGTCGCTCCAGATCAGCGTTCAGCGCCTCGAACGAAGCTGCCTCCGGAGCCGGGGTCATGAAGTTGGACCGGGCGAACTTGACCAGCCCTTCGACTTTGCCCTTGTCGTTGCCCCTGCCCGGACGGCCGAAGCGGTCGCGGAACAGGTAGTGGCTCACCAACTCGGTGAAGGCGCGCGTGCGCTCGCGCTGCCCGTCGCCGCAGATCTTGGCGACCGCGATCTTCGTGTTGTCGTACAGGATCGACAGCGGCACGCCCGTGAAGAAGGCGAAGGCGGCGACGTGCCCGTCGAGGAACGCCTCGGTGGTCTCCCGCGGATACGCCTTCACGAAGCAGGCGTCGGAGTGCGGCAGGGCCATGCAGAAGAAATGGATCTTGCGACGCACGCCGCCGATCGTGGCCACCGCCTCGCCGAAGTCGACCTGGGCATGGCCGGGCGGGTGGGCCAGCGGCACGAAGGTCTCCCGCCCCTGCGACCGGCAGATCCGCACGTGGTCCTTCACCACCGTGTAGCCGCCGGCATAGCCGTGCTCGTCGCGTAGACGCTCGAAGATCCGCTTGGCCGTGTGCCGCTGCTTGACCGGCGCAGTCCGGTCCGCCTCCAGGATGGCTGTGATCACCGGCAGAAGAGGCCCAAGCTTCGGCTTCTCGACCGGCTTCGAGCGCGTATAGCCCGGCGGCAGAGAGAACCGGCACATCTTGGCTATCGTCTCTCGGCTCAGCCCGAACACGCGAGCCGCCTCACGCCGAGAGTTGCCCTCGATAAACACGAACTGCCGAACGGCCGCGTAGACTTCCACGGCAAACATCCCCAGCTCCTCTCGAAAGAGAAGCTTCTCCACTGGCCGGCTTTTACGCCGCCCGCATCAGCACGACGCCGACGCTCCAGTGGATGGTTTTGTCACCGCCCTACACA
>NZ_CABFVH010000107.1 GCF_902141855.1 Methylobacterium dankookense | reverse complement strand
ATGCCAGCACCCTGGCAGACCTGCACCTCGTCGCCTTCGTCTGCATCATGCTCAGACAGGCCGCTCAGCTCGCCACGGGTTCATAACAGCCTCTAGGCAGCACGAAGATCTCGAACCACTTCTCGAGCACGCTCAACACACTCCGGCGCAATGGCTCGTTCTAGGTCGAACTCCGGAAACTCTTCGACGATGATCCATAGGAGGCGCTCTGTTTCCTCGTTCAACCAAATCGTATGATCAGCCAGCTTGGAAGCATCTCGGCCCGCATTCTTCAGGTCGTCGGCCTTAGCCGGAATGCCTCGCGACATAAGCCAGACCTCGATGTCCTTGTGCGTGCGAGTGACGCCGCCAGGACCACCCTTCATACTGAGCCCCCACTCCTCTCTCTTGAGGGCCCTCAGGAACTGCCGATAGAGGATGCCGGCCGGCCCACCACGTAGGTTCATCCCCGCCTTGTGAACGCGGGGGCCCACCGTCATCACGCCCTCCCAGGCAAGAAAGTCCGGCAGGGTCTTGAGAAGGCGCTTCTCCCGGAAAGCCCTAAAATGCTCGATGGCGTCTCGGGCTTGCTCGGCATTGCGCCACGGCTCGGTATCGAACGCGAGGTGTGGTCGGCCACGAACGACACGCTCGACGGGCCGAACAGGGCGCCGCTTGAAATCATATTCCAAATTGAGTGTGAGATCGCGCTCGATGCTCACCAGATCGCTTTCCGTGTGCCACATCTCCTGGAGGCTGATCAAAGAGCTCTGGCGGTGAACCTGGCCCACCTCACGATCCAAGTAGAGCCTTAGCATGTAATCGTTGTGCTCGGCTTTTGGCACGTTCGGCTTCACGCCTGCTTTTGCAAGGACAGGCTCGTCATGTCCGGCAATGAACTCGGAGGTAATCTGACCGCGCGACTTGATCGCAATGACCTGACCCACAGTGTGCTTCTTCTCAAGAAACTTGGGCGATCCAAAAACCTGTTGGCGAACCTCCGCAAACATCCGGCACAGCGTACTGTCAAGCCTTAAGGCAGATTCCGGAGCGTTCGTGAGAAAGCCGTCGGTGGTCACACTGACGAGCGTGTACTCCTGAGGGATACTGGCCATCAGCTCGCCGATGACCGCTCGGCAAACGCCCGTGATATAGGCGGCAAACCATGACGACGTAATCGTTGATGGGGGCATGCGGGTGTGTTGACCACGCTTAGGATCGAACACAGAGCTCGCGTGCACAGCCTGGGCAATTTTCCCGTAGAGGCTGTTGCCGATCTCCTTCCAGATCTGCGCCAGCAACGACCCCTTGCGGGCCGCATCGCGTTGCTCTTGGATGAAGCGGGTGAAAGATTCGAAAAGAGGTACATCGGAGGCCCACGGGATGATCATTCCATCAAGGACCTCCATCTCTGCGCCGAGGGTTTTCGCCAGGTATATCTCGGGAGCCGTACAGACGCTTACGCCTTCAAGTGGCCATAACAGAAGGTTGTCGTCGCGGACCGGCAGGCAGGGGCACCTCGTGCCTTCTGGGAATTTGAATTTCACCTCTGCCACACCCATTATATCTGGTGTGTAATCATCTATGTGCGACGCTTTCCAAGCGCCCTTGTAGTCCAAAGGTCGTAAAAGACATAGGATAGTAGCGTAAGCCGCGCTGAGATCGAAATCTTCGAAGGTACCCAACTCAGTCGGGCCGTTCGTCAACGACTCAGCGCGACCCCCATGGTAGCCTTGGGCACCTCGCTCTTCGTTGACCAATCTCGAGAACGCAGGAACGCGAACGCGGATCGTTCGCATCCGGCCCGATTTGGGGCTGTATATGGTGCGCTTGCGTGTTTCGACGCCGAGCGCCTCATCCAGCGATATCCCGGCCTTCTTGATCTCTCGGCGGGCGATCGCAATGGCGAACGCCGCAAGCGTAGCCGGCATCCGCTGTAGGCCACACTGCGCTGCGAGATCGCGGATGCGGAGGTAGTAGAGCAGAGCGATCAGGGCATCCTGAAGCGCGTACGCCTCGAACGCCGCTCGGTTCTCCTTCAGCAGCCGATCCATCTCATGGATCGCGTAGCCCTCGGGCAGAGCGACTTTGGACATGCCCAGGAGCTGAGCTGCGGTCTCAAGGCTTCCCCGACCCGGCGTCAGCAGCATCGTATCGACGAATCGAACGATCACGCGCCGCTTGGCTTTGCCGTCGACGAACACGCATTGCGAGCGGCGAGGTTTGCCCCGCTCTGAAGTTTGAGCGCCAGCGCCATCATCATCAAGCGAGAACAGGAGGCCAGTGCCGGTGAAGGTCTTGCCGAACCCCTGGAACTGGCGCTTGTGGGCCCAGAAGTCCCGATGGGCTGCGAGATCCGCACGCAGGAAGTGACCGACCATCGTCACGCGGTCGGGCCACTCCTCGATCGTTCCCTCGCTGAGCGCCCGCCGCAAAGCACGATCAATCAGGCCACCGATCGTGAGGCGGTGACGCTTACTGGGACCGGTCGTGTAGTAGATGAACTTGGTCTGCCGCCCCGCACACTCGACGACCACCGCGTAGTTCAGGATGTGGTTGTAGCGGCGTTTCCGAACTCGATCGACGCGACCTACCCACTCACAGTCGAAGGCGATGGTTACAGGCGCTGACACGCGCGGGGGCGTTGCCGTCGACCGAAGCAGACGGTGTAAGGACATGTATGTGACCCCAATGGAAGTTTTACACGCGAAAAATCAAAAAGATTTCTCAGCCACTTAGCGGCACATCAATGGACAGCCGATAGCGCATGAATTGCTCGGGGCGCTGCGCCACCCCGAGCAACCCTGCCTATGCGAAACTACGCGTCTTCATCATCCGGCAGCCAGTCGGGCTGCTGAACAGACTGACCATCGGCCAGTGCCATCACCATGTGGCTGAATTGACGAGCAATCCGGATGGGGTCATCGGCGTAGTGACCACCAAAGGTGCCCGGATTCAAGAACATGAGCGCGTCACCACTCTCGCGGTTGAGCACTACGCGGCCATCCTTTTCGACCACGTCAACCCCATGCACCAAGCCAAGATCGACAAGGCCGACCGGCACCATGACGGGATGAAACTTACGCTTTGCTTCTGATCCGCCCCCACTGAAGTGGTCCGCCCTGAGGTATGGCTTTTGAGCCAGATGAGGACGGACAGATGGGAACGAAGCGGCACAAGCCGGAAGACGTGG
>NZ_CABFVH010000106.1 GCF_902141855.1 Methylobacterium dankookense | reverse complement strand
CGGCCGCACCAGAGGGCAGTCTGCGAGAACGAGGTTAGGGGGTCAGAATTGGACGCCGATCCCCCGCCTCAAGGGGTCAAAGTTGCACGCCGAAACACATACAGGTCGTAGCTGAGGAGGACGATGTCGCCGTAGACGCTGAGCCTGACCACCGCGCCCCGGTTGAGTATGCCCAGGTGCGCTTCGAAAGCCTGCAGGGCGTCGCCGGTCGTCTCCGAGGTACGCATGAGCAGGCCGACGAGCCCGAGCGAGGCCAGCGTGGTCCGCTGCCCTGCGAGAAGTCCGCGATGCGGACAATGCGTGCGCTCGGCTCCGAGAATCATGAGGTGCCCGACAGCCGTGAACGGGGCGAGTTTGCTGTTGTCGAGGAGCTGCGGATCGAGACCTGCCGCGGCGATGAGGGCATCGGCATCGCCACCGAGTTCGGTGAGGGCGATGCGGATCCCCTGCAGAACCTCACTACGCTGCGCCGTAGCGCATTTCAGCGTCACATTAGATTCTTTCAGCTGACTCGGTAGCGCGCGAACCTTCGTTCCAGCATCGAACGACTTGCGCACAGCCTGTTCGATGTCGCCCGCGACAACGTGAGGCGGCCCGGCCCAAGACCGCGAAGCAGAATCTGGACAGCAGCCTCCAAATCTTTCGAATTGACGTTCGCGTCAGCTCATGAGTGACACCAAAACTTCGTACACGGAATCGAAGAAATTGCCCGATTAGAAAATTCGCTTTTTATTTTGGAACGATGCCCGATTCAGAAGATTTATTATCAACTATCAGCGCCAGCGGTGGACAGCGCTGAATTTTACGGAACTTCGTCTCCAAGGGCAAACAAGGAGCTTGACCATGGCCGATCGCACGCGGTTCGGACGGAAACAACGCCTTCCGTCGACGGTCCAAATTAAACACGATCTTGTGGAGATGGAGCGCGCAGACATTCTGCTATTCGAACTCCGCAAGCAGTCATGTACCGTAAAAGAACTCGATAGCATCATTGACGGCTTGATCGCCGAGCATCACATCTCCGGGGACCGTGCGAAGATGCTGATAAACCGTTTCGGACGGGAGAAAGCCGCGCTCGCATCTGCAGGCTACGATCTCGAGTCGAGGAAGCACGATTACGGTATCGTCTGAGCCGAGCCGGAGAAGTCAAATTTTTTTCACCCAAGTCAGGCCGATCGCCATTTTTTGCGAGACGTGGGTTCGCCCGCACGCTCAGATACGACCGACAAGACATTTTGAACTTCGGTTCTCATATAAGACGCCGAGAACGAATGTGTCCAAAGGTTCAAAGCTACAAGCAGAGCGCTAGCTCTCCCATATTGTCTCTGCGCCATGCTGACTTGATGCCTTGGCAGACCGGCTGCTGCACGCGCTGGAGAGTAGGCGGGGAAGAGGCGAGTAGGGAAATGGCCGGCGCCCTCGCCGTAAAATAGATCGCTGGGGGCGGAGAAATCTGGTGATGCAGCCGTTGACACATACCCTCACAGGCAAGTGAGAGCCTATCAACCCAGGGATTAGACGCAGCACGTCTCTGCTCACACGGAGCATGAACCGGTCATGCTGGATGATCTCAGCCTAAACGTGGTAGCCGGCTTGACCGTCGCGGCGGGCACTGCGTTGGCCCTGTTGGATTTATGGCGCAGACGTCGCCCACCACAGTGAAACGCGGTTTTCAGTCAGCTGATACGCGGCGCCGAGCTGTCGTTGCTTGCCTCGGGCAACCTCATCTCAGCCAAAATTGAGTGCAGCGCATCGCCGAGGTCGGCTGCTCCCGCGCGGCACACTCAATAATGCGTGGGGGAACGAGCAGCGCAACTTGCAGCCGCTGCGTCAGGCCCGGCGCAGTAAGCGTCCTGTTGCAGGGCTATCTTTGTCACTCTGAAAGGCGCAGGATACGACCATTGCCGATAGGGTTGAACCAGGCTTCGGTGACTGAGGGCCTCGAGTCCCCGCCTGCGATGGACAGGTGGTGGCATCGCAGTAATCCGCTGCTAGCGAACATCCACTGCTCTGCCGCACACGCTAGTTACGCCGCACCTATCTGTTCATAGGTATGGCTGCGCCAGATCAGCCATCGCGACGAAGGCTGAACATTCATTGGAGGAATCAGATGTCAGCGAGCGGCCTCGAGCGCCAAGCGGCAGCACCCAACGATGGTGACAAATCACTCATGGAACGATATGGAATTATTAGAGTTCCAGTAGATACCTTTAGATACCGCAATTTTCGCTACACTAATCTGAAGGATGCAGTTGCTCAAGCGAAACGCGATGCAGATGCTGGTCGACAAGCTACGGTGTCTACGTCCGATTGACCTATTTTTGCAGTATCATCATTTATGTGCATCAAATCAAGCTAAGATTTGAAGCTAACTGGTTTAGGTCGCTCGAACTTTGAGTGCGTACATCAAGATGTAATCGGACAATGATCACATTGAAATTTATTTTTCTATAATGATACTAGAGTATAGATCGAGTACAGTATTTATTCAGGAGGCGGCGATGATAAGAATGACACTTGCCGCGTTTGCATTAGTGAATTCGCTAGTGCCCACAGCGGCAGACACAAAACGTGACGTGCGCGGCGTTGAACTCGGGATGGATCTCAATCAAGCACAGGCTTCGCTTGAGCAGAAAGGAGCCATCTGCCGGAGGTGGGTGACGTCCCGCGAATGCCTGTTCGCGGACAAGTCGAAGATCGAATTATCACACAACATTAAAAATAAACAAGTCGTGACAAGAATTCACTTCACCTTCGAAGCGGTGCAAACTCCTGATGCTGGGCGTAAGCTCGTCGCAGACACAATCCGTGAGTACAGCCTCACGCCTGGCTTGTCCTCAGGCGATTGGCAGATGCCTGACGGATCATCCCTGATCCTTTCTCCGCTTGGCGATGCCCTTAGCATCCTCAGCCGAGAATGGTTGGTTGAGGCCGAGCGTGGAGGCAAAACAAGCGCCGGTGGTCAGGCTAGACCATAAGCGAGCGGAGGCTAGGCCTAAGCGCCGATTGCGTCAGCTTCTTCGCTGTAGCAGCTGGCGGCCTACCTCGGTGTCGGATCGTCACTCCGCCCATATTGGTTGGGCGTAGACGGGAATCGGTTTTTCGTGCTGCTGAGCGCACTGAGAATGTGCGATAATAAGCCACCGTTCCTAGAACGTTGCTTGTCCGTCGTCAGATGATTTGAGACGGTTTGCGGTGCTCAGGAACGGAGGCTCTGGTCCACCTTGGTTGAGAGGTTAGGCAGCCTGCGCGTGGTGGCGC
>NZ_CABFVH010000105.1 GCF_902141855.1 Methylobacterium dankookense | reverse complement strand
GTCCGGCCGGTAGGCGAAGTGGCTGATGGCGATCGTCGCCTCGGTCGGGCCGTAGAGGTTGTGGATCGCGCTGTCCGGGGCGGCCCGCGCCCAGATCCGGGCGAGCGAGGCAGGGAAGGCCTCGCCGCAGAACAGCGAGCCGCGCAGGCTCGGCAGCGTGCCGGCGCCCAGGAGGCCGGCCTGATGCGCGATGCCGATGGCGGAGGGGACGGACAGCCACTGCGTCACCGCCTGCTCCTGCACGAAGCGGGGGGCGAGCGGGGTCGCGTTCTCGGGGACGCTCACGATCGCCGCGCCGTTCGTCCAGGCCGCGAACATGTCGTGGGCGGACAGGTCGAAGGTGAGGTCGACCAGCTGGATCAGCCGGTCCTCCGGCACGACCGGGGCGACGGCGGCGATCCCGGCGAGGTAGGCCGCGACATTGGCATGGCTGATCGGGACCCCCTTGGGCGCGCCGGTCGATCCCGAGGTGAACAGCAGATAGGCGAGGTCGGCCGGCGCCGGCGCGGGCCAGACGCCGCGCCGCGCTGCGGACGGATCCAGGTCCCCGGGATCGAGGAACAGGGTCCGGGCCGCGGGCGGCGGCGTGTCGCGCTCCGGGGCCAGCACCACGTCCAGGCCGGGGGGCGGGGCCTCCAGCAACGCGGCGAAGCGGGCGGCGCAGCGGCGGTCCACGATCAGCGCGCGCGCCCCCGAGGCCGCCAGGATGCTGCGGTTCCGGTCCGGCGGGTAGCGCGGGTTGAGCGGGACGTAGGTCGCCGCCGCGCGCAAGCTCGCCGCGATGGCGGTGTAGGCGGTGACGGTGCGCGTGCTCAGGATCGCGACCCGGTCGCCCGGCCGGATCCCGGCGTCGATCAGCCCCGCCGCGAGGGTGCAGGCCTCGCCCCAGAACGCGGCGAAGCTCCGCGTCTCGCCCCGCGCCCAGAGGGCGAGCCGGTCGGGAAACAGCGCCGCCGACCGGGCGAGGGCGGCGGTGAGCGTCTCGGCCGCCGGGTGGGCGGGCTCGGCCGCGAGGCCATCGGCGCGGGGGGAGAGCGGCATCGTCACGGGGCCGCCCTCCCCTGCCCCAGAACCTGTCCCACCCCCTGCCCCTCCCCCTGCCCCACCCCCTGCCCCTGCCCCGCGCAGCAATCCGCATCCTCGTGCGCGGTGCTCACGTTCCGGATGCTCCTGCGTCGCAGGAAGGGCATCAGCTTCGCGGTGAGGGCGGGATTGATGCGCCGGACCGCCGACCATTGCAGGTGGAAGGCGTCCCAGAAATCCGCGCTCTCGACCGCGACGTCGCGGAAGTCCACGAGCAGGTTGCCGTCGGTACGGAACTGCGGCTCCGCCTCGTCGATCACCGTGTCGAGCTGCATCGCGGCGTCGGGATAGCGGGCGAGGTATTCCGGACGGGCCGGCATGACGACGACGGCGAGCTGGCGGCCGCGGGCCCGCAGCTCGCTCGAGAACCGCTTGAGCTCCTCGACGCAGGTCGCGTCGAACGGCAGGGCGCCGTAGCGCAGGCCCCGGTCCGCGACCTGCATCGGGCTCGAGCCGTAGGCGTCGAGCCAGCGGTCGCCGGTGAAGGGCGTGGTCGCCTCGGGCCAGCTGCGCGCGGCCGCGTAGTAGCGGGCCAGGGTCAGGTATTTGAGGTAGAAGAACAGCTCCGCCCGCTCCCGGCGGATATAGGCCGCGGCGTCGTCGGGCCTGAAGAGCGTGCCGTTCCGCGTGCATGCGCCGAAATCGGTCAGGCTGGTGAGCATGACGAAGGTCGCGGCGCGCGGGTAGAGGTCCATGTAGAGCCGCGTCAGCGCCCGGGTCTGGTGCACCGCGAGCAGGCCCGTCGCGCCGTTCAGGACGCTCGCGCCGGTCCCGGCCGAGAGGGCGGCGCCGTCGATGTGCCGCCAGGTGATCGAGGAGCCCACCGCGATGACCTGCGGGTCGAGGTCCGGGCGGTTGCGCAGGAAGCGGAACTTCTCGTTGACCGATTCCACGCTGGAGATCGCGGGCGCGATGAGGTTCTGCGGCCTCAGGTGCATCGCGGCGGCGAAGCCGCCCGCGATGGCCGTGACGGCCGCGAGGCCGCCGGCGCAGAGCCCAAGCAGGTAAGCCCTCATGCTCGGAACCTCCTAGAGCATTGTCCGCGGAAGTGGGTGCCGGTTCCGCGAAAGAAAATGCGGCTCAATCAGTGAGATAGGCCATTTTCCGTGATCCGAGGATCATGGGAAATGGTCTAGAAGGTGAAGTAGAGGAACTCGGCCGGCGCCTCGCCGAGGAGGCGCAGCAGGGCCAGGCCCAGGATCGCCCCCGCGAGCGCGCCGTGCAGGAACCGGATCCGGCCGTGCGGCCCGGGCTCGAAGGCGCTCTGGAGGGTCCGCCAGGCGTCGAGGGCCTTGCACGGGGCGAGGCCGAGCCATTGCTGCGTGTTCGGCAGGACCCAGACGATGAACAGCCCGAGCAGGAGCAGCTTGCTGCCCTCGGCGGAGGCGCTCCCCGCGGACTCGCCCGCCAGCCCGGCGAGGCCGCCGAGGAGCGTGAGCGCGTGCCCGAGATCGTGCGCCCGGAAGAACACCAGCGCGACGGTCACGCAGAGGAAGGTCAGCCCGATCCCGACCGGGCGCGGGATCCGGAGGCCGCCGAGCGCGCCCGCGCCGAGCCGCCAGGCCCGGTTGACCACCAGCATCAGGCCGTGGAGCAGCCCCCACGCGACGAACTGGAGGCCGGCCCCGTGCCAGAGCCCGGACAGGGCCATGGTCAGGATGGTCGGGGTCGCGATCAGGTGCAGGAACGGCCCCGGCTCGAACGAGCGGCGCAGGCCCCCCTTCCCGGCCCGGAGGCGCGCCCGGGTGAGGTGCAGGGTCACGGGGTTGTAGAGATAGGTGGTCAGGAAGCGGGTCAGGGTGATGTGCCACCGCTCCCAGAACGCGATGATGCTCGCGGCCTTGTAGGGCGAGGCGAAGTTGAACGGCAGGCGGATGTTGAAGATCAGCGCCAGGCCGATCGCCATGTCGGAATAGGCCGAGAAGTCGAAATACAGTTGCAGGGCGTAGGAGGTCGCGCCGACCCAGGCGAGGCCGGGCGGCGGATGGGCGCCCTGGGCGGCGAGGTCGAAGGCGATGTCGGCGGCCGGGGCGAGGTTGTCGGCCAGGATGACCTTCTTGAACAGGCCGATGGCGAGGGCGGACAGGCCGAGGGCGATGTTGCGCGCCTGCGGGGCGTAGGTGGCCGGGTCGCGCCACTGGCCGGCGACCTCGGCGTGGCGGACGATGGGGCCGGCCAGGAGCTGGGGGAAGAAGGTGGCGAAGGCGAGGTAGCGCAGCAGGTCGGTCTCGGCGGTGAGGCCGTCACGGGTGTCGACGAGGTAGGCGATCTGCTGGAAGGTGTAGAACGAGATGCCGAGCGGGATCGCCACGGTCTCGAGGGTGAAGGGCGCGGCGCCCGAGAGGGCGTTGAGGAGCCCGGCGAAGAAGCCGGCATATTTGAACCAGGCCAGCACGCCGAGATTGCCGGCGACCGCGAGGGCGAGGAGCTGGCGCGACCTGCCGCGGGCCAGGACGCGGCCGGCGGCGTAGTTCCAGGCCAGCGAGGCCAGGAGCACGAGGACGAACCAGGGATCGGCCTGTCCGTAGAAGACCAGCGAGGCCGCGGCGAGCCAGCCGAGCGCCAGGGCGGGCCGCCCGCTCCGGCCGATCAGGAAGAAGCCCAGCACCGCACACGGCAGGAATA
>NZ_CABFVH010000104.1 GCF_902141855.1 Methylobacterium dankookense | reverse complement strand
ATCCGTCAGGTCGAACCGCGCCATCCAGAACCCTCCCTCGCCAGAGGGTTAACGACGGCACGCCTCACCCGTGCCCACCGTTATGGGTTCGCGACCTAGAGCTCTTGGTACAGAGGCGCCGTATGCACGCCAGCAAGGCGTCCATGTCTGTTTCGAAGATGCTGCGAACACGGTCGGATGACCGGTTGGGGGGACAGGGCGGAACGTCCGCTTCTGGGCGGCGAGCCGATTTCCGCTTTCCCACCGAGGGCTCCGGTCACGCCGAGCGCACAGGCCGACGGGCGGCCTCGAAGCGGGGCGTCGAGGTTCCCTCGGTCGTCGGCGACGCTTGCCTCCGGGAGGCGCGCCGACACCCTCCGAGCCGGTCGCCGGGCACGCGCGTGCCTGCCTAGCGGGTCTCTTGGAACTGGTCGTGCCCGCCGGCCTTCGTGTTACGGACCCGCGCCACGTTGGGCTTCTTGCCGGGCTCCAGTTCGCGGGCCCGCGCGATCGCTTCCCGCCGCGTCGGGAGGCCTTCCGTTTAATGTGACACAACCTCCTGATGCCGTGGCCGCCGCTGTCACGTCTGCTTCTTCGTCCGGAACGGACATCCGAACCCGCAGGGCCGAAGGTCCGGCAGGGGGCAGGAGTTCGGGTAGAGCAAGGACAGACCGAAGGGCCGAGTGGGGTCGATTTCGCTCGGTTGACCTTCCGAAACGGAATGTCTGCTACCGGGCATCGAGCCAACTTCCACTCATGGCGGATCTTTTCGAAAAGCTTGGCAGCAGACCCCTTCGATTAGGATGCGAGAGGGAGCGATACACGTCGAAACGAATATTCAATACGCTGGATCGCGAAAATTTGAGAACTCGAATTGCATCGTTCTCGCCTACTCAAGCGATTGGTCGGTCCTAGTCGGTGACGCCGTAGGCCCGCCGCGCGAAGCTCTGTTCGGACTGGTGCGGACGGCATCCCAACCTCCGCGACAAGCTCGTCGGACGGGACCGGAGATCGCGGATGAGCCAGGCTAACAGCAAGGGTGGGTCGGTCGCCATTGCGGACCTACCCCCCGCGCCGGTGACGCGCAAACCCGGCTCGGTCGGAGGCGGCGCCAAGCCGGCTCTCATGCTCGGCGCGCTCGGCGTCGTCTACGGCGACATCGGCACCAGCCCGCTATACGCCTTCAAGGAAGGGATGAAAGCTGCGACTGGAGGAGGCGCCGCGGTTCCGGAGGCCGCCATCGGCGGCGTCTCACTGATCCTGTGGTCGCTCATCCTCGTCGTCTCCTTGAAGTACGCGATCCTCGTCCTGCGGGCCGACAACCGCGGCGAGGGTGGTATCGTCGCGATGCTGGCACTTCTCGGAGCGCGGCATGCCGAGGCTGGGACTTGGCGGGGTCTGCTCCTCGTCGTCGGGCTGATCGGTGCGGCGCTGCTCTACGGCGACGGGGCCATCACACCCGCCATCTCCGTGCTCTCGGCCATAGAAGGACTCAAGGTCGACGCGCCGGTGCTCACGCCCTTCATCGTACCGATCACCATCGTGATCCTGATCGGCCTATTTCTGGTCCAACACAAAGGGGTTGCTGCTATCGGAAGGGTGTTCGGCCCGGTCATGCTTGTCTGGTTCGTGGTCATCACCTTGCTCGCCATCCCGAGCATCCTGCACAGCCCCGAAATCTTGGCCGCGATCAACCCCTGGCGGGCAGTGGGTTTCCTCGTCCATGCGGGCTGGGGCATCGCATTCGCCGTGCTGGGAGCTGCCTTTCTCGCGCTCACGGGCGGTGAGGCGATGTATGCCGACCTCGGGCATTTCGGCGCGACCCCGATCCGGGTCTCGTGGTTCGGCATCGTCCTGCCGGCGCTCTTCATCCACTACTGTGGACAAGGCGCCCTGCTCATCGCGGAGCCGAACGCCATCGAGAATCCCTTCTTCCGTCTCGCCCCGGATTGGCTGCACTACCCATTGGTCGCGCTCGCGACGCTCGCCACGGTGATCGCGTCACAGTCGATCATCTCTGGGGCCTTCTCGTTGACGCAGCAGGCGATCCAGCTGGGTTTCCTGCCTGCCATGCGCGTCGTCCACACCGCCGAGGAGGAGCGCGGGCAGATCTATGTGCCCGCTGTGAATTGGCTGCTCGCCATCGCGACGCTGACCGCGGTCGTCCTGTTCGGTTCCTCTGACGCGCTGGGCGGAGCATATGGCATTGCCGTCTCGGGGCTCATGGCGATCACGACACTGTTGGCCGCGCTGATCGCCCTGAAGTGGGGGTACAATCCATTCGCCGTCCTCGCGGTCAACGGCTTCTTCCTCGTCATCGACTTGGTCTTTCTCGCCGCCAATAGCGCCAAGCTGCTGGAAGGTGGCTGGTTTCCCCTAGTCCTCGCCTGTATCGTCGCTTTCCCGATGCTGACGTGGTTGAAGGGCAACCGCGCGCTGGAAGCGGTGCGCGCGAGCATGCGGCAATCCGAAGCGACCTTCCTTGCGCGCCTCACAACGCACCCACCGGTTACGCTGCGCGGCACGGCGGCCTTCCTCACCGTAGCGACCGACGGCATCCCGATGGCGCTGGGACGCCTGGTCGAGCGCAGCCACTGTCTGCACGAGCGCATCCTGCTCGTCACCGTCATCTATGAGGAGAAGCCGGTGATTCCGGCTGAGGAGCGGGCGCAAGTCACCCTCGTCGCTGAAGGCATTCGAAAGGCGATCTCGAAGTACACGCCGGGCATGGAGCGCGTGGTGCTTCGCTACGGCTTCATGCAAAAAGCTTCGATTCCTGAGGGTCTGCAATGCGCCGTGGCCAGCGGTCTGCTGCCGCCCCAGTATCTTGAGGATATGACCTACTTTGTCGGCCACGAGGTGATTTTGCCGTCGCCTTCGAACTCGGCATTCTGGATTTGGCGGGGCGGACTTTTCTCTTTCATGAAGCGCAATGCGGAGAGTACAGGGGCATTCTTCGGCATTCCCGCGCGACAAGTCGTCGAAGTCGGCACTGAGATCGAAATCTAAAAGCATCTATCTGAACTGGTTCGGCGCTGGCAATTTCGATCACTTAGCGGGCGCGGGAAACGGTTGTGTTAGGAGATCCAAAAGCTACCTTGGGCATCTCGGGCTCCCTTCATGGCTGTTTCGGCGGTAATTCCGCTGGCGCAGGATGTTCCAGCCGGTAGAGGGCACCATGATCTGGCGTGCCATCCTTATCATTGTTGGCGTTCCGGCGGCGGCAATCGCGGGCATCTGCATCGTGTGCCTGCTGTTTGCCAGCCCAGCGCTCCTGGCCGCCGGCTACCTCGGCTGGATCCGACGAGACGTCGCGCTCGACTACGCAACGCTGCCGGTTCTCTTCCTGGCCGCCTGCGCTGCTGTCGGTGTCGTCGTGCAGTTCGCTGTTTCTCGCTTCGACATCGAACTGGGTAGCATGTGGTGGATTTCCTATTGGTGGCGACGCTTGTGGCGCAGCCCCCCTGATCACCTGAAGGCGTATCCGGATCGCCCAAACGTTCCTGGGCTCGGATGGCGCCTCGGTTCCGATGAGGCCGCGGAGGCTCCAGGGACAGCAGGTTGTCCGGATCGTCGGGGGCACGATGAAGCTCGGTGAGGAGCTATCGGCATCGAAACCTGACTGTGATCTGCCCGCGCCGCAGCTCAGCGCCATGACCGGACCTCGGCCTACGGCCCGCAAGCGGACTTTCGCCATTGCGCCCATTAGGGTCATTCGGCCGAACCAATCGGCTTCTCCAAAGCAGTCATCCGCGGGCTGGGGGTTGCGAAAATTTTCAACCTAAATCAGGCCCTCAGCCCGTGCTCATCGCATCTGAGTAGAGTAGATTGGGCCAGCTCGTCCTGCCGCTCTATCAGCTCAGTTGATTGTGCATCGCGGGTCAGCGCCGCCATCCACAAGGACGACGGCGTAGTCTGCATGGGCGGACGCGCAGCCTCTTTGGGTATCAGTTGGCGTGATGCAGCGACATCGCCTTCTCAATCTGCTGTTTGACCGATTCGAGGTTGAAGCTCGCGCCCTTCTGCATCGGCGGGTACTCGATGACTGACTGGGCGGCCCGCGCAATTTCCTGCTGCGCGAACGGGTCGTGTCCCTTGGCGTGGTGTAGCTCGTTGAGAGCCATCGCGATCACCGGCTTGGGCCGGGAGGATCAGGCTGCCAGGGTGGGCAGGCTGACGAGGG
>NZ_CABFVH010000103.1 GCF_902141855.1 Methylobacterium dankookense | reverse complement strand
ATCCGTCAGGTCGAACCGCGCCATCCAGAACCCTCCCTCGCCAGAGGGTTAACGACGGCACGCCTCACCCGTGCCCACCGTTATGGGTTCGCGACCTAGAGGGCGTGCCGGACAACCGCCACACTGGGGGCGCAGGGCAGGGCGCTGATCCTCGACGGATGGGAGGACGCATGCCGATCCGATACCTTCTCGCCGCCCTGATGCTGCTGCCGGCCGGCGCCTGCACGCGGCTCCTGCACCCCGTCGCGCAGACCGACGCGGTGCCCCAGGGCGTCGGGCCCGATCCCGTCGAGGCGCGACCTGCGGCGCCGACCCGGCGCGGGGCGGCGGCCGATGCCGTCGATCCCCAGGAGGCCCTGCGCCAATCGGCCGCCGACCGGCAGCGGTGGTCGAAGGAGCGGCCGGCCGAGTAGGCCCTCCTGTTTCCCGGCCCGCGGGCCGCGCCGTCCGCCGTCTCGGCGCAGAACGGTCGAGGCGGGGCGAATCACTATCTTTCGTAACAGCGCATGCCTATTGATCCGCGGCGCCGAGGTGAACCGGCCGGCACGGCAAGGTCGGGACATGCCGAGCATGGCAGGAGAACGAGCAGGGACGACGCCTCATCGATGCTGAATTACACGCTCGACGATTTCGCGGCTTCTGAAGATCCGGCCGATCTCGCGATCATCTGCAATATCGCCTACAAGACGATGCTGGCGCTCTACGGCGACCTGCTCGTCCTCCATGGCCGCCACGACCTGGCGGCGGCCGAGCGGGCGAACCAGGCGATGATCGAGAAGGCGCGCGCGCATATCCGCGAGATCCTGGCGAGCCTGCCCGACAACCTCGTCCTGTCCGATGCGGGCGACCTGTTGAGCGCGCATCTGCGGGCCATGCTGCTCGACGCCGAGCGCGAGATGCGCGCTCGCGTGACGCAGGAAACCTGACGCGCAAGCGCGTCGCTCGCCTGCACCTGAGTGCGCAAGGCCTCGCTCGGCGCGGCTGCCATGCCGAAGCCGGGCTTGCCTGACTCCGCCGAATCCGTATCCCAAGCTCGGCTGTCCATTCGGCCGCAGCCTGAGGAGACTGGATGATTCTCGACGCGCAGCACGATCGCTCTGCCTCGCCGCTCGCCACCGTCCCGGACGAGACTCACACCACACCGAACGCGACCCGGCCCCTCCCGGCCGGCCTACGACAGGACACGACCCCGCCGGCCGAGGCCGAGGCGGCCCCGCAGGAGAGCCCGCCCACCAACACCTTCGAGGCGTTCGGCTCGTTCTCGTGACAGGGCGCCCGCCGCCGAAGCGGATCCCGGTTCGGCGCAAGACCAAGACCCGATGAAGACCCCGCGTGCACGATCATGCATGCACGACCACGCCTCCGCACGAGCGGCCACCTCCTCCGTGATCCGGAGATCGGGGACACCCCCTGCGTGACGGGCGCGCCGGAGCGGGCGACGCTCCGGTGCGCCTCCGGTCAGGCCGCGTCGCGCGCCTCGATCGACTCCTCGATTTCCACCCGGTTCCGGCCGTTGCGCTTGGCCCGGTAGAGGGCCGCATCGGCCCGCGCCACGAGCCCGTCCACGGCCTCGCCGGGGCGCCGCGCGGCGACGCCGAAGGAGCAGGTGCGCGGCCCGACGAAGGGGAGGGCGCTCGCCTCGATGCGCACCCGCAGCGCCTCGGCACGGGCGCGGGCCGCGGCGAGGTCGGCGCCGGGGCAGACCAGCATGAACTCCTCGCCGCCCCAGCGGCCGACCGTGTCGCCCGGCCCCTGCGCCTGGGCCAGGATCCCGGCGATGCCCCCCAGCACCGCATCCCCCACCGTGTGACCGTGCTGGTCGTTGACCGCCTTGAACTGGTCGACGTCGCAGACGATCACCGCGAGCCCGGACCCGGCCTCCGCCGCCAGGGCCTCGTCGAGGGCCGCATCGAGCCGGCGGCGGTTCGGCAGCCCGGTAAGCTGGTCGGTGGCGGCGAGCGCCTCGAGTTCCCGCGTGCGCGCGGCGACACGGGCCTGAAGCGTCGCGTTCATCTCGGTGAGGTCGTGGGTCAGCGCGTTGCGCTCCTCGAAGGCGCGGCGCAGGCGGTCGGTGGTGGCGTTGAGCGCCGCGACCAGGGCGTGCAGCTCGTGCCGGCCGCCGCCGCGCAGCACCAGCGGCTCGGCCAGGGTCTCCCGGTCCATGCGCGCGAGATGGGCGGCGACCTGGGCGAGCGGGCGGCCGACCATCCAGCGGATCACCGCGACGAAGATGAACCACAGCATCACGGTCTTGATCGCCGAGTTGATCAGGATCACCACCAGGGTGCGCCGGACCTGCTCGATGGCGATGCCGGTATCGGAGAACACGGTCCAGGAGCCCACCGGGTAGCGGCGCCCGGTCTCGTCCACGTGGACGAGGTCGAACCGGCGGCTGAAGCGCGTGCCGAGCCCGCCCACGCGGGTGGGGCTCGCCGCCCCGGAATCGGCCTCCGCGACGGCGCCGACCGCCTCGACGCGGCGGCCCTTCTCGTCGCGCACCTCGACGCCGACCACCGCCGGGATCTCGCGCATGCCGGCGAGGATGCCGCGCAGCACCTCCCCGTTGAAGCGCCAGACCGCGTCCTCCAGCCCGGGACCGAAGGTCCGTTCGAGGGCGGCGACGTCGCGCTGCAGGTGGTCGTGCGCGTCGCCGTACTCGACGGCGAGCTGTACCGCGGTCAGCGCGGCGGCCACCACGAAGTAGCAGCCGAAGATCGCGCGGATCAGGCGGGTCGCCAGCACGGGCGTCGCGGCGGGAGGCTGAGGAGGCATGGGGCGATCGTCAGCCGCGGCGGGAACCGGCGGCCGCGGAGAGCGGGAGGTGTTCCGGGAATGGACAGGTTGCCAACCGCTCGCCCCGATCCGCCGACCACGGATGACCGCTCCGGCCCGCGCCGAAGCGCCGACCGCCAGAAGCGCAGATGTCCCTTAAGGAAGCGTCGCATCCGCGACGAGCGTCCCGACACGCCCATCGCCGTGACATCGTAGGGCGGCCGGGGCGACCTCAATCCGAGGTGAGGAAGCGCGCATCGTAGATCGCCCGCAGCTTCGGCAGGTCGGCCGGATCGGACCACGCCTCGACGATGGCGCGGTAGGCCGGGTTCGGGCGCTCGGCGCGCAGGATCGCGTCGATCCGCGCCACCACGGCGAGCCCCTGGGGCGTGCGCGCGCACATCACGCGGGAGAAGACGGGGTCGGGCGTCTCGGAGAGGGGCAGGGCGACGAGGGCACCGTCCGCCTGCAGGTGGCGGGCGTGGTAGGCGGCGATGCTCGGGAACTCGATGAGGTAGTCGAGCCGGTCACGCAGCAGCATCCGGAAGGCCTCCGGGAACTCGGAGAAGGTCTGGGCCGGCGGCCGGGCCCGCAGCAGCGCATCGACGGCGGGGGCGAGGCTGCGCCCGAGGAGCACGCTGGTGCGCCAGGCCGTGCCGTCCTCGAGGAGCCGCGCGAGCGGGATCGGCCCGAGCGCCTCGAACCGGGCGCGCTGCGGCGCGTGGACGATGACCCGCAGCGGGTAGAACATCGCCACCGGCAGGGAGAAGGCCGCGAAGGCCTCGCGCTCCGGGGTACGGATCCCGCCGACGAAGCACCAGTCGGCGCCGTTGCGGATCTCGGCGAGGAGGCGCGGGAAGGGGGCCGAGATCGTCCGCTGGGAGACGTCGCCCAGGCGCTCCGCCAGCAGGCCGCGGATTCGGTCGAAGATGCCGGTGCCCCGCTCGGGCCCGTCGAGCATCATGAAGGGCCCGGCCTCGTAGACGGACCAGGTGATGGAGGGCCCATCCTGCGCGGGCGGCGCCTCCGCGCCGGCGGGACCGCACCAGGACAGGCCGGCGAGCAGCGCCAGGATTGCGGACAGCGCTCTCGCCCGGGCCGGCGCAGGCCCACCGGCAGATCCGTGCCGACCGCTCCTCGTTCCCATGGCCCCCGCCCACGCTCCTGCCCGACGATGCGGCCGGGCATTGTGGGGTGGGGAGCTGAGCACGCGCTTAACGAGCGCCCCTCTCGGTTCCGTTCTGAATTGCGCCCTGTGATTCGACGCGGAATCTGTCCCGGAACAGCATCGCCGGGCCGATTTCCGAACGGCACCGGTTTTGCTGCCGGGCATTGCGGCCGTACAAGGCGGCCGGGTAAAGACCTGCCGTGATCCGGTAGGGTACGACGGGAGCGGGGCGATGCGGTCTGAGTTGGCGAGTTCGGGGGCTGCCTCGGAGATCCGTCCGGTGATCCTGTGCGGCGGCCCCGGCCCGCGGCTGTGGCCGGCCTCGCGCGAGAGCATGCCCAAGCAGTCCGCCCGCCTCGTCGATCCGGTGCAGTCCACC
>NZ_CABFVH010000102.1 GCF_902141855.1 Methylobacterium dankookense | reverse complement strand
ACCCGCCTTCGCCGGGCTGATCAGGGGCGTCCCGCCATACCCATCCAGGGGGTCAAAGTTCGACGCCGATCCAGGGTCAATGTTCAACGCTGTTTGACAGTGCAGATCTCGGCGACTCTCGACTTCTCCGAGCCGTCCGCCTTCACGCAAGCATTTCGCCGCTGGTCGGGCGTAACGCCGAGTTCATGGCGTCGGGACCACTGACAGGAAGCCAAAGCCGCTCGACGCCACGCCGCGTCGCGCCCAAGCAGCGGCCGTCAGTTCCTTTTGCCTGCCAGTCCGCCGTCGATGACCGTGAGGTCTGCGCCCAGCCGCGCGGGTGCCTGCCCGTCGAAGATGGTCTCGATGACCCGGGCGACACTGGCTCCCACCTCCGGCGGTCCGAGCGGCCTGCCTCTCGACCAAAGTCCCCTAGGCAGAAAATTTCGACCGTCGCGGAAGTCAGGATGCTGCATTCACTACCCTCAAGGTGACACCTGCTGGCAGCTTTGCCCGTTGAGGCATACCCCACTGGGAACAACCTGACGTGGCATAAGGTCGATTATCAGCGCATTCTGATTGAATGGCTGCATGCCCCGCACGCGCGGTCCCGCCGTAGGTGCGACTCGCGGGCGGTACGCCAATGACACTATGTGTGCGATCCATGCGTTGCCTCAGAGCATCCGCTTCTCTGCCCTCTCAGTCGAAGCTGAACCGGACCTCCCGCCACACACGGGCGACGAACGGCATCACTGATGAATGCGATCGCTGGGCGGGTTCAGGAGAGCGCGATGAGACATGCAATCTCTGCCGTCGAAATCGAAGCCGACACCTTGTTGCAGGCCATCCTTGAGAGCGAGCAAGTAGGTCTGACCTTCAGCGCCGTTCGCGACGGAGGATCGCTCACGACTTGGTCGGAGCCTGGAAAGGCACAGCTCGGGCCAGATTTCCGCCGTCCCGCCGACCCCACTGGAGCTGCTCATTGGGCAGAATTGCACCGCCTCGGTGAGCAGATCCATGCAGCCGGCGGCCTAGATGCCGTTGATGAAGCTATCATGCGCGTCGTTCAGATGGACCCCGCCTCCTCGGAATGGCGCGCAATGGTGCTGGAGAGCGTGTGGTTCGATGTCGGGCGTGCATCATGACGCTCACTGGAAGCGCAACCTCATCCCTTGGAACGCGCTGGCGATATAACTTCTGTCTGGCCGTAGAAGCGGCGCATCCAGGGCACGGGATTGCGCGGCCTGTTAGAATTCTTATTGTGCAGCGCAATCAACAACTTATCTTGTAAGTAGCCTATTTCAAAAAAGTCAACGAAAATTAAGTGGATCAAATCGACGTCCTGGGACTTGTTTAAGCGAACCGAAGCACGATTTAGGTGCAGTGCGACGAGCAGGGGAAAAATCCAGTTAGGAAGCTGTTTTATCTCTCTGTTTTGCATATTAGATGATAATCGCCACTGGGCATATGGTAGGAAATTACAATGACATTCAATCAGAATGCCGCTCAGAACAAGCACAACAATCAATCCGACAAGGCTTCCGACGCCCTGAAGACCAACATCGACAACTCCGCCGAGCAGGGTGCACAGTTCGCCGATGCCGCTCGCGAGGGGGGCAACAAGATCGTCGACCTCAACGAGCGTGCTGCAGAGAACACCAAGCGAATCGTGCAGAGAGGCGTCGAGACAGCCTCGAACCAAGCGCGGGAAGCCGCCGATCGCTTCAGCCGCACCCTCGGCTACACGGGCGAAGGCAGCGATCGCTTGGCTCGGCAGTCCAAGCAGAACATGGAAGCGGTCGTCCGCTGCGGGACCGTGCTCACCCAGGCCTTTCAGGACACCTCGCGGATCTGGCTTGAGCTGAGCCAGAAGCAGTGGCAGCGCAATCTCGACGGACTGAACAAGTTGGCTCGCGCAACGTCGGTACAGGAGTTCTCCGCGATCCAGAGCGAGCTCGTGCGTGAGGGGCTTCAGTCCATGGTCCAGGATGGCAAAGCCATCACCGAGACCTCGGCACGCGCCATCGAGGAGGCCAGTAAGACCTTCTCCGGTATCGCACAGCAGGGCTCAGCGAGCGCGCGCTGAGGCGCCTGCCCTCCGAGGTCAGGCAATCCTCGATCCCGCAATCAACCCGAGGGCGGTCGCTTCGGCCGCCCTTTTCGTTTGTCTTAGCCGCGTTGGTTCCAGCGCGGTGTGGCACGGAGTGCGCGATGTACAACCCCTTTGCCGTTACCCTGCTCGCTCTTGAGGCGCAGAAGGTCGTCGAGCTTCGGCTTGTGAAACTCGCCTGGGGTGGCGTGGAAGGGCAGTTGGAAGCGCACCGGATGGTCAGTGAGAAAATCGGTGCTTTCATCGAGGCCTTGGGCACCCTGATGACTGGAGGCTCGGCTGACGTAGTGATTGCCCGCTATCGTGAGCGCGTTGCTGCAAACACAAGGCGTCTCACCGCCTCCTGATAGGATGGGGTGGAGCAGGCCTGATGCGCAGGGAGGAGGCGGCTGCGATATGCAGCCGGTTTTCCTCAGCACCCCGGCAAGCAACATGATGTGCCGCCAGAACAGCAAGCCTCAAGGAGTTCAGAAGGATCACTCTGTGAGCCAATGATCCTCCCGTGATTCCGCGGACACGGGGAGTTTAGCTCGCGGTCCGCTCGGCCTGCTCGGGCGTGAGATAGCCGAGTGCCGAATGGATGCGCTGCCGATTGTAGTAGCCCTCGATGTAAGCGAACAGGTCGCGTCGCGCCTCATCTCGGGTTGCCCATCGTCGCTGATGGACGAGCTCGACCTTGAGGGTGTGGAAGACGCTCTCCATCGGGGCGTTATCGGAGCAGCATCCTGTCCGGCTCATCGATGGCCTCGCCCCCATGGCGGCGAGCTGCTTCCGGTAGGCCTCCGCCGCGTACTGGCTGCCGCGGACGCCCTTCTGTGTGTCAAGCCGCGATGCGGGGCTGGTTGATCGCCTGCCGCCTCCGGGTGATGAGCGTGAACACCTCACGGGCGATGTAGCGCTTCAGGCAGCGGATCGCTTCCAGCTTGGAATGGCCTTCTGCGATTCGGCGGGCCACGTACGCCTTGGTCCGCCCATCGGTTCGCAGTCGCCCGATGGCGATGATGTGCAGCGCGCTGTTGGCCGCGCGATCACCGCCTCGGTTGAGGCGATAGCGCACCGTCTTGCCTGATGAGGCCGGCACGGGGCTCACGCCACAAAGCGCCGCGAAGCCTGCCTCTGAGCGCAGGCGCTCGGGATTGTCGCCGGCCGTCAGGAGGAGCTGAGCGGCGCCATTGCTGCCGATGGAGTTGCGGGCCACGAGGTCCGGTGCAAGTTCGTCGACGATGGCGCCGATCATGGCATCGAGATCGGCGATCTCGTCGTGCAGTTCCAAATAGCGCCGCGCCAGGGACTTCAGGCCGATCCGGTAGGCGGCCTCGACGTCGCGGTAGGCGCTCAGATCAGGCCGCCACGCCGCCAGGGTCCGCACGAGCTGCATCCGGGTCATCCGGCGCAGCGTCTCGCGCAGGGCATCGGGGGCGCACACGATGGTGTTGTGGATCATCTGCAGGGCGATGCGCCGGGCCGCGACCGCCGTCTTCCGGCACGCGCTCAGGACGCGCAGCGACTCGACCATGCCGTCGCGGGTGCGCGGCGTGACGGTACGGGTGCCGGCGAAAGCCGCGTGCGCCGCGCTCTGTGCGTCGAAGTCGTCGTTCTTGCCCCGCCGACGACGGTCCTGGGTGTCGGGGGCGGTCACCTCCAGTACCTCGATCCCGGCCCGCTGGAGGAAGCGGAGCAGGCCGGCACCATAGCTGCCGGTCGATTCGACCCCGACGCGGCGCAGCGAGCCGAACGAACGCATCCAGATCAGCATCTGCCGATAGCCCTGGCGGGTCGCGGCGAAGCTGGCGGTCGCCAGAACCCGATCCCGGCCATCGACGACCGCGGCGACATGCAGATCCTTGTGGGTGTCGACACCGCCGATGACACGACGCTCGTGAGCTTCCTCGGCACTCATCCCATCCTCCTGGCGATCGAGCCTGATGGCTTCACCACGACCGGATGCGCGGACAGGACAGTCACGAGACCAGACGGTCAGGCCCTTCTCGGGTCACAGGCATCGGCGAGGCAAAACCTCACCCCAGGGTGTTCCCGGGCGGCCGACAGGTCCGGGGAAAGACACGACCGGTCGATCAGAGTGCGGGTCAGGCCGCACCGGGACGCCCTGCGGCGCCAGCTTAACCGATGGTCCATCGCTGTGCGGGTCAGACCACCCGGGAACTGGCGCCGATCTTCTGACTATCCGAGTGATGCAGTAAGGCGTCCGGCTTGCCCCTGCGCCAGATTGCCATGATGAGCGCATCCGTCACGAGTTGAGCCGTCATGCTGGTCTGCATTGTCCGCCGTCAGCACTCCTGAGACAGATTGAGGGTCTTCACGAACGGAGGATGGCTGGTTCATCGTAGCCCCCAGGAGCGAAGATGAAACAGACGTCCGGG
>NZ_CABFVH010000101.1 GCF_902141855.1 Methylobacterium dankookense | reverse complement strand
GCCCCGTTCTGATGCCGCCAGAGGATCGCCGAGATCGTGCGCCGAAGCTCCTGGGGCGGTGTCTTGGCCTTGGGCCGGCATTCCTCAATCAGAGGCTCCGACTCAGCCCACTGGGTGTCCGACAGCATTACGGCTCCTCGCTCGAAAAAGAGAAAACGCGAACAGCCGCAATCCGTTCAGGCGACAACAGACCCTAGCACTGGTGACCCACGCTTGAGACAGAAAAAACCCGCCCGCAAGAATTTTGCAGGCGGGTCCAAGTTATCCGTTCTGAAAGCACCAACTTCGCACGTGCGAAGGAGGAATGTGCATTCATACATATAGGCAGTTCGCTGTCAATACAAAAGCGCTAGACTGATAGTATTGAAATTTGTTTTGATTTTGTTCTCCGATTTGCCACGGAAAAATAAACTGACGGTGCGCCGACTTGATAATCCATTAATAGAGGCAGGATCCGGAGGGATATCTCCAGACCCTGCCTCGACATTGGCGTTCTATCGGGAGCTGAAATCTCCTAGGCTACGGCGACCTTTGCGCCGGTCGTGACATCTACCTCGGACTGAGCGTTGGCAACAACTCGCTTGCGCCAGGGTTTCAGCACCGCGATAGCGAGGACCGAGGCCAGGATGTTAGCGCCGGCGGCCGCCAGGAATACGCCGTCCCAACTGCCAGTGCCCTGCTGCAGATAGTTGGCGATCGGCACGAGCAGCGCCGCGGTTCCCTTGGCCGTGTAGAGCAGGCCGGCGTTGGTAGCCGCAAACTTCGAGCCGAATGTGTCCGTACAGGTTGAGGGGAAGAGGGAGTAGATCTCGCCCCAGGCGAAGAAGACGAACCCGGATAGGAGCACGAACCACAGCGGATCGTGACCCCAGAGGTAGAGCATGTAAATGCCAAATCCCTCCATTGCGAAGGCGATGAACATCGTGTTCTCGCGGCCGATCTTGTCCGAGACCCAACCGAAGAAGGGGCGCGTGAGGCCGTTGAGGACTCGGTCGATCGTTGCCGCGAAGGTGATGGCCACCATCGTCACACCGAGTAGGGTGACTGGCACCTTGTCAACGCCGATGTCGGCGGCGATCGGCTTCAGGTTGGCGGTGATCATCAGGCCGCCGGCACCGACGATGACGTACATGAAGTACATCAGCCAGAAGATCGGCTGGCGCACCACCTCGCTCGGCGTGTAGTTGCGGCGCGACTGGACGTTCGCGTTGTTGCTCGACACGTCCGGTATCTGACCCTTGCGCGGGGCGGACAGGAAGAACGCCAGTGCCGCCACGATCACACCTTGGCCTATGCCGAAGTAGAGGAAGGCTGCCTGAAAGCCTTTGTCGGCGATCATCCACTGGATTGAGGCAACGGTCAGCGCCGAGCCAGCGCCGAAGCCGGCGGCCGTGATGCCGGAGGCCAATCCGCGCTTGTCGGGAAACCACTTGAGGGCATTGCCCACGCATGTGCCATAGACAGCACCTGCGCCCAGACCGGCAATGACTTGACCGAGGTAGAATGCGTTGAGTGAACCAGCATAGGCGTTGATGACCCAGCCAACGCCGCATAGGATGCCGCCGAACAAGATGACGACCTTGGGGCCGTACTTATCGACGAACCAACCTTCGATCGGAACGAGCCATGTCTCGAACAGCACGAAGAGGGTGAACGCCCACTGGATAGCAGCACGGTCGAAACCAAAGGTCTTCTGGATCTCGGGGACGAAGAAGGTCCAACCGTATTGGAGATTGGCAATCATCACCATGCAGATGACGCCGAGGACGAGCTGCATCCAGCGATAGCTGTCTGAAACCCTCTTAGGCTGCAACGTTTCTGGCGTTACCATAGATATTCCCTCGCCTATTTTTGTGGAATTTACTTCGTCTTGCCGGTTTCGTCTTCTAGAAGCTTCGGACAAGAAAATTTGTTCGCATCCCGGCTCTTGCTAGGTGCGGGAATAACTCGAGTAGAGGTGGCCGCCTATCAGCCGGAACGATTGGTCGGCCGTGGGCGGTTGAGAGCGACATGCGCAGCCGCGCTCAAGCTGAGATTTTGCCGAAGCGGAGCTTTGGCGCTCAGTTCGTATACTGTATGCCAGGATTACCCGTGCGGCGATGTGCGTCAAGGGCAACATGCATTTTTTTGCGTCTGCCGCGGATTATTTCTGGCCCTACGCAGCAATGAAAGCGTGGTCGGCGCGGGACGGCCGTTGCACCCGCACTATGCTGCCATTTGTGCCGAGCTATCTCGTTCCACAGCATCGACGCTTTCCCACCGATCGTGGCTGAGTGGCCTGCTGCTGGTTTCACGAACACCTGGTTTGGGCGTGATGATGAGACCGGAGGGGTGGCGGCGCTGACTTGGTGAAGTAGCGCTCGCTCTTCGTTCAATGCCTGGCCCACGGTTTGAGGCTCGCTGAGCGCACCAAAGGCGCGACGCTATCGGCTGCCGAGGATGAGAGCAGAAGCCTAGCTTCGTTATAATCTGAATAAAAATCAAAAATTTCAGAAATGCATTTGGCGAATAGTGTATTATATCGTACATCATTTTGCCCTTAGAAAAGACGCACCGATCTAAATAAACAGTGCAGTTGAATGTTTTATTTGATTTGTGCCTTGATTGTTTCGTTGAAATATTTCCGATTTCGCTAAATTCTCCTGGCTATGCTTCGCCGAAGGCGAAGCGGGTTGATAGGATGGGATGAGCGAGCCTCTGGGGAACGGGCTGTGTGACAAGTCCATGGGAACTCATGGACTTGTCACGCCGAGCCCGAGACCCCTCGTGGCCTACCTGCGGGTGAGCACCGACAAGCAGGGGCGAAGCGGGCTCGGGATCGAGGCGCAGCGTGAAGGGCGGCTCACATCTCTGCGCGCCGAACTACTGCCGGCGCTACCGGCCCGCAGCCCGCCACCCACAGCCGATCGACACCTCCACGAGCCATGTGGGCTTCCGGACCATCATCTGGGAGAGGACTGAGCCATGAGTGACGACTCACACGAGACGAAGCAGGCGAGCCCCGAAGAGGGAAGCACTCTCAACCGCCGCAACATTCTTCTCGCTGGGACGTCGGCCCTCGCGGCTGCCGCGATGGTGTCGCCTGCCTCGACCAGTTCCGCACAGGCCCAGTCACAGGCCCAGCAGCAGCCGACGGTCGGGCAGAAGCCGAACATCCTCGTCATCATGGGCGACGACATCGGCATCTGGAACATCGGCGCTTATCACCGCGGCATGATGGCCGGACGGACGCCCCATCTCGACCGGATCGCCGCCGAGGGCATGCTGTTTACTGATTACTACGCGGAGGCGAGCTGCACACCGGGACGTGCGGCCTTCATCACCGGTGAGCTGCCGATCCGCACCGGCATGACCACGGTCGGTCGGGCGGGCGCCCCGATCGGCATTCCGGCGGAGGCCGTGACCATCGCCACCGCGCTGAAGGGCATGGGCTACGCCACAGGCCAGTTCGGCAAGAACCACCTGGGTGACAAGAACGAGTTCCTGCCAACGGTGCACGGGTTCGACGAGTTCTTCGGTTATCTCTACCACCTCGACGCGATGGAAGATCCGGCCCATCCCGCCTATCCGCAGGAGCTGCTGAACAGGGTCGGCCCGCGCAACATGGTTCATTCGTGGGCAACGAACGTGGACGATCCCACTGAGGACCCACGCTGGGGCAGGGTCGGCAAGCAGCGGATTGAGGATGCTGGCACGCTCTACCCGAAACGGATGGAGACGGTGGACGAGGAGATCCGCGACCTGGCGATCGGGTTCATTGACAAGGCCAAAGCCGAGACAACAAGCAGTTCTTCCTCTGGCTCAATCCGACACGGATGCACGTCGTCACCCACCTGTCCGAGCCGTACCAGCGGCGCCGCACGCCGGAGAACGGGTGGTCAGTCCAAGAGGCCGGCATGTCCCAGCTCGACGACATCGTCGGCTCGGTCATGCAGAAACTGAATGATCTCGGCGTGGCCAATGACACCATCCTGGTCTTCTCGACCGACAACGGGGCCGAGAACTTCACTTGGCCGGACGGTGGCCAGACACCGTTCGCCGGCGGCAAGGGCACGGCGCTCGAAGGCGGCTTCCGCGTCCCGGCCATCGTCCGTTGGCCCGGCAAGATGCCGGCCGGCAAGGTCGAGAACAGCATCATGTCAGGTCTTGATTGGTTCCCAACCCTCGTGGCGGCGGCCGGCAATGACAACATTATCGATGAGCTGAAGAAGGGGAAACAGATCGGCGACAGGACCTATAAGGTGCATCTCGACGGCTACAACCAAGCCGATCTCAACACAGGCAAGGGTCCATCCAAGCGCAACGAGATCTTCTACTTCACCGAGAGCACGCTGAGTGCGGTGCGGATCGGCGACTACAAGTACCGCTTCACCGACCAACCTAATGGCTGGCTCGGAGCGACCGAGAAGGTGGATTGGCCCATCCTCACCAACGTTCGTCTAGATCCTTACGAGAGAACAGGCTTGTCCAACGGCAAGAGTGGGTCGCTTGCGTACTACAACTGGTTCGTGTTCGAGTTCTGGCGCTTCGCGTTCGCGGGTCGTGTCCCTGATGGTGGTGTAGCTCGCTGGTAGCGGGAGAGCCCGCCTGCGCGCCCTTCACAGCGCTGTAGCAGGCGGGCTCTCCCGCGGGGTGGC
>NZ_CABFVH010000100.1 GCF_902141855.1 Methylobacterium dankookense | reverse complement strand
CTCCAACCCCGGCAAGATCCCGCTGGAGCTGATCGAGGTCCAGGTCGGCTCCTATACCGGCGAGGACGACATCATCCGCGTCGAGGACATCTACGGGCGAAACTGACTCTGATATAGCCATTCTTCAATATTCATGCGTTATATACCACTGCGCAGTTTTATTTTACCCCGAAAACAGAGTTAATATTATATTGATTTACTGTCCAACTCAAGTTTATACATAAGTTTCTGGAAAATTATTGCATATGTGATTTTAATTTTCTAAGTCATCCAATATTAATCGCTTAGACTGCCCTGTCGCGACCCATAACTGACTCAAAATAAGCGCATCAGCATGATTTAGTTGCAAAAATCATTAAGTGAATAGCTAAGCGCAGTGCCGTTCGGGCGTTTGCTATAGGCGATGGAAATGCTAAACGCATTTGACGAGGCAAAACAAAAAACCTGCTTTGACGCACGATATCAACGCGCTCCAATGCAGCTCCACTTTCAAAGTTTTCGCACATACCTGCAGATGGGAAGAGGAGTTTAGACGTTGTCCAAAATTCTGGTCTGTGACCCAGTTTGCGTCCAAAGCATAGGACACAACGTTAGAGCCATGAGGCACTATAGACATCTTCTATCTGAACACTATGATAACGTACACTGCCTTGGAACTAAATATCTTGATTCAAAAATTTCCGTCGACAATAAAATCGAGCGCTTTTTCGATTTTTATTATAATGAATTCATCAACGTACTAAGCTCCGACATAGATCCCGTTGGGTTAACTGACACGCATGAGACAAGGAAATTACTTGCAGAAAGAGATATCGGCAGACTGCTAAGCGAATATCAATTCGATCAATCGGATGCGATTTTCTTCCCGTCAATTGATATATATAGCTTGATGGGCCTTTCCGCGCATCGGAGCGAGCTTTCATCTGATCAATCTCCTAAATTGCTATTACGCTTTATTGGCGTTATGGAAAATGCCGCACCAGCCTACCGTAAGCCTTTGAGTGTAGCATTAATGCACATCCGTGGGTTAATCACGGCGGGATGTAATATATCTATTTCCGCGGAAACACCAGCATATGCTGACTGGCTGGCGCGCGAGCTAGATTTATGTGTTCATGTAACACCTTACGGCGAAACACGCGAACCCCTTCCTCTGCCTGAGACAAGCGATTTTCATGTTGTATGCCCAGGGTCCGCACGAATAGACAAAGGTTTTTTACGGCTTGAATCCATATTCAGACAAGTCCGCATACTGGATCCTGACATCAATATACGCTTCACAACGCAATGCCTTCCCGACCGCGAGATAACTAATTATCAGACCTACTTAGCTAAATTGTACGCGTGCCCCGGAGTCTCCATACTTCCGAGCTCGCTTAGTAATGATGAAATTGATAGTTTGTATCTTTCATCGGATCTAATTTTACTTCCTTACGATGCGAATATATATAAATTTCGGGGATCTGCCGTACTAATGGAATCTGCGTCGATTGGCCGCCCTGTAGTTACACTGGATGGCAGCGCTTTCTCAGATCAAGTTTCATACTACGGGCTTGGCTTAAACTGCAGCGACAATTTAGAGATTGCTAGGCGAATTGTAGAGTACTCTCAGACACCTAAATCGGTGCGCTGGAGGCAGTCAATTCAGGCTAGAAGCCGCTTTATTACCGACATGCTTGGTGTATATCGGAACTGGGTGAACTGAGATGAAAAAAGTTCTATTTATCGATCATAAATTCCATGAGCATACCAAGTCTAGCCGCTTTTTTGTTGAGTTGTTAAAACGAAGATTTCATGTATCCGAAATCTTCGTTGATCCACACTTGGCACACCAAGTTGAGCTCTTTTCTCAGCTTGACTCACATGATATCGTCGTTGTTTGGCAGATGGACTTTTTAGCCTCAGCCTTTTGTGCGTACGGGAAGCCGACGGTTGTCATACCGATGTACGATGGCTCCAACAGTATGCCTGATATTCATTGGGCTCTTCTTAAAAGAGCAAAATTCATAAATTTCTCGCTTGCTCTGCATGAAAGAACTAGGCTTTTGGGTTGTGAAAGTTATCTTGCAAAATACTTTGTTGAGCCTTGCCCTGCAGATCAACGAGCAAAGTTCGAAACTATTGATGTGTTTTTTTGGCAGCGCAGGCCCGACCATGGCATAAATCTTCGCTATGTCGAAAAGATGTTGGGATCCTGTTGCGATAGGTTTCACCTACATAATGCGCCAGATATTGATCTTGGATACCAAAGCGATTTAACAAACTTAGAAACTGGCAAGTTAACGGTTTCAAAATGGCTTCCGTCGAAGCAAGCCTATAGCGATCTATTATCTAATTATAACGTATTCGTTTGCCCTCGAGTTGCAGAAGGTATTGGTGTTGCCATGCTTGAGGCTATGTCGCGTGGTATGATTGTAATTGCACATGACCAACCAACACATAGCGAGTACATCAGCAACTGGGTAAACGGGATTTTGTTTAACGTGCACGCCGAACCCAGCGAAATAAACTTCCGCGAGGAAGCTTCGCGGATCGGGTATTCAGCCTGGAAAACTGCGGAGCATGGCTACCGCCAATGGACTCTACAAAGCGATGAAATATTAGATTTCATCGAGACAGCTGAACCACATGACGCTGTTGAAATAGATCACCACTGGTATGCGAAGCAGCTAGGTATGAATTTTGGTTTCGGTCAAATTTATTATGAACAATTTCTTGAAAAAATGGCCCACAATCTACTGCCTTTGGCAGGAGGAACTTTTGATGACTTAGCGCTGCTTGTGGGGGATTACAAGGCAGAATTTATCCAAAGCCATGTTCCCTCAGTTCAGTCGCCTGACTATACGCTAAATATTTCGCAGGAAGATTGTGCTTTCTTGGACAAAGGCTGGAGCAGTTTTGAGCCGTTTGGCTATCGGTGGGTGGAAGGCACTTATGCAACTCTTCGGTTTTCTGGCTTAGTCCCCGAGCATGCTGCATATCTGACGTTCAGCAGCAAATCAATTACAATACCTGAAGAAAATCAATTCATCAGCATTGATTTTAATGGAAAACGTATCCTTAGTGCCCGTATTAGTTCTCATGAATTTCAAGATTTCAAGATTCGAATACCGGGAAAATTATTCGCAACGGCGAATTTTGTTGAGATTAGGCTTCTGCAGTCTGCGCATCCCGACGGAGACAGCAGAAGCTTGTCTGCCTGTTTTTCAGATTTCAAGTTTGAAGTGGAAACACCATAATACCAGGTCCGAGGCAACACACTTAGATTTGCGTCGCGCCAGCAGAGGTGCATTGTTCGCGCTCTCCCTGCTGGAAAGCATGACGCTCTTGAAGCCTGTTTGAGTGTATGATCTCAGGCTGGATTGTTGAGGGCGTTGGCGGCCGTGAGGCTGGCAACGCAGGCGAGACGGGCGGTGGCTGGAGGCCGCCGTACTCCTTGCGCCAGCGGTCGTAGCTCTGCTCGGAGATCTCTGCCTCCTTAGCTGAGCCAGCGCTAAGCTCTTGCCCTGGGCTGTCTGCACCTCGATCTGGCGCAGCTTGAACACGACCTGCTCCGCGCTCGTCTTCTGACCTCGCCGCATGTCCGACTCCTCCGGTCCTGGCTGATCCTCTCAATCAGCCCGGTCCAAAGCCAGCCGGTCAGGTCAATGCCCTCTGTGGCCTTTTCCATTTGCAGGGATGCCTCGTGATGGATCTCTCTCCTGTCGGCTGCGAGGCGCACTCGAGAAGTATGACGGCTGCAGGCTCAAAACCTATTGCGACTCAGTAGACGCCTGGACGATCGCGTTCGGCATCACGACCGCCTCCGGACTCATTGTCGTGAAGACAGGAGTACAGACGAGGCGGATTTAATGCTTAATGTAGATTAGTGAGCCAATGATCACGGACGAGTTCGAAAAGTTCGTGTCCGTGAGACTCGCTGAACCTGTCGTGCCCTGCTGTGCCAGAGATGCGGTCGTGCTGCCCGGCGAAGTCTGAGCATACGGCGAGGTCAAGCCCATCATGCCGGAGGCGCCTATGAAAGGGCTCATCCCGCCATAGGCCGCCGCGAAAGGCAGACCCGCAAGCGTCGCTACGCCAGTAGAGGTGCCCTTTGCACTCAGGCCAAGGTGGTAATGCAGTTGCACCGTGCGGCCATTGACCTCGTAAGAGCAGGCCTGTGCGCCACTGACATATGCGAGGCCGTTCACCGCGCCGCCAAACTGAAGGCCAACCGAACAGAGCGCAACACCGGCACCGAAGATGCTGTTGCCGGACGAGCCGTTCACCTCTACGATACCGTTATAACCGGTCACCGTCAGGTCGGTCGCGGATCTCACCTGGATTGTATTATTGCTCGAGGCATCTAGTGACACAGCCGCGCCGCCGTTGCTCGCTCGGTTGTAGTTCTTCACTATGCCTTCAAGCGAGCTGTTCGTGAGCGCCCGCAGTTCAGCGCCTTGTCCAAGACCGACGCCAAGATATCCGCTAATGGACACGCTATCGACGCCATCCAGGCGCAATCCCGCGGCCGGCGTATTGCCGACCCAAAGGTTCGCAACCTGAAGCTGGCCCGTAACCGCCCCGGCGCCCTGCTTCACCCAAAAACCATAGCCGCGGTCGTGTCCCTGATGGTGGTGTAGCTCGCTGGTAGCGGGAGAGCCCGCCTGCGCGCCCTTCACAGCGCTGTAGCAGGCGGGCTCTCCCGCGGGGTGGC
>NZ_CABFVH010000099.1 GCF_902141855.1 Methylobacterium dankookense | reverse complement strand
GCGCCACCACGCGCAGGCTGCCTAACCTCTCAACCAAGGTGGACCAGAGCCTCCGTTCCTGAGCACCGCAAACCGTCTCAAATCATCTGACGACGGACAATTTAGTTAACACAGGGCGCAGCCCCGCCATCAAGCCAGTCGTTTTCAGAGATTATAGACTTATTAAGGAAGGGGATAAGGTTGAACATTTTATTTACACTGGATCATCAGATGTTCACGGAGGATTTCCGATAGGATCTGGGGCAATAGTTTCAGCGTCGCCAATTATTTTGTTTGTTGATAATATGGAAAAATTCCAACGACGCGAATTGCGACTGATTACATATATCCGCGTTGAGTACGGCATCGTTGGGTCGACTTTGAGATACTTCACAGAAATAACGAGTGAAGTATATTGGCATGGAACGAAAGTGGATCCAAATACAAATCACATTACTCCTAATGTTGGTCTTGGCGCTATAGGCCAACAAAATGGGGTAGGGATCGTCAGATAAAAACTAATGGAAGCAAAAGGCTTGCGTAGTTCTCAGCGGTCGGGTCGGGCGGTGGCCGGACTGGACTGGGGCGAGGCGGGGCAAGGCCTGAAACGAAAAGCCCCGCTCGGCGGCTGCCGGCGGGGCTGAAGGGTCGAGCGGGGGCGAGGTGTCAGGCGTCCGGAGGACACCTCATCGCAGCAGCGCCGAGGATGACGCCGATCAGCAGCGCGATGCCGATGTAGACCGAGCAGAGATCCTGTTCCGCGGGCGGGCAGGTCACTGCGCCGCCTCCACGCCCTTCGGCACGATGTCAAACTCGATGACCGTGTCCGGCCGGGTGATGGGCCAGTAGTAGCGCTGCAGCATGTTGCAGGCGTAGAGCGGGGTCGCGCGGTAGAAGGCCGGACCCGGCTGGAAGTCCTCTGGCACCCATATCTTGAAGGTGATGACGTGCGTCCCGAGCCCTTGCGGCGGGCGCTCGTAATCGATGTCCTCTGGGAAGTAGCGGTGCGTGTGGCTGTCGTAGACGACGCGGTCCACGTGCGCCCGGCAGTCCCGGACGTACTCGACCTCCTGCCGGATATGCAGGTAGCTCCCCGGCGTCACGTTCTCGGTGGCGAGCCAGGAATAGTGAACCCGCACCGGGAGGGCGCGATCGGCTGCCCACCACGCGATCAGCAAAGCCGTCGAGACGATGGCGCCTGCGATGATCGCGAGGCAGGCATAGCCGAACAGGCGCAGGCTCATCACTTGCCCCCTCGGATCAGCGAGAAGAAGTCGATCCCATTCTTGGCGAGCGCCACCACGCCGCCGACGAAGGCCACGGCCGTGCCGCAGCACCACATCAGCACCCGGGCTCCTGTGCGTGGCGGACCCGCTCAGGGTTGTGCCGCTTCCCAGGTCAGGAAGAAGGCGACGTCCCCCGGCAGGCCATGGGGCCAGTCGACGATCATCGCGCGCAGACCGTATCCGCTCGGCTGAAGGCGATCGCGCCAGAATTCGAAGGCTTGGCGCGGCCGGCCGGTCAGGGTCTCGGGCCAATTCCCCTCGACATTGTTGATGGCCCGCCCAGCATCGGTGCAGAGCGCATTGGGGAAGCGCATCACCTGCAACTCCTTCTTGCCCTGCTCTGCGGCGATGCGCAGCCTGTGCAGGAGCGTCGCGGTGATCTCCTGAACCTTCTCGGGTGTCAGCTCGACCGGCTCGGAGAGCCGCTTGATGAGGTCGGCCTGGGCCTTGTCGGCCCGATCAAGGCCTTCACGCTCCCTCATGGCTTGCGCCGTTCTGAGGCTGGCCGCGTAGCCGGCGAGATCGGCCGCCGACATGAAGGGCGTGTCGCCGGACGCGAAGGTCGAGGCCGGTTGCGGGGTCGGCGTCTCCATGGTCGTCTCCCTGTCTCACCGCATCGGCTGGCGGAGGACCACCGCGACCTTGAGAGGCGGATGCGCCCGTGCGGCCGCGACAGGGCGCCCGATGCCCGCGTCGTGCGGGCGGCAACGTTCGATCGTGGTGCGGGCTCGGTCCTGTTCCGTCGGAATGTGCAGATCCGCGCATGATGTCAGTAGCGCCGCTCCATCCGCCGGTCGTGCCGATCCATCCGTCGCTCGTGTCGGCGCTGCATCCCCAAGGTCTGGGTTTTGATGATGGCCCCGTCCGCGAATCTCGATACTTCGGGAGCAGGGCGAGGCATGTTGACGACAGCGGCATTCGCGACGCTTCCGACATAGAGAGACAGCATCGCGGCGATCGATAAGCCTGCAAAGTTCAGATCTGTCATAGGCCGCCTCCGTCGTATCACCGTGGTCGCCACAACCGGCGCAGACATTCTTGCATCTCCCGCCTGCACCGCTTGATCGGATGGGCCGATGGCCACGCTCTGCCGACGCGTCCGCTTCGTCATGGCTGCAGCCTCCGTCACGTGCCTCACGGCAAGGGGCATGGCGCCGCGGCCGGCGCGTCTCCCGAACTCGCGGATGCGTCCGTGTCCGAGGTGGTCGCCGCCGAGACGCCGCCGGACCGAGCCGCCGCGGGCCTTCACCGATCGGGAGCAGCCGATGTGCGTCTGTACCGGAGTAATAGGCGGCCGGACCGAAGAGTCTTGCGCTCCCGGCGCCTGGCAGCACGCGATGTCCCATTCGATCAAGACAGGGCCGAGTGCCGAGCCTTACTTGGGTTGAGGGGTAATTGGTCGATTCGAGAACAGGAGAAATTCCTGTGCAATCGTCGTCTATATTGTGCACAACTGAACGGATAGCTGCGTCTCCCGAAGAGGCAAGCCTCGACGATGCTTGCCAGCCGCCAACGACCGGCTTCGTTCATCTCAAAGTGGCACAGGAGATCTACCCGGTGATCGCCGAGCTCGGCGCCGATCCCGAGGCCCTCGTTGCCGAGGCGGGCCTCGATCCCCGGCTCTTCGACGGCGCTCGCAAGTTCGTCTCGTTCACCGCGCTCGGCCGTCTCATGGCTCTTGCGGCCGCCCAAACCCGCTGCCCCCATCTCGGGCTGCTTGTCGGGCAACGGACCGCCTTGTCGGCGCTGGGGCTGCTTGGCGTATTGCTGCGCAATTCGGAGACCGTCGGCGATGCCCTGCGCGCCCTCGAAGCGCATCTGAGCGTGCGGGACCAGGGTGCGGTCTTCGGCCTCGGCGTGCACGACGACATCGCCGTGCTCAGCTACGCCCCGTATGAGCCCGAGGCCGAGGGGGCCGCTCTGCATTCGGAGCGGGCTCTGGCCAAGGCGATCAATATCCTGCGCGCGCTGTGCGGGGCCGAATGGATGCCGACGGAGGTGCTGCTGCCGCGCTCGACCCCGCATCATGCCGAGCCCTATGGAGCGTTCTTCCGCGCGCCCGTCCGGTTCGACCAGGAGATGGCCGCACTCGTGCTTCCGGCGGCTCTTCTGCAGAAGCCGATCGCAGGCGCCGACCCGAGCCTCCGCCGGAGAGCCGAAGAGCGCGTCCGTCGCCTCGAGGCGGTGGAGCGCAGCACGCTGACGGACGAGCTTCGCCGATACCTGCGGACCGCGGTGACCCGGCAGCGCTGCAGGGCGGCACGCGTGGCGCGACTCAGAATGGTGCACCGTCGCACCCTGAGCCGGCGCCTGAGGGCCGAGGGCACCAGCTTCCGGCAGCTTGCCGGCGAGGCGCAGTTCCGGGTGGCGCGGCAGTTGCTGGCCGATACCGGCATGAGCATGGCGCAGATCGCGGCCGTCCTGGACTTCTCCGAGCCCTCGGCCTTCACGCATGCCTTCCGGCGCTGGTCGGGCATGACGCCCACCGCCTGGAGACGGCTGAACCGTCCGAAGCCGAAGGACGACGGCGCGGATCGTCACCGCTGCGCAACGGGTGCAGGCACGGCAGCACGTTCGAGTCCGCGCGCTGACGATTCTCGTCGGCAGGACGACCGCTCAAGATGCGCGCATCAGCTCCTGGCAGATCCGTTTCCTGTCAACACAGATCTTGGGCCAGAACCATAGCCATAATCCGCCAATTGCGCGATGTTATTGGGCAAATGTTTATTTGTTTTTGCGTCCAGCATTTTATTTCAGATCGACTGTCTCATCATCCGGCCATCACTGAGACATCCATCCTTGAGATCCGGATCGCGACAGGCCGGACCGGCAGCATCCTGCGCGCGCCGACGAACGCGAGGTCGCTGCGAAGGCCGAGCCCGTGATCTGGCACTGCAAGCGTTCGCTGGGCCTCCCAGCCGGCGATGCGGCTTGCCCGGGTCCCTGAACGGTAGAGCCGCTCCGTCCCGCCATCGAGATGAGAGCCGTTCCCGATCGCGTTGCAATCGGGAACGGCTCTAATCTCTTGTTGTGACGCGCTCTCTTGCGCCGAACCGGTGTCCACTTCGGCTTAAGAGCGCTCTAGCTCTCCGCTACGACATCGGACGCGGTCGGCGCTCGAGATAGCGCTCGATGGCCGTTCGCGCGTTGAACAGCAGGCGGTCCGGGCCGAGCTCCTGATCCAGGCCTGCCCGCCGGACCATGTCGAGCACACTCGGGTTGAGGCCCACGAGCCAGACATTCGCGCCGGTTCTGCGGGCGCCCTCCTGCAGCATCTGCAAGGCCGAATACTCGATGTCGGGCACTCGGCTGAGATCGAGGACCACGACGCGCGGCTCGTGCTGGGCGATCAGCGCCCGGATCCGGTCCGCCACGTTCTGAGCATTCGCGAAGTAGAGCCGCCCCTCCGGGCGCAGGATCAGGAGACCGTCGAAAGTCTCGTCGTCCGGGTGATCCGGCGACAAGGGGCGCAGGACATCGGCTCCGCGCTTCCGGGCGATGACCGAGACGCGCGGATGTGCCGTCTGCAGGGCGAGGCCGGCCAGCGAGAGGACGATGGCTACGACGATGCCCTGGAGGGTTCCGAAGGTGAGGACTCCGAGCGCCGCCACGACCGCCCAGCGGAACTCCATGCGTGTCCGCCGTCAGCACTCCTGAGACAGATTGAGGGTCTTCACGAACGGAGGATGGCTGGTTCATCGTAGCCCCCAGGAGCGAAGATGAAACAGACGTCCGGG
>NZ_CABFVH010000098.1 GCF_902141855.1 Methylobacterium dankookense | reverse complement strand
CGGATCTGGGCGCGGGCCGCCCCGGACAGCGCGATCCACAACCTCTACGGCCCGACCGAGGCGACGATCGCCATCAGCCACTTCGCCTACCGGCCGGACCATCCCGCGACGGTCCTGCCGATCGGCCGGCCCTTGGCGGGGCAGGGGATGGCCCTGTTCGACGAGACCGGCCGGCCCGCCGCGCCGGGCGCCGTCGGCGAGATCTGCCTGTCCGGATCGCAGCTCACGCGCGGCTACTGGCGGCAGCCGGAGCTCGACGCGGACCGGTTCCGGACCGTCGAGGGGACGCGCTGGTACCGGACCGGCGATCTCGGCCGGCTGGAGGCGGGGGACGGCCTGCACTTCCTCGGCCGCGTCGACCACCAGATCAAGATCCGGGGCTACCGGGTCGAGACGCTGGAGATCGAGGGCGCCCTGCGGGCGGCGGCCGGGCGCGACCTCGTGGCCGTCCTGCCGCTGCCCGCCGCCGACGGGACGGTCGCGGGCGTGGTCGGCTTCGTCGCCGGCGCCCCGCTCGACACGGCCGCGATCCGCGAGCGCCTGCAGGGCTGTCTGCCCGACTACATGATCCCGCAGGCCGTGATCGTCCTCGACGCCCTCCCGCTCAACACAAACGGAAAAGTCGACCTGCGGGCGCTCGCCGCGCACCCGGCCCTCGACGGCCTGCGCGCGGGACCCGACGGACGCCGCCCGCCCCGGCCGCCCGCATCGGAGGCCTCTCCGCTACCCCCCGGCACGACGAGCAGACCATGACCGTACTGAGCCGCCTGCAGGATGTCGCGCGCACCGTGTTCGAGGACGAGCGCATCGTCCTCGAACGGGGATCGACGGCCGCCGACATCGCCGAATGGGATTCGGTCTCGCACATCTCCCTGGTGCTCGCGGTCGAGGCCGCGTTCGGCATGCGCTTCGGCACGGCCGAGATCGGATCGCTCGAGAATGTCGGCGCCTTCGTCGACCTCATCGAGCGGAAGATGACGGACGCCGCCTGATCCGCACAGGGTCGCCACGGGAGCGGGGCAGGGGGCTCGCGAAGGCCCCTCCGCACGGGAGAACCCTCCTCCGTGCCAGTGCAGGACTGTGCGGGCCTCCCATGGCGCGGAGCGTTCCGCACCGGCACGGCGCAGCATGCCGGAAGCTGTTCCGGAGCAGGCGGAAACCCGGCCCGATCCGAGGCCAGGAATCGTTCGCATAAGATATATTATGGAACCAAAGCGACCCGAGGCCGGGCGAGGGGGCTTCCAACCCCCTGAAAACCCTTGCCCATAAACCCTTGCCCTCGCCCATCGCGGCTGGCATGCCACCCGGCGATGGTCGACACGGTCCTCGACGAGGCGAGCCTCGCCGGCTTCCTCGATGCCTTCTACGCGCGCGTGCGGCGCGATCCCCTGATCGGCCCGGTCTTCGCGGCGGCGATCCCCGACGCGGACTGGCCGCGGCACATGGCGACGATCCAGGCCTTCTGGTCCTCGGTGCTCCTGAAGACCGGCCGCTACAAAGGCAATCCCTTCGGCCGCCATCAGGCCCTCGGCGTCCTCACGCCCGATCATTTCGAGCGCTGGCTCGGCCTGTTCGCGGAGACGGCGCAGGCGCGCTTCGCGCCTGCAATCGCCGACGCCCTGATCGAGCGGGCCCACCGCATCGGCGACAGCCTCAAGGCCGGCCTGTTCTTCCGGCCCGACGCGCCGGCCGGGCAGGGCCGTCCCTGAGGGCGAGGGCGGTTCCGAGCCCCCTCCCCGGTCAGGCCGGCTCGACGGTCCAGTCCTCGATCGCCAGCCCATCGACCCGCTCGAATTCCCGGACGTTGTTGGTCACCAGCGTCAGATCGGACGCGCGCGCATGCGCGGCGATCCAGAGGTCGTTTCCGCCGATCAGCCGGCCCGCGGCGGCAAGGTCGGCGCGCAGGCGCCCATAGAGCGGCCCGACCCGGTCCTCCATCGGAAGGACCGGGATGAGGCGGGCGAGGGCAGTCAGCCGCCGCCCGGCTTCCGCGTCCCCGCTCTTGGCGACTCCGTAGGCGAGTTCGCCGTAGGTGATCACCGACATCACGACGCTGCCGGGCTCCGCGGCTGCGAACCGGCGCATGACCGCTGGAGGCCGGTTCCGGCGGATGTGGATGCAGATGTTGGTATCGAGCATGTAGCGGGGCTTCACAGGCCCTCGCGCTCCTGGGGCGGCGCATCCGCGCGGTCGTCGATCTCGGGCGGAAGCTCGGCCAGCAGGTCGAAGGCGGCGGCGAGGCCCCGATCCTGCACCTCCCGCAGGACGATCTCGCCGCCACGCCGGAAGATCTCGACCTCGGTCCCGCTCAGGCGAAATTCCCGAGGGATGCGAACGGCCTGACTGTTTCCGGACCGGAAGATGCGTGTCCGCGCCATGGAGCACCCCGTCTATACGGACCTGTATATACCAGCCTGCCGCACGGTGACAGACCGGGCAAGGACGGTTCCAGCCCCCCTCCCCGGTCAGGCCGCCAGATCCTCCGCCCGACGCGTATCGGCGAAGACGCGCCCGTCCGCGAAGCGCAGGCCGAGCTCGGCATTGAGACGCCCGGCCGGGCGCAGCCGCAGGCTCGCCGGGCGCTCCAGCTCGTCCAGCCGCGCCAGCGCCTCGTCGGCGCTCGTCGGCGCGTCGCGCCCGCCGCCGAGGCCGCGCCACCACAGCACCGCCTTCTCCCGCGCATAGCCGCTGGCCTCCAAATCGAGGTGGACCCGGTGGCCGCCCTCCGGGCAGGCGAGGGCGATGGCGAGGCCGCCCGGAGAGGCCTCGAGCGCCCAGCCGGTCACGGGCCGCCAAGGCGCCGAGGCACGCGCCCGCAGCGCCTGCGTCACCGGCTCGGAGAGGATCGGCAGGGCGTCCTCGGCGGCTGCCTCGTGCCTGGCCTCGCCCTCCTCCTCGGCCTCGGGCTCGACCCAGCAGGCCTCGCAGGTGGAGGCGTTGAGGGCGATGAGCGCGCCGCAGCCGGGGCAGGGCTTGGCGCGCACCTCTCCTTCCCGCCCGCGCACCTGGGCGGCGGTGCGGGCGGTGACGATGTCGACGGGCCCGTGCATGCGCACCAGCCCGGCATAATCGAGGATCAGCGCGTCCGCCTTGCCCGGCGCCTGCCGGAGCGCGCGGCCGACCTGCTGCACGTAGAGCCCCGTGCTCTGGGTCGGGCGGAGCAGGGCGACGAGGTCGACCTCCGGCACGTTGAACCCGGTGGCGAGCACGCCGACCGAGGTCAGGCAGCGGATGCGGCCCGTGCGGAACCCCGCGATCAGGCGGTCCCTCTGGCGCCGCGGCGTCTCGCCGGAGATGGTCTCGCAGGAGTACCCCTCCCGGCGCACCGCGTCGCGCACGGCCTCGGCATGGGCGAGGCCGGCGCAGAAGGCGAGCCAGGCGCGGCGGCTCCGGCCATAGCCCACCATCTCCTCCACCGCGGCGCGGGTGATCCAGTCCTGGTTCACCGCCGCCTCGAGCTGGCTCGGGATGTAATCGCCGCCGCGCCGGCCGACCCCGCTCACGTCCAGCGCCGTCAGCGTCGCCTTGGAGACGAGGGGGCTGAGCCAGCCGCGCTGGATCAGGTCGCCGACATTCGCCTCGTAGACGATGCGCTCGAACAGCCGCCCCTCCCCCTCGTCGAGGCGCCCGCTGTCGAGCCGGTAGGGCGTCGCCGTGAAGCCGACCACGCGCATCTCCGGCCGCAGCGCCCGCAGGCCCGCGAGGAAGCGGCCGTAGCGCGTCTCGGCCGCGCGCGGGATCAGGTGGGCCTCGTCGACGATGACGAGGTCGCGCGGGCCGATCGCCCCGAGCTTGTCCCAGACCGACTGGATGCCGCAGACGAGGATCCGCGCCTCCGCCTCGCGCCGCCCGAGCCCGGCCGAGAAGATCCCGGCCGGCGCCTCCGGCCAGGAGGCGACGAGCTCGCGGTGGTTCTGCGCGATGAGCTCGCGGCTATGGGTGACGACGACGATGCGGGCCTCCGGCGCCCGCTCCAGGCTCGCGCGGGCCAGCGCCGCGATGACCAGGGACTTGCCGGCCCCGGTGGGCAGCACGATCAGCCCGTCGCGAAGCCGGGAGCCCCCTGCCCCGCCCCACGCCGCCTGGAGCGCGTCGAGGCTCGCGCGCTGATAATCCCGAAGCTGCAGCATGCGCGCCGTGTACGCGGGAAGTCCGGGGATTCCAAAGGGCCTCAGGCCCTTTGGCGGGACTGTCGGGGCAGGGCCCCGACAGTCCCAGGGCTCCGCCCTGGACCGGCGAAGGGGAGGATCCCCTTCGAACCCCGGGATCAGGGGCGGCGGAGCAGGTAGGTGTCCATGATCCAGCCGTGGCGGGCGCGGGCCTCGGCGCGCCGGCGCCGGATCTCGGGCCCGGCCGTGCCGAGGCGGCCGGAGACGAGGATCTCGTCCGGCGAGCCGAGATAGGCGCCCCAGTAGATCGTCAGGTTCGGGTCGAGATGGTCGAAGCTGGGATCGCCGTCGAGCATCACCACGGTGCTGTCGGCCGTGAGGCCCTGGGCCGCAAGGTTGCGCCCGGTGGTGATGAGGACGTCCGCGCCGATCCGGTTGAGCAGGATGGCATGCGCGGCGGTGAGCGCCTGCACGCTGGTGATGCCGGGGATCACCGCGCAGTCGAAGGCGAGGCGGCCGGACGCGCGGATGCGCTCCAGGACGCGCAGGGTGCTGTCGTAGAGGGAGGGGTCGCCCCAGACCAGGATGGCGCCCACCTCCCCTGCCCCGAGATGATCGCGGATCGCCCCTTCGAGGAGGTCGGCCCGGGCCTGGTGCCAGGCCTCGACCGTGCCGCCGTAATCGGCGGGCCGCCGGTCGCGGGCCGGATCCTCCACCGCGACGAAGCGGTAGGGCTTGGCGATATGCGCCGCGCAGATCGTCCGGCGCAGGGCCAGCAGGTCCGCCTTCTCGGCCCCCTTGTCGAGGGCGAAGACCACATCGACATCCGCGAGCGCCCGCACCGCCTGGAGCGTCAGGTGCTCCGGATTGCCGGTGCCGATGCCGATGACGCGCAGGCTTCGCATGGGGGCTTCCGGACACGCGCGAGGATCCGCGCTGCCGCGCCTCGTAGAGCGCTCTCCGCCGAAGTGGAAGCCGGTTCGGCCCAAGAGAGCGCCTGAAACAAGGACCCAGGGCTCTGCCCCGCGCAGAGTGCAGTCCGCCCGAGCTGTTGGTCTTCGAGAAGGTTCCCGGCATACGACAACGGCCCGTCCCCTTTTGGGAGACGGGCCGTTGGCTGATCTGGTTGCGGGGGTTGGATTTGAACCAACGACCTTCAGGTTATGAGCCTGACGAGCTACCGGGCTGCTCCACCCCGCGCCG
>NZ_CABFVH010000097.1 GCF_902141855.1 Methylobacterium dankookense | reverse complement strand
GTGTGTGTCTTGCGTTGGGCAGGCCTGGCGGCGACCGACTCTCCCGTGTCTTGAGACACAGTACCATGGGCGCTGGTGCGTTTAACGGCCGAGTTCGAGATGGGATCGGGTTTGGGGCACACCGCTCAGGCCACCAGGCCGGCGCAACGCAAGTTTTCGTTTGGGACTTTGGCCGTGCAGGGTTTCTGCGACGGCGGGGGTCCGTTCGGCAAGCATGCTGAGCGACAGCCGTAGCTGCGCTCGGTTCAGCTGAGGTCCGTCCAGGGGACGGCCTGTGCTGCTGGTCTGTCTGTGACCGTGCCTGTTTTGCACGGCGATGGATCACGAGAGACGATCAAGCCAATCGGGCGATTAGTACCGGTCCGCTCAGTGCATTGCTGCACGTGCACGCCCGGCCTATCGACGTGGTCGTCTTCCACGGCCCTCAAGGGAGACCTCGTTTCGAAGGGGGTTTCCCGCTTAGATGCCTTCAGCGGTTATCCCGTCCGTACATAGCTATGCTGCACTGCCGCTGGCGCGACAACAGCTCCACCAGAGGTACGTTCATCCCGGTCCTCTCGTACTAGGGACAAAGCTTCTCAAGTCTCCAACACCCACGGCAGATAGGGACCGAACTGTCTCACGACGTTCTGAACCCAGCTCACGTACCACTTTAATCGGCGAACAGCCGAACCCTTGGGACCTTCTCCAGCCCCAGGATGTGATGAGCCGACATCGAGGTGCCAAACGACCCCGTCGATATGGACTCTTGGGGGTCATCAGCCTGTTATCCCCGGCGTACCTTTTATCCGTTGAGCGATGGCCCACCCACGCGGGACCACCGGATCACTATGACCGACTTTCGTCTCTGCTCGACCTGTCCGTCTCGCAGTCAAGCGGGCTTATGCCATTGCACGCGACGAGCGATTTCCGACCGCTCTGAGCCCACCTTCGTACGCCTCCGTTACGCTTTGGGAGGCGACCGCCCCAGTCAAACTGCCTGCCATGCGCGGTCCCGGACCCCGATCAGGGGCCGCGGTTAGACCATCATAACGCCAAGGGTGGTATTTCAAGGATGGCTCCACCAAGGCTGGCGCCCCGGCTTCAAAGCCTACCACCTATCCTACACATGCCGACACGATGGCCAGCGCAAAGCTACAGTAAAGGTGCACGGGGTCTTTCCGTCTGACCGCAGGAACCCCGCATCTTCACGGGGAATTCAATTTCACTGAGCCGATGCTGGAGACAGCGGGGAGATCGTTACGCCATTCGTGCAGGTCGGAACTTACCCGACAAGGAATTTCGCTACCTTAGGACCGTTATAGTTACGGCCGCCGTTTACCGGGGCTTCGATTCAAAGCTCTCACCTCTCCTCTTAACCTTCCGGCACCGGGCAGGCGTCAGGCCCTATACGTCGTCTTACAGACTTCGCAGAGCCCTGTGTTTTAGATAAACAGTCGCCACCCCCTGGTCTGTGCCCCCCACCCCTGGTTGCCCAGGAGCAGGGCCTCCTTATCCCGAAGTTACGGAGGCAAATTGCCGAGTTCCTTCAGCATCGTTCTCTCAAGCGCCTTGGTATACTCTACCAGTCCACCTGTGTCGGTTTCGGGTACGGTCTGATGTGGAGGCTCTTTCCTGGGACCCCTTCACCGCCCGAGCAATCCGATAAGCTCGAACGATATACGGCATCCGTCACCATCCACTGGCTGGGGAGTATTCACCCCATTCCCATCGACTACGCCTTTCGGCCTCGCCTTAGGGGCCGGCTAACCCTGCGCAGATTAACTTTACGCAGGAACCCTTGGACTTTCGGCGAGAGTGTCTTTCACACTCTTTGTCGTTACTCATGTCAGCATTCGCACTTCCCATACCTCCACGGCCCCTCACAGGTACCGCTTCACAGGCCTAGGGAACGCTCCGCTACCGCGCATCAAAGATGCACCCGAAGCTTCGGCTCGTGGCTTGAGCCCCGTTACATTTTCGGCGCAGGACCCCTTGTTTAGACCAGTGAGCTGTTACGCTTTCTTTAAAGGATGGCTGCTTCTAAGCCAACCTCCTGGTTGTTTTGGGAGTCCCACATCCTTTCCCACTTAGCCACGAATTGGGGGCCTTAGCTGTCGGTCAGGGTTGTTTCCCTCTCCACGACGGACGTTAGCACCCGCCGTGTGTCTCCCGAGCAGTACTCGTGCGTATTCGGAGTTTGGTTGGGTTTGGTACCGCTGTGGGCGGCCCTAGCCCATCCAGTGCTCTACCCCGCACGGTATTCACTCGAGGCGCTACCTAAATAGCTTTCGCGGAGAACCAGCTATTTCCGAGTTTGATTGGCCTTTCACCCCTAGCCACACGTCATCCAAGACCTTTTCAACGGGCACTGGTTCGGACCTCCAGTGGGTGTTACCCCACCTTCATCCTGCACATGGCTAGATCACTCGGTTTCGGGTCTAAAGCCACGAACTGAACGCCCTGTTCAGACTCGCTTTCGCTGCGCCTCCACCTATCGGCTTAAGCTTGCTCGTAACTTTAAGTCGCTGACCCATTATACAAAAGGTACGCGGTCACCCAGGACGAACCTTGAGCTCCCACTGTTTGTAAGCATCCGGTTTCAGGTGCTGTTTCACTCCCCTCGTCGGGGTGCTTTTCACCTTTCCCTCACGGTACTGGTTCACTATCGGTCGCTGAGGAGTACTTAGGCTTGGAGGGTGGTCCCCCCATGTTCAGACAGGATTTCACGTGTCCCGCCCTACTCGAGTCCTGCGTATCGTCCGTCCCGTACGGGGCTGTCACCCATCGCGCCGGCCTTTCCAGACCGTTCCGGTAAACTCAACACAGGCACTGGCCTGATCCGCGTTCGCTCGCCACTACTGACGGAGTCTCGTTGATGTCCTTTCCTCCGGGTACTGAGATGTTTCAGTTCCCCGGGTTCGCTTCAAACCCCTATGGATTCAGGGTCTGATACCTTCATCTGACCAACCGTATGGCAGGCGCAGGAACGACCGCGGGATGTGGGTCCCGCTCCGGGCTCGAAGCCCAAGGTCGTCATGCCTCTGCCATACGGAAGGTCGAAGGTGGGTTTCCCCATTCGGAAATCCCTGGATCAAAGCTCGTTCGCAGCTCCCCAAGGCTTATCGCAGCGTACCACGTCCTTCATCGCCTCTCAGCGCCAAGGCATCCACCGAATGCTCTTAAGGCACTTGATCGCTCTCGTGATCCATGCGCCGCCCGTGAGCGACAGCCGTATCAGCGGCTGCCGGTCACAGACCTGCGCGGTCACAAAAAGACCAGTGACAAGGCTCGCTGGAGCCTTGCCACCGTATGCTTGCCGAACATGACCGGTGGACCGCAGCTCTCGCTGCGCCTCCGGCACACATTCCCTCTTCACGATGTCACATCTCTTCGCACACGGGCGGCGTCCTCAGTGAGGAGACCATCAGGCCCGCGGCAAACGTGTATCATCCGGATCGTCGCTCGCACCGCTCGGGTCGTCGCAACAAGGCTGCGCCGACACCCAAAACAATGGTGGAGACAGACGGGATCGAACCGACGACCTCATGCTTGCAAAGCACGCGCTCTCCCAACTGAGCTATGTCCCCGAACCCGAAGGCCCTGGCTGCTCATGACGGAGACCGCATCAGATCGTGGTGGGCCTGGGACGACTCGAACGTCCGACCTCACCCTTATCAGGGGTGCGCTCTAACCACCTGAGCTACAGGCCCAGTATGATCGACGCACCGCGATGAACGGCGTAGCCGATCACGCTATCCGGATGGAGAAAGAGAAACGAGGACGGCGCCTGCCCCGCCCATGGGGCCTGACTGGCCCCTGTTATCTAAATGACGTTCCACGAAGAGCGGACCGGATCAGATCGTTGCCGACCTGCCGATCATCTTGGCTAGGAACATCCTTAGAAAGGAGGTGATCCAGCCGCAGGTTCCCCTACGGCTACCTTGTTACGACTTCACCCCAGTCGCTGACCCTACCGTGGTCGCCTGCCTCCCTTGCGGGTTAGCGCAGCGCCGTCGGGTAAGACCAACTCCCATGGTGTGACGGGCGGTGTGTACAAGGCCCGGGAACGTATTCACCGTGGCATGCTGATCCACGATTACTAGCGATTCCACCTTCATGCACTCGAGTTGCAGAGTGCAATCCGAACTGAGACGGCTTTTGGGGATTTGCTCAACCTCGCGGTCTCGCGTCCCACTGTCACCGCCATTGTAGCACGTGTGTAGCCCATCCCGTAAGGGCCATGAGGACTTGACGTCATCCACACCTTCCTCGCGGCTTATCACCGGCAGTCTCCCCAGAGTGCCCAACTGAATGATGGCAACTGAGGACGTGGGTTGCGCTCGTTGCGGGACTTAACCCAACATCTCACGACACGAGCTGACGACAGCCATGCAGCACCTGTGTGCGCGCCTCCGAAGAGGACTGGAGATCTCTCCCCATAACACGCCATGTCAAAGGATGGTAAGGTTCTGCGCGTTGCTTCGAATTAAACCACATGCTCCACCGCTTGTGCGGGCCCCCGTCAATTCCTTTGAGTTTTAATCTTGCGACCGTACTCCCCAGGCGGAATGCTTAATGCGTTAGCTGCGCTACTGAGATGCATGCACCCCAACAGCTAGCATTCATCGTTTACAGCGTGGACTACCAGGGTATCTAATCCTGTTTGCTCCCCACGCTTTCGCGCCTCAGCGTCAGTGCTGGTCCAGTTGGCCGCCTTCGCCACCGGTGTTCTTGCGAATATCTACGAATTTCACCTCTACACTCGCAGTTCCACCAACCTCTACCAGACTCAAGCGTCCCAGTATCGAAGGCCATTCTGTGGTTGAGCCACAGGCTTTCACCCCCGACTTAAAACGCCGCCTACGCGCCCTTTACGCCCAGTGATTCCGAGCAACGCTAGCCCCCTTCGTATTACCGCGGCTGCTGGCACGAAGTTAGCCGGGGCTTATTCCTCCGGTACCGTCATTATCGTCCCGGATAAAAGAGCTTTACAACCCTAAGGCCTTCATCACTCACGCGGCATGGCTGGATCAGGCTTGCGCCCATTGTCCAATATTCCCCACTGCTGCCTCCCGTAGGAGTCTGGGCCGTGTCTCAGTCCCAGTGTGGCTGATCATCCTCTCAGACCAGCTACTGATCGTCGCCTTGGTAGGCCGTTACCCCACCAACTAGCTAATCAGACGCGGGCCGATCCTTCGGCAGTAAACCTTTCCCCAAAAGGGCGTATCCGGTATTAGCTCCAGTTTCCCAGAGTTGTCCCGAACCAAAGGGTACGTTCCCACGTGTTACTCACCCGTCTGCCACTAGCACCGAAGTGCCCGTTCGACTTGCATGTGTTAAGCCTGCCGCCAGCGTTCGCTCTGAGCCAGGATCAAACTCTCAAGTTGAAGAGCTGATCATAGCTGATCACAAATCATCGACAGAAGCACATCAGACCGCCGTTTCCAGCAATCCGGAGCTTCATAAAAGAAGACTTGGTCAGCGTCTCATCTCACGACCCAGACCAGCAGCCGAAGCCACCAATCCAGATCCGCAAGGACAAACGCCGCCCACGCTTCTCTTTCTCGTCATTCACTTGTCAAAGAGCG
>NZ_CABFVH010000096.1 GCF_902141855.1 Methylobacterium dankookense | reverse complement strand
CGGCCGCACCAGAGGGCAGTCTGCGAGAACGAGGTTAGGGGGTCAGAATTGGACGCCGATCCCCCGCCTCAAGGGGTCAAAGTTGCACGCCGAAACACATGCAGGTATAGACCGTGATCCGCTTCGACTTTGACGAATGGGACCGAGCGGTCAGAAGGCTTGGCGCTTCGATCGAGCAAGTTCCCTTTACCCTGAGCGTGGCTCTCAACGACGCCACCCGCAAAGCCGCCGACCGTTTGGCGGCCGATACCTGGGCGCGGCACGTCGAGGTGCGCAATCGCAACTTCGCTCGCTATGCCCTGCGGATCAATCAGCGCGCGAACAAGCGCAACCTGATGACAGAGATCATCGAGAACCCTGCCTTGGCCGGTCGCGGCAACTTCGGCATGCAGGCAACCGGCGGCACCAAGCGTGCGCGCAAGGGCAAGCTCGCGATCCCGCTGAAGGGGTCGGTTCAGCGCACGGCGCGCGGCGTGCGGGCCAACCAGCGCCCCGCAGCCGTGATCGCCCGGACACCGAAGAGAGCCCTGCGCGTCACCGATCGTGGCATCCTGGTCGGCGAGAAGGGGCGGCTTCGTCTCAAGTTCTCTTTGGAGCCGCAGGCCCGCCAACCGGCTCACGTCCCGATGGGCCGCGATTTCCAATCCTACATGCGCGACGAGCTTCGCGCCGCACTCCCCGCCGCCATCGCAAAGGCGATGGGCACACGTCGTCGCTAAGGAGATCACGATGGAAGACGAGGCACAGACGGTAAGAGACCCGATGCGGATCGAGCTGTCTCGCTCCTATGAGGGTTTGGACGGAGCATTTGCCGAACTGAAGTTCCGCGAGCCGCAGGCCAGAGACTTCATCAGCAGTGGTCTGCCTGTCGAAATGGTCCCCTCGGAAGATGGGTTCGATGTTCGGTTCAAGCCGGAGCAGATGACGCGCTTCCTCGCCAAGATTGCCGGGCGGCTACCGGCAGACATTCAGATGCTCAGCCCGAATGATTGGATGGCGGCGGCTTACGCGTGCGTCCCTTTTTTCATTCCGGGAGCGCGGAAGCCGCCGTCCGCGCCGCCCTCGACCTCGCCCTGACCTATCGGTGCTCGCCCACCGAGTTCCTAGACATGCCGCTTGAGGATCTGTTCCCGTTGTGGGCGGCGACCATGAAGCATCTCGAAGAGACGCGGACGCGAGGTGAGGACTGATGGCCGAAGATCGCTTCAGGCTTACAGCCGAAATCGGAGATCAGTTTTCGGGGCCGCTCAAGCGCATGCGGACCATGCTCGGCGAGATCCGGCCAACACCCGAGATGCGCGCTGTTCGGGAGGAATTGAACGGTCTGGCCGGTGCCGTCCAGCGGCTCCACGGCATGGGACGCGGGATGAGCGGGCGCGACATGCTCGGCGGCATCGGTCTCGACCTCAGTGTCGCGGCCGGCATCGGCGCCGTCGTCGCGTCGATGCGGGCGCTGTCCAAGGAAGCCTTGGAGATGCGCCATATCTCGCGCGAAACGGGCCTGACCGCTCAAAACCTGAGAGCCCTGCAAAAGACCGGCGAGCGGTTTCAGATCGCACCCGATACCGTCATCGCAGGCACGCAGTCTTTCGCCGAAAAGCTGTCCCTGTTGAGGCGCGGCCTTGGTGAGTTCTCCGGCGAGTTGCGACAGAAGGCACCCGGTATCTTCGGGCAGCTTCAAGGCTCGAAGGACACAATGGACGCACTCGACAAGTACCTGTCGTTTCTGTCCAAGATCAAAGACCCCCAGACCCTCAAGCAATACACCGACCTGATGGGGCTCGGCGGCTTCAACCGTCTGTTCACCGATGGCCCGGAGGCGCTAGGCAAGGCGCTCCGCGAAGAGATGAAGAAGGCGGCCAGCGAGCCGGATTTCAGCAAGCAGGCTCAGGAAGCCGCCGAGCATTGGCGCGATCTCAAGGACACGCTCGAACAAATTCAGAGAATGGCTGCGCCTGAGATTTTCAAGTACATGGCGGACTTTGCCAAATCTACGCGCACCGACATTGAGAACATTGTTGCTCTTGAGGAGAAGCTTAAGTCCTTCGCCGATGGCGTCAAATCATACATCGACAACTTCGGCACCGCCGCGCCTCCCGAAGAGGCGGGTAAGCCCTCCCGTCGCGGCCCTGGTGCGCCGGCTGAGACAGAAGCCGAGCGCCGGATCCGCGCCTTGCAAGGACGCAAGGGCTCGCTGGATCAGCAGCTTCAGCTCATGGAGCGCAACCCTGGCTCGCCTGATTATGCGCTTAAGCACAGTCGCTTGGTCGAGGAACTTAAGAGAGTAGGCGACGAGCTGGAGAAACTGCGCAACCAGGGCGCGACCGCTCAGCCGTCGAGCTTCGGCGGCGGCTCGGGCTGGGGCGGTATGATCCATCGTGCCGGCTGGGGCGGCGGCTTCGGCCCCGGCAGCTTCGGGCCGGGAAGTGCGGCGGCCGAGGCGTTCAACAATTCGCCGCAGGGTCGCATCACTCGCGATCTGAAGGGACTTCCGCAGCCGGGCGCCTCCGAGTCAACCGGCGCGGGCGCTAAGAACCCTGCTGCGTCAAAGGCGCTGGCAGATGCCATAGCAGGAACAGAGTCGGGCAAGGGGGGCTACAATACGGTCCTAGGTAACGGACGGTATGGCCGTCCGGATAAGCCTATTTCGACTATGACCTTGGACGAGGCTTATGCTTTCGGGCGGACCGTCCGCGCTCGTCACGGCTCATCGTCGGCTCTTGGGAGATATCAGATTGTCGGATCAACCATGAAGTTGGCGCAGCGGGCCCTTGGTCTTTCTGGTGATACTCTGTTTAACGATGAAACTCAGGACCGAATGATGCGCTGGATTGCGCGCAATCAGGGATTGGGGGCTTGGGAGGGATTGAAGGGGAACCCGGGCGCAATGCTGCGAGCCCGTGAGGCCATGGCAGCCGGCGGCGCGCTTGATGCGCCTTTGGTCTCCCCGGATGCGATCGAGGCCGTACGACGGGCTCAAGGCAAATCGGAGTGGGAGCGCGGCACCGGCCTTTCGCGGATCCGTGATGACCAAGTGGTCAAGGGCGGGTCGATGCTGGCCCCGGGCGACATGGGTATGCTTCAGCGCCGTCGTCTCGCCGAGGGCGGGGGCGGCAGCCCCCTCGACGGATCGGTCAACATGGCTGTGACCTTCCGCAACGCACCGCCTGGAATGGGCATCAGCACCAAGTCGAGCGGGGTCGTCAAAGAGGTCGCCGTGGATCGTGGGACATCTCTCTATGGGACTGCTGCCCAATGAAGGATCCTGATCTTGATGCCAGCATTTCCGTAGGCGGCCAGATCTATCGAAACTGGCTCAGCGTCCGCGTAACCCGTGTCTATGCCGCGTCGTTCTCGGACTTCGCCTTTGAAGGCGCTGAGCCGGGCGGCGATGGACGGGGCTGGGCCGCGCTGCGGATCAAGCCGGGCGAGCGCTGCCAGATCATCCTTGCCGGTGTGAAGGTGATCGACGGCTATGTGGTTGACCGGCAGGTCGGGATAGATGCGAACACGCACGCCGTGCTGATCCAGGGGCGTAGCCTCACGCGAGAAATTGCCCGCTCCACTCCGCAGGCCAAGCAATATCGCGGCTATACCTTCGAGGCCATTGCCCGCGCCATGGCGAAGGAGCATGGAGTCAAGGTTATCGTTAAGGACCCGCCGAAGGGCTGGGACAAGCCGATCCGCAACTTCATCGCCGATCCCTTCCTCAAGACGTGGGGCAACCTCGAACGGCTCGGGCGCAAGCGCGGCGTCATCATGCACGACGACAAGGACGGCAACCTCGTGCTGAGCGGCGCGCCGATTGCGGGCGGGTCCGTCGCGGACCTGATCGAGGATGACAACATCCTAGCCCTGCGCGGCATCGTCTCGGACAACAACGTGTTCTCGAAGATCGTGGCCGTTGGACAGGACCAGGGCAGCGACACCTCATTCGGGCGCAAGGTCGCCGAGGTTCAGGCCGAGACGAAGAACCCGCTCGGGGCTCCGGGGTCGGTGTTGAACGTCCCCGGTGAGCACACCATGGACGGCAAGGACGCGGAGAACCGAGCCAATACGCAGACTGGCACGTACCTCGGAACGGACATCGACCTGACGGTGACGGTGCACGGGTGGGTGCGGCCGGACGGGCAGCTCTGGGACGTGCGCGACCCGATCAGCGTCAGATCGCCGAGCATGTTTCCGGACGGCGACGGGACGGCACGGCTGGGGGTGCGCGCGGTCACCTTCCTTCAGGGGCCAATGGGCACCGTCACCCAACTGAACCTCGTCCATCCCAATGCCCTGTCGATGATCAACCCGCAGGTGCCAAAGGGCGAGGTGCCGAGCATCATCAACAGCTCTGGAGAAGCAGCCCGCTACATGCCGCCGGATGGGGCTGACGCTTAGCGACAGTTGGCGCGGCACTTCACTGAAGCCACGCTGGGCGGATCTACTTCGCCGGCAGTGACAACCTCGATTACCGTGTCGCCCCGCTTCCAGATCATCTCGCAACTAGCCCGCCCCGTGCCTCGACATATCTCGGCCTCCGGATACGCGCGACACCGCTGTTCAAAGCCGGGAGCGCATCGCTCAAAGCATCCGTCTACGTCGCATCGCTTTCCATTTTGAGCGACTGGTTGCCAGCCGATTGCCATAAGGCTTGAGCGCGCCCCGTCGTAATCGGTTTGCCGCGGGAAGTTCGGGATGCGCTCTGCCGCGAAGGTCGGGCCGGCGAGCGTGACGATAAGGGCGGCGGAGAGGGCGAGGCGCATGGCCCGCATCCTACCCGCCGCCGTCAGGTTGTCGAGATCAGGCCCGCTGCTTCGCCGGCTTGTCCGCGTCCACCACGGCAGCCCCCAGAGCCGCGGCGAGGGCTTCGACCGCATCGGTCACACTCGCCTCAACCTCGTTGCTCGGCTTCGGCTTCCTGAATGCATCTAGGAAGTCGTCTTGCCGTTTCTCTGGCTCGGGATGAGCCAAGGCGTCGAACGCCAGTTCCGGCATCCGCGAGACGATGGCGATCAGTGCTGCCGCGGCCGGCTCTAGGGCCACGCGCCCCTGCTCCCAATTCCGCCACGTCCCCAGCGGGATCCGCAAAGCGTCGGCTATCTCCCGCTGCGTCATGGCTAGCCGTACGCGGAGCGCACGGGGCGCCTCGACCACGCGCGCGGCGTTCGGCACGGCAAGGTCCGCGTCGCCGTCAGCGGCGCGCTGAGCCTCGATATCCGCCTCCGTGGTCGCGTCGACCTTCGCCCGGTCCACCGTCGAGGCGCGGGTGCGAAGCTCGTTCAAGCTCATGCGCGCCATAGCTTCCGTTCCTTCCTGTTCGCGAGCCGTGCCGAGATGAGGCGCCGCACGGGTGCGCCCTCCGCGTCCGTCCGATCCGTGTAGACGATCGTGAAGAAGTCTCCGTCAAACTCCCCGACCGAGACCATGCGGACTTCGCCGTAGTCGCGGCGCTCGTCCTGCCACTCGACCGTGCGACCAAGGAAAATGCCGGCCGCGTCGGCAAACCCGAAGCCGCGGTCGGCTCGGGTCGTCTCGTCCTTGGCGTCGTCCCACTCGAAGTCCATGGGCGTTAAAGTGCGCTTAATGCGCACCAAGTCAAGCCCGCTACGCACAAAGCGCACGCACGAAACCCCCGCCGCCTTGCCGGGCGCGGGGTTCTCGTGTCATGTTGTCAGGGTAGCGTCAGAACTACCGCGATGGGCCCTTGCCGGGGCTGGCATCGCAAACCTGTAGGCGGAAGCTCAATCACCTTGCCGGGTGAAAGGCCCCGTCAGAGACGTGCTCACCTCCCGGTGAGCCCGACCGGCTCACTATGCCGGGAGTGCGGCGATACGGTCAAGCGGAAACGCTCGGCCGCGATACAATAGCCCTTCGGGGTAAAGATCGCCGCGCACGTTCCTACAGGCGTGTTCTGACCCTCCCGGCGCCAGTGCCGTTCACTGGCAAACCTGATCGGACGCCCGTCAGAAGGCGCGAGATCCCGGCCGTCAGAAGCCGGTTCGAGCTGTAGGAACCGAGAATTGACCTACCACCACCGTATGCCGACCCCGCGCATCATTGCGCCTGGCGGCCCCGTGTCCGCGGCCCTGCGGACCATGCTGGCGAACGTCGAGGACTGCGACCGCCAGCGCCTCCGCAACCTGCGGCAGGCCATCGCCGACCGGATCGAAGCCGACCTTGCCTTGCTCGACCGCCTCGACCACGAGGCCGACGAGCGGGAAGCCGATTTCGTGGCGCACCGCTACCTGCCGAGCGTCGGCGTCTACAGCATCGGCCTGACGAGCGACGACGAGGCGAGCTTGTGCGGCGTGTCGGTGGGCGCTCCCCACTGCCAAGACGACCGCGAACAGGATGACAGCGACAACGAGCCGTCGCTCGGATCTCTGAGAGTCCGTCCGATAAGTCATGAGGCGCGTCCCAGCCGTCGAACGAGGATCATGACGGCAGCGGCGTAGAGGAAGGCTTGGGCCGAGGCGAGGGTCGCC
>NZ_CABFVH010000095.1 GCF_902141855.1 Methylobacterium dankookense | reverse complement strand
TCGCCACGCGCTACGACAAGGACCCCGACAACTTCCTCGCCAGCGTCAAGCTCGCAGCCCTGCGGGTCTGGCTGCGAACTTAATGAGTCCGCGACCTAGGCAAGGCATCCGTACCGGGCCGGGCGATCACTTGCCCGTCTCCCGGCACCGATATCGCGAGGATGGTCGTTCAATGACGGAAACCTATCGAGGCATCGACAGGGCGACGCTGGATCGAGGCTACAACGCACGGTCCAGCGTCGCGAGTTTCGACGCGGAATATGCCAAGTACGTCGAGGCCTCCGCCCGCGCCCGCGCCGAGTTCCCCGATTACAAGACACTGGTCTACGACGAGACGTCCCGGCAGGCGCTCGATCTCTTCAGCGCCGGGGAGAACACACCGGTCTTCGTCTGGTTGCACGGAGGCTACTGGCGCGCCCTGTCGAAGGACGACAATTCCTTCGTCGCACTCGGCTTGGTCTCCAGGGGGATCTCGGTCGCAGTCGTCGATTATTCGCTCGTCCCGCATGTCAGCCTGGACGAGATCGTGCGGCAGACGCGCGCGGCGGTCGCGTGGCTGCATCGGCACGGACGGGAGCACGGGCTGGACACGAACCGGATCCATGTCGGCGGTTCGTCGGCGGGTGCCCATCTGTGTGGGATGCTCCTGGCCGAGGGATGGCACCGGCCGTTCGGAGTGCCGGAGGACGTCGTCGGCTCGGCGCTGCTCCTCAGCGGCATCTACGATCTGGAGCCGCTGCTGCTCACGCATGTGAACGAGTGGATGAAGCTCGACCTCCACGGGGCCCGGCGCAACAGCCCCATCGCGATGATCCCCCCTCGCTCGAGCGCCGACCTGCTGGCGACGGTCGGCGGCATCGAGTCGTCCGAGTTCAAGCGGCAGACCGAGGAGTATCTCGCGGCGTGGCAGGCGAGGGGGCACGAGGGCCGAGCGGTCGCGATGCAGGGCTACCAGCATTTCGATATCGCGCTCAGCCTGTCTGAGCCGGACGGCACCCTGGCACAGGCGCTGTCTGCCTCAGTCGCGCAACGCTGAACCGGTTCGACGCCGAGACCCGCGCCACCCCGCCGCCATATCCAATGGCGGGGTGGCGTTTCGACGCGACGAGGCGACCTGCGGGCGGATGCCTCAGCTGAACGCCCGGTAGGCGACGATCGTTTCGGTATCGCGGATGTTGTTCAAGCTTTGAACATTCTCGGCGATGAACTGGCCGATCTCGACCGAGTCGTTAACGTGGAACTTCGCGATGAGGTCGAAGTGCCCGGCCGTCGAGTAGATTTCCGATGCGATACTCCTGTGGACGAGCTGATCGGCCACGTCGTAGGTCTTCCCCAGTTCACATTTGATCTGGACGAAAAACGTCTTCACCGAGAAGCTCCTTCTTAGGATGCGTCCGGCTCGCTCCGTTCGAAACGGCGGAGAGCTTCGGTCGCGCCGGGGGCTGCCACAACCCGAGGCACCGAGGCCAGTTTGGGATGGGTGGTATCCTTCAAGTGGGTCGGTTATATCCTCAACTAGGGGACGGACCAAGCTATCGAGGGACTGGAGTGTGGCGCAGTCCGCGGCTCTTTTGGCGCAGAGTGAGACCGAGGGTCCCGACGCTCTCTCCCGTGATGATCCGAAGCTCGGATTGCGCGCGTGGCTGCGTCTGTTCGGTTGCTCGACCCTCATCGAGAACGAAATCCGCAAGCGATTGAGGGAAGAGTTCGACTTCACGCTTCCACGCTTCGATCTCCTGGCTCAGCTCGACAAGGCGGAGGACGGTCTCGTCCTGGGCGAGGCGTCGCGGCGGCTGATGGTTTCGGCCGGCAACATCACGGCCATCACCGAGGGGCTGCTGAAGACGGGCTACATCGTCCGCGACCCCGATCCGAACGACAAGCGCGTCCAGCGCATCCGGATGACCCATGCGGGACGCGCGGCGTTCAAGGTGATGGCGAGCGCCCATGCCGACTGGATCAACGAGTTGTTCTCGGCGCTCTCAGCCGAGGAGATCACGGCTCTGGACCGCACGCTGACCAAGCTCAAGCACGGGCTTCAGGCGAGGCTGGAGAAGTAGCCGTTTCGGCAACGCCGTCGGCACGCACCCGTGCCATTGTCCTACAGCTCGCCGCCGGCCACGGTGATCGCTTGCCCCGTGACGGAGCCAGCCCCCGGGCCGGCGAGCCAGCGGGCCGCATCGGCCACCTCGCCGGGCTCGACCAGCCGGCCTTGAGGATTGTGCTTGGTCAGGGAAGCAAGGGCGGCGGCCCGATCCCGGCCGGTGCTCTGCATGATCCGCTCAAGGCTCTCGCCCACCAAGTCGGTGTCCGTGAAGCCGGGGCACACGGCGTTGACCGTGATGCCGTCCCGCGCGACTTCCAGGGCGAGGGACCGCACCAGACCGATAGCTGCGTGCTTGGCGGCGCTGTAGGCCGACACGTAGGCATAGCCCTTGAGGCCTGCGGTCGAGGCGATGGCGATGATGCGCCCGCTCTTGCGCGCGAGCATTCCGGGGAGGACGGCCTGGACAGCGTTCACGACCCCGACGACGTTGACGTCGAACATCCGGCGGAACAGGGCCGGATCGTGCTTCAGGAACGGGGCGGATTCCGCCGCGCCGGCATTCGCGACCAGAACTTCGATCGGCGCCACACCCTCGGCCTCGCGGATGGCCGCCTCGACGGCATGGGGGTCGGTCACGTCCGCCACGTAGGCGCGATCCGCCACCGCGGTGGCCAGGGCGGCGTCGAGAGCGGCGCGGTCCCGGCCGATGATGCTGACGGTTGCCCCGTCCTCCTTGAAGGCCGTCGCGATGGCCCGGCCGATGCCGCGACCGCCGCCGGTGACGAGGACATGTCGGGTGCTGCTCGGATGCGCGGGGTTCTGCATGGGGCCTCCGGTCGGTGCGATATAGGCTTTATCGTGCTCCGCGCCGGGCCGCCGCACGAGGGCGGTCCGGGCCTGCGCGGGGCACGTCAGTCTCGGGGCGGACGCGCCGGGGATCAGGCGCGGCGATAGCCGACCAGGCTCGCGTCATCGACCTCGTCGAGGTTGACGACGATGTTCTCGGGCGTGCGCGTGGTCAGCCACACGAGATCGTTGGTGGTGCTCATGTTGACCTCGACATGCGGCATGAATGGCGGCACGAACACGAAGTCGCCCTCGCTCATGTCGATGTACTCGGCATAGTCCGCACCGAAGTAGATCCTGGCCTTGCCCTTCAGCACGTAGCCGCCGGTCTCGGCCTCACCGTGGTGGTGCGGCAGCGAGCGGTAGCCCGGCGCGTTGCTGACCTTGCCGAACCAGATGCGCGTCGCGGGCGTGTGCTGCCGGCTGACACCGGAGACCCGGATCGCGCCGCCGGACTGGCCGGTGCTGGTGTCTTCCTCGCCCGCGCGGGTGACGATGGGCTTCAGGTTCTCGGACATGGGTGTCTCCCTCGGAATGGTCATAGAAGGCCGGTTTCGACGGCGACGCGGCGATAGGCGGCGCCCGCGGTGAAGCCGCCGTCGATCACAAAATCCTCGCCGGTGATGAAGCTCGCCTCGTCACTCGCCAGGAAGCGGACGAGGCGGGCCACCTCGTCGGGCTCGCCCGGCCGGCCCATCGGTGTCAGGCCGATCATCGGGGCGAGGTGGGGCGAGTCCTTGTTGAGGCCCGTCACCACGAGGCCGGGGCAGACCGCATTGACGCGGATGCGGTCGCCCACGAGTTCCATCGCTGCGGTCTTGGTGAGCCCGCGCAGGCCCCACTTGCTGGCGGTGTAGGCCGGGTCGGCATGACCCGAGAAGGCCGAGTTCGAGGCGATGTTGACGATGCTGCCGCCCCCCGAGGCCCGCATCGCGGGCGCGACCGCGCGGATGCCGAGGAAGGCGCCGGTGAGGTTGACGGCGAGCACGCGGTTCCAGGCGTCGAGGTCGGTCGCCGCCACGCCGGTACGGTTGATGATGCCGGCATTGTTGACGAGGATGTCGAGGCGATCACGCCAAGTCACGGCTGCCGAGACCAGCGTCCTCCATCCCTCTGGCGACGTGACGTCGGCGGCGAGGAACTGTGCGTCTAGCCCCTCATCACGCAACTCGGCGGCGTAAGCCTCGCCCTGCTCGGCCAGCACGTCGCAGATCGTGACGGCGACGCCGGACTGAGCCAGCAGGCGGGCCTGGGCCGCGCCCTGGCCGCGGCTGCCGCCCGTGATGAGAGCGGCCTTGCCCTTGAGGTCGGTGAACGCGCTCATCTCATGCCCCCTGGATCACGGCCTGGCGCTGCTCGCCGAGCCCGTCGATGCCGAGTCGCATGGTCTGGCCGGCCCGCAGGAAGACCGGCGGCTTCTGGCCGAGTCCGACACCCGGAGGCGTGCCGGTGGCGATGACGTCGCCGGGGTGGAGCGTCATGAACCCGCTGATGTAGCTGACGAGCTCGGCCACGCCGAAGATCATCCGCGCGGTGGTACCGGTCTGGCGGCGGGTGCCGTCCACGTCGAGCCAGAGCCCGAGCGCTTGCGGGTCGGGCACCTCGTCGCGCGTCACCAGCCAGGGTCCGATGGGACCGAAGGTGTCGGCGCTCTTGCCCTTGGTCCACTGGCCTCCGCGCTCGGACTGGAAGGCGCGCTCGGACACGTCGTTGACGACGCAGTAACCGGCGACGAAATCCAGCGCCTCTCCTTGCGTGACGTGCTTGGCGCGGCGGCCGATCACGATGCCGAGTTCGACCTCCCAGTCGGTCTTCTCGGAGCCGCGGGGGATCTCGACCGCATCGTTCGGGCCGCAGACCGCGCTGGTGGCCTTCATGAACAGTACCGGCTCCTCGGGCGGAGCCTTGCCGATCTCGGCGGCGTGGTCGGCGTAGTTCAGGCCGACGCAGACGAACTTGCCGATGGCGCCGACGCAGGCGCCGATCCGCGGAGTCCCGTCCGCGAGGGGTAGGCTCTCGGGATGGAGGGCGCGCAGCCGAGCGAGACTCTCGTCTGACAGGAACGGTCCGGCAATGTCGGGAACGTGGTCCCGGAGGTCGCGGATGCGGCCCTCCCCATCGAGGAGGCCGGGGCGCTCGGCGCCGGGCTCTCCATATCGCAGCAGCTTCATGGCCTGTCTCCAAATGAGCGGGTCAGTAAAAGGCGGGGTGCTGGGCCAGCGTCGGCCAGAGGTCGGGGTCGTGCCCTGGGATGACGCGGGCCTGGGCTCGGTCGGCGACGGCACGCAGCTTGGCGACGGAGCGCACGGCGTCGGTCACCGAGGTGACGGCACCGGGCAGCGCCCGGTGCTCCCAGTGGTCCATCGTGTCGGCGGCATCGATCGCGAGCAGCGTCGCGCCGATGCCTGAGCGCACGAGGAAGGATTGGTGGCCGACCGTGTGACCGGGTGAGCGGATGCAGGTGATCGCACCGTCGCCGTAGAGATCGAAGAAGTCGCCCCACGCCTCGTCGAGCAGGCACCAGTCGAGGTTCGGCCGGTCGAAATCGGCCCGCACGAAGGCGCCGGCGCAGAACCAGTCTGGCGCCAGCGCGTAGTCGAGCGCGGCGCGTTGCACGACGTGGCGAGCATTCGGGAACATGCCGATCGCGCCGGTATGGTCGAGATGGAGGTGGGACAGAAGGACGGTGCGCACATCCGCCGGGTCGAACCCCGCCGCCCGCATCTGCGCGGCGCAATCCTGGCCGGCCTGCATCCGGGGGACGAACACGTCCGCAATGGGCCCCCAATGGGCCTGCGGGTCGGTCGCGCAGATCCCCGGAAACCCGCCGTCGATCACCACATGCCCCCTGGGATGGGTGATCAGGTACCAGGGAACCGGAATCTCGTAGGGCTCACCGAGACCCTGATTCAGATAGATGTCCTGACGGCGGCAGCCGAGGGTGCCGGTCTGGAAGAGATGCAGGCGGATATCCGACACCGTTCCTCCCCGCGGTCCTGAGGGACCATTGTTTCAAGCTTCAACTTTATCAGAGATGAGCGCTCAGTGCGCCCCTTGTCAAGAGAAACTTCAATGTTGAAGCTTGTTGGGGACCGGGGCGTGCCCTAAGGTCCGCTCACGCTCGAACGCCCACCGAAAGCATGCTCCATGGATGCATCCGCCGCAGCCCTTCCTCTGGTGCGCACCCTGACGCTTCCCTCCGAGGCCAATCTCAACGGGGGCGTGTTCGGCGGGTGGATCATGGCCGAGCTCGACAAAGCTGCTGGGCTGCTCGGCATGCGGCGGGCGCGAGGGGCTTGCTCCACAGTCGCAGTGGAGAACCTTCGCTTCCTCGCACCCCTCAGGGTCGGCGAGGAATTCTCGATCTACGGGGAAGTCGAATCGGTCGGACGCAGTTCGATGCGGCTCAAGCTCGACGGCTTCGCCGCCAGCCCGTCCGGTGGCGAGCAGCGGCGCGTCGTGGAGGCGCTGTTCGTCTCCGTAGCCCTCGACGCCGATGGCCGATCACGGCCGGTGCCGTAGGCCCGCGTCGTCGGAGCAAACAACGCGCCGTCCTCCGATCATCCTGGGATCACGGATGATGGCGCGACATCCCTGGTCGCGTTCTGCGACGTGGGACGATGGGCCAGAGGATGGTCAGCGCGGAGCGATGCGCTCCTGGACCGAGCTTCTGAGCCGGTTGAGGTGCTCCATCAGGGTGACGACCTCGCTGTCGGACAGATCGGCACAGAGCTCTTCGATCCAGCGATTATGCGCCTCGGCCATGCCCCTAAAGGTGGCCCTGCCGGCCTCGGTAATGCGGATGATCTGGACGCGACGGTCGCTCGGCGATTGCTGGCGCGTGATGAAGCGGCTGGCCAGCAGCTTCTCGACAACTGCCGTGACGTTACCGGCGGAGACCATCAGCAGCTTCGAGGCTTCGCTCAGAACGAGCCCGTCCTCGGCTTTGTCGAGCTGGGCGAGCAGGTCGAAGCGCGGCAGCGTGGAGTTGAACTGCTCGCGCAGCCGCGAGCGGATCTCGTTCTCGATGAGGGTCGAACAGGCGAGGAGGCGCAGCCACGTTCGCACGGCGATGCGGCTGTCGCGCCCCTCAGCCGCATCGCCCCCATCGGGTGGCGCGGTCGGCTTCGGGCCTTCGCTCTCCTGACCCGGGGTAGCGTCGTCCCGCTCGCGCGGGACGATCCGGATGCGACGGCCTTGGGCCCCGATTGTCCGTCGTCAGATGATTTGAGACGGTTTGCGGTGCTCAGGAACGGAGGCTCTGGTCCACCTTGGTTGAGAGGTTAGGCAGCCTGCGCGTGGTGGCGC
>NZ_CABFVH010000094.1 GCF_902141855.1 Methylobacterium dankookense | reverse complement strand
GAAGGGGCCCGATCGGGCCCCTTCTTCGTTCAGGCTGCACGTTGCCAGTGGCCTGATTTTGCTCCGCCACGGCGGCCTGGAATTGGTCCGCCCTTTACAGGGCCGACAGAAGGAGCTTCGCGGTAAGGCTCTGCCGGGCGGATATACAGTTTGGAGAATGAAGAGCGGAACTCCACAGCCAGTTTACGTTGATACTTTGGAAGCGGCGGTTGATGCGTGCCTTCAATAGGCATCCATTTGTATCATAGGAAAGATAATGACGGTTCCCAATTATCAAAGTTTGATGCTGCCTGTGCTCCGGTTAGCTGCGTCCGCTGAGATGCGTGTACCGGAGGCAGCTGACCGAGTTGCCAACGAACTCAATCTATCCAACGACGAGCGAGAGGAGATGCTGCCAAGTGGAAAGCAGCGTCTTTTGCACAATCGAATTCATTGGGCAAAATTCTATTTGGCCAAGGCCGGGCTGATAGATTCTCCAGCAAGAGGAAAATTTGTTGCAAGTCAGGAGGGTAGATCTTTGCTCGCTACAAGTATTAGCGAAATTAATATCGAAACGCTGAAATCCTACCCTACATTTCTTGCATTCTATAGTCGCGGCATGTTGCCAGGAGCTTCTTCCGAAGGTCCAGCAAAGCAAGCCGCGGCCGTTTCGATGGCAACTCCAGAAGAACAGATCGATGAAGCAGCGGAAGTTCTACACTCTGCTATGAAAGCGGAATTGCTACAGCGAATTTTGGCCAATGGTCCTGCGTTCTTCGAGCGTCTTATTGTTGATCTGCTTGTTGGTATGGGGTACGGCGGAACTCACGAAGACGCTGCTCGCCGGTTGGGAAAAAGCGGAGATGGCGGCGTTGATGGCATTATCAATGAGGATCGCTTGGGCCTCGACCGTATTTATGTTCAGGCAAAGCGCTACTCGCCCCAAATCATCGTAGGTAGACCGGAAGTCCAAGGGTTTGTTGGAAGCTTAGTTGGCTTGGGTGCGAGCAAAGGTGTATTTGTTACAACGTCGTCTTTTAGCAGCCCGGCTATTGATTACGTCCTCCATATTCCGCAGCGAATTGTGCTAATCGACGGTGAAAGGTTGAGTGATCTAATGGTGGAGCATGGTATCGGTGTGCGCGATAGTCGCATAATCTCAGTCAAAAGAATTGATGAGGATTTCTTTGATGATGACTTATAATCGGAGGGCGCAAACAGTGAAATCGCGCTTAAAGACCTACCTCGGTTGCTTTCATTTGGTTGGTTGTATTTGATTGGTGAAGGGCAGCCGACATAAGCAGGTTGGCTCGCTTGGGCCACCCGTTGTAGGGTTGGTTCAATCCCTAGTATAATTTGTGCATAACTTCCAATATTAAGTGGCTAGCTGCAGGTAATATCTCGAAGTAAGCCGTTCAACTCCGCTCTGTTCCAGAATTCTGGTGTCGTAACTGTGAAGAAACCTGAGTCTCGCGCATCAAGCAGCGAAGTCCCCCCGTCGGTTGCGCGTCGGATATCCTCAACCTGGAGGAGCGGCCGGGCATGCTCGACCAGGTTGTCGCCTGAGCCGTTCACTTGGTTGTTGTTCACGTTAAAGCCGCGCACCATCACCGACGTTTTGCCGGAGCGGTGCTCAATCTCCTTGAGTGTGTCGCTGTCTGGCAGGCCGCGATAGAGCGTGTGCGCAACAGCCTTCTTCCAGATGCGCGCTGTCTCGCGCCCATAGCGCGTCTCGATCTGCGCCCCCGCATTTTGGAACACGCCAAGAAAGTTGATGCCGCCCTGGCGGTAGAGGGTGAGCACTTCGTAGAAATTCGAGACGTAGAGCTGGCCCCATTCCTCACCGACGACGAGCGCGCGAAGCGGCCCGTGCGCATCGGCGAAGCGTTCAATGACGGCAGCGGTCATCGCGCCGACGAAGGTGCGGCTCGTCTCGGAACGTGCGGAGCCGATGATGAAGAGGGCGGTGCGCTGGCGCTTCATATCGGCCGGATCGAATGAGTTACGGCTCGTGAGTTCGCGCGCCGCCATGCCGGGCTGAAAGCCTTGCAGCCGCTCGATGATAAGCGAGGCGTAGGCGTTCCACTGATCGGGAGAGACAGCGAGACCGGCGATGAGGCGGCACATCCCAGCCTCGTCCTCCATCCGCCGGTCGGAGGCCCATAGCATGAGGTCTTCGGCGATCTCACCGCGCGGACGGCCCCAAAAATCCCATAAGCCGCCGGGTGAGCAGGGCCAGCGTTCGGACGGATAGAGCGCAGTGATCTTGTTGTAGAGCGTGAACATGGTTCTCACGCCCTGGCTTACCCAGCGGTTCTTCGAGTCCGGGTCCTGCGGGACCAGGAAGCTCGCCGCATCATAGGCCGCTTCGCCGACGATGCCGCGCAGGGCAGGGTTCGCCGCAGTCTCGATCACCCTCGTGTTGATGTTGTAACTCTCGGACGGATAGCCGTGCAGGCCGTTGGCGTTGATGAAGCGCACGTCATAGCCTTGGCGCTTGAGCGTCACCCACGACACCCAGGCCAGCTCGCCGTCTTTCGGATCGGTGATAATCTTCCCGAGATGAGCGGTCCGCGGCGACACCAGGTTCGCACCGAGGAAGCGCGTCAACTTGCCCTTACCGGCCTGCGCATCGACCGCGACCGGCTCCGTGCCGTCATAGATGAGCGGCCACCCGTTGACGAAGCCGAGTTCAATGCCGCGGCGAATGTTGCGATAGGCAGGAGCGGGCAGGGTCATAAAAGCCCCGAGCGTTTGAGAGCGTCGAAATCGTTGAGCTTCGCATCCCCGAGCTGGCCGCTCGGGTTTGCGTCGAGCATGGCGCGCAGGCGCTCGGCGGCGATGGCCTCCGCCCGTGCCCGCGCGGTCCGTGCCTGTTCGGCATCCTCCCAGGCGAGCCGCTGGGCTTCCTGGGATTCGAGGCTGAATAGGAACTGGTGGAGCGCCATCAGCTGGTTGAGGCTCATTTGCGCAGCTCCTCTTCGTCATCCCACGTCGCGAAGCGGAAGGGTTGCGGCTGAGCGTCTGGAGAAGACTCCGGCCTCAATGGTGCCAACTCGGTTGTGCGGACCGTTCGGGCGGATTGCTCGGGCGGAGGCAGCACCTGCATCGCGGCCTGCTGCTGTGCTGCTTCGAGGCGGGCTTTCTCGACAAAATAGCCGACGACCAGCGACCCAAGCACATAGCCGCCAACGGCGAGATAAGGCAAAGCATCCGCCCGCATCTGCACGCCGTAGAACCCGCAGACGAACAGAGCGAGTCCGGGGACGATCAGCGCACCGGCAACGCCGCGGACTACAAAGCGCTTCGCTTCGTCCGGTGTCAGGGTCTCCCCACAGATCGTGATCGGTGTGTTGTAGTACCAGACGACGACACAAAATCCCGTCATGATGCAAGCGAACAGAGCAGCCACAGCAAAAAGCACGACGCTGAGGAGTGCAAAACCGAGAAAGATGAAAGCTGCGGCTCCCGCAACGGGATCAGGCGCACGATTATCCGACATGACCGCTCTCCCTATGGATCGCTATCGCTCCAGTCGCAGCCCGACTGACATCTCGCGCCGCTGCGTTGGGCCGGGATCAAGACCACGCGAGAATTTGAAGAAGCGGCCAAGCTCGCGCCGCAATTCGAGCAGCTCTTCGGCTTGGCGCTTGCGCAATTCTTTGAACATCACCTGGAGGCGGGCGCGCTCTTCGCGCTGCCGATCGACTAGGCGCTGGCGCTCCTCCGCCTGCCGTTCGCGGCTGGCCTTGGCTTCGGTCTCGTTCTGCGCGCGCACTTGCTGGTACTTGCCCGTGATCCGGTGCCAGATGCCGGAGAGGCCCTTCGGCAGCCGAGCAGTGCGCACCTTCGTCTCGGCGTCCCAGGCGCATTTCTGATCCTGTTCGAGCTTGCCGCGTCCGTCGCGGTGGCGGAGTGTCATCTCGGCCTTCGCGTCGCCGAGCAGCGCCGACGCCTTGCCGAACTTCTCGCGGCTCTCTGTGACGTGGCGCTTGAGCGCGGGCGTCATCCGCTCGCCGAGCTTCTTCCTGATCGCATCGATGGATTGCAGCGCTTCGCCATCACCGAGCCGGGCCTTCACATCGTTGGTCTTGATGCCGAGGACACGGGAGAGGGAATGCACCTCGCCGTCATGGTCGATGACGACATGGCCGCGCCGGTCGCCCTTCGCGAGGAAGCAGCCGTGCTCTTCGAGCGCGCCGGAGAAGGCTGGTCCGCTGTCGGATGCCCGCCAGGAGGATTGCACCGCCGCCTTCAGCCAGCGCGGGTCCTGGCCCTGTCTCTTTGCCTGCTGCCATTCGGCGAGCGTAAAGTTGAGCGGATCGCGCATCCCGGCCTGCGCGATGCCGCGCGGCATGTCCCAACCATTGTCGAGGTAAAGATCACGGGAGAGGGCGTTGAGCTTGTTCTTGAAGTAGGGCAGCGGCACCGCCGTCATGGACGCCGCGTCGATCCGGCTCCACACGCCGTGGGCATGGAGCCTGCCTTCCTTCTCGTGGAACACGATCGCGCGCGGCTGACCGTCCAGGCCGAGCCGCTTCTCGGCCTCGTCGATCGCCTTGACGAACTCGGCCTCGCTGACCCGCGCGCTTTCGGGCGGCGAGAATGACAGGGAGAAAAGATACTGGCGGCATTTGGTGCCGCGGCTGATCGCTTCGGCCTCTTTGAATGCGCCGCGCAGATTGTCGGAGGCGAACTCGCGCAGCTCGTGGACGCGCACATGCTCATTGTCGTCAGTGCGCATGAGATGGGCGGCGAGGTCCTGACCGCCGCCGCGCTGCGAGCCTTTGAGAATCATGGCTGCGCCTCCGGCTTGAGGCCGAGGCTGGTGAGCAGGAGCGCGCGGATTTCGTGAAGGTCGGCGAGCGCCTGGGCGAGCGCCGCTTGGGTTTCCGGCGTCACCGGCAGAGAGCCGGTGTTCGCCGCATGAGCGAGCTGGTTCAGGTTGCTGAACACCCGCGAGCGGCCGAGCAGGGCGATGAGCTGTGCCAAAGCTCTTCGATCGGCGATCGAGATGCCGCTCTTTCTGACCCGCGCCGGGACCGGCGCACCGAGCAGCTTGGCGCGGAGATAAGTGCCGAGGGGCGCGCCTGCGGCCTCAGCAGCCAGGCGGGCGCGCTCCTCGGCCTTCAGCCGCAGGCTGAAAGGAGAAGGCGGCTTTGCCCGCTTCGCTCGGTTGGATTTGACAGGCGGAGGAGCCGCTGCCTGTGTGTCGAATGCGCCGCTTAGGGACATGGTGGCACCGGCAAGTCATGCGACTTGCGGTGCTCAAGAAGGGTGCTCCACTCGGCCAGCGTTTCGAGCAATTCGTTCGAAACGTTGGCGTCGAGGCGCGCCACCTTCACGCTAAGCCATTGCTTGGCCTGAAACTCCTCTTAAATCAGTGCCTTAAGCAGCTGCCGGTCCTGCAAGCCGGTGATGCAAAATGCTATGGCACGCTGACGTACCGCACCCAGAGGCCATCGCGCTCGGCGGCCGGTGGATGGAAGACGACTTCTTCGAGGGCTACGGCGAGGAGCTGAAGCAGCTTCATGCCGACTACGCCAAGGCGCTCGCGCGGCAGAACTGGAAGGCCGTGGACAATGAGACCCGAGCCCTTCTCCGCCGCAGCGGCATCCCGATCGAGCCGGACTCAGGCGACTATCGTGAGGGCGGCGCTGGAGGTCCTGCGGCCGCAGGTGAGGGCCTACCAGGCGAAGCTGGAGCGTCACCGCGGGAGGGCGTGCCCACCGGCCGCCGTACTCCTTGCGCCAGCGATAGTAGCTCTATTCCGAGACTCCGCATCCTTGCAAACGGGCGCCAAGCTCTCGCCCTGCGCCGTTTGCACCTCGATCTGGCGCAGCTTGAGCACGACCTGCTCCGCGCTCGTCTTCTGCCCCCGCTTCATATCCGCCTCCTCCGATCCCGGCTGATCCTCTCAATCAGCCCGGTCCAAAGCCAGCCGGTCAGGTCACAAGCGCTGAGTAGCTTTAACAATACATGCCTCGCTGCATGGGGGTATTATGGCCGGCGAGAGGCGCCGTGGGACGCTCATGCCCCATTCTCCCAAGGTAGGTTGATAGCGGCCCCTCATCGGGCTCCTGCAGAGGAGTAAGCCATGATGTGCGCGTGCCGGCCTGGTTTCAATAAACATCTGCCTAGAAACCAGACAATACTATAACTTTCTCTTGCCGTGACCTCGATCCTGATACGACACGCTGATATTTTATTCTCTAATATTTATGAATAGCATCTCTTGTGTCTGGCGGCGGAACATTGCGATGCGCTAATAATCTCAGACCCGGGCCACCTCGAAGGTGTCCTTCAGCGTTTCAAATCCATTAATGCTGAGAAACACAAATTGAATAATAGAATTTATATCCTAATTTGCGTTGTATTTACATTAAATCAAACCCTAGAAAATCAAGGCGTATAATACTTGGGATCGAGAGCTGCGAGAGCGAGAAGCGATGGTGGAAGAGCGACCCCGACGACTCGCATTGCGCGCGCGGCGGCGCGGCAACCGATCTGGTCGTTTGCGGCAGCCGCGACTTCGACCTTCCCGACCATCGCTGCGTCCGGTCGTGGTGCTGGCGCAGGAGCGCGCGCCGGCGCCGCATCTTTCGCGTTTGCGTTGGCTTGGCCGCGACCACCAACGTTCCGATCCGGCCCCTCATCCTTGGTCGGTCCACTCAGACCCGATTTCTGCTGGGTCTCACCACCCGCAGAGGACGGTGTGCCCTGAGCCTGGCCGGAGGGATTGGAGACGGCGGTCGTCTGTTGAGGCGGCGTCGCAGCGGCCTGCTTCGCGGCTTCCGGTTGCTGCACGAAGGCGAGGAGCTCCTGGCAGAGGTTGGCGGGTCTTCCAGATGCGCCCTGAGCCGCGGCGGCTCCGGCGAGAAGCACGGGTGCTAGGCCGATACCCAGCAGGCAAGCGATGGACAGAGGCTTCACGGGTTCGCTCCCTCGATTCTTCTTGGCAGACTCGGCGCATGCGCGCTCAGGAACGCTTCGGGTGCGAGCCGGCCCCCTCGGCCTTGCCGTGCGGCTGCCCCTCGAACTCGTCGGGTGCCGGGTCGCCGTTCCATCGGGGACCGACAAGGTTGGTACCGGGCTCCGATACCCGCGCGCCGGAGGTGGCGAAGGCCTGATAGGCGAACTTCTGATTGCTCGTGAGGGCGAACATGGCCAACACCCCGAGAGCGATGGCGGCGATCACGGCGGCGGCAAAGGCTTTCATGACGAAGCATCCTGGTGAGGCGTAATGAGCCTGCTTCGAGCGCACCGGCGACGGGGCGCTCCGATGGAATTCCGCCTGCGCCGCCTCCGTCGCATGGCGGTCCCTTAGAGTCCGTCCGATAAGTCATGAGGCGCGTCCCAGCCGTCGAACGAGGATCATGACGGCAGCGGCGTAGAGGAAGGCTTGGGCCGAGGCGAGGGTCGCC
>NZ_CABFVH010000093.1 GCF_902141855.1 Methylobacterium dankookense | reverse complement strand
CCCTCGTCAGCCTGCCCACCCTGGCAGCCTGATCCTCCCGGCCCAAGCCGGTGATCGCGATGGCTCTCAACGAGCTACACCACGCCAAGGGACACGACCCCACACCGTGCTCGGCAGCACATGGGACAGCGGCGACGGCTCGTGTTCCTTCAATCTGCCCGACCTGCGCGGCATCTTCCTTCGCGGCTACGATATCGGATGCACCTTGGCGACCTACCAAGCTGACGCGCTACAGGGCCATACCCCACGGCGTCTACTCGGCGAGTGCCAGCCTTGCCGGCGGCACCAATACCCTTTCCGTCTTCGGAACGCCCGACATCCCCTCGGTGTAGGGTACGACTGGCGTCACCGGCGCCTCAGGAGCCGGCGAAACCCGGCAGAAGAACATTGCCGTCTTATACTGCGTCAAGTTCTGATTTCGCGAGGCTCACTCATGAAACGGCCCCTCCGCGCGGCGGCCGCCGCCACGATGCTGCTGCATGCCAGCACGGGTGTCGCGCTCGAAGCCTCCAACGTCGAGAATGCCATTAACACGACGCTCGCGGACAACCGCAGCGGTGCCATTACCTCGGCGTCGTTGCGATCCATCCTGCTGCTCATCAACCAGACGGGCCTGCACCTGAACTCAGACGGCTCGATCGCCTTCCCAGGCGGCCCGGCGGTCGGGACCTATGTGAACGGCGCCCTCGCGCTCGCGCCGAAGAGCATCACGGCGCCAAGGTTTGGCAACATCGCCACCCGCATCCTGATCGGAAGTAATCCGGACGGCCAGCAGGGATGGACCGACGCCAAGACTAGGAACCCGACATCGCTCCTCGTAGATGTCGGCGGCTACGGGGATCCGACATTCTCGGGCTTCGCGATCCCAACCTCGATCAGCGGCGCGATAAGTGTGCCGGCAAACGCGGCGGACATCTACCATGCCACTGGCACGGCAGGCTATGCGCGTACCGCGTCGATCCCAGTCGGCGGTGTCGGCCTCTACGGCCAAGGCGATGCCGCCGCACCTGGCGTGACGGCCTGGGGCTTCAACACGCGAACGCAGGACAACGGCTTCCATACGGACGGCCTCTGGGGCGGTGAGATCGATGTCAACATCGACGCGGCCGGCACGCTAGTCCGCGGCCTCGACATCGTCGGGGGCTCGAACGCACAGCCGAGCCTGGCCTCACCGGGCCTGATCGTCCAATCGCCCGGCGTGTTCAAGAAGGGTTCGGCGACCCCAATCTTCTGGGGGCGCGGCGTACTCGTCGATGACGAGAGCGCGCTTACCGGCATTGAAGTCGGCACGAGCCGTGTGCACGCCAATACCGGCTCGATGCCGATCACATTCAAGTATCGCGATGGGGCGAACGCCCGCCTGGAAAGCTTCAGGCTCTATGCTCCCGATGCGTCTGGGGCGATCGAAATCTCGCGACCCAACGGCCTGTTTCAGATCCGCGGCGACATCGACGGTACGAAGGTCAACACCCTGCGCGTTGTCGGCGGCAATGTCGGCCTCGGGGTCGGCGCGCCGAGCGCTCCCTCCTACCCGCTCGACGTATTCGGGGCTGCGCGATTCTCCGGAAAGGTTGGGTTCGGTGGCGAGGCGCCCTCCGAACGATGCTCCCTGCCGGCGGCAGTACCTGCAGACGGATCGGCATCGAACGCGACGCGTGACGCTCTGATCAACGCGGTGCGCGCCTGCCTCATTACCAAGGGTCTGGCCCAGTAGCCGCCCACCCTCCGCACCGTCCCAACAAGAGGCTACCTCCCATGCGTTGGATCACCCGCGCGCTAATGGCGCTCGCCCTGTGCAGCGTGCTCGCCCCTGTAAATGCCCAGACGACGGCCGCCTGCACACGGTTCTCGGGCTTCTCGCTGAGCCTGAACCTCTGCGCGGCACCGACTGGCCTCGGCGGCGTCAGCGCACGCTGCGCGGAACAGACGCTTCAGTCGGCCATTTCCGATTGCCGATGAGATGCCGGTCAGTCGGCTCGACAAATTGGAACTGGGATGAGATGCGGTGTCAGAGACTGTCAGGTAAAGCGGATGGAGAGCGGCGGAGGCCAAAATGGACCAGAAAGCACGATCTCAGATCGCGACCGCCATCGACGCGGCCTGCGAAGCCGCTGAGGTTGGACAACGCGAAAGCGTTCGCCTTGCGGTCGAGTGCGGTCGGATCTTAATCTCCGCAAAGGAGACGATACCGAATGGCGAGTGGGCTGCGTGGTTGCGACTGAACACCCTAATCGACTTTGAGACAGCCCAAATATACATGCAGTTTGCCCGATATGTGGACCATAGACCTGCAGATTCACAAAGCACTACAGACATGTGGCTCCGATCGATGACTTTTCAAGGTCCATCACATGGGTCCGTTGCGGTCAGCGAAACGCTATCGCCTGAGGTTGTGCAGCGCCAGATCATCAGCAACGCACGGGATAGCCCCAACTTGAGCCAGGCGGCTCCCTGGGCTGACGCCGCTCCTCTCTCGGGAATCCAGCGGCGAGAAGAACATTTTCCCAGTCATGGGAATGTTATTCCGGCACTCGAGCAATTTTCTGAAACAGATGCAAGCATAACTGATGTAGGTCAAAGTAAAAATGAGAAATAGAATAAAATTCGACTAGCCAAGGGCGAAGGCGCTTACGCGATTTCGTTCTGCTATCAATTAGCTCTACGTGCGCTTGCGCCGGGAGTGCTTGAAAATCTCGGCAGATCTGTTCTGCGCTAACCTAAGGTGACTTGATATGTCGTATAATGCTGTCCGCGACTGGCAATTTCATCGTCCATATGAACATACAGTTGATGATGTGGCGTCTGTCAAAGACATTGGTAATTATAACGATGCCGCTCTCGTCAGTAGAATAATTGATTTCTATAAGCTAGCCAACAGCACCAGCACAGGAACTCCAAATCATCAGTGGCATCAGGTGGTGCAGGACAAGAGCAGCATACATGAGGCTCTGAACAGCGGAGACGAGCTAGCAGTCACGCAGATTCTGCGTGATCCAGCTTCAAACATGCATTTCTATGGATTCGACAGTCTCTACAAGGGACATGCCGATATGACGCCGCCTTACCAAGCTCTGCAAAGCAGGCTCATCTATAGTCTGTTGGTGCGGCTTTGCGAAGCAGTCGGAGTTTCTCGCCTTGAGAACCCAGAGGCATATAATTTTTCTGATGCCCCCCCTCAGGCGAAGCCCGTTGAAGACCTCCTGCTGGGATTGGACGGGGCTATTGGTTGTAAGATTGATTTTCCAAATCCCTACCCGGGCGAGATCGGCCTTCCCACTATCCGCGGCATCGCTACATACCGATCAGTTCAGGCTATATACCAAGCCTATCGTGCAAGAGACTTATTAACTGCTGCCGGCGGCGGCCGAGTGCTTGAGATCGGCGGCGGGCTCGGGCGTACTGCGTACTACGCCAATCGTTTTGGCATCGAGAGATACACCATCATCGACATCCCAATGACTAGTGTTGCTCAAGCTTACTACCTTGGGTCGACGTTAAGTTCGGGAAGCCTTGCCCTTTATGGTGAAGACGCCTCTCGGAGCATTAACCTTCTGCCGCCTGAAGCATTTCTTACGAGCAACGAAAAATACGATCTCATTCTAAATGTTGACTCTTTGCCTGAGATGCATTCAGATACTTCACACGCCTATATTGCCAGCATCGCGAAGCGCACGCCGATTTTCCTGTCTATCAACCACGAGGCCTTAGGACTGACAGCCCGCGAGATCATAAGCAGCGTCCCAACGCGCAAGGTGTCTCGCTTCCCGTACTGGATGCGACGCGGTTATGTTGAGGAGATCGTGCGGTTCTGAGACCCACGCGAACCATCGAGCAGGTTGCATGTTCATGTGCCGCCATGGCTCAACGCCATGGCGGGTTTCGTTCTTTCAGAGGTAACGCACCCGGTACCCACTGCTCCCTCTTCCTAGGGTTTGGACTCGATCAGCACCAGAAGGCGATGACGGCGGCGAGCGCAACGGCTGAGGCATAGTTGGGCGCCAGCTTGTCGTAGCGGGTGGCGATGCGGCAGAATTCCTTGAGGCGGTTGAAGGCGGCCTCGATGCGCCACCGCTCGCGGTAGCGGCGTTTGTCGTGTCGATCCTCCGTTTGCGGCCGCGCTTGCCTGGGATGACGGGCGTGATACCGCTCGCCCGCAGGTCCGCGCGCAGCCAGTCGGCATCGTAGCCCTTGTCGGCGGCCAGGCGCCGGATCCGACCGGGCCCCTCGACCAGCACCGCCGGGGCGGTGGTGACGTCGCTGGCGTTGCCGGGTGTCAGCTGGAGGATGCCGGGCCGACCGAGGACATCGGTGAGTGCATGGACCTTGGTGGCCTGGCCGCCGCGCGACGGGCCGATGGCCTGCGCTTTCGCCCCCCTTTGCCGTCCTGCGCCGAGCGGTGAGCCCGTACGGAGCTGCTGTCGAAGGCCGCCGCCTCGCCCGCCCAGCCGGCCTTGGCCAGGCCAACCGTCACGCTAACCTTCCACCAAACCCGACGGAGAGGCACCCCATGGAGGCGGATCATCTGAGAAATAAACCATCACCTCCATGCCTTAAAGATATGCGCTAAGCGATGGTTTGGTTCGGTAGGCCCATGCTGAACCACCGTCAGACCGGTTCAGTATAGGCCCATTGACGATCCATACTGAACCGCCATAATGTGCACCATCCTAACTAGACTATTGGTGCGCGATGTTCGTCCGGGCGTATCTGAGAGCAAGCACGACCGAGCAAGACGCTGACCGTGCCCGAGAATCCCTCCAGGCGTTCGCTGACAGCCACGGCCTCAGGATCGCGGCTTGGTATGTGGAGAACGAGAGCGGCGCGTCCTTGGCTCGTCCTGAGTTATTCCGGCTCCTACGGGACGCCCAACCCAACGACATTCTTCTGGCCGAACAGGTCGATCGTCTGAGCCGCCTTACCGGACCGGATTGGGAGAAGTTGAAGGGAGAGATAGCGACTCGGCAGATAAGAGTCGTTGCCCTCGACCTTCCGACCTCCTGGATGATGGCGACGGCTCAGACGGACGAGTTCACAAGCCGTATGTTCCAGGCAATCAACGGCATGATGCTCGATATGCTCGCTGCCGTCGCCCGTAAGGATTACGAGGATCGGAGGAGGCGTCAGGCTCAGGGGCAGGCGAAGGCTAAGGCTGAAGGTCGATACAAGGGCCGTCAGGAAAACGTAGCCCGGAACGCCTCGATAGCCACGATGCTCAGCAAGGGTCTGTCATGGTCCCAGATCGAGAACGCGGTGGGATGCAGCCGGGCCACCATCGCCAAGATCGCAAAACGCGCGGCCTGACATCACGACAATGGATAGCGCCGTCCGGGCTGTGTCGTTCAAGCTTTCCTAGCCGAATTTAACCGGGCATTTGGTCGGTTCGACCCCTCAGTCGGACGCCCATTGAGCGCGCGACCGTCTGAACAAAATCTAAAATACGCTCCCTTTGTCCCTTTTCGCCTATACTTGTATAAATCTCTAATATCTCTGCCGTGCCTCTGACTTTCAATAAATCCAAGTCAGCAGCCGTGATTGACTCTTGCTCAATAATGAATGAGATTGGTGCGGAGTAGAACTTCGCAAGAGCATGAAGACGTGCCACTCCTAGTCGGCATCGTCCCTGTTCGTATTTTTGCAGCATTTGCCAAGAGATGCCAATCGCGTTGGCGGTTTCATCCAAGCTCAAACTTCTAGCTTGACGGAGCCATCGAATCTTCTCACCGATGTGCTGGTCAACTTCAGTCATTGCTTTCGGTGTATGCGTAGCCTTCTCAACCAATGTTACAACTTCTCAGCGATTGATGAAAGGCCAATCACGCCTCTCTTGGCATATTGCATACAATCTGCTCATTGGCAATCGGCAGCTCGCCGCTCTCAAGTAAGCAGAGCGCAACTCAAGATATATTGCTTCGAGCGAATCGGAACCAAGATACGAATGAACACTATCGAACCAATGAAATTGCCGATACGACTGGTTCTTGATCTATATCATCAACCCCTGAATCCGTTGCATATGGGCTATGCTGTTGCGGTGCATCAATAGTATACAAACTCCATTCGAATGTCACTCATGTCAGAAACCACATAGGTAAGCCACAGTTGATAAGCCCCAAGATGATGCCCTTATCCTTCAGAGCTAATTCCTAAGATTGAACCTGAGGAGTCATCCATGCCTGATGGTGCCTCTCGAATAGAGTTCGCCCAGGTTGCTCTCGATGCATACCTCCACGCTGAGGGTGCGAGACGACGATGGGTCGGTGGTGTGCCAGCGTGCGATGTGGTTGATCTGATTACAGACTTACTACTGTTAGCCAAGCACAGAGGATATGACCCGTGTTCAATGCTGACGAAGGCTAAGAGGCATGTGGAAGCCGAGATCGGAGAACGGTGTTGATAGTCAGCCGAAACTTGGCGTTAATCGGCGCATAGAGATCAACTGAGGCACGCCGAGTTTCGTGACCTCATCACCCCCAACTGAAGCCGTGAAATCATAAGACGCTGTTGTATAGTTTAATCATCAAGTTGTTACCGATATCAGGTCGTTACTAGTCGCCGACTACAATAGCGGGACGTAGCGTGACGCCTCTGATGGGCCTAACACTCGCTGAAACACGCCTATTGCGACGTCTTGCCGGCAGATCCCAGAAATCTTTTGAGGTCTGCGAGGCCAATAGTCTGATAGGTCAAGGACTCGCGCGTCTAGACACAGCAAAACGAACACTCATAATCACTGAACGGGGCGAACGCCTATATCTCAATGCCCGTCAATGAGATTGACAGTTCTTGATGTCTATCAAGTTATAGCGGACATTTGACGAACAGATATAGACGTAATCGTGAACGGTTCTAATAGACTTGGCAGTAAGAAGCCCAGATCTGACCTGCTCAAAACAGGGTTCATCGCTGAGTTTGATCGATGCGAGAGCATGGTGGCACTCGAGAAGATTCGAAACGCCTCGCACTCGCTGAAGCTGGCGACAAGCGAACCGATGATCAGGCCGTTGTGGTGGATGGAGCTTGCGAGGGTTCCGAGGACCGACCACACCCACCACCAACATCCGACGATGAGCACGAACGCCAGCCCGAGGAAGTGTTTCAGAGTGTCCTCAGTCAACAGGTTGGCCTTCCGTCGCTCATGCGCCCTCACAGCTTGAGCCTTCGACTACCCGGTGGTGTGGTGATGCCCGTCCGTGCCACAGCCGATCCTGACCCATTCTGAGCAGCCGTATAGGGCGTTGAACGAGAGGGCAGGGGATCAGAGATAGCCAAACCCAACGGAACCATCAGGAGCGCCAGAGACAGAAGCGTAGCGGCCAGGATGCGCGACATGAGCCAACCAATGCACGAGGAACCTGAACTCATCGGTGGATCAAAGCGAACCAAGGCGAACCCGGCTTGCAAGTCATTATAGAGGACTACCTTGCATCAGGAAGTCAGACACGGTTAATCTGAACTCCGCAAGGAGAACAGATATGGATGAGTCTAAGAAGCCAACCATCGTTCGGCATTCTAAGAACGTGACCTGACCGGCTGGCTTTGGACCGGGCTGATTGAGAGGATCAGCCAGGACTGAAGGAGTCGGACATGCGGCGAGGTCAGAAGACGAGCGCGGAGCAG
>NZ_CABFVH010000092.1 GCF_902141855.1 Methylobacterium dankookense | reverse complement strand
CCTCTCGAAAGAGAAGCTTCTCCACTGGCCGGCTTTTACGCCGCCCGCATCAGCACGACGCCGACGCTCCAGTGGATGGTTTTGTCACCGCCCTACACACAGCGTGACCGAACGGGACAGAGGCATGGCAGCGCGTCGTCAGTCTGACGTTGCATGAGGGCCGGCTCGGACGGAACGGCCCGTGAGCCGTTCCAGCGAGGCATGCACTTCGGCACCGTGCCGAGCGCGTCCTTAAGCGGCTCCTTCAGGAATGACGTGGCCGCCAGGGTCGAGACATAGAAGGCGAGAGAGTCGTCCGCGCCCGTGAGGAGGAGCCTTCGCCGAGACGCTCGGCCGGCACGCATCATGGTGTCCACGCCGCAAACCGGGCAGACATGGCATGAAGATGAGGCGGATCGCGACACATAATGGGCAGAGCGGCGGCAGAATTGCGGCAGATTTTCACGGGAGCTTGAAGCATTGTTCGGGTAAATGCCGACCTTCCGCTTAGAGATGGCGTCAGCCACGCACCATTTCGCAAACCTCGCAATCTAGGGTTTGGCAAAAATCTCTTCCGGCACCATGCGGATCTGGCCGTCCTAACGTAGATATTCTGTCCTGATCCTGTGACGGAGGCATGATTTACGAGAAATTTCGCAACCTTTTCGGCACTGCAGCATTCCAGAGTTGCATCACATTCGCTGTACACCCCGGCGCTCGCAATCTGCGGATGGCGCACCACGCTTTAGGAATCTGCCCTTGGCCCAGCCCACCCTCATGCCTGCCCCCGAGCATCGCCACCGGCGGTTCGTCCGCGTTTCCAGCGTCAGCGTCGCCTCGGTCCTGGCCGTCCTGATCGGGACGTCGGTGCTGCCGCCCCTCGTAGCGGATCAGTCCGATCGCGCCGTCGTCAATGCGCCCGTCACGCTTATGACCGCTCCGATCGCGGGTGATGTCAGCGCTATACCGGTGAAGGTCGGAGACGTCGTCGAGCGCGGCACGCTCATGGCTCAGATCAGCAATGACCGCCTCGATCGATCGACGGCCATCCAGCTCGCCGGCCGGGTCTCCGAGCTGCGTGAGCGCGCCCTCGCTGCCGAGAGCAAGCGCGCCTCGAACGAGGCGTATCTCGACGCCCTGGACCGCGCGATCCGCGAGCAGTCCGCACAGACGAGCCAGGTCCTGCGCGGGCAAGTCGAAGAGCTGAAGGCGAAGATCGCGTCCGCCCTCGCGTCCGGCGAGGAGAAGAAGGTGCTTATGGACCGCCAGATCGGAATGGTCTCGCGCAACGTGGCGAGTCCCGACATGGTCAAGTCGACGACCCAGTCCTACGCCGCCGCCCTCCACGAGAAGGAGGCGGCCGAGGCCAAGCTCGGCCAGAAGACCGTCCAACTCGATGGCGTGACGCGCGGGCTGTTCGTCGGCGACGAGCTTCGCGGGCTCGCCGAGCTAGCGCAGAAGCGGCTCTCCATCACCTACGACACACAGCGCCTCAAGATCGAGGAGACCGAGCTCAAAGCCGCCATGGCGGACCAGCAGAGGCTCCTCGACCGCGAGAACACCCGCCTCGACAAGCTGGCGGCCTCCGAGATCACTTCTTCGGCGAAGGGCATCGTCTACAACGTCAACGCGGCGGTCGGACGCCACGTGAGCGCGGGCGACAGCCTCTCGTCCCTGGTCGATTGCGAGCGCAGCTTCGTCGTGGCGATCTTCTCGTATCGCCAGGGCCAGAACCTTCAGGTCGGCAGCCCCGTCACCATCTCGGGCGAGCCCAGTGGCCCGCGCAGGGGCGTGGTGACCGAGATCCTCCCGAAAACGAGCGACACGGTTGACGCCACCTACGCCGTGCCTTTCCCGCAAACGGAACGCCGAGAACTCTACGTGCTGGTGAAGCCGGAGCCGCTCCCGGTTCAGACCGCCGCGGCCGAGGATCCGGCCGGGACGGCCTGCGGCGTCGGTCGCTGGGTGACCGTATCCCGCGATGCCGGCTGGGTGCCGTCGACCTCGGTAGTCTGGCGTGATATCGGCGGCAGCACGGCGAGCCTCGCCGCAAAAGCCGGCAACGCCGCGCCCGATATGGTGCGCGGCGCGGTCGATCACGCGGAGGCAGCAATCTCTTACGCGGGCGGCCTGCTGAGACAGGCCGCGGCCTCCGCGGAGACTCTGCCGCCGGCTGCGGAACCGGGACATTCCGAGACGCAGGGCCGGTCCGCACACGCGAACCGGCACGGCGCGGACGGCGAGGCGCCCGACACGCGCGCGATCCCGTCCTCCTCCGCGGCAATCGCAGCACAGCCGGATCTCGAACCGGCGCGGCGACCGATCCCGAGGACGGCATCCGCCGAGCGGCCGCAACTGCCCCCAGCCGAGCCCCCGACCGAATCCTCGGCCCTGCCACAGCCCCCTCGACCGGCGACGGGCATGACCATCGCGATGCCGCCGCTGCCGCCCGCTCGGCCGTCTTTCGAGGCCCGGCGCTGAGGGCGGCAGCCGTCGCGGTCGCCCTCGTTCTCGGCCTGTCGGCGCCCGCGGCGGCGGACGACCTCGGTCGGGGGCTCTGCCGCGCTCTCTCCCGCGTCGTCGCGACGACGGCGCCGGACGGAGGTCCAGCCTTCCTCGCGAGCTACCAGCCCGGCCCGAACGAGGCGGAGGTGCCCCTGCCGCTGCGCAGCACGGCCTTCTCGTACGACAACGCCCTGGCTGCGACCGCCCTCGCGGCGTGCGGCGACCTGCCTCGCGCCCGGCAGATCGGCGAGGCGTTCCTGGCGGCCCTCGACGGGGACCGCAGCTTCACCGACGGGCGGGTGCGCAACGCCTATCGGGCAGGCGCCGTACGCGACCGCCCGGTCTTGCTCCCGGGTTGGTGGGACGCGCGCGCCAAGCGCTGGTCTGAGGACCGCTATCAGGTCGGCACCGCCACCGGCAACGTCGCCTGGGTCGGCCTCGCCCTGATGAACCTGCACGCGGCCACCGGCGATCCGCGCTTTCGCGACGGGGCCAGCCGCATCGCGGCCTGGATCCGGGCGCACGCCACGCGCGATCCCGGACCGGGCTTCGCCGGCGGATTGGACGGCTACGACCCGGACCAGACGCCGATGACCTGGAAGTCCACGGAGCACAACCTCGACATCGCGGCGCTGGGTGCTCGGCTATCGACGTCGGAGGACCGCGCCATGGCCGCCTCGGCACGCATCTTTGTCGAGGGCGCCTTCGACGCGCAGACGGGCTGCTTCCGCATGGGCACCGTCCCGGCCGGCCAGATGCGCGGCGTCGAGGCCGTCGCCCTCGACACGCAGCTCTGGCCGCTGATCGGGATCGCCGACCCGCCGCAGGTCTGGCGGCGGGCTCTCGCCTGCGCGCGCACCCGCCTTGGGGTGCCGGGCGGATTCGACTTCAACGACGACCGCGACGGGCTCTGGGTCGAGGGCACCGCGCAGGCAGCGCTCGTCGACCGCTGGGCGAAGGACAACGCCACGGCCGGCCCGCTCCTGAAGACGCTGGCGGGCCAACGCGCACCCTCCGGCTGGCTCTACGCTACCCGCGAGGCGCGGCTCACCACGGGGCTGCGGATCGGTCCGACGAGCACCGAGGACGACTTCTTCTATTTCCGGCGCCCGCATCTCGGGGCCACGGCCTGGGCAGCGCTCGCAGCCCTCGGCGTCAACCCCTTCACCGGAGAGCATATCCGATGATGTTTTCCTCGCCCGGCGACGCCGCCTCGGTCCTCGCGCTCACCCTGTTCGTGGCGCTCGGGCTCTACGCGCTCTGCGGGCTGCTCCGGCCCGAGCGCGCCTTCGACCGCTTCCTGTTCGGCACCCTCACGGCGGCGCTGATCGCCACCTACGCGCGCTGGCGCTGGAACGACACCATTCCGCCCCTCGCGCCGGAGCTGGGCGCGCTCTGGCCGCGGCTCTTCTTCGCCGCCGAGATCGTGGCGGTAGTCTACACCCTGATGTCCGTGGTGATCCTGCTGCGGTTCAAGGACCGTTCTGCCGAGGCCGATGTCGCGCAGGCCCGCCACGAGGCGAGCGGGGACTGGCCGGCGGTCGACATCTTCATCTGCACCTACAACGAGCCGCAGGACGTGGTGGAGAAGTCCATCCTGCCAGCGCTCGCGATCGATTACGGCCCCAAGACCGTCTGGGTCTGCGACGACACCCGCCGGGACTGGCTGCGCGCCTACTGCGAGGAGGTCGGCGCCAACTACATCACGCGGCCCGACAACAAGGGCGCCAAGGCGGGCAATCTCAACAATGCCCTGCGCCACACCGCGGAGCGGACGAACGCACCGCTGATCCTCGTCCTGGATGCCGACTTCGCGCCCCAGCCCGACATCCTCAAACGGATGGTTGGCCTGTTCGACGATCCGAAGGCGGCCGTGGTGCAATCGCCGCAATTCTTCTTCAACCCCGATCCCATCCAGCACAACCTCGCCGCCTCCGACAGCTGGGTCGACGACCAGCGGATCTTCTTCGACGTCTTCCAGCCCGCCAAGGACGCCTGGGACGCCGCGTTTTGTGTCGGCACCTCGTTCATCGTCCGGCGCGACCGGCTGGGGGAGATCGGCGGCTTCCCGGATGCAGCTATCTGCGAGGACCTCAACCTATCGCTCGGCATGTCGCGGCGGGGCTACGCGACCCACTGGCTGAACGAGCGCCTCAGCATGGGGCTCTCGGCCGAGGGCCTGCCTGAGTACATCACCCAGCGCACGCGCTGGTGCCTCGGCACCATCCAGATCGCCCTCCTGCCCGACGGGCCCCTGCGCGGGCCCGGCTACACTCTGGTCCAGCGCTTCCACTTCCTGCACGGTGTCCTGAACTGGGCCTGCAAGCCCTACATCGTGCTGATGCTACTCGCGCCGGCGGTGTACTGGATCGTCGGCCTGCCGGCCTTCGAGGCGGACTTCCTGTCCTTCCTGCGCTACGGCGTCCCGCCCCTGTTCGCGCTCTGGGCCTATAGCGGCTGGATCTCCCGCTCGCGCACGCTGCCGGTCTTCATGGAGGTGACCCACGCGATCAGCGCCCTCGCGGTCACCATGACGCTGGCCCAGGCGACCGTGAGCCCCTTCGGCCGGCCCTTCAAGGTGACCGAGAAGGGAGGCGATCGCTCGCAGATGCGCGTGCGCTGGCGGATGGCGGCGGCGTTCGGCGGCCTCGCGCTGCTCTCCGCGTTCAGCATCGTCTGGGCGTTCATCTCCCCCAGCGCGCCCGCCGAGATCTCGGATATCGATTTCCTGAACCTGGTCTGGGCCGGCGTGGCCATGGTGTTGACCTTCATCTGCTTCCTCGTCTGCTTCGAGCACCCGCGCGAGGATCTGCTCTTCCGCTACGAGGCCGAGGCCGTGATCGCCGGGGACGGCCCGGCGCGGGCCTGCCAAATCGCAGCCCTGTCGCCAAGCCGCGCGATCCTGGCCGAGCAAGGCGATCCCGGCCTTCCCCCCGGGATCCCGCTGATCCTGCATCTGCCGGGCATCGGTTCCGTAGCGGCTGCGGCGGAGGGCGGATCTCTCGCCCTCAGCCCGACCGAAGAGCAGCACCGCGCCCTGGTGGTGGATCTCTTCTCAGTCCCGCGCGACGGCATCGCCCGCACCGCCCACCTTGGACCGGCGCTGCGGGGCCTCGTTCGCCGAGGGCTCGGGCTGGCTTGAGGTTCAAGGCGAGCCGGAGGTCCGGCTCGCCTTCAATGGAACCAGCCAATTCCTATCGCAAGCCTCTCCGGTCTATGGGAACACTTCATTCCGAGCGGGAATGGCCACGGTCATTCATGGAGGACCTCAACGCGCGATCGTCCGCTTTGCGAGTTCGGATGCCCGCTTGAACGGAAGAAGCGGACATGACGGCGACCACGACATCGGCATGTCCTGGCCCATCAAGAGCGGAGTTCGCCAATGCGATGAAGCGAGTGTGCCGTCAACGGCGGCCGTCCTGAGCGAGCGATTGCTCGCCCATCGATGACTTGAAAGGTGTCGCCGCGGTTTTCCGCGGCGACGGTGCCCGAACTTGGTCCGGGCTTGCCCGAACGTTCAGCCCTTCCTGCCCTGCTTGTAGCTCTGGATGGCGCCCTGGCATCCGGGTGAGAGCTTCGCCATGTTCTTCTCGAAGCATGCCTGCGTCTCGGGACCATCCTCGGGCGGCATGTCCCCGCAGAAGGTCGTGAAATCGCCCATGCATTGCTGCTGGAGCGCTGCCTTGTCGTCGGCGGACATGGGGGCTGCGATGGCGGTGTTCGCGACGCCCGCGAGAAGCGCGACGGACGTCACAAGACGTATCAGCATGGTGTGCTCCCGATCTTTTCAGAGAAACCGGGACGAAAGCCGCGACGGTGGCAAAGCGTTGCATGCGGCGTAGTGGTATCTGAAGGGCACCGGATGGACACTCGCCCCCTACTCGGTGTCGGCCTCACCGTCGTCAGGGATGGCCTCATCGTCGAGCATGGACGGCTCGGTGAACGGGGCGGCCTCCATCGGACGTATGGATGCCGGGGGGGCGGTGCGCGGCGCCGGGTCGAACGGCATCATCGCCGCTCCGGAGCCGACCAGCCCCGCCATGCTCCGCAGGTCAGCGGGCTGCCGGGGATTCTGCGCGACGCGCTCGGCATCCGCCTGCAGGCGCAGGTTGCAAGCCTTCGACGGTAGTGCACCGTCCGGCGTGCAGGCGTCGTGGCGCGCAGGCGGCATCCAGCGCGTCGACGGGGACGAGGGGCGCGTTGTTGCCCGCACCGCAGTAGTTGCCGTGCAGGAGCATCTTTGGGGCGCCGGCACCGTCACCGGGTAGGGCGTTCGCGGGTGCAGCCATACAAGCGGCGAGCAGGATGGGGGCTGCCAGTCGGAACATCGTCATGCGCTAACCTCGCTTCGATCCGTCGCCCTCTCGGCGATGCGCTTCCCTCCGCGGACGGTGAGGACGGTCGAAATGCCGGGGTCGCCGCCAAGGTTCCGCGGAAATCCTTGCCTGGACCTCCGCGATCCTCTCAGGCGAGGTCGAGTTCGAGCGCCAGGTCGGTCAGGTAGAAGGCGATGCGACTGCCCGCCTCGCGGTCCGCGCAATCGATGCTGAAGCCGACCGTGAGGGTTTCGCCCTCGTAGCGGCGCATCACCGACTCGGCCATCAGGGCGGCCTCTCGCTCCGCCCTCGCGTTCAGGACGCGACGGCCGTCGCGGGTCTCCAGCGTCACCCGGAAATGCGTCTGGGGCATCATGGCATGCACCCCCCAGTCCACGCCGTCAGGGCCGGCGGACTCACGAAAAGCCCTCAACGACCGGGCGCAGGAAACCGATCCAGCGACATACAGCAAAATTCATACACGCGGAACATCGGTGTCGACGCCTGGACCTTGGCCTGCTCGCGTGTCGCGATGCGGACGTTGCCGTTCAGGTTTTCGAACGGACGCGGAAGGGCTCGTCCCTCATGATCCACTTGCAGGAGCTACACGGCAGCGGCAGTGCCGCGGCCGCTTTCTGAAGCGATCCGCAAGCTCAGGCTCGTGTTCGGCCAGCATTCACGAAGTTCTGGGCGGCCGGCATCTACTGCCGAAAGTTTGGGCGGAACCGCACGCTGAGGTTGATCCGCCCCCAGCGGAGTGGTCCGCCCTTTAGGGCCTGTCGTCACTTGATCCAATCGAGCGTGGCCGCGAGGCAGAGGACGCTGGTGAAGCTGACGGCGGTCTTCTCGTAGCGGGTGGCGACGGCGCG
>NZ_CABFVH010000091.1 GCF_902141855.1 Methylobacterium dankookense | reverse complement strand
CCAGCCGCTCGGGAGCCAAATTCGCGTAGGGATTCGGAGGGGTCGTCCCCGCCTGCTCCTGCTCAGCCTTGTCCTGCTTGGCCTTGTCGCGCTTCGCCTTCTGGTAGAGCAGGAAGAAGCGGTGAACGCCGCCATGACGCTCGCCGCCGTCCTCGACCGGGAGGCGCTTCTTCAACTCCTCCTCGACAGTTGCGGAGCCGATACCCCGCGCCCGCAGGGCAGCAATCGCACCGCCAAGCTTCGAGACCCGGCTGCTGTTCGCCTCCTTGGGCGTGCACGCCTTCGCAAGGCGGTGGTACTCCGTGTCGGAGTTGCCGTGCTTGCGAGCGCGATTGGTGGTCAGGAACGCCTCGAAGGCAGCCTCATTGCGCTGGCCGTTCTGCTCGAAGGTCTCCAAGACCCGAAGCATGAGGTAGACCAGCGTCCACGATGCCTTGTCGGCAGCCTTGTCGTGCTTCTTGCAGGCGTGCTCGTAGAGCTTCGCCTCCTTCAGCGCGGCCTCGCGAAGCTCCTGAGAAGACGCCGCAGGACCGGGAATCAGGCTCTGCTTCGTCTTGGAATTTGCTTCCATGGAAGCATTCTTGGGCTGCTTCGGGTTCTTACCAGCGATAGCGCTGGTAGAGGACTTCGCCGCAGCGGCAGCGGCCTTATCGAGCGCAGATTCGGGGGTAGGCGGCTTGCTGTTGTCCGAAGTAGTAGACGGCATTTTGCTTCTCCAAAGATGCAAAACACCAAGGAGGGAAATCCCCTTGATATTTGCATCTCTTCTTGAAGCTGATGTCGTTCATTCAGACATTCCTCTCGGCCACTAGAGTTCTTATCTCACATCTCGCCTGGAACTTCTAGCTCTCATTACTGAGCCGGTTACTTCCATGTAAAACTGATTGAGCAGACATCCGATTCTTGTAAGGCGTAGCGATGCTTCGCCTCGCTCCACCTGCTGAGTGCGATCCGCTGGCTCTGCAAGCCTCGCCGCTTCTCGCACTCAGCGCCTTCTCGACCGAACCTCGGGTCATTCAGGCAAAGCTCCGCGATTGTGGCCTCCTTGAAGGGGGCCACTCGGGGAGGTCAGACACTGTGCAGGAAGGGTCCGTGCTGGTTCAGTCCCCGGCCTTCCTCGCTCAGCTATGAGCGAGCAGGACGGCTCGCGACGAAGAGGGCAGCATCTCCTTCGAGCGCTGCACCCCACTGTTCCTTGGTAGCGTACCGGCCCCATCCACCATCGTGGATCAGTTTCACCCGGATCGAGCCAAATGGCGTCCTAGCCAGCCACGCGTTGGTGACGATCTCGGTGAACTCATCCACCCGTGAATCGGGCATGGTCCACGCGATGTGGACGTGGACGTTGGAGTTGGGCTTCTCGACGTAACCAACGAAGCTGGAACGCTTTTCGGCTGGCAGTTCGTTGAACCGCGTTCCGAACAGCTTGCGATCCATCTTCCGATGGAGCCAATCCACGTCCCGGTGCACCTGCATCAAGGAGACGTGGTGCGTGGTCGGCAGGCGATTGGTGCGTTGTCCCCCGGACAAGCCAGAAGGCGGCAGGGGCAGGCACTCCCCGTCCTTCGAAAACCGATAGGCGACCGAGCTTGTCCCCCCGGCGCGCTCCGGGTTGTAGCAGAGGGTGACGGCGACGTTGGCGGCCTGGGCGGCGAAGAAGCTCCCCCAGGCTGCCGCACAGGCGGCTCTCTCGGGGATCATACCGGCAGGCTCCGGAGCCAGTCGTTGACGACGAGCAGCACGGCGCTGTCGCCCCCATGGCCGCCCGTGTCCTCGTAGTCCTCGATGACAGTGTGCACCCCCAGGGGCTGCATCAAACGGCCAAGCCGCCAGACGGCGCGAGCGCTGAAGCTGAAGCCAAGGTCTGGGTGGGTGAACTCGTACCGGTAAGTGACTGCGTCGGCTGGCACACCATAGCGGTTGCCAATCCTCTGCGCGGTCACGCACGCTTCCCAAATTGTATTAAGCGGCTCCCCCTGCGGAGATAAATATTTTTCAATGAGCCGCCGAATCGTGATCTGATTGGCGTCATCCAACAGTTCGTTCGAAGTAGACATCTTTTTCTCCTAAACACAGCGGAAGAGATTCGCATTGATTCCGCCTGCTGTATTTAGTCTAGGAGACCGATATGCTGGGATTTAACCTGATTCAGACTTACGCCATCCTCCAGACTATGGGGGTTGTTCGCTCGAAGCGACAATTCAGCCGCGAGTGGTTGAAGCGCGGCTGGTCCTATCTGCGGGACATTGAGCAGCGGGATCGCGGTGACATCCGAATCCCAGCGAAAACCGTGCTCGCTCTGCGAGCACGCGTAAGTGCCGTGGCTCGCCTCACGCCACCTCAACTTCGTTCCGAACTGGAGGCCGTCGCAGCAAGCATCGACAGTGCGACACAGGTCGCTGATACGCTCGGCTATGGGCGGCTCGGGCGGTAGCAGTTCAAGGGCGGATCGGCCTGATGCCAAGCGCTCTTCCGATAGCCCTTCTGCGGGGTCTCATAGGCGCTACGATTCCGGCTCTTCTGAATCTGATTGTCCGAGGGGTCGAAACTCTTGAACCCACCCCCCTTGGCCCGGCCACCCTTCGCGATCCACGCCTGCCAGGATAGGTCCACGATGGTGATGCGGTTGGTATCGTTCCGCTGCCCCTGACGGCGGCGCTCCTCGACAATGAGGAGCCCCAGACGAGCAGCGGTGCGGATCGCGTTACGGGTCGTTGAGGCGGAGACCCCAGCGCGAGCGCTGATCGCAGCGACACACTGTTCGCAGGTCCCACGAGCACGCACCTCGTCGGCCACCACCTTCAAGGCAGCCAACTCGCCGGTCGTGAATCGGCTGGCGAGTTGCGGGGGGAGTGGGCCGCTCGCGGCAAGAGTACGCCGCCGCTCCAGAGAGCGGGCACGATCAGGCGAACGCTGGAGCCGCTTCGGCGGAAAGATGGAAGGTCGGCCTGGAGACCGGCCGGAGACCGCCTGGGGGCCGCGTAGAGCCGCCCGGTGGGCATGTACAAGTTCTGAGAGCGCTTGCGCGTCGGCTTCGGCGAGCAATCCGGCGGCAGTACCCTGCCAGATCGCCTGAGAAAGCTCGACAAGGTGCACGTCTGAACGCGCGGCTTCGACAGCCGCGCGGAGTTGGTCCGCAAACATGGTTGGCCCTTTCTCAAGGGCCGCATCGATGGATTCGAAAACCAGAGACCAGCGACGAATTTGGCCGTGCGAAAGCGTTCGGCGACACGTGTTCGTCGTTGCATCGCGGGTCGCGATGTGAGAGCCTGCGAGTGTTCAGTGGCGCAAGCCCCTATCTCATTCGACGGCCTCGCAGGGGTGGTAGCCTGCGGGGCCGTTGGCTTTTCAGATCAGCGATACGGCGTCGGTTGCGTCTCCGTCTGAATCGACCGGTTAAGGTCGGTTAAGCATGACAGCACAGATCGCGAGCCTGCGCGAGTGCGCAGCGATCTTCGGTGTGCAGGTCATGTGGGGGAACGGCATCAAGGTCGTCTTCAGTACAGCCGAACAGAAGGCCGTGATCTGAGAGACCCGTTTCCCGTCGCCTGCCAGTAATGGGGCAGCAAACGGAATCTACCACTCAGTGAACAGCGGGACTATGGATCGTTGCACCATGTCCACAGGAGTCGATCACCCAAGCGCACGCCGCCACCAAGGCCGCCCCTTCCAGCTTAGAAGCTCGGCTCGAAGGGAATCGGCCTCCGCCTGAACCTTCGCCGTTTCAGAACGCGCTTGGTCTGCTTCGCCTCGGGCCTTCTCTGCGTCCACGAGGCGTGCCGAACGAGCCTGTTCGGCCTCGGCGAGGCGGTCCGCCAACGCCATTAGATCGGCAGCCGCCTTCTCCGCCCGCTCCCGCTCTCGCTCAAAGTCTGCCCGGTTGGAATTGGCGAGTATGACCAGCCGCTCGACCTCCGCCTGGAGGGTCGCAACGTGCTGCCTCAGTGGCTCAACCTCCGGGTGGTCTCCGGGCGGCTTCCGGTCGGACTTCGGCTTCTGTGGTCGGTGCTGAACATCATCCAGATCAATGAGCACCCGGACCTTACCGTCGTTACCCGGCTGCCGTGGGAGCCGAAGCCCCTCGACCTTCTTCCGGGCAGCCTCAGACGACACCCCCCATACGGCCGCAAGCTCGGCGTAGGTCAGTTGTTTCGTAGGCATGATGGCACTCTCCGGCCGGTCTCCCGGTGCCCTCCGCCCGGAGTAAGGGATTCATCTTCACGGTCCGTTAACGGTGATTCCTCCGCCCGGAGACCGCCCAGGAGGCCGGGGGAGGGCGGTCGGAGACCGAATAACCTCGATCTAGTCAGCCTGACGGAGAGCCGCGTCGATAAGGTGCCACGCACCTTCGAAACCGCTGCCCCGTAGGCGGCCGATGTCGAGGATCGCCCGGTTCGTGTACCAGCGGCCTCGCTCCCGGACCTCATGGGGAGGCAGGACGTAGTAGGTTGGCGCTTCCCCGACCTCGTTGAGGATCACGCAGACGTACAGCACCTTGTCTATGATCTTGGCTTTGTTGAAGGGCAGGGGCCAGCCGACGTTCCGCTTGTGGGCAATGGCCTTCACCTGAATGCAGATCGCATTGCCGTTCCGCTCTGCGAACAGGTCCACCGCTTTGGCATTGCCCATGGTGAGGGAGACCGAGTAGCCGCGCTTCGCTAGTTCGGCTGCCACAAACATCTCACCCGCTATGTGGGTGTTGCCCGCGTTGGAGCGAGCCGCCGAAACCTCTCTTCGCTCTTCGGTCATCGGCCCAGATTAGCCTCTTGGGCGGCCTCGGGGCAGAGGCAGCAGGGTTCCAACTTGTGAGCGGAGGCAGAGATGCAACTGAGCAAGGAAGCTGAAAAACGCCTTCAAGATTATGATAATCAAAGCAAGAAGATTACCGATATAGTCGAATCAAACGCGAGTAATGACAAGAAAACAGTTTTGCTTCTTGAGCAGATTGCAGAGCACCTTATAAACCTGAATTATCGTCTTGAGCTTTTCCACGAAGAAGTGGCCGAGCGGTAGGCACGCAGGTTCTCATCAGGGTACGCCCCGACGTGACGGCGCGATGTGACGGTGGATAACGTCACATCAGGGTCGATTCCGAATCGATGTTACGCCATTGTGAGAAGGTCTTAGACCCCAAGGTGACACATGGCTCGGATCGGTTATGCGCGATGCTCTTCTGAGGACCAGAGCCTCGACGTGCAGATCGCCCGCCTCACCGAGGAGGAATGCCAGCCCATCCGCTCTGAGAAGATGTCTGGGGCCAGTCGTGATGGCCGAACCGAACTGGCGGCCATCCTCGACTTCATCCGGGAAGGGGACGAGTTGGTTTGCCTCCGTGCAGACCGGCTCGGCCGTGACACCCGCGACGTGCTCAACATCGTGCACGAGCTTGACCAGCGCGGCGCATACCTGACGGTCCTCGATCCACACATCACAACGCGTGGAGAGGCAGGGCGCATTGTGCTGACGACCTTGGCGATGGTCGCCGAAATGGAGCGCCGCTTCATCAAGGAAAGGCAGAAGGAGGGAATCGCCCAGGCGAAGGCAAAGGGGATCTACAAGGGCGGTACACGCCGTGTGGATCGCGAGAAGGTGCTCGCGATGCACAGGACGGGTAAGGGACCGGCAGCGATTGCCAAAGCGCTCGGGTGCTCGCGGATGCAGGTGTATCGCATCCTTGATGCCTGCGAAGGCGCTCAGACGGCTGCCTAGTGGCTCAAATCCATCGCTTGGTACTCTATGGCCCGCTACCGGGTGTTCGCGGTTGTGGCAGCGGCTTGCGCGGATCGACCCATACCAGACGGCTTCCTCGATCCGGCCACTCTCAACAAATGCCCACTACCCGCTGATCGTTCATCTTCGGGCCGCACCACCGTCCGTCAAGCGCTCCAGAGCGAGGCTCAGATCGCTCGTCCAGGGGCCTTCGGCTGGTCCAGGGTACTCGGGGACTGTCTGAAGCGTCTGAATCACGCTCCTATCATCTACCCGAGGGTCAGCCTGAAGAGCCCTGGTCGGAGCATACATGAACGCGTGCCAGTTCCCCGTTGATGCTGCCATACAGACCGCGAGCAAGTCGAACTCGCCGAAGCGATAAGGCCGGGTGCTCACCCCATCCTTCTGGCCGTTACGGGTCCGCTGGACCTCGACGCAGAACGCGCCCTCCCGTCTCATCGGAAGGCCGCGAATTCTCCTCTGCATCTTCACCTGCACGCGGACACGATGATTCCCACGGCATAGACAGGCGTCGTACGAGAGGTCTCCAACAGGAGGCTCATCGTGCCAGCCTTGTAGCGTCGGGATGATGTCTACGACAAAGGCGGTCTCAGCTATCAGACCACGCACTCCACGTTGCGTCAGATCACTTGCACGATCTATCGCGCCAAGTATAACTTCAGCCCTTACGTGGAACTTGTTTTCAAGTTCATGAATCAATATCGAATCGCGAATCTCTGCGAATATATCTTGCTTCTGATCTTTATCGCAGGCTCTTATTCTTTGCAACAGTTCCTCGAACTCATCCATGGCTCTTCGGACGACCCGCCTTTTTGGGCGTGAAGTTCGCCACGTCTTCGCGATTGATCAGAACATGCCCCCCAACCTCCAGCGATCTGAGCCTTTCGCTCCGGATCAGCTTGAAGATGGCCTGCCGTGAAACACCACGAAGACGAGCGGCCTCCGCCTGAGAAATCCAGTCTTCCGGCTTGAAATTGGTTGACACGTGCAACCCATTCCGTTAGGTAGCTGTGCGTATGGTGCCGGTAGCCATGCCTCGCCCTACCACGGTTACGATCTGTAAGGCCATAATTGGTTAACATCCGAAACCGGGTGGTTCCGCCTTACCCCCTGCCATGAGTGTGTAGTGCGTATGACCCGTCCGCTGACCCGTCTGGCCGAGAAGCGTATGGCCCGTCAGGCTGAGAGGCGCGTGGCCCGTCTGGCTGCGACGGCCACGGCTCCTGTCGCCGCTCCTCTACAGATCCCCAGCGACGAGCTTCTGAAGGGATTACCCGCGTACTACCGCACTCGGTTCGGGGTTGCCTGTCATACCGACAGCCTCGAAGCGCTTCGCGCTCTTCCGACTGGCTCGGTGAATTTGATCGTCACCTCACCGCCCTATGCCCTTCACTTCAAGAAGGCATATGGCAACGTGGCGAAAGACGAGTACGTCGAGTGGTTCATGGGCTTCGCCCGCGAGATGTATCGAGTTCTCTCAGAGGACGGCAGCTTCGTTCTGAACATCGGAGGGAGCTACAACAAAGGAACTCCTACTAGATCGATCTACCATTACAAGTTGATGGTTGCACTGGTGGAGGAGATTGGCTTCCATTTGGCTCAGGAGTGCTTTTGGTACAATCCAGCCAAGATGCCAATGCCTGCCGAGTGGGTCACGGTCAGGAAGATTCGTGTCAAGGATTCGGTCGAGTATGTGTGGTGGTTCTCAAAGACTCCCTGGCCCAAGGCATCGAACCAGAAGGTCTTGAAGGAGACCTTCAGCGCTGACATGCACAGGCTCAACCGTAGAGGGGTCAAGGAGACCACACGACCCGGCGGCTACAAGATCAATTCAAGCTGGGCCGAGATGAACACGAAGGGAGCGATTCCCTCGAACTTTATCCAGCAGGAATTGTTCGATGTCGATGAGGTTCCTCCGGAAAGCGTCCTCATCATGGGCAACAACGCAGCCAACGATGTCTACACGTTGAAGTGCAAGGAAGCGGGGATGAAGGTTCATCCCGCACGTTATCCTCGTGCGCTGCCGGAATTCTTTATCAAGATGCTGACTGATGAGGGCGATGTTGTCCTCGATCCGTTTGCGGGTTCCAACACGACTGGTGCGGTCGCGGAAGCACTGCTACGGCGCTGGATCGCGTTTGAGAGCATCCAAGAGTATCTGGACGGGAGCAAGTTCCGGTTCTCATTGTGAGCCCCGGCACCCGCGCACGGTCGTCTAAATAGGGTGATGCGCTACCGTGAAATCATCGCCATCGAGGCTGCCACCGAAGCCGGAATCATCAAGCCTGAGAAGCCTTTGACGCCGGTCCAGCAACGGCGTCGGCAGGAGAAAAATGCTGCTACTGAGAAGCGCATCCGCGATGAGGAAACCTCCTCATCGCGGAAGATCGCGGACCTGCGCGGCAGGTTGGTCTGATTACTCGCTGGGCTGCTCCGGCAGAGCCAGTGCCGCTTCAAGGCCCTCAAACCCCTCGGGCAGGAGGTTCTGGGTCTTGAGAGCCTGGAGAAGCAGCTTGGCCTGCTTCACCAGCCGCTCGGGAGCCAAATTCGCGTAGGGATTCGGAGGGGTCGTCCCCGCCTGCTCCTGCTCAGCCTTGTCCTGCTTGGCCTTGTCGCGCTTCGCCT
>NZ_CABFVH010000090.1 GCF_902141855.1 Methylobacterium dankookense | reverse complement strand
GCCCCGTTCTGATGCCGCCAGAGGATCGCCGAGATCGTGCGCCGAACCTCCTGGGGCGGTGTCTTGGCCTTGGGCCGGCATTCCTCAATCAGAGGCTCCAACTCAGCCCACTGGGTGTCCGACAGCATTACGGCTCCTCGCTCGAAAAAGAGAAAACGCGAGCAGCCGCAATCCGTTCAGGCGACAACAGACCCTAAGCTCGCTGACACCCGCCAGCAGCTCTCCGGGCAGCCTGCGGCGGACGGCACTACTTCTGGCCAGACGGAGAGCAGCGGGTCAGAAACAGTCTCCCGGCCGGACAAGATGAGCAGCCAAGCGCCGAACCCTGACCAGACTCTCAGGTGAGACGGAACGGGTTCTTACAAGCTTCCACGTGCTGGCGCGTCCAACCTATACCGCGCGCCAGTTCGCGATGTTTGTGGTGGAGTCTTTTGCCCATGGGGATTGGCGCAGCAGACCGCAGCACCCGCGCTGACCTACCGAGCGGTTCCTCCAATTGCGGTCTGCTCGAGCCTCCTGGGTCAAGCTGCGGTGAGGCGCTTCGTGTTGGCAGCAACGTGCTCACGCAGGCGACTGATCACCATTTCGGCTGAGCCGCCGTGCATCAGCGTGTAGGCGGCCTCTGTCGCCGCCAGGACCTTCTCGCCTGTCATGAGCTGTGCTTCAGCTTGTGCCGCGGCACCGCCCCAGGCGAGCTTGACCAACCGCAGCTCAATGACTTTCTGGGCTTCCAGGCCGAGAAGGGCGGCTGTGTAGAACGGGAACATGTCGCTACCTCGACTGCGGAGAGGAAGCGGCGCACGTCACGTCGCTTTCGGTCGAGCTTTACGCTGCGGATTTTGGCTGAAGTTCTGAGCCAGTCAGCAGCTGACGGGTTGGCGCAGCAAATGCATCGCCAAAGCGGACAGCGGCCTCGAGCGCCCGCGTCATCTCACGGGTCTGAAGATCGATGACCTGTATAGGCGTTCGTGCCTGGCTCAAAGCCTGCAAGTAGGCCAGCCCGGCCTCGCTCTCGCTGCGAACATATGCCCAGGCAGTCATGTTCATCTGCAACGCGGTTTGCGTGATCGTCAGCGGAGCCGATCGCGGCGTGTGGCCCACGGTGCGGCTCCTCAACATCTCAGCGCGCAGGGGCTGCTCATCGTGCAAGCTCACAGGCAGCGTTGTTTCTGGTAGCGACTGATCTGCAACTTCTGCGGCGGATTTATAAAGGTCCGCAAGCTCGCTCGCCGAGGCCGATGCCTCAGCCGGAAAAGGCTCTGGGTCAGCATCACCGGCGCTGCCGTCAACGTGCGACACTTCCGGAGCTGCCAGCGCGTTACCAGCAGGAGTGCCAGCCAGAGGGAGGTCGAGCGCCCTGACAGAGGTCGTCTCGAGCAGCTCGGCCGTCAGGCCCACCGCGACCTCGTCTTGGACGAGATCCATATCACCCAGCCACGCTGGCACGTTGCCTTCGGGGGCTGGATCGCTGGCAGTCGGCAGCGCTTGAAGTGCGCCCGACGGCACCGAAGCCTGGTTGTTATGGTGCCCTTCGGTAGCTCCTGGCACTACTTCCTTCAGTGGCACTGAAGTGTGTCCGTCGCGCCGACGTGCCATTGCGCTGCCCTCACGTTACAAAGGTCCTCTAGACCTCGTCTGAGGCCCAGAGGACTGGAATGCTCGATCTAATCAGGCAGCCTTGGCAGGCTGTGTAGCGCTGACGAGTTCCTTCGCCTGGCTCTGCAAGGTAGCGAACTGCGTGCGGACGTAGTCGGACTGGATCTGCAGCGCGTCCTGCAGGCTGTTGGCCCGAACCAGCTTCTGCGCGACATCGAAGGTGGCAGTGAGGTTCTGCTCGAAGAGCTCAAGACCCCGCACGTAAGCGACGCTGACGGGCAGTTCGGCGGTCTTTGTCTGCGCCTGCACGCTCTCGGTCGCCTTACGGGCGTTCTGCACGAAGGTGACAAGCGCAGTGCGTGCCTGCTCGACGCTCTTCTCGGCGAAGTCGCGCATCTCGGACGGAATCTCGAAGCTCGGCTGGATGGTCATGATGCCCCTCAAAACTCAACAGCGCCGAATCAGCTTGTGCGCCGCGAACTGTCTATGCTGCATCGCACAATCGGAGTCCACCCGGCCAAATGGCCTAGGCGAACTGTGGGACCTTCTCACCGGTAGGCCCCAAGTGACCGAATGAATTCCGCTCAAATGGCATTCGGAGAGAGAAGGGGTGTGCTTGCGGGCGGCGGCAAGGGCCGCGGCGAGCTGCAGCCGGCGCTCAAGGGCGTCAGCCCCCTTGCCGGTCTGGACCTCCTCGAACTCCTCGACGATCTCGAAGCCGCTCGCCTGGGCGAAGGAGGCGATCAGCGCCCGCTGGGCCTCAAGCCCGAGCCCGCTCTTACCCTGCCGGTCCGTCGAGACCCGATTGTAGGCGACGAGAGGGCGGGGGGCAGTGGTCATCGAGGTTCTCGTGCTGGCGTAGCACGACCATACGACCGTTTGGTGGTGTTACAAGGAGGATCCCGATGGCTAATGCAGCAGCTTTATCGAGCGCGCCACAATGCTCCGATCAAGCCGAGGTTGGCGACGGCCAGGGTAAGTAGCAGCCACCACAGTGCATCGGGACCGGTATGCGTGAGCACGACTGCGCCGGCTGATGGAGCTAGAGCCTGTGCCACAAGGCCCGGCCGCGCCAAGCGGCCGACCAACGCTGGGTAGCGCACCGGTCCGAACAGCGCGAGCGGCACTGTCCCGCGCGCGATCGAATAGATCCCGTTGCCGCCGCCGTAGAGCACCAGCCAGGCCCCAACGCCTGGCACGCCGCAGGCGAGCAGCACTAGGCCAAGAGCGACGAGGCCGAACGCCACCGTCAGCGTCCATAGCGGATGGTGCCGGCCTTTGAACGCCATCTCCACGATGCGTGCGCCGACCTGGGCGGGGCCGATCAGGGCGCCATAGGAGACAGCCGAGGCAAGCGCCACGCCGCGTGCCTGCAGCAGGGTGATCAGATGCACCGACACCATGGCCATGATCGCGCCGCCGAGCACGAGCACGCCAGCGAACAGCAGAAAGGCCCCTCGCTCCCGTGACGACAGCGAGCCGGCGGTCCCTGTGTTGCTGTCCGACGCTGCCGGGAGCACCGGGGCCGGCGGGATCAGGAGCAGCACCAGCGGCAGGGTGAGAGCGAGGTGCAGGCCGGCATAGGCCAGGCACGCGCCCCGCCAGCCCACCTGCTCCACCAGGAACGCCGACAGCGGCCAGCACACGGTGCTAGCGAACCCGCCCCACAGGGTCAGAGTGGTGATCGCTAGGCGCGCGTCGGCGCCGTAGAGGCGGCCAAGCGTAGCGAAAGCCGGGTCATAGAGGCCGCAGCCCATGCCGAGGCCGAGCAGCAGCCAGCCGGCCAGGTAGACCGGCAAGACCGACGCGAGCGCCAGGGTGGTGAGGCCTGCTGCCAGAAGCAGCGCGGCGAGCGCCAGCACCGGCCTTCCGCCGTGGCGGTGAATAGCTGCACCGACGTGCGGCGAAGCCATCGCGGCGACGACCAGGCCGAGGGATAGGCCACCGACCACCCACGACAGCGGCCAGCCGGTATCCTCGGCGACCGGTCCGGCGAGCACAGCTGGTAGGTAGAACGAGGAGCCCCAGGCGAGGATTTCAACTACGCCCAGGGCACTGATGACGGTCAGACGGCTACGGCCGCCCGGATCAGATCTCACGGGAGGCAGGCTTGAGCGCGGCACCTCGACGGTTCGCCCCGCCCTCATACCAGCCCTTGGAGCGGTTCACGATCCAGACGACGCTCAGCATCACCGGCACCTCGATCAGCACGCCGACCACTGTGGCGAGTGCCGCACCGGAATTGAACCCGAACAGGCTGATCGCGGCAGCGACCGCCAGCTCGAAGAAGTTCGAGGCCCCGATCAGCGCCGAGGGACCGGCAACGCAGTGCTGCTCGCCGGCCGCACGGTTCAGGAGGTAGGCCAACCCGGAGTTCAGGTAGACCTGGATGAGGATAGGGACCGCGAGCAGGCCTATGACCGCCGGCTGGGCCAGGATCTGCTCGCCCTGGAAGCCGAACAGCAGCACCAGGGTGGCAAGCAGAGCCACCAGGGAGACCGGGCCCAGCTTGGCGAGGAGCCGGTCGAGGGCAGGCTGACCGCCGGAGGTCAGCAGGCTGTGCCGGACGACCTGCGCGATCAAGACCGGGATGACGATGTAGAGGACCACCGACAGCACCAGCGTGCCCCAGGGCACCGTAATGGCCGAGAGTCCGAGCAGCAGGCCGACGATGGGCGCGAAGGCCACCACCATGATGGTGTCGTTCAGCGCCACCTGGCTCAGGGTGAAGTGCGGCTCGCCGCGGGTCAGGTTCGACCATACGAACACCATCGCGGTGCAGGGCGCGGCGGCCAGGATGATGAGCCCGGCGATGTAGCTGTCGATCTGGTCGGCGGGCAGGTAGGGCCGGAACAGGTAGCCCACGAAGAGCCAGCCGAGCAGCGCCATCGAGAACGGCTTTACTGCCCAGTTGATGAACAGGGTGACGCCGATGCCGCGCCAGTGCCGGCCGACGTGGCGCAGCGAGGCGAAGTCGATCTTGAGCAGCATGGGGATGACCATGAGCCAGATCAGCACTGCGACCGGCAGGTTCACCTTGGCGATCTCGGCCGACCCGACGGCGTGGAAGAAGCCGGGCATGACGTGGCCGAGCGCGATGCCGGCCACGATGCAGAGGGCGACCCAGACGGTCAGGTAGCGCTCGAAGGTGCTCATGATGTCCTCAGGCGGTGGCGACGCGGCGGCCGTGCTCGTCGACGACGCGATCGCCATCCTCCTTCACAAATTCGTCCTGCTGCGCCGGCAGGAGATCGAGCACCGCCTCGGACGGCCGGCACAGGCGCACGCCCTTTGGGCTCGCCACGAGCGGGCGGTTGAGCAGGATCGGATGCGCCTCGATCGCGTCGAGGAGCTGCCCATCGGTCAGACCCGGATCATCAAGACCAAGTTCAGCGTAAGGTGTCCCCTTCTCTCGGAGCGCGTCGCGCACCGACATGCCGGCACGGGCGAGCAGCTGCTTGATCAGCGCCCGGTTCGGCGGCGTCCTCAGATACTCGACCACGTGCGGCTCGATGCCGGCGTTGCAGATCATCGCCAGGCTGTTCCGCGACGTGCCGCAGGCCGGGTTGTGATAGATCACGACATCGAACGGCTCAGGCATGGGCAGTGTCTCCGGTAGGGCAGGCGCAGGCAGCGAGCGCGGCGACGGCTGGAGTGCAGACCTGCGGGTGTCCCTGGCAGCAGTCGCGCATCAGGAAGGCGATGAGGTCGGACAGGCCAGCGTAGGCGGCGCTGTAGATCACCGACTTGCCCTCGCGCCGGGAGGTGATCAGCCCGGCGTGGGATAGCTCCTTCAAGTGGAAGGACAGGTTGTTGCCGGCGATGCCGATCGTCTCGGCGAGCACACCGGCGGCCAGGCCATCCGGACCGGCCGTCACCAGGGCACGCACCACCCGTAGGCGATGCTCCTGACCTAGGGCCGCGAAGGCCAAGAGGGCTTGTCGTTCGTCCATCAATCCGTCAACGTATCAACGTTCGTTGAAAAGTAGATGAAAGCTCATCCGTGGACAAGCCCCTGCCGCCTGCCCCATCCGCCCGTGACGGCCTCCCGAACCTATGCGAGGTCCACTTTGAGGTGCCGACCAGCGGGCAACTGCAGGTGGCGCAGCCGTTCACCCACGCTCCGCGCTTCCTGATCCTCTACGGGTCGCTACGGGAGCGGTCCTTCAGCCGCTTCCTGGCCTACGAGGCGGCCCGGCTGCTGGAAGCGATTCGATCGCGAAATTCGGCTGCTGACGGCGTTCGCTACATTTCAGGCGTGAACTGCTGCCTGCGGCGCGGCTCAGTAAGGGAATCCAACCTGACAGGAAGATAAACCATGCGGGAAATTTAGCTGAGATCACCGCGAGACGGAACCCACGCGGTCGCATAAGGTGCAGAGATCCTCGTTCAGGGTCTAGTCCGAGATGAAGCCGAGAACTACGCCAAGTTTCTGAAGGCCTTCACCAAAGATCAGTGTCTGCACCGGTTGCCGATCGTCGCAAAGTTAGATTAACAAGAGCAGTCGCGCCTCGTTCGCTAGTTTTCATATAGAAACATCGGGATCAGCTTATTGAATGGCGGCCTGGACTGTGGTATCTAGCACGTGGTCAGAGATCGCCGCGGCTATTTTTCCGGTAGACTAAGCTAAAATTATTCGCAGGCATTGATGCACACTCCACGAGGCGCAAACCTTGCGCCAGGGCAGCGTCCGAAACCGCCTCGATGTCGCGCACTCCCCAGGCGGGATCGCGCGCCCGCAGATCTTCGTCGAACGCGGCGTTGCTCTGGGCAACGTGCGCACCAGCCACTCTGAAGGGGCCGTAGAGAAACAGCAGACCGCCTTCGGGCAGGACTCGGCCAGTGCCAGCCATCAGCCCCTCGGTAGCTGACCAAGGTGCGATGTGGACCATGTTGATAGCGAGCACCGCCTCAGCCGGCAGAACAGGCCAATTCTCCGTGCATACATCGAGCGGCACAGGCGGTAGGATGTTCGGCAGGTCAGAGGCCTGCTTATGCGCTTCGATACTCCTGAGGGCTCTGGGATCTGGATCGCTCGGCTGCCAGCGTAGGTTGGGCAGCGCAGAGCCGAAGTGCACAACGTGCTCACCTGAGCCGCTCGCAACCTCCAAAACGAGACCGGCGTCCGGAAGGACGCGACGCAGCACGTCGAGGATCAGTCCCTTGTTCCGAGCAACGGCCGGCGCAAACAAGGCACCGTCGGTCGAGACACTCTGACTCAGGACGCCATCCCACTCCAGCACGGCGCACCTCACGATCATCGGGGCTCTCTGGAGGTAAACCGAGTGAGGGCCGCTGCCAAGTGGACGCCGATTGACACGTAACGCCTTGGCTATTGACCAATGAAGCCCGCAGATGCCCTCCTGGGATGCCTGCTCGACGCCGAGCTACTGCGCGGACATATTGGTATGCACGCCCCTCATCCTGCTCTTTGCTGTTTCGACCAAACCTGCGAGCGGAGCTTTCCACTCATCATGGTAGTTGGTCGAGAACCCTCATCAAATGAAGCAGAGGTCAGCGGGCTCGGAGGCTACGACTTCCGCGAACATCCTAGCTGCGGTTTCTGGAATCATTCCTACAGTATCGTAGGGTCCGCAGCCGGACTTATGGCTCATAGCCTAAAAGCTCTCTGCGTGGAGAAGCGGGCATCTCCAATTATTTATGCGGATGCTCTGCCCATCACCATTAAGAACGCGGTCGCCAACAAGGCTGTGCTACGTGCGGCTGTGCCGGATCATGCCATTGCTGCGCACGTCGAACACATCTTCTCGCACGAGGCCGTCATTAAGCGCGTTGGTTTGGTCCTACTCTCAGGGCTGGGGGATCAGGGCTTTCGGCGCTCAGTCGCTCACTTCGAGGCAGCATGTGAGGCCCGCGGTATCCCGGTGCTCGAGGTCCCGTTCTTTTATGGCACGAACATGCCGAAGATCCGGGCGACGCTGACACCGGAGATCCTGATGCAAATCCGGACGATCATGGACGGCTTCCGGGAAGGGCAACCGCTCATTGCCGCGTGATCCTGGCGTGGGCCGGGATGGTAGGGCCTAAGGGAAAGGGCGCCTCGAGGCCGCAAGCACGGCGTTCCGCGTCGCCCTGTCGCGAAGCCTACGGCGAGACCGGCTTCAAGGAGCCGGACGCCATCGTGAGCGTAACGGATCTGACAGCCGGCCGACCGGCAAGATCAGCGGCACCTGCCCCGAGTGAAAACGTCACCAGAACCAATCACGTGCTGGGAGCTCGGCATCCCCGTGCGGATGACCGCGTAGCGAAAGAGCGAAATCCATGCGTGCCCTTCTCCTCGGCCTGGCCCTTCTCTCCGCCGGGCCCGCCCACGCCCAGTTCATCGACTTCGACGCCGAGGGCCACGAGCTCCTAGGCGGCGCGGTCGGCGCCGGGCAGCGTGGCGAGGCGCGCAACATCATCGAGCTGGGCGTGTTCCTCCAACAAGTGCCCCGAGATCAAGGCGACGCCGCGCGCCGGCCTCGAATGGAAATCGCTAAAGCGCCAATTCGCGGTCTGAGAGACGCGCGGCAAGCCCACGGACGTCGCCAGGGTGCGCGCCTATCTGCGGGAGCGCATCGTCCAGGAGACCCGGGCCGCGGGTGATCGCGCCTTCGGTGGAACGACCTTCTGCGATCGGGCGAGGAAGCTCTACGGCGAGTTCGGCGACAACCGGCCGGGCTACATCGGGTCGTGTCCCTGATGGTGGTGTAGCTCGCTGGTAGCGGGAGAGCCCGCCTGCGCGCCCTTCACAGCGCTGTAGCAGGCGGGCTCTCCCGCGGGGTGGC
>NZ_CABFVH010000089.1 GCF_902141855.1 Methylobacterium dankookense | reverse complement strand
GGGCGGCCCGGCGGCGGCGGCGGACGTCCGCCGCGCGGCGCGCGATGAGGATCGTCGGCGGCGCCTGGCGCGGCCGGCGCCTCGCCACGCCCCGCAGCGACGCCATCCGCCCGACCTCGGACCGCCTGCGCGAGACGCTGTTCAACATCTTCGCCCACGCCTACGACGACCCGGTGCCGGGCGCGCGGGTGCTCGACCTGTTCGCGGGCACCGGCGCGCTCAGCTTCGAGGCGCTCTCGCGCGGGGCGGCCTACGCGCTCCTCGTCGACGAGGGCGCGGAGGCGCGGGCGGTGATCCGCGCCAATATCGAGAGCTTCGGCGCGGAGGGCACGACCCGCCTGTTCCGCCGCGACGCCACCCGCCTCGGCCCCATGGGCCCGGGCGCGCCCTACGGCCTCGTCTTCTGCGATCCGCCCTACGGCCGCGGCCTCGCGGGCCCGGCGCTGGAGAGCGCCGCCGCCGGCGGCTGGCTCGCGCCCGGCGCTCTGGTGATGGTGGAGGAGGCGGAGACCGCCGCCCTCGACCTGCCCGCCGGCTTCGCGGAGCTGGAGCGGCGCGGCTACGGCGAGACCGCGGTGACGCTGGCGCGCTACGCGGGCGGGTGAGGGCGCGGCCTGGCGCCAGCCGGAACAGCCGGCCTCCAGAACACGCAAGCGAACCGCGACAGGCCCTCTCCCGAACGGGAGAGGGGACCCGCGCCTCACCCCGCGAAGAACTCCCGCAGCACCTCCAGCACCGCCGCCGGCTGCTCCTCGGCGAGGAAGTGGCCGCCCTCGATCTCGGCGCCCGCCGCGTCCGGCGCGAAGGTGCGGCGCCAGACGGCGAGGGCCGTCTCGGACTTGCCGCGCTCCAGATAGGCCCGGCTCGACAGGACGAGGACCGGCATCGCGAGCCGGCGCCCCGCCGCGAGGTCGGCCGCGTCGGCGGCGCGGTCGGGGCCCTGCGGGCCGCCGGCCCGGTAATCCTCGCACATGGCGTGGATGCGCTCGGGCACGTTCCAGGCCTGCCGGTAGAGGTGGAGCGCCCGCCGGTCGAAGGGCGAGAGGTCGTGCGGCCCGGTCCAGTCCGCGAGCAGCCCCTCGAAATAGGCATCCGGCCCCTTGAGGATCGCGTCCTCGGACTTCGGCGCCGGCTCCGCCAGGAAGGACCAGTGCGGGTTCATGCCGGGGCTCGCGGCGATGCGCTCCCACTGGACGAGGGTCGGCACGATGTCGAGGAGGGCGAGCTTCGCCACCCGGCCCGGCGCGTCGAGGGCGAGGCGGTAGGCGACGCGGGCGCCGCGGTCGTGCCCGGCGAGCGCGAAGTGGACGTGGCCGATCCGCTCCATCAGCGCCACGATCTCGCGGCCGATCGTGCGCTTGGCATAGGCCTCGTGCGGCGGCCCGTCATCGGGCGCGGCCGACCAGCCGTAGCCCTTCAGGTCGAGGCAGATCACGCGGTGGTCGCGGGCGAGGCCGGGCGCCACCCGGTGCCACATGGCATGGCTCTGCGGGAAGCCGTGCAGCAGGAGGAGGGGCGGGGCCTCCTCCGGCCCGCCGATCCGGGCGAAGGCCTTGCCCCAGGGCGCCTCGAGCCAGCGGGCCTCGAAACCGGGAAACAGGTCGGCCGCGTCCATGTCGCTTCCTCGTGCCGCAGAGAAGCGAGAACGCGCGTCGGGACAGGCGGCTCCCGGCTCAGCCGATCTGGCTGAGCAGCGTGAAGGCACCGAAGGCGAGGACCGAGATCACCGCCGCCGCCAGCAGGATCAGGGCCGCGCGTGACTCCCGCATCTCCGGTGACATGGCGCCTCCTCTGGCTTGGCCTGACTGAGAGCCGAAGGTCGCATCCGCGCGTGCGCCTGTCGAGGCGCGCGCGATGTGCAGAACCGCACAGATGACACCTGGACCGGAGGATTAGCTTGGCCGGTAAGGGCGCGGTCTCCCCGCGCCAATCCCCAGGACCATTGCCATGAGAACGGCTCCCCGCGCTCTCGCCCTCGGCCTCGCGGCCCTCGTCGCCCTGCCCGCCCTCGCGGAGGCCCGCGAGATCCGCGCCGCCAAGCCCGCGCCGAAGGCCCAGGCCCGCGCCTCGCTCGCCGCCTCGGAAGGCTTCCAGGCCCGCATGAACCGCCTCGACGCCCTGATGGGCGGCTCCGCCCGCACCGGCACGGTGCGCGCCCGCTCCGCCAACGCCGAGCACTAGGATTCCGGGAGTCGAGAGGGGTCACCCCTCTCGCGGGTCCGGGCGGAGCCCGGGGTCTTCAAGCCAGGGCTCTGCCCTGGACCCGCCAAAGGGATGATCCCTTTGGGATCCCGTTCCTTCAGCCCAAGCCGCCGGCCTGCTCGATGAAGCGGGCGACCGTGTCGGCGCCCGCGCCCTCGCGGAGCGAGGCGAAGACGTAGGGGCGCTCGCCGCGCATCCGCTTCGTGTCGGATTCCATCACCGCGAGGTCGGCCCCCACCAGCGGCGCCAGATCGGTCTTGTTGACGATCAGCAGGTCCGAGCGGGTGATGCCGGGCCCCCCTTTTCGCGGGATCTTCTCGCCGCCCGCCACGTCGATCACGTAGAGGGTGATGTCGGCAAGCTCCGGCGAGAAGGTCGCCGCGAGGTTGTCGCCGCCGGATTCGATCAGCACCACGTCGAGCTTCGGGAAGCGCCGGCGCATCTCGGCCACCGCGGCGAGGTTGATCGAGGCGTCCTCGCGGATCGCCGTATGCGGGCAGCCGCCGGTCTCGACGCCCATGATGCGTTCCTCGGGCAGAGCGCCCGCCACGGTGAGGATGCGCGCATCCTCCTTCGTGTAGATGTCGTTGGTGATCGCACAGATCTCGTAGCGGTCGCGGAACCGCTTGCAGAGCTGTTCCATCAGCGCCGTCTTGCCCGAGCCCACCGGGCCGCCGATGCCGACGCGGAGAGGTCCGTTCTGCGAGGTCATGCTGCTGTCCTTCAAGCGCGGGCCGCGATCCGCGCGAGCACCGCGAGGGTGCGCGCGATCTCGTCGGCGTCGTTGTAGTAGTGGGGCGAGAGCCGCAGAAGGGGCGGCAGGCTGCGCGCGGCCGCATCGTCCGGCGCCGCCGCGTGCAGGGACAGGCCCGCGGCGATGCCGGAATCGGCGAGCCGCGCCCGCACCGCCTCCGCCGGGATCCCCGCGAGGGTGAGCGTGACGAGCGCCGCCGGATCGGGCCCGAGATCGTGCAGGACCGCGCCGGGGATCGCCGCGATGCCCGCACGCAGGAGCCCCGCGAGATGGGTGCAGCGCTCCGCGATCGCGTCGAGCCCGAGCGCCAGCGCGTAATCCGCGGCGACGCCGAGGCCCAGCCGGGCGGCGTGGTCGTGCTCGTAGGTCTCGAAGCGGCGGGCATCGGTGCGCGGCGTGTAGCCCTCCGCGGTGAGCGGCGCCCCGAAATGGTCGAGCATCACCGGCTCCAGCCGGTCGATCCAGTCCCGCCGGACGTAGAGGAAGCCGGTGCCGCGGGGTCCGCGCAGGAACTTGCGGCCGGTGGCGGCGAGCAGCGTGCAGCCGATCTCCGCCACGTCGACCGGGCGCTGCCCGACCATCTGGCAGGCATCGAGCAGGTAGGGGATGCCGTGGGCGCGGGCGAGACGCCCGATCTCGGCGACCGGGTTCACGAGGCCGCCATTCGAGGGGATCGCGGTCGCGGCGATCAGCCGGACGTCGGGGCCGAGCCGACGCGCGAGCGCCGCGCAATCGACCCGCCCTTGTGCGTCGCAGGGAATGGCCTCGACGCGCACCCCCGTGGCGCGGGCGACCTGGCGCAGGGCGACGACATTGGCGCCGAACTCCGCCCGGCTGGCGAGGATGCGGTCGCCCGGGCCGAAGGTTCGGGCCAGCGCGTGGAAGCCCATCAGCCAGGCCCGCGTCGCGCTCTCGGTGAGGGCGATCTCGTCGGGGGCGGCGCCGATCAGGCGGGCGACGCTGCCATGGACGGCAGCGAGCCGGTCCGCCGCGCGCTCGGCCGCACCGTGGCCGCCATGGCGCGCCTCCAGGTCGAGATGGGCCTTCACGGCCTCCACCACGGGAGCCGCCATCAGCGCGGCGCCGGCATTGTTGAGGTGGATGCCGTGGGCGGTGCCCGGCGTCTCGGCCCGCAGGCGCGCGATGTCGAGCCCGCTCACGAGCGGAAGATCCGCGAATATTGGGTCTCGTGCCGGAAGGAGCCGAGATCAAGCCGGAAAGTGGCCGAGCCGACCGCGTCGAGTCCGAGCGGGCCGGCGGCCTCGGCGAGCGCCGCGACGACCGGGGTGAGCCGGGCGATCACCCGCGTGCCGGCCGCCTGCCCGACGGGCGCGGCCCGGAGCGCCGCCGAGACGAGGTTCTGGACGAAGGCGAGTCCGTAGGCGGCGCGCATGGCGCCGGCCTCGACCCCGTGCGCGCCGGACGCCGCGCCGACCGCGACCGGATAGGCGACCGGCCCGGACAGGGCGGCGGCGAGGCCGGCGAGCGCCGGGCTGGGCCAGGCCTCGGCCGTCGCGTCGAGGAAGCTCGTCCCCTGCTGGCTCGTCTCCAGATGGAGCTCGCGGGAGGGCGCCAGCGCGAGCGCGAGGTCGTTGACCGCGGCGAGCGCCGCCGCATCCCCCGCGGCCGCCGCCCGGTGCGCGTGGCTCGCGAGGATCAGGTCGTTGCGCAAGGAACCGCGCTCGGCCACGTCGCTGACCCAGCCGAGCAGGCTCGCCTCGTCGCGCACGTCGCCGGCCTCCACCGCCCATTCGAGGCCGTGCGAATAGGCATAGGCCCCGACCGGATAGGTCGGCGACAGCCACGCCATCAGCCGGAGCGCGTCACGCAAGGGTATCACTCATGCGCGTCACTCTTGCGCGTGGGCGTGGTGGTGATGCCCGTGCTCATGGTCGTGATGGCCGTGGCCGTGATGGTGCCTGTGGCCGCCGCCCGCATAGGCGCCGCCCTCGGGGCGGAACGGGCGCTCGATCGCCTCGGCCGTGCCCCCTAGGCCCCGCACCATCTCGGCGAGGACGTGGTCGTAGGCGATGTAGACGGCATCCGGCGCGATCTCGGCCGGGATGTGCCGGTTGCCGATATGCCAGATCAGCCGCTTGAGGGCGTGGTCGGACGGCGCCCGGATCTCCAGGAGGCGCTCGGGCGCGGCCTCGACCCAGACGAGGCGCCCGTCCTGCAGCACCAGGGCGTCGCCGTCCTCCAGCACCGTCGCCTCGGGCAGGTCGAGCAGGAAGGCGAGCCCGCCCGCGCCCCGCATGGCCACGCGGCGGCGGTGCCGCTCGCCGTGGTCGAGCACGACGCGGTCGACGATCTCCGCGCCGGAGAGGGCGTCGGCGCGGAGGAGGCGGGTGGCGCGGATCATGGACCTCTGGAACCGGGCGTCAGAACAGGAAGTAGCGCTGCGCCATCGGCAGCACCTCGGCCGGCTCGCAGACGAGCAGCTCGCCGTCGGCGCGCACATCGTAGGTCTCGGGATCGACCTCGATCACGGGGGTGGCGTCGTTGAGCACCATGCTCTTCTTCGAGATGCCGCCGCGCACGTTCTCCACCGCGACCAGCGCCTTCTGCACGCCGAGCCGCTCCCTGAGCCCATCCTCGACCGCCGCCTTCGAGACGAAGGTGAGGGCGGTGGCGAAGGGCATGCGGCCGAAGGCACCGAACATCGGGCGATAATGCACCGGCTGCGGCGTCGGGATCGAGGCGTTGGGGTCGCCCATCGGCGCGGCGGCGATGGCGCCACCCTTCAGCACGAGGTCGGGCTTCACGCCGAAGAAGGCCGGGCTCCAGAGCACGAGGTCGGCGAGCTTGCCGGGCTCCACCGAGCCGATATGCCGCGAGACCCCGTGCGCGATGGCCGGGTTGATCGTGTACTTCGCCACGTAGCGCCGCGCCCGCAGGTTGTCGGTGCCCGACGCGTCGCCAGGGAGGGCGCCGCGCTGGCGCTTCATCTTGTCCGCCGTCTGCCAGGTCCGGATGATCACCTCGCCGACCCGGCCCATGGCCTGGCTGTCGGAGGACATCATCGAGAGGGCGCCGAGATCGTGCAGGATGTCTTCCGCCGCGATGGTCTCGCGCCGGATCCGGCTCTCGGCGAAGGCGAGGTCCTCGGGGATCGACGGGTCGAGGTGGTGGCACACCATCAGCATGTCGAGATGCTCGTCGATGGTGTTCTTCGTGTAGGGCCGGGTCGGATTGGTCGACGACGGGAGCACGTTGGCGAGCCCCGCCACCTTGATGATGTCCGGCGCGTGGCCGCCGCCCGCCCCCTCGGTGTGGAAGGCGTGGATGGTGCGGCCCTTGAAGGCGGCGATCGTGTCCTCCACGAAGCCCGACTCGTTCAAGGTGTCGGTGTGGATCATCACCTGCACGTCGTGCGCGTCGGCCACCGTGAGGCAGGTGTCGATGGCGGCGGGCGTCGTGCCCCAATCCTCGTGCAGCTTCATCGCGCAGGCGCCGGCCCGGATCATCTCGACGAGGCTCTCGGGCCGGGCCGCGTTGCCCTTGCCGGCGAAGGCGAGGTTCATCGGGAAGGCGTCGGCCGCCTCGATCATCCGGGCGATGTGCCAGGGGCCGGGCGTGCAGGTGGTGGCGAAGGTGCCGTGCGCCGGCCCGGTGCCGCCGCCGAGCATGGTGGTGACGCCGGAGCAGAGCGCCTCCTCGATCTGCTGCGGGCAGATGAAGTGGATGTGGCTGTCGAAACCGCCGGCGGTGAGGATCTTGCCCTCGCCCGCGATCACCTCGGTGCCGGGCCCGACCACGATGTCGACGCCCGGCTGCACGTCCGGGTTGCCGGCCTTGCCGAGCTTGGCGATGCGGCCCCGCACGATGCCGACATCGCATTTCACGATGCCCCAATGGTCGAGCACCACGGCGTTGGTGATCACGGTGTCGACGGCGCCGTCCGCATTGGTCGCCTGGGACTGGCCCATGCCGTCGCGGATGACCTTGCCGCCGCCGAACTTCACCTCCTCGCCATAGGTGGTGAGGTCGCGCTCCACCGTGATCTCGAGGCTGGTATCGGCGAGCCGGATGCGGTCGCCGGTCGTCGGGCCGAACATGTCGGCATAGGCCGCGCGGGGGAGGGCGGCGGGCTTGGGGGTGTTGGCCATCACAGCTTGCCCATCACGTCGCCGCGGAAGCCGTAGACGGTGCGCGCGCCGGAGAGCGGCACCAGGGTCACCGCGCGCGTCGCGCCGGGCTCGAAGCGCACGGCGGTGCCGGGCGCGATGTCGAGGCGCTTGCCGCGGGCCTGCTCACGCTCGAACACGAGGCCCGGATTGACCTCATAGAAATGGTAGTGCGAGCCGACCTGGATCGGCCGGTCGCCGGTATTGGCCACCGTGATCACCGTGCGCTCGGCGCCCGCGTTGAACACGATCTCGCCGGGCAGCGTGGTGACCGTGCCGGGCACGTCGGCGGAAGGGTTCCCGCGGATCGGGTGATGCACGGTGACGAGCTTGGTGCCGTCGGGGAAGGTCGCCTCGACCTGGATGTCGTGGATCATCTCCGCCACGCCCTCCATCACCTGGGAGGCGTCGAGCACGGTGGCCCCGGCCTGCATCAGTTCGGCGACCGAGCGCCCGTCGCGCGCGCCCTCCACCACGAAGTCGGTGATCAGCGCGACCGCTTCCGGGTGGTTGAGCTTCACGCCGCGGCCGAGCCGGTTGCGCGCCACCTGCGCCGCCATGGCGACGAGGAGCTTGTCCTTCTCGCGTGGGGTGAGGAGCACGGGGGAGACCTCGCATCTGGCCGGGGCGGCGACGGGCCGGAGCAAGGATCATGCACGCGCGCCGGTCAAGCCCGATCTGTCGAAACGTAGCTCCACAATCCGAAAATCGTCGTTATCACAGGGTCTTAGCAACACTCACGCTACCGTACTGGATCCTGCTGTCAATGCCCAATCCGAAGGCAAAATGAGCACTTTTCGGACGCTCATTACGCTGGATTTACGCTGGAAAATGAGCGGTCGGATCGAGCCTAAGGCGCCCATTCACAACCGCTTTCAGGGCCGAGGCTGCGCGAGGAAACGGTCAGGAAGGCTGGTTTGACCGTCAGTGCAAGGGTGGTTGGATCAGGAATGGCTACGGTCCGGCGATCCACACATGGCCGACTTACCATCATTCTTGGAGTAGCGGATTAGGGACGGAGCACGATCCGCGAACTGTCAGACGGCGGTTGGATGAGGGCTTCGAGCTACGGTTCGGAGCCCTCTCGCGTGACAGGATTGTGACCGAAACGAAGCCTTCTGAGCGACCGTCAGCGAGGCTCGGACGAAGGTTCCTAGACGGACAAACCGAGAGAGATTTTCCTCCGCGCATTGGTCGCGTTCGTGCCGTACACGATCCACACCGTGGTCGTGTCCCTGATGGTGGTGTAGCTCGCTGGTAGCGGGAGAGCCCGCCTGCGCGCCCTTCACAGCGCTGTAGCAGGCGGGCTCTCCCGCGGGGTGGC
>NZ_CABFVH010000088.1 GCF_902141855.1 Methylobacterium dankookense | reverse complement strand
GAAAGGCATCTCAGGATCGCTCCTGCGATGCCGGGCGGCAGGTGCGGGCAAATGAGCACAAAACAGGAACATTGTCAAGCCGGACCTGCTCTCCTCCCCCTTGCGGAGATCGGACCGGCCCATCGCGGATCCCCTCTCCCCGCGTGGGGGGAGACGTGGCGAGGCGGCAGCCGGGGGTGAGGGGGCTTAAACGGAGAAGGCTCTTCCGGAATCACCCCCTCACCCTCGCTGCCGCTTGTCGCGCCGACGACGAGGTCGTCGCGACCCTCTCCCCGCCCGGCGGGGAGAGGGGAAAAGCCCAGCGAGGAAAACAGCGGGGAGAATCCGCGTCCGTAACTCTTCGCGCACCCGGTCAAGGTCTTCAGGACATGGCAGCCATGTAATCGCCGCGTTGGTCGCCGGCGACGCTTGTTGTAGCCGACCGAAGGACAAATTATTTTTTCACGGCGCGCAAAATAAAATGAGCATTGAAGATAAAATGCACGGACGCCGCGGGGATATGCAGAATAGTGCCCTGCCGATGAACCGCAGACAGCTCATCGGCGGCGCGCTCGCGGGCGCCGCGGTCTCGGCCCTGCCCGGCGCAGGCTTGGCCGCGGGCGAGGCCCGCAAGGTGGACGTGCTGCTGATCGGCGGCGGCATCATGAGCGCCACGCTCGGCGTGTGGCTGCGCGAGCTCGAGCCCGGCTGGTCGATGGAGATGATCGAGCGGCTCGACGGCGTCGCCCTCGAGAGCTCGAACGGCTGGAACAATGCCGGCACCGGCCACTCGGCGCTGGCCGAGCTGAACTACACCCCCGAGGATTCGAAGGGGAAGGTCCGCATCGAGCAGGCGGTCAAGATCAACGAGGCCTTCCAGGTCACGCGCCAGTTCCTGGCCTGGCAGGTCCAGCAGGGCGTGCTGAAGAACCCGCGCTCGTTCATCAACTCGACCCCGCACATGAGCTTCGTCTGGGGCGACGACAACATCCGCTACCTGAAGAAGCGCCACGAGGCCCTGCAGGCGAGCCCGCTCTTCGCCAGCATGGAATATTCGGAGGATCCCGAGCAGCTCCGCAAGTGGGTGCCCCTGATGATGGAGGGGCGCGATCCCAAGCAGAAGATCGCCGCCACCTGGACGCCGGTGGGCACCGATTGCGAGTGGGGCGAGGTCACCCGCCAGTACGTCGCCTCGCTCACGGGCCGGCCGAACTTCTCCCTGCGCCTCTCCACCGAGGTCGAGGGCATCGTGCGCAACGCCGACGGCAGCTGGCGCGTGTCGTCGAAGAACCTGAAGGACGGCAGCCGCCAGGCGGTCGACGCCCGGTTCGTGTTCATCGGCGCGGGCGGCGGCGCCCTGCACCTCCTGCAGAAGTCCGGCATCCCCGAGGCCGACGACTATGCCGGCTTCCCCGTGGGCGGCTCGTTCCTCGTCACCGAGAACCAGGACGTGGCCCTGCGCCACCTCGCCAAGGCCTACGGCAAGGCCTCGGTCGGCTCGCCGCCGATGTCGGTGCCGCATCTCGACACGCGGGTGCTCGGCGGCAAGCGCGTGATCCTGTTCGGGCCCTTCGCCACCTTCTCGACCAAGTTCCTGAAGGAGGGCTCCTATTTCGACCTCCTGAGCTCGACCACCACCAGCAACGTCTGGCCGATGGTCCGCGTCGGCGTGGAGCAGTATCCGCTGATCGAGTACCTCGCCGGCCAGGTGATGCTCTCCGACGAGGACCGCTACCAGGCCCTGCGCGAGTACTTCCCCAACGCGAAGAAGGACGAGTGGCGGCTGATCCAGGCCGGCCAGCGGGTGCAGATCATCAAGCGCGACCCCGAGAAGGGCGGCGTGCTGAAGCTCGGCACCGAGGTCGTGAGCGCGAAGGACGGCAGCATCGCCGCTCTGCTCGGCGCCTCGCCCGGCGCCTCGACGGCCGCGCCGATCATGCTGGACGTGCTGGAGAAGGTCTTCGCCCAGAAGGTCGCGACGCCCGAGTGGCAGACGAAGATCCGCCGGATCGTCCCGAGCTACGGCACCAAGCTGAACGACGACCCGCAGAAGGCCTATGCGGAGCTGGCCTATACGAGCGAGCACCTGCAGCTCACGCCCCCGCCCCAGCTCGCCGCCGCGACCCCGGCCGCAGCGGGCCGCGCCTCCGCCGACGCGGACAGCGGGGTGGTGAAGGCCGTCCCCGACATGGCGCCCTGAGGGGCGCCTCCACCAAGCGCGACGCGCGCCCTCTCCCCGACCGATCTCGGGCTTGCCCGAGATCGGCAACGTGGAACCGAAGTCGGGCAAGCCCGACTTCGGGCGGGGAGAGGGGATCCGCCGCCCGGGCCGCCCCTCAGAACACCAGCCGCGCGGCGAGATGGGCGCCGAGCGCGAGCAGGCCGAGGAAGAAGCAGCGCCGGAAGACCCGCTCGCTGACCCGGCCGCGCACCCAGCCGCCGACGACCATGCCGACGAGCGCGGGCGCGAGGGCCGCGACCGAGGCGCCCGCCGTGCCGAGGGCGAAGCCGCCGCCGCCGGCGAGCATCAGCGCAAGCGCGATGGTGGACACCGTGAAGGAGAGCCCGAGCGCCTGGATCAGCTCGTCCTTCGCGAGCCCGAGCGCGCCGAGATAGGGCACGGCCGGGATCACGAACACGCCGGTCGCGGCCGTCACCAGCCCGGTGGCGAGGCCGACGAGCGGCCCGAGCCAGGCCTCGGCCCGGGGCGGCACGGAAAAGCGGATGGCGGCGAGGCCGAGCACCGCATAGGCCACCAGGGCGAGGCCGAGGGCGATCGCCGCCTGCCCGGCATGGTTGCCCTGGAGGAAGCCGGACCCCGCCAGCGTGCCGAGCACGATGCCGGCCTGCATCGGCCAGAGCCGGCGCGCCAGGGCGCCGAAGCGCGGGCCCGCCGCGAGCTGCCAGACATTCGTCGTGAAGGACGGCACGATGAGCAGCGCCGCCGCCTGCGCGGGCGCCATGACGGTGCTGAGCAACCCCATGGCCACGGTCGGCAGGCCGAGCCCGATCACGCCCTTGACGAAGCCCGCGAGCAGGAAGGTGGCGGCCGCGACGGCGACCGGGAGCGGATCGAGGGCGAAGGGCATGGCCTGGTGAGGATCTGAGGGCTCGGAGGGCTCGGGGCCGGGCGGCGTCGGCATCCGGCCGTTATCGTCAGTCGTGCAGCAGCATGTCGCGCAGCACGGGATCCTCCACCGTCCTAACATCCAGGGGCGCGGCCCGCTGGACGATGGGGGCGGGGGCCGGGGCGGCGCAGGAAGCGGGCCGGGCGGGATCGAGCCGCGCGAGGGCGGCGAGGGCGGTCAGGCCGGCGAGGCAGATTGCGACGCCCTCCAGGAGGTGATCGCCCTGCAGGGCCGTCCGCATGTGCGGGTTGCGTCTCATGGCCCGACCTTGCCGGCGGGCGGGGCCCCTCACAATGCGGAAGTGCCGGAAGCGGGCCTTCGGCCAGGCCGAAGGCTCGTCCGAAGGCTCTTCAAAGACGCCCCGAAGGCTCGTCCGAACGTCCTTGCCCGCCGGGCCCCCGCCGCGGACGATGGCGGCATGCGCTTCGACCTGACCGACCTCCGCCTGTTCCTCCACGTCACCGAGGCGGCGAGCATCACCCGCGGCGCCGAGCGGGCCGGGATGGCGCTGGCCTCCGCGAGCGAGCGCATCCGCGGGATGGAGGAGGCGAGCGGCGTGCCCCTGCTGGCGCGCAACCCGCGCGGGGTCTCGCCGACGCCGGCCGGGTGGGCGGTGGCGCATCACGCCCGGATCGTGCTGGGCCAGCTCGAGCAGATGCGCGGCGAGCTCGGGCAATACGCGCAGGGCCTGCGCGGCCATGTGCGGGTGCTCTCGAACACCGCGGCCGGGGCCGCCTTCCTGCCCGACGCCCTGGCGGGCTTCCTCGCGGCCCATCCGACGATCGACATCGACCTCGAGGAGCGCACCAGCGCCGAGATCGTCGAGGCGATCGCCGGCGGCCTCGCCGAGATCGGCATCGTCGCCGACACCGCCGATCTCGGGACCCTGGAGACGCGGGCCCTGCGCACCGACCGGCTCGTCCTCGTGGTGCCGGAGGGCCATCCCTTCGCGGAGCGCGCGGCGGTGGCCCTCCAGGAGGCGCTCGACGAGCCCTTCGTGGGGCTCAGCCACGGCAGCGCGCTCCAGGCGCATCTTGCCGGCCACGCCGCCCGGGCCGGGCGCGCCTTCAAGCTGCGCGTGCGGGTGAGCGGGCTGGAGACGGCCTGCCGGATGGTGCGGAGCGGGGTCGGCGTCGCGATCGTGCCGGAGGCGGTGGCGCGGCGCGGCGCCTGCCGCTGGGTTCCCCTGAGCGACGCCTGGGCGCTGCGGCGCCTCACCCTCTGCGTGCGCCGGGCCGCCGACCTCTCCGCCCATGCCGGCCAGCTCCTGGCGCATCTCGCCGCCGGATCGGCCGATCCTTGAGCGCGGCGAGGCCGCTGGCTCTCCGCGCGTTGCGACTCTAGGCTGGTGCCATCATGGAGCTGAAATGGCTTGAGGACTTCGTCAGCCTCGCACGGACCGGCAACTTCTCGCGCTCGGCCGAGGAGCGCCACGTCACGCAATCGGCCTTCAGCCGGCGCATCCAGGCCCTGGAGACCTGGCTCGGCGTCGCCCTCATCGACCGCAGCACCTATCCGACCTCGCTGACGGCGGCGGGGCGGGCCTTCCGCGAGACGGCGGAGGAGGCGGTGCGCATGCTCCACGGCAGCCGCGCCGCGTTGCAGGCCAGCGCCCGGCCGGGGCAGCGCCACGTGGCGGTGGCCGCGCTCCACACCCTCGCCCTGACCTTCTTCCCGCGCTGGTTCCGGCGGATCGAGGCGCAGGCCGGCCCCCTGAGCAGCCGCCTGCTGCCCGACGACTTCCACGCCTGCCTCCAGGCGATCGTCGAGGGCGGCTACGACTTCCTGCTGACCTTCCACCATCCGAGCGTGCCGATCCTGCTCGACCCGGCCCAGTTCCCGCACCGCGTGGTGGGGGCCGACAGCCTCGTGGCCGTGCGCGGCGCCGGGACGCCGGAGGCGGGGATCCCGCTGCTGAGCTACGCGCACAACTCCTTCCTCGGCCGCGTGGCGGCCGTCGCGCAGGCGGAGGCGGGCGGTCCCACCGCCTCCGCCCACACCAACGAGAACGCGATGGCGGAGGCGCTGAAGTTCATGGCGCTGGAGGGCCACGGCCTGGCTTGGCTGCCGCGCAGCCTCGTGGCGCGGGAACTCGCCGAGGGACAGCTGGTCGCGACGGGGCCGAGCACGCCGCTGGAGGTGCGGCTCTACCGCAACGCCGCGCATCGCCGCGCCGCCGTCTCGGCGGTCTGGGAGGCGGCGGAGGCCGTCGCCGCCGAAACTATGCAGGACCGGACTGGGCCGGACTGACACGGCATTGGACCCGGCGCCGGGCTCCCGCGCATCGTGAGCCCCGCAACAGGAGGTCCGCGATGCTCGGTGTTCTCGGTGGGATGGGTCCGATGGCGACCGTGGACTTCATGGCCAAGGTCGTGCGGAACACCCCGGCCTCCCGCGACCAGGACCACGTCCCGATGGTGGTGTGCTCGGCCGCGAACATCCCCGACCGCAACGCCGCGCTCCGGGGGGAGGGGGCCGATCCGCTGCCCGCCATGCGCGAGGCCCTGCGGCGGCTGGAGGCGGCGGGCGCCACCTGCATCGCCATCCCCTGCAACACCGCCCATCTCTGGCACGAGGCCCTGCAGGCGGGGACGCCCCTGCCGATCCTGCACATCGCGGAGGCCGTGACGGACGACCTCGCCGCGCGGCCGGGCGACCGCATCGGCGTGCTGGCGACGACCGGCACCGTCGCGGGCGGGCTCTATCAGGAGCGCCTCGCCCGGAAGGGCCTGTCCTGCCGGGTTCCGGACGCGGCCGGGCAGGCGGCGGTGATGCGCGCGATCCGGCTGGTGAAGGCCGGGCGGACGCCCGAGGCCGCAACGATCCTGCGCGGACAGGCCGAGGCGCTGCTGGCGGCGGGCTGCCGCGAAGTCGTGATGGCCTGCACCGAGATCCCGGTGGCCCTCGCCGCGGTGGAGGGCGACCTGCGCTCCCGGCTGGTGGACGCCACCGAGGCGCTGGCCCGCGCCTGCATCCGCGCCTGCGCGAGGCCCGCTTTGGCCGACGCCGCCTGATCCGGAGACCGGGTTCCCAAAGGGATCATCCCTTTGGTGGGTCCCGGGCAAAGCCCTGGAAGAGCCCCGGGCTCCGCCCGGACCCGCGAGAGGGGCGCCCCCTCTCGACACCCGGATCCTGCGCGCCTAGCGTCCGGCGCCATGCCGCTCGTCCCTCCGCCCCCGCCGCGCGCCGCGCGCCCTTCGACGGACGCGCCCGCCGACGTGCCACCTGCGCGCGTGCTCTCGGCCAACCAGCCCGAATGGTCGGTGGGCGAGCTCGCCACCGCGCTGAAGCGGACGCTGGAGGACGCCTTCGGCCATGTGCGCCTGCGCGGCGAGATCTCGGGCTATCGCGGGCCGCACGGCTCGGGCCACGCCTATTTCTCGCTGAAGGACGGGCAGGCGCGCATCGACGCCGTGGTCTGGAAGGGCGTGTTCGGGCGGCTGCGCCAGAGGCCGCAGGAGGGGCTCGAGGTCGTCGCCACCGGGCGCATCACCACCTATCCCGGCAAGTCCTCCTACCAGATCGTCATCGAGAGCCTGGAGCCGGCCGGGCTCGGCGCCTGGATGGCGCTCCTGGAGGAGCGCAAGCGGGCGCTGGCGGCCGAGGGCCTGTTCGCCCCCGAGCACAAGCAGCCGATCCCCTTCCTGCCGCGGGTGGTCGGCGTCGTCACCTCGCCGACGGGCGCGGTGATCCGCGACATCCTGCACCGCCTGGAGGACCGCTTCCCCCGGCCCGTCCTGGTCTGGCCGGTGCGGGTGCAGGGGGAGGGGGCGGCCGAGGAGATCGCCGCCGCGATCCGGGGCTTCAACGCGCTGGAGCCCGGCGGCCCGATCCCGCGGCCGGACGTGCTGATCGTCGCCCGCGGCGGCGGCTCGATCGAGGATCTCTGGGCCTTCAACGAGGAATGCGTCGTCCGCGCCGCCTTCGAGAGCCGGATCCCGCTGATCTCGGCGGTGGGGCACGAGACCGACACCACGCTGATCGACTACGCCTCCGACCGGCGCGCGCCGACGCCGACGGGCGCCGCCGAGATGGCGGTGCCGGTCCATGCCGACCTCGCGGGCCAGGTGCACGATCTCGGCGGGCGGGGCGCGGGCGCGATCCTGCGCCGACTCGACCGCGACCGGGCGGATCTTCGCGCCGCCGCCCGCGCCATCCCGAGCGCCGACGCCTTCCTGGCGGCCAAGCGCCAGCGCCTCGACCTCGCGGAGGCCCGCCTCGCCCCGGCGCTCGCGGCCGGGGCGCGCGGCCACCGCCAGCGCCTGCAGGGGCTGCTCGACCGGCTCGTCCGGCGCTCGCCCGACGTGGCGCTGGCCAATGCCCGGGCCCGGCTCGCCCGCATCGACCACCGGCCGGGCACGGCCCTGCGCAACGACATGCTGCGCAAGACCGAGACCCTCGCCCAGCTCGGGCGCCGCCTCGTGGTGGCGCGGGAGGCCACCCTCGAGCGGGCCCGCACCCTGGAGGCGCGCCGGGCCGACCGGCTCGCCGCGACGCTGGCGCGCCTCGCCCAGGCCGGCGCCCGCGCGGTGGAGCGCCGCCGCGACCGGCTGGAGGCGCTCGGCTCGCTGCTGGGCTCGCTGAGCTACAAGGCGGTGCTGGAGCGCGGCTACGCCCTGGTGCGGGACGAGGCCGGCGCGCCCCTGCGCAGCGCCGCCGCCGCCGCCGCGGCGCCGGGCCTCACCCTGCAATTCGCCGACGGCACCGTGCGGGCGCGCCCTGACGAGGCACCGGAGCCGCCCCGCCGCGCGCCCCGGAAGGCGCCGCGCAAGGAACCCCAGCAGACGTCGCTGTTCGAGGCCTGAATCCGGGATCCCAAAGGCCTCAGGCCTTTGGCGGGGTGCCGGGGCAGCGCCCCGGCCTAGTCCCAGGGCTCCGCCCTGGACCCGCCAAAGGGATGATCCCTTTGGAATCCCGGTATCAGGGCGCGCGGCGGTAGTGGTAGCGGGAGAGTTCGCGCCCGAAGCCGAGGCCGGCATAGAGGGCGCGGGCCGGATGGTTGTCGGCCACCACCTGCAGGCAGGCTTGGGCAGCGCCCCGCGCCCGGCCCCAGTCCATCAGCGCGGCGACGACCCGGCGGGCATGGCCCCGCTTGCGGGCCTCGGGCGCGGTGGCGACCGACTCGATCACCACGAGCGCGCGATCGAGCACCGCATAGGCCTGCGCGGCCGGCACGCCGTCCACGTGGAGGGCGGCGCAGGCCCGGGGCAGGGCGATGGTCTCGTGCATGACGCGGTAGGCGCGCTCGGCCGCCGCGTCCGAGGCATTGACCCGGGCGCGCAGCGCCAGCCACGCGGCATCCGGCGCGGGCGCGAGCTGCACCTGCGGATCCGGGCTTCCATGATCCGCGAGATCGGCGGCGAGGGTGAGGGCATGGCCCTCCGCGCGGTAGCCGCGCCGCTCCAGCTCGGGATCGAGTTCCGGCGCCAGCGAGACGATGCGGAAGATGGCGGGCGCGCCGAGCCCGGCGAAGACCCGTTCGGCGGCCTCGATCGCGGCCGCCGGCGCGGCGCGGGGGCCGGGCAGGGGGTTGAGCGCATTCGTCCGCCGCGTCGGCCCGCCGGAGGCGCGCAGCAGCCAGCCGCCGAGATGAACCTCGCGCGGGGCGGGCCATGCGTTGCGGCAAGCCTCCTCCGCGAGCCAGGCGAGGGATTCCATGCCACCGTCCGCGCTGCACCCGAGACTACCGGACCGGCATCCGGCTCGGGGCTTCTAGAGCCGATCCCGATCGCGTTGCAATCGAGATCGGCTCTAAGTCTTTGTTTTGACGCGCTCTCTTTCGCCGAACCGATGTCCACTTCGGCGGAGCGCGCTCTAGCGCATCTTCCATGATCCTTGGATCACGAACGAGGCTCACAGAGCCTGTTCGAGCTGGATCGACCAATCTTCACGCGGAGATTCTGTTCATCCCGCACGACGACCGGTCGCGCGTCAGCAGCCCTGCGCGAGGCGGACGCCGCCGGGGCCGGCGATCCCCGAGAAGCGGCAGCCGCCGAAGCTGCCGGAGAAGGCGTGGCCGTCGCCGGCCTGCCAGACGGATCCGGCGCCGCCGGCATAGCGCGCGGTGCGGAGGGCGGGCCGGGCCTCGCGGCGCGGGCGGGGCGCCTCGGCGCGGGCAGGGCGGGCCCCACGCGCGGCCTCCGGGGCGGGCGCCGC
>NZ_CABFVH010000087.1 GCF_902141855.1 Methylobacterium dankookense | reverse complement strand
CCCGGACGTCTGTTTCATCTTCGCTCCTGGGGGCTACGATGAACCAGCCATCCTCCGTTCGTGAAGACCCTCAATCTGTCTCAGGAGTGCTGACGGCGGACATCTCAGCATTTTCGGCTGCGAGGACGAGCCGGAGGACGCAGCGCACGCACGGATGTCGGACGAAGACCGGGCACTGTTCGATTGGGAGCGCCTCGCCGAGCCCGCCATCATCGCGCCGCCGGTCCCGTCGCCGCACCGGGCGCCCTGGCCGCTCTACGACGTACGCGCGCTGATGGAGCGGCCCTTCTTCAGCCTGGCGAGTCGGGAGCGGCCCACGCCGATCGACTACGCCGACCCCCAGGGCCGCTGCTGGCTGCGCGCGGTCCCGGCGGCGGGTGGGGGCGTGGCGAGCATCCGAGACGCGGAGCTGCTGATCCTGATCGCCAGCCGGCTCGTGCACGAGAGGCCGAGGGGCGCGGCGGTGCCGGAGGTCGTCGACCTGAACCCGCGCCAACTGCTCCAGGCGCGCGGGTTGAGCGCGAGCGGGCGGGAATATGCGCTCTTGCGAGCCGCCTTCGCGCGGCTGCGGGGGACCCGGTACACGACGAACATCGGACCCGATGGCAAGCCCGGCCCGGAGCGGACCTTCACGCTGATCACGGAGGTGGGCGAGGGCGCGGGTCGCGGGCACCTCGCGGTGGCCTTGGGCGAGTGGTTCCACACGGCGGTGGCGCAGCGGCACCTGCTCAGCCTGACGGAGAGCTACTTCGGCATCGCCGGTAACTACGAGCGCTGGCTCTACCGCGTGGCGCGCAAGCATGTGGGTTACCAGCCAAGCCACTATACGACGGTGGCGACGCTATGGGGGAAATCGGGACAGGGCAGCCCGCTGCCGCGCTTCCGGCACGAGCTGCGCCGGATCGTCCGGGCCAACGCGCTGCCGGACTACCAAGTGTTCTGGCTCGACCGCGGGAAGGACGAGCCGCGGATCTCGATGTGCCCGCGGCCGGAGATGTTAGACCGGCAGCGACGGCCGGCAGGCAACACGGCACGCGGGGAACGGAGGTGAGCGCTGACGCGGCACTCGGGGAAGGATGCCGGCACACCCAACTTAATCCAGTAACCCTCGCTCTTGGGTTTCTCTCTTGGGGTCGGGGGAGTGGGGGAGGTTTCCACTTGCCGCTCGTCACCCCGGAGAGGAGGAGCTACGGTCAAGCGGGAACATCCCCGGCCGGAGCCTGGGACGCCGCACGCGCGCTTGGTCACCTCGCAAGTCGAGGCGCCTCGCTACGGCCCCCCATTGCCCTGCTGGCTGGGGAGAATGCTCGCGACTTCACGGCGTCATGCAGGCCGCCGGTGGTCCTTCGGGCTTCGAGCGTTGCGGTGCCCGCGGGATATAACGACCACATCCCCACAGTATCCCATGTCCCCGCCGCGCTGCCGTATCACGCCGACCACGACGGGCAAGTCCGAGCGATGCATCGGCCGGACAGGGATGTCATGGTTCATGCGCGGGCGCCGTTCAAGGCCCGCGGTGAATTTTCTCGGGCTGGAACTGGTCGCAACGGGACGGAGCGGGAGTCTGACGGTGGGGATCATCACGGATCACGCGTACCTGCTGCCCGACCCGGACGCGTTCCTGCCGATGCAGGCCAGTTGCCGGGGCAGCGTGAAGGTCGACCTCGAGCGGGACGCCGACCGCGGCGGCGCGGCCTTGCGCACGCGGGTGCGGGCGTCCACCCCGGTCATGACGATCGTGGGTGAGGAGATCGAGGCGCGGCAGGCGGCCTATCTCGACCGAGTGCAGGCGCTGTTGGGCGACGCGCGCGACGCGGCCAAGGCGCCGTTGCAGCGGCTCGGCATGTCCGACAGGCAGATCGAGCGCCTGGAGCGCCGGGGGACGCCCTCGCGGTTCCTAAACCTGACTTGGCCCTGCGACATCGCGGTGGATGACGTCCTGCCGGGTGGCACCGAGTTCGGGCCGGGCGACCGCCTCTACAGCTTCACGCGGTGGGAGGATCGCGCTTTCCGGTTGCAGTTGCCGCGCGCCGTGGCGGAGGCGCTGGACTTGCGTACGCCGGCCCGGGTGATCCCGACCCGCTGGGGGGGCGAGCCGCTGCGGGCGGTCGTGGTGGGTCGAAGCGAACTCGGCGATGGCCAGCAGATGTGGGTGACGCTGAAGCTCGCGGGCCGCCCGACCTTCCCGGACGAGGAGCGGTGCCGCATCGAGATCCACGCGCCGCGTCTGACTCAAGGTTACCCTCCGCCGGTCGAGGAGGTCGTGGCCCAGGACGACTCAGGCTATCGCGACCGCTGGGGGCTGACGGCCGAGGAGCGCGCCGGGATGCGCCAGCGCGGGCGGGGCGGCGGGCTCTTCGCGCGACCCGCGTACAAGCGCGAGCGGGCGCTGGAAGCGGCCGAGGAGGCGGAGCGACGGCGGACCGCACCGCCGCTGGCGTTGATGAAGCCGGCGGCGAAGAGCCGGCTCGGCGACACCGGCCTGCCGCGGTTGGAGCTGAGCGAGGCGGAGTGGAAGGCGGCCGGCATCCGCACGACGAAGCGGCGCACGATGACGGTGACGCCGGAGATAACCGTCGACGTGCGGATCGGCCACGACGCGGTGGCCTTGAAGCTGGACGCGGACTTCGCGGCGTCCGCGGCTAGGCGGGTGGTCGAGGCGATGGCTGCGGCGGAGCCGGGTGGCGAGGGTGATGCGTCGTCACCACCCGTGCTGTTCGCCTCCTGCCTGCTGCCTTCCGGGGTGGCCGAGACGGTGATGTCAGGCGACTGGCTCGAGCTGGCGTTCATCCCGGCGATGGGCGAACGGCACCGGGAGCGCGGTCCGGTGGTGGCGGCGCGTTGCGAGATCGACGGGGAGCGGCGCGTGCGCCTCGGCTTGGCGCTGTTGGCCGGGGCGGTGCGTGTCGAGGGCACGATGAAGGTGCACGGCGCAGTGTTGGCGGACCCCGACGGCGCGCGTGAGGTGCTGGCGGTACCCCGTAGCTGCGTGCGGCGGCTGCCGGATCAAACGGCGGACGGGCCGGAGGGGGTGATCCTGGTGCATGTGGGCGAGCGCGCGCTGGCGCCGGTGCGGGTGCGGCTCGGGCTGATGGGCCGGGAGGTGGTCGAGATCGAGACCGCGGTGCCGCTGCGGGCAGAGGAGGCGATCGTCTACGATCTCGGAGGGCTCGACGACGCGGTGTTCCTGTTCCGTGCAGGTCAGAAGCAAGCGGCCGGGGCGGCGGACCGGCTGCGTTACCGGGCAAACCTCAACCGCGCGGATCGTCGGCAGTAGAATGCCGACCTGTCGGCCAAGCACGCGTTCCTGGTCGGCGGCCTGGGCTGGGGCGGCATGCCGCTCCACGCCGTGCGCGAGGACCTCGCGAAGGGCCGCCTCGTCAGGCTGGATATCCAGGACCTCCAGGCGTGCGCGTTCGCACTGTCGGTGTCGGCCGTGTACCGGACCGCCGAGCTCCCTGGCCCCGCCGGGCGATGGGTCATCGAGCGATTGAAGGATCGCGTGGACGACACCGTGGGCAGTGAGCAGTCTGAACCGAACGTGGATGCCTGACGACCGACCGGATCGGCCGGCTTCGAACTGCACTCATCGAGAGGGCCGTCACGTGAGCCGGTGCGCGGTGATCGTCACCTCGTACCGGGGCAACTGCAGACTTCGGATGAGGGGATTGCACCAAGCACGCCGCCCGCCACCATTCCGTCGCTTCGGTCTTCATTGCGTGGCGGCCGCTCTCGCGCACCCGAGCGGATGCCTCAGACGACTGGGTCGGGCGCGAAGCGGACGCTGCCGCCCGCGCCCGGGAAATCGAAGAGCCCCTCGGATCCCGGCCGGGGTGCCGTCTGAGGAAAGTTCCTCCGGTGGCCGTTTACAGCATGAGGAAGGCCCGCCCCCAATCCGGCTCGTCGGTGCCAGCGGCGGTGTAGGGCGTGAGTGAGGCGTAGGCGATGCACGGCTCGTCGGCGACGATCCAGTACGGCACCTCGCCACATTCGATCTGGTCGCGGAAGAAGTCCTGCATCACCGGATCGAGCCGGTGCAGCGGCAGGACGCGCTGCCCCGGCCGGGCGGGCTGCGGCGCGACGGCGGCCTGCGCCCAGTACCGTGGGGCGCCCCGAGGCGGCTGGGTCGTGACGATGGTGGGTGGTGAGGATGAACACGACATGGCTGAAGACCTCCTGCAGAGCACCGCGCGGGGGCGTCGGCGGCCACACGACGTGGCGAGGTCTCGGGGAGTGAGCACGATTCGGCGAGAGCGCAACAGGGTGCGGGGGCCCCGCGCGACTAAATCGAACAGACCCCCTAGCGTTTGGGCATGTGGAACGCCGGGACGCGGCAGCGGTGCCGGCTGCGAGCGGCATCGACGGGTGTTCCTGTCGTTCATCGCTGTGGGACGTACGCGGACGGATGTCGGCCTTCTGGACCCTTGGGGCAGGCGGTCGTCTGGAGGTCCGAGGCGACCCGGTCCTCACTCCTGAACGGCCCGGCGTACCGGACCACCCTTGGCGCCGATGGATGCCCTTCGGCGTTTGACCCGCGGTTCTCCACCCCGCCTGGCAGCCGGTGGAGGCTCGGGTGCCTGGGATGGGCGTCGCGTGTCTGCCGATATGGCGAAATGACGTGCGCGCGAGGAGTTGCGGGCTTAGGGTTGACGGGCTACGGGCACTTTGTTCGAGGTTGCCGCAAAGTTTTTGTGAAGGTGTGAGAGGTCCACACCGATGACTATGGCGTTGATCGCTGCCTGCAGCTGACGGAGCGTCGTGCGCTTGGTGTAACGAGCGGTCTCACCAGGCGTGGTGTGACCCGTAACGCGGTCGATAATAGCGGTTTGGACGTCCGCCTCATGCATCAGCGTCGTTGCCGTGTGCCGGAAGCTGTGGAAGACGAGCTTAGCCCGGTCGAGACCGATCTCGCGCCTGTAACGGGTGAACCACTTCGCAAATGCGTGTCCGAGGCGACCGTCCGCACCGCCCGCCTTGAGCAGCGGGAACAGGCGCGTCTCACCACGGCCCCGGAGTTGCACCACCTGATCGAGGAGCCCCAGACGAATGAGTTCGTCATGAATGGGCACGCGGCGGGCGGCCGTAGCGTTCTTCAGCATGCGCCCGTCCCGCGCGTTGAGATCGAAGAACCAAACGCCCTCGACCTGTTGGATGTCGTCCAGGCTCAACTGGCAGATTTCTTCTTGCCGCATGCCGGAGAAGACGGCGATGAGCGGCAGCCAGAATTTCTCGTCCCGCAGGATCAGGGAGCCGGGCTCGGCCCGGCGTGTCTCGGACGCGCATCCGGACCAGACCGGCGAGGCGAAGAGCGTGGCAAGTTCGGTCGTCTCCCAGAGGTCGCGTTCCTCGACGGCCCGCTTGCCCGCACCGAAGCGGAAGCCGACGAAGATGTTGGCCTCGACCTCGCCCTTGGCCTCGGCGGCCGTCCACAGGGCAGAGAGAGCGGAGAAGTGGCGCTTGATGGTCTTGGCAGTGATCGGCGCCGTGCGGCCCGCGGTGGCTTGTCCGTCGTATCGGACGATGATCTGCGCGACGCTTAGCCCTCGATAGGCGGACGCCTTGCCATAGTCCGAGGGCAGGCGCTGAAGCTGCTCTTTGAAGCGGCCAGCATCCTGGCGGGTGTAGTCCCTCAGGGGGAGGTCGCCGCAGATGTCGGTGAGGAGCCTGAAGGTGGCTCGCGCCTGAGCAGCCGTCTGCCGCTCCCACGCGCCGCTGGCGATCTGATCGGTAATGAAGGGCTCAGTCACGGTCGACAGAAGGGGAGCCGTTGCAGGGCGCGGCCTTGCAGTCATCGCCTCCGTCGTCGCTGACGGCACCGAAGTGGTTGGAGTGGGTGGGGCTTGGTCCGAAGGTGACGCGGTCAGCGTCTCGCGGAGCAGCTTGTCTCTGGGTTCGTGGTTGAAGTCACCGGTGTAGCGGGCCTGTAGAGCCTCGGCGACGTCGATGCCCGCGCGCATGACGGCTTGGCGCGCGCGCTGCCAGTCGTCCGGCGCGAGATCGGTGCAGATGACACCCTGCTTCTTGAGCATGGCCTCGGTGATGACGCGGGCCTCATCGAGGCGGTTGCCGGCGAGTGCCCTGCGGGTCTTGGCCGCGATCTCGCCGTAGTAGGCACCCCGGATCTCGGAGACGGCATCGTCGTGGGGCGGCGCGCGCAGCCGCACGGTGTTCTCGCGCTCCAGTACGGTCGCGTAAAAGTCCTGCACGAGGCGGGCGAGTTGGGCATCGGTGAGCATGGGTGTCGCGCGCACGGCGCCGAAGAGGCGCTCCGAGGCGACGTATAGCGCGGCGGCGTGCAGCTTGGCAGTCGGATGATCGACTGTGCCGAGGCTGCGGGTGAGTTCACGCCGCCCGACGAAGCGGCGCAGCTCCGGCGGGACGGTCCGCCGAAAATGCAGCGTCCGGCCGCGCCGGACGACATTGGCGATGGAGGTCTTCACGCTGCCCGCCTGCCGCCCGCGGGCGGACTTTGTAGCAGCGGATTGTAGCAACCGGCTCAACCCGCAGGGCGGCGAGACAGAAAGCTGAGCGTTAAGAATGACTTAGGTTGCTAGGTGGCTGGGGGACCTGGATTCGAACCAGGACTAGAGGAGTCAGAGTCCACCGTTCTACCGTTAAACTATCCCCCACCAACCCCTCGGCCGGCAGTGCCTTGCACGGGGTGGAAGACCGGGGTGGGGCCTAACAGGCGCCCTCCGCTCGGGTGGGGATCAGATAGGGGGAAAGGCCGCGCAGGTCAACAGCTCCGTCGCCGTCGTTCGCGCATCGCTGCGGTTCGCGGCCTGCTATGGTCGGGGCGGCTGCGGCATCGCCGGGGAATCCGCGCCATCGGAGCGATCGCAAGGCCGTGCCGCACACCCACCGAGCACCGCGCATCTTCGACACCGTGGAGGGCGGCCGCCTCGTGGCGGCCCGCACCGATCCGGCCTGGCGGCTTTGGGGTCCCTATCTCAGCGACCGGCAATGGGGCACGGTGCGGGAAGATTACAGCGCCGGGGGCGAGGCCTGGACCGCCTTCCCGCACGACCATGCCCGCTCGCGCGCCTATCGCTGGGGCGAGGACGGGATCGGCGGCTTCGCCGACCGGGACCTCAACTGGTGCCTCTGCCTCGCGCTCTGGAACGGGCGCGACCCGATCCTCAAGGAGCGCCTGTTCGGCCTCACCAATGAGGAGGGCAACCACGGCGAGGACGTCAAGGAGCTCTACTACTATCTCGACGGGCTCCCGAGCCACGCCTACATGCGGATGCTATACAAATACCCGCAGGCCGCGTTCCCCTACGAGCGGCTGGTGCGCGAGAATGCGCGGGCCGGCCTCGACGATCCCGAATTCGAGCTGATCGACACGGGCCTGTTCGACGCGGGCCGCTATTTCGACGTCGCCATCGCCTACGCCAAGGCCGGCCCCGACGACATCCTGATGCGGGTCACCGTCGCCAATCGCGGCCCGGAGGCGGCGGAGCTCGCGCTGCTGCCGCAGCTCTTCGCGCGCAACACCTGGTCCTGGGGCGGGGATGCGGGCCGGCCCGCGCTGTGCCTGGAGCCCGACGGCACGGTGAGCGCCCGCCACCCACGCATGCCGCCGATGCGCCTCTTCGCGGAGGGCGCGCCCGAATGGCTGTTCTGCGACAACGAGACCAACGGCGCCCGGCTCTACGGGCTGCCGCCGGCCGGCTACCCCAAGGATGCGATCGACCGCTGCGTGGTCGGCGGCGAGGCCGGGGCGGTCAATCCGGACCGGACCGGCACGAAATGCGCCGCGCTGCACCGGCTGCGGCTCGAGGCCGGCGCCGAGGCCACCCTGCGCCTGCGCTTCCGCCCGGACGAAGGAGGGGGAGGGGACCCGTTCGCCGATTTCGACGCGGTCTTCGCGCAGCGCATCGCCGAGGCGGACGCCTTCTACGCCGCCCTGCAGGCCGACATCCCGGAGGCGGACGAGCGCCGCGTGCAGCGCCAGGCGCTCGCCGGCCTGCTCTGGTCGAAGCAGCTCTACCATTACGACGTGCGCGAGTGGCTCGCGGGCGATCCCGGCCAGCCGAAGCCGCCGGAGGCGCGCCAATCCGGCCGCAACGCCGATTGGCGGCACGTGCGCGCCCACGACATCATCTCGATGCCGGACGCCTGGGAATATCCCTGGTTCGCCTCCTGGGACCTCGCGCTGCAGAGCATCGTGCTGGCGACGATCGACCCGGATTTCGCCAAGGGGCAGGTGCTGCTCCTCCTCGACGAGGCCTATACGCACCCGAACGCCGCGATGCCGGCCTACGAGTGGGGCTTCTCCGACGCCAACCCGCCGCTGCACGCCTTCGCGGCCTGGCGCGTCTTCAGCCTCGACCGGGCGCTCACCGGCGTGCCGGACCACGGCTTCCTGCTGCGCGCCTTCAATCGGCTCGCGCTCAACTTCACGTGGTGGGTGAACCGCAAGGACGCGGCCGGCCGCAACCTGCTCCAGGGCGGCTTCCTCGGCCTCGACAATATCGGCCTGTTCGACCGCTCGAAGCCCCTCGCCTGCGGCGCGCTCACCCAGTCCGACGCCACCGCCTGGATGGCGATGAACGCGCTGGAGCTCATGCGCATCGCGGTCGAGCTCGCGCTCGACAACCGCGCCTACGAGGACATGGCCCAGAAGTTCTTCGAGCACTTCCTGCTGATCGCGGACGCGGCTGCCCGCAGCGGCGGCCTCTGGGACGAGGAGGACCAGTTCTTCTACGACGTGATCGAGACCGAGGCGGGCCGCATCCCGATCCGCGCCCGCACCCTCGTCGGGCTGATCCCGATCTGCGCGGTGGCGATCCTGCGCGAGGCCGATACGCGCTGCCTGCCGGGCTTCCAGGCGCGGCTGCGCTTCTTCCTGGAGAGCCGGCCGGACCTCGCCGCGCTGGTCTCGCGCTGGCAGGAGCCGGGGCAGGGGGGCACGCTGCTGCTCTCGCTGCTGCGCGGCCACCGGCTCAAGGCGCTTCTGCGCCGCATGCTCGACGAGACGGAATTCCTCTCGCCCCACGGCATCCGCGGCGTCTCGAAAGTCTATGCGGACGCGCCCTTCCGCTTCCGCTGGGACGGGGAAGAGCTGGCCCTGCCCTACGAGCCGGCCGAGTCGCGCACGCGCCTGTTCGGCGGCAACTCGAACTGGCGCGGGCCGGTCTGGCTGCCGATCAACTACCTCCTGATCGACGGCCTGCGCCGCTTCCACCGCTATTACGGGCCGGACTTCCGGGTCGAGGCGCCAACGGGCTCGGGGCGGTTCCTCTCGCTGCAGGAGATCGCCGACCTCCTCGCCCACCGCCTGATCGCGCTCTCGACGCGGGGGCCGGACGGGCGCCGCCCGGTCTACGGGGACAGCCGCCTGGAGCAGGAGGACCCGCATTTCCGCGACCATGTCCTCTCTTACGAGTACTATCATGGCGATACCGGCCGCGGCCTCGGGGCCTCGCACCAGACCGGCTGGTCGGCCCTGGTGGCGCTCCTGATCCAGCAGGTCGCGCTGGGGCCGATCCAGGATCTCGCCCCTGCCGAACCCGAGACGGGACAGGGCGGTTCAGCCCACCAAATCTAGTAAAATAATCTTGTCTTATATTAGATATCCGACTGCTTTACAGCCCTCGGAGCCGCTGATAGCATCTTTGTGATCGGGCCATGGGCCGGGCCAAGTCCAAAAGCAGTCTCGCGCGGACCGATGTCGGCGCGAAGACGGACGAGCCCGGCGCATCCGAGCGCCGCCCGCGCGGGAACGCCAACCGCTCGGGCCGGCGCATGACCCTGGGGAGCGGGCCGCCGGGCCCTCCCGCCCCGGGACGCGAACGATCGCGGCCGAAGCCGCGGCGCCAGGGAGGAACCGATGGGAATCGACGTACCTCTCCCGGAGGGGCCTCTCCCGGGGGCACCACTCCTTGAGGTCGACGGCGTCACGCTTCAGTACAAGACGCCGCACCACCTGATCACCGCGACCTACCGGGTCGACTTCGCGGTCCTGCCGGGCGAC
>NZ_CABFVH010000086.1 GCF_902141855.1 Methylobacterium dankookense | reverse complement strand
GTCCCGAGCGGCCGCAGCGTCCCGACCGCGAGCCCGCCGAGCGCACGGCGCCGCCCGCCGCCCGCGAACGCGCCCCCGAGCGGCCCGCCGCGCCCGACCATGGCGCCCCGCAGCGCGGCGCCCCCGAACGCGCCGCTCCCGAGCCGACCCGTCCGGCCGCGCCGCCCGCCCCCAGGCCGGAGGCTCCGCGGCAGCAGGCCCCGGATCGTCCCGATGCGCGGGAGCGTCAGAGCCCGGCCGCGCCCGAGGGGGCGAGGCCCGGCAGTCCGAATACGGCGCCGGGCGTACCCGGCCGGCCGGTCCAGCCGCCGGAGGGCCAGCGGCCCGTGCCCAACGCCGCGCCGAATGCTGCGCCGAATGCGGCTCCCGGTGTTCCGGGCCGGCCGGTTCAGCGGCCCGATGCGGCCCAGCCCGGCACCCAGCCATCCCCCAACGCGCCGCCCAATGCGGGACCTGCCCCGAACGCGGCCCCGAACCCTTCTCCCGGCGTGCCCGGGCGCCCGGTCCAGCCGCCGGAGGGCGCGCGTCCCGGCACGCCTCCCGCCCCGAACGCGGCACCGCCCGCCGCGGGCCCGGGTGCCGTCCCGCCCGGTGCGCAGCCGGCGCCGCAGGGTGTCGCTCCGCAGGGCGCGCCGCCGGCCCCGAACGCGGCGCCGGGCGTACCCGGCCGCCCGGTCCAGCCGCCCGGCGTCGATCCCGGCGCGCGGGGCGACCTGCCGGTCGGCCGTGCCGAGGACCGCCGCGGCTTCAACGTGCCGGGGCGCCCCGGCTACGTCCCCGGCGGGTTCCGCGACGAGGACGAGGACATCCGCGATTACGGCCGCATCCAGCGCGACCGGCGCGAGTTCAACGAGGACGGGCGGACCTATATCCGCGAGCCCGGCCGCATCATCGTGCGCGACCGCGACAACTACTACATCCGTCACGACGAGACGGAGCGCTTCCGCGACATCGACCGCGGCGGCTTCCGCCGCGAGCGCCGCGGCGGCGAGACCTATTCCTATCTCGACCGGCCCGGCGGCGAGCAGATCGTCACCGTGGTGGACGACGATGGCCGCCTGCTGCGCCGCTCCCGCCGCTTCCGCGACGGGCGCGAGGTGGTGATCATCGACAACGCCTACGGCGCCCGCCGCCCGATCTACGAGGATGTGGTGGACCTGCCGCCGCCCGACATCCGGATCCCGCGCGAGCGCTACGTGGTCGATTACGAGCGGGCCGACGAGCGCACCGTCTACGAGGCGCTCTCCGCCCCGCCGGTGGTGCCGGTGGACCGGCGCTACACGCTGGATCAGGTCCGCTACAGCCCGCAATTGCGGGCGCGGATGCGCAGCGTCGACATCGACACGATCACCTTCGACACCGGCTCGTTCACGGTGACCCCGGACCAGGCGGCGCGGCTCTCGACGATCGCGGCCGCCATCAACCAGGCGATCCGCAACAATCCGCAGGAGGTGTTCCTGATCGAGGGCTACACCGACGCGGTCGGCTCGGACGTGGACAACCTGTCGCTGTCCGACCGCCGGGCCCAGTCGGTGGCCACCGTCCTGACGCAGCGCTTCCAGGTGCCCCCTGAGAACCTGACCACGCAGGGCTACGGCGAGCAGTACCTGAAGGTGAACACGCAAGGGGCCTCGCGCGAGAACCGCCGGGTGACCGTGCGGCGGATCACGCCGCTGATCCAGCAGGGCCAGGCCGAGGGCGCGCCGCCGCCGCGTTGAGGCGGCCCGAGCGAGACGAGGGAAGCGGGCGCTCCCCGGAGCGCCCGTCGATCGAAACGAAGCTCAGCCCTTGGCGCTCAGCCCTTGGCGCGCAGCACGCGCTCGCGCATGACGCGCTCGGCCGGCCAGGCCGGGCGCGGATCGACCTCGCCGGGCATCAGGGTGCGGGGCGCGACGCTGTCGCAGACCTCGCGCTGCCGCACGATCACGGGATTGCCGTACTCGTCCCGCCGACGGATGTAGCCGCCGTCGCGGCAGAAGCCGGCGATGGCGGCGCTGCCGCCGCGGCGGCCATAGGGGTTCGTCGCCACCGGCGGATGCTCGATCACCAGCGTGCCGTCGCGGTTGAGCGAGCGCTCGACATAGGTGGTCTGGCCGGTCGGCAGGCCCTGCGCCTGGGCGAGGCCCGCACCGAGGACGGAAGCACCGAGCCCGATCAGGGCGGAGAGTACGCGCGCGCGCATGGACGGTTCCGGGAAAGCCTGGCTTTGGGACATGGTAGGCGCCGGGGGGCGCCCGCGATAGCTCTTTGCGGCAACAATAGGTCGGCGTCCGTCGCTTGACAGGGGCGGTGCCGCATGGTCCCAACGCGCCGGGTTTTCGTCAGCGGCCCCGGCGTGGGCGCTTATCCTCGAAGAGGTTGGCTGGTGCCACAGCGCGTGAGGCTCGGTTCCGTCAGGCGTCTCGCCGCCGCGCTCGGATTCGCCCTGCTCGCCGGATCGGGCGGGCAGGTCGCGGCGCAGGGGATGGTCCGCAAGACCTTCGACGATTGGCAGTTGCGCTGCGAGACGCCGGCCGGCGCCAAGGCCGAGCAATGCGCCCTCGTGCAGTACCTCGCCGCCGAGGACCGGCCGAACCTCACCCTCGTCGTCATCGTGCTGAAGACCGCCGACAACCGCGGCTACCTACTGCGGGTGGTGGCGCCGCTCGGGGTGCTGCTGCCCTCCGGCCTCGGCCTGAAGATCGACCAGACCGATATCGGCCGCGCCGGCTTCGTGCGCTGCCTGACCACGGGCTGCGTCGCCGAGGTGGTGATGGATGACGGGCTGGTCCGTCAGTTCAAGAACGGCAGCCAAGCCACCTTCATCGTGTTCCAGACGCCCGAGGAGGGCGTCGGCATCCCGCTGTCGATGAAGGGCTTCGGGGCCGGGTTCGACAGCCTGAAATAGGACGGGTGAGGCGGAGGATGATCGGTCGGCTGAGTGTTGTTGCCCTTGCCCTCGCCCTCGGCGCCGGACAGGCGCGGGCCGAGGAGGGCAACATCTTCTCGAACCTTCTGAAATATGGCGGCACGACGGTTCCGCCCTCGCAGCCGAAGGATCTGGAGCCGCCCTATTGCCCGACGGTCGACGTGCCGGAGGGCGGCGCGGCGATGGCGACGCATGGCGGCCGCGGCGAGGGTGCCTCGGGCATCCGCTCGCAGGCGACGCTCGGCCAGCTCGCCCGCGAGTGCCAGCGCCTGGAGGACGGCTCGATCCGCGTGAAGATCGGCGTCGAGGTGAAGGTCCTGCTCGGCCCCGGCGGTGCCCCCGGCCGCTTCGACGTGCCGGTCACCCTCTCGATCCGCTACAACGAGAAGCCGGTGACGAGCCGGACGGCGCGCCTGTCCGTCACCGTGGGGCCGGGCGAGGCCCAGGGCTTCGCCTCGACGGTGGAGGACAACTTCATCGTCCCGGCGGCGATGACCGCGGATTACGAGATCTTCGCCGCGGTGGGGGGAGCCAAGGCGCCCGCCAAGCCGAAGCCCCGCCGCAAGCCCGCCGTCGCCACCGTTCCGGAGACGGGCGGGGCCGGTGCGGCGCAGTGACCGGCGCGCGGGCGAGGCCGTTTCCTTCCGTCTGGAAGCCGCCGACGACGGCCCGTTCGCGCATCGTCTCGTGCTCGAGGGGTCCCGCGCCGGCTGGATCGTTCTGAGCTACCGCGCCGATCCGGCCCTCTCGCCGCTGCGCCCGATGCTGCGCGCGCTGCGCCGTGACGGCTCGGCGCAGGAATTCGTGCTGCCGGGCGGTGCGCGGGCGCGCTGGCTCGGCCTGCTTCCGCCGGACACCGCCGAGATCCGCCTCGCCGCGCCGCCCGGATTCGTGCTCGATCGGGTCGCCCGGCGCAGCGAGGCCGGCCTCCTGCTCGAATGCCTGGGCAAGCGCCCGCTCCGCGCGGTCTCCGCCCTCTACGAGCGGGTTCGCGGCGACGCCCGGCGCTATCGCGACACCCTGCGGGGCGCCTGCGCCGTGACGCCGCTCACCGGCTATCCGGGCTGGGCCGCCGAGCGTGCCGAGCCACCCGCCGCCTCCACCTCGGATCGCGCCGTCCGCGTGGTCGTGCCCGATCGTGGGGATGCGGCGGCCCTCCGGCGGACGCTCGCCGGCCTCCAGGCGCAGACGCATCCGCTTTGGGCGGCCTCCATCCTCGCCGCCGGTGCCGACCGGCACGCGGAGGCGGATCCGCGGGTGGTCCGGTGCGCCGGGGGGAGCGACCGCGCGCTCGGCGATCTCGTCGGTGCGGACGAGGCCCTCTGCCTGCTGGAGCCCGGCGACGTCCTCGCCCCCGATGCGCTGGCGCATCTCGCCGCCGGCCTCGACGGGATGAGCCTCGTCTATGGCGACGAGGTCCGGGACGGCGCGCCGCGGCTCAAGCCGGACTGGAGCCCGGATCTCGCGCTCGCGGGCGGCTATCTCGGCCGGCCCTGGCTCGCCACGCGCGAGCGGCTCTGCGCGATCCTCGACCGGCCCCTCGGCGCCCTGGCCGATCTCGGCCTGAACCTCGACATCGCCCTGGCGCGGGGGGAGGGGGCCGTCCGGCACGTCCCGCGCGTCCTCGCGCGCACGGTCGGCGCGCCCGTGCCGGATGCAAGCCGGGCCGCCGCGCTCCGCCGTTCAGGCGTCGCGATCGTCGAGCGGGGCGGCGTGCCCGACCTCGACTGGCCGCTGCCCGAGCCGGCGCCGCTCGTCAGCATCGTCATCCCCTCGCGCGACCGGCTCGACCTGATCACCCGGGTCTGCCGCGGCGTCCTGCACGAGACCGCCTATCCGGCGATCGAGCTCGTCCTGGTCGACAACGGCTCCACCGATCCGGCGGTGCGCGCCCATTACGAGACGCTGCGCGCCGATCCGCGCGTCACGATCCTGAGCGATCCGGCGCCCTTCAACTTCTCGCGGCTCGTCAATGCCGGCGTCGCGGCCTCGCGCGGCGCGGTCGTGGTGCTCCTCAACAACGACATCGCGGTGCTGGAGCCGGGCTGGCTCGAGGCGATGGTGCGGCAGGCCTCGAGGCCGGAGGTCGGCGCTGTCGGCGCTAAGCTCCTCTACGGCGACGGACGGCTCCAGCATGCGGGCGTGGTCGTCGGCCTGGGCACCCGAGCCGGCCACATCCTGCGCCGCCGGCCCGGCGACAGCCCCGGCCATCTCGACCGCCTCCGGGTCGCACACGAGGTCTCGGCGGTAACGGCCGCCTGCCTTGCCGTGACGCGCGAGAAGTACGATTCCGTGGGCGGCTTCGACGGCGAGGCCTTCCCGGTCGATTTCAACGACGTCGATTTCTGCCTGCGCCTGGGCGCGTGCGGCTACAGGACGATGTGGACGCCGGCGGCCCGGCTCGCCCATCTCGAATCGGTGAGTCGCGGGCCCGCCATCGGCGCGGCCCGGGCGCGGTTCGAGGCGGAGGGCGACCGTTTCGCCGCGCGCTGGCGCGACGTGATCCGGCACGATCCGTTCTACCATCCCTGCCTGTCGCTCACGACCTTCGGCGAGGATCTGGAGTGACGGATCGCGCCACGCCCCCCGGCTCCCCCGACGCCATCCTCCGCTTCCTCGGGCCGCGGCAGCGTAATGCGGCCGCCGCACTGAAGGCGCTCGCACGCCATCCCCGCAGGAGCCTCGAACTCCTCTGGGCCTGGACCATCGGCAAACGTCTCCGAGCGCGGCAAGGCCTCGCCGCCCTCGTCGGCATCGATCCCCGCCTCGCCGTGCCGCCCGAGATCCAGGCCCGGTATCTGCAGCCGGCACCGGCCTTCTCCGATCCGGCGATCCTCCTCCTCGGCGGACCGGGCCATGATCTCGCGCCCGGCGCCGAGCAGGCGATCCGCGTCGCCTTCGCCGACCCGCAGGTCCAGGCCGTCTACGGCGACGCCCTGGTCCAGATGGAGCCGTCGTCGCCCGCCGAGCCGCTCCTGCGCCCGGCCTTCGATCCGGATTATCTCGCGGCCCTCGACTATGTCGGTCCGGTCGTCGCCCTGCGCCGCGAGGCGGTCGAAGCGGCCGGCATCGATCCGGCGCGCGGCGCTGCGGACGCACTGTTCCGCATCCACGAGCGCTACGGCGCCGCCGCGATCGGGAATCCGCCGCGGATCCTCTCCGTATGGCGCCCCTGGCAGGGCCGCGCGCGGGGAGGGGAGGGGAGGGCCCATGCGGCCGCATTGCGTGCGCATCTCGACCGCACCGGCCGCGCGGACACCGCGATCGTCCCGGACGGAGAGGGCATCGCGCGCCTCGTCCACCCGCTGCCGGAGCCGGCGCCGCTCGCGAGCCTGATCGTGCCGACCCGGGACCGGCTCGACCTGCTGCGCCCCTGCGTCGAGGGCCTGCTCCGCACGGACTGGCCGGCCCTCGAGCTCTTGATCTGCGACAACGACAGCCGCGAGCCGGAGACGCTCGCCTATCTGCGTGCCCTCGAAGCGCGGGGCAGGGCCCGGATCGTCCCCTGTCCCGGCCCGTTCAACTTCGCCGCCATGAACAACGCCGCCGCGGCGGTGGCGCGCGGCCGCCTCCTCGTCTTCGTCAACAACGACGTGACCGTGCTCGATCCCGGCTGGCTCGACCGCATGGCCCGCGAGGCCCTGCGCCCGGATGTGGGCGCGGTCGGCGCGAAGCTGATCGACGGCGCCGGCCGGATCCAGCACGGCGGCATCGTGCTCGGCACCGGCGGCCTCGTCACCCATGCCTACCGCCATGTCCCGGGCGATGCGCCCGGCCATCTCGGCGGCATGCTCGCCACCCACGCGGTCTCGGCGGTCACCGCCGCCTGCCTCGCCGTCGAGGCGGGGAAGTTCGCCGCCGTCGGCGGGTTCGACGCGGAGCGTTTCGCCGTCGACTTCAACGACGTCGATCTCTGCCTGCGCCTGAACGCGGCCGGGTACCGGACCCTGCTGGTGCCGGGCGCCGTTCTCCTCCACGACGAGGGCCTGAGCCGGCGCTGGACGCCGGCGGCGCGCGCCCGTCACGCCCGCGAGGTCGAGGCCCTGAAACAGCGATGGGGGCCGCTGCTGGCGCAGGACCCCCATTACCATCCGGGCTTCGACCCGGACCTCTCGACCCATGTCCGTCTGCGGCCGGGCGCCTTCACTGAGGAAGGCCCGGCCACCCTGCGCCGCGCGCCTTACTGAACGAGGCGGGGACCGCCCATCTGCACCTTCTCGTTCTCGGACATGATGCCGAGGCGCTTGGCGACTTCCGTATAGGCCTCGATCAGGCCGCCGAGATCCTTGCGAAAGCGGTCCTTGTCGAGCTTGTCCGAGGACTTGATGTCCCAGAGCCGGCAGGAATCGGGGGAGATCTCATCGGCCACCACGATGCGCATCATGTCGCCTTCCCAGAGGCGGCCGGTCTCCATCTTGAAGTCGACGAGGCGGATGCCGACGCCGAGGAAGAGGCCGGAGAGGAAGTCGTTGACGCGGATCGCCAGCGCCATGATGTCGTCGATCTCCTGCGGCGTCGCCCAGCCGAAGGCGGTGATATGCTCTTCCGACACCATCGGGTCGTTGAGCTGGTCGTTCTTATAGTAGAACTCGATGATCGAGCGCGGCAGCTGCGTGCCTTCCTCGAGGCCGAGCCGCGTCGCCAGCGAGCCGGCCGCGACGTTGCGCACCACCACTTCGAGCGGGATGATCTCGACCTCGCGGATGAGCTGCTCGCGCATGTTCAACCGGCGGATGAAATGCGTCGGCACGCCGATGTCGTTGAGGTGCTGGAAGACGAATTCCGAGATCCGGTTGTTCAGCACGCCCTTGCCGTCGATGATCTCGTGCTTCTTCGCGTTGAAGGCGGTCGCGTCGTCCTTGAAGTGCTGGATGAGCGTCCCGGGCTCGGGCCCCTCGTAGAGGACCTTCGCCTTGCCCTCGTAGATGCGACGGCGGCGGTTCATAGGCGTGTACCGTGGTTTGAGGAAGTCCATGGGCCGTGACTCCTATGGGCGACGTATGCGGAATCCGCGGCGCGGCGACCGGACGAGGGGTCGGGCGGCAGGAGCCCATCGCTGTCGAAAGCCCCCCGCAGCCAGCCTCCAAACTACCCGAAGCGGGATGGCTGCACAACGCGTTAGCCCGCAGGTGGGGATTGCGCGGGTCCCTGCGAAGGGGCGCGCCGGGGCCCTCATCCCGCCGCGCGCGCGGGCCGATCGTCGCGTCCCCTACGGCCTCCGGGTGATCACTTCGGGATGGCGGATGGGGATGGCGGATGTCGTCTTCGCTCAGGCGCCGCGCGGGCTCGCCGAGACTGCGTCCGGTCCGATCGACCGGACGTGGTATCAGGCCGTCTTCGAGGGATAGCGACAGAGGTCGCTGATCGGGCAGATCGGGCAGTCGGGCTTGCGCGCCTTGCACACGTAGCGGCCGAACAGGATCAACCAGTGGTGGGCATTGAGCCGGTAGGGTTCGGGCACGATCGCCTCCAGCCCCGCCTGCACCTTGTCGGTGGTCGAGCCGACGACGAGGGGGATGCGGTTCGAGACCCGGAAGATGTGGGTGTCGACCGCGATCCGCGGCACCTGGAAGGCCACGTTGAGCACGACGCTCGCGGTCTTCGCGCCGACGCCCGGCAGCACCTGCAGCGCCTCCTGGGATCGCGGCACCGCGCCGCCATGCTCCTCGACCAGGATGCGCGAGAGCGCGATCACGTTCCTGGCCTTGGTGTTGAACAGGCCGATGGTGCGGATGAAATTGCGCACGCGCTCCTCGCCCAGCGCCAGCATCTTCTCCGGGGTGTCGGCGATGGCGAAGAGCGGAGCGGTCGCGAGGTTGACGCCACGGTCGGTCGCCTGGGCTGAGAGGACGACGGCCACGAGCAGGGTGTAGGCGTTGACGTATTCGAGCTCGGCCCGCGGCTCGGGGTTCCGCGCGCTGAGGCGCCGGAAGATCTCGACGAGGGTCGCCGCGTCGACGGGCTCGGGCCGGGTCTCGACATGGGCGGTGAGCGGCGCCGCGAGGGCGGCCTTCGCGCTGCCCCGCCGCTTGGCGCGAGCCGGCGCGGCGGCGTCCGGTCCGGGCTCGGCCGTGGCCGCGCCGGCTCGCAGCGAATTGACGGGCGCGCGCGTCTTTCTGGGAGGCATGGCAGCGTTATATGGGTCGCATGGCGAGCGGCAACCTCTCGAACCATCCCGACGGGCTCGACCCCGATACGATCGACCGGCCGGTCTTCAGCGCGACGATCCGGCCGCACCAGTCGCTCAGCCGCCTCGGCTTCCGCATCGTGATGGGCGGCTGCTGCCTCGTCTCGCTCGTCGTCTCGGTCTGGTGCTGGCGCATGGGCTTCTGGCCGGTGGCGGGCTTCTTCGGCCTCGACATGCTGGCCGTCTACGTCGCCCTGAAGGTCAGCTTCCGGCGCGGACGATCCTTCGAGGAGGTGATGATCTCGCAGATCGAGATCCTCATCGCCCGGGTCAGCCATCGCGGCGAGCGGCGCGAATGGCGCTTCAATCCCTTGTGGACCAAGCTCACCCAGGTCGAGGACGAGGAGTACGGCCTCCAGCGCCTGACCCTCGTCTCGCGTCGCGAGCACGTGACGGTCGCCCGCGACGCCTCGCCGGAGGAGCGGGCGCAGGTGGCGCGTGGGCTCAGCGCGGCCCTCGCGCAGGTGAAGAAGGGCTACTGATCGGGAAGCAGGAGCGCGCCCACCGCGGGAAAGGGTCTTTCTTTGCGTGAGGATCGGCGCTGAGCCCTGTCACGGGCCTGTCGTCGATTTTTCGCAGCCGATTCATTTTTCGTGTTGACGCCGGTCTGAGGCGCCCGTATACCCCGCTCATCGGCGCCGGCCGCGGATGTGGACCGGACGCTGAACTGTCGCTTCGACAGGCCTTCTTGAACATGGCGAGCGGGCTGGGCCCGGATCGGGTAGATCCGGGACAGGCGCTGTTTTCGTCTCTGGAAGGCGTCAGACGGTGGGTTCTTCCCGCTGTCCGCTCTTTGACAAGTGAATGACGAGAAAGAGAAGCGTGGGCGGCGTTTGTCCTTGCGGATCTGGATTGGTGGCTTCGGCTGCTGGTCTGGGTCGTGAGA
>NZ_CABFVH010000085.1 GCF_902141855.1 Methylobacterium dankookense | reverse complement strand
TGCGCCCGTCACCGTCCCGGATCGAGCCTTCCGGCTACCCATGGCCGCCACCATGCAGTAGCCTCTCAATCGGCTCGGTCCAAAATGCCGGTCAGGTCATGTCCGCGGAGCCAACCGGAGGAAGCTCTCGGGCAATATGGCCGATCGGCTGGGCGATGACGCTATACCCGCACCGAGTAACCAGGTGCGGGGCGGAAGCCGGATTGTTGAGGAAGATCAAGCACCTATTGGTGCGGTGGCTCCCCGAGCAGGACTCGAACCTGCGACAAGGCGATTAACAGTCGGCGCCAACGTGCTGATGGGAAACGAGCGTGTTACGATCGAGGCCCGGTCTCGGTCTGAGATTAATCACCAACACGTTGGCGTTTAGCGCTGTTACATTTGCGCTTTCAGGATCGGGCCCGACCGGTCGTGCAGGGCTGGCTCTAGGCGTTTGGCGGCTCGGGCGGCTGCTTCAGGCTCATGCCGAGGATGATGCCGACGAGCAGCGCTATCCCACACCAAACGGCGCTGAGATCCTGCTCTACGGGCGGGCACGTCATCGGCTTGGCCAGAAGCCACCACCCTTGCGATGGTCGCTCTCTCCTTTCCGATGCTCGCCGTCGAAGTGATCGAGCCGGGTCATCAACGTGTCCAGCACCGAGGCGAGCCGGCTGCTGTGATGGGCCTCGTCCGAAGCCGTGTCTGCGCGAATCGCTGCAGCGAGATCCTTGATCGCCGCCGTGAGGTCGGCCGTCGCCATGCTGTCGTAGACCGCCCCGCCAGCCGTCGTTGCTACGTCGCGCGCGACCTCCGGCTTCAGCTTCTCGGCCTTTAGAGCCTCCGTCCGATAATCGAGGAGGGTCTTCACGAAGCCGTTGAGGGGGACCAGTACCGCTGCGATCGCCGCCGCGATCCCGCCGAGGATGGCGGGCCACGAGTCAAGTTGCTGAAGAGCTTCCGGTGCTGCCACCGTTCCGCCTCCTGCGCGCTCTGATCCCGAAGGTATCCTCCGCCGCCATGTCGCTGGCCGCGCGGCCGGAGGCGTGCAACTCGGCAATGGCAAGGACGCTGTACACTGCGACGCCTGTGACGACCGGAGGTGCCGCCATCAGGAAGCCGACCGCGATAGCGAGCCAGAAGGCGAATCCGCCAAGGCACCCGAAGGTCCGGATCAGCGACGTCTCTCTGCCGCGGCGGCCATTGATCCATAGCGCCAGGAGCCGCAGTGCCCCAAAGAAGACGCAGAGTGAGCCGGCCGTGGTCTCGCTGACCACGCTTGCGATCACCCGAAAGCTCGGGGCGCTGAAGGTGTTGGTCGGTCCGAGCAGCACGATCCCGACGCTGAGCGCGATCCAGGAAAGCCAGATCTCCGCCCAGCGGGTTTGCCCGTAGCGGACAGCGCGCCGGATTCGCTCGTTGATGATGGGATCGGGGTCATAGACAGGCACATGGCCCCCCTTTCCTGAGTACGGATCGAAACTCACGCCGAAGGTCATATTCTTTCCGGACTTGATCAGCGTCCTGCCCCGCAGAGGGCCCGCCATTTCGTGTTGAAGATGCGCAGCTGCCGGCGCGTCTCTGCGGTGTCGGTCCGGCTGTAGCGGACCGGCTCAACGGTTTGGCAGAAACGCGCGGCATCCGGGACGGGATCAGGCGCGCTGCAGGTGAGCACGAAGAAGCCGACTGCGCAGGTGAAGGTGCTCATGGTAGCGGTCCGAACAGGGAAAGTGCGCCGAACCATGCGAGCTTGCAGATGACGTGCAGACCCTGGTCGACGTTGTAGGAGAGGCGGCCGGAGCACTTCGTCCGGTCGATAATCGCGTGGGCGATGAACTCGCACCCGGCGAGCACCCACGATCCGGTCGAGAGCTTCACGGCGCCCGCGTGGATCGCCGCGTGACTAGCCAGCGCGCCAGGCCAGATCGCCTCGCCCGGGATCAAGCTCAGCGTGTGGTTCTTGGCCTTGCTGAGCCAATCGCCCTGGAGCGGGTAATCCGCCAAGGCGTGCCCGACGAGCATCCAGAGGAGCGAATCCATTTCAGTCCCTCAGGTCGCGAGGATCGTCGGCTGCGTCGGCCGCGGCGGCGCCCGCTTGGCGCGCCGCATGTTCCTGCCGGTCGGCCTCGCGCAGGCTATCCGCGCGCTGCGTGGAGGCGCCGAGGTCGCGCAGAGCCTGCTCGGCCCGCTTCGTCGCCAGCCACCGATTGAGGAAGCCGACGACGAAGCTGATGATGAGATTCCAGGGCACGTTAGATCGGCTTCACCTTGTCGCTCGGGACCGCGCTGGCCACAGCGGGTGCAGCCTGGATCGAGGCCACCTCCGGAAGGGCAGCCGCCGCGGCGATGAGGTTCTTCTTCGAGCGAGCGACGAGGCCCCAGATGGTCGCGCCCACCGCAACCAGGGCGCCGCCGAACACGAGCAGCTGATCGGTCAGGGCCGCGGCCTGCTCCGGCGCGATCCATCCCCTGGTCACCGCGATGGTGCCGCCGATCTGGAGGAGCGTGCGGGCAAGGGAGAGGTACTGTTCCTGGTTCATGATGGTGTCCTATGAGGGGTGCTCGGCGGGCCCGGCCGGCGCGGGTCGAACTCATTCCAAAATGGAAAGGGTTGGGTCAGGCCTCGTTCGTGGAGAGGGCGCCGCTGGCGGAGACCATGACGCGGCCACCGGACGGCGCAGCGGCGGTCGAGGGCCAGCGGATGCCCTGGCACCGCGCCTTCTCGACCCACGTCTCCGAGACCTGGTTGGACTGGTTGCCGCCCAGCACCCGGTAGGCATCCGAGCGCTCGCCCGCGTAGAAGCCGACGTGGCCGCCGCCGGTCCGCTTGAACACGAGCACCGCGCCGATCGCCGGGATCGCCAGGGGCATGCCGAACTGCAGCCAGTTCAGGGCGTAGTAGGGGTTCGCCACCATGCGCTCCTCGGGCAGGGTGAGCGCGATGCACGTCTCGACGAAATCGCCGCACCAGGGCAGCTTCGCGGGATCGCCGAGCGTCTTCCCGTCGCTGCGCAGCCAGGCCATGAGGACCGAGCGGTTGCGCACCTCGTGCAGGCCCATCTTCCGGCGCGCCTCGGCGTACCAAGGCGGGATGGGAGCGGGTTTCGTCACCGCGGAGGGGAACAGGCGGGTCAGGGTCCCCGCATCGGCCACGCCCGTGACCTTCAGCCCCTCTGCGGCCTGGAAAGCCTTCGTGCCCGCGATCGACAGGCGCCCCCAGCGGCCGTCATCGCCCTTGCCGGAAGGGCCTCCCTTTCCAAGGTCATAGCCCCGCGCGATCAGGGCGCGCTGGATCTCGTCGATCTTCATCCTCAGGTCTCCGCATGGCGACCTGAGGAGCGCTATTTTTTCGAGGGCCTACGACCAACCAATAGGCCGATCGAGGAGCCCCGCGCCTACGGCATCGTCAGCCGGCGCACGGTGGCGACCCAGCGCAAGGCGCTGGCGCCGTCACTGCTTGGTGTAGGTGAGCGAGCCCGTAATCACGGACGTGTTCGAGAAATTGGCATCGCTGAGGTTACCGGCGCCGGTCGCCCCCTGCTGGGCGAGCTGGGCGAGCGTCGCACCGGGGCCGACCTGCGCATAAGGCGACGTGATCCCGCTCACGCCGGAGGCGGCAATGAAGGGGCTCATCCCGCCATACGCGACCGCGCCACCTGCCGAGGCGAATGGCAGACCCGCCAGCGTTGCGACGCCCGTCGAGGTGCCCTTGGCGCTCAGGCCGAGATAATACTGCATCCGCACCGTGCGGCCGTTGACCTCGTAAGAGCACGCCTGGCCGCCGCCGACATAGGCGAGGCCGGCCGCCGCACCGCCGAACTGCAAGCCGATTGAGCAGGCCGACTGGCCGAAGCCGTAGATGCTGTTGCGCAGCGAGGTCGCGTCCTCGACATAGCCGTTGTATCCGACCGCCGAGAACTGTGTCGTCGCCTTGAAATCGATCGTGTTGTCGCTTGACCCAACCAGTTTCACGCCCGGCGAGCCATTGTTGTTGCGGTTGTAGTCCCGCACGGTCCCGGTGAATTTGCTGTTTGTGGTGCTGACGAGGTTGAGCCCGATATCGGTCGTGACGAGGTTCCCGAAATGCATCGTCACGTAGGAGGCGCCCTCGACGTAGGCGGCGCTGCCATAGGAATGGCCGGTCCAAGACGTGCCGGCGACACCCATAAAGGACATGAAGGGGGCAGGGCCCTTTTTGAAGTACCAGCCTTCCCCCGTTGTCGTATCGGTCTGATCGCCGTTCCAGAACATGAACTGGCACGGCCAAGTGGAGGAGCCGCTGTCGCACGCATAGACGCCGCGCACACCGTTCAGCCATTGGTTGTTGCTGTAGATCGACCCGGTGCCGTGCTTGGCCCGGAGGCCGTAGAGCGCCACGTTCTGGCAGATGTTGCCGGTCGCGATGACGGCGTTGTTGCCGAACGTGTCGTTCGGGTCGGTCGGCAGATCCTGCCACAGGCAGGTGCCATTCTGCTGGGTGCCGAGGCCGTCCCAGCGGTTGCGCTCCACGCGCAACTGCCAGGAACCCACCGCCACGATCCCACGATTGCAGCCGAGGAACAGGTTGTCGGTGATCGCGCTCGTGTCCGTATAGGACCAGTCGACCCCGTCCGCCTGATAGACATTCATGCCGGCGCAGTAGAGCGCCAGACCGCGCACGGCAACCTTGGTCGTCGGGGCGGTGACCGTCGCGGACACCTTGAATAGCTGGTAGGTGCCGGCACCCATGGACTGGACGCACGAGCGCAGGGAGCCGTCGCCGACGAACTCCAAGCCGTGTTTGCCCGTCATGTCGATCGAGCCGCTGATGCCGTAGCAGGTCGACCCGTTGCCATGCAGGGCGATCTTGCCGCCGACGCCGGGCAAGGTCCCGTTGCCATAGCCCAAGACCCCCATGGCGGCGTTGATCGGGGCGAGGTTGTCCGTCACCCCGCCGTCAGCCTTGCCGCCGAACATCTCGGGGGTGAGGACGGGCTCTGCAATCGCCCACCAGCGTCCGTCGAGGGACTGGAAACGGCCGAGATGGGAGGGCTGCGAGCCCACCGCCACGTAGCGGGCAGCGCCACCATCACCCTGCGCCGCATAGCCGCCGAGCACCACGGAGGTCGTCGTGCTCGGGATCGGGATCGCGGCTGCCGCCGAGCGCGTCGGGTAGAGCGCAGAGCGCGACTGGAGCGAGGACAGCACTTCCGTCACGCCACCGGTTGTGACGGTCAGATCCTCGGCCCGCCCCTGCTCCACGGCCTTGCGGCCGGCCGGGAGCGCGTTGAGAAGCGTGGTGACGGTGGGATTATTGGACGGGTCGCAGATCGTGAGCGTGCGGTCGGCCCGGTTGAACTCGATGTTCTTCGGATCCGCGCAGAGCGGGTTGCCGGCGGGCGAGCCCCGCCCGGCCACGGCCGAGGAGCGGATGTCGAGGGCGCCGGCCGGGCTCGCCAAGGCGAGCGCGGGCAGCGTCAGGAGGGCGGCGATTTTGCGCATCGGAGCCTCAGGCATCGAGATCGGTGGAGGTGACGAAGGGAAGAGCTTTCAGGGCGCCGCCGACGTTGGCGAGGACGGCGAGTTGCCCGTTCAGGGTGCCGACGCCATAGGTGCCCTGCGGGATCGCTGTGAGGGCGTCGGCCGCGCTCGCGAACGTCCGCACGCTCGTATCGGATTCGAGGATCCAGGGCGTGCCGGGCCAAGCGCCAGCCAGCTTCGGCCCGTACATCTGACGCCTCTGGCCGCTCGCCGTTCGATCCTGGATCCAGTAATCGCCATCGATCCCGTCCGCGCTGATCGGCGCTCGGTTGCCGGACAGGACGGAGTTGCCGCGCTTGCCCTGGCGGCCGGCGATGGCGAGCGGGGTGATGATCGGCTGCTGCCGGGCCGCGAAGGTGACCGACGCACCGATGAACCGCGAGATGTAGGAGAGCAGGCCGGAGGGCTCGCTGTAGCGGATCCGGACCGGCAGGAAGAGGTGCCGCTCGCCGTCGACCACCTCGAGCACGTCCGCGGTGTAGTCCTGGCGCGGGAAGGTACGCGCGATGTCGCGCGGGACGCGGAACACCAAGGTGCCGTCCGTACCGTCCGTCTTGAAGGACAGGCCGCCGCCCTGCGCCATCGTCAGGGTGCGCACCGCCTCGATCAGCGGGCCGCCCTGCTGGCTCGGCGTGATCGGCATCTCGAAGTTGCGGCCTGCGAGGGGAACAGGTGCGTTGCCCGCCTCGGCCGACTGGATGACGAGCTCGCCGTACCAGTCCTCCTGTGTCGTGAAGGCGTAGAGGGGAAAGTCCGCCATGCGATCCACCGGCTCGCCCATGGAAGTTGGACGCTGCCGAGCGGGAGCGGGGCATCGCCATCAGGGCACGACAGCGAGCCCTGATGGCGGAGAGGCCTATTTCTTCGCCCTACGGCGAGTCATGCCCGTTCACCCGCTGATTACGCAGGCCCTCGATCAACGCCTGCTGGGCCTCGACCTCCGCCTGCAGGGTCTTGATCAGGTCCAGCGCCTCCGCCTTCTCTCCGGCGAGGATGACGCAATGCGCCTGGGCCACGTCGCGCTGCCGCGTCAGTTCGGTGAGGCGGCCGTTGATCTGATGCGCGCTCAGCGAGCGCGGCGGCGCGGCGGCCGGCGCGGGCACCTCACTCACCAGCGGCCTCCGCCGGCTCAAGGCTGTCACGCGGCATCTGCATCACCACCAGCAAGCCGACGGTGTTGAGCACGAGCACGTCGGCCCAGGCCGCCGTGGCGGCGCCGTCGAACAGCACCACGCCGACATCGCCGATGCCGTATTCCGGCCCCAGCCCGGTCCGGCTCTTGATGCGGACCCGCGTGCCCGGCGCGAACCGATCCGGGTCCTGCGCGGCGTAGCGCTCGGACAGGAAGGCCAGGATTTCCTCCGGGGTGGTGAGTTCGCGCTTGGAGGTCTCGGTCACGGTGATCATCGCAGCTTCCTTCGTCTCAACGCTTGCTGATCAGGGCCTTGATCTGGCCAAAGGTGATGCGGCCGACGCACTCCGCGCTTCCTGCCTGATAGAAGTAATGCAGGCTGATGCGCTGCTGGCCGGGCGGCAGAACCTCGAAGTCCGTCGAACTGAGGCGACCCGTGCTCTTTTCATTGATGTTCGGCACGCCGCCACCGCCGCCGATCGAGACCGCATTGACGGCTCGTCCATTGTAGATGTTTCCGTTGATCGCGAAGGCGATGCGGAAATCTACCGCGACGTACGTTGCGTTGCTGCCGACCGCCTTCGCATACAGGTCCGACGTGATGTTGAAGGTGATCCCGAACCCGGGAGCGGAATCGACATCGACGATGACGGCCGAGCCCGGCACCTCGCGCCAGACCCCAGCCGAGCCATCCGCGGTGAAATTCTCGACCGTCTGGACGACTTTGTCCGCGGCAGCGTTGGGGGCGATGATGCCCTGCGTCACGCGCAGCACGGGAATCGTCAGGGTCGTGCCGTCGAACGACAGCAGCGGCACCGACGATCCACCCTTCGTGATGTAGAACGCATCCGCGTCCACCACGAAGCGCGACTGCCCGCTGTCGAGCAGGTCGATGTAGTAGCCAGCGCCGTAGGTCTGGCTGCCGCGGGTCGCCGCCACCAGGGCCTGGATGCGGGCCGTCACGCCACCGGGGCCGGACGCCACCTGCATCGAGAACCGGCCGACCGCCGTGCCCGCATCCGAGCGGGCATAGAGGTCGTTGATCTGCGACGCCGATGCGCCGGCCGCGTCGGCCAGTGCGTTCGTGGTGCCGAGGAAATACGCCCGATCGCTGTTCGTCTGCGCGATCAGCGCATCCGTGCGCGAGGCCTGGGCACTATCCCCATCCGCGCGCGCCTGCTGCTCGGAGATGATGGCCGCGGTATTGCTGCCGACTGTTGCGCTGAGGGCGTCAATACGGGTTGAGAGGGCCTGATCCCCATCGATCAGCGCATTGGTGGTCGACAGGAAATACGCCCGATCGCTGTTCGTCTGGACGATGAGGAGATCGGTGCGCGTCGCCTGGGCGCTGTCGCCGTCGATGCGCGCGGATCGCTCCGTCGCAACCGCCGCCTCGGTGCTGCCGACCCGCGTCACGACGGCCGAAAGGTCGGTGGCGAGCGCCTGATCGCCTTGGAGCCGGGTCTGGCTCTCCGAGATGATCGAGGCCGTATTGGCATCGCCGACTGCGGCAGCGGCCAGCACGCGCGCCAGCAGGTCGGCCGCCTGCTCGTTCGCCTGTGCCTCCACGTCGAGAATGTGGGCGATCCGGCTCTGCACGTCCTGCGATAGGCCGGCATAGTCGATCGGCGGCAGCGTCACGACGTCGATGAGGGAGCCGTCGATCAGCAAAGCCGGCACGGCACACTCGGTCTGGACAGCCCGGCAGAGGATCCCGGACGCGGTGATGCACGCAACGCGGGCGAAGACCCGATCGACCGGCGCGAGGGGGATCTCGAACGTCGTGAAGCTGTCCCGGAAGGCCTCCTGCCACGTCGCGCCTAGATCCAGACTCACCTGCGCTAGATAAAGGGCCGCGTTGCGGACTGGGTCCCAGCTCACCGACAGGAATAGCCCGGCGCCCCTTTGATACGCTCGGGCGCTCAGCCGCACGATGATCGGCAGCGTCTGGTCGGTAAAGATGATCGGGACATTCGGGATCGGTGGCACGTCGCCGCCGATCGCCGCGTACACCTCCGGTGCCTCGATCACGGTCTCCAGGGTGGCGATGAAGTCGCGCATCGTGGCGGCAACGACCAAGCCGCGGTACTCACGAGGCGTGCCGATCGAGAAGGCGTAGCTCGGCGGGTCCTCTGTCGCCGCCCGCTGCAGAACCTGCGTGGCCAAGTGCCCCTGCTGGGCTTCAACGCGTGCGAGATCGGCCACATCGAGGGCGATCAACTTCTGCTGCCCCGTTCCCGGCGTGACGAGGATCGGGCCATAGGGCCGCCCATCGCGGCGCCGGAAGCGCACGAAATGGGCGGCCCCGGTCGTGAAGGTGACGGGCGCGTCCAGCGTGATCTGGTACTGCCCGTTGACCTGGAGATAGGTCCGGACTTCCCCGCCCTGGCCCCACGTCTGCGGCAGCTCGCTCTGTACGAGTACGAGATCGCCGCGCTTCAGCATGCGGCCTTCCAGCTCGACCTGGAACGACACGCGCCGGCGCCGGTACCGGTTCACCGCCGCGAGGTGCCGGGCGAGCTCGACGGCCTTGTCCGGCTTGCTCACCCCGGGCACCTCGACCCGGGCCGGCCGCTGGAGACCCTGCGCCGAGGCGGCCTCAGCAGCGCGGTTCGTGCGCTCGTCGAAGTAGCTGACCACCACGCCATCGGCCCAGGTATCGTCGAGCAGGTTCCGCTTGATGGTGAGCGATCCCCGGACAATCTCCTGATCCGTGAACAGCATCCGCGGCGCCTTGGGCTCGTCGCGCACGATGCTGAGGCGGTCGCCTATGAACGCGGGGTTGCTCTTGCAGACCCGAAGCGCGGTCTCGATGGCCTCTTGGATGGAAACCGATCCCTCGAAAAAGTGGTCGAAGGTGTCGCCCCGCGCGGCCGCAGCGTCGCGCTGATAAAGGAGATCGAGCAGGAGCAGGCTGGCGCTGGAGAGGCCGGCCGCATAATCCCGGTTGCGCCACATATCGATGGCCGCGTCGATCGGGTTGCGGCTGGGAGCCATGCTCCATAGACCATCCGCGTACACCTCGATCCGCCGGCAGGCGATCACGCCGACGCGGTTCTGCGACCCGCCGGACAGCTGAGCATCGGCCTTCATCACCGTAGCCAGCATCGTCACGCCGGGGAAGGACTGCGGCCCATCGAGGAGCGCCCGCGCGGCCGTCCAAGAGACGTCGTCGTGCGCCTGGATGTCCGGATCGAGATTGGAATCGCCGTAGGAGTCGCCGCCGCGCCGCGAGCGCACCTGCCACCGGCCACCATCCACCGCGACCTTCTCCGTCACGCGGAAGGCCGTCTTCTTGTTGATGCTGTAGGTTTTCTCGAGCAGCCGGACCCACGGCGCGCTCTCCCCGCCGATCGGCGCGCCTGCACCGTCGATCTTCCGACCCTCCGCCAGGATCGTCGAATTGACCGGGTACTCCTTGGCCTTCCTGGTGGCGCCGGCCCCGGACGGCCAGACGTAGTCCAGCCAGATCTCCTTCGTCTGGGAATCGGGCGGGCTGATGCTGAAGGGGCCGAGCCAGCCGCCGCGGACGGGATCCTTGCTCGGGCTCGGCAGCTGCTGACCCGACACCTCGGTTGCGGAGGTGATATTCACCGGGAACAGCGTTACCTGGTCTCCGGGCATCACCCACTGGGTCTGCACGTCGGAGAAGGTGTGTTTCGGCGTGCAACTTTGACCCCTTGAGGCGGGGGATCGGCGTCCAATTCTGACCCCCTAACCTCGTTCTCGCAGACTGCCCTCTGGTGCGGCCG
>NZ_CABFVH010000084.1 GCF_902141855.1 Methylobacterium dankookense | reverse complement strand
CCTCCGACACAGCCGGCAGCCGGCTCTCCGGAAGACGCCGCAAAGCCGCCGGCTCCTCAAGACCGTCAAGAATCGACGTCACGCTCTCTCTCTCGGCCAAGACCAACACCCGTTCTTGAAGCTTGACCGGCCGGCGCCATCTCTCCGACGACCCCGCACCGGGCGGGGCCCGCACGCACGGCCCTGAATGGCCGCAAGCCCGGAGGGACAGCCGGCGCAGCCGGTGTCATGATAGTGCCAGTTACGGATGATCGGCGTCCCGATCAATGTTGGACGGCGATTTTTTACGGTTTCGTGCCCGCGCGGCAACATGAGGCAGGCTGTTGAACGCCGTTCGTCTGTGCACAATCCTGCTCCCTGCGCTGGTCCTCTTCTGCGGCCCGCTCCGTGGCCAAGCTCACGCCGATCCGCGGCCGGTGGATGGGAACCTCACATTTCCGTGCGCCTTCCTGGGCGACTGCCCGAACCGGAAGATCCCGGGCGGCCCGGACCGCGCCGTGCACCCGTTCGAGGGCAGCATCGGCCGGCCCTGCGGCTGGCGCGTGCGGCCGACCCCGCAGGGGCCGCGGAAGGTCCGCACGTGCTACTGAGACCTTCGCGGACGGTCGTCCTCCTGGCCTTGCTCTGGGCGGCGCCGGCGGCCGCCGAGGATCCGCCATGTCCCGGCCTGTTCGCCGAGGGCCGGGCCCCCGTCCTGACCAATCCGAAGCTCGCGGCCCATACCCGGCCGCTCTGCTTCGAGGCCTATGCCGTGCTGCATTCGGGCGCCTCGCGCACGCCGCTCTATGCGGCCGAGCACCTGACCCGGGACAGCGTCGCCGCGGCCCGCACGGTCGCCCGCGACGACAGCTTCCACGAGGAGGAGCGGCTCCCGGCGACCGAGCGCTCGCAGCTCGACGACTACGTCCATTCGGGCTTCGACCGCGGCCATCTCGCGCCAGCGGGCGACATGCCGACCCAGGAGGCGCAGGCCCAATCCTTCAGTCTCGCCAACATCGTGCCCCAGAACAGGGCCTTCAACCGCGGCCTCTGGTCGGGCATCGAGGAGAGCGTGCGCCGCCTCGCGAGCCAGCGCGGCGAACTCTACGTGGTCACGGGTGCCGTCTTCACCGGCGGCGTGGTCGATGCCGTGAAGAGCCGCGTCCTCGTGCCGACCCAGCTCTACAAGGCGCTCTACGACCCGAGCCGCGGCGAGGCCGGGGCCTATCTCGCGCCGAACCGCGGCGGCGGCGAGTGGCGGGCGGTCTCGATGGACGAATTGCGCGCCGCGGCCGGGGTCGAGGTCTTCCCGGGCCTGCCGGCGGCGGCCAAGGCGCGCGCCATGGACCTGCCGGAGCCGCGCGAATTCGCCCGGGGCGATGCCGCCGAGCGCCGCCCGCGCTCCGATACCTGGCAGGACTGGTTCTTCCGCGAATTGTCCCGCGCGGTCTCGAAGGCGCTGCGCGACGTGCTGCGCTCGATCTTCTGACGGAGGGGCGATGACGACCCGCAAGACCGAGCCGCATTTCGAGCCCTTCGCCGACGATTCCGCCGTGCGGAACCTCGGTGGCCTCTCCTTCGAGAACGGCCGCGACCGGATCGGCCTGCACGGCTCCCTCGACCTGACCCGCGACAAGGCCGGCCTCGCCCTGGCGCGCGAGCTGAAGCGGACGGCCGCGGCGATCGTCGCCGCCCTCGAATCGGCGGACCTGCCCGAGGCCGTCGCCGAGCCGGAGGGGGAAGCGCCGCAGCGCGTGAGAAACCCTTTCGCCTGAGCCGCCCGATCCCCATCCTTGCCCGGTCCTGCCGGGCCTGATAGTCGGGTCCGATCATTCCACGCGAGAGCGGCCGGCCTCCGACCCGATAGGGCGGACCGGACCGAGCCTGCGCCGCATCAAGGCGCGCGCCGCGCCGCAACACGGCCGCGCTGCGCGAACGCGCCGGCCCGAACCCAAGAGGATACCGCGATGGCCCGCGAATTCGTCTACCACATGCGGGGCCTGACGAAGGCCTATACCGGCGGCAAGAAGGTCCTGGATAACGTCAACCTGTCCTTCTACCCCGATGCCAAGATCGGCGTGCTCGGCGTCAACGGCGCCGGCAAGTCGACCCTGCTCAAGATCATGGCCGGCATCGACACCGACTTCACCGGCGACGGCTGGGTCGCGCAAGGAGCGCGCGTCGGCTACCTGCCCCAGGAGCCGCAGCTCGATACGAACAAGACGGTCCGCGAGAACGTGATGGAAGGCGTGGCCGAGAAGCAGGCCATGCTCGACCGCTACAACGAGCTCGCCATGAACTACTCGGAGGAGACCGCCGACGAGATGACCGAGCTCCAGGACCGGATCGAGGCGCTCGGTCTGTGGGAGCTCGATTCGAAGGTGGACCAGGCCATGGAGGCCCTGGGCTGCCCGAGCGACGAGCAGCCGGTCGCCACCCTGTCGGGCGGCGAGCGCCGCCGCATCGCGCTGTGCCGCCTCCTGCTCTGGGAACCGGAGCTGCTGCTCCTCGACGAGCCGACCAACCACCTCGATGCCGAGACGGTGAACTGGCTCGAAGGCCACCTGCGCTCCTATCCCGGCGCGATCCTGATCGTCACCCACGACCGCTACTTCCTTGACAACGTCACGAGCTGGATCCTCGAGCTCGACCGCGGCCGGGGCATTCCCTACGAGGGCAACTACTCCTCCTGGCTCGTGCAGAAGCAGAAGCGCCTGGAGCAGGAGGGCCGCGAGGACATGGCCCGCCAGCGCTCGATCGCCCGCGAGCAGGAATGGATCTCGGCCTCGCCGAAGGCCCGCCAGACCAAGTCGAAGGCCCGCATCACCCGCTACGAGGAGCTGGTCGCCAAGCAGGCGCAGAAGGTCGACGCCACCGCGCAGATCGTCATCCCGATCACCGAGCGCCTCGGCCAGAACGTCATCGAGTTCAAGAACCTCTCGAAGGCCTATGGCGACAAGCTGCTGATCGAGGACCTGTCCTTCAAGCTGCCGCCGGGCGGCATCGTCGGCGTGATCGGCCCGAACGGCGCCGGCAAGACGACGCTCTTCAAGATGATCACCGGCAACGAGAAGCCCGATGCCGGCGCCATCGACCTCGGCGAGAGCGTCCATCTCGGCTATGTCGATCAGTCGCGCGACGCGCTCGATCCGAACGCCACGGTCTGGCAGGAGATCTCCGGCGGCAACGACATCCTCTATTTCAACAAGCGCGAGATCAATTCGAGGGCCTATTGCGCGGCCTTCGCCTTCAAGGGCCCCGACCAGCAGAAGAAGGTCGGCGTGCTCTCGGGCGGCGAGCGCAACCGCGTGCACCTCGCCGCGACGCTCCGGAAGGGCGGCAACGTGCTGCTCCTCGACGAGCCGACCAACGACCTCGACATGGAGACCCTGCGGGCGCTCGAAGAGGGCCTGGAGGATTACGCGGGCTGCGCCGTCATCATCAGCCACGACCGCTGGTTCCTGAACCGCATCGCGACCCACATCCTCGCCTTCGAGGGCGACAGCCATGTCGAGTGGTTCGAGGGCAACTTCTCGGATTACGAGGCCGACAAGCAGCGCCGCCTCGGCGCCGACTCGATCATGCCGAAGAAGATCAAGTACAAGAAGTTCTCGCGCTGAGGCGCGACGCCTTTCCCTTCGCGGGGGAGGGCGGCTCGGCCTCCGGACAGGCATCCGAACCGCGACGCGCTCCCTCTCCCGAACGGGAGAGCGAGCGCGTCCACCGGCCGCGTCAGCCCAGCGTGTTCAGCGCCAGCGCGTCGGCGAGGTCGCGGATATCGGTGAGCTTGCCGCCCCGCGCCCGCATCGCCCTGAGCATGGCCGCATCCGGGAATCCGCAATAGGGCAGCGTCTCGGCGATGCGTCCCTCGGGGATCGCATCGGCCTGGGCGATCCGGTCGAGCAGGCTCTGCAGCATCAGAAGCCCGTGCTGGTGCAGGTGCACCGAGGCCCGCGTCGCGGTGATGCCGGGCGTCAGGCGAAAGCTCTCCTGCGCCAGGATCGCGCCGGCATCGATGCGCGGGGCGAGGCGGTGCAGCGTCATCCCGAAATTGTCCGGCCCCTCGGCGAGGGCGTGGATGGTCGGCACCGGCCCGCGATGACGCGGGAGCAGCCCGGGATGGGCGTTGATGCCGCCGAGCCGCGCCGCCGCGATGGTCTCGGGCTTCAGGATCTGGTCGAAATGGTAGGTGACGATGAGGTCCGGCGCGTGGCTGCGCAGGGCGTCCGCCACCTCTGGACCGTTCACGTCGTCCACCGACAGGGCCGGCACACCGTGCCGGGCGCAGAGGGCGGCGAGCGGCGTGGTCTCGCTGAGGTCGCGGGTGCGGGCGAGCGCCTGGGTCAGCGGGCTCAGCGAGCGCATCAGGTCGGGGAGGCCGAAATTGATCGCGAGATAGGGCAGGATCGCGGGCCCCGAGCGCGCGAGATGCTGGCGGACCTGTCCGACGAGCCCGCCCGCCGCCGGGCGCTCCGCGTTGGAGAGGCCGACGAAGGCGATCTCGCGGGCATAATCCGCCACGAAGCGGCGCATGGCCCGCGCGTTCGGCAGCGCTTCGAGGACGAAGAGCGCGATGCGGGCGCGCGGCATCAGCGCCGCTTCCGGATCTGGAAGCGGAAGCCGTGCATGCCGAGCCGCCGCAGGCGCTCCGGCAGCAGCCCGGCGCCGCGGGCGAGCACGGCGAGGCGCATGGGGAAGGCGACCACGTCCTGGTCGCGGGCGAGGCCCCGCGCGATGCGCCGCGCGGCCTCCTCGGCGCTCATCTCCAGCGGGCGCCAGCCCTTGTAGTCGCCGCCCATCGGCGTCTTCACGTAGCCCGGCGTCACCACGTTGATCTTCACGCCCTGCGCGCGGACCTTCTCGCGTAGCGCCAGGCCGTGCGCGAACAGGGCCGCCTTGGCGCCGCTATAGGCCGGCGCATCGGGAAGCGGCGCGAAGGCCGCCAGCGAGGACATCAGGGCGATCTGGCCCTGTCCGCGGGCGAGCATCAGCCGCACCATCGGCAGCATCACGTTGAGCGCGCCGCCGAGATTGATGTCGGCCGTCTCGAAGGCCATCTCCTCGGTCTCGATGCCGCCGGTCGGATGGCCGCCATTGATGGCCGCGTTCACGATCACGAGGTCGAAGGGATGCCGCGCGTCGGCCGCCTCCAGAAAGATGCGCACGCCGGCGCGGTCGCGCACGTCGAGGCGCTCGGTCTCCACCGCGGCGCCGGTCTCGCGGCAGGCGGCGGCCACCGCCTCCAGCCGGGCGGGATCCCGCGCGACGAGGACGAGGGTGGCGTCGGGGCCGGCATAGTGCCGGGCGAGCGCAGCGCCGATGCCGCTCGATGCGCCGGTGATCAGGATGCAGGGCATGGCCGCGGTGCTACCCCGCGGCGCGGCGGCAGATCAATAGATCCGCTCAGTAGACCGGCGCGAGCCGGCCCTCCGCTTCGGCGCGCGCGCGGATGGCGCGGGCGGCGGCGACCGTCGCATCCGGCAGCGTGGCCTCGAGCCGGGGCACGGCGCCGGCCACCGCGCGGGCGATCGCCTGCTTCGAGAAGAAGCCGCCATTGACCTGGGTGCGGTGGAGGACGACGCGCCTGAAATCCGCGACGAGGTCCATCTCCGGCGGCGTCGGGTCGGTCCAGAAGCCGTCGAGGTCGCCCTGATGGGTGAGCCCGGCCATGTTGTAGATCGCGGTGCCGACCGCATGGGTCGGCCGACCCATCTCAAGGGAGAGCATGCCGACCGTCGAGTTCACGATCACGACGCCGCGAGCGCCCGCGATCAGGGTCGGCAGGTCGCCGCCGTCGATGAAGTCGAGGCGCTCGCTCACCCCGTGGCGCCGGGCCGAGGCGCGGGCGAAGCGGCGCCAGTTGATCAACCCGCTGTCGAGGGGGTGCAGCTTGACGAGGAGGCGCGTCGGCGCCTGCGAGGTCTCGGCGAAGGACTTGATCACCCGGTCCATGAAGCCCTCGACCCCGAGGAAGGGGGAGTGCACCCGGATCTGGTAGTCGCTGTCGAGCTGGAGCGGCAGCAGGAAGTAGTCGCAGCCCACCGCGTGGTAGATCTCGCTGCAGCGCGCCGCCTCGCGCCGGGTCTGGCCGCGGCGGGAGAACTTCTTGATCCAGCCGGCATATTCCATCGCGATATGCGTCGGCCGGTGGCTGCGGAAATGCGGGTAGAGGTAGGGGAAGAAGATGTTGGCGAGGTTGTAGCTGACGTCCCACAGGCTGCGGCGGGCCATGTCGCCGGTCGAGGGCATCACCCGGCCGGGCTGGGGCAGGCGCCGGGCCAAGGCCCGCACCGCCTCGGCGGTGCGCGGCAGGGAGGAGTAGCCGTTCACGCCGCCGAGTTCGCAGGTGATCCAGTTCGGGCGGATATAGCCTTCCTCGAAGACGTGGACGCGCAGGCCGAAGCGCTTGGCGACATCCCGGGCGACCGCGTGGAACGGGCGGCAATCGCCGAACAGGACGATGTCGGTCACGCCCTCGCGCAGCACATAGGCTTCGAGATAGGCCGGCCAGGCCCGGCGCGAGCCGCGGTAATTGTCGGAGGCGCCGCGCCAGAACAGCCAGTCGCCCGAGCAGAAATTGATGCGGCGGATCTGATGCCCGCGCGCCTTCAGCGCCGCGCCGAGATCGGCGAAGAACGGCGAGGCGATGCCCTGCAGGAAGAGGAAATTCGCGGTCAGGTCGCGGTCGCCGTCGCGCGCGAGGCCGTCGAGGACATCCGGATTCGCGTCGTAGTTGCCTTCGGGATCCAGCGGAATCCGGACGGCGGGAACGACGGAGGCGGTGTCTGGGCGAGGCTGCAGCATTCCGAAGCGCTTCTGTCCTTCACCGCGCCGGAGAGTATTGATCTCACGGCACCCAACCTAACCGCTCGCACGGAGCACCGGCGCGCAGCAATGCGCCTCCGGCCGTAAGCCCTGTGAATTCCGGGGCTTGTGTCTGGTCTGCAACGCCAGGTGGTCACGTCCGGCGGTGCGTCCATGGCTCCGGGCTAGGCGTGAATCACGGCGACGATATGTCCTGTCCCGCTTGCACGTGCGGGGCCGCGGTTTCGTCCCCACGATGCACAGGCCCGCGCTTTCGGCATGGCGCGGCCTCGCTCATGCCGAAAATGCGCGACAGGCAGGCCCCGCGGGCCTAGTGCACCCTCGCGAACTCCCGATCCTCGGGAATCCCGCCGCCGGCCGCGGTGGCGGCTTCGTGAGAGACATTCGAGTCCCGCGGACGAGCGAGACATGCATCCGGGCCCCACCGCGCTCTTCTCCACCGGACCGACGATCACCCGCCTGCGGGCGGAGATCGAGGCCGCGACCGGCTGCGCCTTCGGGCCGTTCGGGCGCGGCGCGGCCGTCATCTGGCACGCCGATTCCGCGGCTGCCGGACTCGCGCGGCTGCTCGGGCGCCCGCGCTTCACGGTGGAGCCTGGGCCGCTGCTCAGCCCCTACGACAGCCCCGCGACCGGCCTCGCCAGCCTGCGCATCCGCCGCCCGGACGGCGCGGTCGCGGTCCACTATTTCGACCCCTGGACGCGCCGGCCGATCGACGCCGAGAGCTGCACCGAGCATGTCGACTGGCTGCGGGCGCGCTTCGCCGAGAACCATCGCCGGATCGTCTATGTCGGCATGTCGCGCTGGAAGAGGCCGGCGCTCGACGTGTTCGGGGTCGGCCCGCAGGGGCCGCCGATCCACACCATGACCGCCGAGGACGCGGTAGCGGCGGCCAAAGGCTGCAACGGCCAGGTCCAGGCCTGGGCGACGCGGGCGCCCGCATCGCTGGAGGCCGCCTGCGCCGCGGCGGGTCTGCCGCTCGCCCGGGTGGAGGACGGCTTCCTGCGCTCGGTCGGCCTCGGCGCGAGCCTGCGCATGGGCGCCTCCATCGTCGTGGACGATGCCGGCATCTACTACGACCCGCGGCGCGAGAGCCGGCTCTCGCTGCTCCTGAAGAGCGCGGATTTCCCGACCGATCTCACCGCTCGGGCCAAGCGCCTGCGCGAGGAGATCGTGGCGCGGCGCCTGAGCAAGTACAATGTCGGCCTCGATGCCGGCACGCGCGACTGGCCGGCCGGGCGCCGGATCGTGCTCGTGCCGGGGCAGGTGGAGGACGACGCCTCGGTGCAGTTCGGCTCCCCGAACGTGCGCTCCAACCGGGCGCTGCTCGAGGCGGCGCGCACCCGCAACCCGGACGCCTTTCTGCTCTACAAGCCGCATCCCGACGTGGAGGCCGGATTCCGCCCGGGCGCCGTCCCGGAGGCCGAGGCCCTGGCGATCGCCGACCGGATCGTCTCCGGCATCAGCATCGTCGACCTGCTCGACCGGGTGCAGCACGTGGAGACCATGACCTCGCTCGCCGGCTTCGAGGCGCTGATCCGCGGCCTCACGGTGGCGACGCATGGAAGGCCGTTCTATGCGGGCTGGGGCCTCAGCGAGGATCTCGCCCCGGGGGCCGATCGCGGCCGGCGCCTCGCCCTCGACGAGCTCGTCGCCGGCACGCTGATCCTCTATCCGCGCTATCTCGACCCCGTCGCGATGAAGCCCTGCGAGCCCGAGCAGCTCCTGGCGCGCCTCAGCGCCGAGCGCGACGCCGCCCCGCGCACCGCCTTGTCACAGGGCGCCCTGTCGCTCGCCCTGATGCAGGCCCGCTACCGGCTGCTCAACCCGATCGTGCGGCGCCTGCGCGCCCGCCGCGGCGTCAGGCCGGGCGGGGCAGGGCAGGACTAGGCGGATGGCCTTCCTCTCGGGCTTCCTGCCCGCGCTCGCCGCGGCGCTCGCCGTCTCGGCCGCGATCGAGCGTTTCGGCGGCGCCGCGCGGGCGCCCTTCGGCCTTGGTCCGCGGGATCTCGGCCTGCGGCTCGGCGCCTACACCCTGCTGACCCTGTTCTGGTTCGTCTTCTCCTGGCGGCCCTGGCTCGCGGGCTTGAGCACCGTGCTCACGGTGGCCGGCCTCGTGCTGGTGAGCCGGATGAAGCGCCACGTCATCGGCGAGCCGCTGGTCTTCAGCGATTTCGCGCTGCTGCCGCAGGTGCCGCGCCACCCGCAGCTCTACTACATCCCGCCGGTCACGAGCCCCGTCATCGCGGGTCCGGCGCTCGTTGGATTCCTCGCGGTGGCGGGCTGGTACGCGCTGGAGCCGAGCCTGCTGCCGCACGGGGCCGGCCCGGCGCTCGCGGCGATGCTCGGCCTGCCGGCCGCCCTCGTCACCCTGGTCGCGGCGGCGCAGCGCCCGCCGCTCGCGAGCCGCGTCGCGCGCCGCTTTCCGCGGCCGGATCTGGAGCGCGACATCGGCCGGCTGGGCCTGCCCGCGACGCTGATGGCCTACTGGCTGCGCCGGCGGGCGGAAGGGCCCGCCAACCCACCAGCAGCCGCGCGGTCGACGGCGCCGGGCGATCCCGTGGTCATCCTCATCCAGCTCGAATCCTTCGTCGATCCCGAGCGGCTCGGCGGCCAGCCGCTGCCCCTGATGGAGCTGATCCGGACCCGGGCCGCCGAGTACGGGCGCCTGCGCGTGCCGGCGCACGGCGCCTACACCATGCGCAGCGAGCATGCCGTGCTCACCGGGCGCGACGCGGACTCCCTCGGCTTCGGCGTGTACGACCCCTATCTCGCCGCGGGCGGGGACGAGCCGACGAGCCTCGCCCGGCTGGCCCGGGTGGCGGGCTACGAGACCGCCTTCGTCCACCCCTTCCACCGCGACTTCTTCCAGCGCGCGCAGGTGATGCAGCGCTTCGGCTTCGAGCGGCTGGTGATGGAGGAGGCCTTCGCCGACGCCCCCCGCATCGGCCCCTACGTCTCGGACGTGGCGCTCGGGCGGCGCATCCTCGACGAAGTACGAAGCCGGCGCGGACCGCTCTTCCTGTTCAGCGTCACCATGGAGAACCACGGGCCGTGGAAGCCCGGGCGCCTGCCGGGGATCGACGATCCGCTGGCGCAGTACCTCCACCACGTCGCCGGCACCGGCCGCATGGTCGAGGAACTGGTCGCCGGGCTCGCGGGCGAGCAGGCGACGCTCTGCGTGTTCGGCGACCACGCGCCTTCGCTGCCGACCTGCCGGCCGGGCTTCGGCGGCACGGCGACCGACTACGCCCTGTTCCGCTTCGGCGATCCGGATGCCGGGCCGCCCCGCCGGATCGACCTGACGGCGGACGCGCTGGGGCGTCGCCTCAGGGCCACGGTGGGCGCCGAAGCGGCCGCCCCGGCCCCCGCGAGCCCCGCCCAAGCGTGACCGTGCCACCGTCGTGACGTATTGCGGGCCGAAGGACGGTCCGTGCCAGCCTGCCCGAACGCTTCGTAAAGCGGTCTCGGCCATTGCTGGCCGCGTGTTCATGCGTCGACCCGGCGGGCGCGAGCCGAAGACCGGGATGGAGTAGGCTGATGCTGCGTCACGCAGCGCTCATCGCGCTGATTTCGGCCCTGGCGGGCGGCTGCTCGGTTCTTCCGGCGGCGGGTCCGACCGCGCGGCAGGTGGATGCGGGCGCGGAGGTGGCCACGCCCGACGGGCTGTTCGCACGCTACGAGATCATCGACATCACC
>NZ_CABFVH010000083.1 GCF_902141855.1 Methylobacterium dankookense | reverse complement strand
CCCGGACGTCTGTTTCATCTTCGCTCCTGGGGGCTACGATGAACCAGCCATCCTCCGTTCGTGAAGACCCTCAATCTGTCTCAGGAGTGCTGACGGCGGACACTCAAGAACCGCATCCTGCTCGAACACGCCTACCTGCCCGGCGAACTCGAGGCGCGTGTGGCCGCCTTCGTCGAGCACTATAACCATCTCCGGGCTCACGAGAGCCTGGGCAACCTCACCCCTGCCGACGTCTACTTCGGCCGCGGCGAGGCCATCCTGCAGGAGCGGGCGCGGATCAAGCGTCACACCCTCATGGACCGCCGCTTGCGCCACCACGCGCAGGCTGCCTAACCTCTCAACCAAGGTGGACCAGAGCCTCCGTTCCTGAGCACCGCAAACCGTCTCAAATCATCTGACGACGGACAGTCCTCTGTCTCGTCGATGCCAACGACGATCACGCCGCCGTACGCGTTCGCTAGGGCGACCACCTCCTTGGCGAGGCCATCGCGCGCGGGGTTTGCGAAGCTCCTGCCGCCGCGCATCCAGGGATCGCCCTGGCGGTCGTTGGCAGGCAGCTCACGCTTAAGTTCGAGGCGCGGCCCCTCCTCCGCCTCGTCGCGGATCAGCCCCTCGATATCCGCGAAGGTGAGGTCACCGATCGGCGCCTCAAGGATCCTGCGCTGTGTCATAGGCCTCCTGCCTGACAAGAGGGACGATCATGGGTCATGCGAGGGTAGGGTCTGCCGCATCGGGAAGGGTGTTCAGCACTGGCAGGAGCATCCGGCAGGTCGCCGCGATCGCGTCATCCACCCGAACGGCATCACTCCCATCCTCCAGACAAAGGATTGCCACGTGACCATCGATCTCGTCGTCGATGCCGAGGAGGCCGAGGACGAGCTCCGTCGACTGGATGCAGTCGGTCGTTCGGGTCAGGCGGGGCGGCCGATTCCTCCGCGGAGGGTGAGCGCCCCATGCTTGAGGGTGGCTGCCGTGTCGCGCAGGGCGGCATAGCCAGGGCATTCCTGCCCGAGCTGCTCGCGGTACTTCTCGTCCGATAGTCCCGCAATCTCCGGCCGGCCGAGGGCGCTCAGGTGGGCGTGGAGCAGGCCGACCAGCGCGTCGAGCGTCAGGACCGCGTTGACCACCGCCCGCATGTCGTCAGCCCTCGCCTCGACGGCGTGGATGTTCGGGGTCACCACCTCGGCGAAGAACCAGCGCGGATGCATGGTGCGCCTCAGGCCAGCGGAAGGAACTCGCGCTCGCCCTCAGTCGCCGGCCGTACCGTACAGATCAGGATGACGCGGTCCTTCATGTCTCGCGGATTGAACAGGCGGCGCTCGACCGTGAGGATTTCCCGATCTTCGGGTTCAGTGCGAGACCCTCCCTGCTGTACCAGCGGGTAGAGGATACAATCGCCGGCCACAGGCAGAACGCCCCCAAAATCGGAAAGCTCGAAGTCGACCTCGTCGTCGAAGAGCAAGCCATTGCTGTCCAAGCGAAAGATGCGGATCGCAATACCGTCCATAACTGTCTTCATCCTTCACTGATCGGGTTGGCCGCGGCTGGGCCAGCCTCGCCCCGGGCGATAGCCTGGGCCTGCCGCGCGGATTGAGGCTATGCCGTCTTCTTGCTGCCACCTCGCGGCGATGCGCTTCCGGTCGGAGGGAGGCGATCCATCCGCTTGGCGCCCCCGCTGGTCGGCTTCAGCGTCTCGTATTGTGCCTTCCCCGCACTGCGGGGCGCGATTTCCCCCGAGGCCGAAGGCGTCCTGTACCTCGCGGTCTTTGCGCCGGAGACACCGTGGGCCAGCGCTTCGTTCATCTTGGTCTGCCAGCCCGGGCCGGTGGCCTTGTAGGCGGCGAGGATGTCCGGGGGCACACGTAGCGTCACCTGCACGGCCTTATTCTCGGCCGGCGGGCGCCCGCGCTTCGTCAGGGCCTGATAGAGCCCCGAGGGCAGAACCTCGCTCGCGGGGCGCATGCGGGCGAACTGCTCCGCGCCGATCTCCGGGTTGTCCGGATCCTGGGCGATTCCTGCCTGGATCTCGGCCTCCTCCGCATCGGTGAGCGGGGGCACGGATGCCTTACGCTTCGTCATAGCGGCTCCTCTCGGCTCGGCTAGCTCGGCGCAGGCTGATGGCGGAGACGGCCTCGGTGCCGAGCAGCCCGAAGACCAAGGCGACGAGCTGACCGTCGAGGAAGCCGACGGCGAGGTAGCGAGCGCTCCCGCCGCGGCCGGGCTTCGTCACCTCGACCAAGGCCGTCTGCCACTCGAACCGCTCGCGGGCGTCGGCGAAGTCCAGGCCGTGCTTGGCGAGGTTGGCCTCACGCTTCGGCTCGTCCCAGACCATCAGCATGCACTTTCGGTACATGCCGAAATTGAGCGATGCAAGGGAATTCGGGCGTTACAGAAATTCGCTCGCCGTGCAAAGTTTCAGCTGGCCGGTGCAGGTGCGCACCACGATAGCGGGACGGCATCACCGCCTCGTAGCGCGGCGGCAGTACAGGTGGATTCGCCGAGTGCTCGAAGGAGGCGCAGGTCGTTCGGCGCAGCGGCTTATCGCGGTGCGGATGGCATTATGCGAACGAAGCATCTGCTCTTGCTGGAAGCCGTCGTCAGCGCTGTCGTGTAACGACGTCGTGGGTAGAATTCCCTGGGCCGTAGCGACTGGCCAGCAGCGGCGCGACCGTCGCCCACTGCGCGTCCGTCAGGTCACTCGGGTAGCGACGGCCTCGATCCCGGTAAGTCTCACGATCTGCGTCCGTCCACATCGGCTTCTCATGAAGCCAACGCGCCACTCTCCTGCGAAGTCAAACAGGCTCTGACAGATCTGTGAGGTTGCGGGCCGTGTCCCTAATGCCCATCTGGGCCGAAGTCTAAGGCGATCAGAGGGGGATCAAATGAGCAATGCAGATCCGGTTGCGGACTTCAAGGCAGGTATGCTGGGCGTCGACACATCGAAGCACAGTTTCACGCAGGCAGAGATTGAGACAAAGATGCAGGAGATTTTGTCTGAGTTCTTTGCAGGTATCAACAATTTCAACGGCGAGGCCCAGCAGAGGTCGCCGGCCTTCAAGGTGATGCTTCACAAGCAGGATGGAAAGAACGATCCTGTGAAGCTCCGGTGTACTCTAGTCGCATACGATGCTGCCCAATTGCGGTTCATGACTGTCCGCCGTCAGCACTCCTGAGACAGATTGAAGGTCTTCACTAACGGAGGATGGCTGGTTCATCGTGGCCCCCAGGAGCGAAGATGAAACAGACGTCCGGGCCGGCGCGGAAGCCGGCAGAAGCCGTGATCAAGGACATCCGCCGCGCCACGCGCCGGCAGTTCTCGGCGGAGGAGAAGATCCGCATCGTGCTGGAAGGCCTGCGCGGCGAGGACAGCATCGCCGAGCTGTGTCGGCGCGAGGGCATCGCCAGCTCGATGTACTACGGCTGGTCCAAGGAGTTCCTGGAAGCTGGCAAGAAGCGACTGGCCGGCGACACTGCCCGTGCCGCAACCGCGGATGAGGTCAAGGAGCTGCGCCGCGAGGCAGGCGCGCTCAAGGAGGTCGTGGCCGACCTCGTCCTGGAGAACCGCCTGCTGAAAAAAAGCATGAGCGGGGCTGGGGGCGACGAGGCATGAGGTACCCGGCCCCCGAGAAGCTGGAGATCATCCGGCTGGTCGAGCAATCCCATCTGTCGGTGCGCGCCACCCTGGAGAAGCTCGGCGTCACCCGGGCGACGTTCTACCGGTGGTACGACGCTTTCCAGCGTGGCGGCCCCGAGGCATTGGCGGATCGCCCGTCCCGACCCAGCCGGGTCTGGAACCGGTTGCCCGCCGAGGTTCGCGATCAGATCGTCGCCCTCGCACTGGAGGAGCCAGAGCTCAGCCCACGCGAGTTGGCGGTGCGCTTCACCGACGAGCGGCGCTACTTCGTCTCGGAGGCCACCGTCTACCGCCTGCTCAAGGCCCAGGACCTGATCACCAGCCCGGCCTACATCGTGGTCAAAGCCGCCGATGCGTTCCACGACAAGACTACCGCGCCTAACCAACTCTGGCAGACGGACTTCACCTATCTGAAGGTGATCGGCTGGGGCTGGTACTACCTCTCGACCGTACTGGATGACTTCTCGCGCTACATCGTGGCGTGGAAGCTGTGCGCGACGATGCAGGCCAGCGACGTCACCGCCACGCTCGATCTGGCACTGGCGGCGACCGGGCTCGATCAAGTGCAGGTGGCGCATCGGCCGCGGCTGCTCTCCGACAACGGGCCGAGCTACGTCGCGGGTGATCTGGCCGACTGGCTCGGCAGCCGGGGCATGACCCACATCCGCGGCGCGCCCCGCCATCCTCAGACGCAGGGCAAGATCGAGCGCTGGCACCAGACGCTCAAGAACCGCATCCTGCTCGAGCATGCCTACCTGCCCGGCGAACTGGAGGCGCGGGTTGCCGCCTTTGTCGAGCATTACAACCAAGCTCGGGCTCACGAGAGCCTAGGCAACCTCAGCCCTGCCGACGTCTACTTCGGCCGCGGCGAGGCCATCCTACGCAAGCGGGCGCGGATCAAACGCCAGACCCTCATGGATCGCCGCTTGCGCCATCACGCGCAGGCTGCCTAACCTCTCACCCTAGGTGGACCAGAGCCTCCGTTCCTGAGCGTCCCTGATCGTCTCAAATCACCTGACGACGGACACCAATCGATCTGGCCTTGAGGCCGCCATCGCCTGCGACAGCTTTATCCCCCTCAACCAAATCCAGCGCGCGCGCATTGTCCTGCTCTCAACCGAGCGCCTAAGCGTCCAGGAGGTCGCCCCGGCGGGCGGGTGTCAGATCACAGGCTTCGCCTTCCCGGGCGACTTCCTCGGGCTGTCGCTGCTCGACCGCTTCAACGTCTCCGCGGGCGCGCTCGGACCGGTGACCGCCTGTCGCTTTGATCGGCGGGCCTTCATGAAGCAGGTCCGGTCTCAGCCAAGTCTGATGCTGTACCTGCATGAGATCAGGGGCCATGAGCTATCCCAGGCCAATGGGGCATGATGGTGCTGCTCGGCCGGCGCATCGTCAATGAGAGCACAGGCCTCGGCTTGCGACTCATCCGCAAGGTGTTCGCAGCTCTTCGGTTCTGCCGGCATCAACGCTCACCCCGCCGCCAAGCGTAAACCTCTTCCCCAGCCCCATCCAAAAGCCGCAGGCCATCCGGCGTCTGGGGCATATCAAGAGTCTCGAACAGTGATCGGGCTCTCACCTTCGCGTCATTCAACGTAGGGACGTCCTGGGAGATGCGCTCCAGTACGGCGTGGGCATCGTCGCCCGGCCTTATCCTGAAAAATTCGACAGTGAACTGCATGACCGTCTCTCCCGTAGCGAACCCGCGTGGCCGCCAGTCCCTTCAACCGAATGCGCAGCGGCACCTCTGAGGACGCAAGCGACTGCGGTAGCGCTCGGACGAGCGGCCGAAGCCAGTGATTTGAGAGGTCCGCTTTTCCGTTCGCGCCGAAGCCCACCTACAGGTGACCGGCGATCCCGTGGCGAACGGCTAAGCCTCACCATAATCGCTTGAGCACGTCCTGCAGCATAGAACGACCCAGGATTTAGGTCGCCATTTCAGTGAGGCTACCAGGTTCACCAACTGAGCCCTTGCCGTGGGAGGTGCTGCGCACGCAAGCGATCCCCTTCTCTCAGCGCCGTGGCATCGCGATCGCGCAAGATGCCGATGCTCTGCCGAAGTTGATGATTCTCGGCGTTCTTACGCTCTAGCTCAGCTTCAAGCGCGGGCACAAAGCTCGTCCAGCCGGCTTTAGCATCGCCGGCAGACGTCACGTTCATTTGGGCCCACAACAGGAAGAACTCACTCGTAGAGCGGGGCGCTCCGCGTTTCTGATCTTTGCAGATCTCTCCTTCCCCAACAATGCGCTCGTCAGTTCGCTCGGCATTGTAGATGCGATACTGAGGTTCGCGGCGATTGGGAGGAAACAACTCGTTAATGTAGTAGCCCGCGATCCAATTAGGATTGGTCGTAGCAGGCCAATAATGGCCGTGGGAGCCGTCCTCAGCATATCGGACATGTTGGCCGCAGATGTAGCGGTGCACACGCATTGAGCCCTCCTCTGGCATCGAAGTTCATAAATAAAACCGACAATACTTACTCATCAGTCTTGCGCATCTCAGACTTAGCGCTCGAACAGAGATGACATATGCAAATTTAGTAACGTATGCAAAGGTTCAATCGACAACTTCAAAAGAATAACCGCTGGATCAATCAATGCTCTAGACGAAAAGAAGCGCAGCCGCTTCGATGGCATCCACAAGAACCACGCTGTTAAGCTCATCGGAAGAAATGCGCTTTAGTAAATCAAAGATGTGGTAGTCCTAAAATGACCTAATAGGGCTAACGTTCGATTTTATTTACTAAGAAATATATTCTCCGCCCTGCACTGCCAAGAGTTCCTGAGGATCAACCCGGATGGCGCGCACCGATCCTAACGTGCCGCGATAATGTGGAAGATATATAGTCGTAGCAACGCGTCTATAGGCTAAAAAAGACAAGCCTTCAAGTATTTCTTCATCTGTTTCTACCTCATAAGTTCCCGCCGGAAGCATATCATCAACCGCACTCAATTTAAATGGTCGGTCGAAAGTCAGATTTTTCCGTGTCGTGCGCACCTTAGATCTCCCAAATATCATACAGCGCTCAGAACGGGACCCTTCACGCACTTACTGGGTTGCGAGACTAACCAGGCGGAAAGAGCGTTCTGCGGACTTAAGTCGGAGGCAGGTCAAACCGTGAAGATTGCTCCCGGCTCGCTTCTACCACAGAGCGAAAGAGACGTGATACCGAGTGTCAAACTCATCAGCCAAAGGCTACGATACGGATGCCGGCCTGATCATATTTGCACCTCGCTCGAGCGAGTTGCGTTGTCTTCTGGATGGTTGAGCGAATTTGTTTTCGGACGAGAATTACATTTGGCAGAAGGAGCTGAATGCCTGGCACCAATAGAGCTGGTCTCTTGCGGCCCAACGGCTCCTGCACCGCCTTTGTCGGCCCAGACCTGCCGCGCGAGTCTCTCAGCCATCTGTTCACGGAACTGTATAGTAGTCATGATCAAGGCCTCGCTTGCGGCGGTCATCGATGTTGTAGCTGCGGGATCAAACTTTTAACATCCCTCTTGCATCTACTGCTTCATAAATCCTTTGCGCGCTGCTGTAGAAGGACGTCCTCTTCGGTCAAGTGAGCTGGTTGTATCAGGGTCACGCACACGCTCAGGGATCGTCTCATGCACCTGCGGCATATTTGGAGCGAGCGCCCGGCTATGCTGAGGGACACTCGGCACCTGAGCCAACGTAGGAACAACCATGACTCCGAAGAAGGCGAAAGACATTGCAATTTTTCTCACAGCGGCCACCATAGGATTAATTAAATTGAACTCGCGGAATGTATGTTCGTTCCGATAAAACCTTCACCAGTGAAGGGAATTTATTTATATAACAAATGAGGCCTCTTCAAGTGCGCGAGCACCGGCAGACATCCAACCGAGGCTGTGCGCCTTGCCGCTGCGGCGAGACGTCAGGGCAGACGAGACATCAGCTCGATGTTGGAGCCCAGTTGACGTTCTGTGCTGGCCCGAAGCTCCATTCAGGCGCATGGTGCAAACATCGCTGGCCAACGATCCGGGCTGCCGGCGGCTGAGAGTAATTTGCGCTCCCGCCTTGCTGATGTGGGAGCTGATCATGCCGAAGTATTTCATTGACACTGATGATGGCAACACTCGCCGTCAGGACGAAGTTGAATACGACCTTGCCGACGATTACGCTGCGCGCCGGGAAGCTCAGTACGCGCTGCCCGGCATGGTGCAAGAAAATATTCTGGACAGTGAGTATCGGATCTTTATTGCGACCGTCAGGAACGAACGAGGTGAGGCCGTCTACACCGCAACTCTCACCCTGGAAGGCACGTGGCACGGACCGGCAGGTGAGCGCCGCTCGCCTAAACGGTAGGCCTTGACCGCCAAAACCGATCGGGGAGGGCCATATAGTGGTGACGGCTGGCAGCATCTATGAAGGCAATCTCTCATTCCGGTCGCCCGGAGGGCCCTGAACCGGCACCTGTCTGGGCTTTTGTTGCCATCGAAGCGGCCTTGCTCCATCGACGAAGCGCTTGTGCGGGCCGCAACCCGGGTCAGGCGAAAGGGTCAGTTCCTGACGAGACCCGACGCTACAACTTTACAGCGGGTCGGCGGCTATCTTCCTCATAGGTTCGGACATAGGCAAGCCGGACGGCATGCCAGAACGCATCGGGATCAGCGTCATGACGCGCGATGCTGCGCTCGATGGCCTCACGGGCGATCCGGGCGTAAGCTTCGACGTGGGCGGGCAGAACTTCGGGCGTAAACATGAGTGCCTCCGCTGCCCCATTTGGTATCAACGGGTGAGCGTCTAAATCGTTCGGTGTCGTGTCTGCAGCCAAAATGCCATTAAGCCTATAGGCGCTGAAGTTCCTTAGGGTGTCCCATAGTCCCAGCGTTCTGCCCGCACCAAGCAGGGAGGAGCAATGCCGCCGTCCCCGCACCTTCAGATGTCATGACTGAGGCCGGGCCTCCAGCTCGGAGCCGTAAAGTTTGTGGGTTTTGGTACCCTCAACCTAAATCTGCTACCTGTTGAGAAATTAATAAATGTTATCGTGTTTTCTCTGCTGAGCTGTGCAGTACGGCGCCTCAAATATTGCCGTTTTATACATTGCCTTTCAACGACCCCGTGCCGATATAGGCCGCATGATTGAGCTTCTGATCCGCAAGCTGGCTCATAGCGCTTTCCTCACAGAGGCCGATTGCACCACCCTCCGCCAGTTGAACCTGCGCACGCGTGAGGTGCCTGCGCAGCAGGATTTGATCCGCGAGGATGATCGACCCGAGAACGTGATTCTCATCCTGTCAGACTTTACCAGCCGCTATAAGATCCTTGACAACGGGAAGCGCCAGATCATGGCGTTGCTTGTACCTGGTGACTTCTGCGACTTGCACGTGGCGATCCTTGGTCAGATGGATCACTCCATCGCCACGCTTACAGCCAGCCATGTGGCCGAGATACCACGCGGAATTATTGAGGATCTGACCAACAACTACCCGAGTATAACACGCGCTTTGTGGTGGGCGACGTTAGCCGACGAGGGCACTCTGCGAGAGTGGCTGGTGAACATGGGCCAGCGTCCAGCGGATCAGCAGATGGCTCACCTCTTTTGCGAGTTGCATTTGCGACTGTTAATCGTGGGCTTAGCCAAGCCGAGCGGCTGCATTTTGCCCCTGACGCAGAAGGACTTAGGCGATGTGCTCGGGCTCAGCGGCGTACACGTCAACCGGACGCTTCAAGATCTTCGTTCCCAGGATCTTGTTGATCTCAGAAAGAAATGGCTTCAATTCCCAAACCTCGAGCGTCTACGAAGGTTCTGTGGGTTCAGTCCGAAATACCTTCATCTCACACCCCGCGTGAATGATTCTTCAAGCTCCTCGATCATCTAAGAATTATCGTAGGACAATGGTGCTGGCAGGGTTGGTGCGCCTGACATTTATTTTTTCCTCCCGCTTGCTGGACGGTGCAATTTACTCTGCGGGCAGCCATATCATACCTATCGTTGACACCGTTTTCGTGCTTCGGCGACCGAGAGACATCGTGGGCTCCCGCACATCACGCAGGCAGGTAGCCGATGGCGCGATACTTCTTCGACATTCACAACTCGCGGTTCTCTGCGCTTGATGAATTTGGATTAGAATGCGCTGATCAAGATGCAGTCAGCGCAGAGGCTCTGCGCCAGTTATGCACAATAGCCAAAGACGAGCCACTTTCCCATCTCCATGGGACACTGGGTGCGATTGTGCGGAACTATGAGCACCATGTGGTTCTCACTGCAACCGTAAGTCTGTCGATCACCTGGGTGGACGGCGCATGAAACGCAGGCGGGCACGGACCATATTACGATTGGGTATCTGGATGAGTTAAAGGGGCTTTTCAGCTCTCACATCGCAAATTTGCTTCTCCAGCGCGCGTCGGCCGAGCCTGTTTCGTTCGCGCTCCGCTTGCTCTGGTCATTGGGAGTACGAAGTGGTTGAATTAGACGTCCGGCAGTCTGCCTGTGGGAGAGGAAGGTAGAGGCAAGTATACTTGGCATTGACACAGGAGGTTGCGGTGACACCTGCAAGGTTGACTGGCTTGGAGTACATCTGGTTCACAAAAGGAGTTAATCTGGCAACTGAGTACCAGCAGCGCTGGACGATGGATCTTGAACCATCGTTGTGGCCTGCTGCCGGTTTCACGGACACCCGGTTTAGGTGTGATGGTGAAGCCGGAGGTGCTCCATGCAGCGTCGCAAGTTCGGGCGTGAGTTCAAGATCGAGGCGGTTCGACTGGTTCGCGAACGTGGTGTCAGTGTTGCGCAAGCGGCGCGTGACCTCGACGTTCACGAGACGATGCTGCATCGCTGGGTGAAGCAGGCGGCGGCCGATCCGCAGCACGCCTTTCCCGGTCAGGGCCAGATGAAGCCTGAGCAGATCGAGATTGATCGCCTGCGCAAGGAGGTCATGATCCTCCCCCGGCCTCGCGGACACCTCTGATACGCTCGTTCTGAGCGGGGAAGGTGTCGAATGGCGAAGACGAGACGAGAGTTCACACCCGAGTTCAAACGCGAAGCGGTCGCCCTGCTGGAGAGCAGCGGCCGGCCGCAGATGCAGGTCGCGGCCGAGCTTGGGATCCAGCCCTCGATGTTGCGGCAGTGGCGGGCCGTGCTGCACGGGGCCTCACCCGGGACGCGGTCAGCTGGATCGACGGGGGTCTCGCCACCCAGCCCGGTTGCGTCCCCGTCCGATCAGGCCGCCGAGATTACCCGGCTGCGACGTGAGCTCGACCGCACGCGCATGGAGCGCGACGTGCTAAAAAAAGCCATCGGCATCTTCGCGGAGATGCCCAAGTGACCTTCGCCTTCATCGAGCAGCATGCGCGGACCTGGCCGGTGCGTCTCATGTGCCGCGTGCTCGGAGTCTCACCCAGTGGCTTCTACGGCTGGCGATCACGGCCCGAGAGCGCCCGCTCGGCCTCCAACCGCCAGCTCCTGGACGACGTTCGGCGGATCCATGCCGCCCATCATCGGCGCTACGGTGCCCCGCGCGTGCATGCCGCCCTGCGAGCCGAGGGCCGGTCCGTCAGCCGCGGACGGGTGGAGCGCCTCATGCGCCGGCATGGCATCCGTGCCCTGGCGGGTCGTCGGTTCCGGCCCTGCACGACCGACAGCCGTCACGATCTCCCGATCGCGCCGAACCTGCTGAAGCAGGACTTCACGACCGCGCGGCCGAATACGGTTTGGCTGGCGGATATCACCTACCTGCCGACCGGCGAAGGCTGGCTGTACCTCGCCGCCGTCCTCGATCTGGCCACGCGCAAGATCGTCGGCTGGTCGATGCGTGATCATATGCGCACCGAGCTGAGCCTGGCTGCGCTGATGATGGCCGCCCAGCGGCAGCGACCGGCCGCAGGGCTCATCTGCCACTCAGATCGCGGCAGCCAGTACGCGGCCGAGGCTTACCGGAGGCAGCTCGCCCGCATGGGGGCGAGACCGTCCATGAGCCGGACGGCTTGCTGCTACGATAATGCCCCGATGGAGAGCTTCTTCCACACTCTCAAGGTCGAACTTGTCCATCAGCGACGATGGACAACTCGGGACGAGGCCCGACGCGACTTGTTCGCTTACATCGAGGGCTACTACAATCGGCAACGCATCCACTCGGCGCTCGGCTATCTCACGCCCGAGCAAGCCGAACGGACTGCAAAATGATCTCCCGGTGTCCGCGAGGCCGGGGGAGGATCAGTCACTCGTCTGAAGGCGGAGCGTGACATCCTAAAAAAGGCCGCCGCATACTTTGCGAGGGACGCGATATGAGGTTCGCTTTCATTGCAAAGCATCGTACCATCTGGCCGGTCGCGTGGATGTGCGCGGCGCTGGGCATCTCGCGCTCCGGCTTCCACGCATGGCTCACCCGGCAACCCAGCCAACGCGCGCGGGACGACGAAGCCATCCTGAGCAAGGCCCGCGCGAGCTTCGTAGCCAGTGACCGCACCTACGGCGCAAGGCGCGTCTGGCATGACGTGCTGGCCGAGGGCGTCTCGTGCGGGCTGCACCGCATCGAGCGGATCATGCGCGAGAACGCCCTACGGGCACGGCCGCGCCGACGTGGGCTGCCGAAGGACGTGGGGGAGCGGGCTACCGCCTCGCCCAATCTCCTGGATCGGCGGTTCGCGGCCGAGGCCCCGAACAGGAAGTGGATCGCCGACTTCACGTATGTCCGTCGTCAGATGATTTGAGACGGTTTGCGGTGCTCAGGAACGGAGGCTCTGGTCCACCTTGGTTGAGAGGTTAGGCAGCCTGCGCGTGGTGGCGC
>NZ_CABFVH010000082.1 GCF_902141855.1 Methylobacterium dankookense | reverse complement strand
TCGCCACGCGCTACGACAAGGACCCCGACAACTTCCTCGCCAGCGTCAAGCTCGCAGCCCTGCGGGTCTGGCTGCGAACTTAATGAGTCCGCGACCTAGAGAGCTCTCCGCCGAAGTGGGCACCGGTTCGGCGCAAGAGAGCGCGTCATAACAAAAGCTTAGAGCCGTTCCTGATTGCAACGCGATCGGGAACGGCTCTAGGCGGCGCTCGTCACCACCGCGCCTCGGTGAGCGCCGGATAGACCATGCGCACGTTGCGGCGCGTCTCCGGGATCTCGGTGACGGGCCGCCCGCGCGCGTCGCGCTGCGGCGGGGCGGCCGCGTCGCCGGCCGGGCGCAGGCGCCAGACCTCGGCGCCGAGCTCGATGCGGGGGCGGGCCACGCCCGGGCCGTTCTCGGCGGCACGGGCCGGGACGAGGCCGGCGAGGAGCGCGAGCAGGAGGATCCGGCCGGCCCGGCCGGGAGTTTGGGACGTCATGGGAGGGCATTCCGAAGGAACGCCCTAGTTGGCACCGGGTCCGGTGAAGGCCGCTCTCAACGGGGTGTCGGGATTACGACTTCCCAACACCCGCGGCTCCGTCGTGAACATCTCTTCCGAGACAAGGTAAACACCTCCATGGCGAGCAAGGTCGAGACCGGACGCGAGGCCGGCGCCACCCCGGAGCGGGCCCCGGTCGGCGCGGTGATCGATACCGACATCTCGGCGCGGCTCGACCGCCTGCCCTGGGGTCGCTTCCATGTCCTCGTCATCGTCGCGCTCGGCATCACCTGGGTGCTCGACGGGCTGGAGGTGACGCTCGCCGGCTCGCTGGTCGGCGCGCTGCGGCAGCCGCCCATGTCCTTCACCGAGTTCGACGTGGGGTTGGCGGCGAGTTCCTACCTCGTCGGTGCGGTGACGGGCGCGGTCGGCTTCGGCTGGCTCACCGACCGGATCGGGCGCAAGAAGCTGTTCTTCATCACGCTCGCCCTCTACCTCTGCGCCACCGCGGCGACGGGCCTGTCGTGGAACATCTACAGCTTCTGCATCTTCCGCTTCCTCACGGGGGCGGGGATCGGCGGCGAGTACACGGCGATCAACTCCACCATCCAGGAGCTGGTCCCGGCGAGCGCGCGCGGCTGGACGAACCTCGTCATCAACGGCTCGTTCTGGATCGGCGCGGCGCTCGGCTCCTTCCTGTCGATCGTGCTGCTGCGGCCGGAGGTGATCGACCCGGCCTGGGGCTGGCGCGTGGCCTTCTTCGTGGGTGGCGGCATCGGCCTCGCCATCCTGTTCCTGCGCCGCTGGATCCCGGAGAGCCCGCGCTGGCTCGTCACCCACGGCTACGCGGCCGAGGCCGACCGGGTGGTGACGGGCATCGAGAAGCGCTTCACCGACCACGGCGTCACCCTGCCCCCGCCCGACGGCTCGAAGCACAACCGGCTCAAGGTCCGGCACCACACCCCGCTCTCGGAGGTGGCGCAGGCGATGTTCGTGACGAGCCGCAAGCAGACGCTGGTGGGGCTGTGCCTGATGATCGGCCAGGCCTTCTTCTACAACGCGCTGTTCTTCACCTACGCCCTGGTGCTGGAGCGCTTCTACGGCGTGCCGGGCGGCCATGTCGGCTGGTACCTGCTGCCCTTCGCGCTCGGCTCCTTCCTCGGACCCGTGGTGCTCGGGCGCTTCTTCGACACGGTCGGGCGCCGGCCGATGATCGCCTTCACCTACGGCATCTCGGCGGTGCTGCTCGCCATCGCCGGCTACCTGTTCAAGATCGAGGCGCTCGGCGCCACCGGGCAGACGGCGGCCTGGATGGTGGTGTTCTTCTTCGCCTCCGCCGCGGCGAGCTCGGCCTACCTGACCGTGGCCGAGACCTTCCCGCTCGAGATCCGGGCGCTCGCCATCGCGGCCTTCTACGCGCTCGGCACCGGGATCGGCGGCGTCTCGGGGCCGCTCCTGTTCGGGACTCTGGTCGAGAGCGGCTCGCGCGGTGCAGTCTTCGCCGGCTACCTGTTGGGCGCCGCGCTCATGCTGATCGCCTCGGTGGTCGGCTGGATCTGGGGCACGGCTGCCGAGGGCAAGTCCCTCGAAGACGTTTCCAAGCCGCTCGCCGCGGCTTGATACCAGAGTGCGGTGATCCCGACGCAGGGTCGGGATCACCGCGCCCGGCGGATGGCGATGAGGTCTGGGATCCCAAAGGGATCATCCCTTTGGCGGGGCGCCGGGGCAGAGCCCCGGTTCGTTCACTTCACGGCGAGCGCGAGATTGGCGACCTCGTCGAGATAGGCCCGGATCCGGTCGGCATTGGCGCCGAAGTCGCGGTCGCCGAGGCGGGAGGCCGAGCGCACGTCGATGCGGGCGCCGTCCGCGCGGGGATGCACGCGCACGGTCACGTCGTCGGGCAGGTTGAGCACGAGGCCGCGCGAGACCGCCTCGATCCGCCCGTTGCCGAGGCGCCCGCCCGGCCGGATCGCCTCGACGATCTGCCATTTCCGGTTCACCGCCGCCTTGCGCGCCAGCTCGAAGGCCTCGTCGGCGTCGATGTCGAGGGTGAGCGGCGCGACCTGCGGATAGGCCGCGCGCTGGCGCTCGCGGGCGGCGGGGCCGGGATCGGCCGGATAGCGGCCGTCCCGGGCGGCGAAGGCGGCGCGCGAGCGCGAGAAGGCGGGCGGATTGTCGACGTCGGTGGTGATGTCGGCGAGCGCCGGCAGGCGCAGGCCGCGGATCGCCGCATAGGCCGGATAGGCCAGGATCACGGCCGCCAGGAACAGCCCGGCCAGGGCCGCGCCGAGGCCCCGCGCGCCCTCCCGCCAGACCCGCACGAAGGCGAAGGCGGCGGCGAGGATCGCCAGGGCCGCGACCCCGAGGCCGGCGGCGAGCGTGGCGAGCGCCGGCACGGTCTCGGCCCGCGGATCGCGCACCAGCACCAGGGCGAGCCCGGTGACGAGGAGCGAGAGCAGGGCGAGCCGGCGCGCCAGCGGGCCGGCGCGGGTGACGGGCTCCTCGAACAGAAGGCGGCGCATGGACACTCGGACGGGGTTTTTCGGGACGGGACCTTACAATCCCCACGACGCGGCAGGAAGCGGAACGGTTGCACCCGGCAGGGGACGGCGCCGCCGGCCCGGATGAAGCTGCGCGGCCACTCTGGTATAGCTTGGAATGCCATGTCGCGTCCCGAGCCCAGCCCGCATGCCGACCCGCTCCGGGTCTGGTTCCGCTTCATCCGCCTGAGCCGCCGGGTCACGGCGGCGATCGGCACGGAGCTGCGCGCGCTCGGCCTCTCGATCCCGCAATTCGACGTGCTCTCGACGCTGACCGAGCGCGAGGGCCTGACCCAGCAGGAGCTGGCCGAGCGGCTCTACGTGACCAAGGGCAACGTCTCGGGGCTGATCGACCGCTTGGTCGAGGCCGGCCTCGTCGAGCGGCGCGCCATCCCCGGCGACCGGCGCTCGCACGCCCTGCACCTGACGGAGGCGGGCCGCGACCTCGCCGTGCGGGGGCTCGCCGCGCAGGCGGCCTATGTCGGGCGCACGCTGGGGCGGATCGCGCCGCAGGACCTCGCCTCCTTCGAGCGGCTGGTGCTGGAATGGCGCGAGCTCGCCCGGGCGGACGGCGCGGCGCGCTAGAGCCGCTCCCGATCACGCTGCCATCAGGAACGGCTCTAAGCCTTTGATTTGACGCGCTCTCTTTCGCCGAACCGGCATCCACTTCGGCGGAGAGCGCTCTGACGAAACGTCAGGGCGTCAGCGGCTTCAGCGGCGGCTCGGTGCCCTCCGGCAGGGCGGTGCGGGCGACGTTCATGGTCATGGCGAGCAGCGCGTAGTAGCCGTTGATGCCGGCGAGATCGATGGCGCCGCGCTCGCCGAAGCGGGCGACGAGGGCGGCGTAGGTGGCGTCCGAGACCGCGCGGTTCCCCTGGAGCTCCGTCGAGAAGGCGTAGGCCAGGGCTTCGTCCGCGCTCATCGTCTCTGGCCGGCGACCCTCCGCGATGGCGGCGGCCGTCTCGGGCAGGACACCCGCCTTGAGGGCGATCGGGTGGTGGATGTGCCACTCGACCTGCTGGCTCCAGAGCCGTGCCACGACGAGGATCGCGAACTCGCTCAGGCCCAGCGGCAGGGCGCTGCGGTAGCGCAGGTACATCCCCATGTCGCTCGCCCGCAGCATCATCTCGGGGCTGCGGATCAGCGGCCAGAACGGGCCGAAGACCGGGGTGCCGCGGGTCTCCGCGAAGGAGGCCGCCGCCGCCCGCTGCTCGGGGCTGAGATCGGCCTCCGGGATCGGCGGCAGGCGGTCGCGGGCGGGGTCGGACATGGCGGGCTCCTCGGGGGCTGCGCCTCGCCAGACACCGGGGCCAGGCCCCGGTCAAGGGCCCCGCGCGCTCGCCCATGCGGCAGCGCACGCCCTGGATTTTCCGCCCCGCAGCGCTTAGACCACCTCCTCAGTCCGTCGGCGGGCGGCGCCTCGCGGCAGCCGCGGATCGCAGCGAGGCAGGCCTTGCCCACACCCGTCAACGAGCGCCGCCGCATCATGCTCCTCACGGGAGCGAGTCGCGGCATCGGCCATGCCACCGTGAAGCGCTTCTCTGCGGCCGGATGGCGCGTCATCACCTGCTCGCGCCACCCCTTCCCCGAGAATTGCCCGTGGGAGATGGGGCCCGAGGACCATCTCCAGGTCGACCTCGCCGACGCCGCCGACACCGAGCGCGGCGTGCGCGAGGTGGCCGAGCGCCTGGCCGCCGAGGGCGGCGTGCTGCACGCCCTCGTCAACAATGCCGGCATCTCGCCCAAGGGGTCGGATGGCGGGCGGCTCGGCGCCATCGCCACCCCCTTCTCCGACTGGCAGCGGGTGTTCCAGGTGAACTTCTTCGCGCCGATCCTGCTCGCCGGAGGGCTGAAGGGGGAGCTCGCCCGGGCCAAGGGCTCGATCGTCAACGTGACCTCGATCGCGGGCTCGCGCGTGCACCCCTTCGCGGGTGCCGCCTACGGCACCTCGAAGGCGGCGCTGGCCGGCCTCACCCGCGAGATGGCCGCGGATTTCGGGCCGCTCGGCGTGCGCGTCAACGCGATCTCCCCCGGCGAGATCGACACCTCGATCCTCTCGCCCGGCACCGAGAAGCTCGTGGAGCAGATCCCGCAGCGCCGGCTCGGCACGCCGGACGAGGTCGCCAAGGCGATCTACTTCCTGTGCACCGAGGCCTCCTCCTACGTGAACGGCGCGGAGCTGCACATCAACGGCGGCCAGCATGTCTGATGCCGCCCGGTGGGCCGGCGCGCTGCTGATCACCCTGGTCGCAGCCGGACCCGCCGCGGCCGAGCCGCAGGTGAGCGTGCTCGACCTGCCCTTCCGCGTCGCCGCCATGCGGGGGCCGACGAGCGAGGTTGCGGTCGCCGTGGCGACCTCCGGCCTGCTGCCGCTCGCCCGGCCGCGCCCCGGCGATCCCGTCCCGGAGACCGGCGAGGAGGATCGCGCGCCGGTGGTCGTGGTCTGGGGCGAAGGCGGAGGCGCGGCGCTGAGCCTCGCCGAGGGGCAGATCCGCACCACCCTGCTCGGCGCCGAGGCGATCGAGGGGCTCGCCGCGGCCGAGACGCCGCGCGGCGCCCTGCCCGGCTCGCGCCGGGCGCTGGCCGGGGCCCTGAGCGCCTACCTCACCGGGCCGACCCGCGGCGGGGGCGGCCTGCCGGGCGCAGCCGCCCTGACCATCCGCGAGCGCCAGCCCATGGCGGTGAGCGCCGATCCGAAGCCGGTGCCGGTCACGACGGCGACGGTCCCGGCCGGTGCCGACGCCGTCTTCTCGACCGCCCGGCCGCGGGCGCTGCGCCTCGCCGGCAAGCCGGCCTTCCTCGCGGCGACCCTCGAGGGGACGGGCGGTGGCCTCGCGCTGATCGGGCGGAAGGAGGGCGCGGACTGGGCCGTCCTCGCGCGCATGCCGGTCCAGGCGGGCGGCCCGGTCCGGCTGGCGGCGGTCGGCCCCTTCTCGGCGCCCGGCGCGCCGCAGGCCGCCGCCGTGCGGGCCGACGGCACGCTTCAGGTCTGGTCCCTCGCGGCCGACGCCCTCGCCCTGGTCGGCGAGGCCCCGGGCTACGGTGCCGGCCCGCCCGAGGCCGACCTCGCCGCCCTCGTCGAGCCGGACAAGGACGGCCCCGCCGAGCTCGCCCTCCCCGCTGCGGGCGGCACCGCGCTCGCCGTGGTTGGGTTCAAGGGCGGGCCGCCGCGCGAGCGCCTGCGTGCCCCCCTGCCCGCCCCCGCCGCCACCGGAGTCGCCGCCCTCGGGCGCGGGGCATCCTCCCGCCTCCTCGTCGGGCTCGCGGACGGTCGCGTCGCCGTGGTGGCGCCGTGAGCGGGCCCGAGACGCGCCTCTTCCCGGCACGGCCCATCGTCGGCGCCTCGATCGCGGTGATCCGCGACGGCCGGGTGCTGCTCGCCGCCCGCGCCAACGAGCCGATGCGCGGCGTCTGGACGCTGCCCGGCGGCAAGGTCGAGGCGGGCGAGACTTTGGCCGAGGCGGCGTTGCGCGAACTGCAGGAGGAGGTCGGCCTGGAGGCGCAGGTGGTCGGCGTGCTGACCCCCACCGAGATCATCGAGCGCGATGGCGAGGGCCGCGCCCGCCACCATTACGTGGTGCTGCCCCACGCCGCCCTGTGGACGGCGGGCGAGCCGATGCCGGGGCCGGAGGCGCTCGGCGTGCGCTGGGCCCGGCTCGACGAGGTCGCCGGCCTCGAGACCACGCCCGGCCTGATCGGCACGCTCACGGAAGCCTTCGCCCGGGTCGCCGCCCTGGAGCCCACCCTGTGACGGACCACGGCCGGGATTCCAAAGGGATCATCCCTTTGGCGGGTCCAGGGCGGAGCCCTGGGGATGAAAGCCAGGGCTCCGCCCCGGCACCCTGCCAAAGGGACTTGTCCCTTTGGAATCCCAGGATCGTGCGGGCCTGCGCCGCCCTGCTCTGCTGCCTCTCCCTGATGGGGGCCGGCTCGCCCGCCGAGGCCCAGCAGCGCGGGGCCCGGCCGGCCCAGAAGGCTCCGGAGAAGGAAAAGGAGCCGCCCCCGCCGCCCGAGCAGCCGGCGCCCTACGACCGCGACCTGATGCGGCTCGCCGAGATCATCGGGTCGCTGGCCTTCCTGCGCGGTCTCTGCGCCGCCCCCGACGCGGCGGAATGGCCCAACCGGATGAAGGCCCTGATCGAGGCCGAGGGCGTCACTCCCAACCGGCGCGACCGCCTCGCCGGCGCCTTCAACCGCGGCTACCGCGCCTATGCGGTGACCTACCGGATCTGCACGCCCGCGGCGCAGGAGGCGGTGACCCGCTTCGTCGCCGAGGGCGAGCGCCTGTCCCACGGCCTGGCCGGCCGTTTCGGGGGCTGATGCACGCGCGCAACACCCGTGGATCCGTTGCGGGAAAGTGCAAATCCTCCGGGCCGCGTTAACCGACGCGAAATTCCCGACTGGTCGGCGCCCTTCGAGCCGCCTATCATTCGTCCTGTCGCCGGGTCACGAACCCGGCGCGAGGGAAACGACGCGCCATGCTTCACCAGACCTTTCACCCTACCCCGGTCGAGGCCGATGTGGAGGAGAAGCGCGTCGCCTTGAGTTACGTCTCGGAGGCATTCGCCGAAGGCTGCCTCGACGGGCTCGACGCCGATTGCATGGCCCAGGCCGCCCTGTTCGCGGCCTTCCAGGAACTCGTCACCACCTATGGCGAGGAGGCCACGGCCCGCTACGCCGAAGGATTCCCCGAGCGCATCCGCGGCGGCGCCTTCACCACGACGCTGCAGCACTGAGGATCGGGCGCACGGAAGCGGAGATCCTGACCGACGCACGGGCCTGACGCGGGTCCCCCTCTCCCCGCCCGGCGGGGAGAGGCCCACAGGCACCTTGTCGAGCCTGTGGGAAGCGGAGGCGAAGCCGAAGCGGTGGTGAATCCGGAAGAGACTTCATCGGAATCGCTCCTTCACCTTCGGCTGAGCCCTCTCCCCGCAAGCGGGGCGAGGGATTGCACGGGGCCGATCCGATCGGCCGGAAGCCGTATCAGCCTGCCAGCGCCTCCTCGAACAGCACCGCCTCGCCTCGGGACGGCGCCGTCAGGATCCCGTCCCACATCACCCGCGCGCCGCGCACCACGGTGCCGACCGGCCAGCCGGTGACGGTGACGCCGTCATAGGGCGTCCAGCCGCATTTCGAGGCGATCCAGCCGTTGCGGATGGTCTCGCGCCGCTTCAGGTCCACCACCGTCACATCGGCATCGTAGCCGACCGCGAGGCGGCCCTTGCGGGCGATGCCGAACAGCCGCTTCGGGCCGGCGCTGGTGAGGTCCACGAGGCGGGCGAGCGAGAGCCGGCCCGCCGCCACGTGGTCGAGCATCGTCGGCACCAGCGTCTGCACGCCGGTCATGCCGGAGGGCGAATCCGGGTAGGGCTTGGCCTTCTCCTCCAGCGTATGCGGCGCGTGGTCGGAGCCGAGCACGTCGGCGACGCCCTGGCTCAAGCCGCGCCAGATCCCGGCCCGGTGCTCGGCGTCGCGCACGGGCGGGTTCATCTGCACCAGCGTGCCGAGGCGGGGATAGGCCTCGGTGCCGTCGAGGGTGAGGTGGTGCGGCGTCACCTCGCAGCTCGCCACGTCCTTGTGCTCGGCGAGGAAGACCATCTCCTCCTTCGTGGAGATGTGCAGGATGTGGATGCGCGCGCCGGTCTCGTGGGCGAGCGCCACGAGGCGCTCGGTGGCCTTGAGCGCGGCCTCGGGCGAGCGCCAGACCGGGTGCGAGGCAGGGTCGTTCGGCACGCGCAGGGTCTTGCGCTCGCGCAGCATCGGCTCGTCCTCGGCGTGGAAGGCGGCGCGGCGGCGGATGTTCCGGAGGATGGCGCGCACGCCCGCATCGTCCTCCACCAGCAGCGCGCCGGTGGAGGAGCCGACGAAGACCTTGATGCCCGCCGCCCCGGGCAGGCGCTCCAGCTCGGCCACCTTGTCGGCGTTCTCGTGCGTGCCGCCGACCCAGAAGGCGAAGTCGCAATGCATGCGGTGATGCGCGCGCGACACCTTGTCGGCCAGCGTCTCGGCGCTCGTGGTGAGCGGATTGGTGTTCGGCATCTCGAACACCGCCGTCACGCCGCCCATCACCGCGGCGCGCGAGCCGGATTCGAGATCCTCCTTGTGGTCGAGGCCGGGCTCGCGGAAATGCACCTGGCTGTCGATGACGCCGGGCAGGAGGTGGAGGCCGGTGCAATCCTGCCGCTCCGCCGCGTCGGCGCGCCCGAGATCGCCGATCTCGGCGATGCGCCCGGCCCGGATGCCGAGATCGGCCCGATGCTCGCCGTCGTGGTTGACCACGGTGCCGCCAGTGAGGACGAGGTCGAAGGGCTGGTCCATCGGAGATCTCCCGGGCGGTTGAGGCGCTGTCCCGCGGGGCTTATGTCACGCCCGGCTCCCGTGCAAAGCCCCGGGAGGGCCACGACGAGGATCAGGACCTGTCATGCCGATCGCGCTTCTGCCGGACCGCGCCCTCGTCACGGTGACGGGCGAGGACGCGACCGACCTGCTCCAGGGCGTGCTGACCTGCAACGTCGCCAATCTGGGTGAGGCCGAGGCGCGGCTCGGCGCCTTGCTGACGCCACAGGGCAAGATCCTGTTCGACTTCCTGATCTCGCGGGTGGCGGGCGGCTTCCGCCTCGACTGCGCCGCCGACCAGGCCGCAGGCCTCGCCCGGCGCCTGGGCCTCTACCGCCTGCGCGCCAAGGTCGAGATCGCCGCCGACCCGACTGTGGCGGTCGCCTCCGCCTGGGATGGCGCCGCCCCGTCGGCCGAGGTCGAGCGCGCGGCCGATGCCCGCGCCGTCGATCTCGGCGCCCGCCTCTACGCCGAGGAGGGCGCCTTCTCGGCGGATGCGAGCGCGCAGGATTACCACGCCCACCGCATCGCCCTCGCGGTGCCCGAGGGCGGGCGCGACTTCGCCTATGGCGACGCCTTCCCGCACGAGGCGCTGATGGACCAGCTCGGCGGCGTGGATTTCCGGAAGGGCTGCTATGTCGGCCAGGAGGTGGTCTCGCGCATGCAGCACCGCGGCACCGCCCGCACCCGGCTGCTCGCCGCGCGCTATCCCGAGGGCGAGGCCGTGGCCCCCGGCACCGAGGTGACGGCCGGGGGGAAGGTGCTCGGCACCACGGGCAGCGCTGCCGGCGCCCGCGGCCTCGCGATGGTCCGCCTCGACCGGCTCGGCGACGCGCTGGCCGCGGGCGAGACGCTGCGGGCCGGCGGCCGCGCGGTGGCGCTGGAGCGACCGGCCTACGCGCAATTCGCGATGCCGGAGGCGGCGGGCGAGCCGGCGGCCTGAGCCATGGCGTTCCGCTCCTGTTCTCGTTAAACCGGGGGCATGTCAGAGACCGGCCTGATCGCCCATCCCGATGGTTGCCCCCGCTGCTGGTGGGCCGGGCTCGACCCCCTCTACGTCGCCTACCACGACACCGAGTGGGGCGTGCCGGAGCATGATGGCCGCGCGCTCTACGAGAAGCTGATCCTCGACGGGTTCCAGGCCGGCCTGTCCTGGATCACCATCCTGCGCCGCCGCGAGGGGTTTCGCGCGGCCTTCGCGGAGTTCGAGCCGGAGCGGATCGCCCGGTTCAGCGCGGACGACGTCGCCCGGCTGATGGGGGACGCCCGCATCATCCGCAACCGGGCCAAGATCGAGGCGACCATCCGCGGCGCCCGCGCCTGGCTGCGGATCGAGGAGAGCGGCGCGGGATTCTCAAGCTTCCTGTGGGATTTCGTGGACGGATCGCCCGTCCAGGGCACGGCCGAGAGCCGGGCCGGCATCCTGCCCGAGACGCCCCTCTCGCGGCGGATCAGCAAGGCCCTGAAGGCGGAGGGGTTCGGCTTCTGCGGGCCGACCATCGTCCACGCTTTCATGCAGGCGACCGGCCTCGTCAACGACCACCTCGTCGGCTGCCACCGCCACGCCCCCTGCGCCGGCCTCGGCGGTCCCCGGTGAGCGCCGCCCCGCCGCGGGCGTGGCAGCGCATGCTCTCGGGGCGCCGCCTCGACCTGCTCGACCCCTCCCCCCTCGACATCGAGCTCGCCGACATCGCCCACGGCCTCGCCCGGGTCGCGCGCTGGAACGGGCAGACGGCGGGCGAGCACGTCTTCTCGGTGGCCCAGCACAGCCTGCTCGTCGAGGCGGTGGGCCGCCATCTCCGGCCCGGCTGCACGCGGGGCGAGGGGCTGGAGCTGCTGATCCACGACGCGCCCGAATACGTGATCGGCGACATCATCTCGCCCCTGAAGGGCGCGATCGGCGACGCCTATCGCGGCGTGGAGCGCCGGCTCCTCGCTGCGATCCGCCGCCGCTTCGGGCTGCCCGCGCCCGATCCTGCCTTCGCCCGCCTCGTGAAGCGCGCCGACCGGATCGCCGCCCATGTGGAGGCGGTGCGGCTCGCGGGCTTCTCCGAATCGGAGGCGGCGCGCTATTTCGGCCGGGCCGAGCCGCTGCCCGAGGCGGTCCTGGCCCTCGCCGAGCCCTGGCCGACCGCTGCGGCGCAGGCGCGCTACCTCGACCGCTTCACCACGCTTGCCGCCGCATAGTCCCGAGATCGCCCCCGTGCCGACCCTCCACGTCTGCTCCCTCGCCCGCCTGCCCGAGACCGTCGCGGCGACCGGCGCCGGCCACGTCCTCAGCCTGCTCACCTCGGGCGCGGCCCCGGAGCTGCCCGCTTCCGTGCCGCCGGAATGCCGGGCGGTGATCGCGGTGAGCGACATCGCCGCGGCGCGCGAGGGCCACGTCCTCGCCGAGGACGCGCATGTGGAGCGGATCCTCGCCTTCATCCGCGCCTGGCCGCGGGAGAAGCCGCTCGTCATCCACTGCTATGCCGGGATCAGCCGCTCGACGGCCGCGGCCTACATCGCCGCCTGCGCGCTCAGCCCGGAGCGCGACGAGGCCGAGCTCGCGCGTGGCTTGCGCGCCGCCTCGCCCTCGGCCACACCCAACCGCCGCTTCGTGGAGCTCGCCGACCGCCTGCTCGGGCGCGAGGGCCGCATGGTCGCGGCGATCGAGTCGATCGGCCGCGGCGCCGACGCCTTCGAGGGCGCGCCCTTCCGCTTCGCCTTCGAGTAGCCGAGCCGCTCCGGCCGCCCCCGCGCGGGTGTGGCCGAACCACGCCAGCCAAGCCGAAAACGGTGGGCCGGCCCGCCTCCGCAGGAGCCCTCGGGTTGTCGCGGAGGCGCGCTCCGCCCTAGAACCGGTCCAAAGGATGCCATCAGGGATGAACGCGAGCCGCCCCGACACCGCCCCGACCGCTCCCGACCTGCCCTTCGAGAAGGCGCTGGAGCAGCTCGAGGAGATCGTCCGCCGCCTGGAGCGCGGCGACGTCCCGCTCGACGAGTCGGTGGCGATCTACGAGCGCGGCGAGATGCTGAAGCGGCATTGCGAGCACTTGCTGAAGCGGGCCGAGGCGCGGATCCAGCGGATCACCCTCGGGCCGGACGGGCGCGCCGAGGGTACGGCGCCCCTCGACGTGGAGTGAGTTCCGCGCCGACCAGCGAGGCCCGCACCGACCCTGGGCCGAGACGAGGTGGACCGTGGCCGAGAGAGAGAGCGTGACGTCGATTCTTGACGGTCTTGAGGAGCCGGCGGCTTTGCGGCGTCTTCCGGAGAGCCGGCTGCCGGCTGTGTCGGAGG
>NZ_CABFVH010000081.1 GCF_902141855.1 Methylobacterium dankookense | reverse complement strand
GGCGTGCCCCGCCGCCGGGCCGGCCGGCACCGGATCCGCCGGGGCGTCCGCCACCGGGCTTGCCGCCCCGGAAGCCGGCCCCCTTCGGCGCGTCGCCCCGCGGGCCGGACCGGCCGCCCGGCTTCGGGCCGCCCGCCTTGAACCCGCCGGGCCGCCCCTCCGCGCGGGCGGGGCCGCCCTCGCGGCGTCCCTCGCCGCCCTGGAAATCGCGCTTGGCGCCGCCGGGCTTCCCGCCACCCGGCTTCCCGCTACCGGGCCTGCCTTCGAACTTGCCCCCTGCCCGTCCGTCGGGCTTGCCGCCGAAGCGCCGCTCGCCGCGGCCCTCGCCGGACGGCCGCTCGGCCGAGCGCGCGGGACGGCCGCGCGGCGCGCCCTCGTCCTCCCAGGGCGGGCGGCGGTTCGGGCGCTCGCTGCCGCGCTCTGTGCTGCGCTCGGGGCGCGGGCCCCGCGCCTCGCGGACGGCCTCGCCCTCTCCGCGCCGGCCGCGGGCGGCCGGGCGAGGCGCCTCGTCGCGGGCGTAGCGGCGGCGCTTCGGCGCCTCCTCGGGGGCGGCCTCCGGCGCCGGGCTCGGCGACAGGCGCTCGACCAGCACGCGGCGCTCGCCGGACTTGATGGCGCCGACGCGCTCGCGGCCGCGCTCGGCGGCGGTCTCGCGCTCGGAGCGCGGGTCGGCGCCGCGGCGCGGCACCTTCCGGCCCCGCGGGGCCTCGCTCGCCTCGTCGGCCCGCCAGACCGAGCGGCGCGGGCCGGGGCCCATGCCGCCGGTCGGCACGCGCTCGGGCGCCTTGGCGCGGGCGGGGCGCTCGTACCCTTCGCGCGCCGGAGCCTCGCGCCGGCCGCGCACGGAGCGGGGCGCCTCCTCGGCATCGTGGCGGGATTCCTCCCGCGCGGCCGGCTTGGCCTTCTTGGCGGAGGAGCCGAAGGGCGCGATCGGCTCACGCACCGGGCTCTCGAAATCGACGCCCGCCTGCTCGGCGAGGTTCTTGCCGAGCTGCTCCTTCAGCACCTTGGTGCGGACCTCGTCCACGAGGCCGGATTCGAGCTCGCCGAGCTGGAACGGGCCGAAGGAGAGCCGGATCAGCCGGTTCACCGAGAGGCCGAGATGCTCGAGGATGCGCTTGACCTCGCGGTTCTTGCCCTCGCGCAGGCCGAGCGTCAGCCAGAGGTTGTCGCCCTGCACCCGGTCGAGGGTGGCCTCGATGGGGCCGTACTCCATCCCGTCGATGGTCACGCCCTTGCGGAGCCTGTCGAGCTGGGCCTGGTCGGTGTCGCCGTGGGCGCGCACGCGGTAGCGGCGCAGCCAGCCCGTATCGGGATGGGCGATCACCTTGGCGAGGCCGCCGTCGTTGGTGAGGAGCAGCAGCCCCTCTGTGTTGATGTCGAGCCGGCCCACCGCCACCACCCGCGGCAGGTCGTCGGGCAGCGCGTCGAACACGGTGGCGCGCCCCTCGGGGTCGCGCGCCGTGGTGACGAGCCCGCGCGGCTTGTGGAACAGCCAGAGCCGGGTGCGCTCGCGCGCCGGTAGCGGCTCGCCGTCCACCGTGATGCGGTCGGAATCGGTGACGTTGACGGCGGGCGAGTCGAGCACCTGGCCGTTCAGGGTCACGCGGCCGGCGAGGATCATCGTCTCCGCGTCGCGGCGCGAGGCGATGCCGGCGCGCGCGATCGCCTTGGCGATGCGCTCGCCCTCGAAGACCGTCTCGGCCTCGGGAGCCGTCTCGGGCGCTGCTTCGGTCGCAGGCCCGGCCGCGGCGTCGGGCTCCGCCTCGGGGGCCTTGCGCCGCCTCAGGGGCGCGTCGCCGTCCGCGGAGCGGCTGCGCGCCGCCTTCGGCTTGCGCTCGGGCCGCTCGCGGCCCTGCGCGGGGTCCGGGCGCTCGCTGTTGGCGTCGGTGGAGGGGACCCAGGGCTCCGGCCCTGCGCCGTCATCGTCTTTGGACTTGTCGCTCATGCGCCAGCCCATAACAGAGCGGATCGCGGGGCGCGAGACGCTGTTCTCCGGCAGCATGCTCCGACGCGCTCGCTTTCCGCCGAACCGGTCTCCACTTCTGCGGAGAGCGCTCTAGTGGCGCGTGCCGAGCAGCGCCGCGCCGAAACCCAGGAAGATCGCGCCGGTGGCCCGGTCGAACAGGCGCTGCGCCTGCGGCCGCGCCAGCAGGCGGGCGATGCGCCGGCCGCCGAGCCCGTAGATGCAGAACCAGAAGGTCTCGACGCCGAGGAAGGTGGCGATCAGCACGGCGAATTGCGGCGCCTGCGCCCGGTCCGGATCGACGAATTGCGGCAGGAAGGCCGCCGTGAACATCAGGAGCTTGGGGTTGCTGAGGCCGACGAGCAGCCCGCCGCGGAACAGGCCGGCGGCGGAGGGCGCGCGCGGGGCGCGGGCGGCGCCCGGCTCCAGCATCGGCTCGCCGCCGCGCCAGCAGCGGATGCCGAGATAGATCAGGTAGGCGACGCCCGCGTAGCGCAGGACCTCGAACAGGAGCGGCGAGGCGGCGAGCGCCGCGCTCAGGCCCGCGGCGGCCCCGGTGAGCACGACGAGGAGCGCGCAGAGGCACCCCAAAGCCGCCGGCACGCTCGGGCCGAGGCCGAAGCGCACGCTGCGGGTCAGCACATGCAGCATGTTGGGGCCGGGCGTCCCGCTGAGCAGGAACACCGCGCAGAGGAACAGCCACCACGTCTGGAAGGTCATGGCGCCTGCATAGCGTGCCGGCCTCCGCGATGCACGCGCGCGCTGCGCCGGGATGGGATGCGCCTGGAGGAGATGCGCCTCGATGAGATGCGCCTGGGCCGGAACGCGAAGAGGCGGCCCGTGGGGGCCGCCTCGCGCAGGGATCCGTATGGGGATCCGGTCAGGACGGAATGCGTCCGGTCACAGCCGCGGGGCGCGGCCGCGCACCACGCCGAACACGGCGGAGATCAGGAACAGGGCGATCGCGACGAAGAACACGATCTTGGCGGCCTCCATGGCCGTCCCGGCGATGCCGCCGAAGCCGAGCAGAGCGGCGACGAGCGCGACGACGAGGAAGGTGACAGCCCAACCGATCATGAAAACCTCCGAGTTCTGTCCTGTGATGTGCCTGTGACCTGCGGATCCTATCGCCGAGGCCTCCCCGGTCGCGCCGGACCGGGGAGCGCCTGCGGCGTCAGAGCTTCGAGGCGGCGTCCTTCACCGTGTCCTTGGCGGCGCCGATGCCGCGCTGGGCCTCGCCCTTCAGCTCCTGGGCCTTGCCCTCGGCCTTCAGCTTGTCGTTGCCGGTGGCGTCGCCGATGCCCTGCTTGGCGTTGCCGACGGCCTCGTTGACGGCGCCCTTGATCTTGTCCGTGGTGCTGCTCATGGCTGTTTCCCTCAAGTGTTGTCTCTGCGGCCAAGCCGCGGTGCCTTCAGAACGGCGGCCCGAGGCGGAATGTTCCGTGGATTGGACTTCTCTCCGAACCGTGATCGCGGCCCGCGTGGCGGCGTTCGGGGCTAGGAACGCGGCGATGGCGAAACCGATCCATGGGCCTGTCCAAGGACCCGTTCACGAGTCCGTCGATGAGTCCGCCGACGAGTCCGCCCCGGGGCTGGTCGCGGCGGGCGACCCGTTCGACCGCGCCTTCGCCGAGGCGCGCCGCGCCGCCGCCGCCGGCGAGGTGCCGGTGGGGGCGGTGGTGGTGCGCGACGGGCGGATCCTCGCCGCCGCCCACAACCGGCCCCGCGCCCTGCACGACCCGACGGCCCATGCCGAGATCCTGGCGATCCGCGCGGCCTGCGCCGCCCTCGGCTCGGAGCGGCTGCCGGGCTGCGACCTCTACGTGACCCTCGAGCCCTGCCCGATGTGCGCCGGGGCGATCGGCTTCGCGCGGATCCGGCGGCTGTATTTCGGCGCCTCGGACCCGAAGGGCGGCGGCGTCGAGCACGGGCCCCGCGTGTTCAACCAGCCGACCTGCCACCACGCGCCGGAGGTCTATGGCGGCTTCCGCGAGGGCGAGGCGGCGGAGCTGCTGCGCGCCTTCTTCGCCGAGCGGCGGGACTGAAAGCCCTCGACATTCCGCAAAGCTGGCGCACCTCACCCCGCATCGACCCGCAACCGGGAAGCGGAGGTGGCCATGGTCCCCGTCTACGAACGTGCCCTCATCGTCGGAGCCGGCTCGGGCCTGAGCGCGGCGCTCGCCCGGCAACTCACCGCCGACGGGCTCAAGGTCGGGCTCGCCGCCCGCGACGTCGCCAAGCTCGCCGACCTCGCCCGCGAGACCGGGGCGGTACTCCATGCCTGCGACGCGGGCGAGCGCGCCTCGGTAGAGGCCCTGTTCGCCGCGATCGAGCCGGCGCTGGGGGGCGCGCCCGACGTGGTGGTCTACAACGCGAGCGGGCGCCTGCGCGGGGCGATCGACGCCCTCGATTCCGAGGCGGTCGCCGACGCGCTGCGGGTCAGCGCCTTCGGCGGCTTCCTCGTGGCGCAGGCGGCGGCCCGGCGCATGCTGCCCGCCCGCCACGGCGCCATCCTGTTCACCGGCGCCTCCGCCAGCGTGAAGGGCTTTCCCGGGTCGAGCCCCTTCGCCATGGGCAAGTTCGCCCTGCGCGGCCTCGCCCAGAGCCTCTCGCGCGAGTTGCACCCCAAGGGCATCCACGTCGCGCATTTCGTGATCGACGGCGCCATCCGGAACCCGGCCCGCGTGGCCGAGGCGCCCGACGCCCCCGACAGCCACCTCGATCCGGAGGCCATCGCCCGCGCCTACCGCGCGGTGCTCGCCCAGGACCGCAGCGCCTGGACCTCCGAGATGGAACTCAGGCCCTGGCTCGAGAGCTTCTGAGGTTAGCCGGATAAGCGAGGCGGAGGGGAGGAGCATCGGATGCTGAGCTGGTTCCGGGCCTTGATGCCGCGGGAGGACCGCTTCTTCGACCTGTTCGCGCGCCAGTCCGCCGCCCTGGTGGCGGGCGCCGAGGCGCTGCAGGGCCTGCTCCAGGGGGGCGATGCCGTGCCCCGCTACGCCGAGGCCATCGTGCGGCACGAGCACGAGGCCGACATCGTCACCTGCGAGGTGCTGGCGGCGGTGCGGCGCAGCTTCATCACCCCCTTCGACCGCGGCGACATCAAGGACCTGATCCAGTCGATGGACGACGCCATCGACCAGATGCAGAAGACCGTGAAGCTGATCGACCTCTACGAGGTGCGCAGCTTCGAGCCGACCATGCGCGAGATGGGCGACACGGTGGTGGAGGCGGCTCGCCTCACCGCCGAGGCGGTGCCCCTGCTCGCCGCGATCGGCACCCATGCCCAGCGCCTCGGCACGCTCACCGAGGCGGTGACCCGCGTGGAGGGCCGCTCGGACGACCTGCACGACCAGGGCGTGAAGGCCCTGTTCCAGGCGCACGGGCGCTCCGACCCGATGCGCTACATGATCGGGCGGGAGATCTATTCGAGCCTCGAGAGCGTGGTCGACCGCTTCGAGGACGTCGCCAACGAGATCAACGGCATCGTCCTCGAGAACGTCTGATGGGCCATCCTCTCTCGACCCTGCCGGGGGCCCTCGCGATCCTTGGGGCTGCGGGCCGATGACCGCCATCGCCCTGCCCTATCTGGTCGGCCTGATCGCGGTGGCCCTGTTTTTCGACTTCCTGAACGGGCTGCACGATGCCGCGAACTCCATTGCCACCATCGTCTCCACGCGGGTCCTGAGCCCGCGCTACGCGGTGTTCTGGGCGGCCTTCTTCAACTTCATCGCGTTCCTGTTCTTCGGCCTGCACGTGGCGCAGACGCTCGGCACCGGCATCGTCGATGCGAGCGTGGTCGATGCGCGCGTGATCTTCGCCGCGCTCCTCGGCGCCATCGCCTGGAACATCGCGACTTGGGTGCTCGGCATCCCGTCGAGCTCCTCCCACGCCCTCGTCGGCGGCCTCGTCGGGGCGGGCACCGCCAAGGCGGGCCTGTCGGTGGTGGTCTGGGGCGGGCTCGCCAAGACGGTCGCCGCCATCGTGCTCTCGCCGCTCCTCGGCTTCCTGCTCGCCCTCCTCCTGGTGCTCGCGGTCTCCTGGGCCTTCGTCCGCGCCACGCCGTTTGCCGTCGACCGCACCTTCCGGGTGCTGCAATTCGTCTCCGCCTCGCTCTACTCCCTCGGCCATGGCGGCAACGACGCGCAGAAGACCATGGGCATCATCGCCGTGCTGCTCTACTCGCAGGGCCTCACGGGCGGGGAGTTCCACGTGCCGCTCTGGGTGGTCCTGTCCTGCCAGGCGGCGATGGCGCTCGGCACCCTGTTCGGGGGCTGGCGGATCGTCCACACGATGGGCTCGCGCATCACGCGGCTCAACCCGATGCAGGGCTTCTGCGCCGAGACCGGCGGGGCCATCACCCTGTTCGCGGCGACCTGGCTCGGCGTGCCGGTCTCGACCACGCACACCATCACCGGCGCCATCATCGGCGTCGGCGCGGCGCGGCGCACTGCCGCGGTGCGCTGGGGGGTGGCCGGCAACATCGTGGTCGCCTGGGTGGTGACGATGCCCGCCGCAGGCCTGATCGCGGCGCTCGCCTACGCCCTCGCCGGGCTCGCCGGCTGAGCGGGAGGCATTGAGGGCTCTGATACGACATCCGGGTGATCCCTTCGGGATGGCGGATGTCGCCTTCGCGCAAGCGCCGCGCGGGCTTGGCCGAGGCCGCGTCCGGTCTGATCAACCGGACGCGGTCTCAGCTGAGATGCAGCGCGAGCCAGATCGTCGGCGGGTCCCGGTCGGTGCGCTCGACGCGGTGGCGGCGATGGGCGGGGATCAGCAGGTGGTCGCCGGGGCCGAGGCGGCGCGGGGCGGCCTCGTCGGCGAAGCGCAGATCCGCGGTGCCGGAGAGGACCAGCACCCACTCGTCCTGCGGCTGGTCGTAGAAGAAGCCCAGCGGGCTCGCCTGCCCGGTCGAGACGATGCGCTCGACCACGAGCCCGGGCCTCGCGAGGAGGCGGGTGAAGACCTCGTCCGGCCCGGCCGGCGGCAGGTCGGCCAGCAGGTTCGCGGGCGCGCCGTCCATGGGCGCCATCGGTTCCGTGGGCGCCGCCCTCAGGCGACGTTGCCGGAATCCGTGCCCGCGGATTCCGTGCCCTGCCAGAGCCGGGCCGCGGCCTGGACGAGGTTGAGCACCTCGCGCCGCGTCTCCTCGTCGGAGATCGCCTCGTAGGCCTGCAGCAGGGCGAGCGCCCCGCTCTCCTGCAACGCCGCGAGGCTGCTGATCCCCTCCTCGGAATCGTCGAGGTCCTCGGCGAAGAACACCGAGACCGGCACGCCGAGCCGGTCGGCGATGGCGCGCAGCCGACCGGCGCCGATCCGGTTCTTGCCGGTCTCGTATTTCTGCACCTGCTGGAAGCTGATCCCGAGGGCATGGGCGAGCATGGTCTGGCTCATGCCGCTGGCCGAGCGCAGCAGGGCGATCCGGTTGCCCACCGTGTGGTCCACCGCCGTGGCGCGCTTCGGCTTCTGCTTCGGGCCGCTGGGCTCGGTCATGGTGGCGGGTGCGCCTTGGTTCTGTGGACGGAGGACGAGCGAAGCTCGGCGGTTCGCGCCGATCTGTATCAAGAATACCAGGGGAAGGTGAGCAAAAACTGTCCACCTATCCGGCCCCATCGCCGCATCCGCGCGACGTCCTCCGGCATCGGTCTGTCGGGGGCGGGCATGGACACTCCGGGAGAACGCGGCGGCCATCAGCGGACGGCCCAGCCGCAGGACATCCCGTCCAGCCCGGGAATTTCAATAATCTAGGTTAGGTTTTAACGGCTTTTCGCGCACGAGACCGTGACCGGGCCGGCCGTCACCGGCGCCCGAACAGCCGCTCGATGTCGTGGAGCGCCAGCGCGATCGAGGTCGGGCGGCCGTGATTGCACTGACCGGACTTCTCGGTGGCTTCCATCTCGCGCAGGAGCGCGTTCATCTCCTGCGGGTGCAGGCGGCGCCCCGCCCGGATTGAGCCATGACAGCTCATTCGCGACAGGATCGCGTCGAGGCGGCGGCCGAGCGGGCCGTCCTCGGCGGCGGCCGCGCCGCCCTCCTCCACGCCGCTGGCCTCGAGCGCGTCGAGGATGTCGGCGACGAGGGCCCGGACCGAGGCGCCCTTGAGGATGGCCGGCACCTCGCGCACCAGGACGGCGCCGGGGCCGAAGGCCTCGAGCCCCAGGCCGAGCCGGTCGAGGTCGGGCGCCGCCGCCGCGAGCCGCGCCGCGTCGTCGGGGGGCAACTCGATCACCTCGGGGATGAGCAGGCCCTGGCGCAGGATGCCACCGGCCGCGCGCTCGCGCTTCAGCCGCTCGTAGACGAGGCGCTCGTGCGCGGCATGCTGGTCCACGATGACGATGCCGTCGCGGGTCTGGGCCAGGATGTAGGTCTCGTGGATCTGCGCCCGCGCGGCGCCGAGCGGGAAATCGAGGGCCTCCTCCTCGGCTGCCGGCTGGAAGGCGGCGGCCTGGGGCGGGTCGAGGAGCGCCTGATCGAGAGGGGCATGCTCGAAGTGAGCGTGATCGAGGTGAGCCTGATCGAGGTGAGCCTGGGCCGCCTCGCCGAAGCCGGGGTTCCCCTGCGGCGCGCGGTAGCCCGGCGGCGCACCGAAGGAGGGGGCGCGGGCGGGCATGGCCGGGCGCTCGGGCCGGAACAGGCTCGGCGCGCTGGCGCCGCTATAGCTGCGGAGCGGCGGGGCGGCTGGCATCCCGGCGGCCGGGCGCAAGGCCTCCAGCGCGCGGGTCGCCCCGGTGGTGGCGCTGCGGGCGCCGCCCCGGCGCAGGGCCTCGTGGATCGCGCTGACCACGAGGGCCCGCACGAGGCCGGGATCGCGGAAGCGCACCTCGGTCTTGGCCGGGTGGACGTTCACGTCGACGAGGGCCGGGTCGCAGGCGAGGAACAGGCCGAGCACCGGGTGCCGGTCCGAGGCGAGCGTGTCGGCATAGGCGCCGCGCACGGCGCCGAGCAGCAGCCGGTCGCGCACGGGCCGGCCGTTCACCACGAGGTGGATGTGGTTGCCCGCCCCGCGGTTGAAGGTCGGCAGGCTCACATGGCCGGTGAGCGCGAGCCCCTCGCGGGCGAGGTCGACCGGCAGCGCGTTCGGCGCGAAGTCGGCGCCCAGCACCCCGGCGAGCCGGCGCAGGCTTGCCGTCTCGCCCTCCTCCGCCGGCAGGACGAGGGGCGTACCGCCGTCGCTGCGCAGCGTGAAGCGGATCTGCGGCTGCGCGACCGCGAGGCGGCGCAGGATCTCGGAGACCGCCGCCGTCTCGGCCCGGTCGGATTTCAGGAACTTGAGGCGGGCGGGCGTCGCCGCGAAGAGCTCGCTCACCTCGATGCGGGTGCCGCGCTGCGCGGGTGCCGGCCGCACCGGCCCCTTCGCCCCCGCCTCGACGGTGAGGCTCGCCCCCTGCTCGGCCTCGGCGGTGCGCGAGGTGAGGGTGAGCCGCGAGACCGCGCCGATCGAGGGCAGCGCCTCGCCGCGGAAGCCCAGCGTGTCGATGCGGAAGAGGTCGCCGTCGGGCAGCTTCGAGGTGGCGTGGCGCTCCACCGCGAGGGCGAGGTCGTCCGGCCCCATGCCGACGCCGTCGTCCACCACCCGGATGAGCTGGCGCCCGCCCCGCTCGATCGTCACCTCGATGGCGCGGGCGCCCGCGTCGATGGCGTTCTCGACGAGCTCCTTCACGGCCGAGGCCGGCCGCTCGACCACCTCGCCCGCGGCGATGCGGTCGACGAGGACGGGGTCGAGGCGGCGGACCGGGCGGGATGGGATGGTCATCGGACCCGCAGATATAGCGGTGCGGGCGGGGCCCCGCTACGCCATCACGGCGCGGGTGAGGACCATGCCGGCGATGAGCCCCGCGACGCCGAGGCCCACCGAGGCGAGCACGTAGAGCGCCGCCGCCGCGCCCTCGCCGCGCTGGTAGAGCGCGACCGCGTCGAGGGAGAAGGTCGAGAAGGTGGTGAAGCCGCCGAGGATTCCGGTGGTGAGGAACAGGCGCATCGGGTGGCCCGCGGCGCCGCGCAGCGCGAAGGCCTCCGCCAGCACGCCCATCAGGGCCGAGCCGAGGACGTTGATGATCAGCGTGGCGAGGGGGAAGCCGAGGCCGGGCAGGAGCCGGGCGACGGCGAGGTTCACGCCGTGGCGGGCGCCGCCGCCGAGGCCGGCGCCGATGATGACGAGGAGCGCGTTCATGGACTCTTCCGCAGGCCCCGGCGCCATGCGGGCCGGGATCGTCCGGCCTATACAGGATCCGGGCCGCGGATCGTCAGCCCCCTCGGAGCGGAGCCGGGCTCAGCCCCGGGCGGCGAGGCGCGGGCCGCCGAGGCTGATCCGGGCCGCCCCGCTGGTGCGCGGCGCGCCGTAGGCGGGGGGCGCGTAGGGCCGGCGCGAGAGGTCGTAGAGGGTGGTGCCGACGAGGCCGGCGGCGCGGCGCAGGCTCGGGCCGTCGCAGGTCGCGGCGATGCGGATGCCGAGCTCGTAGGTGTGGCTGCGCCCATAGAGATAGACCGCGAGCCGCGCCCGGGTCGCCTCCGGGATGCTCGCGACCAGCTCCGCGACCGCCTCCGGCGCGGCGCGGGCGAGGCGCCCGAGCGCCTCGACGGGAACGGGGCAATCCTGCGCCGGGTCGTCGACGCTGAGCGGCGGAGCCTTCATCGCGGCACCTGTCCTGGCCTGTGTACCTGTCTGACGTGACGGTCCAAAGCTGCGGCCGGATGGTTAACGAAGCGTCAACGCCCCGTAAGAAATGGTTTCCGCGCCGCCCGACGACTGATGACGGCCAAGCTTCCCTGTCATCTTGTCTTGCTTCAGGACTTGGGTGTTGCTCGCCGGCCGGGCGTGGGCATTGTCCGGGAGCTGGTCTCACGCCGCCGTGATCAGGTCAGGCGCTCCACCGCCATCGCGGTCGCCTCGCCGCCGCCGATGCACAGGCTCGCCACGCCGCGCCGCAGCCCGTGCGTCTCCAGGGCGGCGATGAGCGTCACGAGGATGCGCGCGCCGGAGGCCCCGATCGGGTGGCCGAGCGCGCAGGCGCCGCCATGGACGTTCACCCGATCATGGTCGAGGCCGAGATCCCGCATCGCCGCCATCGCCACGACGGCGAAGGCCTCGTTGATCTCGTAGAGATCGACCGTCCCGGCCTCCCAGCCCACGCGTTTCAGGAGGGTGCGGATCGCGCCGACGGGGGCGGTGGTGAAGAGGTTCGGCGCCTGGGCATGCGTCGCCTGTCCGCGGATCGCGGCGAGCGGGGTCAGCCCGCGCCGCTCGGCCTCGGAGAGCCGCATCAGCACGAGGGCGGCGGCCCCGTCCGAGATCGAGGAGGCGTTGGCCGCCGTCACCGTGCCGCCCTCGCGGAAGGCCGGGCGCAGGGTGGGGATCTTGTCGGGGCGGGCATTGCCCGGCTGCTCGTCCTCGGCGACGACGCGCTCGGCGCGGCCCCCCTTCACCGTCACGGGGGCGATCTCGCGGGCGAAGCGGCCCTCGTCCTGCGCCGCCTTCGCCCGGCCGAGGGAGGCGAGCGCGTAGGAATCCTGCGCCTCGCGGGTGAACTGATAGGCCTGCGCGCAATCCTCGGCGAAGGTGCCCATCAGGCGGCCGCGGTCGTAGGCGTCCTCCAGCCCGTCGAGGAACATGTGGTCGCGCACCTGCCCGTGGCCCATGCGGTAGCCGGCCCGCGCCCGGTCGAGCAGGTAGGGGGCGTTGGTCATGCTCTCCATGCCGCCGGCCACCGCCACCGCGGCGTGGCCGAGTGACAGGGAATCGTGGGCGAGCATCGCGGCCTTCATGCCGGAGCCGCACATCTTGTTGACGGTGGTGGCGCCGGCCGCGAGCGGCAGCCCGGCCTTGAGCGCGGCCTGGCGCGCCGGGGCCTGCCCCTGCCCCGCCGGCAGCACGCAGCCGAACACCACCTCCTCGACGGAATCGGGCGGGATCCCGGCCCGCTCGACGGCGGCCCGGATCGCGGCGGCGCCGAGCTCCGGCGCCGGCAGGTCGGCGAGCGCGCCCTGCAGCGCGCCGATCGGCGTGCGCGCCGCGCCGACGATGACGACGGGGTCCTGCATCGGGCATCCCTCCCTGACGATCGGCTCGGGGCTGAATCCAGCGTGGCGCCAGATCTAGCGCGGGGCCATCCGCAGCGCCCCGTCAAGGCGGATGACCTCGCCGTTGAGCATGTCGTTCTCGATGATATGGGCGACGAGCCCGGCGAATTCCGCCGGCCGCCCGAGGCGCGGCGGGAAGGGCACGGAGCGCCCGAGCGCCTCCTGCACCTCCGGGGCCAGGCCCGCCATCATCGGCGTCTCGAAGATGCCGGGCGCCACCGAGACCACGCGGATGCCGTGGCTCGCGAGGTCTCGGGCGAGCGGCAGGGTCAGGCTCGCGACGCCCCCCTTGGAGGCGGCGTAGGCCGCTTGGCCCACCTGACCGTCGAAGGCGGCGATGGAACTGGTGGTGACGATCACACCGCGGGCGCCGCCCGTATCAGGGACCTGCGCCGCGATGGCCTCGGCGGCGAGCCGGACCATGTTGAAGGTGCCGACGAGGTTGACCCGGACGGTACGGGCGAAGCTGTCGAGGTCGTGCGGGCCGGAGCGGCCGAGCACCCGCGCCCCGGTGACGATGCCGGCGCAGGTGACGAGCCCGTCGAGGCGGCCATGGGCTTCGAGGCAGGCGGCGATCGCCGCGCGGCCCTCGGTCTCGTCGGCGACGTCGGTGCGCACGAAGCGGCAGCCGATCTGGGTCGCGACCTCGGCCCCGCCTTCCGCGATGTCGGCGATGACGACCCGGCCGCCCGCCCCGGTCAGGTGCTCGGCCACGGCCCGGCCGAGCCCCGAGGCGCCGCCGGTGACGAGGAAGACGCGGTCCGCGATTCTCATGGGCCATCCGCTCCTGGGACCGGGAGGTTAGCCGATCGCCCTGTCGCGCTGCTCCCCGGTCACAGCGGTTTCTTGAGGAGCTTGGCGAACAGCCCGACGATGCCCTCGCGGAACAGCAGCACGCAGAGCACGAAGACCGCGCCCTGGATCACCGTCACCC
>NZ_CABFVH010000080.1 GCF_902141855.1 Methylobacterium dankookense | reverse complement strand
GAAGGGGCCCGATCGGGCCCCTTCTTCGTTCAGGCTGCACGTTGCCAGTGGCCTGATTTTGCTCCGCCACGGCGGCCTGGAATTGGTCCGCCCTTTACAGATGGGGCCGCGGGCACGCCCGGCGCGGCGGGGCGCGGGATCCAGGCGGCGACCGTGAACGCCTCCGGCCGGCTGGTCCTCACCTATACCGATGGCGTCACGGCGGATCTCGGATCGGTGATCGGGCCGGCGGGCCCGGCCTTCGCTACCTACTCTGCCGAGGTGGTGAGTAAGGCAGACTGCACCTTCAGCGTCACGCTGCCGGCCGGGCGCTTCACCGCGGTGCCTGTGGCGACGGCGACGGCACGGAAGGCCGGTGGCCGCGACTACGTCGTGACGCTCACCACCGTGTCGACGACGACGATCGCGGGGCAGGTGCGGGCGTCCCGGACCCTTCCGGCGGTGATCGGGCTGCTCTCGGCGCTCGTCGGCTACGACACCTTCGCCTGCACCGCGACCGACCTGACGCCCGTGAGCATCCACGCGCTGCCGGCGGCCCCATGAAAACGCAAATTGTTGGTCATTTATCGCAAACGCGTTGACGATTAACCGCGACTCGGTTCATCATCCCTTCATCACGTTGCAGATGGGGATCCGGTTATGACCGTGCCGCGGCCGAAACCCACCGAGCGGATCGCAGTGCGAATGGCGCGCGAAGGCGTGCCGGTCCAGGTGATCAGCCGAACCCTGCAGCTGCCGGCCGACCGGGTAGACCTCCTCCTGCAGCGCGCGCTGGACACCGGCGCCCTGCGGTCGCTCCCCGCCCGCGATTGGGCGGTCGACACCGAGGCCGCGGCTCGCGAATGCGGAGGTGACGACGGCAGCGCCTTCGGGCCGCCGGACGACATCCTCCCCTTCGTGCCGGCGCTGATGGGCGAGTTCGACATCCCGCGCGCGCCCGCGATCGGTCTCGCCATGCTGATGGAGCGCCGGTTCTGCGCCAGGACCGAGCTCTACCGCGCGGTCGCCCGATCCGGCGCGACCGATCCGAAGACGCTCGACATCGCGATCTGCCGGCTCCGGCCGCGCCTGCAGCGCCATGGCCTGGAGATCGTGACCCACTATGGCGTCGGGTACGAGATCACCGAGGCGGTGCAGGCCGAGCTGCGCGCTCGGGTGGCGCGCCGCACCCGGGCCGCCGTGCTTCCCGGCGGATTCGAGCCGACGTGCGTGGACATCTCGCGGGCGGCAGCGTGATGACCGACGATCCGAAGCCGACCCTGACCGAGTTGGCCGATCACCTCGACGACGTCTACCGGACCCTGCGCCACAACGCGGACCTCGTCGAGGCTGGCCTCAACGATGGCGTGCTGTCCGATCAGCTCTTCATCGTCAGCCTCGTCCAGATGCGTAAGCGCCAGCAGGCGATAGCGTCGGTGCACGATCTGGTGCTCCGCCTCGTGCCGCATGAGGCCGAGATCGCCGCCCTCGCCTACCGCGCGGGCTGACCCTCATCCGAATTCCGCACCCTTTGTCCCTCCTCAGGGTGCGGATCGTCCCGGCCGCGGGGTCCTTCCTCTGTGGCTACAACCTACGCGGCCGGGACGTCGCTTCGCGAGATTTCCATGCGCATGCCGATCTTCGGGCGCGGCCCAGATAGACCGCCCCGGTTCGAGGTGGTGAAGCCGAAGAAGCGCGACCGGGAGCTCACGTCGCGCTGGAGCCGTGCCGCCCGCGCCTACCTCGATAAGCATCCCTTCTGCGCGGAGTGCCAGCGCCGTGAGGGAATCGACGTGCCGGCGATCGTCGTCGACCACATCGTCCCCCGGCACTACGGCGGCGAGTTGTGGGACCGGTCGATCTGGCAGGGGCTCTGCCGCAAATGCGATCTCGGCGTGAAGCGTCCCCTGGAGCGCCTTGCCGTCGAGATGGGCGATGTGCTCTTACTCATCAACTGGATGGCGAAACCACAAACGCGCCCCGGCCGTTGGGCATATGTCGCCATCGCAGTAGAGTGCGACGATGCCGAGCGGCGGGAACAATCGAAAGTCGGACGATGAGCGCAGGGCCAGCGGATCATATCGGCCCTCGACCAGCTCCGCGGCGCGCGACCGCAGGATCGCCGACAACATCTATGCGGGCCCTGGCTTCCGGGACGTCCCCGATCCGGAATACCCGCTCGGCGACTTCGGGCAGCGCAAATATTTCGAGCTGGCCGGCCGGCTCCTCGCCGAGGGCAAGCTCTCGCGCGCGATGCGGGATACCGCCGAGCAGGTGGCGATCCTGTCCGAGATCCAGCACCAACGCATGGCCTGTGGCGAGCGCGTGCCGGCCTACCTCACCCGGGACATCTCCCGCCATCTGGCGATGCTGAAGCTCGCCGAAGACACCACTCCGATCGGCGGTAATGTCGGCGCCCGAGCTCAAGAAAACCCCTTCAGGTTCTGCGGAGCCCTCCTGGCGCCATTTGCGCCGCGCGGACTTCGTGGATCTCCCGCCGCTCCGGCTTGAGATCGAGATCGACGGGGAGCGTCAGGTCCGCCAGTTCGTGGACTTCCCCGCGATCGGCCGCGCCTATTGCAAGCATGTGGTGGCGGGGCTGGAGCCGGCCTGCGCGCACATCCGCCGGGCGTGCGAGCGCACCTTGCGGATGCTGGACCGCGCGCAGCAGCCGCGCGAGCGCTTCTACTTCTCACCCGCGCACGTGGTGGACTTCTGCGCCTTCTACGAGCTGCAGCCGCATACCGAGGACGGCAACTGGATCTATTCCGGCAACCCCTATCAGGTGCTGGAGCCGCATCAGATCTGGGAGTTCATGCACATCTACGGGTTCCGCCGCCGCGGCACCCACGAACGCGTCACCTCGCGCGCCTACATCGAGGAGCCGCGCAAGAACTCGAAGTCGGGGCGCGCCGCGATCGTCGGTCTGTACGAGCTCTGCCACGGCAACCTTGCCCCCCAGATCCTGATAGGCGCGCCCACCGAGGAGATGGGCAACCGCGTCTACAAGCCGGCGCTGACGCTCGTCGCCGGCTGGCAGAAGGACAAGGAGGGCGAGGTCGCGCCGCCGAACGTGGCCGTCATCGACGAGCGCGCCGAGCAGCTGCGCGAGCGGTACCGCCTCGTCGGCAGCAAGTCGCAGATCCAGTGCGGCGAGAACGGCGGCTGGATGCAGCGCCTGAACTCGATCGGCAAGCACAACGACGGCTGGAACCCGCAGCTCATCATCCTCGAGGAGCTGCACGCGCAGGATCGCGAGATCTACGAGGTGCTGCGCTCGGCCTTCGGCGCCAAGCCGTCGGCCCTGATGTACATGATCACCACCGCCGGCCGCAGCGCCAACGGCCTGGCGTGGGACGTCCGCAACGAGGCGATCGACGTCCTAGAGGGGCGCATCGAGAGCGACACCTTCTTCGTCGCCATCTTCACGATCGACCCGAAGGACGAGAAGGAACTCCTGCCCGTCGCCGGCAGTGACCGCAAGGCGTTCGAACGGCTGGCGATGATCGCCAACCCGATGTGGGACGTCTCGATCGACCCGGAGAAGATCTGGGACGCATGGGTCGAGGCGCTGAGGCAGCCGCACATGCTGGCCGAGTTCCAGCGCACGCGCCTCAACCTCTGGGGCCGCGCCGCGAACGCCATCATCACCCCCGACGATTGGGAGGCCTGCAAGAACCCGGACACGAGCATCCTGGAGTTCGAGGGCGAAGAGGCCTACCTCGCGGTGGACCTGATGAACCGCAACGACATGGCGTCGATCGGCGCAGTGATCCCCTTCGACCGGGACAAGCTGGCCGTCTTCGCCGAGTACTACGTCCCCGAGCTGTCCCCCTACTTCAAGCACCCGAGGCTCGGCGCGCTCTACCAGGGATGGGTACAGAATCAGCACCTCATCACGACCGAGGGCGGCCTCATCGATATGGATCTGATCGAGGATCGCGTGGTCGCGCTGACGCACCTGCTGCGCGTGCCGATGGTGCTCTGCGATGACATGCAGGCCAACGCGCTGGTCGGCCGCCTTCTGAAGCGGGGCATCAACGCGGCCATCTTCCGGAAGAACGAGGCCAATGCCACAGCCGGCACCGACGACCTGGCCGCGCGGGCGCCGGTGCGTCAGCTCGTGCACAACGGGCATCCCATCCTGGCGTGGAACGTCGCCAACGTGCGGGCGTGGCGCTCGACCCGCGGGGGCATCCTCCCGAAGAAGCATGACGAGGTGTCGGACGACAAAATAGATGGGTTCGACGCGATCATGATGGCGAATGCCGGCCGGCTCCACATCAGGGATGCGCAGCGGAAGGAGGACCAGCCGATGGTGTTCGAGAAGCGCGGTCCGCTGGCCCCGTCGAAGAGGAACGGACCGAATGGCCAGTAGCGCCGCCCCGTCGCCTGCGTCGAACTTTGTTGGATCCGCCACCGAGTGGAAAGGCTGGAAGGGGAGCGGCCGGGGCTGGTTCTCCCTGATGGACCTGCTCGGGGTCCAGGGGGCGCAGTTCCGCGAGATCTCGATCGGCGAGGCCCTTCAGCAGGCCGCGGTGACCGTGTGTCTCGACGTCATGGCTCAGGATACCGGCAAGGCACCCATCCGCCTCCGGAAACGCACGCGCAGCCCGGCCGGTCACATCGGATCGCAGGTGATGCTGCCGGAGGAGCATCCCGTGGCGGCCCTGCTCTGGCTGCGGCCGAACAAGTGGATGACGTGGCCGGAGCTCGTCGAGATGACGGTGTTCCATCTCGGGCTCGTCAACAACGCCTACTGGATCCCGCGGAAGACGCTCGGCGGCGACGTGCTCAGCCTCGTCCCGATCCTGCCCGGGCGCTGCAGGAAGGACGCGTGGCCGGACCAGCGTGAGTTCTGCTACCGGGTGAGCGTCGCGGGCGTCGTTGACCGCGTGCTGATGGATGCCGATCGCGACTTCATCCTGTTCGAGGATGAGATCTGCCACTTCGCGACACGTCGCCTCAACGGTGTGACCGGCGCCTCGACGCTGTTCCTGGCTCAGCGCACCCTCGCGCTCAACGCGGCGCTGCAGGAGTTCCAGAACCGGTTGTTCACGCGTGGCGACATGCCCCGTGGCGTGTTCGAGCTGCCGGAAGGCCGGGAGCTGACGCAGGAGCAGTTCGACCGCGTCGTGGACAGCTTCAAGGCCGCGTTGCGCGCGGTGCGTGAGGAGGATGCGCCCATCGTCGTCGAGGGCGGGGCGAAGTGGCAGCGCATGGCGATGACGGCCATGGAGGCGGGCGTCAACGAGTCATGGGATCGTGCGGTCTCGGAGACGGCGCGGATGTTCCGAATCCCGCCGTACAAGCTCCAGCACTACGCCAACGTGAAATACGAGAACATGGATTCGATGGCGCAGTTCTATGCCGACGAGTCTCTGATCCCCCGTGCTCGCGTCATCGAAGAGCGCCTGACCTTCGCGCTGCTCACCGAGCGCGAGATCATGCAGGGCCTGTACATCGAGTTCGACCGAGAAGCCCTCTACATCACCGACATCAAGAGTCGGACCGAGCGGGCGACCAAGCTCTTCGAGAAGGGCATCATCACCAAGAACCGCGCCCTGGAGATGGTGGGCGAGAACCCGGCGGAGTTCGGCGACGTCTACATGATGCCCGCCAACACGTTCCTGATCAGCACCTCCAACGAGGTGATCGTCACCAACCAGGCGGCCAAGGGTGACGGGTCGCAGCCGAAAGACGAGACCGATGGGGATCCGGCGGCGCCAGCCGCAGATACCTGAGAGGTTACGATCATGGCCGAGCCGAAGGCTGCATCCGTCGACGAGTTCATGTCCAAGCGGCAGGCGACGGTAGGGAAGACGACCGGCGGGCAGGAGGCGGTGTTCAAGGGCTTCGTGGCCCCAGCGAGCTACGATCCTGCCAAGCGGGCGGCCGACTTCGTGATGTCGAGCGAGACTGTCGACCGCATGGGCGACATCGTCCGCCAGGAAGGCCTGGACCTGACCCGCTTCCTGGCGAATCCGCAGGGCCTCCTGTTCCACAGCTCCCGCACCTTCCCGATCGGCCAGTGGGAGAACGTGAAGAAGAAGCAGCGGCCCGCGCCCAAGCGCACCGAGGGCACGTTCAAGTTCGCGCCAGCCGGCGGCCCCATCCCGGAGATCGACCAGTCGGTCTGGGCCGTCGAGAACGGCCTCATCCGCACCGTCTCGATCGGCTTCATGCCGCGCGAGCTCGATGTGATCGAGCACGACGACGAGACCCGCGCGCAGGTGGGGTGGAGCTGGGGCTTCGACATCAAGACGAGCGAGCTGCTGGAATGCTCGCTCGTGCCGATCCCGGCCCAGCCCGACGCGATCGCGAAGGGCATGATCGCGAACGACCAGATGCCCGCCGCGCGGGAGTTCCTGGAGAAGGCCCTCGACGAGTGGGCCCGCGATCCCCGCACCGGCATGCTCGTGCCGCGCAAGGAGCTGGAGGGCATCTACACCCGATTCTTCGGCTCGGACGCGCGCACGATCATGGCGCTCGATGCCGCGGCGCCGAAGGGGGAATCGGCTCTCGGCCAGATCGAGGACGTGCTTAAGAAGGACGCGCCCTTCGCGTGGGACGGCGAGCAGCTGACCGTGCCGAAGATGCGGATCGACCGCTTCGTGTCCGGGAAGGCCGTGTCCGGCGCAGGCGGGACCGACGCGGGCGTGAACGCGATCTCGGGCACGCAGATCATCATCATGGTGGAGCAGCCAGGCGGCACGGGCTCGAACACCCGGACGGGCGAGGGCAACGGTGACGAGCCCGCCGCGGCCGGCGGCGACCGGGCAACTGCATCCGGCGGCGAGCAGCGCTCGGCCGAGCCCGCGCAGCCGAGCCGCCGGCAGCGCCTCGTGGAGATGGGCCAGCGCATCGCCAAGATGCTCGGCCGGCCCGAGCCGGAGCCGCCGGCCCCCGTGGTGGTGAAGGGGTCGCTGGATCGTGCCCGCGCGAGACTGGCCGAGGCAGAGCAGCGTCTTGCATCGTAGACTCGCGAAAAATTAGCGCTCGGTCGCAGTCCAGAGAAGGACGTGACCGGGCCGCCATCGTGGCCCCGAATAGTTGGGAGTACCACGATGAAGCGCTCGCTGCGCCTGAAGCAGAAGTACCTGGAACTCGTCGCCAAGCAGAAGGGCATGGTCGAGACCGCCGAGGCGCGCGAGGACAAGGACTTCACCGAGCAGGAGTCGAAGGACTTCGACGCCCTCACCACCGAGATGGAGAAGACCTACAAGGAGTACGAGCAGGCGCTCGCGGCCGAGAAGGCGCAGGCCCACGCCGACAGCGTGCCGGCCAACGATCCGCAGGGCGGCGATGGCGGTACCGGTGCGGGCGATCTGCAGCCCGGCCAGCGGCAGCAGCCCGTGCCGGCGCGACCCGAGGAGAAGATGGAGCGCGGCAAGAAGATCTCGCTCGTCGCGGCCTCGGTGGTGAAGGCGAAGCTCGGGGGCAATCAGAAGAGCCCGCTCGAGATCCTGTCGGACGAGGGCTTCCCGCAGTTCGCGCTGGAGCTCAGCCGCGGCGGTATGCAGACCAAGTCCTCCAACACCCTGACCCCGGCGGCCGGCGGCGTGCTGCTTCCGACCCCGCTTGCGGCCGAGGTGGTGCCGTTCCTGCGCCCCGAAGCGACGTTCCTGCAGCTCAACCCGGTCCGGGTGCCGCTGACGGCCGGCCAGTACAATCAGCCGGTCGGCGCCACGGGTGCCGTCGCGCAGTACGTCGGTGAGGGCCAGAAGAAGCCGGTCACCGACGTCACGTTCGACAAGCTCGGTCTGAAGGCCAAGAAGCTCGCCGCGATCATCCTCCTGACCAAGGAGGCCAAGAAGTGGTCGATCATCGACATTCAGGCCTACATCGAGCGCGAGCTCCAGAACGCGGGCGGTCAGGCGCTCGATCTGAACGGATGGTTCGGCACCGGCGCCAACGCCGATACGCCGCTCGGCATCCTGAACATCTCGGGCATCGGGGTGGTGACCTTCACCTTCGCCGATCCCAAGAACCCTACCCTGCAGGAGCTCGACGCCGTCGCGTCGCGCATGATCCTGTACATGACCCTGCGCAACATCGGCGAGAACAGCCGCTGGGCCTGGGCCATGAACCCCCGGACCGCGCGGTACCTCGCCGATCGCCGCGTGAACAACGACCAGGGCGCCTACGCCTTCCCGGAGATGCAGGGCGAGAACCCGCGCTGGAAGGGCCACCGCGTCCTGAACAGCAACCAGTTCCCGGTCAATCTCGGCTCCACGCTCGACGAGTCCGTCCTGGCGCTGGTGAATGCCGACGACGTGATCTTTGGCGACGAGGAGGACGTCTCCCTCGATTTCTCGATGGAGGCGACCGTCGATGTCGGCGGGACGCTCGTCCACCTCTGGCAGCAGAACATGTGGGGCGTCCTCATGGAGATGGCCCACGACTTCGGCGTGCGCCGCAAGGCCTCCGTCGTCCGCCTCAACGGTGTGCGCTGGGGCGCGCCGTAGCGCCCTCGCCCGCTCGCGACATCAGCGTGCCCGGGTAAGCCCGGGCCCGCACAGCCCCTCCCTTCGCGCACGGTGGAAGAAATGGACCTCCAGGAGATTCAGCAGCACGTCGACAGCAGGACCGGCCTCGTGCCGATCGAGATCATGCAGCCCTACGCGCCCTACGTCGTCGGGCAGATCGCCGGCTTCCCGCCGGAGTCCGCGGTCCTCCACATCAACGGCAGCGTCGGCCGCATCCCCACGAAGACCCAGCTGCGGGCGGCTTCCAAGGTCGCAACGGTGGCCGACCCCGCTCCGGTGCACGGCAGCGAGTTTCTGCCCCCGGCGCATCCCTACGAGCAGCGTCCCGAGATCTCGCCGCTCGCGCAGACCGCCCCGGCGACCGCTCAGCGGCCAGCCGTGCCGATGCCGCCCGCCCAGATCCCCGAGAACTGGAAGGATCTCGGCGTCGCGGAGCGTCGGAAGCTCGCGGCGAACCTGAGCCTGCGCCGCTACCAGGAGCTGTCGGCCGAGGCGGCGGACGAGATCATCCAGGCGGCGGTGGACCATGCGGCCTCCGGTGCCGGCGATGCCGCCCCGGCGCACACGCAGGTGCCCGCGCTGATGTCGACGCAGGTCCCGACCGGCGGAGATGCCGGAGGCGGCCAGGCCGGCGGGACCGGCGGCGCCGGCAATGGCGGCCAGCAAGACGCCTGAGCCGCGGGGCCGCGGGCCCCGTGAAGAGGAGGTGCGCCGCCGCGAGGCTGAGCGGCGCATCGCCTACTCCGACCGCGCGATGCGCTCCGAGGCCGATCGCGAGGACAGCCGGCCGGTCCTGCGCCGGCCCTTCCACCAGACGAAGTGAGAGCACGTGCCCGAGCTGATCGAAGGTCCCAAGGAGGGAGACATCCTTAAGCTGGTGACCGTCGATCAGCTCAAGGCGCAGAAGCGCATCGTCACGAACCGCGAAAACGACTTCATCAAGGACTGCATCCTCGACGCATGGTCTTGGATCGACGGTCCGGAGGGGAAGTGCCGGCGCGCGGTGCTGCCCCAGATCTGGTCGGTCGGCCTCGACGTGTGGCCGCGCTCCCCCTTCCGCCTCCCGATCCATGGCGCCCGCGCGATCACCAAGGTGACCAGCGTTGTAGGCGGCGCCTCGGCGGATCTGGCAGCCGGCAGCTTCTACGGCTCGCCCGCCAGCAAGGACGGCATCGATCTCAACCTCTTCCTGCGCGCCGGTAGCGCCCTGCCCGCCCTGTCGGCCGGCGACACCGTGCACGTCGAGTTCTCCGCCGGCTGGCCCACCGCCGAGGCCGTGCCGCGGGTTTTCCGCCGGGCGCTGCGGCTGGTCGCCGCCCACTTCTACGACAACCGCGAGGAGACCTTTGGCGACCAGCGCGTGTCGGTGGTCTCGCGCCGCATCGAGCTCGGTGCCAACGAGCTGCTGAGCCGCTACATCGTGCCGCTCGAATATGGGCGGCCATAGACCTCCCCGCCGGGCAGAGATGCTGCTCCGGTTACATAGGAGCACGAGAATGGCCCCGTTCAAACCCACCCACGTCAGTCACAAGCAGGTCGAAGCATACCAGATTCAGGCATCTAATTTCGATGAGACCGGCGCTGGCAAAGTCGCTCTGACGGGCGGCGCGACCGTAATCGTGCCGCCGGGCTTCGCGTCGCGTGGCGCGCCGGCCAAGGGCGACATGCTGGTGCGATATGCGCCTACCGAGACCGAACCGGATGGCTACCTCTCGCACTCGCCGAGGGCTGTGTTCGAGGACGGCTATCGTAAGATCGGTCAGCGCGGTCCGGTCCTCATGTCCGCAAGCAACCCGACCGGCTGGAAGCTCGAAGAGCTCGTTGATCAGCTGCTGATAGAGCTGAACGCGAAGAATGCGCGCATCTCCGAAGATCCCAGCGCAGCGGCAGTTATCGTTCGCGGTAACAACGCAGTGATTTTGTGCCTCCTCGACGTCATCGGCGCCTATCAGCGAGGAATTGTCACGACGCTCGACGGGATCGGTCCTGATCAGGGGCCTAAGGGGCGGCCTCGGATCGGTGCCGATGCTGGCCCGGTGCAGCAGAGCTGATCCATGGCAACCGCGGGCGAGCGCACCTGCTTCTGCGACATTCTCCTGCCGCCGCCCCGGACCAGCCTGGGCGAGCACGACACGGACATCGCCAACTGGTCGGTGTGGTCGTCGGCCTGGGCGAAGAAGGTCGGGCTGCGCGGTGGCGAGATCGCGCTGGCCCGTGAGGTGCAGGAGAACGAGACCGAGGACTTCTACTTCGCCTATGAGGACGTGATGGATCCGCTGGGCGACGGCACGGCGATCGAGGCGTTCATGGTGATCCGTTTCGACAACGGGTCCGAGACGGGCGTCCTCTACGACATCGACGGGATCTTCCCGGACGAGACCCGCCGCCACGAGGTGAAGGTCCGGGCGATCAAGAAGCGGCTGCCCGTCTGATGGCGACCCGGTACGGCGTCCGCGGCAGCGTGCAGCTCGCCGCCGCATTCAGGACGGTGGCGCGGGCGCCGACCGTGGCCGCCCGCCGCCGCGCGCGCCAGGAGGCCGGCCAGGTGATCGCCGACGCCTATGTGGCCAACCTGAAGGCCAACGATTCGGACCAGATGGGCGCGTTGGTGGCGTCGATCGCCGCGGTCCCCGATCTCGGCCGCCGCGATCGGACGCTCGTGGGTGCCCGGGAGGGCAAGTTCCTCGGCTACCAGCCCTCCGCCTACTCGCATTTCCCGGAGTACGGCACGGCCCCGCACTTCCAGCCCAACCGGTTCGGCGGGATCTGGCACCCGGGCGCGCGGCCGAAGCCGGCGCTCCGGCCGGCGCTCGAGCAGAACGTCTCGGCTGCCGCCCTCGCCTATTTCCGCACGATCGCGTCCGAGGTCGAGGCGGCCGCAACCCGCGTAGCAGCTCGGAGGGCGCAGCGATGATCTTCGAGGCCGTGGCCTTCCTGCTGAAGGGGGACCAGCAGCTGAAGGCGCTGATCGGGGACCGCGTGTGGTTCGCCGACGCGCCGGCATCCACCACCTATCCCGACATCATCCAGTATCCGTCCTCCGGCGTGCCCACCGAGACCCTGGATGCCGCGGCCCCGCCGTTCACCCGCCGCCTGTCGATCGAGTGCCGCGGGAAGACGTACCTGAGCGCCCATCAGGTCGGTGAGCATGTCCTGCGCATCCTGAACAACCGCGTTGGCGTGGTCGGCGACGAAAACATACAGGCGATGAGGCTGGTCAGCGACTTAGCGGACGCTGACGACACCTCGTCCCTCAAGAGGCGGATCCTCGATTTCAGGGTCACGCACTCGCCAACGTGAGGCTCATCAGGATGGGCACCGAGAACGCGACCGAGACCAAGGCCCCGGCCGAGACCAAGACCCAGCCCGCCGCCCCCAAGAACAAGCCGGTCGAGGCCGCCCGCGAGGGCGAGCGCACCCTCGACGACACCACGCCGCTCGATGGCGTCGCCGCCGCCCCGCAGGCCTGCGCCCCCGACGTGTGTGAGCTCGATGATCGCGGCAGCAAGTGGGCGGGCATGACGAACTACGAGTGTCCGCGCTGCGCGTTCGCGACCGTCAGCGAGGACACCGCCCGCAGCCGCAACCCCAAGCTCGCGTAGGCCCGGGCAGTCCGGACGCGCTTTCCTGAAGGAGCAAGAGCACGATGCCCGACAAGCCCTCTATCGGCGCAGGGTCGATCCTCAAGATCGGCGACGGTGCGCAGACCGAAGTGTTCACCGCGGTCGCCAAGATCATCGCGATCGACCCGATCACCCAGACGAACCCGCTGGTGGAGTCGACCACTCTGGATTCGCTCGCCAAGGAGTACATCGGCGGCCTCTCGGACGGTGACGAGTTCGGCGTCCGCGCGCAGCTCCTCATGGACGACGCCACGCACGGCGAGACGGCCGGCATGGACAAGGCCTTCCTGTCCAAGCAGCCCGTGAGCTTCCAGCTCAAGTTTAACGGGCAGTCCAAGGGGCTGACCTTCAAGGCGCTCTGCACGCAGCGCGGCTTCGGTGGCGTCTCGGCCGAGGGCCTGATGGAGCACACCTGGAGGATGAAGATCTCCGGCGCGATCACCGTGGCGGCGATCACCTGAGCTGATCCATGACGACCGCGCACAACCCCTTCGCGGGCGAGACCCCGTTCCCGCCCGCTGGCGATGGCGTCGTGTTCAAGTTCACGAACGGCGACATCCTCAAGCTCTACAGCCTGTACGGTCCGGACCCGCGCGATCCCGTCGAGATCGAGCCCGGCACCAACCGGCTGAAGCACCACTTCTGGAGCACGGTGCTGACCCGGGCGGAGCACCACGATCCGCACGTGCTCATGAACCTCTGCCGGATCGGCCTGAAGGAGCGGGCCGGCGAGAAGCTGGTCCCCATCCAGCGCTCGCCGGAGTGGTGGGACGATCCGCCTTTCTGCTTCGCCGACACCTCCGATGCCATCGTCTCCGGCCTCACCTGGTCGCGGTGGATGATGACGCCGGACATGCTGGCTCAGCAGATGCGCGAGCAGGCCGAGCGCTTCGCCCGCGAGAGGCAGGAGTGTCAAACAGCGTTGAACATTGACCCTGGATCGGCGTCGAACTTTGACCCCCTGGATGGGTATGGCGGGACGCCCCTGATCAGCCCGGCGAAGGCGGGT
>NZ_CABFVH010000079.1 GCF_902141855.1 Methylobacterium dankookense | reverse complement strand
CCCGGCCGGCCGCGGCGCCGCGCGCGCCCCGCGCCCCGCGGGAGGAGGAGCCGATCCCGATCCAGCCGCCGCCGGGCTCGGCGACGGGCGAGCCCTATTGAGGGGAGGGCGAGGCCAGGGGCTCGACCTCCTGCGTCTCGCCAGCCAGGCGCAGGAGCACCTGCCGCAGCCAGCGATGGGCCGGATCGTCGTCATAGGAGGCGTGCCAGAGCATCGAGACCGCGACCGGATCGAGCTCCACCGGCACCGGGCTCACCGTGAGGCCGAGGGCCCCGGCGAAATAGGTGGCGAGGCGGGCGTGCATGGTGGTGATCACCGGCGCCGCGCGCACGAGGAAGGGCACCACGAGGAAGCGCGGCGTCGTCACCGCGAGCGTGCGCGAGAGGCCGAGCTTCGCCAGGGCGTCATCCACCACCCCGTGCGCCGTCTCGCGCAGGCTGGTCAGGATGTGCGGGAAGCGCAGGTAGTCCTCCAGGCTGATCGGCGGCGCGAGCCCGACCTGGGCGGCGTCGAACAGGCAGACATAGCTGTCGCGGTAGAGCAGGCGCCGCTTGTGGTGCATCTGCCCCTCCGAGAAGAAGCCGATGGCGAGATCGAGCCGGTCGGTGTCGAGTTCCTCCAGGATGTGCGTGCGGTCGACGGAGCGCAGCAGCAGGCGGATGCCGGGCGCCTCGGCGCGGAGATAGGCCAGCAGCCGCGGCCCGAGCAGCACCTCCGTCGAGTCCGGCAGGCTGATCGTGAAGGTCCGCTCGACGGTGCGCGGATCGAAGCTCTCCTCGCGCCGCACCAGGGACTGGATCTGCCGCAGGGTTCGGCGCACCGGCTCGGCCAGTGCTAGCGCCCGCGGGGTGGGACGCATGCCCTCGGGCGCGCGGGTCAAGAGTTCGTCGCCGAGGAGGCGACGCAGGCGCGCGAGGCTCGAGCTCATCGCCGATTGCCCGATCCCGACCCGGGCCGCCGCGCGGGTGACGCTCCGCTCGGTCAGCAGGGCATCGAGGGCCACCAGCAGGTTGAGATCCACCCGCGCGAGATCGACATGATCGATAGTCATTAGCGATACAATCGGTTTGATCCATGCTGCATCGCGAAACATATTCCCGTCACGGCCGAGGGCAACGGGCCCCGGCACCGACGAGAAAGTTTCAGCACCATGATCACCCGGACCATCCGCACCGTCATCGCCGCGGCGCTCATCGGCGCGGCCGTCCCCGCCGCGGCTGCCGAGATCGGGGCCGCCGCCGGCTCCAGCGTCAGCCTCGGCACCCTCTCGGGCGTCGCCTACTACACGCAGGAGGCGAAGGGCTATCGCGTCGTCGTCACCCTGGCGCCGCGCGCCGCCGCGCCGGCCGTCCGCTTCGAGGCGGTGCTCGCCCCCGATTCCAGCGTGACGCTCTCCACCCCGAACGCGGTCGGCGGCGCCCCGACCGCCCTTGAGATCGCCCGCGTCGGTGACCGCGTGGTGGTCTCGGAGCCCGGTGCCGCCCGCACCGTCCGCGAGGCAGCGGCGCTCAACTGACGCCCCTGTGAAACCCACACCCCTCCGCATCGACCCCTCGGTGCGGAGGTGTCCGGCGTGACGAGCGCCGGGGTCGATCGCGTCCAGCCCGCGGGAACGTCCGCGAAAGCCGCAGCCTTATGCTAGAGCTATGCGGTGACGCGGGAGGGGCGCCGGCCACTTGATCGACGAGCGGAGCGACACGCGCCCCCGGGCGCGCGGAACCGATTTTCTCGCCGGCGGCGGAGAGATGGGTGCGCGCATGCGCGCCTACGACTGGTCGCAGAGTTCGCTGGGTCCGCCCGAGACCTGGCCGCAAAGTCTGAAGACCGCGATCGGCATCGTGCTCGCCTCGCGCTACGCGATGTGGATGCTGTGGGGCCCGGACCTCACCTTCTTCTGCAACGATGCCTACCGCCCGACCCTCGGCGTGAAGGGGACTTGGGCGCTCGGTGCCCGCTCCGACCGGGTCTGGGAGGAGATCTGGCCCGATATCGGCCCGCGCATCGACCATGTCCTGGAGACCGGCGAGGCCACCTGGGACGAGGGCCTGCTGCTGTTCCTGGAGCGCTCGGGCTTCCCCGAGGAGAGCTACCACACCTTCTCCTACTCGCCGCTCACCGACAATGCGGGCGCCATCGCCGGCATGCTCTGCGTGGTCACAGAGGAGACCGAGCGCGTCGTCGGCGACCGGCGCCTGCGCCTGCTCGGCGGGCTCGGCGGGCGCTTGGCGCGTTCGCGCACGCGCGAGGCGGTGTACGAGGCGGTCGCGCAGAGCCTCGCCGAGACGCCGGACGACGTCCCCGCGGCCCTGCTCTACCTGTTCGACGGCCAGGGCACCGCCCGGCTCGCCCGCGCGGTCGGCTTCCCGGCCGGGCACCCGGCGGCGGCGCCCGCCATCGCGGCCGGGGCGGCGGAGGCCTGGCCGCTCTCGGCGGTCGGCGCCGAGGCCGTCCTCGTCGAGGCCATGCCCGGCGGCGGACCGCCGCTCGGCCGGCCGGGCTGGGGCCGGCCGATCGCGGGGGCGCTGCTCGCGCCGATCCTCGGCCAGGGCGAGGACCGGCCGGTGGGCGTCCTCGTTGCCGCGCTCAACCCGCACCGGCCGCTCGATGCGGGCTATCGCGGCTTCGTCGGCCTGCTCGCCGGCCAGGTCGCGGCGGGACTCGCCAGCGCCGAGGCCTACGAGGCCGAGCTGCGCCGGGCCGAGGCTTTGGCCGAGCTCGACCGAGCCCGCACCGTGTTCTTCTCCAATGTCAGCCACGAGTTCCGCACGCCGCTGACGCTGATGCTGAGCCCGCTCGAGGAGGTGCTGGCGGGGCCCGGGGCGGCTTTGCCCGCCGATACGCGTCTCCTCGTCACGGTCGCCCACCGCAACGGCCTGCGCCTGCTGCGCCTCGTCAACGCGCTCCTCGATTTCTCCCGGGTCGAGGCCGGCCGCGCCACCGCCCGGTTCGAGCCGGTGGACCTCGCCGGCCTTACCGCGGAGCTCGCCGGCAACTTCCGCTCCCTGTGCGAGCAGGCGGGCCTCGCCTTCGCGGTCGATTGCCCCGCTTTGGCGGAGCCCGTCGCCGTCGACCGCGACATGTGGGAGAAGGTGGTGCTCAACCTCCTCTCCAACGCCTTCAAGTTCACCTTCGAGGGCGGCATCGCGGTCTCTCTCGGCGCCGAGGGCGACCGAGTCGTGCTCGCGGTCTCGGATACCGGCATCGGAATCCCGGCCGCGGAGGTGCCGCGCCTGTTCGAGCGCTTCCACCGTGTCGAGGGCGCGCGCGGGCGCACCATCGAAGGCAGCGGCATCGGCCTTGCCCTGGTGCAGGAGCTGGTGCGGCTCCATCAGGGCGAGATCGCCGTGGAAAGCGCGCCCGACCGCGGCAGCACGTTCCGCGTCTCGCTGCCGCTCGGGCGCGCCGTCACGGAACCGGGCGCCGTGCCGCCACGGGCGGCTGCCTCCACCGCGGTGCGGGCCGAGGCCTTCGTCGAGGAGGCGCGGCGCTGGCTGGAGGGCACGGCGGGCGTGCCCGACGCGGTCGCCGAGCTGCGCGACCTCCTGCCGGCCGATGCCGCGCCGCGCACCGGGGCCGCGGGCGGGCGCGTGCTTCTCGCCGACGACAACGCGGACATGCGCGAGCATCTGCGCCGCCTGCTCGCCCGCGAGGGCTACGCGGTCGTTGCGGTCGCCGACGGGCAGGCGGCGCTGGAGCGCGCCTGCGACGATCGGCCGGATCTGATCCTCACCGACGTGATGATGCCGCGCCTCGACGGGTTCGGCCTGCTCCAGGCGGTGCGGGCCGATCCGCGCTTGCGCGAGGTGCCGGTGATCGTGCTCTCGGCCCGTGCGGGCGACGAGGCCAAGGTCGAGGGGCTGGATGCGGGCGCCGACGACTACCTGACCAAGCCCTTCTCGGCGCGCGAGCTGCTGGCCCGCGTCGGCGCGAACCTCCAGCTCGCCCGGGTGCGGCGGGAGGCGGCGGACGCGCTGCGCAGCCTCAATGCGAGCCTCGAGAGCGAGGTCGCCGAGCGCACCGCCGAGCGCGACCGGGTCTGGCGCGATTCCCGCGACCTGCTGGCCGTGCTCGGCAAGGACGGGGTCTTCCGCGCCGTCAACCCGGCCTGGACCGCGATCCTCGGCCTCGACCCGGCCGAGGTGGAGGGCCGCAGCTTCCTCGACTTCATCTGGCCGGAGGATGCGCAGGCGAGCCGCGCCGCCCTCGACGAGGCCGCCGCGGGCCGCAACCTCACCGGCTTCGAGGACCGCTACCGTCACGCCGACGGCTCGCCCCGCTGGATCTCCTGGCACACCTCGCGCGAGGGCGACCTCGTCTACGCCTACGGGCGCGAGGTCTCCGCCGAGAAGAGCCAGGCCGAGGCCCTGCGCCAGACCGAGGAGGCCCTGCGCCAGTCGCAGAAGCTCGAGGCGGTGGGCCAGCTCACCGGCGGGGTGGCGCACGACTTCAACAACCTGCTCACCATCATCCGCTCCTCGGTGGATTTCCTGCGCCGCCCGAACCTCCCCGAGGAGCGCCGTCGCCGTTACCTGGAGGCGGTCTCCGACACGGTGGACCGTGCCGCCAAGCTCACCAGCCAGCTCCTCGCCTTCGCCCGGCGCCAGGCCCTCAAACCCGAGACCTTCGAGGTCGGGCTCGTGCTCCGCGCCATGGCGGACATGATCGACACGGTGACGGGCGCGCGGGTGGCGGTGGTGACCGAGCTGCCGGAGATGCGCTGCTACGTCCATGCCGATCTCAGCCAGTTCGAGACGGCGCTCGTGAACATGGCGGTGAACGCCCGCGATGCCATGAACGGCGAGGGCATGCTGACGCTGCGCCTCACCTGCGGCGGGCGCCTGCCGATGATCCGCGGGCATGCCGGCAGCGCCGCTCCCTTCGTGGCGATCGCCCTGGCGGATACCGGCTCGGGCATCCCGCCCGAGGTGCTGGGGCGGATCTTCGAGCCCTTCTTCACCACCAAGGAGGTGGGCAAGGGCACCGGGCTCGGCCTCTCCCAGGTCTTCGGCTTCGCCAAGCAGTCGGGCGGCAACGTCGACGTGACGACGGCGCTCGGGCACGGCACCACCTTCGTCCTCTACCTGCCCGAGGTATCGCCCGAGGCCGATCCCGAGCCCGAGGAGGCGGCGGAGCGCCCGGTTCCCGCGGGCGCCGGACGGCGCGTCCTCGTGGTCGAGGACAATGTCGAGGTCGGGCGCTTCGCGACCCAGACCCTGCAGGATCTCGGCTACGTCACCACCTGGGCGGCCAATGCCGACGAGGCGCTGGCCTGCCTGGAGGCGGACCCCGCCGGCTTCGATGTCGTCTTCACCGACGTGGTGATGCCGCGCATGAACGGGGTGGAACTCGCCCGGGAGATCCGTCGCCGCCGCCCGGGCCTGCCGGTGGTGCTGGCCTCGGGCTACAGCCATGTCCTCGCCGAGGAGGGCCACCACGGCTTCGAGCTTCTGCAGAAGCCCTACTCGGTGGAGGACCTTTCCCGCGTGCTGCGGCAGGTCACGCGTCGCCGCCGCGCGCCGCGGTCGGCGGGGTGATCGTCGCGACGCGCGACCGGCACCGTCCCTGCGGCTTACGCCGCCAGATGCAGGATCGTCCGCGCTTCCGCGGGCGTGGCGATGCGGCGGCCGTGCCGGGTCACGGCTTCGGCAGCGAGGCCGACGAGCTCCGCGTTGCTCGCGGCGAGCCGGTCCTTGGTGACCCGGATGTTGTCCTCCAGGCCGGTGCGCACCGCGTCCGCGCCGCGGGCGAGCGCCCAGTCCATCACCCGCGCCTGGTTGCGGCCGATCCCCGCTGCCGTCCAGGTCGCTTCGGGCAGGACGCGCCGCAGCTCGGCCAGCAGGATGTCGAGCAGGTGCTCCTCGGCCGGCATCGCGTTCTGCACGCCCATCACGAACTGCACGTGGGGGCGCGCATCCATCAGCCCTGCCTCCACGAGGCGCTTGGCCCCGTGCAGGTGCGACAGGTCGAAGATCTCGATCTCGGGGCGCACCCCGAAATCCTTCATCTGCGTGGCGAGGTCGCTCACCAGCGTGGCGTGGTTCTCGTAGACGATCGAGGGAAAGTTGACCGAGCCGGTCGACAGCGAGGCCATGTCCGGCCGGTGCTTGAGCGAGAGACCCCGCTGGCTCGGATCGCGCCCGCGCCCGCCGGTGGAGAACTGCACGATCATGCCGGGGCAGTGCCGGCGCAGGCCCTCCTGCACGGCGGCGAATTTGTCGGGATCGGAGGAGGGACTCTCGTCGTCGTTGCGCACGTGGATATGGGCGAGCGTCGCGCCCGCCTCGAAGGCCTGGTGCGTGGACTCGATCTGCTCGGCGACCGCGATCGGAACCGCCGGATTGTCCTTCTTCCGCGGCACCGAACCGGTGATCGCCACCGCGACGACGACGGGGGCTTCTGCCATGACGCTGCACTCCTCCTGAAGGCGGGCATCCGCGCCCGGCCTGCCTCGGCCCCCGCGCCCAGATAGCGGGGATCGCAGCCCTGCGCAGCCTCGGACGGCCGGGAGAAGCGACATCCGCCGCCGCCTGCCGCGCACGCTACGAAAAAAGCCCCGGCCGGAGCCGGGGCCTGGCGATGCAGGCTCGGATGGAGACCTTACTTGCCGACGACCGCGCCGTCGGGGCCGACCTTGACCTCCTGTGTCCGGTCGGCGAGCGCCACCGAGATGTCGTACTGCACGGCGCTGCCGTCGCGCTTCACCTCGGCCTCGTAGGCCTTGCCGCCGCCCGCCTGCTTCTCGGCGACGGCCAGCGCGTCCTTCAGCGAGGTCTTCGCGTTCTGGAAGTCGGCGGTCTTCAGCCGGGTGAAGTAGCGCTCGATCGGCTGGTTCTCGCTCTTGTAGAGCGCGCCGGTATCGGCGTTGATGCCGTACTCGACCAGCTTGCCGTCCGGATAGACGACCTTGATGCTGTAATGGTTCGGGTTCTTGCTGTCGGCCTTCTCGAAGTCGGCGTCGATGGCGCGGCCCTTCTCGCCCTGGCTCTCGGCGGTCTGCAGCGCCTGGGCGAGGCTGACCTTGCTCATCTTGGCGACCTGCCACTCCTTCATGTCCTTGGTCGCCTGGGCGTCGGACGGGGTGGTGCCGGTGGCGGCGGGGTGGTCCGCCTTCGGGGCGGTGGTGGGGGCCGGCGTCTGGGCGAGGGCGAGGCTCGTCGAGAGGGCGAGGAGGCCGGCAGCGGTGGCGAAACGGGTCAACATGGCGGGGATACCCTCTGTCCGGGATATTCAGGACCCCATGAACGTCGCTCGCGCCGAGATGGTTTCCTGTCCTGTCGCAGCAATGTCGACCTGCCTGTCAGGCCCCCGGCGCATGCGACGCCGGCGCGGGCTTGCGCGGGCCCGATGTCCCGCGCAAAGCAGCCCCATGATCCCGCCGCTGACCCGTGAGACCGAGGCCCCGCCGCTCTACGTCGCCGCCTGCGCGGAGTTGCGGGCCCGCGGCTTCGAGGGCGACCTCACCCTCACGGCGGCCGACCGCACGGTCTTCTCCACCGACAACTCGATCTATCAGGTCGAGCCCGGCGCCGTGGCCTTCCCCAAGGGCCGCGACGACCTCGTGCGCATCGCCCGCCTCCTCGACGATCCGCGCTTCGACGGGCTCGTGCTGCGCCCCCGCGGCGGGGCGACGGGCACCAACGGCCAGTCGCTCGGCGGCGGCCTCGTGGTCGACACCTCGCGCCACATGAACCGCATTCTGGAGATCGACGTCGCGAACCGCACCGCGCGCGTCGAGCCAGGCGTGGTGAAGGACCAGCTCAACCGGGAACTGGCCAGGTACGGGCTGTTCTTCGCGCCCGAGCTCTCGACCTCCAACCGCGCCACCATCGGTGGCATGATCTCGACCGATGCCTGCGGCCAGGGCTCCTGCCTCTACGGCAAGACCCGCGACCATGTCCGCGCCCTCACCTGCGTGCTCACCGACGGCACGGTCTGGACCGCGGCGCCCCTCGACGCGGCCGGGCTCGAGGCCGCCAAGGCCCGCACCGACCGCGTCGGGGCGATCCACCGCATTGTGGATGCCGTCATCGGCGAGAACGCCGCGCTGATCACGGAGCGCTTCCCGAAGCTCAACCGCTGCCTCACCGGCTACGACCTCGCCCATGTTCGCGACGGGGAGGGCCGCTTTGACCTCAAGAGCCTGATCTGCGGCGCCGAAGGCACGCTCGCGCTGATCGCCGAGGCGCGGCTCGCCGTGCTGCCGATCCCGAAGGCGGCGGCTTTGGTCGCACTGAGCTACGTCGATTTCGATGCCGCGCTCCGCGACGCCCGCGCGCTCCTGCCCTTCGGCGCGGCCTCGGTCGAGACCATCGACTCGACCGTGCTGGGCCTTGCCCGCAACGATCCCGGCTGGGCCGGCGTGCAGGCTTTCTTCCCCGATGATCCGGCCGGGCGGCGGATCGACGGCATCAACCTCGTGGAGTTCGTGGGGGACGACGAGGCGATCGTCGAGGCGGCGCTCGCCCGGCTCACCGATGCGCTCGCGGCCGAGGATCATGCGGCCCGCATCGGCTTCACGGTGGCGCGGGGCGCGGCCATCGAGCGGCTCTGGACCATGCGCAAGAAGGCGGTGGGCCTGCTCGGCGCAGCCAAGGGCGATGCGCGGCCGATCCCCTTCGTGGAGGACACCGCGGTGCCGCCCGAGGTGCTCGCCGACTACATCGCCGAGTTCCGCGCCCTGCTCGACGGCAAGGGGCTGCGCTACGGCATGTTCGGCCATGTCGATGCCGGCGTGCTCCATGTCCGCCCGGCCATCGACCTGAAGGATCCGGCGCAGGGTCCGCTGATCCGCGAGGTTACCGAGGGCGTCGTCGCGCTGACGCGGAAATATGGCGGCCTGCTCTGGGGCGAGCACGGCAAGGGCTTCCGCTCCGAGTTCGTGCCGGCGGTGTTCGGGCCGCTGGTGCCGGCCCTGGAGGCGATCAAGCGCGCCTTCGATCCGGACGACCGGCTCAATCCCGGCAAGATCGCCTCCGCGCGCGGCGCGCCGCTCACCCCGATCGACGGGCCGACCCGGCGGGGCGAGCTCGACCGCACCATCCCGGCGCCCGTGCGCGCGGGTTTCGACGAGGCGCTCCACTGCAACGGCAACGGCGCTTGTTTCAGCTTCGATACGGACGAGGCCATGTGCCCGTCCTGGAAGGCGACACGGGAGCGGCGCCACTCGCCCAAGGGCCGTGCCTCGCTGATGCGCGAGTGGCTGCGCCTTGCGAGCCGGGCGGGCGTCGATCCGCAGGCCGCGCTGCGGGCCGAGCCGGCGGGCTGGCTCGGCCCGGTGGCGGCGACCTTTCGGAACGGCTTCCGGAGCCGGTCCGCTCCCGACGAGGACTTCTCCCACGCGGTGAAGGAGGCGATGGACGGCTGCCTCGCCTGCAAGTCCTGCACGGGCTCCTGCCCGATCAAGGTCGACGTGCCGAGCTTCCGGGCGAAATTCCTGGCGCTCTACCATCAGCGCTATGCGCGGCCCTGGAAGGACCACCTCGTCTCGGCGCTCGAACCGGCGCTGCCGCTCGCCGCGCGGATGCCGGCCCTCGCCAACCGCCTGCTCGGCAACCCGGCAGCGCAGGCGCTCCTCCGCCGCGTCGGGCTGGTGGCGATCCCGGACCTGTCGCAGCCCCTGGCGCAGGCACTCCGGGGCCTCGACGTATCCCGAGCCACGCCCGCTTGCCTGCGGGCCCTGTCCGAAGCCGAGCGGGCACGCTCGGTTGTGGTGGTGCAGGATGCCTTCACCAGCCATTTCGAGGCGCCCGTGGTGGCCGCTCTCTGCGCCCTGCTGATCGAACTCGGCTTCCGGCCCTGGCTCGCGCCCTACCGGCCGAACGGCAAGCCGGCCCATGTCCACGGCTTCCTCGCCCGCTTCCGGCGGATCGCCGGGGCGAACGCGGCGATGCTGCGGGCGCTCGAGGAGGCGGGCGTGCCCCTCGTCGGCGTCGATCCTTCCATGACGCTGACCTACCGCTCGGAATACGCGCAGGCGCTCGGACCGGAGAACGCACCGAAGGTGCAACTCGTGCAGGAATTCCTGGGGGCCCGGCTCGACCGCATCGCCCCGCGGGTGGCAGGCGCGGCAGGCGAGCCCATCCGCCTCCTGCCCCATTGCACCGAGCGCACCAACGCGCCGGCCGCCGTGAAGGACTGGCAGGCGCTGTTCGCGCATCTCGGCCTGCGGCTCGACGTGCCGGCGGCGGGCTGCTGCGGTATGGCCGGCACTTACGGCCACGAGGCGCGGCACCGCGCCACCTCGGAGGTCATCTACGGCCAGAGCTGGGCGCGCCACGTGGCCGAGACGCCGGACGGGCTGCTGGCCGACGGCTATTCCTGCCGCTGCCAGGCCAAGCTGGTGGACGGGCGGCGCTTGCCCCACCCGGTCGAGGCGCTCCTCGCCCATGTCCGCTCGGCCGCCGTGCGGCGGCCGGATGCCGAAGCCCTTCCGACCCCCGCTGCCGCCTGACGGAGAGCCCATCTTGGCCACGCCGACCTATACCTGCGAGCACGTCCACCTGCGCAGCCGCGACGCAGTCGCGGCCGGGCACTTCTACGTGGAGACCTTCGGCGCCCGCGAGACCGCCCGGATCGGCACGCCGGTGAGCCGCGTCGTGCTCGATCTCGGTGGGCTGACCCTGTTCATCGAGCAGGTCGGCGACGAGATCGCCCCGGCCGCGACGCCGCCGCATCGCGGCATCGAGCATCTCGGCCTGCGCGTGCCCGACATCGAGGCCGCGGTGGCCGATCTCACCGCCCGCGGCATCACCCTGGTCGCCGGGATCACGCAGGTGAACCCGCATCTCCGCACCGCCTTCCTCGACGGGCCGGACGGCGTGCGCATCGAGGTGCTGGAGCGGAAGCCCGCGTGATCCGAACCGCATGATCCCCGCCATTACGGGGGAGCCTATCCCGTTCTCGACCTCATCCTGAGGCGCTTCCGCGCAGCGGAAGCCTCTGAAGGAGCCCTCCAGAGACCTTATCGCTTTCCGGAGAGCTCCTTCGAGGCCGCTGCCGCGGCACCTCAGGATGAGGTAGGCGGATGGGATGGATCTGCCTTCGCAGCTGCGATCGACCTATCCGAGAGCGGGCGCTCAGCAACCCGCCAGCGCCGCCTCGAGCCGCGTCGCGATCCGCCCGAGGGTGCGGCCGAACAGGGCCGGGTCCTGCAGGGCGCTCGCCGTGACCAGGGCGCCCTGGATCGCCGTTACCGTCTCCTCGGCGAGGTCGAGAGCCAGGGCCTCCGCCACCCCGGCCCGGACGAGAGCTGCGGCGACCGCGTCGCGCCAGGCGGCGAAATAGGCGTCGATGCGCTGGGCGAAGGTGTCGCGCACCGCCCCGAGCGCGAAGGCGCCGACGAGGCAGATGCGCTGCCCGGAGCGGAAATAGGCATCCGTTACCGCCAGCATGGCGCGCAACGACGCGGCCGCGTCCGGATCCTCCCGCAGGGGGCGGAACATCCGCGTCTCGAACCAGGCCTCGATCCCGTCGAGGACGCAGGCCGCCATCTCCGCCTTTCCGCCGGGGAAGAAGTGGTAGAGGCTGCCCTTGCCGAGCCCGGTCCGGCTCGAGATCACGGTCAGGCTCGCGCCCTCGAAGCCGTGCTCGCGGAACACCTCCGCCAGCACGGGCAGGACCGCTTCCCGCGTCTGCGGCGGCTTCAGAGGCCGAGATCCGTCAGGCCGGGATGGTCGGCCGGGCGCGGGCCCGAGCGATCCCAGCGGAACAGGCGCTCGCCCTCGCCGATGGCGAGGTTGTTGATGCTGGCATGCCGCTCGGCCATCAGGCCGTTCTCGGCGAAGTCCCAGTTCTCGTTGCCGTAGGCGCGGAACCACGCCCCCGCCTCGTCGTGGAACTCGTAGGCGAAGCGCACGGCGATCCGGTTCTCGGAGAAGGCCCAGATCTCCTTGATCAGGCGATACTCGTGCTCGCGGGCCCATTTGCGGGTGAGGAAGTCGACGATGGCCGGCCGGCCCTGGAAGATCTCCGAGCGGTTCCGCCAGCGGCTGTCCGGCGTGTAGGCGAGGGAGACCTTCTCCGGATTTCGGCCGTTCCAGCCGTCCTCGGCAGCGCGGACCTTCTGCATCGCCGTCTCCAGGGTGAAAGGTGGCAGCGGCGGGCGGGTCTCGGACATGTGCGGCTCCTCGGACGGTTGATCGAACAGGCTCTGTACCGATCGGTACAGAGCCTGGCGGCGCCCGTCAAGGCCGGTTCAGAGGAGGTAGACGGTGCCGTGCAGCCGGAACACCTTCGGGCAATTCGCCTCGTCCACGAGCCTCTGCGCGTCTTCCATCGATATCCGCCGCGCCTGCGCGATCTCGGGCAGCGTCATCCACGTGGCCTGCATGGTCATGTCTCCGTTCGGAAGCAGAACGAGCAAGACCGGCCCGGGTTTCCGGTCCGCCGCGAGACGCGTGACGGACGCAGCAATGGCCGGACCATAATCCGCGATGCCGGGTGCGGAGCATCACGTCGTGACGGACGGCGCGTGCCTACATAGATCTCGTACCGACGATGAGGCCGGAACAAAGGGCCTCGATTTCACGAAGGAGAGAGTTAAAGGCATGAAGACCCGTATCGCTGCCATCGTCACCGCTTTTATGCTGGGCGTTGCGCCCGTTTCTTCCGCGATGGCCTTCAGCGACTCCGCCCGGACGACGATCTACCGCTTCGGTGATCCCGAGACCACCGGGTCGATCGGGGTCCACGACACGCCGTTCTACGAAGCCTGCCCGATGAGCTCGGCTGCCGAGGGCAATGCCAACCAGCAGACCCGGCCGGTCAAGCAGTATGGCCAGACCGCGGGCGGGACCCGCTGCTGAATGGACGGACAATCATGCTGCTGAAAGCCTTTTCCTACGCGATGATCGCCGCCTTCGCCTGCGGTCTCCTGGCCACCGTGATCGGCTCGGCCGGCGTGCTGGCCGGCCTGTAGTTCGGACGGGCGGCGGGAGACGGAAGTTCCCGCCGCCCGTGCCGTCGTCGCCACGGATCCTCGGGTGTGATCTTCCGAGATCATGCTATGCCGGTGCCTCGTCTTTCCGAGATCCGGATCGGGCCGAGCCGATATTCGGCTTTGTCCCGTTGATTTTTTCCCTCGACGCTCCGGCCTTCGCATCGGTTCGAACGCGACGATCAATTTTTTTGCTCATTCGGGCTCGAAGACAAGTCTTATCGTGAGGGGCTAGGAGCGGAAAGCGCTCTTGGATGTTAAGTCCCGTTTTACCGGCGGGACCATACGTTGTGTCCATTGCAGGCCGGCTCCCCCCCCCCCTCGCAACGAGGGGGCGGGGCGGGGGGGGGGGCCCCCCCAGGGCCCCCCCCCCCCCCGCCCCGGGGGGGTTCCCCCCAAAAACCCCCCCCCCCCCCGGCCGGCCCGCCCCCCCCCCCCCGTGCCCGGACCCCCTCCCCCCGCCCCCCGCGCGGCGCCCCCCCCCCCCGCCCGCCGGGGGG
>NZ_CABFVH010000078.1 GCF_902141855.1 Methylobacterium dankookense | reverse complement strand
GAAGGGGCCCGATCGGGCCCCTTCTTCGTTCAGGCTGCACGTTGCCAGTGGCCTGATTTTGCTCCGCCACGGCGGCCTGGAATTGGTCCGCCCTTTACACAGGGCCTTGATCTCCGAGGCGAAGACGAAGAAGTCATTGCTGACGGTGTAGTAGAACGGCTTGATGCCGAAGCGGTCGCGGGCGCAGAACAAGGTCCGCCGGGCATCGTCCCAGATCGCGAAGGCGTACATGCCTTCGAGGTGGGACAGGCAATCCGCGCCCCAGTGCCGGTAGGCCTGCAGGAGGACCTCGGTGTCCGAATCGGTCGAGAACGTGAAGCCGTGCCGGCGGAGCTCGTCCCTGATCGTCTTGAAGTTGTAGATTTCGCCGTTGAAGACGATCCAGCTCTTCGCATCCGCGCTCGCCATCGGCTGGAGACTGCGCTCCGCGAGGTCGATGATCGCCAGGCGGCGATGGCCGAGGGCCACCTGCACGTTCGCGTTCTCGCGCGATGCATCGACGCGCCGGATGAAGGCGCATTCGGAGATCCCCGAATCGGGGCGGCGCAGCATGAACCCCTCGCCGTCCGGGCCGCGATGGGATTGCAGATCGTTCATGCGCTGCAAGGCCTGTAGGTCGATCGGCCTTTCGCCGAGGCTCACAACACCCAGGATCCCGCACATGAACGTCAAACTCCCGGTGACATCAACGATGGCTGCGAACTGAAGATCTCACCTTGACGAGCGTCACGTTCGTTCCGGCGCCTCAGCGGGCCGAGGGCCGGAAGACGGCCCCGCTCGGCCGCCGATAGCGGGTGATCGACTGATAGATCCGGATCAGCCTGTCGGTCAGGACCGGCTCGTCGAGCCACTCGACCGCCTCGCGGCCCTTGATCCGGCCGCCGCGGCGGAGCGTCCGCTCGAGGGCGGCGGCGATCGTCTCGGGGGCGTCGTCGGGGACGACCTCGCAGCCCTCGATGCCCTCCAGCCGCTCCACGACGTCGCCCACGACGACGGAGACGATCGGCAGGTTGCAGGCCAGGGCCTCCTTGACGATCGTCGGCGAGCCTTCCTGCAGCGAGGTCACGACGAGCGCGTCGCAGGCCTGCATCATCGTGATGATGTCCGCCTGCCGGACGTTCCAGCCGAGGATCAGCCGCGCGGGCGACCGCCGGTTGAGGGCGTCGACGGCCTCCCGCGCGCGCTCGTAGCGCTTGAGCGGGTCCGCTGGGTTGCCGACGAACAGGACCAGCCGCTCGTCCGCGGCCCAGCCCAGCCGGCGCCGCGCCTCCTCCCGCGACAGGTCGGGCAGGGTCCGGAGATCGACGCCGGTCGGCAGGACCTGGAGATTCATGCCGGCGGGCAGGCTCCGCCGCATCGCGTCCGAGACGATGATCACGGCATCGGCGTACCGCGCGACCAGACGCCCGAGCCAGACGAGCAGCCTGCCCGGCAGCGTCGGCCGGCCCTCGGGCGAGAGCTGGCCGAGCAGGTCGACGCCGTGGAAGGTGATCGCCAGCGGCCGCCGCTTCGGCCAGGGCAGCAGCGCCGCCTGACCGAACTGCGCGTGGACGAGGTCGTACTGGTCCCAGCTCGAACGGAACCTGCGCTGGAACGCCCACCAGGCCTTCAGGTAGTTGATCGGGTTCTTGGCGCCGCGGAAGGAGAAGACCGTGACCTCGACCCCCTTGCGTCTCAGAAAGTTGACCTGATTCACTAGGAAAGGAACCGCAAATGGACTTTCCGGCGTGGGCCACTCACTCGTGATCATCAAGACACGGATGGTCGCTTTCATCGGGAGCATCCTTATGGGGATTCGAGACGGCTCTTTCTTCGGAAAGGCGCGGGCTTTGAAATCTTTGCCGCTGATCGAAGCATTGCGACTGAACATGCTTCGAGGGTGCTTGGTGAGGCACGAAAGCGGTTAAGGGTCTCAGATATGAATCTGATTTGCAACGTGCCGAGTACTTGATACCCGTCAAGTTCTAGGCGACGGACCAAGAGTCCGGCCCGGCCGCGTCCCTGCACACAAGGATCTAAGCCTTTGCTCCGCCGCGGGAATAGGCGGTCCGGTACCGGGGCGGGCCCTCCTCCGCGATCCGGAGGTCTTGCGGCCGGTCTCAGTAGACGAACGCCAGGGGTTTCTTCCGGCGCGGAGGGCATCGCGTGCCCGGTGCCGGCCGCAGGGCGCGCGGGCCGGATCGCGGGTCCGCGACGCGGCGCCGGTGACTGTGCAGGCGCAGGCAGGAATTTGACATCCGTCAATCCAGGCCCCGCGCGGCGATCTAATGAAAGGCTCTAGACCCTGGACTGAATATGAGCCAGATATCGATTTTCTTGCGGGCTATTGATTGATCGTGAATTGATTTTTACGGCGGTCGTAATCCATGTGTACAGATTTCATTTCTGACCGCACATTTCAAGAAGCGACGGTGTCGCGTTCGGTTTCATGCCATGCGGCGGAGAGTGCAGGGTTTCCGCCCCCGCTTGCTGGAGAGATCCGGCGATGGTCATGATCCTGATCGCGGGTGCGCTCGCATTGCCTCTGTTTCTCTATTTGCTGGACCATCCACTGCTGGCCCTCAATGCGGCTTTGTTCCTTCTTCTTTTGCCGCTCGGCCTGCGGATCGAGCCGCTCTACACGGTGGCGGTGAACGGCATGATCGTCAGCGCGCTGGCCGGCTGGCTGGCCCGGCCGGAGCGCCCCTGCCACTGGACCGGCGCCTGCATCCTGCTGGCGCTCCTGATCGGCTGGGCGGCCATGACCGTGCTCTGGGCCGCGGATCCGGTCAGCAGCCGGCGCGAGCTGATCGCCTGGCTGATCAGCTTCATCCTGCTGTTCCTGCTCGTCAATCAGGTTGATTCGCTGCGTGCGATGGACCGGCTGATGGCGACCCTGGGCGCCTTCGGCTGGATGGTCGTGCTGGGCTCGTTCTACGCCGTCCTGTTCACGGATTACGACTTCGTCCGCCGGCTCCGCGTCATGGGGATGAACGAGAACGGGCTCGGCGTGGTGCTGATCCTGATGCTGCCCGGCATCCTCTGGCCGGTCCTGCGCAGCACCGGCCGGCGCCGGGTGATCCTGATGACGCTCAGCGTGGTCTACATCCTGTGCACGCTCGTCTTCGTGGCCCTCAGCGGGTCGCGCGGCAGCGCCATCTCCCTCGTGCTGATCCTGTTCTCCTTCCTGCTGGCCCGCTCGACCCGCCCCTGGGGCTTCGTGGGCTTCGCCCTGGTGGCCGGCGGCGTGCTGGTGACGCCGTTCCTGTTCCACATCCTCCTGCAGCGCTTCTCCGAGGAGGATGGCGGCGAGATCGGTGGGCGGGGCGAGCTCTGGGAAGCGAGCATGATGTTCATCCGCGACCAGCCCTTCACCGGGGCGGGCGTCGGCAACGGCCCGGTCGCGCTCCACGACTACATCGCCGCGGTCACGAGCATCTACAACCATCGGATGGATCTCCCGAGCCATCAGCCGGTCCTGGAGGTCGGGGTCGATGTCGGGGTGGTCGGCATCGCGCTCTACGTGGCCGCCATCGGCGCGGCCCTGTGGAGCTTCGCGCGCTCGCGGCGGCTCTGGGCGGGCATCGCGGGCGCGCCGGACGGCTACCACATGATCGTCGCCGGGACCGCGGTGGGCTACATGAGCTCGTGGATCAAGGGCGGCGGCCTCAAGAACAACCCCACCTTCTTCCTGCTCCTCGCCCTGCTGCTGCTGCCCGCCTGCCTCGCCCGGAGCACGGCGAAGTGCCGCCCGCGCGGATCCGCCAGTCCCTACCGCCCGATGGAGGTCGCCGATGCCTGAGCCGCGCGCGAGCGGAGCCGAGGTCCGAGCCGAGTCCTGTCCCGGGCCGCGCCCGGCGGCCGCTCCCGTCCCAGCCCGATCGTGGGGAGGATCCATGTTCAACTGGCGTGCCCCGGTCCTCGACTTCTACGACAGGTGGGTGGCGCGCTCGGCCATCCCGATGCACCGCGAGCGTCTCCACGCCTTCCACGCGCGGCCGGTCGAGGAGCGCCGGGCGATCCAGGCGGAGCGCCTGGCCGACCTCCTGCGCCACGCCGCCGAGCACGTGCCCCATTACCGCTCGGTGCTGCGCGAATGCGGCGTCGTCCGGGACGGGCGGGTCGATCTCGCCCGCTTCCGCGCGGTGCCGGAGCTCGACCGCCAGGTTCTGCGCACGCGGCAGGACGCGCTCGCCAGCGACGACCTCGCGGCACGCGCCTGGTACACCAACAGCTCGGGCGGCAGCACGGGCGAGCCCGTCCGGGTGCTGCAGGACCGCGCCTACGAGGCCATCGGCCTCGCCGCCATCGACATGCACTACGACTGGGCCGGGTGGCGGACCGGCGCGCCCCTGGTGCGGCTCTGGGGCTCCGACCGGGACATGTCCCAGCAGGGCGACGGCTGGCGCAACCGCCTCAGCAACTTCGTCCGCAACCGGACCCTGCAGAACGCCTTCCGGATGAGCCACGCGGACATCGCGCGCTACGTCGCCGAGATCCAGCGGGTGCGGCCGGTGGTGATCGAGGCCTATGCCGAGAGCATCTACGAGCTCGCCCGCTACATCAACGCCAACGGCATCCGGGTCCCGCCCGTGAGCGCCGTGGTCTCGAGCGCGGCCACGCTCTACCCGTTCATCCGCGAGGAGGTCGCGCGCGCCTTCAACTGCCCCGTGTTCAACCGCTACGGCTCGCGCGAGGTCGGCAGCTTCGCGGGCGAGCGCCCCGGCGCCGAGGGCCTCGAAGTCTTCTCCTACACGCACTGGGTCGAGGTGGTGAACGCGCAGGGCGAGCCCTGCGGCCCCGGCGAGGAGGGCGACGTGCTCGTCACCTGCCTCACGAACTACGCCATGCCCATCATCCGCTACCGCATCGGCGACCGCGCCGTGGTCGGCACCGCGGTCGCCGACCCAACCCCCTCCGTCGAGGTGCTGGAGACGGTGACCGGCCGCGCGGTCGACGCGCTCGTGCGCGCGGACGGCTCGACGGTCCCGGGGATCCTGTTCATGTACTTCCTCTCGGTCCGCTTCAGCGGCGGCTGGATCCGGCGGTTCCAGGTCGTGCAGCGCGGCTACGACGACGTGCTGATCAAGCTGCAGACGAGCCAGCCGCCCCCGGAGGGCGCGCTCGAGGAGATCTCGCAGACCCTGCGCCACTTCCTCGGCCCGCAATGCGCGATCGAGTTCGCCTTCGTGGACGGTATTCCGGCCCTCGATTCCGGCAAGTACAGCTACGTCACCTCGCAGGTCCGCGATGCGCAGCGCCGCCATTCATGAGCCCCCGGTCCCGTGGAAGGCCGGGGGCGCCGCGCCCGGCGGCGCCCTGCGCGCCGCGCCGCAGCCCGTCGCCGTGATGATCGGCCAGCTGGCGCAGGGCGGGAGCGAGCGGCAGCTCTACCTCTTCCTCGCCCATTGCGACCGCAGCCGGTGGGCGCCGACCCTGTACGTCTCCGGCACGCTCGGCATCTGGGAGGCGCCGATCCGGGCCCTCGGCGTACCGATCGTGCTGCTCACCGGGAATCCCGCCGCCAAGCTCCTGCGCCTGCGCGCGGCCGTCCGGCGGCAGAGGCCGGGGGCGTTCTTCTCGTGGTCCTCCTACACGAACGTCTTCGCCCTGGCCCTCCTCGGGCTCGGCGTGCACCGGGTCGGGTCCTACCGCAACAGCCTGTTCGCCGACCTGCCCCGCCGCGGGCGCTCCGCCTGGGCCTGGGCGAGCCGGGCGGCCCTGTCCACCGTCGTCTGCAACTCGCGCGAGACGCTCGAGGCCTTTCCCGCGGGCGCGCATCCGGCCCGCCGGGCGGTCTACGTCCCGAACGGCGTCGACCCCATCCCGGCCGAGCAGGCCCAGGCGTGGCGCGCGTCGTGGCGGGCCCGGCTCGGCATCGCCCCAGATCAGATCCTGGTCGTCGGCGTCGGCCGCCTGACGCCGCAGAAATGCTTCTCCCGCTTCATCGAGGTGGTGGCCGGCGTCTCGCGGAGCGTGCCGGTCCAGGCGGTGATCGCCGGGGACGACCTCGGCTGCCGCGGCGCGCTCGAGGCGGCCGCCCAGCGGCAGGGCCTCGGCGCGTCCCTGCGCCTGATCGGCTCGGTCCCGGATGCGCGGGCGCTGATCTGCGCCGCCGACATCTTCCTCCTGACCTCGGACCACGAGGGCATGCCGAACGTGGTGCTGGAGGCCATGGCGGCGGGCGTCCCCTGCGTCTCGACGCCCGTGAACGCCGTCGGCGACATCCTGCGCCACGGCGAGACCGGCCTCCTCGGGAGCTTCGATGCGCACGACCTGGCGGGTTGCGTCGAGGTTCTGGCTCGGAACCCGGCCCTGCGCCGGCGGATGGGCACGGCCGCCCGCGCGCATGTGGAGCGCGAGCACGATCCCGCCCGGCTGGCGCAGGCGCTCTGGCGCCTCTGCGAGCCGGAGGCGGCCCATCCGGCACGCTGACCGGCGCGCCGCTCCGGAAGGGCCTCGCGGGACCCCCGCGCGGCCGGCACCTGTGTACGCGGCCTCGCCTGCCGAGGCTGATCTTGGAGTCCTCCAATCCTTCTAGTATCGTCTAGTGGCGAATCGGAGCGAAGCCCCTGGAACTTAACAAATATTATTTACAGCTCTAGATCTTAAGTATAGTGTAGTATAATACTCAATGTCTATATACATGGTGCATCTTTTTGGAGAAGCATCATGCTCTGGTGATGGAGTATTGATCAATGTCTATTTTGCAAACACGCTCTGACACCGAGGCGTATATTAGCCCATCGGAGTTAGTTTGCCAAAAGTCATTTAACAAGTCCGCGGCCGGTTTTGAAATCGATCTAGTCCTCCGCGGTGGGGTGGAAAAGCCGCGGCCGGCCGTCCTGCCGGCGCGTGCCGATATCGCGCTGCGCGATCCCGCCCTCTGCCTGAAGCCGCCCGTCGCGGAGACCGTCACCGGCCTCAGCGCCCTCAGCCGGGTCGACCGGTCCCACGTCCTGTACTGGCAGGGCGAGGCGGCGGGGAAGGATATCGAGATCGTGGAGGGCGTGGCGCGCGCGGTCCATCTCTGCGAGAGCGGCGCGCGCCAGATCCTGGCCTTCTTCTGGCCGGGGACCGTGATCTCCCCGAGCGCAGGGCGGCTCCTCTGCTACACGGTCGAGACCGTGACGCCCTGCCTGTTCCGGATCCCCCCGCCCGACCGCGCCGAGGCCGGCTCCCGCACGATCGGCACCGACGAGCACGTGCTCGGGGAGCTCGTCCACCTGCTGCACGGCATCAGCCGGCGCTGCGCGCTCAGCCGGGTCGCGTGGTTCCTGCTGCGGGTGCGCGAGCACCTGCCGTGCTGCGGCTCCGAGCCGGAAGTCCTGAAGCTCGCGGTCCCGCGCCTCGACATCGCCGACCATCTCGGCCTCTCGCTCGAGACGGTGTCCCGCTGCCTGACCGAGCTGAAGGGGCGCGGCATCATCGAGCTGCCCAACCGCAAGACGATCATCTTCCTCAAGGAGGCGCGGCTCAAGCGCATCGCCAACCGCTGAGCCGGCCCCTTCGCCGGCCCTTCGCCGGCCCTTCGCCGGCCGCGGAGCCGGGGCGCGCGCCGCCCCGGCTCCGCCCGTACCGGCCGGAGCCGGTCCCCCCTCAGGAGACGACGCATGCCAGCCTCCGCACGCCGCACCGGGACCGTGCTCGTCACGGGCGCGGCCGGGTTCATCGGCTACCATGCGGCGCGCCGCCTCCTCGCCGAGGGGCTGGCGGTGGTCGCGCTCGACGCCCTGACGCCCTACTACGACGTCGCCCTCAAGCGGGCCCGCTTCGAGCGCCTGCGCGCCTTCCCGAACGCGACGCTCGTGGAGGCCGACCTCGCGGACGCGGCGGCGACGGAGCGCGTCTTCGCCCGCTACCGCCCGCACCGGGTGGTGCACCTCGCCGCCCAGCCCGGCGTGCGCCGCGCGCTGACCGAGCCGCACCCCTATATCAGCGCGAACGTGACGGGCTTCCTCAACGTCCTCGAGGGCTGCCGCCACCACGGGGTCGCGCATCTCGTCTACGCCTCCTCCTCCTCGGTCTACGGGGCGAACCGCCAGCTGCCCTTCTCGGAGCATGCGGGCGCCGACCACCCGGTCAGCCTCTATGCGGCGACCAAGCGGGCGAACGAGCTGATGGCGCACAGCTACGCCCATCTCTTCGGCGTGCCGGCCACGGGCCTGCGCTTCTTCACGGTCTACGGCCCCTGGGGCCGGCCCGACATGGCGGTCTACACCTTCACCGACGCGATCGCGAACGGACGGCCGATCACCGTGGCCGATGGCGGGCGGGTGCTGCGCGACTTCACCTATATCGACGACGTGGTCGAGAGCCTCGTGCGGATCCTCGACCTGCCCCCGCGGCCCGACCCGGACTGGGCGTCGCGCGCGCCCGACCCCGCCACCGCCGCGGCGCCCTACCGGATCTACAATATCGGCGGCGACGCGCCCCACGCCCTGAACGACCTGATCGCCCTGATCGAGGACGCGCTCGGGCGGCGCGCCGAGCGCCGCGACGGCGAGCGGCCGCCGGGGGACGTGCCGGAGACCCGCGCCGACACGGCCGACCTCGCCCGCGCCGTGGGCTTCGTGCCGGCGGTGCCGCTGGCCGAGGGCGTGCGCCGCTTCGTCGACTGGTACCGGGCCTATCACCGCCTTCCGGCCGACGCGCCGGAGGCCGTCCTCGTCGGTTAGGAAGCGCGCTCATGTGCGGGATCTGCGGCTGGATCGAGCCGGGGACACAGGATACCGGCGGCCTCACCGCCCGAATGACGCAGCGCCTGCACCATCGCGGGCCCGACGACGTCGGCATCGAGGGCGGTCCGGGCTGGACCCTCGGCTTCCGCCGCCTCAGCATCCTCGACCTCAGCCCGGCCGGCCACCAGCCGATGCGGAGCCCCGACGGGGCCTGCTGGCTCGCCTTCAACGGCGAGATCTACAACTACGTCGAGCTGCGCCGCGAGCTCGAATGGGACGGGGCGAGCTTCGTCGGCTCGTCGGACACCGAGGTGCTGCTGCGGCTGCTCATGCGCCACGGCGAGGCCGCCCTCTCGCGGCTCAACGGCATGTTCGGCCTCGCCTTCGTCGACACCCGCCGCCGCCGCTTCATCCTCGCCCGCGACCGCCTCGGCGTGAAGCCGCTCTACTACCGCCAGGACGGATCCTCCCTGCGCTTCGCCTCGGAGCTGAAGGCGCTGCTCGCCTGGCCCGGCGAGGACCGCAAGGTCGACCCGGAGGCGCTGGCGCAGTACCTCACCCTCGGCTACCTGCCGAGCGAGACCTGCATCTTCGAGGGCTTCGCCAAGCTGCCGCCGGGGCACCTGATGTCCGGGTCGCTGGACGATCCCGGCGCGGCGCGGCCGCGGCCCTACTGGGACCTCGCCCTCAACCCGGACCCCGCCGCGCGCCCGCTCACGGAGGGCGAGGCGGACGAGCTCGAGGACCTCCTCGCCGACGCGGTGCGGATCCGCCTGCGCAGCGACGTGCCGGTGGGCGTCTTCCTCTCGGGCGGGATCGACAGCGGGCTCGTCGCCAGCCTCGCCGCGCGGTCGGAGGGCGTGCGCCCCCTCGCGCTCACCGTGGGGTTCGACGAGGCGAGCGCCGACGAATCGGGCCTCGCGGCGCTCAGCGCGCGCCATGCCGGCCTCGACCACCGGATCGTGCAGCAGCCGATGAGCGGCCTGGAGATGCTCGACCGGCTCGGGGAGGTCTTCGACGAGCCGTTCGGCGACCCCTCCGCCCTGCCGACCTACACCCTCTGCGAGGCGGCCGCCGCCCATGCCACGGTCTTCCTGTCCGGCGACGGCGGCGACGAGGCCTTCGGCGGCTACCGCCGGACCGTGGAGGCCGCGCGCCGGCGGCGGCTGATCGCCCTCGCGAGCCGGGCCGGCCCGGTCCTGCGCCAGGTCGAGCGCTTCGTCCCGGACCTGTCGCTCGCGCGCCACCGCCTGCACCGGCTCGCGCTTCCCGACGACGGCTGCGCGGCGGCCTTCGACGAGGTGCCGGGGGATCCCGCCCTGGTGCAGCTCGTCCATCCCCGCCTGCGCGCCGCGCTCCGGCGGGGCGCCGCCCCCCTCTGGACGCGCTGGGCGGCGAGCCGCGGCGCGCCGCTCACCGCCCGCCAGCAGGACCTCGACTACCGCCTCTACCTGCCGGACGACGTGCTGGTGAAGGTCGACCGCGCCTCGATGGCGCACGCGATCGAGGTGCGCTCGCCGCTCCTCGACGTGCGCCTCGTCGAGTGGGCGGCCCGCCTGCCGCGCGGCTGCCTGCTCGACGCGCGGGCCGGCAAGCTCCCCCTGCGCGCGCTCGCGCGGCGCCTCCTGCCCGGAGCGGTCCAGACGGGGGCCAAGCGCGGCTTCGGCGTGCCCCTCGACGCCTGGTTCCGGTCCGGACAGGGCCGGGCCTTCGCGCGCGAGCGCCTCCTCGACCCCCGGGTCCTCGGCCTCGAGATCTGGACGGAGGCAGGCGTCGAGCGCGTCCTGGCGCAGGCGGGGCGGCCCGAGGCGCGCGAGTTCGGCACGCTGCTCTGGCGCCTCCTGATGCTGGAGGCCTGGATCCGCTGCTACCTGCACCCCCCGGCCGCCGCGATCCGCCCGCGATCGGCCGCGCTCCTGTCCGGGTGAGGAGGCGCCGGACCCGGCCCCGATGCGCGCCCTGCTGCTGATCGTCCCCGCCCTCGTGATGGCCGGCTCGGCCTTCGCCGGACCGGACCCGACCCGCGACGTGCTCTGGGCGGCGCTCAAGACCTGCGTGCTCGCCAAGCGCTACGCGGACCGGTCCTTCCCTTGCCACGCCGTCGATCTCGGCAACGCCGAGCGCCCGGGCACGGCGATCCTGCGCGCGCCGGGGCGGAGCACCCATTTCGTCGTCATGCCGACCGACACCGTGTCGGGGGTCGAGGCGCCGGTGCTGCGCGGGCCCATCGGGGCCGCCTATTGGCGCGCGGCGCTGGCCGCGCGCCACCTCGTCTCGGACGCGGCGCGGGACGGCCTCGCCGCCGAGGATGTGGGGCTCGCCGTCAACTCGGTCGGCGGGCGCAGCCAGGACCAGCTGCACATCCACCTCGCCTGCGTGCATCCGGGCGTGACGAGCGCCCTGCAGCATAGCGCCGACCATGTCGGCGGCCATTGGAGCCTGCTGCCGATGCGGCTGATGGGCAGCCGCTTCTTCGCGCTGCGCGTCGACGCGAAGAGCCTCCCGGCCTTCAACCCCTTCGCCGCCCTGGGCCGGCTGCCGGGCCGCCCCGTGGGCCTGCGCGACGTCAGCCTCGCGATGGTCCCGATGCCCGCCGCGACGATCCCCGCGGGCGGGGTGGTGCCCGTCGGGGGCGCGGCGCCCGCGGACCACGGGCGGGACGTCGTCCTGCTGGCCTATCGCGCCCCGAACGCCCATGCGGAGAAGCTGCTCGATACCGGCTGCACGGCCGTCCGGTAGGGCAGGAGCTGACCGGACGGGTCCGGGATCACCAGGGCAGCGCCGAGAGGCGCGAGATCAGCATCACCAGCTCGGCCTGGCGGTGGGTATGCGTCTTGGCGAAGATCGCCTTGAGCTGCGTGCGCGCGGTGGCGACGCTCACGTCCTGCGCTTCGGCGGCCTCGGCGAGCGTGGCGCCGTTCGCCAGCATCGTGGCGAGGCGCGATTCGGTCGGGGTCAGGCGGAAGATCCGCTCCAGGGCGAGGCGGTTGGCCTGCGGGGCCGCGTCGAGGTCGAGCAGCATCAGGACGGTGTGCGGCCCGTCCGCGCTCAGCACCGGGACCGGGGTGGCGTTCATGATGAGCGGGCGCTTGCCCTCCCGCTCCATCAGGATCCAGCTGTCCTCGTCCACGGGGATGCGGGTGCGGCCGCGGCGCAGGAGCCGCTTCACGAATTCGCGCCCGTCGCCGTCGAGGTTCTCGACCTCGGGATCGGCCAGGCCGAAGGTCTCCTGCAGGATGCGCTGCGCCCCGGAATTCACCGCGAGCACCTGTCCGCCCGTCGACAGGATGATGCCGCCGCAGCCCAGCCGATCGAGGACTTGCAGCAGCGGCATGCCGACCAGCATCGCGGACTTGCCCCTCCCCCGCGGCGCCGGCGGCGGGGCGTCTCGCGGTACGACCCACGATGATCAGCCTACGACGGCGTGCATCCCCCAAATGAGGTAGCCTGCCCTAAGCCTTCGGTGGGCCTCCCCCCTACCCCTTCCAGCCGCGCAGGGCCGCGAAGGGGCTGGAGGCCGGGTCCGGCGGCGGCGGGTTCAGCACCGGCTCGACCTGGGCCACCGCGTCGGCGAGGGAGAAGGCGGAGCCGCTCTGGAGCTTGCCCCCGGCCGCATCCTTGTGGCCGCCGCCGCGGAACAGGCGCGCGCCGGCGAGCGCCGTCTCGTCGTTCGAGCGGAAGGAGAGCGTGCCGACCCGCTGCACGTTGACGACGCGGCGCGCCCGGCCCCCGGCCATGACGAGGTCCGAGACCCGCTGGAAGGTGCCCGAATCGAGCCCGAAGGAGAGGAGCGTGCCGTCCGAGAGGCGGTGGAACAGCGCGTCCGAGCGGGCGAGCGCACGGGCGACGCGCATGCGGGTGGTGAGGCGCGGATCGTCCTCCGGATCGCCCGCCATCAGCCCGTCGGTGAGCGTCAGGCGCAGGGCGGCGACCTTCGCCTCGACCTCGGCCGGGCTCGCGCCGGCCCGCAGCAGCCCCGCCACGGCGAGGAGCAGGCCGCCGACGAAGCGGTCGTGCCAGGGATGGCCGAGCGGCACCAGGGTCGAGACGTTGTCCCAGAAGATCTCGTCGAGGGCGAGGCCGCCGGGGAAGGCGGGCCGCCCCTTCTGCCAGAGGTCGAGGGCGTCGACCGCCTCGACCAGCGCCGCGAGGTCGGGACCGGGCTCGGGCGTCTCCCCGGCATAGAGGGCGCGGTGCTCGAGCGCCATGCGGGTGGCGCAGGCATGCGCGTCGATCAGCACGGCGATCTCGGGATCGCCGAGGTCGAACCGGCTCAGGGAGGGCTGCTCCGGATCGGGGACGGGCTGCAGCCCGCCCTCGCGCAGCTGGTCGATCGAGGAGGCGTGGTGGTCGAGCACCACGAGGCGGTGGTGGCGCCCCTCCCCCCGGCGGCGGTTGAGCGCCGCGAAGCTGCGGATGAACTTCACCGCCACGGCCTCCAGGCCGATATCGGTGATGAGCAGGATTTCCGGCTCGGGCGTCCTGTCGAGGCGCTTCAGCTCGGCCTCGACCACCGGTCCGACATCGCCGTAGCGCGCAACGTGAACGATGCGGTCCTGGGCGCGGAAGGCGCCGACCACGGTGGCCGCCCCGTAGCCGTCGAGGTCGTTATGGGTGATCTGGGTGACGGGCACGGGCGGGGTCCTCGGCGGGGGCGTCGGGGCCTTATACGCGACGCGGCGGCGAGAGCGACCCGCCGGGCGCGACCCATGCGTGACTCATGCGTGACTCATGCGTGACCCGTGCGCGACCCGCGCGGGGGAGCGGGCGAGGCGGGCCCGCGCTTCAATCTGCCGCGCCCGCCCGGATGCCGGCCTCCGCACCGCGCGGGCACCCGTACGGCGGGATAGTGCCGTCCCTTTCGCCGCCGTTCACTTGAATGCAACCTGCGACTTTCGCTAAGAGTCCGTCCGATAAGTCATGAGGCGCGTCCCAGCCGTCGAACGAGGATCATGACGGCAGCGGCGTAGAGGAAGGCTTGGGCCGAGGCGAGGGTCGCC
>NZ_CABFVH010000077.1 GCF_902141855.1 Methylobacterium dankookense | reverse complement strand
GCGCCACCACGCGCAGGCTGCCTAACCTCTCAACCAAGGTGGACCAGAGCCTCCGTTCCTGAGCACCGCAAACCGTCTCAAATCATCTGACGACGGACAGTCCACGCTTTCGCCTTCGGGTCGATCGGCGGGGTGAACGACGGCCAGAGCGGCGCGCTCGCTGGCTGCGCGCTCGCTCGCGCCGCAACCACGTCCAGCAGCCCGAGCCGAATGAGTTCCCGATGGATGGGGACCGAGCGGGCCGACGAGGCCGTCTTCAGGTTCTGATCAGCGCCCTCGTTCGTGATGTCGAGGTACCAGATACCCCCCTCCCCTTGCCGTACATCCCCGAGCTTGAGCTGCGCGATCTCGGTGCGGCGCGCGCCGCTGAACAGAGCGATCAGCGGGAACCAGTAGGCCGCCTCACCCTGACCACCAAGCGGACGCTCACTCTGTGCGTAGACTGGCGAGGCGAACAGGCGTTGCAACTCGGCCGCGCTGAAAGGCTCATAGGGCTCGCGCTCGGCCGGGGCGACGTCGAAGCCGACATGGAACGGGTTTGACCAGGCCGTTAACACCTCGAAATGCCCATCGCGTTCGGCGCGCGCCAGCACGCCGCCCAGCAGCGCCAGGGTCTTGTTGACCGTCTGCGCGTTGCGCCGCGGGTACTGGCCGAGATCCTGCTTCAGCAATTCCGGCAGCGGCAGCCGTCCGATGCGGGCGGGCAGCGCCTTCGGCAGCCGGACCAGCGCGTCGCGGAACGCGCGGGCGTGGGCCTTGCTGATGGCGGTGATGGGCAGGTCGCCGTGGAGTTCGACAAAGCGCCGTGCGGCCCGCTCGGCCTCTGCGACGGACGATGGCTGAGGCCGCCTCGCGCCCGCGCCGCCCGCCTCCGCCCACAGCCTCAGGGCGGCGGTCAGCGCCAAGCCGCTTGGCGTGCTCTGTCGCTCTGGCGTCGCAACATCGTCGCCATCGAGCCGGGCCCGAATACCGGCGAGCGCGCTGCGCTGGGCCTTGAGGAAGGCGAGCTCGAGCTGCCGCCAGGCGGGATCGTCCGGCGGCAGGACGATGCCCCGCGCCTCCATCGCCCGGTTGACGAAGGCGCTCGTCGCCTCGCCCGCTCGCATCTGCGCCGCTTGCTGGCGGGTGTAGTGATCGAGATCGTCGACGAGCATCTGGTAGGCCCGTAGATCATCCGGCGTCATGCCGAGCCCGTCGTGGTGGCCCTGCCCGTCCTCGAGGGCCATGTCGAGGCCGATGCCCTTCGTACGGACGGCCTCGTCCGTACCGAGGAGATGGATCTCGTGGTCGCGCGCCAGGGCGGCGATCTGGTCGGGGCTGATGCCGGCGGCTGGACCCTCGCGCAGAAAGCGCCGCGCTTGATCGACGAGGCGGTGCGCCTCGGTGATGTGGGCGAGGACGCGCCGGTCGGCGGTCGGGCCGTCGTTGGTCTGCAGCGAGCGGATGAGCTCGGTCTTGAAGTGCCCGCTCCGCGCATTGACGAAAGCTGTCAGCGTCTCCGGCCAGGGAGGCGGGACTGGTTTGCCCGCAAGATCGTCGGGCAGGGGGAAGCGAAACTCGTAACGGCCAGCGCGGCGCTGAACGAACTTCATGCGGCCCATCACACTTGGTCCCGTAGCACGTGAGTGTAGCACGCGCTGAGGAGCAAGCACCTGAAAACCAACAGGTTCTCAGATCACAACGGTTTAGTCGCCGCATGGCGCGCCCTGCGGGAATCGAACCCGCCTTTTCAGCGTGAAAGGCTGACGTCCTAACCGATAGACGAAGGGCGCTGGCGCGGGGCCGTGGGTTCTATAGTCGGGCTCGGCGGCCAGGGCAACGGGCCTGTGGCCGGCTTGACGGATCGGTGCCGGGTCGGTTTGACGCGCGAGGGGCACATGTCCGCGGCGGGAGGCGGGCGGGGCCGCCAGAGGAATGGAATGCGAGCGATGACCACTCGGCGCGACGACAGACCCCCGGGCCGCCCGAGGCCGGCCTCCTACGGCCGGCGCCCGGCGCAGGCGAGGCCGCGGCCGGTGGTCGACGAGGGCGTGAGCGTGCTCTACGGCTGGCATCCGGTGGTTCAGGCGCTGGGCAACGCGGACCGGCGGCTGCACCGGCTGCTCGCCACCGAGAATGCCGCCGCGCGGCTCGCCGCGGAACTCGGCCCCTTGCGCATCGCACCCGAGCTGGTGCGGCCGAACGCGATCAACGCGCTGCTCGGGCCGGACGCCGTGCACCAGGGCCTCTATCTCGAGGCCGAGGCGCTGCCCGCCCCCGGCCTCGACGACCTGCCCGACGACGCGCTGCTGCTGGCGCTCGATCAGATCACCGATCCGCACAATGTCGGCGCCATCGTGCGCACCGCCGCGGCCTTCGGCGTCACCGGCATCGTCACCACCGCGCGTCACGCGCCCGGTGCCACGGGCGTGCTCGCCAAATCCGCCTCAGGCGGCCTGGAGCATGTCCCCTTCGTCACGGTGCGCAACCTCGCCGAGGCCCTGATCGAGCTGGGTGAGCGCGGCTTCACGCGGATCGGGCTCGATTCCGAGGCCACCGTCGACCTCGACACGCTGGAGCCGCGCCGCCCGGCGGTGATCGTCCTCGGCGCCGAGGGCAAGGGCCTGCGCGAGCGCACGCGCACCTGCTGCGACGTGCTGGCCAAGATCCCGTTCACGGGGGCGATCCGCAGCCTCAACGTCTCGAACGCCGCCGCCATCACCCTCTACGCGCTGCGCATGCGCTGAGAATCCGGGATCCCAAAGGGATCATCCCTTTGGCTGGGCCGGGGCAGAGCCCCGGGACGGCTCATACGACATCCGGGTTATCCCTTCGGGATGGCGGATGTCGCCTTCGCTCAAGCGCCGCGCGGTCTCAGGGCGTCGCCTCGCCCAGCTCACGGGCGACGGCGCGCCAGCCGATGTCCCGCCGGCAGAAGCCCTCGGGCCAGTCGATGCGCGCGACCGCGGCGTAGGCGCGCCCCTGCGCCTCCTTCACGCTGTCGCCGAGGGCCGTCACCGCGAGCACGCGGCCGCCATCGGCGAGGAGCTGGTCGCCGTCGGCGCGGGTGCCCGCCTGGAAGACCAGGGCGCCGTCGGCCTCCGCATCGGCGAGGCCGCGGATCGCCGAGCCGCGCACCACCGTGCCCGGATAGCCCGCCGCGGCCATCACCACGGTCAGAGCCGCCCGCTGCGTGTCGAAGTCCAGCACCGTCCCCGAGAGATCGCCGTCGCAGGCCGAGAGCAGGGCCGGGACGAGGTCGGAGTTGAGCCGCGGCATGAGCACCTGCGCCTCGGGATCGCCGAAGCGGGTGTTGTACTCGATGAGCTTCGGCCCCTCCGCCGTCAGCATCAGGCCGGCATAGAGGATACCGGTGAAGGGGATGCCCCGGGCCCGCATGCCGGCGAGCGTCGGCGCGATGATGCGGCTCATCACCTCGGCCTCGAGCGCGGGCGTGATGATCGCGGCCGGCGAGTAGGCGCCCATGCCGCCGGTGTTCGGGCCGCGGTCGCCGTCGAAGACCCGCTTGTGGTCCTGCGCGGTGCCGATCGGGATCGCCCGGGTGCCGTCGCAGAGGGCGAAGACGCTCGCCTCCTCGCCGACGAGGCATTCCTCCACCACCACCTCCGCGCCCGGATCGGCGAAGAGGGCCCGCAAAGCCGCCTCGGCCTGGTCGAGGGTGTCGGCGACGGTCACGCCCTTGCCGGCGGCGAGGCCGTCGGCCTTCACCACGATCGGCGCGCCCTGCGCCCGCACATAGGCGAGGGCCGGGTCGAGGGCGTCGAAGCGGGCGAAGGCGGCGGTGGGGATGCCGTACTCGGCGCAGAGGTCCTTGGTGAAGCCCTTCGAGCCTTCGAGCTGGGCGGCGGCCTTGGTCGGGCCGAAGGCGCGGATCCCGGCGGCGGTCAGGTCGTCGACGAGGCCCGCCACCAGCGGCGCCTCGGGGCCCACCACCACGAGGCCGATGCGCTCGGCCTCGCAGAAGGCGCGGACCGCCGCGTGGTCGGCCAGGTCGAGGTCCGGCCGGTTCTCGCCGTGGCGCGCGGTGCCGGGATTGCCCGGCGCCGTGACCAGGCGCGTGCAGAGGGGGCTCTTCGCCAGGGCGTAGGCCAGGGCGTGCTCGCGGCCGCCGGAACCGATCAGAAGGATGTTCATGGGCCCACGCTTTTCCGGGAAAAGCGGCCGCGGGGAAAGGGGGGACGTGGCGCGATGCCGCACAGGTGCGGCGTTGCGCCCGCAATCCCCCGGCTCAGCTCAGGCCGAGTCCCCGGATCAGCAGGATGCTGATGGCGAGCAGGACAAGGAGCGATCCGGTCACCGCGAGCGTGACGCGGGCGCCGACGCGGGCGAGTACGCGCACGTCGACGCCGAGGCCGAGCGCGGCCATCGACACCACCGTGAGGAAGCCCGCCAGCTTCGAGATCGGCGCCACCGATGCGTCCGGCACCAGCCCGAGCGAGCGCGCGGTGGCCAGCGCCAGGAAGCCCAGGATGAACCACGGCACCAGCTTGAAGAAGCCGAGCCGGCTCGGGGCCGCCTTCCCCGTCGCGCCCTCGGCCGGCAGGCGCGGGGCGAGGAGCGAGAGCGCCACCACCACGGGGCCGAGCATCAGCACGCGCACCAGCTTGACCAGGGTGCCGACCTGCGTCGCCAGCAGGCTGATCGGCACGGTGGCGGCCAGCACCTGCGGCACCGCGTAAACGGTCAGCCCGGCCAGCACCCCGTACTGGTGCTCGTTGAAGCCCGCCAGCGGCACGAAGAGCGGCAGGCCCAGCACCATCAGCACGCCGAGCACGGCGGTGAAGGCGATGGCCGCGGCGACGTCCCGGCTGTCGGCGCCGATGACGGGGGCGACCGCGGCGATGGCCGAGTTGCCGCAGATGGCGTTGCCGCAGGCGATCAGCAGCGCCATGCGCACGGGTAGTCCCAGGCCGCGGCAGATGGCGCAGCTCGCCAGGATGGTGAGCACGACGGCCGCGACGATGCCGGTGAGGAGCGCCGGGCCGGAGGCGACGATGGCGCCGAGGCTCACCGAGGCGCCGAGCAGGGTGACGGCGACCTCCAGCACCTGCTTGGCGGAAAAGGCGATGCCGGCCTTGAAGCGGGCGCCCGGCACCCAGGCGGTGCGGATGGCGATGCCCATCAGGATGGCGAGCACCAGGGCCTCGACATAGGGGTGGCCGGTGAGGTGCTCCTCCACGCCCTGGAGGACCATGGCGATGGCGGTGACGGCCAGGCACAGCAGCAGGCCGGGCAGCAGGCTCGCCGTAGCGCCCGCCCAGGCGCCGCGGGAGGCGGAATCCGAGGCCATCTTCAGGGACACCTTGGCAGGCATGGCGGGCCTTTCAGCGGGGTCGATGCGGGGGGTGAGCAGATTCTTCCCTCCGGAGGCAAGCAGGGAGCAGGCCGTTCTCCGAGCGCCGGAATCTTCGGAAAACGCGTCCATTGATCGCGCACGACCGAAGCGCGAATTCTATGGACATGCGCACGACCCTCGACTCGCAGGCTTCCGGTACGGCCCCGACGGTCTCGTTCGACCCGTTCGGCGAGCCGCTCGAGATCGCGCGCGCCGAGCCTTGCCGGGCCGAGCCGCCGCGCGAGCGCTCGGTCTACCGGATCACCGCCGCCGCCTTCTGGGCGCTGGCGCTGCTCCTCGTCGGCACGCGCGTCTACGTCTCGGACGTGCCGGTGCACCAGACCTTCGCGGCGATCGCCCAGACGGCGCAGGCCGGGTTCAGCATCCTGCGCTGAGGCGCCGCCCGCGCCCGACCCCCTCGTTCCGGCCCTCACGCCCGCATCTCCCCGCCACCGGCCTGCCGGCCCCCGCACCGACATCCATACGCGATGCCGGCGCCGGTGGGAGGCAGTTCCTTGCCTCGCCGGGTCGATTCCTTGCCTGGACGGATCCGCACCGGCCTGCATGCAGGGTGCCGGGCTTGTGCGGTTCCCGGACGAGGCGCGGGTCCCCCCTCTCCCCGCCGGGCGGGGAAAGGCCCGCAGGGACCTCGTCGTCCCTGTGGGAAGCGGAGGCGAAGCGGCGGTGAGGGGGCGCTTCCGGAAGAGCCTCCTTCGGAATCGCCCCCTCACCCCCGGCTGCCGCCTTGTCGCGACGACGCGGTCGTCGCGACCCTCTCCCCGCACGCGGGGAGAGGGGATCCGCGGCTGTCCGGCCCGATGAAGCAGAAGCCGTCTCAGCGCAGCACGGAGAGGTAGTGCACCGTGTCGGTGAGGCAGAGCGAGAGGCGCCATTCGACCGGGCGTTCCTCGAGATCGAGCGCGACGCGGTCGACCTCCAGGGCCGGCGTGCCGGACGCCACGCCGAGCAGCTCCGCCTCCCGCGCCGGCAGCATCACGGCCTTCAGGCGCTCGTGGGCCACCGCGATGGTGATGCCGAACTGGCTCGCATAGAGGCTGTAGAGGGTGTTCGGCAGGTCGCAGGCCGCGATGCCCGGGAACAAGGCGGCCGGCACCGAGATCGTCTCCAGCACGCAAGGCCGCCCGTCCAGGCTGCGCAGGCGCTCGCAGCGCACGACGCGGGCGGAGCGCACCAGGGCGAGGCGGTCGCGCTCGTCCACGCTCGCCGCGGTCTCGGTGATCGCCAGCACGTGACTCTGCGGCGCCCCGGCCCCGCCCGCATCCGGGCGCAGCTTGAAGAAGCGGAACACGCTCTGCTTGTCGTCGTGCTCGGCCACGAAGGTGCCGCGGCCCTGGCGCCGCACCAGCAGGCTGTCGGCGGTCAGGGCATCCAGCGCCTTGCGCACCGTGCCCTGGCTGACGCCGAGCTCGGCCGCGAGCTGGCCCTCGCTCGGCAGGATCTGTCCCGGCTGCCAGACGGCGTCGGCGAGGCGGCGGAGCAGCGTGTCGTAGACCTGGCGGTAGAGCGGCCGGAAGCCGACCGCGTCGCCGCGACCCGCCCCGCCGGCCCCTCCCCCACCTGACCGTTCCATCGCGTCCCGATGCTCCCCCGGGCTGGGAAGCCGATCCCACGAATGCCCGAGCACGCTGTTCCTCCCTTCGATACGGTGCGGCGCCGCCGGCCGCAATCGTTCCGGCCCGCCGAGGCCGGCGCCGCCCACAGATGGGCGCGCACAACCTCACAGCGCCTCGATCTCCGCCACCAGCGCGTCGGGGACATTCAGGCCCTCCGCGGCGGCGCGGGCGCGCAGGGCGAGGCGGCGCGCGCCCGGCAGCCGCGCCCCGTCCTGCTCCTCGATGGCGGCGGCGAGCGCCGCGAAGCGATCGGGCGCGTCCTCGGAGAGCCCGCCCGCGTCGATGGCGATCAGGAACTGCCCGGTGCCGGGCGGGTCTCCGGCCGCGTCGAGGAAGGAGGAGGCCTCCGCGGCATAGCGCGCGCCGACGAGGCCGGCGGCCAAGACCTCGACCATCAGGGCGAGCGCCGTGCCCTTGGCGTCGCCGAGCGGCACCATGGTGCCGTTCAGCGCCGCGGCGGCGTCGGTGGTGGGGCGCCCCTCGGCATCGAGGGCCCAGCCCTCGGGGATCGCATCGCCGCGCTTGGCCGCGCCCACGATGTTGGCGCGGGCGACCTTCGACAGGGCCAGATCGACCACGATCGGCGCCCGCCCCGGCAGCGGGCAGGCGAAGGCGAGCGGATTGGTGCCGAACACCGCGCGGCTGCCGCCCCAGGGCGCCATGGCGGCGGGCGTGTTGGCGAAGAGGAGCGCGATGCAGCCCTGCTCGGCCAGCGCCTCCACCGGCCGTCCGGCGGCACCGCAATGGTGCGAGCGGCGGATGCCGGCCGCGGCGATCCCCTGCGCGCGGGCCATCCCCGGCAGGGCGTCGAGAGCCGCGTCGAGGGCCGGATAGGCGAAGCCGTGGCCGGCATCGACGGCCAGCAGCCCCGGCCGCGGCTGCGCGACCCGGACCTCGGCATCGCCCACCACCTTGCCGGTCCGCACCTGTGCGGCGTAGGGCGCGACCCGCGAGAGGCCGTGGCCCTTGAGACCGTCGGCTTCGGCGCCGACGAGGGCCCGGGCGGTGCTGTCGGCGGCAGGGGCTGCCGTGCCGCAGCGGATGAGGGCGTCGGTGGCGAGCCGCCGCGCGGCCTCGAGCGTCAGGGTCGCCATATCAGGCCTCCGTCAGATGGCGGCGCACGGCGCGTGCCGTGACCGCGGAGACGCGCACGTTCGATTCCACCGTCACGCCGGCGATGTGCGGCGTCAGGATCAGGTTCGGCACGCCCGCGAACGGGGCTCCCCCGGCCGCGTCGAGGGGCTCGTGCGCGAACACGTCGAGCGCCGCGCCGCCGAGGCGGCCCGCGCGCAGGGCGGCGGCGACGGCGGCCTCGTCCACCACGCCGCCGCGAGCCGCGTTGATCAGGATTGCGCCCTCCGGCATCCGGGCGATCGCCTCCGCGCCGATCAGGCCGCGGGTGGTCTCGGTCAGCGGCACGTGCAGGGAGAGCACGTCGCTCTGCGCGATCAGCGCGTCCAGGCCGCAATTCGCCACCGGGCCGTAGGCGGGGCTCCAGGCCGGGTCGCCGGGCGCCAGGAAGGGGTCGTGGGCCGAAAGGCTCATGCCGAGCGCGGCGGCGCGGCGGGCGGTCTCGCGGGCGATGGCACCGAAGCCGACGAGGCCGAGGCGCTTGCCCGCGATCTCGCGGCCCATCAGGGCGTTGCGCGGCCAGGCGCCGGCGGCGACCTGCGCGGTGGCGCCGTAGGCGCCGCGCAGGAGAGCCATGGCGGTGCCGATCACGTACTCGGCCACCGCCCCGTCATTGGCGCCGGTCGCCGGGTAGACGGCGATGCCGCGGGCCTCGCAGGCGGGTACGTCGATGTTGTCGAGCCCGACGCCGAGGCGGCCGACCACCTTGAGGTCGGGGGCGGCCGCGAGCAGGCCGCCGCGCACCTGGGTCCGGTTGCGCACGATCAGGGCGTCGGCCCCTTTCAGCGCCGCGATCAGATCCTCCGGCCGGTCCACGAGGCCCGGATCGTAGAGGGTGTCGAAGCCGGACAGCGCCTCCGCGATCGCGGCCTCGTCCATGAACTCGCTGATGACGACCTTGGGCATGTCCGTTCCGTGGGTCTCATGAGGTCCGGGTGTCGAGAGGGCGCAGCCCTCTCGCGGGTCCAGGGCGGAGCCCTGGTCGGTGACGATGCCCGCTCAGGTCGCGGGCACCGCCGACGGCAGCGGGCGGCGGAGCGCGGCCACCGGCTCGCGGGCCGGGATCTCCTCTGCCGCGTCCTCCTCCTCGTCCAGGGTGTCGAGGTTCGGCGTGATGCGGCCGTCGAGGACGGCGCGGGCATGGGCGAGATCGATCTTCTTCTCCCAGCGGGCGATCACCAGGGTCGCCACCATGTTGCCCACCGCGTTGGTGACGCAACGCAGCTCGTTCAGGATGCGGTCGACGCCGATGATGAGGGCGATGCCGGCCACGGGCAGGAGTTGCGAGGCCTGGAGCGTCGCCGCCAGCACGAACAGGATGGCGCCTGCGACACCGGCCACGCCCTTCGAGGTGACGAGCGCGATCGCCAGGATGCCGAGCTCCTGCTCCCAGGTCAGCGGGATGTTGAGCGCCTGCGCGATGAAGCCCACCGCCATGGTCAGGTAGATGCAGGAGCCGTCCATGTTGAAGGACAGGCCCGCCGGCATGACGAGGCCGGTGACGCTGCGGTCCACCCCGAGCCCGCCGAGCTTGGCCATCAGCCGCGGCAGCACCGATTCCGAGCTGGTGGTGCCGAGCAGGATGAACATCTCCTCGCGGGTATAGCGGAACAGCTTCCACAGGCTCAGGCCGACATAGAAGCGCATCACCCCGCCGAGGAAGAACACGATGAAGACGATGAAGGTCAGGTAGAGCGACACGATCAGCATCCCGTACTGCGCCAGGATGCCGAGGCCGAACTTGCCGATGGTGAAGGCCATCGCCCCGAAGGCGCCCACGGGCGCGAAGTGCATGATGAGGCCGACGACCTTCATCAGCACGTCGCCGAAGGCGTGGACCACCTTCAGGGGGAACTGGCCCTTGGGGCCGAGCGCCGCGAGGCCCATGCCGACGAGGACCGAGAAGAACATCACCTGGATCAGGTCGCCCTTGGCGAAGGCGTCGACCGCGCTGTGCGGGATGATGTTGGCGAGGATCTCCATCGGCGACTGCGCGTGCGCCTTGCCGGCGATGCCGGCCACGAGCTTGGCGTCGAGGCTCTCGACGCTGGCGTTGATGCCGTCGCCCGGCCGCAGCAGGTTCACGAAGAGCAGGCCGGCGGCGAGCGCGACCGTGGTGGCGATCTCGAAATAGGCGATCGTCTTCAGGCCCATCCGGCCGACGCTCTTCATGTCGCCGACATGGGCGATGCCGACCACGACGGTGCAGAAGATCACCGGCGCGACGATCATCTTGATCAGGTTGATGAACATGTCGCCGAGCACCTTGCAGGAGACGGCGAATTGCGGGGCGACCACCCCGACGACGATGCCGAGCGCGATGCCGAGCAGGACCTGGCCGTAGATCGACCGCATGAGCCGCATGGACGTTCCTCCGAGCTTGTTGAGGCACGAAAGACGCCGCGTTTCCCGCGATCTCCCTCCCGCGCGCGTCACGCCCCGTGGCGTCGGGGCGGCGGCCGCGGGGAGGACGCCCCCCGCGGCCGCGCAGCAGGCGCCTCAGGCGCTGCGGTAGAGCTTCGTCATCACGAACTCGCGGTGGCCGAGCGATTCCGCCGCCGTGAGCCGGCCATTGGCCGTGCGCACCACCATGTCGATGAGCGCGTCGCCCGCCTGCGGGATCGTCATCTCGCGGCGCAGCACCCCGGAGACGTCCACGTCGATATGCTCGCCCATGGTGCGCACCGTGCGCGGGTTGCCGGTGATCTTGATCACCGGGACGATCGGGTTGCCGATCACGTTGCCCTGGCCCGTGGGGAAGGTGTGGACCACGTAGCCCGCCGCCGCCATCAGGGTCACGCACTCGGCCGCGGCCGAGGAGGTGTCCATGAAGTAGAGGCCCGGGCCCTTGGCGGGGGCCTCGGCCGGCTGCAGCGCGTCGATGAAGCGGCACTCGTGGCCGATCTTCTCGAGGTTGCCGAGCGCCTTCTCCTCGATCGTGGTCAGGCCGCCGGCGATGTTGCCCTTGGTCGGCTGCGAATCCGAGAGGTCGTCGGTCTTGTGGGCCTCGATCACGTCGTCCTGGTAGGCCTTCCACATGGCGTACCACTTGTCCGACACTTCGGGGCTGATCGCCCGCTCGCGGCAGAGATGCTCGGCGCCGGTGATCTCGGAGGTCTCGCCGAACACGCCGTAGATCCCGTGCGGGATCAGCTTGTCGTACATGTTGCCGACGGTGGGGCAGGAGGCGAGGCCGGTGGTGGTGTCGGACTCGCCGCACTTCGTCGAGACCCAGAGGTCGGCGATCGGGCATTCCTCGCGCTGCAGCTCGGTCGCCCACTGCACGAAGCGCTTGGCCTGGTAGCTGGCCTTGGCGACCGTGGCGATGTCGCCGTGGCCCTCGATGCCGAAGCCGACGACCGGCTTGCCGGTCTTGGCGATGCCCTCGACCACGCGGTTGGTCCACTGGTCCTCGATGCCGATCACCACCACGGCGGCGACGTTCGGGTTCGAGCCGATGCCGATGAGCGTGCGGAAATGCAGCTCGAGATCCTCGCCGAACTGGAGGCGGCCATAGGCGTGGGGCAGCGCCATCGTGCCCTTCACGTTGTTGGCCACCGCCTCGCAGGAGGCGTTGGAGAGGTCGTCGAGCGGCAGCAGGACGACGTGGTTGCGCACGCCGACGCGGCCGTTCTCGCGGCGCCAGCCCATGAAGGTGGCGGCCTTGTAGTCGGCCGAGGCGCGCTTGGTCGACAGCGCCTTGGTGGCGAACTGGTCGGGGGCGCCGCCGGTGAAGGGCGTCGCGATCTCGTGTTCGAGCTGAGCGGATTCCTTGAACATGGCGGACCTCACCAGCGCTTCGTCTTGACGTTGTGGACGTGGACGTGCTCGCCCTTGGCGACGTCCTTGATCACCTTACCGATGTCCTGGCCGTACTTGATGGCCGTGTCGCCGGCCTTCAGGTCGGTGAGGGCCACCTTGTGGCCGATCGGGATGTCGTGGTGGACGTCGACGTCGAAGGTGGTGTTGTCCTCGGTGATCACCCCGAAGGCGGCGGTGCCGGCCTTCAGGCCCTCGATCACGGCGACGGCGACGTTGTCCTGGGGGGAGTGGGCGAGAAGATGCGGGTTCGTCCGTCCCTCGCCGGATCCGGCGTGGCTGCTCATGGGCATTCCTCCGTGTGGCCGTCTCTGCGGCAGGCCATGTCTTATATAAGACATATGACATGGGGTGGGTCAATCCGGACGCGGCACCTTTTGTAGAGCGACCTCGTCTCCGCTGCGATCCCGCTCCGAATCTTCCTTGGAATTCCTCTTGGAATTCCTCTTGGAGCCTTCCTGAGAATCTCTCTCGGGACCCCATCGGGACCGTCGTCGCCCATCCCTGTCCGTGCTGGAGGCTACGCCCCTCCCCGGTTGCCCGCAAGACCAGTCTTATATAAGACTTGTGTCGAGGCCCGCATTCAGGACGGGCCCGCCGGGAGGATCCGCGAGGCCGCATCGCCGCGCAGGGACCGCCCGCGAGCGCCCGTGGTTGCCGCGATGAACGAGACCCTGCTGCTGGTTGCCTGCCTCGCCTGTGCCGGCGTGATCTCGGGGCTCACCGGCTTCGCCTTCGCCCTCGTCGCCTCCGGCACCCTGCTCTCGCTGCGCTCGCCCGTGGAGGCCACGGCGCTCGTCCTCGTCTGCAGCATCCTCTCGCAGGTGATCTCGCTGGTGCGCCTGCGGGCCTGGCCGCCGCGGGGCACCGCCTTCGCGATGATCTTGCCCGGGCTCGTCGGCGCGCCCATCGGCATCCACCTGCTGCACGGGCTCGACCCGAACGTGGTCAAGGTGTCGGTGGGCGGCTTCCTCGTCCTCTACGCCGCCTTCGTCTCGGTGCTGCGGGCCGATTACCGCGTCGCCTTCGGCAATGCCTGGAGCGACGGCGCGGTCGGCTTCCTCGGCGGCGTGCTCGGCGGCATCGCCGGCCTGTCGGGGGCGCTGCCCACCGCCTGGAGCCTGCTGCGCGGCTGGGAGCCGCGCACCCAGCGGGCGGTCTACCAGTCCTTCACCCTGGTGATGCAGGTCTGGGCGCTCACGATCCTCACCCTGGTCGATCCCCTGCCCGCCGACCTCGTGCGCGACCTCGCCTTGGCGCTGCCGGTGGTGCTGGTGAGCGTGCTGGCGGGGCTGTCGCTGTTCACCCGCATCGACCAAGCCCGCTTCCGCCGCGTGGTCCTGGTGCTGCTCGCCGTGATCGGGCTGACCACCACGGCGCTCGCCTTGCCGGGGCTTCTGCACGGCTGAAGGGTCCCGGGTTTCCAAAGGGATCATCCCTTTGGTGGGGTGTCGGGGCGAAGCCCTGACGAATCCCGGGGCTCCGCCCTCGACCCGCCAAAGGGATGATCCCTTTGGAAACCCGAATTCCGTCCTCTAGATCATCGAGCGGGGGCACGATCGGGCGGGCGCAGAACCGCCTCGGGAGAAACGCCATGCCGCTCGAGAGATACACCCACGGCTCGCCGCATTACGACGCGGGCACGGAGGGCGCGATCCGCTTCCCGATGACGGACGGACAGCGCGTCATCGCCTGCGAGATCACCGCCGAGGTTCTGCGCGACACCTTCGGCGAGGACGGCAGCGACCCGCTCGACGAGTTCCTGAGGCACCGCGCCGCGATCGAGGCGGCGGCGAGCCGCGCCTTCGACGTCGGCAGTTTCCCGAACGACCTGATGGAGCTGACCACCGCCGATTTCAGGGGTGCGCGGCCGAGCTAGAGCCGGCGCCCCTCACCGGTCTAAGCCTCGCTTACATCGCCGCCTCGATGAGGCGCGCCCCCTCTCCGAATGGGAGAGAGCGCGCGTCGTGCCTGATCCGCGATGTCGAGCGTCGCCAATGGCGCGCCTTGCCGGCGCGCATGCCGGTTCGGGGTCGGGGCGCCTTACCGCCCTGCCCCCTTACCCGCTTCCTTGCCGGGAACGGGGAAGAACAGCTCGTTCTCGGTGGCCGCCTTGGCGCTGACCAGGCCCACCCGGTTCATATAGGCGAGGTATTCGAGCATGCGCTTCGGAGCGGTGGTCCACTCGTTCTGCGGCGCGCGGACGATCGCCTCGGCCTCCTCCTGGCTCATCTTGGCGCCTTCGGCCTTGATCCAGAGGGCGGCGGCGCGGGCCGGGTCGTCGCGGATCAGCTTGAGGCTGTCCTCCAGCGCCGCCACGAAGGCCGCGGTGACCTTCGGGTTGGCGTCCACGAACCGGCCGGAGGCCCAGACCAGGTTGAAGGTGTGGGGGCCGCCCATCACGTCGTAGCTGTCGAGCACCTTGCGCGCGCGCGGGTCCTTCAGCTCCAGCTCCTGGAAGGGCGGCGAGCCGAAATGCGCGGTGATCTCGGAGCGCCCGCCCATCATCGCGGTCTGCGCGTCGGGATGGCCCATCGAGACGGTGAGCGCGTCGAGCTTGTGCTGCTGGCCCTCCCCGAACGCCTTCTCCGCCGCCATCTGCAGGGTGAGCGCCTGGATCGAGGTCTTCACGGTGGGCAGGGCGATCTTGTCCTTCGGCCCGAAATCCTTGATCGCCTTCACCTCCGGATTGACGGTGACCAGCCAGAGCGGCATCGCGTTGAGGGCGGCCACGCCCTTGACCTTGATGTTGCCCTGCGTGCGGCCCCAGATCGTCAGGAAGGGGCCGACGCCGCCGGAGGCGAAGTCGAGGCCGCCCGAGAGCACGGCGTCGTTCATGCCCGAGCCGCCGGTGAAGCGCAGCCACTCGGTCTTCACCTCGAAGCCGCGCTGCTTGGCCTGCTTCTCCAGGAGCTGCTCGGTCTCCATCAGGGTCAGCGGCAGGTAGGAGATGCCGAACTGCTTGGCGAGCCGCACGGTCGTCACCTCGGCCTGCGCCGCCGCCGTGCCGGCCGTTACCAGCGCCGCCGCGCCGAGGAGGCGCAGAAGCCCCCGCCTCGTCCTGCCCTGCACCCTCATATGTCCCTCGTCCCTCTGTTGATCCCGGGTTTCGAAAGGGATCATCCCTTTCGCGGGTCCAGGGCGGAGCCCTGGAACGATCAGGCCTGCATGCCCCATCGCCTGATGGTGCGCTGCTCGATGGTCTGGAAGATCAGGTTCTCCACGACAAGGCCGATGAGGATCACGGTGAGAAGCCCGGCG
>NZ_CABFVH010000076.1 GCF_902141855.1 Methylobacterium dankookense | reverse complement strand
GCCACCCCGCGGGAGAGCCCGCCTGCTACAGCGCTGTGAAGGGCGCGCAGGCGGGCTCTCCCGCTACCAGCGAGCTACACCACCATCAGGGACACGACCGGCGGCGCTCGATGAGGCGCCGGCGGAGATCGTCCTCGAGCCGCTCGCCGACTATCCGCAGATCGACCTGCGCGGCGGCGGCGAGCCCTGGGAGAAGCGTCGCGCGGCGGGCAAGAGCCTGCGCGAGTCGGTCCCGCACGAGGCCCATGCCGTGCTCGACTTGCCCGAGGACCGGCCCGATCCGGTGAGCCTCATCGAGGCCGCGCATGAGGGACGGCAGGCGCATCTCATTCCCCTGCGGGTGGCCCGCATGGCCTCCTCGCCCTTCGCCTTCCTGCGCGGGGCCGCGCCCGTGATGGCCTGGGACCTCTCCCGCTCGCCGAACAGCGAGATCGGCGTGGTGATGAACGGCGACGCGCACATCGCCAATTTCGGCCTGTTCGGCACGCCGCAGCGCGATGTGGTGCTCGATCTCAACGATTTCGACGAGGTCACGGTCGGCCCCTGGGAATGGGACCTCAAGCGCCTCGTCGCCAGCATCGAGATCGCCGGCCGCGACGACGGCACCACGCCGGGCGAGCGCCGGGCGGCGGTGCTCGCCGCGGTCGGCGGCTACCAGCACACCATGACGGAGCTGGCGCCGCAGGGCTCCCTCGACGTCTGGTATCAGGCGACGCGGGCCGACCAGCTCGCCATCTCCGGCATCGACATCGACGACCATTCGCAGGAGGTGGTGCTGAAGGCCGTGGCCAAGGCGAAGAAGCGCCACAACCGCAGCCTGCTCGAGCGGATCGGCGAGCGCCGGGTCGATGGCGGCTGGCGCTTCCGCGACGACCCCCCGATCCTCACAGCCGTCTCGGACGCGGTGCGCGAGGGGGTGATCACCGGGCTCGAGCACTATGCCGAGACCCTGCCGCGCGAGCGCCGGTTCATGCTGAGCCGCTACCACGTGGTGGACGTGGCCCACCGCGTGGTCGGAGTCGGCAGCGTCGGCACCCGGGCCTATGTGGCGCTGCTCTGCGGCAATTCCGACCAGGACGCGCTCTTCCTTCAGGTGAAGGAGGCGGTGCGCCCGGCCAACGCCCCGTATCTTCCCGGCATGCCCGAGCCCTATGCCAGCCACGAGGGCGAGCGTGTCATCTACGGGCAGCGCCTGCTCCAGGCGGTGGGCGATCCGCTGCTCGGCTGGACCAGCATCGACGGGCGGCCCTTCTACGTGCGCCAGATGAAGAACATGAAGGGCGACATCCCGGTCTCCTGCCTGCGCGGCGAGCCGCTGCGCTACTTCTCCTGGGCCTACGGGGCGCTGCTCGCCCGCGCCCATGCCCGCACCGGCGACGCGGCGGCGATCGGCGGCTATTGCGGGCGCGACGGCAATACCGACCTCAAGGAGGCGCTCGCCGACTGGGCCCGCGCCTATGGCGACCGCAACGAGGCGGATTACGAGCGCTTCCGCGCGGCGATCGGCGAGGGCCGGCTCGAAGCCGCTGAGGATCCGCATTTCTGAAGCCGCGCGGATTCACAAAACGTTCCGCATGGGCCACGGTGCCGGCATGATCCGCCGGCTGCGTCGCCCCGTTCCTTGACCGAGACCCGCCCGCTCCGCTCGCACCAGCGCATCCTGCGCGACCTCGTGGCGGCGATCGCCCGCGGCGAGGCCGCGCAGGTCACCGACATCCTCGCCGCGGTGACGCCGGGGGGCGGCAAGTCGCTGCTGCCGGTCATCGCCGCCGCCGAGCTGATCGCCGCGGGGCGCGTCGAGCGGGTGGTCTGGGTGGTGCCGCGGGATTCGCTCCGGCTCCAGGCGGAGGAGGCCTTCGCCGATCCGGCCTGGCGCCGCGCCCTCGGCCACGGCCTCAGCGTGCGCGCCGCCGACAACGAGCCGGATCCCTGCCGCGGCCTCTCGGGCTACGTCACCACCTACCAGGCGGTCGCGGCGGCGCCCTCCCTGCATCTCGCCGAGGCGCGGGCCCACGCGACCCTCCTCGTGGTGGACGAGGTCCACCACCTGCCGGTGCCGGGCTCCTCCCGCACCGCCGAGGCGCCGGACGAGGAGGCCGAGGCCGGCGCCTGGAGCCGGGCGATGCTGCCGCTCTTCCGGGCGGCGCACCTGCGCCTGTTCCTGTCGGGCACTCTGGAGCGGGCGGACGGGCGGCGCATCCTCGGGCTGCCCTACCATCCGGGCGGCGCCGGCCGCGCGCCGGAGATCGACCTCGACGCGCCGGGCCTCGCGGTGATCGGCTATTCCCGCGCGCAGGCCCTGGCCGAGCGGGCGGTGCTGCCCGTGAGCTTCGGGGCGCTCGACGGCGAGGCGAGCTGGCTCGAAGGCGGCCGGCCGGCTGGGGAGGCGCCGCGCGTCGGCCCGCACCGGCTCGCGGGGGGCATGCGCATGACGACCCGGCCCGCCCTGTTCACCGCCTTGCGTACGGGCTTTGCCCGCGACCTCCTCGGCGAGGCCTTCCACGCCACGCGCCGCATCCGCGCGCGGCGGCGGGCGGAGCGCGGGCTCGGGGCCGGCGAGAGCGCGTCGGGCCTCGGCAAGCTCCTCGTCGTCGCCCCCGATCAGGCGAGCGCGCGGCGCTACCAGGAGACGCTGCAGGGCTGGATGCCCGGCCCCCAGGCCGAGCGGGACGTGCGCATCGCCACCTCCTCGATCCAGGACGCGCATGCCGCGCTCGCCGCCTTCCGCCTGCTGCCCGAGCCCGCGGTTCTCGTCACCGTGGCGATGGCCTATGAGGGGCTCGACGCCCCCGAGGTCGCGGTGGTGGCCGCGCTGACCCATATCCGCTCGCGGCCCTGGCTGGAGCAGATGCTCGCCCGCGCCACGCGGGTCGATCCGCATGCCGGGGCCTACAGCGAACAGCAGGCTCTGGTCTTCCATCCGGACGATCCGCTCTTCGCCCGCTTCCGCGAGGAGCTGGAGACCGAGCAGGGCAGCGCCGCCCGTCCGCGCCCGAAGCCGGCGGTCACCGCGATCCGCACCGGGCCCGTGCCCTGGCGCGACGAGCCGCCGCCGGGCATCACCCCGCTGGAGAGCAACGCGCTCGGCCTGCGCTACGCGATGCTGCGCCCGCACCCCGCTGGGGAGGGGGCGTCGGTTGCGCGCCAGCCGGGCCTGGCCGCCGCGGTCGAGGCGCCGCCCTCGCTCACCGAGCGGGTGCTGCGGCAGCGGATCACCGCGCAGGTCGCGGCGCAGGCGGTGGAGGACGAGGCCGCCTGGCAGGCCCCGCGCGGCGGCAATCTCGCTCACCGCTACAACGCCGTGCTCAAGCGCGTCGTCGGCAAGGAGCGCGCGACGATGACGCTCGCCGAGCTCGAATCCGCCCTGGCCTGGCTGGAGCGCAACCGCCTCTCCGACCATGTCCACCTGCTCGACGGGGATACCCGCTACGCCTGGTCCGTGCGCCGCCGCCGCTGGGGCGCCGGGGCGCGGCAGGGCGGCGACGGCCGGATGGCGATCACAAGAAGGTGAGCCGTGCCCGCGAGAGCACGTCTGCTAACCACGTTGCGGGCGCAAGCTCGGCAGGCACCTTGACAGGCCCTATATGCTGACACCGGACAGTGTTTTCCGGGCCAGCGGCGCGCCCGCGTCGGGATGTTCTCCCGGCGGCCGCGCGCCGGCCCATCTGCGAGAGGAGTCACGTGTGAGCGAGATCAAGCGACGGGTCGGCGTCGCGGCCCTAGCCTGTGCCGCGATCCTGGGCGCGGCCGGCCAGGTGCAGGCCGCGCAATGCGGCAACACCTCCGCCGGCTTCGAGGCCTGGAAGCGCGAATTCGCCGAGGAGGCGCGGGGCCGGGCGAGCGCACAGAGCCTCGCCGCCCTGATGGGCACCTCCTACTCGACCGCGACCATCTCGGCCGACCGGGGCCAGAAGAGCTTCCGCCTCTCCCTCGATCAGTTCATGGCCAAGCGCGGCGCCAACGCCATCGTCTCGCGCGGGCGCTCGCTCAAGGCGCAGAACGCCGCCCTGTTCGACTCGATCGAGCAGCGCTACGGTGTGCCGCCGGGCCCGCTCCTCGCGATCTGGGGCATGGAGACCGGCTTCGGCGCGGTGAAGGGCAACGTCAACACGCTCTCGGCGGTGGCGACCCTCGCCTATGATTGCCGGCGCTCCGCCTATTTCACCGACCAGCTCTACGCGGCGCTGCAGCTCGTCGACCGTGGCATCCTCACCGCCAACACCCGCGGCGCGGCGCATGGTGAGGTCGGTCACACGCAGTTCCTGCCGAAGAACGTGCTGACCTACGGCACCGGCGGCAGCCTCGACAATGTCGGCACGGCGCTGAACTCGACTGCGAACTTCCTCAAGGGCCATGGCTGGCGCGCGGGCGCGGGCTACCAGCCCGGCCAGCCGAACTTCGCGGCGATCCAGGGCTGGAACTCGGCTTCGGTCTACCAGCAGGCCATCGCCATCATCGGCCGCCGCATCGACGGCGAGTGAGCGACCGGCCGGAGGGCCTCGCGCCCTCCGGCTTCCGGACGCGACGCGGAAGCCGGCCGCGGTGCTTCGAGCGGGATCGAGCGATCGTCATGCGGGGATCCGGCTCGTCCGACCCATCCACCTCATCCTGAGGTGCGAGGCGTCAGCCGAGCCTCGAAGGAGGCTTCCAGGGATCGCGAGGCTGCTGGAGGCCTCCTTCGAGGCCTCCGTCTCGCTCCGGCATCTCAGGATGAGATGGAGGAGGGGTGAGCAGAGTGAAGACCTGCTCGATCCGCGATCCAAGGATCCTTGAGCCGGCAGCGCGGCTCAGGCGTGGACGGCGCGGGCGAGCTCCGCCTTCGACATGGTGGAGCGGCCCGGAACGCCCTGGGCCCTGGCCTTCTTCATCAGCTCGGCCTTGGTCGGTTCCGTCTTGGATGCGGCGCCCTTGCGTGCCGAGGCCGCCTTCCGGGCCACATCCTCCGGCTGTTTCGAGAACTGCCGCCCCTTGGCGCTGTCGGCGCGCTTCTTCGTGGTGGAGCGGGCGTACTCGTCGTCGGTGAGCGTGTCCCGCGCCTTTTTCGGCAGGTAGCGCTCGCCGGTCTCGCCGCTCTCGCGCCCCGACCGGGTGCCCCATTCCTCGTCGGTCCATTGCTTGAGGTGGTTGTCGTCCGACTTGCCGCCCGCGTAGCCGCCGCCCGCCTTCTTGTATTCCTGAGTGGCCATCTGCGCCTTGCGGGCCGACCACTGGCCGGGCTTGCCGCCCTTGGGCGAGCCGGTGACCTTCTTCTTCACCCTGTCCCAGAGCTTCGGATCGGTCTTCTTCGCGGTCTCGGACATCGTCGGCACCTCGCGATGGGGTTTTCGCCTCAACAAGGCGCCGCCGCCCGCGTTCCTGCGGCATCGCGAAGCTTGTGGAGATCCTGATCGAGTTCGCGGGCGTCCGAATTCATCGGCCCGTCATGGAACATGCATTGACTCGCGCGCCGCGAGCGGCCACCTGCGCCGCAAGGCGGTCCGCCGCCCCGGGGCGTTCCCGGCGGCTGCGGCACAACCGGGAACCCGAGCATCATGGCGAACGCGAGCGATCGGTCGGCGCAGCCGACGGTCTTCATCGACGGCGAGGCCGGCACGACCGGCCTGGGCATCCGCGAGCGCCTGGAGCGAGACGGGCGGATCGCGCTGCGCAGCATCCCGCACGAGAGCCGCAAGGACGTGGAGGCCAAGCGCGCGCTGCTCGCCGAAGTCGACCTCGTCGTGCTCTGCCTGCCGGACGAGGCGGCCAAGGAGACCGTGGCGCTCGCCGACGGGCTGCCCGAGGGCGGCCCGAAGATCCTCGATGCCAGCACCGCGCACCGGGTCGCCCCCGGCTGGGCCTACGGCTTCGCGGAGCTGACCTCCGAGCAGGGCCGCACGATCGCCGCCGCGCGGCGCGTCGCCAATCCCGGCTGCTACCCCACCGGCGCCATCGCGCTGCTGCGCCCGCTCGTCGAGGGCGGCCTGATCCCGTCCCACTGCCCGATCAGCATCAATGCGGTCAGCGGCTATAGCGGCGGCGGCAAGGGCCTGATCGAGCGCTACGAGGCGGGCTCCGCCCCGGCCTTCGAGCTCTACGGCCTCGGCTTCGGCCACAAGCACCTGCCCGAGACCCAGGCCTATGCCGGGCTGACCCGCCGGCCGATCTTCATCCCGTCGGTCGGCAACTTCCGCCAGGGCATGCTGGTCAGCATCCCGCTCCATCTCGACACGCTGCCGGGCCGACCCTCGGCGGGCGACCTCGAGGCGGCTCTGGTCGCCTGGTACGAGGGCCGTCCCCTCGTCCAGGTCGCCACCGGGGCGAGCGAGGGCGCGCATCGCGAGCGGATCGAGCCGGAGGCCCTCAACGACACCGACAGGCTCGAATTGCGGGTGTTCGGCTCCGACAACCACCGCCAGGCCGTCCTCGTCGCGCGGTTGGACAATCTCGGCAAGGGCGCGTCCGGTGCCGCCGTCCAGAATATCGGCCTGATGCTCGGCCTCGACGCCTAAGCGACCCCGCGCCCGCCCGGGCGCGGACGAACCCCACCCGATACCACCTAGGATCATGCTCGCGGCCGCCCGAAAGGGCGGCCGCACTGATTCGTGGCATCCGCATGGGCGCAGGACGCCGAGACCAGGATGTATTCAGGTGCGCAATTCTCGGTTGTGTACGCTGGGTTTTAGACCATTTCTACGTCTAGCTTCGCCACTTTGGCGCGAAAAAAGAACAAAATTCGTTCAGTTTCAGACGCCCTGATGCATCGCTCAACGTTCAAGTAAGAAGCGGGCCCGGAAATTTGCATTCATCTCTTGACCTTTCTCGCAACTGGGACTGTATCGATCAGGCCGGGGCAAGCAGATTTTTCGGCCTACGCTGTTGAGGCCGGATGACAACGATGGCAAGACGGACATGACTGAACCTCAGATTGATCGTTCTCGTTTGGTGAAGCTCGCGGCCGACATCGTCGCGGCTTATGTCAGCAACAACCACGTGCAGGGCGCGGAACTCCCGAAGCTTCTGCTCGACGTTCACGACGTGATCGCGGGCATGCTTGATGGCGGACAGGCGGCGGCCGAGACCGGTCCCGCGAAGCCGACCCCCCAGGAGGTCAAGCGCTCGGTCACCTACGACCACCTCGTCAGCTTCGAGGATGGGAAGCCCTACAAGACGCTGCGCCGGCACCTGACCCTGCGCGGCCTGACGCCGGAGGCCTACCGCGCCAAGTGGGGCCTGCCGGTCGACTACCCGATGACCGCCAAGAGCTATTCGGAGCAGCGCTCGCAGCTCGCCAGGGCGCTCGGCCTCGGCCAGCAGCGCCGGGGCACGCCGGAGGCGGAGGCTGCGCCGGAGCCGGAGCTCGTGGCCGAGGAGGCCGCCAAGCCGCGCCGCGCCGTGCGCCGCAAGGAGACCGCCTGAGGGTTCGGCGCGGCCGGAACGTTCACGGCCGCGCCGACTTCCCCGCTGGCGGGACCGGGCCTTCTGCATTGACAGGGCCCTCCCGCTCAGCGGGAGACGGCACATGGCCTTCATCGAGACCGGCGACGGCACGCGGCTCTTCTACAAGGATTGGGGCACCGGGCGGCCCGTCGTGCTGATCCACGGCTGGCCGCTCGATGCCGACATGTGGGAATACCAGCAGCCGGCGCTGAGCGCGGCGGGCTTCCGCACGGTCGCCTATGACCGGCGCGGCTTCGGCCGCTCGGACCAGCCCTGGACGGGCTACGACTACGACACCTTCGCGGACGACCTGAAGGCCGTGCTCGACCACCTCGACCTCCAGGAGGCGACGCTGGTCGGCTTCTCCATGGGCGGCGGCGAGATCGCCCGATACATGTCCCGCCACGGCGGCGCCCGCGTCGCGCGGGCGGTGCTCGTCTCGGCGGTGCCGCCCTACCTGCTCAAGACCTCCGACAATCCGGACGGCATCGACCCCTCCGTGTTCGCGGGGATGATCGACGGCCTCCGGAAGGATCGGCCGCACTTCCTGGCGAACTTCGCGAAGCTGTTCTTCGGTGTCGGCGTGTTCTCCTCGCCCTCATCGACCGAGCTGATCCAGTGGAGCGGGCAGATCGCCATGCTGGCCTCGCCCAAGGCGACGGTCGATTGCGTGCGCGCCTTCGGCGAGACGGATTTCCGGGCCGATCTCGGGCATTTCAAGGTGCCGACGCTGGTGATCCACGGGGATGCCGACCAGATCGTCCCGGTCGACATCTCCGGCCGGGTCGCGGCGGCCGCGATTCCGGGGGCGCGCTTCGTCGCCTACGAGGGCGCGCCGCACGCGGTGCCCTTCACCCATGCCGAGCGGCTGAGGGACGACCTCCTCGCCTTCCTGCAAGGTGGCGGCTGACTCTCGCGCGCCGCAATCGCTCGCGATAGAGAGGCCCGACACGCGGCCGATCCGGCCGCCGGCCGTGCCCCCCGGGGCCGCCGGCGGCGACGCGCGGTCCTGATCCGGAGCCCTGCATGTCCCGCATCCTCCCGCCCGCCCTCGGCGCCGTGGCCGCCCTCCTCCTCGGCCTCGGCACCCTCTCCGCGCAGCCGGCCAAGGCGCCCGAGAAGACCCCCGAGCCCTATGCCGCACGCGAGGGCTTCTCCGCCAAGAGCGTGCCGCAGGGCCGGGGCGAGGTGCAGCTCTCCTTCGCGCCCGTGGTGAAGCGGGCGGCGCCCTCGGTGGTCAATGTCTACGCCTCCCATGTGGACAAGCGCCCGAATGCTCGGGCCAGCGCGATGGACGAGTTCATGCGCCGCTTCTTCGGCGAGGATGGCGGGCGCGGCCCCGGCGGCATGCGCGGCGAGCGGGCGCAGAAGTCGCTGGGCTCCGGCGTGATCGTCGACGAGACGGGGCTCATCGTCACGAACAACCACGTCATCGACAACATGAACGAGGTCCGCGTGGCGCTCGCCGACCGGCGCGAGTTCGAGGCCTCGATCGTGCTGCGCGATCCCCGCACCGACCTCGCGGTCATCAAGATCAAGAACCCGTCCGGCGGCGTGATCCCGATGCCCTTCGGCGATTCGGAGGGGCTCGAGGTCGGCGACTTCGTGATGGCGATCGGCAACCCGTTCGGCGTCGGCCAGACGGTGACGCAGGGCATCGTCTCGGCGCTGGCGCGCACGCAGGTGGGCTCCTCGGACTACCAGTTCTTCATCCAGACCGACGCGGCCATCAATCCGGGCAATTCCGGCGGCGCGCTGGTCGATCTCCAGGGCCGGCTCGTCGGCCTCAACACGGCGATCTACTCGCAATCCGGCGGCAGCCACGGCATCGGCTTCGCCATCCCCGCCAGTATGGTGAAGGCGGTGGTGGACACGGCCAAGGGTGGCGCCAGCACGGTGCGGCGGCCCTGGCTCGGCGCCCGCGTGCAGAACGTGACGCCGGACATCGCCGAGAGCATGGGCCTCGACCACCCGACCGGCGTGCTGGTGGCGAGCCTCGCCGCCAAGAGCCCGGCCGACGAGGCGGGGCTGAAGCGCGGCGACCTGATCCTGAGCGTGGACGGCCAGACCGTCGACGACCCGGAAGCCTTCGGCTACCGCTTCGCCCTCAAGGGCATCGAGGGCCAGACCAAGTTCGGCGTCCTGCGCGGCACCGGGCGCATCACCGTGCCGGTGAAGCTCACCCCCGCCCCCGAGACGCGCCCGCGCGACGTGCTGAAGGTGAAGACGCGCTCGCCCTTCCTCGGCGCCACCTTCGTCAACACCTCGCCCGCCGTGGCCGAGGAGATGCAGGTGGATTTCCCCTCGGAGGGCGTCGCGGTCCAGGCGGTGGACGACAACTCGATCGCCGCGCGCGCCGGCCTGCAGAAGGGCGACCTCGTCCTCGCCATCAACGGCGCGCCCGTGACCTCGACCAAGGACCTCGACCGGCTGACCCGCAACACCCTCAACATGTGGGAGGTGGCGATCAACCGGAAGGGCGAGGTGCTGACCTCGGTGTTCGGGGGCTGAGCCGCTCCTCGCCGAAGTCGATGCCGGTTCGGCGAGAAAGGGAGCGCGTCGGACGGGGATAGCGCACCGCTGGGCTTGCCGGCCCGCGCCCGCGCGGTGTTCATGCGCCGATGTCCGACCTCTTCGCCTCGGCCGAGCCGCAGCCCCAGCGCGACGCCAACGTCCCCCGGCCGCTCGCCGACCGCCTGCGCCCGGCCCGCCTCGACGAGGTGGTCGGCCAGGAGCACCTGACCGGCCCGGACGGGGCGCTGACCCGGCTCCTGCGTTCCAAGACCCTCGGCTCGCTGGTGTTCTGGGGCCCGCCCGGCACCGGCAAGACCACGGTGGCGCGGCTCCTCGCCAACGAGACCGACCTGCATTTCGAGCAGATCTCGGCGATCTTCTCGGGCGTGCCCGACCTGCGCAAGGTCTTCGATGCGGCGCGCAAGCGCCGGATGGGCGGGCAGGGCACGCTGCTCTTCGTGGACGAGATCCACCGCTTCAACCGCGCCCAGCTCGACGCCTTCCTGCCGGTGATGGAGGACGGCACGGTGACGCTCGTCGGCGCCACCACCGAGAACCCGTCCTTCGAGCTGAACGCCGCCCTCCTGTCCCGCGCCCGCGTCCTGCTGTTCCGCAGCCTGGACGACGCGGCGGTGGCCAAGCTCCTCGCCCGCGCCGAGGACCTGACCGGGCAGGTGCTGCCCCTGACCGAGGAGGCCCGCGCCGTCCTCGTCCGCATGGCCGACGGCGACGGCCGGGCCGCGCTGACCCTGGCCGAGGAGGTCTGGCGCTCGGCCAGGACCGGCGAGACCCTCGACGCCGAGACCCTTCAGGAGATCGTGCAGCGCCGCGCCCCGATCTACGACAAGGCGCAGGAGGGCCACTACAACCTCATCAGCGCCCTGCATAAGACCGTGCGCGGCTCGGACCCGGACGCGGCGCTCTACTATCTCTGCCGCATGCTCGACGGCGGCGAGGACCGGTTGTTCATCGCCCGCCGCCTCGTCCGCATGGCGGTCGAGGATATCGGGCTGGCCGACCCGCAGGCCCTCGTCGTCGCCACCGCCGCCAAGGACGCCTTCGACTTCTTAGGGTCGCCCGAGGGCGAGCTGGCGCTCGCGCAGGTCACGGTCTACCTCGCCTGCGCGCCGAAATCGAACGCGGTCTACGAGGCCTACAAGGCCGCGACCCGGGTCGCCAAGGCGAACGGCTCGCTGCCGCCCCCGCGCACCATCCTCAACGCCCCGACCAAGCTGATGAAGCGCATGGGCTACGGCGAGGGCTACCGCTACGACCACGACGAGCCCGACGCCTTCTCGGGCCAGGATTACTGGCCGGAGCGGCTCGGCCGGCAGCATTTCTACTCGCCGACCGAGCGCGGCATGGAGAGCCGCTACCGCGACCGCCTCGCCCATTGGGAAGCCCTGCGCCGCGCGCGACGCGGCGAGGACTGACCCGGCATGGACGTGATCTGGAAGGGCGTGGTCGGCGGCCTCGTCACCGTGGCGATCGTGCTGGCCTCGCGGCGCGGCAACGTCCTGCCCGGCATCCTGCCGCTGGCGCCGACCTTCGCGATCATCGCCCTCTTCGCGGTCGGCGCGAAGGGCGAGGCCGGCGCCTTCCGCGAGACCTGCCTCGCGGGCCTACGCGCGATTCCCGCCTACCTCGCCTTCCTCGGCGTCGCATGGTGGCTCGGCGGCAGCCTCGACTTCCGGCTCGCGATCGTCGGCGGGCTGGCCGCATGGCTGGCGGTCGCGCTCCTGATCTTCATGGGCCCGCGCTGGTTCTGAGTCGGGCGCGGGGCCGGTCCGGGCTTCAATCTCCGTCCCATCCGGATAAACCTGCGCGCCGCCGATCGACCGATTCCCGAAGGCTCCTGCATGCCGTTCCTCATCGCTGCGGCCGCGCTGATCGCCGGTATCCTGTTCTGGATCCTGCGCATGCACCGCATCTCCCGGGACCTGCGCGACCTCGACCGGGACACCAAGGGCCTCCAGCGACGGGCGGGCTCCCTGATGACGAGCCTGATCGGGACACCGCTCCAGCGGGTGAGCGACGTGCGCCTCGCGGCCGCCATCCTGATGCTGCAGATCGTGCGCACCGGCAGCCCGGTCACCGCGGCGGAGCGGAGCCGGATCCTGGACTTCCTGGCCCATCCCCTCGAGGCGGAGGATCCCTCGGGCCTGCTCGACCGGGCCTGGGGCTACACGGTCGAGCGCCGGCCCTTCTCGCTCGTCGCCGACGAGCTGTTGCCCCTGCTGCGCGACCGGCTCACTGAGGACGAGCGGGCCCAGCTCATCGACATGCTGACCGCGGTGGCCGGGGCGCACAGCGCGCCGGGCGAACTCCAGCGCGAGGCCCTCGTGCGCCTGCGCAAGCGCCTCCTCGCCGGGCCGCCGAAGCTCGCGGCGATGCGCTGAGCGCGCCGCCCCCGGCTGCGTCCCGGCCCCTGGACTGTTCCCGGCGCGCCCGGTAGAGGGCCGGCCCCTCCCTGATCCCGAACCTGCGCCGGAGAGCGTTGATGGCGGCCTGCGGCCTCGATTTCGGCACCTCGAACACCACCCTGGGCCGCGTCGTCGGCGGCCGGCCGGAACTCGTCCCCCTCGAAGGACGCCACCTCACCGTGCCGAGCGCGATCTTCTTCGCGCCGGGCCGCGAGCCGGTGATCGGGCGGGCCGCGATGGAGGCCTATGTCGAGGGCGTGCCGGGCCGGCTGATGCGCAGCCTCAAATCGGTGCTCGGCACCGGACTGATCGAGGAGACGACGCCGCTCGGCCGCGAGCGCCTGCGCTTCCGCGACGTCATCGCCCGCTACCTCGCCGCCGTGAAGGCGCGGGCCGAATCGGCCGCCGGCACGGAATTCGACACGGTGGTGCATGGCCGACCGGTCCATTTCGTGGATGGCGATCCGGCGGGCGACCGCCGCGCCGAGGACACGCTACGCGAGATCGCAACCAGCGTCGGCTTCCGGCACGTCTCCTTCCAGTACGAGCCGATCGCCGCCGCCCTCGATTACGAGCAGGGCGTGCGGCAGGAGGAGATCGCGCTGATCGCCGATATCGGCGGCGGCACCTCGGATTTCTCGATCGTGCGGCTCTCGCCCGAGCGCCACGCCCGGGCGGAGCGGGCCGACGACATCCTCGCCAATGACGGCGTGCGCATCGGCGGCACCGATTTCGACCGGATGCTGAGCCTCGGCACGGTGATGCCGCTGATGGGCCTCGGCAGCCCGATGCGGCGCGGCGACCTCGCCGTGCCGAACGCCTATTTCCACGACCTCGCCACCTGGTCGAGCATCAACCGGCTCTACAACCCGAAGACGCTGCGCGAGATCGAGGAGACCCGCCGCGATGCCGCCCGGCCGGAGCTGATCGACCGGCTCTACGGGGTGGTCGAGGGGGAGCGCGGCCACGGCCTGGCGCTCGCCGTGGAGGGCGCCAAGATCACGGCCTCCGACACGGGTGCCGCCGAGATCGACCTCGCCTTCGTCGAGCGCGGCCTCTCGGCCAGCGTCGACCGCGCGAGCCTCGACGCGCAGACCGGCACGCTGGCGAGCCGCATCGCCGAGCGGGTCGGGCGCTGCCTCGCCCAGGCCGGCCTCGGCCCGGACCGGATCGACGCGCTCTTCCTCACCGGCGGCTCGACAGGACTGCCGCATGTGCGCGCCGGCCTCACCGCCTGCCTGCCGCGGGCGCGGGTGGTGGAGGGCGACACCTTCGGCTCGGTGGGCATCGGCCTCACCGTCGAGGCCGCGCGTCGGGTGGGGTAGACCGGCACCGGCGTGAATTGTCGCCGTCGTGCCCGGGTGATAGCAGCGCGGACATGACGACGAAGCCACCTCATCGCGGCGGGCCCGGCAAGGGCAATAGGCTGGGCAAGGGGCCGGGCGACGGTCCGGGCAAAGGCCCGGCCAGGGGCCCCGCCAAAGGTCGCGGCGCCGCCCGCGGCCCGAAGCCCGGCGGCTGGCCGGAGCGCGCCCGTACCGGCCCGCGCACCAGCGCCCTCGACGCGGCCCAGCGCGCGGCGCGCCTGCGGGGCGACGAGGCGGGTGAGCGCGCGCCCTGGTCCCCCACCGGCGAGGCGCAGCATCCTCCCGAGCGTGCGGAGAAGCCCCGCCGTGCGGAGCGCGCGCCAGAACGGCCAAAGCGGCGCGAGGCCGCGCCCGAGCCGCAGGGGCCGACCCGGCGCGAGCAGCGGGCGGCGGCCTCCGCCACCCTGGCCTCCGGCGTGCAGACCCTGACGGTCGCCGCCGACGAGGCGGGGATGCGCATCGACCGCTTCCTCACCGCGCGCTTTCCCCAGCTCCCCTTTACCCGCGTGCAGAGCATCGTCCGCAAGGGCGAGCTGCGGGTCGATGGCAAGCGCGCCAAGCCCAGCGACCGGCTGGAGCCCGGCATGAGCGTGCGGGTGCCCCCGCTCAAGCTCGATGCCGAGGGCGAGCGCCCGCGCAACCCCGTGCGCGACCGGGGCGATGCCGAGTTCCTGCGCTCGCTGATCCTCTACGAGGACGCGGACATGATGGTGCTGAACAAGCCCTTCGGCCTCGCCGTGCAGGGCGGCTCGGGCACCGTGCGCCACGTGGACGGGCTGCTCGAGGCGCTCACCGGGCCGGACGGGCAGAAGCCGCGCCTCGTCCATCGCCTCGACAAGGACACGGCGGGCTGCCTCATCGTGGCCAAGACCCGGCTCGCGGCCGCAACGCTCGCCAAGAGCTTCCGCTCGCGCGCCGCCCGCAAGATCTACTGGGCGCTCACCGCCGGCGTGCCGCGGGTGCGCCAGGGCCGCGTCTCGACCTACCTCGCCAAGGAGGAGCCGACCGACGCCGATGCCCGCATGCGCGTCGCTAAGCACGGCGACGAGGGTGCCTCCCACGCGCTGACCTACTACGCCATGGTCGATCAGGCAGCGCAGAAGCTGTCCTGGCTCTCGTTCAAGCCGGTCACCGGGCGCACCCACCAGCTGCGCGCGCACGCCGCCCATATCGGCCACCCGATCGTCGGCGACCCGAAATATTTCGACGTGGAGAACTGGGCGCTGCCCGGCGGCATCCAGAACCGCCTGCACCTGCTGGCGCGGCGCATCGTGATTCCCCATCCCCGCACCGGCCAGCCGGTGGATGTCAGCGCGCCGCTGCCGCCGCACATGGCCCAGAGCTGGAACCTGCTCGGCTTCGATGCGGCCCGCTACGACCCGATCGTGGACGCGCCCGAGGCCTGATACCGCCTGCGGTCGATCGGACCGGAGGCGCCACAGCCAAGCCCGCGCGGCGTTCGAGCGGAGACGACATTCGCCATCCCGAACGGATGTCCTATGAGCCGGCTGAGGGTTACGGCGGGGGTGACGCTGATCCCGACAATGCGCTGAGGTGGTGCCGCGCCGCCTTGGCAAGGCCGCGAAGCGAACGATATTGATCTCGGCTTCGGCGGCCCCTGCGGCCGTCCCGGCGCCCGAACCGACGCTGCGAGATCCCATCGACATGAAGCTTGCGACGCTGGCCTGCCTCGCTCTCCTGGGTCTGGTCGGATCCACGGTGCCGAGCCCGGCCCAGGCGCCCGCGCCCGGCGCGAAGAATGCCGGCCAGCCGCAGGCCACGGCCCCGGCGGCGCGGCCCCCCGCGGCCCAGCCGCAGGCGGCGCCCTCCGCC
>NZ_CABFVH010000075.1 GCF_902141855.1 Methylobacterium dankookense | reverse complement strand
GGTCCACATGGCAGATCCAGGTCAGGTTTCAGCACCCTCTTGGAATCACTGCCATCCCGGCCACTCAACCCTGCCTCAGCCCCTTATCGGACGGGCTCTCAGGGAGACACCATGCCCAAGACCCTTCTCCGCCTCACCCTCGGCCTCGCCCTTGTGGCCGCCGCCGCTCCCGCCCTCGCCAAGAACCCGATGGTCGGCGGCGCGCCAATGTTCGCGAGCAAGACCATCGTCGAGAATGCGGTCAACTCCAAGGATCACACCACACTGGTCGCCGCTGTGAAGGCCGCGGGCCTCGTCGACACCCTGTCGGGGCCCGGCCCCTTCACCGTATTCGCGCCGACCAACGCGGCCTTCGGCAAGCTGCCGCCGGGTACGGTCGAGACGCTGGTCCAGCCGCAGAACAAGGCCCAGCTCACCGGCATCCTGACCTACCACGTGGTGCCGGGCACCTACACATCGAAGGAGCTGATGAAACTGGTCCGCCAGGGCGGCGGTGAAGCCACGCTGAAGACCGCTCAGGGCGAGCCGCTCACGGTGGCGATGGCGCGCGGCGGCAAGGGCCTGACCGTGACCGACACCAAGGGTAACACCGCCCGTGTCACGATCGCCAACGTGATGCAGTCGAACGGCGTGATCCACGTCATCAACGGCGTGCTGATGCCCTGATACGTCGGGCGGGCTCCGGCAAACGTCGGAGCCCGCCTCACTCTCGCACGAGCTTGCCTGAGTAGATGACGGGACCAGTCGGTGCACCGGTCGGCGAACCGCCCTTCGGCTCCACCGAGACCGCTAAGCTAACACCTTCCGCCCCCGCACGCAGGGCCGCGGGTATGGGCCGTCGGTCGACGGCGTCCGTGACGAGACCCAGCGAGCGCGGCGCGGCGCCCGTCCCTACGTACCAAAGCTCCAGGCTGCGGTCCGGCGGCGTCTCCGCGGCGAGGCTGCGAACCTGCACGGTGCCGGTGTCGAGATCGACGCGCACGATCAGAGCCGGCAGAGCGCCACCGCGATCCACCACGGCGAGATACTGCCGGTCTGTAGCGGTCGGGCGCAGGCCGACGACCAACCAGAGGGCGAGACCGGCCGCGAGCGCGGTCGCTGCCCCCGCCGCGAGCCGCCAGATCCGAACCTTGCGCTCCAGCGTGAGAATGCGCGCGACGCCATCGCCGGAAACGGCCGGAGGAGCCGGCGGGATCCGCGCCTCGATCGCGTCCCACACGTCCGGGGCGGGTGCGACAGGTTCAACCGTGGCCGCGAGCGATGCGAGCCGCACCTCCCACGCCGCAACTGCAGCGTGCAGGGATGCGTCCCCCTCCAGTGACTGGGCGAAGGCGGCGCGTTCCTCGGCGGGCAGGGTGCCGAGCACGTACTCGCCCGCTGCCCCTTCCGGATCGTCCGCCCAGAAGGGCGCAGCCTCTCTGCCTGTCTTGCCGCTCATGGCGCCTCCAGGCAGTTGCGCAGGCCGATGAGGCCACGACGCAGCCACGTCTTGATCGTGCTGACGGGACGATCGTGCCGCGCTGCCAGCTCTTCGCGTGACCAACCCTCGCAGTATGCCAGGACGAGGCAGTCGCGCTGATCCGGCTCGACGGCTTCGAGGCACTGCGCGAGGGCGTCGCGGCGGGCGAGGTCTGCCTCGCCGTCGCGTCCGTCCGCAAGTCGCTCAAGCCACTGCTCGTCGGCCTGGGTCAGCCGAGCGGCCTTGTCCTGCCGGAGCCGGTCGATCGCCTTGTGCCGGGCGATCGCGCTGAGCCAGACAAGCGTTGGGGCAGCCTCTGGATCATAAGTGGCTGCCCGCTGCCAGACGCGCACGAAGACCTCCTGCAGCGCATCCTCGGCCGCGCTCCGATCCTGCAGGATACGAAGGATGATCCCGAGAAGTTTCGGGGCGGTCGCGTCATAGAGCGCGCGTAGGGCTGCACGGTCGCCCACGGCCACAGCCCCGATCAGCCTCGCGAGTTCTGCGTCGGCAGGCGCCTCCACGGTCGGCACGGCTCCCCCTTCCCCAAGCGATCCCGCTTATCCTTCGGGCTCCGCGGTCTCGACCGGCATGGCCCTGTACCTCTGTGGCACAACATTACAGAGAAGGTCACGTGCGAGCGATTCATTAGGCTCGGTCGCTAGGGAAACGGCTAGCCGCCGTGACCCTTCAGCCGGGGGATATCTGCTCGGTTTCGCGATGAAGTTGAAAGCAACCAGTTGTTCCGAATGCCCGCTCCGCCACGCCATCCGGACCTTCGACGGCTGCGACTCGAATGGCCGCTCGGGGTGATCAGGTTGCCCCCACCTGAGCCGCGCCGAACGTCCGTTCTCCGACTTCCCAAGGTTCGAAGCAGACAAGCTGCTTTCGGCCAGACTACGTCACGCTGGATTGCGGTCGCGCGCAGGACCAGACGTTCTGCTGGGCGCCCGTCTCGGCCGCTCAGCCGACTCTCGCGGTTTCTCCGAAGCGGACGCTGCAGCAGCTCAGCTTGTGGGTCTAAAATGCGCCCACAGCTGACCTCGGGCCGGTAGGCGCTGAACCGCCGCTCCCGATCGAGGCTGTGTCAAAAGTCCGGTCTGATATAGACTTGCGGCCTCATCTGCGGAGGCCAGGATGGGCCGGTTCGTCGAAGGGCAGGACCGGCGGCAGTCTTGGTTACTGCCCAGTGCGCTGGACGACTATATCACCGCGGACAATCCGGTTCGGGTGATCGAGGCCTTTATCGACGAACTTGATCTGGGTGCCCTCGGCTTCACCCGCTTCGAGCCCGCAGCGACGGGACGGCCTGCTTATGATCCGGCCACGCTTCTAAAGCTCTACCGCTACGGCTATCTCAACCGGGTACCGTCGAGCCGGCGGCTTGAGCGTCAGGCGCAGCGCAACATCGAGGTGATGTGGCTGACCGGGCACCGGCCTCCCGATCACATCGTCAAGGGATGCGCGAGAGGATTGTGCATATGGGCGCTACAACACGGATCAAACCGGCTGGCAGCGCAGGACAGCGATATAATGCGCAGCGCTCAAAGCTCGGCGACATTCCAGTTTCTCCTGAAGGCTTGCCGCGGGGCCGTCCGGGAGTAGCGCCCACTATAGCGACCTTTCAGGATATGATTGGTGCTTCCTCTGTCGTCACACGAAAGCTGGTGAGGGTATTAGCCCCGAAGGTGAGCGTCAGCGGTACGTCTGCGGCGTCGCGACCGTAGGCGATGAGGATCCGGCCGATGCGTGGGCTGTTGTTGCGCGGATCGAAGGTGTGCCACCGGCCTCCGAGATAGACCTCCATCCAGGCGGCGAAATCACCCGGTGCGTGCGGTAAAGGCAGGCCGATGTCGCTAACATAACCGTTGCAGTAGCGTGTCGGGATATTGAGGCAGCGGCAAAACGCGATCGCCAGGTGTGCGTAATCGCGGCAGACGCCCTGCTGCTCCTCGAAAACGTCGAAGGCCGTCCGAGTCGGGCGGGCATGCTCGTACCCGAAGGTGATGTGATCGTGCACATAATCGCAGATCGCCTGCACCCGACCCCAACCGGGCTTGACATGCCCGAACAGATCCCAGGCGATGGGCGAGAGCCGATCGGTCTCGCAATAACGGCTGCCGAGGAGAAACAGCAGGCCGTCCGGCGGCAGCTTCTCGACCGCGATCTCCTGGGCGTCTGCCTCCCGCGTATCGCCGCTGCCGTGATCTCGCACGATCGTATCGGTCTTGAGGGTGAAGCGCCCTGCCGGAGCAACCATGCGATTGCACCAGTTCCCAAAGCTGTCGCGATAGCCATCCAGCGGAGCCGCAGGACTCGTGATCAGGTAATCGGGCCGTTCGAGGTCGGAGAAGCGCGATGCGTGGACGTTGAGCATCGCGATGACGGGGGTGGGCTGCGGGAATTCGTAGGTCATCTCGCAGCCGACATGAATGCGCATAGGCTTTCTCCCGAGGGGCGATATGGGGATCCGCGCTGGTCCTCGCCGACGCCGCAGGCTCCGGGCCGCCTGACGCCACAAGCCGGCTGCCTCGATCACACGGCCTGCACGGTCCGACTCGTCCGCGCATAACATCGATCCGAAGCGCTCTCCGGCAAACCGCTATACGGCTCGCCGGAGAGTTTCCTTGGTTCATTCGGCAGGTCAGAAATCCATGCCGCCCATACCACCCATACCGCCGCCGGCAGGCATGGCAGGAGCCTCCTTGCGCGGAGCCTCGGAGATCATCGCCTCTGTGGTCACCAAGAGACCGGCCACCGAAGCTGCCCCCTGAAGGGCAGCGCGGACGACCTTGGCCGGATCGACGATGCCGGCCTGGAGCATATCGACGTACTCTTCGGTCTGGGCGTTGAAGCCGTAGGTCGAGGAGGAATTGGCCAGGATGTTGCCGACCACGATAGAGCCCTCGACACCCGAGTTCTGGGCGATCTGGCGGATCGGGGCCTCAAGGGCCTTCAGGACGATCTTGATGCCGGCCTGGACGTCGGGGTTGTCGTTCGAGAGACCCAGAACGGCCGCCTTCGCGCGCAGCAGCGCGGTGCCGCCACCCGGGACGATGCCTTCCTCGACCGCCGCGCGGGTGGCGTGCAGCGCGTCGTCGACGCGGTCCTTCTTCTCCTTCACCTCGACCTCGGTTGAACCTCCGACGCGGATCACCGCGACGCCGCCCGCGAGCTTGGCCAGACGCTCCTGCAGCTTCTCGCGGTCGTATTCCGAGGTGGTCTCCTCGATCTGCGCCTTGATCTGCGCGATGCGCGCCTCGATGTCGGCCTTCTCGCCGACGCCGTCGATGATCGTGGTGTTCTCCTTCTCGATGCGCACGCGCTTGGCGCGGCCGAGCAAGGGGAGCGTCACGTTCTCGAGCTTGATGCCGAGATCCTCGGCGATCATCTGGCCCTTGGTCAGGATTGCGATGTCCTCGAGCATGGCCTTGCGGCGGTCACCGAAGCCCGGCGCCTTGACGGCCGCGACCTTGAGGCCGCCGCGGAGCTTGTTGACGACGAGCGTGGCGAGCGCCTCGCCCTCGATGTCCTCGGCGATGATCAGGAGCGGCTTGCCGGTCTGGACCACGGCCTCGAGTACCGGCAGCATGGCCTGGAGCGAGGAGAGCTTCTTCTCGTGGATGAGGATGTAGGGGTCCTCGAGCTCGGCGACCATCTTCTCCGCGTTCGTGATGAAGTACGGGGAGAGGTAGCCGCGGTCGAACTGCATGCCCTCGACGACGTCGAGCTCGGTCTCGGCGGTCTTGGCCTCCTCGACGGTGATGACGCCCTCGTTGCCCACCTTCTGCATGGCGTGGGCGATCATCTTGCCGATTTGCTTGTCGCCGTTGGCGGAGATCGTGCCGACCTGGGCGATTTCGTCGGACGAGGCGACCTTGCGGGAGCGTTCGCCAATATCCTTCACGACCGCGGCCACCGCCAGATCGATGCCGCGCTTCAGGTCCATTGGGTTCATGCCCGCGGCGACGTACTTCACGCCCTCTCGCACGATGGAGGCCGCCAGCACGGTCGCGGTGGTGGTGCCGTCACCGGCCGTGTCGCTCGACTTCGAGGCCACTTCGCGCACCATCTGGGCGCCCATGTTCTCGAACTTGTCGACCAGCTCGATCTCCTTGGCGACCGTCACACCGTCCTTGGTGATGCGCGGGGCGCCGAAGCTCTTCTCGATCACGACGTTACGGCCCTTCGGGCCGAGCGTCACCTTCACTGCACTGGCGAGCAGTTCGACACCGCGCAACATCTTCTCGCGGGCATCGGCCGAAAAGCGAACGTCTTTGGCGGACATAATTGGGAGCTCATCATCTGTCGTTTGGCCCCGAGGCACGCCACAGCGGGCGCCTCAAAGGGCAGGTCGAAGATCAAGGCCGTTGCGGCCTGATCCGAGCTAGGCGACGATGCCCAGGATGTCGGATTCCTTCATGATCAGGAGGTCCTGACCGTCGATCTTGACCTCGGTGCCGGACCACTTGCCGAACAAGACGCGGTCGCCGGCTTTCACTTCGAGTGCGTTGATCTTGCCCGCCTCGTCCCGTGCACCTGGCCCCACGGCGATGACCTCACCTTCCTGCGGCTTCTCCTTGACCGTATCGGGAATGATGATGCCGCCCTTGGTCTTCTCCTCGCCTTCGATGCGACGGAGCACCACGCGGTCGTGCAGCGGACGGAATTTCATCGTGAAATCCTGATCGTTCCCAAGCGAGATCCAACCGCCATGGTCGGCTCTGTCGCGGGAGGAGTAGCGGCGAAGAAGCGCTTCACCGCCCGAGCGGCGCATCATTAGCACTCGCGGCGTGGAAGTGCTAATCTCACGCCTGAAGGTCGAGGGGCGCATTTTAGAGGCTGGAGCGATGCGCTTCCGCCGCCGATTCAATCCGGACACGGCAGCTTTCGTCAGTTCGGCTTGGGACGGCTCGGATCAACCTGGGCATCGACACGACCTTCCGATTCATTGGGTATGTCGAGCGGGACTGTGCCCTGACCGGTCCTCGCGTTCCCTCAGGATTCGATGCGAGCCTGACGCAGCGGGCTGGCCAGGCGTGTCATGTCATGTCATGGGCAGGTCGGTGATCAAACATCCCACCGCCTTCCAACCCCTATCGCTTGCATGCCTGGGTTGGTCCCATTTCTTCGAAGACCAGCGCGAATCACACGAGGCTGATTTCGCCCCGATGCGGATTGCTGCGATTCACCGCTCCCGTCTGACTGCCCTATCGCAGGCCGGAACGGTCGAGCTGACGCTAGCCGTTCATGCAAATACGAGCGACTTCACGGTCGGCGATTGGATACTCGCCGACCTTCGGACACAGACACTGCATCGCCGTCTCAGCCGCAGGACGGTGATGGAGCGACGCACGGAAGGCAGCCGAACGCTTCAGGCCGCTGCGGCCAATGTCGACACGCTGTTCATCGTCACCTCCTGCAACGCCGACTTCAATTCCGCGCGCCTGGAGCGCTATCTGGCTCTGGCCAATCAAGGCGGTACAACCCCGGTGATCTTGCTGACCAAGGCCGACACAGCCGCCGATTTGGGAGCCTACCAACGCCAAGCGTCCCGGCTGCAGCGCGGGCTCGACGTCGTGACCGTCAATCCCCGGCTCCCGACGGCTGCAGACATGCTCGCGCCGTGGTGCGGCGTGGGGCGGACCGTGGCACTGGTTGGTTCCTCCGGTGTCGGCAAATCAACTCTGGTGAACACGCTGGTCGGTCCAGGTCAGGCCGTTGCGCAGCAGACCGGAGGGATTCGCGAGCACGATGCGAAGGGACGCCACACAACCACGTCGCGATCGTTGCATGCCATCGCCGGCGGTGGCTGGGTCATCGACACGCCGGGAATGCGAACGCTGCACGTCAGTGGCGCCGCGGAAGGGATCGATACCCTGTTTGCCGAGATCGTCGAACTCGCGCCCTTGTGCCGCTACCGTGACTGTACACACGCCCACGAACCCGGTTGCGCCGTGCAGGCCGCAGTCACCGGAGGCAAGATCGAACCGGAGCGGTTAATCCGGTGGCGCAAGCTTCTAGACGAGAACAGGGACAACACACCGACATCTGTCGGGCCACGGGGTCGCCGTACTTGCAGGTAGCTCCTCAATAACACCCGTCAGGTCACGGGGCGCGAGGAGCAGCCGCACAGGGCCGAGCGAGCGCCCGCAACGGCGTGCTGTTCCTCGCCGAGCCGGAGATGACGACCGAGGAGTGGGAGCGCCGCCACGTCGCCGGGCAATGAGGGTCCCACTGATGCCGGCAAGCATACCCGCCAAGCCGTGAGTTGCGCTCGGGGCTATCATTTTGCTCTCCATGAGCGCAGTGTACCGCCATCACCGGATTAGCTTGATCAGGCTTCGGTGGCTGAGGGCCTTGTGTCCCCGCCTGCAATGAAAATGGCAGGCCAATGGCAGATCTCCTCCAATTTCCAGTTCAGCCCTGCGTGCAGTCGGTTGGGCGGACCTATCAGATCCACAAGTTCGCCGTGAACGGCATCGTGCTCACGTCACGAACCGTCACGGCCAGCAACGACAGCGACGCCAAAAAGCAAGCTTCTAAGCTCGCTGGAGGGCAACGTATTGAACTCTGGTTCGACAATCGCTTCGTAGCGCAGTTCGGATCATCGGACGTTCCAATCGCTGCCTGGATCAGGTTGCTTGATGCCCCCTTGGCAATCGTTCCGTGAAGGCAGCGCTTCTCCGTCTCCCAATTCATCAGGAGCACGATTATGGCCAGTGAAAAGAAACGCGGTAAACGCGAGACCAAGAAGCCGAAGAAGCCCGTTCCCAAGACCAATGCCGCGGCGCCTTCGACCAAGGGCACCGTCGCGACTCCCATGAAGACCGCCGGTCGAGGCTGAAGTGGTGTTTCATCTTCACAACGCCTTCGCATGGCAGAGCCAGGTCAACCGCGAATGTGCCCGGTGATGCGGAAGCTGACCACCCTGGTCGTCCACATGTCGCAGCTCCCCCGCCTTCAGGAGCGGGGGCAACTCATCGATCAGCTAACGGATCTCGAAGCTGAGGGCATCGCTCGGAATGTTCCGCGGCGGACCGTGGAGATGATCCGGGCTGTCCGGTTGCAGCTGCGCGTCGAGGGTCTGATGCCCAGGACGCCTCCCCCGCGCGGTCACTGATGGGCCAGAGCATGACTGGACACGCGGCGTGCTTACAAGAGCTTTGCGCGCTCGTCAGCAGCCCGTGCGGTTTAGATAGCTGGAATGGATGCCGCCAAACCTGAGGTGGAGCGAAATTCCCAGCTCGCCAGTAAGGCAAAGTCATATTTTACTTTCGGCAGACCGTAGCACGTTGTGGAACAGATTGGAGTTTTAGATCGTTTTTCTGAAACAGTTTGGAGGCGCTGCCGATGCGTTTCATCAAAATGTCTTTCGCATTCTTCGGGCTCATGGTCGCTCCTCTTGCTGCACAAACGGCAGCTTCGCCTCAGCAAAGCCGTGCACAGTCACCGAACATGCCGCAAGCGCACGAAACTGTGCCGGAGCGTGTTCGCCCGCAGACATCGGTTGCAACCGAGACGGTGAATAAGGATGCGCAAGCGCGTGACGCGGCCAAGCAACCCAGATAGGCCGGGGCTTCAGCCCCTGCCGAACTCGACTTCAGACCTGCCGATCGAGGATGGGGCTGAAGGATCGAACGCTGTCTTGCATTCCCGACCAAGCACGTCGTTGGCGGGGACCGACCTGTTGCCGATTGTCGACTCCGCCGCGCCTACATCGTCCGAGCATGCCGGCACACAACGGGAGACAGTCACGCGCGCGGATCACGCATTCCGCCTCGCAGATCGGGCGATTGCGGACGAGGTAGCCCGGCATACGGGAGAGTCGATGGAGTGTCGCGGGAGCCTCGCAGGCCCCAGTATTCGGCAGCGGCGACGTCTTCGCGTCGGTGTCGAGGTTTTCGATCGGATCGCTGCCATCGGCCGCCGCGAGCAGGTCAGCAGAAGCATTCTGATTGAACGTATGATCGCGACCTGGGAGCGCCAGCGCCTTGCGGAAGCGGAAGGTATTTCTCCGCGCCAACCGAGCGAGGATGACGACACCTATATTGCGCGCGTACTTCGCGTCGAGAGTAGCGTTTGACATATCTACGAGCGAAGCTGCGGCATAAGCGTGAAACACGAAGTGGTTGGTCTCAGTGGACCATATGGATGGGCTGCTTTTCGCCGTAGCCCCGCTTCCTCGCCATGAGTGCTTTCCCAGCATTCTCCAGAGCAAGCTGGGTCCGACCGAAGCGGTCGAGGAGCATATGAGCCCGATCTGGCGAGATATGGTACTGATCCATGAGCCCAGTGATAATGCCCGCGAGCTCTTCGCGAGTGCCGCTGTGCTTCGCGAAGGTAGCGATGAGTGCGTCAGCAGCCGACATCATTTTGAGATTCCGTCTAATCTCGGCCGTTGAGGGAAGCCGTGTCAGTTGGCCGAAGCGCGTTTCCCGTTGCATGACACGTCTCCAAACGGCGCCGGCTACGAAAAATCGCAGCCATGTATGTCGAATTCTCGTGACGGCCGAGTATGATACAAATCTCTCAGATTGAAAAATTGTTCCAATGATAATAAAATATAGATATCACAGTCTGATTGGTACATTTTATTTATTATCTTGATCGCAAAAATCCCGACGGTCATAGCTTTCAGACTGCTGTGGAAGCCGACTTTGCGCCGGCTATTGGGGCAGGTTCTAACGTCCGGTCGGACGAGAGACATTGTCCGCTCGGCGCCGGGTCTGTCCGGAAGCCGACCGTCGCAATTCCACCGAGGCTGTGTGAAAACGTGGAAGACGTCGGTCAAGGTAGAAGGATATTCCCCGGACGCTTTGGGCAGCGTCGGCATGGATGCCTATTCGACATCGGCACGGCTGTCTCGAGGGCTGGAATATCCGTCGAATAGAGAATTGTTCTACGGTCTCGTAGCGTGCCTCCGTTTCCACACAGCCTCCACCCATTGCAGTCGCAGTTTATCGTCCAACTGACCTGACCGGTATCTAGGACCGGGCCGATTGCGAGGCTACTGGATGGTGGCCGCCATGGGTAGCTGGTAGGCCAGATCCGGGAAGGTGATGGGCGCGGGCGGTCGGTAGCCCGTCACGAGTGCGGCCGGACACGATTATAGGTATGCTATCAAAACTGGTAACGGTCTGCACCTCTTTGAGCGAGGCTGCCGCGCGCGATTGAAGGAAGAGGGCGATGGCAGGATCGGCGGAAGATCGGCTCGACAAATTGAATGCGCAGATCTTGGTCTTAGAGGCGCAACGGAACGATCAGATCATGCTGATTGAGGCGCAGGAAGACAAAGGCCAGGATGCGGGCATCGACACCGTGTTGCTGCGACAGATCGAGGAGCGGATCGCAGGGCTGAAGGTCAGGACAGCAACGTTTGAGGGCGATCCAAGGCACGTATGAGCCTGGTACCGGCGCTCGCGCGGCGTGCTAATCTGAGCGTTCAGTGAGCTATCGCGTCATGGCCCGGCCAGCCCTGCTGACCATCTGCGACCATGCCAGACCGCGGCTTGAGCCTGGGTCTCGGTTGGGAAACTGCGGTACGACTCGGCGAACACCTCGCTCACTCATTTAGCAGCACCCACTGCCACTGAATCGTCCCGGGTTTCCCGGAGGCTTCAACTCTTGAGAGGATGGAGCCATGACGAAGCGCAGCAGTAAGCATTCGCCCTGGGCCGCGGGTACGGTGGCTGGGATGGGCGGGAAGCGTCAGGCGGCTTCGGCGATGAGGTGATCGCCGCGCTGCTGGCGCCAGTTCCAGGGCAACAAGGGCATCGAGGTCGCTGGCGGAATGCTCGTCGATGCGCTCAAGGACGTCAGTCAGCCATACCTGCGGGTCGACTCCGTTGAGACGGGCAGTCCGGATCAGGGTGTACATCACCGCCGCGCGCTCGCCGCCGCGGTCGGAGCCGGCGAACAGCCACGCCTTCCTTCCCAGCGCGATGCCGCGCAACGCGCGCTCGGCGGCATTGTTGGTCCGGCAGATCCGCCCATCGTGAAGGACGCGCTCGAAGGCGTGATGCCCGGCATGGGCGGGATCGCCCTGGCCGAACAGCTTCGGCAGCGCCTGCGCACGGACTGCACGTGGTCGTTGCCTCGGGCTACACCACGTGCTCGCGCAGGAGGGCGACCAGCTCTTCCGGAGCCTGGCGCGGGTCATCCGCCAGGGTGGAAGGACCCGGCACCACCGAGAAACCCGCCCCCGGGCTCAGGCGTCGACGCTGACCAAGACGGACATGCCCACGAAGGCGCCCGAGACCCCGACGAAGCTTCCGCTCACCGGCATGGCCCGGCGGATGTCGCGGGCGACCGCGACCGGGATCAGGTTCGCGCCACCGACGCCGCGATTGGTCGGGTCGAAGGTGACCCAGCCCGCACCGGGCAGGAAAACCTCGCCCCAGGCATGAGTCGAGCCCGCATCGGCCGAACCCAGCAGCGTCCGCGCCGGATCGTGGAGGTAGCCCGACACAAGCCGGGCGCCGAAGCCGAGGCTGCGGACCGCCTCGACGAACAGGGTGGCCAAGTCCCGGCATGAGCCCGTGCCGAGCACCAGGGTCTCGCCGGGAGACTGCGTCCCCTCATCCTCCCGGACCTGGTAACCGATGCCGCCGACGCCGGTGTTGATGTCCTTCAACAGCGACAGGGTATCCGTCGGATAGCCCGCGACGAAACCCTGCACCCAATCCCGCAAGCCATCCCCGTCCGGATACTGACGCGCCGTCAAGGGTCCGAGGTCGGCCCAATCCTCGTCGGGGTACTGGAACGGGAACACGATCGCCGAGGCCGCCATGTCGAAGACCGGATAGGCGGACGCCGAGAGCTCGACACAGGCGAGGCTGTCGATGACCAGCGCGTCCGCCGGCCCGTCGAAGGTCGCTGTGGCGATCACGTTCCCGAATACGTCGTTCGCCCATCGGACCATCGCCTCCGGGCTGACGCTGACCGTGTGTGAAAGGATGCGTAGGTCCCGGGTCTCGCGCGGGCGCAACATCAGCCGGTGCGCCCCCAGCAGCACCGGCTGCCGGTAGCGATAGGTCGTCCGATGGTGGATACGCAGCTGGATCAAGGGAAGCTCCCGGGGGGCCGGATCGGCAGCCGCCTCAAGCGAGGTCCATGCCGCCCGCGCCTCGAGCCTCGGAGAGGATAGAGGCCGGCGGCCGCACCGTGAAGGCCGTGCCGTACGGCCCCGTCACCGTCGCCAGCGTACCGCCGACCTGGCGCACGAACGCGTCCACGAACCGTGAGCCGAGGCCCGAGCCAGCCGGGCCGCCGGCGTTGCCGAGTCCGACGCCGTTGTCGCTTACGGTCAGGACGACCTCACCGTCGCGCCGGCCGAACCCGAGCACGATTCCTCCCGATCTCCCGGGGAAGGCGTACTTGACGGCGTTGGTCGCCAACTCGTTGACGATGTGCCCGACCGTCGCGGCGCGGTCCGGCTCGATCGACAGCGGCTCCGAGGCGACGCCGACCTCGATCCGCGAACCCTTCCCCAAAAGGCTCGCGCACAAGCTACCGGCGAGCCGTTGAGGTAGAGCTCCATCGGCACCGGACCCAGCGTCGCCGACCGGGAGATCGCGTCGTAGAGCTGTGCCACGGCGCTGATGCGGGCTTGCATCGTCCAGTAGCCGAATGACCGCTCGGGTCAGTAGGGGTCCGTCCGCTTTTCCGGCAGCCATGCTCCGAAGCGGACGGTCCGCGATCGGCCAGGATCCTGCTGGCGCCGATGGTCCACCTAGCGTCTCGATCTCAGTAGGGTGACTTTCTGCCCCTCTCCTTTGGGCGATTGTTAGCCCGGAAGCGGACGTCGCAGCCCGAGCAGCTTCTCAATCAAGCTGAGCGAGACGTTGTTGACCCGGATGGGCACGAGTTCAAGCTCTAATCCTCCGGTCTAGGCTCTCCAGCGCGGCGTTGAACGCGCTCTGGAGCCGGGCGGAGGCCTGAGGACGCTCGCTCATGAAGCCCGAGATGAAGGTCAGCGTGCCGCCCTGCTTGATCCGCATGGACCGAGCGATTCGGTAGGCGCCCCAGAACTTGGCCTCCACGGCCCCATTGGCAGCTCCAAGCTCAGTTGGCGTACCGGACCCCGCGCCGTCTCGGCTGCCGAGACGGCAATTTGGTTCCAAGGGTCATGGGCGGAGAAGGCGATGAGGCGCGACGGCGCCCATCAGGACTCTGAATTATTCGGTGCCGTCCTCTCGCAACAGTGACCATCCGTTCCCATCTTCGTCGCATCCCTCCGCGCAATCCCGTGCCCTGGGCGCTCAACGCGGAGGTCGATCATGGCTCGCTCACTAAATTCTGGCCGCGCTGCCAACGTCTCAATGGCGGACTTCAACGAACGTGTAAGGATGCTGCTCGCAACAAAGGCGGTAGTTATAAAGCCTGAGAGGCAACCGAGAACAAAAAACTGGAACGCGCATGCGCCAAATCGTAATTATAAAATACCATAATCTTTGGTTTTGTAAATATTTATTTCCAATTTTATCTTTTTGTGGCACAAATCATGCTCGATTTCATCAAAATGACTCTAACGCCATTTATGTTGGCGGAATTCCATCTGTTTTAATTGTGCACAGAAGAATGGCCGTCTATGCGCCTGATTATTACGCTTATGCTTATGGGGGCGGCTACTCTATATGGCGCTTCGTTTCTCCAGTCAGCAAAGTCTGCTGAAGCCCATTCGGCAGACCTGCGAACCTCTCACGGCAACCCTTGGGAAGCCGAAGCTGCGAAGCGCCGACTTAAGGCAGAGGCAAATCAGCGTGACGCCGCCGACAAGCGACGCGAGGAGCGAATCAATAGGTTGACTGGGTCGGTCTGCGTTGGTTGTGGGGGACCGGTTGTTCCGTTTGATCCAAGCGGTGGTGAAGATGCCAGAAGGGCCGTGAGTGCAGGAGGCGGGAAAGCGCGCATGGGGAGGGCTGTGAACCAGCCTGTTGAGCGAGAGACCGCCAAACCAAGCCCCTAGCTGTGCCTTCTCAACCTTTTGCGGTATCGCAGGCCAGCTTTGAGCAGCCAGATGGCCGAAAGCCTTGGTTCCTTCCAGTCGCCATGGGAAGACCGGTGCGCGCCTGCACGCCTCTTGGCGCTTCAGGCGAGCGCGGCTGCAAGAAGCCCTGTTCCGGAAGGTTTACCGGCCCAAGAAGCGCTGGGGCGACAAGCAAGCCAAAGAAGGCAAAGGACATGGCTGAGTGTGCTTCCAATAAGGCGCATGTACCTAGGCAAGAGGCCTGCCAGCAGCCTAGTTTCACAACGTCTCCGCCGCAGGGCGGCAAGATCCAATGTATCGAGCACTTCACGAAGAAGTGGCGCGAATAAGCGTTGTGCTCAGAAGATGTATGCGACGCCGATTTTGCGATTGGCCCGCCAGATCGACATGCTAGAACGATCGATATTCATTGACGTGGCGATCAGGCGGAAGTGCGAGGGGATCTCTACTTCGTCCGGGATCTCGATCAGTGCACCGAAGTCGCTCAGGTTCCAAACCAGGCAGTCCACCTGCTGGGGAGCAGCATGGAAGAACAGAGAGCCAGTCTTGAAGTCATTTTTCCTTGGCTGCCGGCGGCGCTCAGGGGGCATGGAGCGACTCCTGGCGCGGCCAAGGTTCAGTGAGGTCACACATAGCTTAAGCTTTCGTGAAGCTGCCACTAGAGCCGCGCCCGCTCGCGTTGCGACGGTGCACGGCTCCAAGCCCTTGTTTTCACACGCTCCCTTACGCCGAACCGGCATCCACTACGGCGGAGAGCACTCTAGCTCACCTGACATAGCAGGTGCCTCGTGATCCCTGGTCGCAACTCGGACCTGATGGTCGGCGTAGCTCTCGCCCTACTGTGCGTCACGCTGGTATCAGCTGGCATTTATACTCAGGCATCGCCATGGGCACCATCGATCGTTGCGCTCGGCACGCTTGCCGCCATGGCAGCCGGTTGGTTCCTTGCCCTGGGATGGAAAGGATGACAGTCGGTGCGCCGTCGCGTACCAGACCGGATGGCAGACCTAGAAAGATCAGGTGCCAGCTGGCGACGGGCAATTTGCCTCGCAGGCCATAGCTATCGTGTTCGTCCGGCGTCAGTCGATTGTTGCCGAAGCTGTGACCTTCGGTTTCTTGGCCCTACAGATGCAACCTGCGCTGAAGCAGGGCATTGGGCTGAGCACGCTCGGTGAGGATATCGAAGGATATCGTTCATCTCACCGAACGGCCGGCGGGCCGGGCCCTTGCTTCACACCCAGTCCGCTGCTTGCAATCTGCTTGAGTTGTGCCGCTGCCACGGATGATCCGAATTTTAACGCGCGTCCGCATCTCGACCACTTCGGCCGAAGCTCGGGAGCCGACGCCAGAAAGCCGAGGCCAAGCCACTCCATTCTTCATGTCACCGGTGCTGACCTGACCGGCTGGCTTTGGACCGGGCTGATTGAGAGGATCAGCCAGGACTGAAGGAGTCGGACATGCGGCGAGGTCAGAAGACGAGCGCGGAGCAG
>NZ_CABFVH010000074.1 GCF_902141855.1 Methylobacterium dankookense | reverse complement strand
CCCTCGTCAGCCTGCCCACCCTGGCAGCCTGATCCTCCCGGCCCAAGCCGGTGATCGCGATGGCTCTCAACGAGCTACACCACGCCAAGGGACACGACCATAGCCCGCTGATCGTATCAGCCTGGATGTTGGCGAAGTGTCCCCACTGACACGGGATCGTAGCGTCCGTGCCGTCGCAGAGATACCATCCATAGATGCCACCGCCAGCCTCAACGTTGGTGAACTTAGAGCCCTGGAAGTTCACGAGGCGGTAGCAGCCCGTCGCCACGTACTGGCATTGGCCGTCCGAGGCGATCAGGCCGTTATCAATTGGCTCATTCGGAAAACCCGTGCTGGCATCCATATAGATGCCGATGTTGTTCTGCTCGGTTCCGGATCCAGTAATGCGAAAATTGTTGAGCACGACCTGCCAGATATGAGTAAAATCGAAGGCGTGATTGCATCCGAGCACGCGGATATCCTCGTGTACGCTCTCATTTTCATACTTGACCTTAAGACCATTAGCTTTGTCTAATTCTTTTCCAGCACACTTGAGCGTCAGACGGTTGACGCCATTGCCGTTTGTGATCGTAGATCGAGTGTTAATACCTTGGATGATCGGAAAATTTCCGTCACCCTGTAGTATCGTCGCCAGTCGCCCGGCGCCTTCGATGTAGATGCCGGAACGGCCACTACGATCGAATGGACCGCTGGTCATGCAGACTCCGGCCGGCAGCTTGAGACGCATGCCACTCGGGAATGCAGCCTTGGCTGCGTTGTAGGCCGGAAGATTGTCGGTCACGCCATCGCATTTGCCGCCGAAGCGCTCGACCGGGATCGAAGGCAATAGAGCTTGGACGAAGGCCGTGGTGGCGTGCGCATCCGAGTTCGTCGTCAGATCTGGTGCCGACGGAGTCCACACCGAACCCGGGATCTGGACCGCATCTGTGGTCGGGATGATTTTAACTTCCTGCCGATGGCGAAACTTCAAAGGGCCAAAGCCGACATCGGTATTGCCGAATTCGTTCCCGAACATGCGATCCGGCAGCAAAATGTCATTTGCTTGCGCGGACATATATAATGCTTCAGTAGAAAAAAAGGATCCCAAAAGCAGGAAAAATTTGAACATTCGCAGCACTTCCTGTTCAAGCGATTGATATGAAGAGCGATCATTCCGGCTAAATTCCTACAATTGCGTTCGATTTGCCCCCCGGGGCAGGGCTATCGCATATGGGGTCGTTCTTTTCGAACGCCCTGGGAGGCGACGAATTTTCGCCTCCCGCCGCTGGCGTCTTCGCTATGCTGCGAAGATTGCCGCAGCGGAAAATGCGGCGCTGCACCGGGGTCGTGTCCCGGGTTGTGGTGTAGCTCGCCGATAGCGGGAGAGCCCGCCTTCGCGCCCTTCAAAGCGCTGTAGCAGGCGGGGCCTCTCGCGGGATGGTCATCGGGGGTTGCCTGGTAGAGTCGGGTTGCGAGCACCAACCTCGAACCCGAGAAACCCCCGATGACCGACGCGATGATGGCCCTGCCCAGGCAAATGGACAAGAGCGCCGACGCCGATCTGCTGCGCGAGATGATCGGCTTTGCGGCCGAACGACTGATTTACCCTGACCCAGCCGACAGATCCGCGCCGAGCGCAAGTTTTTTAGGCATCCTAAACCCTGAAGGAGGGTGGATGCCATGCCTCGCAAACGCTTCACGAACGAGCACATCGCCCTTGCCCTGCGGCAGGCGGAGAACGGTGCGACGGTGGACGAGGTCTCCCGCTACCGGCGAGCTACACCACCACCCGGGCCACGACCAGCTATCTATCACGACTGGATGCACGGCGGCGTTCTCACCGACATTCTGGCTGCTCTGGCCGAGGAGGCAGACCTGTAATGGGTCTGCTTCGGTGCCACCATCGTGCGCGCCCATGCTCAGGCAGCCGGCGGGCGCCGGGAAAAAGGGGCTCTGATGCCCAGGGCCTGGGTCGCTCCCGCGGCGGCTTGAGCGCCAAGATCCATCTGATTTGCGATGCGCTCGGCAATCCGGTCCGCCTACTGGCCGGTCCGCGTCAGCAGGGCGATGTGCTGCGCGCCGCCGAGTTGATCGAGGGGCTTGCCTGCGGCCATGTCATCGCCGACCGTGCCGACGATGCCGAGCATTTCCACGACACCGTGTTGGACGCTGAGGCGATCCCTATGGTCCCGCCACGGCCCAATCGGTGCCGGCCTCATGCGTTCGATCACATCCTCTACAAGGAGCGCAATCTGGTCGAGCGTTGCTTTGCCAAACTCAAGCAGTTCCGACGCGTTGCAACCCGCTACGACAAGCTGCTTGGCAAATCCACCGGCTTCGCAACCGTCGCCGCCATCTGCATCTGGCTCAGATAGTTAAATTCTCGCCACAGCCTAGATGCTTGAATCCAGACCTATCCGGTAGACCAAACTCCCAAATTCTCACCACAGCCTAGTCGACCATATATGTAACTAAGCATATTGAGGCGAATTTGGTTGACATAGAAGGTGCACATCTCTCTTATCCGGACCGACGCCGCGTGCCCGATGACCGACCTGTGAGCGGGTCGCGGTCAAATAGGCCTTGACCTCTCGGTGAACCGGACCACTCGAGAAACTGCACGAGGCTGTCGACTTGATCATCGTGACGGCCGTTCGGAAAGGCCATCAGCTCCTTGCGGAACGGCTCAAGCCAGACAGCCTCACGAGGCAGGCTGTACTGCCCCGTTTCCAGGCGCGCCGTCTGACCCTCGAAGCGCTCGCGTTTGCCGATACGTGGCTTAACACTTACGAATGTCCGGTTCCGCTCATCTTCGAACCGCAATTGCTGCAGCAATGGGATGCCCGAGCCAGCTGACTCAATCAGGACGACGTCCGCTCGCCAGCGCTTCGCCAGTCCACTCACCCGATGCTTGAGATCGGGAAAGTCGAGGCGCTCACGGACCACATCGAGCAGGTGCCAGCGCCCGCCCAGATAACCCCAGGTCTGCCCAACCGAGAAGTCGCTGGTGGGTTCGCTGGTCAAAGCCGTGTCCCAGCTCTGAACGATGTGTTGGTAGCAGGCGCGGTCCTGAGGCTGCTCGTAGATGCCGAACCACTCCCAGCGCACGCGGTTTCCGCCCGGTGGTGTCGGATCTTGCTGGTACTGGGTCGCAAAGGCAAAGGCACCCATCTCGCGCCGCAGCTGCTCGAGCACCGATGCCGGCTCTCGTTCCGGGCACAGCACCGTGCCTTTGCTCCGCCGATGCTGTTCACCGAAGCCGATCGGGACCACCTCGTCGGCCATCGCGATTGCGGGCAGGTTGAGATGCTCGAACTGCCCCGATTCTACAAGATAGGCTGCCAGATCATCCTCGTGCAGGCGCTGCTGGATGGCCACGATCCGACCCGTGGCCTTGTCGTTGAGACGCGTGAGGAGCGTCTGCTCGTAGTAGGTCCGCACCCGGTCCCGCTCGACGGGTGAGCTGGCATCGGCGGCCTTCATCAGGTCATCTACGACGATCAGATCAGCGCCGAAACCGGTCACGGCACCGGCCAAGGAGACGGCTCGGCGCCCTCCATGCGCGGTTGTGATCTGCTCCTCTTCGCGGTTGCCGCCGGGCGCTAGCCGCGTTCGCGGAAACAGGTGCGCGTACCAAGCCTGCCCGAGAACGCTCCGGAAATCGCGGGCGTGCTTGGCCGCAAGATCGCCGCCATAGCTCGCAACCAGGATCTTGAGGCCCGGATCGTGTCCCAGAAGCCAAGCCGGGAAGGCCACCGCCGCACAGATCGATTTGAGGTGACGGGGTGGGATCGTGATCAACAGGCGTCGGCATTCACCGCGCGCGACCCGTTCAAGGGCGTGGGTGACGGCACGCACGTGCCAGGCTGGCTGGAATGCGTGCCCAGGATGGAGGCTTGCGAAGGCGCGCCATGTGAAGAGGTACAGGTGCTCACGCACGATGGCGTCGCGCAGAGTGGTCTCATCAAACATCGCTGCCTCCCGTCAGTGAAGCATTGCGATGGCGGGGCTGACGTCACCCGCGGCCGGTGCGCCTTCCCTAAGGCCATCCCCAGGATTGCCGGCCTCATCGTTGGGTTGGGGCGTACCGGCTGAAATATGAGCCACATATGCGGCCAAGATGTCGCGATCGGTCTGGTCGAGAGGAACGGATTGGCCCGTTTGAGGCGCAGCTAGCGCTGGATTCGTCTCCCGCAGCACCTCCCGCATCGCGCGTAGCGCTCGGGCATCACCCTGACAGGCCTGATCCACGAGGCGTCTGACGATCACCTCCCGCTTCGTCATCGACACCGGATAGCCGCCGTCCTTGACGACGATCTTCCGATCGAGCTCGTCTTCGATAAGGCCGCGCAAGGACTTGTCCCTCTGCGGGCGGCCACGCGGATTGCCGCTCTGTCCCGGCTTGAATTGCGTGGCTTTCGGGGGTTTGCCGTACCCGACTTCGTATGCAGGGTCGGTGTCGGAGCGCCGCTTCCGCTGCGGCTTGTTCGGCTCAGACATGGGCGGCCCCCTCTGCAGACATCTGGTTCATCTGCTCGCGAGCGGCACCAGCGCCCTCATCCGACATTCGAAACTCGTCGGCCTGCAGAGCCATCGTCCGCCGACTCGCCGCGACGTCATCGAACGATGCGCCTTCCCCCGTCAGCAGCGCTGGCTTACCCGTCAGCGCCTGCCAACGCCGCACGGCGACGTCGACGTAGACCGGATCGAGTTCGAGACCGTAGGTGATCCGCCCTGTGCGCTCGGCGGCGATCAGGGTCGTCCCGGAGCCGCAGAAGGCATCCAGCACCCGATCGCCGCGCCGCGTGCAATCCTTGATGGCATCCGCAACGAGCGCGACCGGCTTCACCGTCGGATGGGCAGCCAGGTTGGCGAGCCGATCGCGTCCGAATGCGTTGATGCCGGCATAGTCCCACACATTCGTGCGGTAGCGTCCGTACCGGCCGAGCTCGATCGTGTTCAGGTGTGGTGCACCTGGCTTCTTCAGGACGAAGACCAGCTCGTGCTTTGAGCGGTAGAACGAGCCCATCCCGGCATTGGTCTTGTTCCAGACGCACAGGTTGAGCTGCTCCAATCCCGCGCGGCGGACGGCGGAGGTCAGCTCGAAGACATGGCCATGATCCATGGCGACATAGAGCAGCCCACCGTCGATGGTTTGATCGCGCAGGTGGCTCATGGCTTGCGTGAGAAAGGCGATGAACCCGCTCTCAGTCATCTCGCCGGAGGCCATCGCGAACTCGCGATGGTGCACCCGTCCGCTGCCGCAGACATGGCCGGAGATCGGCACGTTGTAGGGCGGATCCGCAAACACCATCCGCACGAGGCCAGCCTCCAGGAGCGTGGCGTAGTTTTCCTTCTCGAGGGCTGACCCACACATCAGGCGATGGGGCCCGAGTTGCCAGACATCGCCCGCCCGCGTCACCGCTCCATCTGGGTCAGGCATCGGACACTGGTCTGCGGCATCGGGCTTTGCAGCAGGGCCATCTACGATCAGGTCGATCTCCGCCGTCTCGAAGCCGGTCAACTCAAGCTCGAAATCGAGCACCAATCCGGTGAGTTCGGAGAGCTCGAGCGCCAGCGCTGAACGATCCCACCTCGCGTTCTCGGCCAGCCGGTTGTCGGCAAGACGGAAGGCGCGCACCCGCTCGGGCGAGAGATGGCTGGCGCGGATCGCAGGGATTTTTGGCAGACCGAGGGATCGCGCAGCGAGCCATCGGCCGTGGCCTGCGATGATGGTGTTGTCATCCGCGACCACGACCGGCACCAGGAAGCCAAAGGCGCGGATGCTCGCCCCGATCTGAGCGACCTGCTTGTCGCTATGGGCCCGCAGTTCCCGCGCATAGCCTCTCAGCGTCTCGGTCGGAACGGCTTCCACCCTGTCAGCGAGGTAGGTGTTGGATAAGATAGCAGCCTCTCTCTGCGGTTCGATACCCTGATCTGAGAGGGAAGAAGATTTCTTGCGGGTTGATCGTCTTGAATACTGCGACATCCTGAGCCCCCTGTTGTATGATGCGCTCGTCAGCAGAGCGCATCGCCACAGATCCGTAAGGGTCTTGGCGCCAACAGCGGGCTGAGATGTTCGGACAGCTTCAGAGCAGCCAGACAACATCGCAGCCTTCGCGGCGCGAAGACTGGTTTGCTTGACACATTATGCTCTGCCTCAGACGACCCGCTGTGGGTCAAATGCTGCCGTCTAGGTGCGGCATTAGTTTCGGCAAGGAAAACCCAACCGAAAAGGCAGCTCATTGCTCCGGATCTTCGATATGCGTTTCACGGCGCCGCTTGTCAAGAACATAAGCGGAACAAAATGAGGCGAGCGGATTGCTCTGCGACGGATCGGGGTGTCTCACGGGCACACATCGCTGTCCTGGCGCGCAGACCCACCCCAGCATTGATCCGATCAAGACCCAGTTGACCTTCCGCACTCCGAGAGGCCGCCGTTTTTCAACTGAGATGGAGATGCCATCGCGGATCGAGTTAATGCTCGGAGGATTTCGATTTGATCGCGGAATTCTCTGCGCGACGGAGCAGATTACACTGGATGCGGCCGCAATAACGAGCACTGTGGAGGTGTCGCAGCACCCATCGGAGCAATCGATGACGTACCCATCCTGGCACACAGCTCTTCGCGCGCTCAAAGCAGATCGGCAAGCGCGTGAACCGGTCCGCCATGAGCGTTTGCGCGGCAGATCATTCACCCACATCTCGGGATTGAACGCACTATCGGTGTGGCGCGGTCGATCTGGTAGACGCTACATTGTGGTCGTCTACACGCGCGCTCAGCTTGATTGCCGGCTCGCTGACACCCAGACCGATTTAGCCGAAGCCGTCATCCTCGCGGTTCGCACCAATACGACCCCAGGCCTCGTATCGATCATCGCGGCAAGTGAGGGATTGTGTGGTCCCAATGCGGCGAATTGGCTTGCCAGTATGGCACGCGTCGGCATCGACGAATTCCACGTCCATCGCCTCGCCCCATCACTGACCGATCGCACGGCGATCCTGCTCGACGTCTGCACCCCTGATCTCGAGGCGCTGCCGTGAGTGCCGCTCGTCGATCCCTCCGGGCCCTACCTCGATCGTTGCCACCCTCAGAGCAACGCTCGAGTCCTGCCGGAATCAGCCTTGAGTCCGCACAGCAAACTCAGGGTCCAATCACCTGATGGCCCGCCGTGAGTTCTCCAAGGCTGTCCAGCGTGCAGCCTTCCATCGGGCCCAGGGTCGCTGCGAGGGACAGTTGGCGGACGGAGACCGCTGTCCCTGCTCCCTCACGCCTGCCAAATTCGCTTACGACCACATCGTACCCGACGCGCTTGGTGGCGAACCCATCCTCTCCAATTGCCAAGTCCTGTGCATGCTTTGCCATGCCAAGAAAACGCGCGCCGATGTGGCCCGCATCAGCAAGGCCAATCGCTCCTGGGACCGCCATCACGGCATCGCAGATCCGCATCGCCGCAAGATCCAGAGCAGAGGCTTTCCCAAAGCCCCGCCGCAACGGGCAGCAACGCGCCCGCTTCAACGCTGGTTGGACACGGCAGAGCTGGATCCGTTTGAGGAGGCCCTTCCAGACCCCTGACTGGAACAGAAGCGGTTGACCTGACCGGCCGGCTTAGGGCCGGACTGATCTAGAGAATCAGCCAGGACCAGAGGAGCCGAAGATGGAGTGAGGCTTCTACGTCGCAGTCAGCGCCTACGCTCGCTATGCGAAAGGGGGCAGCCATGACACTGACGCTGCATCACGCCTCGGGGACCAATGCAGTGGTCCGCCAATCCGATAGACATTGCGTGGGCAGCATGACGACGGCCAGTCTCGCTATCTCCGACCTGTTCAGCCTCAACCGTGCGCTAACGCTCATAGAGCGGAAGCGGCTCCGCACCGGTACGACACCGAAGGGCTACGTGGCACTGCCCGGGACCAGGCTGACCGGCGAGAACTGCGGATCATGCGCGCACCTCGTCCGCCGGGAGTTGACGCGGACATACCTGAAGTACGGGCTGCCACAACGCAGCTGGGAGCGAGGAGCCGCTCGCGACGTGCGTGCCAAGGCGTCGGCGTGCAAGCCGGTGGGAGGCAACCTCAGCCGTGTAGGTGGCCCGTGTCTGGGAGACCCTACGCTGCCGCCGCGGTCTCGGACGCAAGGAGATCGAGCCACAGGTCTAGGCCGAGGGCGCCCTGCTTGCGCAACGCCACGCGTGCGCGTCGGGTCTCATCGTCGAATGCAACGCTCAGGTACTCGGGGACGCTCCCCGCGTTCAGCACACGGATGCGGGCTTGCGTGGTGGACCGCTCCAGCACCGAGCACGTCACGGATAAGCTGCCCAGCAGGATATGCGCCTTCGGGTGGTTGGGCGTGTGCGTGAAGTGCAAGTTCGCCATCGGGGCCGCCTCGCTCGAGAGTGAAGCGGCGACTTTACCTGAGAAACCCCTACCAGCCTGTTGCGGCGCAGCAACGAGCGCGATTGTATGTCTCAAAGCCTATTTGAGCGCCTCTGCCGGCCGTCCCCATCTGTCTTGTGTGCCAACACGAATTCCGCCTGGCAGGGCGGCGTGGAGAGCAGATGTGGACGGATCAGCATCGGACGCGTCATTAGGCGCGTCTGAAGGACATGGTGTTGCAGGCCGGGCTGGACGAGGTAGCCCGCTTTCTGGAGCGAGCGGATCCGCCGGGCAGTCCGGACACAACATCGGCGCGCCGCGTGCTGGCGGGGATCGCCTGGCATCTGTGGACAGGCGGTGAGTGGTGTCAACACCGGGTGCATCGTGGTTCTCCGTCACTTCGTGTGGTGGGTCAGACCGGGTTGAGAACGCGCTGACGCAGAAGTTCGAAGCCGGCGCGTCCGTACATGCTGCGCTTGATCGTCATGAGGCGGCTGATCTCGCCCTCCACCGGTCCCGTCGACCACGGCAGCGCGATCACATTCTCGATCCCGGCAGCATCGCGTTGCAGGCCGGCGGCGAACCGCTTCAGCACGCTCGACCGGGCCGCGGCCAGCCAGTCCGTGACTGGCTCCGAGGATTGACCGCGCGGCATGCGTGCGAAGCGAACTGCCAAGTCAGCCGCGTCGGCCAGTTTCGGTGCGTGCAACCTTCGGACTTCGGCGTGACGCGCACGGCGCGGTGCGTGGCGCGCCAGTTTGCGACGATCTGAGGCTGTGGCCGGACGCGCGCGGTTCTGCTCGATCCGGAGCGCCGCGGCCCGCTCATCTCCGAGCGTGCGCGTCACCGAGTGGATCACGGCGTGCTCGCCGCCGACCACCTCCTGCAACGCCTCGCCGAGGTTCCGCAGCAGGTGCCACCGGTCCAAGACGTGCACCGCCTCGGGCGCACCTTGCCGGACGGCCTCGCTGTAGACCTCGGCCCGGTCGCGGGCGATGATCTCGACCCTAGGATGGCGCCGTAGCCACGCGGCGACTACCTCGATCTCACGATCGGGCAGGAGATCGGCGATCACCCGGCGCTCCAGATCGACGATTACCGTGCCGTAGCGGCACCCGCGTCGCCATGCCCACTCATCGATGGCGATCACGCGCGGCGGCAGCGCGACCGGTGTCGGCCCGGCCCGGACGAAGCGAAGGAAAGTGGACGGACTGGCCGGAATGGCCAGACGGTAGGCCAGCCGCGCGGCCGGTGCTCCGCCGAGGGCGAGGCCGAAATGACGCTGCAGGTCATGGAGGCGCCGCGAGCGCCGTGCATGCGGCGCGGCGACGTCCGGCGGGGTCTCGCTGAAGGTACGACGGGGGCAGGCAGGATTGCGGCATCGCAGGCGGCGCAGGCGCACGTGCAGGCCGACGGAGCGGCCCTGCCAGGGCAGGTCGGCGAGGTGACGCCCATAGGAGCCGTGGACGCTGTCTGACCGCAAACGGCAAGCGGAACAGCACGCCGTCAGCGACCGTGGCACCGCAAGCACAGTCACGTGCTGGGGCTCGGACGTGACAGAGACGACACGCAGCGAGGGCGGAATGAACGGGCGCAGGCGCTTGGGCATGGGACGAACTCGGGCGGCTATCACCCTCGTCCGAACCCGCTGTCGGCACGGCGGGTCCCGGTCCGCCCGCCCCACAACACGAAGTGACGCAGAACCAGACTTCGGCGCCCGTTGACACCCGGAAAGGTCGAGCCGACGAACAATGCCTCTGAGCGGCTGCTGTGTCCGGCCGTCGTGCAGCGGAAGGTCACCAACGGCTACCGGGCCATGTGGGCGGCCGATGGCGAGGCCGCCGTCCGCACCGTTGTCGACACCGCCCGCCTGATCGGCACCAATCCATTCGGCGCCATCCTTAAATCCGTCAGTGCCTGAACTCCCCAAACACAGGCCTGGTTGATTACTCTTAACTTTCTTATCTACGCATGAATATTTATCTCAGTTGAGCCTGCAGGGTATATTTCTGCAAGGTGCGCCTCGTATCCTCGCAAATCCCACAGGCGAAGTTCGCTATATCTAAAAATCTTGGTGTATTTGGTTTGTTCGTCTTTGACATAACAGCATTCAAAGGAAAGCAAGACTGTTTTAGTATATTTGATTCGTTTGATATCCGAATTAATATCAAGAGATATTGTTGAGAGAGCACCACTTTGAATGGCTCCGAACGCATCAATAAGAAGGTCAATCTCGTCCTGGGTGAATTTGAATATGAAACATAGACGTGGCACTCGCGACTCACGTGATTCGACTGGAAGATCGCGTAGAACACGGATCGAGAATCCGACAGCAACTTCATCAGGCAGAGTGAACACATATTGCGGGTTCACGCCTTCCAACGCTACAAGGGTTCCGAATTTGGACGCGGAAGACCTTGCTTCGCGGCCTTCCTGTCGTCCGTGCGTACGATAGTGCAGCAATGGGTTAGATTTAGAAGTCGCAACATCAGGATACCGCATCAAATAATCGGTTGTGTTAAAGTTTGGACTGGGATCGAACCCAGTTTCTGCGCCAATTTTGTTGTAGTGCTGGAGAGGATCTAGGCGTGTTTCGCCAGTCTGTTGACGATAGAACGCTGTGTCAAAATCCTCAGCAGGATTTAAGTTAGCAGCGACTCCATACCTGACATAGTGCAGGTAAGGGTCGATTCCAGAATCAGCCGCTGATCTATTGATACGCAGGTAGTAGGTGGCGTCAAACAGTTTTGGCACAGGGCCGATCGTGAGTCTGCGAAAGACGGTACTCGCAGTCATGATCATGAGTTTTATGAAGGCGCTTTGGTTCATGCGAACACAGGTCTTTCACACAAAGTACGCAGTACCGCTGCGAAAGCGGCCGGATTGCATTCTTGATCGACTTGCAGTCGCCCAGCACGCTGCAGATCGGCCCAAACGTCTGCTTCGGAGTAGAGGCGGAGCAGCGCATCCGCGAAGGCTTTTGGATCTCGCCAGTCGCAGACATGATATCCTGCATCCTTTGGCCAGCCGATCTGCTCTGCCAAAATCGGGGTCACAAGACAGGGCAATCCGTGAGCAACGGACATGTGGACCTTATGCGGCACGCCTGCTGCGTAGCGCGTTGGCGCAACCGAGATGCGTGCATTTGCTAATAGCGGGGTCAGATTTGACACCCGTCCCAGAACTTCCACCCCTGGTCTTGTAAACCGGCGCCGGAATTCGGATGTGATTTGACCAACAATCCGCATCCGCACTTCCGGTAATTGGTTGCGCACGATAGGCCAGACCGAATCTAGAAACCAGCCGAGTGAATCGATATTCGGCGACATCTGATCGACAAGCGACCCAATGAATAATAGACCAGACCGATCAGCGAAGCAGGTTTCCTGAATTTCAGGTAAATCGAATGCGTGCCCGAGGATCGTGACGTTGGTTATGCCAAAATTGTTCAGGATACTCGCTTCCGCAGGTGAGACGCAAACAACGTGATCGGCCTGGGCGAAATTGCGGGTCTCACGAAGGGCTGACTGCTTAAAAGACGGGGCCGCAATCTGTCCATCTCGGAGAGCTTTCTCAATAAAGTCGCGCAAGCAAAACAGAGCCTCAGAGTCAAAGATAACGCGTTTCCGGACAATATCGCGTAGTGAAAATCCCTTATCTTGCGCAACTTGACATGCGAGATCGATATTATGTGGACGACTGACCCACATAGTATCATAGTGATCGCGTCGCTCGTCGAACAAGGAACTCAACCCCACCGCTGAACCCGGATTGAGGATTTCAACAGTATCGGGCAGGTCACGATAGCGATCATAAATATTCGAATCGGCCCGATGAACTGGGTAGACTGTAACGCGGTAGCCAAGGCTGTCCATGGCCTTGATAATGAAGTTCGCGCGTGGCAGGCCCGATCCAAGATCGTGATGAGGTACGGCGTCATCGATGTAAAGCACACGCAATGCCCAATTATCGTGCTCGCGGTCCCCAAAGCGAGGTCGTACGCTAGGATCTGGGAATAGCCAAGAACGATGCCGATCAAGGAAGATTTTACGGTTGCGATCAATCAGAAATTCTACATCCGATCGCTGCCGACTGGTCGCGTTTTCGAAATGAATCGCAGTCGCTCGTGGCTGATAAATAACGCGCCGCCCTTTTTGGTGACAACGAACACATAGATCTGTATCTTCAAAATACGCAGGCTTATAAATATCGTCAAATCCATCGAGCTCAATAAAGAGATCCCGCTCGATCATGAGGACAGCTCCTGATACATAACTAACTTGACGCTGAAATGTACCTTCAGGAAGCAGTGGATTTGCATTGCCGCGACCATAAGCATGAGTAAGTTGAGCGTCATTTCGGAAAAACGCCCCGCACTCTTGAAGAATGCCTCCGGGAAACACCAGATGAGCGCCGACAATGCCTACGGAGGAATCGGCGAAAGGCTCGACAAGTGCGCCTATTGCGCCGGGCATAAGTTCAACATCAGGATTGAGAAACAAGAGGTATCGCCCTCGTGCCAAGTTGGATCCGGCATTGCAAGCAGGACCGAAACCGGCATTTTCCTCATTTCGGATTAATGTAGCCCCATCAACACGATCGAGGACTGATTGAGTTTCTGAATGAGATCCGTTATCGACAAGGATCACTTCAAATGTTGCACCAGCTAACGCCTGAAGAGAAGCAAGGCGATATAGAGTAAGTCCTAGCATTAAATGTGCGTTTCGCGAGACGATCACTACCGAAACCAATGGGTCGGACACCGGAGTGAAAGCGATGCGCAAAGCATTCCGCGCAAGCGCGTTTTCGATTAGCTGCGCCTCAACAAGAGCTGCAAGCCTTCCGTAATGCGGATCTATTGTCTCAGGACTCATTTGAATTCCTTGATCGATGAATCTTGATCTATCAACGGATCACAATAAAAAAATTAACCGACCAACTAAATCGTCTGTCAGAATGAGTATTTGTTTGAGAGGCAATTCATTCACCGTGGCGTGATGACTATCAATTATTGGAAGGAGAGTAACTGCGCTCGGTACAGGTGTAAGGCTGCCGGTTTCCTCAAACCTAAGCTTTAGTGGGCGCGATAAAGGTGATATTTTGCTTAGCTGCATCTCATGTACATCCCCTAGAGCATCAAAAACGAATACAGCCGCCGGGGAGGGACTTTTAATGAGGAAACTCGGTACCATGGCAACGGCCTCCGTAAAGTTACAGTTCGAACCAATTAACTTTGCCTCGGATGACCAATTTGCCGGCATTTCGGAGAAGTAACCAGCAATACACTCTCTGCTAGTGCGCGAAAGTACACGTTTACGCACCCACTCGGGTGACAGAGTTAGCCCAGCATCGCCTAAGAATTTGCGCGTCGTCGGTTGATCCTCACTGCTCTCATTCTTCCGCAGCAACCGAGCAAACCAACGTTTCCGCTCTGGAGTGAACCCTCTATCGTGAAGAGTGTGCAAGGGCGGCTTTTCCGTTGCGACGAGGATGCCGATCTCTGGATCGTTAGTGGTAAGTGAGCGGAGGGAAGTTTCACATGTCAGAAGGACGCTGCCACAAACGATTGCCTCATTTTCAGTCTTCTCATTCGAGATCCGTGGCGCAGGGCGGGCCCCCGACCGCCGCGGGATTGTAGCGAGCCATGCTGCCTCGCATTCCAAGGAATGAGTATTGTATCGATTGAGCAGGTCAGCACATTCACGCGTGAGCTCGTCCAAAGATTCTGCGTTATTATAAATTGATAGAAGAGTTGAAACACAGTCTTCCACGCCTGTGAGCTGATGAAAATGTGTTCGTGTTGCAAATCCTTCGAACGCAATCCGCGTTCCAATTACTGGCATGCCCATCGATAGGGCCTCTGCTACCTTCATCTTCAGCCCGCTCCCCATTAGCATGGGAGCTACGATTATATCCATCTGCTCATAAAATGTTTCGACTCGGTCAACATAGCCTACAAGGCGCACTCCCCGTAGGCTAAAGTTTTCTAGACTGTTGCAGATCTCGCCTGCGATAAATAGAGTTGGAAATTCCTCTTTCCATGAGTCCGACCAGGCATGCGCGAATTTACTAATCGAAAACAGATTCGGATCGTTTCCGTGACCAATAAACCCTAGTGATTTAATCCAACGTGGAGATTTTAAGAAAAAAGGTTGCGTCAGAATTGGAGGTAGTAGGCGCACGTCCGCTGCGACAAGCGTTTTAAAATAATCAGCCTCTTGAAGTTGTATCGCTAGTACAGTGTCAGCTCGCGCAAGTCCGGTAGTCTCGCTTACCTTATCTGTATAGAAAAAATTAGGTTCGCTTCTAAACGGCAAATACTGGAGATGTCGATCGGAAAAGCGATCATGTGTATCGATAATACGTTGAACACCGGCTGGAACAAATTCTAAGCAGCGCGACAAAAAAACGTAATTGACAATAATGGCACAAGTTTCGGGATATGTCGCGAAGTACCAAGAAACGAATGAAATCGCTTCGTCTGGACACCATGAATCAATCGGAAAGCCGCCGCACCAAGTCTTGAGCGAAATTAACTTCTCTACAGGGATTAAGAAAGTCCTCTGGAATTTGGAAACTATTGCACTAATGTCAGTGGGGGGGTGTTGCCCGAACCGCCTATAGATCTGATCTTCGTGTTGAATGTATGCTAAGTCAACGGCAAACCCTCCCCGGTGCAGTGCTTCACATGTTGCATTCAGCCGAACTCGGTTTCCAGCGCTTACGGGAAAGACTGGCATCGGTGTGACTACTAACACCGTAGGCGGATAAGGATCGGTGGATACAATCTCATTCATTCGCATCTGAGTCCGCTATTTCGTAACGACCTTCACTGACAAATATGACTCTGTCTAAGTCGGATTTATCGCGAACAGAAAAATCCACGGCGAGCCACATTTGCTTTTTAGGCGACGCAGAGAGGCGCACCGAGGTTACTGGGATGCAGACATATCCCACACCCGTGCGTCCCAAGATATAGGACGGAATAAAACTCAAATTATCTATCTTCAATTCCCCGGGCTGGAAACTAAAACTAAATTTAGTACTTCGTTTGTTCGAGGACAATGTATTTAAAGCTGCATCGAGCGTAATCAGTAATTTCGACAATCGCAGTGCTGTGATGGGGCTAAATGCTGTAATTATGCACTCGGTAAGTATTGATGCTTCTTCAAGCGAGAGATTAACCTTGGATGCTGACGTATTGAGGAGAATGTAAAGTTCCCCTACATGAGTTTGGATTGTAATGGTGAATCCGTCGTCGATATGCAAAATGCTCTGACGGTCGAGAACAAGTAGACAAGTTGGCTTACCGACCGCTTGTTCAGAAAAACCCGCGAATGCCCAGGTTAAAAGTTCCCAATTTTGAGGATGAACGACTGAAAGCGGCATAGCGCAAGATCCCGCGAGGGGGAACCGCAACACCACAATTTGGTCTGCGCAAAATATCAAATCTGCAGAAACACTATGTGACTCAGCGCCGAAGGTTGATCGAGTCTTCTTCGGGAACAGAACAACCTCGTGACTCATTCGGAGAGCTCTCTGCCTTCGAACAATGCTAGGATAGGTTTACGCCGAATAAATTCCGTAACGAAGCTCATCTTTTCAAAATGTCATCAATATCAGCTTCTCAGCATACAATATGGCTCGCATAATTTGCGGTTCCTATGAATAATTCTACGAGACAATTCGAATCAAAATTCGAATATTGCAACATTTTTTGGAAGCAGCAAAAAATTCAGATTTACATAGAGGTAAACATTGAGCAAACTAAGCTCACCGGCCGCTGGATGCCAACTGATAGCCGTCCAGTACGAATCTGAAATAATACTTAAACTCGTTATATTTGACTGGATCGCAGCTTCCATTTTAAAACTCTTACACGTTGGCTCAATTTTTCGGAGCTCGCACCGACCGGTTGCAGCTCATGCGTTTGAGGGCTTAGAGCGCTCTCCGCCGAAGTGGATGCCGGTTCGGCGAAAGAGAGCGCGTCAAAACAAAGGCTTGGAGCCGTGCCCCGTCGCAACGCGATCGGGAACGGCTCTAGCTGCCCCGGACTCTTTTAGTCCGTCCATTGTGGACTGGCAATCGCAAGCATCACTTCAGCGGTCGTGGGTCGACCATCGCCATTTCAGCGGGAGCGCATTCGAGAACTTGCACCCGGTCTTCAAGAGCGGTACCGCATAAGGCTGGATTTTAGCCAGCTGCGGCGAAATAGGTGCGGCATTCAGCTGGCGTGAATCAGGTCAAGCTGCGTGGTGCCGGGACGCGCCGACTGTCCGTCGTCAGATGATTTGAGACGGTTTGCGGTGCTCAGGAACGGAGGCTCTGGTCCACCTTGGTTGAGAGGTTAGGCAGCCTGCGCGTGGTGGCGC
>NZ_CABFVH010000073.1 GCF_902141855.1 Methylobacterium dankookense | reverse complement strand
ACCGGCATCCCGGTCGGCCTCGGCAGCACCGGCGTCACCGTCGTCTCCGGCGCCACCAACCGCCGCAACGACACCGAGTTCGCCGTCGTCCGCGCCGGCGTCAACTACAAGTTCGGCTCGTACTGAGCCTTTCGGCTGGCTTGAGCGTCCCCAGCCCGATCAAACTGGCCCGCTGAGCCGCGCGAAACGCCCCGGGAGTCTGCTCCCGGGGCGTTTCCGTGTCCGGCCCCCTCAGCGGCGCGTGAAATAGAGATGCTCCGCCCGCGCGAGCACCTTCTCGCGGAAGCTCGGATACTCCTCCGAGACCAGCTCGCCGACGGTGGCCGGCAGGGCCGCGTGGATCTCGGTGAAGGTCCGCCAGTCGCGCTCGACGAAATGGTTGATGATGGCGCGCAGCGCCGCCACCGTCGCGACCTCCGTGATCGCCGCATCCTCACCTTCGGTCATCATCTTGACTGCCTCCCGCCGACTTGCGAGCGCGCAGTGTCGCCGCGCGAGCCGTCACGGTGCAATCGGTCGGGCGAGACAGCGGCGCGCCGCTGTCGGACGCTGGCCTTCCAAGTGCCCCTCACAAAACTCCCGTTCGCTGGGAGTCCTCTCTCTGGCCGCGACGGCGCAGCGGGCGTTTTGTGAGAGGCACCAAATCCGATCGATCCCTTCGGGATGGCGGATTTCGGCTTCGTTCAAGCGCCCCGCGTTCCGCTGGTGATCCGGTAGCGGATCGGCCGGCCGGCGACCGCGCCGCCGAGCCCCTCCGTGATCGGCAGGGGGAAGCAGGCGGCGAGCGCGGCGAGCGCCGCGGCGACGAAGTCCCGCCGGGCCGCCTCGTCGCCGACGAGGCGGGAATGGGTGATGCGCGGCCGGCCCTGCAGGCTCCCGTCGCGCCGCATGGTGAAGAGCACGGTGACCTCGGAGCCGGACGCCTCCTGCGGCACCCGGATCCGGCCGGTGCAGGTGCCGAGCGCGCCCCACATGTCCCGCAGGGTCGAGGCCGGCTCCGCCTGCGCCGCCGAGGTGAGGCCGATCGCCAGGAGGAGGGCCGCGCCCCACCGCGCCCTCTCAATTCCGCCCAGGAGCCGGCCCATAGGCTGGGCAACGAGAGAAATCCTAGTTCCCGTGGAGGCCTGCGGGCAACCCCGGCCCGAGCGAGTCCGCGCGTGGATCACTACCTCACCTCCGCCTTCCTGCTGTCGCTGCTCCAGATCGTCTGGATCGACATCGTCCTGTCGGGCGACAACGCGGTCGTCATCGCGCTGGCCTGCCGCGGGCTGCCGCCGCGGGTGCGGCGCGTCGGCGTGATCCTCGGCGCGCTGGCGGCGGCGCTGCTGCGCATCGTCTTCGCCGTCATCGTCTCGTCGTTGCTCGCGGTTCCGCTGCTCAAGGTCGTCGGCGGCCTCGTGCTCCTGCATATCGCGGTGAAGCTGGTGCGGGGCGAGGAGGAGGCGGGGAGCGCCGTCGCCGAGCAGGCGAGCCTGTCGCGGGCGATCCGGACCATCGTCGTGGCCGATGCGGTGATGAGCTTCGACAACGTGGTCGCGGTGGCGGGCGCCGCGCGGGGCCACGACGAACTCTTCGTCATCGGCCTCGCCCTCTCGGTCCCGCTCCTGGTGCTCGGCGCCAGCCTGATCACCCGCCTGATCGAGCGCTTCCCCGTGCTGATCTGGTTCGGCGGCGGCCTACTCGGCTGGGTGGCCGGCGAGATGATCGCCACCGACCGGCTCGTGCAGCAGCACGTCGCGGAGGCGCTGCCGGCCGCGCTGCAGGGCGGCCTGCATCTTGGGTCAGCCGCGCTCGGGGCGCTTCTCGTCGTCGGCATCGGCGCCCTGATCCGGCGGCGGAGCACCCGCGCCGTGGCGCGCGAGCAGGTCGCGGCGATCGACGCGGCCGAGGCCGACCTGCTCGGCCGCTGAGCGGGCTCCCCGGAACCGGCACCGGGCCCTCGCGCGACCCGGCCACCGCCCGACGCACCATGCCGGAACCCTGCCAATGGCCATTCCCTGCAAAGGCTTAGCCGCCCGGGCCGCCGCCTGCCTGATCCTGCTCGGCACCGCGGCGACCGCGGCCAGGGCCGAGGACGCCATCAAGGGCCAGGACGTGATGGGCGACAAGAGCCGCAGCGCCAATGACGGCTGGAGCCAGGCGCCGGTGCCGCGCGAGCAATCCGCCGCCAAGGACGCGCCCGATCCCGGCGGCCACTCGACCTCGGAGAATGCCGGGCGCCCGGTGCCCGGAGCCTCGACCGGCTCCACCCCCGGGAGCGAGCCCCAAGCGCCGATGGAGCACCGGACGCCGGGCCCCTCGGGTCAGAACCCGGCCGCTCCGGCGAAATAAGTCGCCCCGCACCGGCAGGCGGTCTCATTTTCACTTTCCGAGGGACTGAACGGGTCGGCAGAACGTGATGCAACCTCGCAATACTCCGAGGTGCTGTGTCACGCATCCGCACTTGCTTCAGCAGACGGATGTGGGACATGTTGAAATTAGACTAGCTCGTCTTAGAGCCGTTCCCGATCGCGTTGCAATCAGGAACGGCTCTAAGCTCTTGTTGTGACGCGCTCTCTTGCACCGAACCGGTGTCCGCTTCGGCGGAGAGCGCTCTAGTCGAGGAAAACACACACCATGACAGTCCAGGTGTGGTCTGCTCGAGGGTGTCGGTAGCGGCCTCGCGGGCGGCACGCTGGGCGCCCTCGGCTTCGGCGGCCTTGAGCCGGCCATGGCTGCGGCGGTACGCCCGTTCAAGCTCGCGCAGATGCGCGAGACCCGCAACACCTGCCCCTACTGCTCGGTGGCCTGCGGCGTCATCCTGTACAGCCTCGGCGACAGGTCGAAGAACGCCCGCTCGGCGGTGATGCATGGTGGTGATGGATCCGCTCAAGACCGAGACCGCTCGGTTCACCGAGGCGTGACGGCCGCGGGTGGTTCGGCTGCCGCCCGCGCGCCCTATCTCGGGTCGGCACGCGAACCGCCCGACGGGAGCCACGGCCGGATGCCATCACGACCCGACGACCTCGACGCCCCCGGCCGGCCGGTGCCGGCCCGTCCCCGGCCCGAAGCCGGCCGCTGAGCGGATCCGGGACGATCGGCATGGATGCGACCTCCCCCGTTCGCGCGGCGCACGCGGCCCTCGACCGCAAGGCGGTCGGCGCCGTGGTGCTCGGCAACGCGCTCGAATTCTATGATTTCACCGTCTACGCCTTCTTCGCCAAGCCGATCGGCGAGGCCTTCTTCCCCGATGCGGATGCGAGCCACAGCCTGCTCGCCTCGCTCGCCCTGTTCGGCATCGGCTACGTCATGCGCCCGATCGGGGGCGCCCTCATCGGCGCCTTCGCCGACCGGGCCGGGCGCAAGCCCGCCATGCTCCTCACCATCGGGCTGATGGCCATCGGCATGCTGATGCTCGCGGCCTGCCCGGGCTACGCGCAGATCGGCGGCTGGGCGCAAGCCATCGTCGTCGCCGGCCGCCTGATCCAGGGGCTGGCCCTCGGGGGCGAGGTCGGGCCCTCGACCGCCTACCTGCTCGAGGCGGCCCCGCCCGCGCATCGCGGCTTCGTGGCGAGCTGGCAGATCGCGAGCCAGGGCTGCGCGGCGCTCTTTGCCGGCCTCCTCGCCACGGCTTTGGCCCTCGTGGTGGGCGACGCGACCATGTCGGCCTGGGGCTGGCGGGCGATGTTCCTCGTCGGCCTCGCCGTCGTGCCGGTCGGCCTCGTCATCCGCAGCCACCTGCCCGAGACCGCGGGCGCCGACGCGGATCCGGGCGCGGCGGCCTCGACGACGGCCGTGATCCGCCGGCTCCTGCGCGATCACGGGCACCTCCTCGGGCTGACCTTCCTGGTCATCACCGCCTCGACGGTCTCGAACGCAGTCGGCACCAACATGCCGGTCTATGCCGGCGCCACGCTCGGCCTCAGCGAGACCGCCGCGACCGCGGTGCCGATCGCGCTGGGCCTCGCCTCCGTGGCCTTCCCGCTGCTCGGCGGCTTCCTTGCCGACCGCTTCGGCCGGCGCCCGGTGATGATCTGGCCGCGCGCCCTCATCCTCGTCCTGGCGGTGCCCGCCTTCGCCTGGCTGCTGCGGGCGCCCGGGCCCGCCGCGGTCTACGCCGTGACGTTCCTGCTCTCGGCGCTCTCCTCCATCAACGCGGCGGCGATCATCGTCGGCATCCCGGAATCCCTGCCGCGCTCGGTCCGCAGCGCCGGGCTCTCCATCGTCTACGCCCTGGCGGTCTCGCTGTTCGGGGGCAGCACGAACTACGTGATCAACTGGCTGATCGCGGCGACGGGCGACCGGATGGCGCCGGCCTACTACCTCGCGGCGTTCAGCCTCGTCGGCACGCTGGCCGCCCTGATGCTGCGCGAGACCCGCGGGCGCGATCTCGACGAAGAGGTTTGAGGCCCGCTCACGGGCACGGCGACATTTCGAGCCCCCGCCCTTCACAGGCGGAGGTTCCTTTCGCATATCGTGAGCTTGGACCCTCGGCGCGGGAGACCTGCTGCGGTGGAGCCCTTGTTCTCGCCCGCCTGCGAGCTCGTCGGCTGGATCGGCGACGACACGTTCATCTTCGATCTCGACCTGGAGACCGTCGCCTTCGTCGCGGACGGCCATGCCTGGTCGATGCGCGCCTGCGTGTGGCTCGGCCCCGTCGATCGCCTCACCTGCATGGACCGGCAAGGCCGGCCGGTCGCCTGGAGCTGGGCCCGCGCGATCACCTCGCGCGGCAGCCCGGTGAAGCCGGGGCGGCCGAAGCGGCCCCTGCCGCCGAAGCGGCCGCTCCGCCCCTTGAACCCGCATCGCCCCCCGACGCCGCTGGCCCCGACCTCCGGCTGGTCCCGCCTCACCTTCACGGAATGGCTGGACGAAGCGGCCGTCGCCTGATCAGGCCGCGAAGGCCGCGAGCCGCACGCCCGCCCCTTCGAGGCGCGCGCGCACCGCGCGGGCGGTGGCGACGGCATGGTCGGAATCGCCGTGGACGCAGATCGAGCGGATCGGCGTCGGCAGGCGGGCGCCCCCGGCCGTGACGATCGCCCCCGCCTCCACCATGGCGAGCACCCGGTCGGCCGCCTCTTGCGCATCGGTGATCAGGGCGCCCGGCTTGCCGCGGGCGATGAGCTGACCGTCCTCGGTATAGCCGCGGTCGGCGAAGATCTCCTGATGGACGGCGAGCCCCTGCGCCTCGCCGGCCGGCACCTGGGCGGTGAGGGCGATGGCGAGCAGCGCAAGGCCCGGATCGACCGCGCGCACCGCGCGGGCGATGGCGTCGGCGACGTCCCGCTCGGCCGCGGCGAGGTTGGCGAGCGCCCCATGCGCCTTCACGTAGGTGACGCGGTGGCCGGCATAGCTGGCCAGCGCCTGCGCGGCCCCGACCTGATAGGCGACGAGACGCTCGATCTCGGCCGGGGTGAACGGCATCCGGCGCCGGCCGAAGCCCCAGAGGTCGGGAAAGCCCGGATGGGCGCCGACCATCACGCCCCGCTCGCGGGCGAGCCGGAAGGTCGCCGCCATGATCTCGGGATCGCCCGCATGCAGGCCGCAGGCGACGTTGGCCGAGGTCACGATGCCGAGCATCGCCGCGTCGTCGCCGCAGGCATAGGCGCCGTAGCCCTCGCCGAGATCGGCGTTGAGATCGACCTCACGCATGCTCCCTCCCTCCTTGCTTCTTCAAGCCGCCGCGGCCACTTCCCGGCGGGCCGGCTCGCCTTGCGTGTCGAGGTCGCGCCCGGCCGTCTCCGGCAGGAGGAGGGCCGCCACGATCACGAGGCAGTAGGCCGCCCCCGCGACCACGCCGATGGCGATGCCGAGGGTGAGCGAGCCGCTGAGATGCCCGACCAAAGCCGGGCAGATGGCACCGACCGCCCGGCCGAAATTGTAGCAGAACCCCTGCGCCGAGCCCCGCACCCGGCTCGGGAACAGCTCGGCGAGGAAGGCGCCCATGCCGGAGAACACGCCCGACAGGAAGAAGCCGAGCGGGAAGCCGAGCACCAGCATCATGGCGTCGGTGACCGGGATCAGCGTGTAGGCGAGCGCCAGCACGCCGGCGCAGAAGCCGAACAGGATGAAGCCCTTGCGGCGGCCGATCCGGTCCGAGAGCCAAGCGCTGGTGAGGTAGCCGAGGAACGAGCCGAGGATCAGGATCAGCAGGTAGCCGCTGGTGTTGAGCACCGAGAGGTTGCGCTCGGTCTTCAGGTAGGTCGGCAGCCACGTGGTCACCGCGTAGTAGCCGCCCTGCATGCCCGTCGCGAGCAGGCTCGCCAGCACGGTGCGGCCGATCAGGTCGCGGGAGAAGATGTCGAGGAAGTTGCCGCTGTCGCCGACCCGGCTCATCGCGGCGCGGGTCTCGCGGTAGACCGCCGGATCCTCGATGTTGCGCCGGATCCAGACGATCAGGATCGCGGGCAGCGCGCCGAGCCAGAACAGCACCCGCCAGGCGAGCGCCGGCTCGGCCAGGGCGAAGACCGCCCAGAAGGCGATGGCCGCGAAGGCCCAGCCCACCGCCCAGCTCGATTGGACGAGGCCGACCGCCTTGCCGCGGTAGCGCGCCTGGATCGCCTCGGCGATCATCACCGAGCCCACCGACCACTCGCCGCCGAAGCCGAAGCCCTGCATGGCGCGGGTGAAGAGAAGCTGCTCGTAGGATTGGGTGAAGCCGCTCAGCACCGTGAACAGCGTGAACCACGCCACCGTGCCCTGCAGGACGACGACGCGGCCGTAGCGGTCGGCCAGGATCCCCGCGGCCCAGCCGCCGACCGCCGAGGTGACGAGGGCCAGGGTGGCGATGTTGCCGGCCTCGACCTTGGTGAGCCCCCAGACCACGACGAGCGTCGGGATGATGAAGGTGTAGACCATGTAGTCGAAGGCATCGACGCCGTAGCCGGCAAACGCCGCGCCGAGCACCCGGCGCTCCTCGGGATTGGTGTCCTTCAACCACATGGCTGGGTTCTCCCTTCGGGTGTCACGGGCTCACAGGAACGGCAGGTCGCGGTTCAACAGGTCGGTGATCAGCATGTGGCCGGGGGCGTGGGTGATGCAGAGCGGGGGCCGAGCCGCCATCGCCACCGCCTGGGGCGTCACCCCGCAGGCCCAGAAGACCGGGATCTCGTCGGGCGCGATCCGCACCGGGTCGCCGAAATCCGGCCGGGCGATGTCGGCGATGCCGATGAGGCCTGGGTCGCCGAGATGGACCGGCGCGCCGTGCACCGCCGGCACGCGCGCCGTCACTTGAACGGCCTTGATCGCGTCGGCCGCCGTCATCGGCCGCATCGAGACCACGAGCGGCCCGTGGAAGGGGCCGGCGGGCTTGGTCTCGATGGCGGTGCGGTACATCGCGACGTTGCGGCCCTCGGCCACGTGCCGCAGCGGGATGCCGGCCTCGATCAGCGCCGCCTCGAAGGAGAAGGAGCAGCCGAGGACGAAGGTCACGAGGTCGTCCCGCCACAGCCCGGTGAGGTCGGCGACCTCCGCGACCATCTCGCCGTTCTCGAAGACGCGGTAGGCCGGCACGTCGGTGGCGATGTCGAGGTCGGCGCCGAGCGCCGGCAGGCCGCGCGCGCCGGGCTGCGAGACCGCGAGCACCGGGCAGGGCTTCGGGTTCTGCTGGCAGAAGCGCTGGAAATCCGCCGCCAGCGCCCGCGGCAGGATCATCAGGTTGCCCTGGACATGTGAGGGCGCGAGGCCCGAGGTGTGGCCGCGCCAGGCGCCGCTCCGGATGGCACGGCGCGCCTCGGCCGCGTCCGCGAAGGGGGAGACGGGACGGTGCGGGGCGAGCGCCGCCTCGTCGACAGGCTGGGTCATGGCGCGGTCCTCAATACTGGGGGCTCGGCCCGGGCCTCATCCGACGACGCCGTCGATGAGGTTGCGGCCGAGCAGGAACTCGGAGCTGAACTCGGTGCGGACCACCGGCTCCAGGGCGATGCCCGGTTCCAGCGCGGCGGCCTCGGCGCGGCGCGCCGCCACCGCCTCGGCGACGGAGACGGCCCGGAAGCGCAGGCGCGTCCCGCCCTGCGCCTGGGCGAGCCGGCCGAGATCGGCCCCGATCACGGTGGCGATCTTCGGGTAGCCGCCGGTCGGCTGGCGGTCGGCCATCAGCACGATGGGCAGGCCCTGGCCCGGCACCTGGATCGCACCCATGGCGATCCCGTCCGAGACGATGTCGTGGCCCTTCGCATGCGTCAGCGGCGTGCCGTCGAGGAAGCAGGCCATGCGGTCGCCCTTCGGGCTCACCGTCCAGTCGCGGGTGAGGAAGGCCGCGATCTCGGATTCCGCGAAGTAATCGTCCTGCGGGCCCAGCACGACGCGGATCGTCTCCGGCGACCGGTCGAGCCAGGGGGCGACGAGCGCGGTGGGCTCGCCGAGGCCGGCGCGGGCCTCGGCCAGCGCGAGCCCGTCCCCGGGGCCGAGGGCCCGGCCGTCGAGGCCGCCGAAGCCGGAGCGGGTATGGGTGGCGGTCGAGCCGAGCACCGGCGCCACGTCGATGCGGCCTGCGACCGCGAGATAGCACCACGCGCCCGCCCGGCCGGCGCGGATCCGCAGCGCCATGCCAGGGCGCAGGGTCAGCGCCGCGGCGGGCGGCAGGGGCCGGCCGTCGCAATCGATGCGGAAGGCGCCGCCGGCGAGCGCGATGTCGAGAGGCGCCTCCTCCACGGCGAGGCTGAGGCCGCCGAGCCCAACCTCGATGGCGGTAGCGCCGAACGGGTTGCCGAGCGCCCGATTGGCGGTGGCATGCGCGAGCGGGTCCATCGGCCCGGCCGGCGTGATGCCGTAGCGCATGGCGCCGTAGCGGCCGGCATCCTGCAGGGTCGCGCCGCCGCGGGCCTCGAGGATGCGGATCATGGGCCGGGCGCTCACGCGGCCACCCTCGCGACGATCTCGCCCCCGGCGGCGCGGCGCTCGAGAGCGGTGAAGGTGCCCGCATCCACCGGCTCGAAGCGGAGCGTGTCGCCGCTCTCGATCAGGAAGGCGGGGTCGCGCCCCTCGGCGAACAGGCGCTCGGGGGTGCGGGCGAGGACGTACCAGCCGGTGGGCATCGGGAAGGTGCCGATGGCGGCGAGCCCCCCGCCGATCATCACGGCGCCCGGCGGGTGCGGCGGACGCGGGCTCGGCCGGCGTGGCAGGGCGAGGGCTTCGGGCAGGCCGCCGAGATAAGCGAAGCCCGGCGCGAAGCCGTACATGTAGACCCGGTACTCGGCTTCCGCATGCAGCGCGGCCACGGCCGCGACGTCGCGCCCGGCCAGGTCCGCGACCTCGGCGATGTCCTCGGCGAAGGCGGGGTCGTAGCAGCAGGGAATGGTCCAGCGCCGGCCTCCGGCCCGCGCCGCGCCGCCCTCGGCGAGCCGTCCCTCCACCGCCGCGACCAGGGCGTCGCGGGAGAGGGCGAGCGGATCGTAATGGATCATCAGCGAACGGTAGGTCGGCACCGTCTCGGCGAGGCCCCGCGGCGGCTTCGCATTCAGCGCGGCGTCGAGGGCGAGCACCCGGTCGTTGAGCGCCGGGTCGACGCGCGCGCCGAACTCCACCACCAGGGCCGCCTCCCCCGCATCGAGGAAGCGTGGCCTTCCGCCTGTATCCGGTCCGGGTGCCGCCATGGAGCGCCTCCGCATCGGGATCGTCCGCATCGGGCCGGCCGCAGGCCTGACCCGCTTGCCGCCCGATGCCGCACTGTCCCACCCCGTCGTTTTGCCCGCCAATCGTCATTGCGAATGGCTCGCGATAAACGCGGGTTATCGCTCCTCATGCCAATCTTGCGCCGCCCACGCCTCCGCCACCTCCTGCGCGAGGCGGGCGGCCTCCGCGACGAGGTGGTGGTCGGGCCGGTTGGCGTAGGTCGCGGTGAAGCCGATATCGGACAGGCCCTGCTCGGCCGGCAGAACCCTCAGCTCCCCGGCCGCGAGCTCGCGGCGCACCACGCCGGGCGGGATCAGGCAGATGCCGAGCCCCTCGACGCCCATCTTCACGATGGTGGCGAGCGAAGCGCTGGTGTGGATCTGGCTCGGCAGGAGGTTCGCGCGCAGCACGAGGTCGCGCAGCTCCACATAGGGGCTGGTGTTCTTCGGATAGGTGATCAGCGGGTGGCGCAGCAATTCGCCGAGGCTCAGCGGCGTCTCCGCCGCGACGAGGCGGGGCGCGGCGATCCAGGCGACGGCAGTGCTGAAGAGCGGGCGGTTGACGAGGTTCGGCAGGGTGATCGGCCCGACCAGGAAGGCGAGGTCGATGTCGTTGGCGAGGAGCGCCGCCTGCATGTTCGGCGAGATGTCGACGGTGATGTCGACGCTCACCCCCGGATAGGCCGCGCGCATGCGCTCGACGAAGCGCATGAGCCACATCTGCACGATGGTCTCCGAGACGCCGAGGCGCAGCGTCCCGGTCATCCGCCCGGGCTCCGAGAGCGCCGTCTCCATCTCGGCCCGGAGCGCCAGGAAGCGCTCCGCGAAGCCGAGCAGCGCCCGCCCGCGCTCGGTCAGCACCACGTCGCGGGTGCGCCGCTCGAACAGGGTACCGTATTCGTGCTCCAGCGCGGCGATGCGCTGCGACACGGCCGGCTGGGTCGTGTTCACCTGCTCGCTCGCCCGCCGGAAGCTCGAGAAGGTGGCGACCCAGTAGAAGATCTCGAGGCTTCGGAAATCGGCCATGCGGCAGGTCCCTTCAGGGCGCCATGCGCGCCCGGACGCCCCGAAGCATCGGCCGGGCCGCTCAGGCGCCTTCCATGGTGAAGCCGACCTTCAGCGTCACCTGGTAGTGCTGCACCTTGCCGTTCTCGATATGGCCGCGGGTCTCCATCACCTCGAACCAGCGCAGGTTGCGCACCGTCTGGCTCGCCCGCTCGACGGCGCCCTGGATGGCGTCCTCGATCGACAGCTTGGACGAGCCCACCAGCTCGACGACCTTGTAGACATGCTCCGACATCGCGGCCTCCTCCTCGTGATCCTTGAGGATTGTGGAGGCGCGGAGGTCCGGATCAAGGGGCGCCCGTCAGCGCGCGGCGCGTGCGGGTCGGACCGTCTCGACGATCTCCTGCGGCTCGGCCAGCGTCTCGGGGCGGCTGACCTCGCCGAGGTCGCGGCGCCCGTATTCCCGGGCGCTGTAGGGCTGCTCTTCCTCCTTCGTGCCGAGGCTCGCGAAGGCGCTCATGTTGGCGGGCCGGAAGACAGAGTTCTGGCCGCCGTCCTGATAGACCACCCGCGTCGCCGGCGTGCCCTTGGTCACCAGCTCCGCGATCTGCTGGTCGTCATGCGACCGCTTCTCCGCCACCAGCGGATCGACGGCCGGGCTGCACGAGCCGGCCGCGGCGTCGGCCCCGCCGAACACGTATTTCGTGCCGCAGACGCCGACCTGCGGCTCCTGGCGCAGGGCCTCGAAATAATCGGCGCCCTCCTTCAGGTTCTTCCAGAACGGGGCGTTCGGGTCGTTGCGGAACTTGGCCATGTTCTGGGCCGTCATCCGGAACGGATAGGACTGGAACTGGAAGGCGCGCTGGCCGCCGCCGAACGCCTCGCGGGCGATGGCGTAGATCTCGGCCATCGAGGCATCGGTCATGGCGAAGCAGCCGGCCGAGGAGCAGGTGCCGTGCACCATCAGGTAGCTGCCGGTGCGGCCGTTGGCGCGGTCGAAGGCGTTCGGATAGCCGGTATCGAAGGAGAGATAGTAGGACGAGTTCGGGTTCATCTGGCCCGGGCTGATCGCGTAGAAGCCCTCCGGCGCCTGCCGGTCGCCCTCCCGCACCTTGGGGCCGAGCTGTCCGGACCAGCGGCAGATCGGGAAGGTCTTGAGCAGCGCGTAGCGGCCGGAGCCGTCGCGCTTCCACACCTCCATCTCCGCTTCCTTCTTGTAGGCGCGGATCAGGATCGGGTCCGACTGGCTCATCCCCTTGGTCTGCATCAGCGACAGGGTCTGCGCAGGGATCGGGGCGAGGTGCCGGGTCGAGGAATCCTGGCAGGCCCCGAGACCGAGCATCGACACGGCGAGGCCCGCCGCAGCCGCCAGGGAACGCACACCCATCGCAAACCCTCGTTCCAAACTCTCGCCAGCCCCTCGCGAACGCATGTCCCGGCGACCCACGCCAGTTCGCGGGACACTTCCGGCGGATATGAGGCAGGGCCGGCCCTAACGTCTGGCTTGTGAATTCCGGGCATTGCGGCCCCGGCCGCAGCGTGGATCCGGTCGGTCCCCTCGGGAGGATGGATCCCGTATCAGGGCTGTCACGGCAGCCTGTTACCCGGCCCCGATCCCGTCTCGGACTCGAGGCCCAGAACCTGCCACGCCAGCCCCTGGGACGCGTGCCGCGCCCGCAAACCCCGAAGCCCGAATCCGGCCCCCCGCCGCGCTGTGCCAGCGTGCGTGCGCTCCTGCTCGCCGGAGCCTTGGCGCTGGCGGCCGGCCCGGCCTCGGGCCAGACGCGGCTGCCGCCGACCGGCGCCGGCGGCGACCCGCAGACGGCCGTCGCCCAATCCCAGACCTCCGATCAGGTCTCGGTGACGATCGGCGCCTCGATCGAATCCTCGCTCGGCCCCTACGGCGACCCCTTCGGCCTGCGCGCCTACCTGCGCGAGCGCGGCATCACCTACGTGCTCACCTATATCGGCGAGGGCCTGGGCAACGTCTCCGGCGGCCTGCGCCGCGGCGCCACCTATGGCGGGCGCCTCGACACCTCCCTCGACATCGACCTCGACCGGTTCGCGGGCTGGACGGGCGCGCGCTTCCACACCGACTTCTTCCAGATCCACGGCCACGGCCTGTCCCGGATCTATGCGAACAACCTCACCACGGTGAGCGGCATCGAGGCGCTGCCGTCGACCCGGCTGTTCGAGCTGTGGCTGGAGCAGCGCTTCCTCGGCGACCGGCTCTCACTGAAGCTCGGCCAGATCTCGGCCGACACCGAGTTCGCCATCGCGCAGTCGGCGGTGGTGTTCCTGAATGCCGGCTTCGGCTGGCCGAATATCGGCGCCGTGGTGCTGCCGAGCGGCGGCCCGATCTACCCGCTCGCCACCCCGGCCGTGCGCGTGAAATACGACGCGACCGAGCACCTCTCGCTCCAGGCCGGCCTGTTCAACGGCAACCCGGCCGGCACGCCGCCTGCGGGCGACGACACCGATCCGCAGCGGCGCAACCCGCACGGCACCAGCTTCCGCGTGAACGACCCGCCCTTCATGGTCGGCGAGGTCTCCTACGCCTATCCGAGCCTGTTCGGCACGACGGGGTTGCCCGGAACCGCGACGCTCGGCGGCTGGCAGCATTTCGGCCGGTTCGAGAGCCCGCGCCTCGACAGCGTCGGCGGTAGGCTGCTGGCCGATCCCGAGGCGAGCGGCGTCGCCCGGCGCTTCCGCGGCAATCAGGGCCTCTACGCGATCCTCGACCAGACCCTCTACCGGGAGCCCGGCTCGGAGGACCAGGGCGCCTCCGCCTTCCTGCGCTTCTCGGCGGTGCCGGACGACCGCAACCTCATCGACCTCTACGTGGATGGCGGCATCGCCTACAAGGGCCTGCTCCCGGGGCGGCCGAACGACACGCTCGGCCTCGGGGTGATCCATTCCCGGATCAGCGCCGCCGCCCGCGCCTTCGACCGCGACGCCGTCCGGCTCGGCAGCGGCACGGGGCCGATCCGCAGCAGCGAGACGCTGATCGAGGCGACCTACCAGGCCGAGGTGGTGCCGGGCTTCACCGTGCAGCCCGACCTGCAATACGTGATGCGCCCCGGCGGCGGCCTGCCCGACGCGCAGGGCCGCCGCCTGCGCAACGCCACGGTCCTCGGCCTGCGCGCCACGATCAACTACTAGAAGACACGTCAGGGGATTCCAAAGGCCTCAGGCCTTTGGCGGGTCCAGGGCGGAGCCCTGGGATGTCCAACAGGGCTTCGCCCCGACACCCCACCAAAGGGATGATCCCTTTGGGATCCCAGGACTCTTCTACGAGGCTTTCCGCTCCCGTCCTTCCTGCAGGCCGAGGCGGCGGATCAGCAGGAAGACCGCGACGGCCGAGACCACGGCGATCGCGATCGCCACCGTCGAGCCGTCCTCGTTGTCGGAAAGCGGCAGGCCCTTGGTGTTCATGCCGAATAGGCCGGTCACCAGGGTCGGCGGCAGGAACAGGGCGGTCAGCACCGACAGGGTGTGGAGCTGCCGGTTCGATTGCCGGGCGAGATGGGCCGACAGCTCCTCCTGCAGGAGGCGGCTGCGGTCGGCCAGCACCACCATGTCGCGGTCGAGGGCGTCGAGCCGCTGCGCGACCCGCGCCGCGGTGACCCGGGCGACGGGATCGTCGAGGTCCACGTCCGCTTCCAGCCGGTGGAAGACCGAGCGCAGGCCGAGGAGCTGGCGGTGCAGGCGAACCGCGTCGCGGCGGATCGGCCCGAGCCGGCGACTCTCGTCGCGGATCCGCTCCTCGAGGATGTGGTCCTCGATCTCGTCGAGCTCGTCGGAGAGGCGCGTGCCGGTCGCGGCCATCGCCGCCACCACGTGGCCGACGAGATGCTCCAGCAGCGCCACGGGGCCGGCGAGGCTCTGCCCCTCGGCCGCCGCGTCGCGGGAGGCCTCCGGCCCTCGGATCGGGTGGCGCCGCCCGCTGACCAGGAAGTCGCGGCCCATCACGAAATGCAGGCGCCCGCCCGCCTCCGCCGCCGGGCCGCCGCCGCCGTCGCGATCCGCCATGGCGAGGTCGGCGATGACCCCGCCGACATGGTCGCCCTCGACCGCCACCCGCTGATGCGGATCGGCGGCAAAGGCCGCGGAGACGAGGGCCGGCGGCCCGAGCCGGCCCTCCGCGGCAAGGCCCGCGAGGCGCGCGTCGTTGAGGTTGACGTGCAGCCAGACGAAGCCCTCGCCGAAGCTGCCCGGGGCCGGGACCGCCTCGTCGTGGCCGAGCAGGCGGCCCCGGCCGGCGCGGTCGAAGCGCATCGCCCAGATCAGGCCGGGCAGAGCCGGCTCGTCGCAGAGGAGGTGCGCCACCGCGCCGATCATCGCCACCTCCCTCAGAAGACCTGAGCGAGCAGCACGTAGAGCGTGCCCGACAGGATCATCGAGACCGGCAGGGTCAGCACCCAGGCGAGCGCCAGGGAGCGCAGGGTCGAGAGCTGCAAGCCCGAGCGGTTGGCCGCCATGGTGCCGGCCACGCCCGAGGACAGGACGTGGGTGGTCGAGACCGGCAGGCCGAACATGTCGGCCGCACCGATCGTGCCCGCGGCGACGAGCTCGGCCGAGGCGCCCTGCGCGTAGGTGAGGTGGGTCTTGCCGATCTTCTCGCCCACCGTGATCACGATGCGCTTCCAGCCGACCATCGTGCCGAGGCCGAGCGCCACGGCGACCGCGACCTTGACCCAGAGCGGGATGAAGCGCGTCGCCTCGTCGAGGCTCTTCTTGTAGGCGTTGAGCGTACCGACCTCGGCGCTGGAGAGCTCGCTCTCCTTGTCCTTCATCAGGAAGCGGATCGCCTCGGAGGCGAGGTACATGTCGTTGCGGGTGTTGCCCACCGCCTCGGTCGGGACCCTGGCCAGCGTGCCGTAGCGCTCGACCTGCTCGCCGATCTGCTTGATCAGGATCGAGAGGGACGGATAGGTGCCGCCCTCGATCTTGCGAGCGGCCACGTAGGCCGTCACCGCCGGACGCGGATCGCCGATGATGCTGTAGCCGGCAGCCTTCTGCGCCACGATGTCGGAGGCCGCCTGCGACACCGTCCGGAAGGTCGCCACCGAGGAATCCGGCAGGGCCCGGTTGAGGGCGTAGGCGGTCGGCACCGTGCCGATCAGGATCAGCATGATCAGGCCCATGCCCTTCTGGCCGTCGTTCGAGCCGTGGGCGAAGGACACGCCGGTGCAGGTCGCGATCAGGACGCCGCGGATCCACCACGGCGGCGGCTCCTTGCCCTTGGGCTCGGCGTAGAGGGCGGGGTTGCGCACCACGAACTTGAGGGCGAGCAGCAGCGCGCCCGCGGCCATGAAGCCGAAGACCGGCGAGAGCAGCAGCGACCAGCCGATCTCGGTGGCCTTCGTCCAGTCGACGCCCGAGGTGCCGGAGCGGCCGTGCAGGAGGGCGTTGGCGACGCCGACGCCGATGATCGAGCCGATCAGCGTGTGCGAGGAGGAGGCCGGCAGGCCGAGGTACCACGTGCCGAGGTTCCACAGGATCGCGGCGATGAGCAGCGCGAACACCATCGCGAAGCCCGCGCCCGATCCGACCTGCAGGATCAGCTCCACGGGCAGCAGGCTGACGATGCCGAAGGCCACCGCACCCGAGGAGAGCAGCACGCCCAGGAAGTTGAAGAAGCCGGACCAGACCACGGCGACGTTGGCCGGCAGGGAGTGGGTGTAGATCACCGTCGCCACCGCGTTGGCGGTGTCGTGGAAGCCGTTCACGAACTCGAAGCCCAGCGCGATCACCAGGGCGACGAAGAGCAGGATGTAGGGGAGGTAGGTCGTGATGCGCACGCCCGTGGCGTCGATGTCGGCATAGATGCTGTAGCCGACATAGGCGAGCGCCGCGGCGATGGCGGCCGTGAAGACCACCGCGACGAGGACCGAACGCGACCCGTCGAGGTTCGGCCTGCCATGGATCAGGGCGGATTCCGGCGGCGCGATGCCCCCCGGCAAGCTGTTAGACGGACTCGACATCGGACCCCCTCCGTGCGGATTAACCCTGTGCTCCGCACGTGCGACCGAGATCAGAATCCGGCGACGCTCTGATGACGATTCTCCTAGCGGCCGCTCACGTCTCGGCGGGTATCGGCTCGGCGCGAGGGCGCGTCATTTCTCGACGAAGGCCTTCTCGATGACGAAGTGTCCGGCCTCGCCGTGGTTGCCCTCCTCGTAGGCACCATCGGTCAGGAGCTGGCGGGTGTCGCGGATC
>NZ_CABFVH010000072.1 GCF_902141855.1 Methylobacterium dankookense | reverse complement strand
GTTTAAGGCCCTCGCTCGACCGTGTCAACTCCGTTCCTCATCCCCGCCAGAACCACCGCCGAAGCGGCAAAACCAGACAGGCCAAAACGAAGCCCACACTCTTCAGCCGACGCAATAACAGGCAACCCGGTTACCTACCGGATCAGCCCGCTAGAACTATCAGAAGAAGCGTCAGCGCCCGGGCCACTCATTCGCGGCCGGCGCCGATGAGCGGGGTATAAGGGGCACTCGGAGCCGCGTCAACACCCATCTTCGCGGTTGCGAGAAAAATGCGGTCGCAGGCCCTGCCGCACCCTCCCCTGCCCTCTATGGGCCTCCCCAGGACGGACATCGGAGCCTGCTCGCCCCTCGATCCTGAGGTCCGGGTGTTTCCGCGATCCCTGGAGGCCTCCTTCGAGGCTCGGCCGATGCCTCGCACCTCAGGATGAGGTCGGCAGATCGGATGCGCCGGCCGTACGGGCTCTCAGAGATCGACCTCGAGGCGCATGCCGTCATAGGCCGGCACCACGCCGGCCGGGAGGCGGGCCTTGAGGGTGGCATAGTCGAGGTCGGTGTGCAGGTTGGTCAGCACCGCCCGGCGCGGGCGCACGCGGGCGATCAGGGCCAGCGCGTCCGAGACCGCGTAATGGGTCGGGTGCGGGGTCTCGCGCAGGGCGTCGATGATCAGGAGGTCGAGGCCGTGCAGCCGCGCCTCCACCGCCTCGGGGATCAGGCTGACATCCGGCATGTAGGCGGCCGGGCCGAAGCGGAAGCCGAGCGCCGCCTCGTTGCCGTGCTCCACGGGGAGCGCCTCGGCGCTGAGCACGCCCCCCGCCCCCGGCACCCGCGTCTCGCCGGTCTCGGCCAGGGCATGCAGGTCGAGGATCGGTGGATAGGCGCTGCCGGGCGGCGTCTCGAAGCAGTAGCCGAAACGGGCGGTGAGCAGCGCCCGCGTGATCGCGTCGGCATAGGTCGGGATGCGGGCGCGCATCTGGATCACCAGCGGCCGCAGATCGTCGATGCCGTGGGTGTGGTCGGCATGGGCGTGGGTGAACAGCACCGCGTCGAGATGGACGACATTCGCGTCGATGAGCTGCTCGCGCAGGTCGGGCGAGGTGTCGATCAGGACGCGGGTGACCTCCGCCCCCTCCCCCCGCTCGACGAGGAGCGAGCAGCGGCGGCGGCGGTTGCGCGGCTCGGCCGGATCGCAGGCACCCCAGCCGTAGCCGACGCGCGGCACGCCGCCAGACGAGCCGCAACCGAGGATGCGCAGGGTCAACGTCGCCATCCGGACCTCCCGCTTCGGTCGTATCCGAGGCGCAAGCTGCCTGTCACGCCTCTCGGGTCCCCGCCGCGCGGTCCGCGCTGGCCGCCTTCGCGAACAGGCGGAAGAAGTTCTCGGTGGTGAGGCGGGCGAAGTCCGCCGGCTCCAGGCCGAGGGTCTCGGCCAGCGCGCGCGCGGTGTCGGCGGTGTAGGCCGGCTCGTTGGTGCGGCCGCGATGGGGCTCCGGCGCCAGGAAGGGCGCGTCGGTCTCGACCAGGATCCGGTCGAGGGGGACGGACCTGGCGATGTCCCGGAGCGCGTGCGAGCGCCGGAAGGTGACGATGCCGGAGAAGGACACGAACAGGCCGAGCTCGACCCCGGCCTCCGCCAGCCGCGCCCCCGAGGAGAAGCAGTGCAGCACCGCCCGGAAGGGCCGCCGCGCCATCTCGTCGGCGAGCACGCGCTCCATCTGCGCGTCCGCGTCGCGGGCATGGATGACGAGGGGCAGGTCGGCGAGCCGGGCCGCCTCGATATGGGCGCGCAGCACCCGCTCCTGCACGGCCTCGGGCGCCGCGTCGTCGTAATGGTAGTCGAGCCCCGCCTCGCCGATGCCGACGCAGCGCGGATGCTCCGCCAGCGCCGCGATGGTCTCGGGCGCCACCTCCGGCTCCTCCGCCGCCCCGTGCGGATGGGTGCCGACCGTGAACCAGACTTCGGGATGCGCCTCGGCGATGGCGCGGTAGGTGTCGGCCTTCGCCACGCGGGTCGAGATGGTGAGCATGCGCCCGACGCCCGCGGCCTCGGCCCGGGCGATCACGCCGGGCAGGTCGGCGGCGAATTCGGGGAAGTCGAGATGGCAGTGGCTGTCGATCAGCATCGGTGAGGTCATGGCAGCGGGTGCTCTCCTCCCCCTTGCGGGGAGGAGCCGGAGGTGGGGGTGGTTCAGGATGAGGCGGGGCGGTGCCTCCTGCACCACCCCCACCCCTGACCCCTCCCCGCAAGGGGGAGGGGAACGTTCACGCGGCCGGCGCCTCCGGCTTCTCGAAGCGCGGGAAGACCGGGGCGGGGGCGGGCAGCGCCGTGCCGGGGACGAGGCGGCCGCCCTGCCCCGCATCGCTCAGCATCCGGCTCTCCGTCGGCAGGCCAAGCAGGTCGAGGAGCTTGCCCGCGGCGCCCGGCACGAAGGGCTGGACCAGGATGCCGACGAGGCGCAGCGTCTCCAGCGTCACGTAGAGCACGGTGTTCATGCGCGCCGGATCGGTCTTGCGGAGCTTCCACGGCTCCTCGCCCGCGAAGTAGCGGTTGGCCTCGGCGACGACCGCCCAGATCTCGCCGAGCGCCGTGTGGGGCGCCGGCACGTCCATGGCGGCGCGCGCCTTGGCGGGCAGCGCCGCGGCGGCCTCGAGCAGCGCGCGGTCGGCGGCCGTGAAGGCACCCGGCTCCGGAACGGCACCCCCGCAATTCTTGGCCACCATCGAGAGCGAGCGCTGCGCGAGGTTGCCGAGATCGTTGGCGAGGTCGGCGTTGATGCGGTTGATGATGCCGTCGTGGCTGTAGTTGCCGTCGCCGCCGAAGGGCACCTCGCGCAGCACGAAGTAGCGCACCGGATCGACCCCGTAGGTCTCCACGAGGTCGAGCGGGTCGACCACGTTGCCGAGCGACTTCGACATCTTCTCGCCCTTGGAGAGCAGGAAGCCGTGGCCGAACACGCGCTTGGGGAGCGGCAGCCCGGCCGACATCAGGAAGGCCGGCCAGTACACCGCGTGGAAGCGGACGATGTCCTTGCCGATGACGTGCAGGTCCATGGGCCAGAAGCGCTTGCGCGCGTCGGCTTCGTCGGGGAAGCCCGTGACGGTGAGGTAGTTCGTCAGCGCGTCGACCCAGACATACATGACGTGGCCCGGATGGCCCGGCACCGGCACGCCCCAGTCGAAGGTGGTGCGGCTGATCGAGAGATCGTTGAGGCCGCTCCGCACGAAGCTCGCGACCTCGTTCATCCGGGTGTCCGGCCCCAGGAAGTCGGGCTGCTCGGCATAGAGCGCCAGCAGGCGGTCCTGGTAGGCGGAGAGGCGGAACAGGAAGTTCTCCTCCTCCATCCACTCGACGGGCGTGTCGGTCCGGATCGAGCGGCGGCTGCCGTCGGGGGCCAGCACCGTCTCGGCCTCGTCGTAATAGGCCTCGTCGCGCACCGAGTACCAGCCGGCATATTTGGCGAGGTAGATGTCGCCGTTGGCCTCCATGCGCCGCCACAGGTCCTGGGCGGCCGCGTAGTGCTCGGCCTCCGTGGTGCGGATGAAGCGGTCGTAGGCGCAGTCGAGCCGGTCGGCCATCGCCCGGAAGGGGGCGGCCGTGCCGTCCACATAGGCGCGGGGGCTGGTGCCGGCCCGGGTCGCCGCCTGCTGGATCTTCAGCCCGTGCTCGTCCGTGCCCGTGGAGAAGAGCACGTCGTAGCCGTCGAGGCGCTTGAAGCGGGCGATGGCGTCGGTGGCGATCACCTCGTAGGCGTGGCCGATATGCGGCGCGCCGTTCGGGTAGGAGATCGCCGTCGAGATGCCGAAAGTCTTGTCCGTCACGTCAGGTCCGTTCCCGGTGCGGGCGTGCTGCCCGGTCAGGTGCGGGCCGTGCCCGCGGAGGTAGCGCCCGCGAGGTCGGCGAACAGCGCGAGGACGACGGGGCGGCGGTCGAGATTGTAGATCGCGGCCTCCCGGGCGGCGCGGGCGAACTTGTCACACACCTCGACCAGGGCCGCAAGGCGCGCCGGCGGCTCGTGGCGGCGGGCGTGGAGCTCGGCCGAGACGAAGCGCTGCACCGTCTCGCTGGCGGCCTCGAACAGGGCTTCCGCATCGCGTCCCGCCAGCCGCTCGGCCAGCGCCAGCACGCGGGTCCAGTCCGGATGCGCGCGGCGGGCGAGCAGGGTCTCGGTCTCGGCGACGATCCCCGACCGGACGGGATCGAGCATCGCCACGGCGCGGGCGACCGAGCCCTCGGCGAGCGCCGCGGCCCGCGCCAGCGCCTCCGCATCCGGCCGCGCGAAGGGCGGGGGGAAGCCCGTCACCACCTCGGCCACCTCGGCCTCGGCGAGCGGGCGCAGGGACAGCATCCGGCAACGCGAGCGGATGGTCGGCAGGAGCCGGCCGGGGGCGTGGGCCAGGATCAGGAACAGGGCCCGGGGCGGGGGCTCCTCCAGCATCTTCAGGAGGGCGTTGGCGCTGTTGGCGTTGAGGTCCTCGGCGCTGTCGACGATGCAGATGCGCCAGCCCTCGTTGCCCGCGGTGGAGCCGAACAGGTCGAGGGCGCGCCGCACCGCGTCGACCGGGATCCGGGTCGGCAGGGTCTTGGTGCCGGGCGCCCGGTGGCGGCGCAAAGCCACGAGGTTGGGGTGCGAGAGCGCGGCAATCTTGCGGGCGACCGGATCGCCCGGGACCGGCTCGGAGAAGCCCTCCGGGTCGGCGAGCAGGCGCCGCGCGACCCGGTAGGCCAGGGTCGCCTTGCCGATGCCCTGGGGGCCGGCGATCAGCCAGGCATGGTGCAGGCGCCCGGCCGCGTGGGCCGTGGCGAAGGCGGCCTCGGCCTGGGCATGGCCGACGAGGCGGGCGGTCTCGCGCGGGCGCGGCAGGCCCGCGAGGTCGCCGGCCTCGACGTCGTCGGGATCGCGTTCAGGCGGCATCGCTCGCCCCCTCCGGCAGCAGGTGCGGCAGGCGCTCAGTCACAGCCGCGCGGATCGCGGCGGCGACGGCGTCGGGGGCCTCGCCGGCATCGATCAGCACGCAGCGCCCGGGCTCGGCCTCGGCGATGGCGCGGAAGGCGGCGCGCAGGCGCCTGTGGAAGTCGAGGGCCTCGCCCTCGAAGCGGTCGGCCGCCCCGCTGCGGGCGCGGGCCCGGGCGAGGCCGGTCTCGGGATCGAGGTCGAGGATCAGGGTGAGGTCGGGCCGCGTCGCCCCGACGACCACGCGCTCCAGGGCCGCCACCGTGCCCGCCGCGAGGCCGCCCGCGGCGCCCTGGTAGGCGCGGGTCGAATCCATGAAGCGGTCGCAGAGCACGACCGCGCCGTCCGCGAGCGCCGGGCGGATCAGGCGGTCGAGATGGTCGATGCGGGCGGCGGAGAACAGCAGCGCCTCGGCGAAGGGGCCGTAGGGCTTGGCGAGGCCGCCGAGCAGCGCGGCGCGGATCTCCTCGGCCCGCTTCGTGCCGCCGGGCTCGCGGGTGACGACCACGGTGCGCCGGGGCCGCAGGGCGCCGGCGAGGCGCTCGACCTGCGTCGACTTGCCGGCCCCCTCCCCGCCCTCGAAGGTGATGAACGCGCCTGAGCTCATGGCGGCGGCATCGGGCGTTCCCGCCCCAGCGTCAAGCCGGCACGTGCCACGCCGGGACGTGTCAGGACGGGTTGGCCGTCTTCTCGGCCGTCTTGTCCGCCTTGCCCTTGCCGGACGCCTTGTCGAAGGCGCGGCGGACGAGGTCGGTGCCGACCTCGAGCGCCGCGTCCATCGCCCGCTGCGACAGGGTGCCGGGGCCGACCGCCTCGCCCGCATAGACCGGCTGGTCGAGGGCGACCGCGTCGCCGCGCATCACGCGCAGGCGCCCGATCGGCTGGCCCTCCTCCACGGGGGCCGGCAGCGGGCCCTGGTAGACGACCTTGGCGGTGACGCGGTCGCCCGAGCCGCGCGGCAGCAGGAGCCGCACCGGCCGCTTGGCCACCACCGGCACCGAGCCCTTCTCGCCGCCGAAGACCGAGGCCTCGGCCACGGTCTCGCCGCTCGCGAAGATCTGCCGCGGCTCGAAGGCGCGGAAGCCCCATTCCATCAGCTTGCGGCTCTCGGAGGCGCGGTCGCGGGCGGTCTTCAGCCCCGAGAGGACGAGGATCAGGCGCTGGCCGTTCTGCACGGCCGAGGCGGTGAGCGCGTAGCCCGATTCCTCCAGGTAGCCGGTCTTCAGCCCGTCCGCGCCGATGTCGAGGGTCAGGAGCGGGTTGCGGTTCTGCTGCTTGATCTTGTTCCAGGTGAACTCGCGCTCGGCGAAGATCTTGTACAGGTCCGGATAGGTCTCGATCAGGTGCAGCGCGAGCTTGGCCATGTCGCGCGCGGTGACCTTCTGGTCGGGCGCCGAGTAGCCGGTCGCGTTGCGGAAGGTCGAGCGCGTCAGCCCGATCTCGCTGGCGCGCTGGTTCATCATGTTGGCGAAGCTGCCCTCGGAGCCCGCCATGTTCTCGGCGATGGTGATCGCCGCGTCGTTGCCCGACTGCACGATGAGGCCGCGGATCAGGTCCGACATCTTGATGCGGCTGTTCACCTGCGCGAACATCGAGGAGCCGCCGCCCCCGGCCCCGCCGCGGCGCCACGCGTCCTCGGTCACCGTGAACTCGGTGTCCATGGAGAGGCGGCCGGATTTCAGCGCCTCGAACACGATGTCCGTGGTCATCAGCTTGGCCATGCTGGCCGGGGCGAAGGGCTCGTCGGCGGCCTTCTCGAACAGCACTGAGCCGGAATCGGCATCCATCAGGATCGCGTGGGGGGCCGCGGTCTGGAAGGTCTGCGCGCGGACGGGCTGGGCGAGGGCCAGCGCGCAGGCCGCGGCCAGGAGAGTCCAGAGGGACGTGCGCATCGCCATCTCCCGCGCCGGCCGGGACCGCCCGGTCACCCGCCGCCGACGCCTGATCGGATAACAAGCGTGACCATAAAGCGGTTTCACCGCGGGATCGAACGGGAAAACGCCGCGGGCCCGGATCGGACCGGGTTTCCAAAGGGATCATCCCTTTGGCGGGTCCAGGGCAGAGCCCCGGTTCTTCCCAGGGCTTCGCCCTGGACCCACGAGAGGGATGATCCCTCTCGACGCCCGGATCAATAGATTCCGGCGAGGCGGTCGGTGTGGCGGCCCGGGGGCTTGGCGGCGGGGCCGGCGGCGAGCTTCGCGGGGGCGCCCTTCTCCGGAGACTTGCCGGCCTTGGCATCGCCCTTGGGCGCGGGCGCGGCGGTCGCCGTGAGGCGGGCCATGGCGAGCTTGGCGGAGGCCGGCATCGCCGCCGGGGCCACGGGCCGGGCGGCGAGATGGGTCGGGGCGCCCTTGGCCGGCGCGGCCGGCTTCGCCGCGGGTCCGGCGGCGAGCCGCATCGGCGCGGGGCCGGGCCTGTCGGCAGCTTGACCGGGCCTGCCGGCGGCTTGGCCGGGCATGCCGGCGGCTTGGCCGACCGGGTTGAGGCCGGCGACCGGCGCGGCCCGGAAGGCGGCGGCGCGGGGCGCGGTCGGCTGCAGGGCCGGCGGCACCGCGACGGCGGCGCTCGCGACGAGGACCGGCGCCGGGCGCCGGGCGGGGCGCGGCGCCTCCTCCGGCTCGGCCTCGGGGGCGGGCTTGAAGGCCAGCGGCGCGCGGGCGGGTTTGGCGAAGCTCTCCACCGGCTCCTCGGAGGGGCCGAGATCGGCGACCATGACGGGGCTGCGCAGGCCGGCGGGCTGGCCGTCGGTGCGCAGCGTCGCCATCAGCTTGCGGTCGTCGCTGCCGGCGACCGAGGCCTTGCCGATATAGGCGACGCGCACCCGCGCCGTGCCCTTGCGGTGGAAGTCGAGGGCGCGGGCCGCCTCCTCGGAAATGTCCATCACCCGGCCCGCATGGTAGGGGCCGCGGTCGTTGACGCGCACCACCATCGAGTAGCCGTTCTCGAGATTGGTGACGCGGGCGTAGCTCGGCAGCGGCAGGGTCGGGTGCGCGGCGGCGATCGAGTGGCGGTCGAAGACCTCGCCGTTCGCCGTCATGCGGCCGTGGAAGGCCGAGCCGTACCAGGAGGCCAGGCCCTCGCGCACGTAGCCCTTGGCGTCCTCGCGCGGCACGTAGGTCTTGCCGGCCACCATGTAGGGCTTGCCGGAGAAGCGGCGCCCGCCGCCCTTCGGGATCACGTCGCCCTCGTTGTAGAGGCGCGGGCTCGCCTTGACCCCGTATTTCGGGTCGATGCCGTTGCCCGAGGGCCCGCCGGCGAATTTCTGGGTGTTGCTGCTGCAATTCGCGGTCAGGAGTGCCACCGCCGAGACGGCGGCGAGTCGCAGCGCCGGTCCGCGCCGATGGCTCGTCCCCGCCATCTGCGCGAGCGTCTTGCCCATGCCAACCACCAGGCCACTCCCGATACGCCACGCGGGGGCCCGGCGCGACCGGCGCCGGGGTCCGGACCGGCCCGAAGCACACCATCGCTCCGAGGCCGGACGCACCGAGATTTGTCCGGACGCCGTAAAGGAAGCCTGAACGATCCCGCTGCGGCGGGGCAGGACGTGGACGGGTCCACAGATTCCCGCCTCTGATGTGATGGGTGAGGAGATCCAGCGAAGCATTTGGCTTCACGCCAGAAAGCGCGCTGCAAGGGCCCTTCTGTCCACGGGGAGGGGCGCCCGGCTTCCGCACGATCAAGGGATCCGCGACAGGCCCCCTCTCCCGTTCGGGAGAGGGCTGGGGTGAGGGATGAGGACTGTCCGGAGAGGTCGCTTGGGTCCACGCCGGGCCTCTCCTCCCACAGATCTCGGGCTTGCCCGAGATCTGCCCTTGCCTGTCCAGATCGGGCTGGCCCGATCTGGATGGGGAGGAGGGGAAGCCGCGAGCAGCCGTTCTCCTCGCGCAGAGCCTCAAAACCTCCGCTCAATCCCTTGCGGCAACGGACGAAATCAACGCCCGTCCGGATCGGTGAGCTGCGCGATCGAGCGGGCGCCGCGCTGGCGGAAGAGCAGGTCGAGGGCCTCCAGCATCAGGCCGTGCATCTTGGTGCGCTCGGCATGGGCCAGGTCGCGGAGCTGGTCGTAGACCGGGGGCTCCAGATAGACCGACATCTGGCGCGCCCGCTCCTTCAGGGTGTGGCCGCCCCGGCGCGGGGCCGGGAGGTCGAGCTGCACGATCTCGGCGCCGCCCTGGGCGGGCCGGCCGGGATGCGCGGCGGAAAGCGCGGCGGGCTTGGCGAGCGTCTTGGGCAACGCCTTGGCCGGCGGGGTCGCCGAGGCGACGATGGCGGCAAGGCTGAGCTTAGGCGGCTTCGGCATGCTTCACCGTCCGCCGACCCGTCCGGCCCGCCTGCATGCGCCGCTCGATCCAGGCCCAGAGCCGGCGCACCTCGCCCGCGGCCTGGCCCTTGGGGTTGAACTCGGTGACGCCCTGGCCGAGGCCGATCGCGTCCTGGTGGTCGGTGCGGGCCACGATGTTCACGTCCGGCAGGATGCCGAGCACCGCGAGCCCGTCCGCCGCGTCGCGGATGCGGTAGGAGCGGGGGGGCGTCTGGTTGAGCACGAAGGCGAACTTCTTCTCCAGCCGGTAGATCGCGGCGAGCGTCGGCTTGAAGGCGCGCAGGTCCGCGGGCGTCGGCCGGCAGGGGATGATGCAGAGGTCGGCCGCGCGGATCGCCGCGAGGGTGCCGGTGGAATCGACGCCGGGCGTGTCGATGAAGACGTAGTCGTAGGCCGATTCGCGCAGGCGCTCCATCACGGCCTCGATCTGCGTGGCGTCGATCTGGGCCACCTCCGGCCCCTCCTCCGTGCGGTGGTCGAGCCAGTCCGAGATCGTGGCCTGCCGGTCCATCTCCAGGATGCAGACCGTGTGGCCGGCCTCGCGCGCGGCGACCGCGAGCGAGATGCACAGGGTGCTCTTGCCGCTGCCGCCTTTCTGGGTGACGAAGGTGATCGCTTTCATGCCGTCCCCGCCTGGTCCCGCACCCTCCCCGCGCCGGCGCCCGCCGCTGCGGGCATCCTGTGACGCAAGGATGCTCTGATCCCGCGACTGAGCCCGATTATGGTTAAGGCCTGGTTAAGATCGGCGCGGCCGGACGGGCCGGGACGGCGGCTCTCAGGTCCGATTCGGCAATCTGAGGTTGGCTCTCGCGCCGGCCACCGGTCTCGGGCTTCCCTGGGAAGGCGTCGTGTCCTAAGATGTAACCTCAAGGACGCCGCTGACCCCAGATATTAACCTCAGGTTTGCCTGAGGCCGGGGCGGCGGGCGGACGGCTGGACACTTGCCGAGGTGCCCCATGGCGCAGGCCCAGATCCCGCAGGCGATGCTCGACGCGTCCGGCGTCGTGGGGGCGTGGACCCACGATCACTGGCGCGGCAGCCTCGTGCTGTCGGCCCCCTTCGCCGCCCTGCTCGGCCTGGACCCCGAGGCCGCGGCGGCGGGGGTGCCGCTCGCCACCTTCCTCGACCGGACCCATCCGGAGGACCGGGCGCGGATCGAGAGCTACCTGCACGCGGTGGGCGAGCATGGCGGCCCGCTGGAGGCGGAGTTCCGCACCCGCGACGGCCGGGCCGGGATGCGCAAGGTGCTGATGCGCGGGCGCATCGAGCGCGACCCCTCCGGCCGCACCGGCCAGGGCCGGGGCATCGCCATCGACCTCACCGAGAACCGCATGGTCGACCTGCACCGCTCCGAGCACCTCGTGAACCGCATGGCCGAGCACGCCATCGCCCTGCGCAGCCTCGCCGAGGCGATGCGGCGGCCCGCCCTCATCGGCCGGGTGGACGAATTGATGACCCAGATCGGCTTCGAGCCCCCCCGCTCCCTGCGCGCGCCGGAGGCCGGCGCCCGCCATTGATCGCGGCGGCGGGCCGCAGCTACTCTCGCGCGTTTCATCCGACATCCGATTGATCCCCTCGGGATGGCGGATGTCGACGTCGCTCAAGAGCCGCGCGGGCTTGCCGGGAGGTTCCACGGTGCGTGCCGACACCATCTACGACCGCGACCTCGACCGGGTCCCGGCCAACCACCAGCCGCTGACGCCGCTGGGCTATCTCGACCGGGCCGCCCGGACCTTCCCCGACCACGTCGCCGTGATCCACGGGCCCCTGCGGCGCAGCTATGCCGAGCTCTACGACCGCTGCCGCCGCCTCGCCTCGGCGCTCCACCGGCGCGGGCTGGGGCGCGGCGACACGGTGGCGGTGATGCTCGCCAACACGCCCGCCATGGTCGAGTGCCATTACGGCGTGCCGATGACGGGGGCGGTGCTCAACACGCTCAACACCCGCCTCGACGCCGCCGCCATCGCCTTCTGCCTGGAGCATGGCGAGGCCAAGGTGCTGATCACCGACCGGGAATTCGCCCGCACCATCAAGCCGGCCCTGGAGCGTCTGAAGAGCCCGCCGCTGGTGATCGACGTCGACGATCCCGAATATGACGGCCCGGGCGAGCGGCTCGGTGAGGCGGAGTACGAGGAATTCCTCGCCGCCGGCGACCCGGACTTCGACTGGGCGCTGCCGCCGGACGAGTGGGACGCGATCAGCCTGAACTACACCTCGGGCACCACGGGCGACCCGAAGGGGGTGGTCTACCACCATCGCGGCGCGGCGCTCTTGGCGCTCGGCAACGTGGTCACCTGCAATCTCGGCCAGCACCCGGTCTATCTCTGGACCCTGCCGATGTTCCACTGCAACGGCTGGTGCTTCCCCTGGACCCTCTCCATCGTGGCCGGCACCCATGTCTGCCTGCGCCAGGTCCGGGCCGGGGCGATGTACGCCCTGATGGCCGAGCACGGGGTCACGCATCTCTGCGGGGCGCCGATCGTGATGCAGCTCCTCATCAACGCGCCCGAGGCGGAGCGCCGCCCCCTGCCCCGGCGCGTCGCCTTCTTCACCGCCGCCGCGCCGCCGCCCGAGGCGGTGCTCGCCGGCATGCGCGAGGCGGGCTTCGACGTCACCCATCTCTACGGCCTCACCGAGAGCTACGGCCCGGCCGTGGTCAACGCCTGGCACGCGGAGTGGGACGCGCTCTCCCCCGAGGAGCAGGCGGCCAAGAAGGCGCGCCAGGGCGTGCGCTACCCCGTGCTCGAGGGCCTCGACGTGCGCGACCCCGAGACGATGGAGCCGGTCCCCGCCGACGGCACCACCATCGGCGAGGTGATGATGCGCGGCAACGTGGTGATGCGCGGCTACCTGAAGAACCCGAAATCCACGCAAGGAGCCTTCGCGGGCGGCTGGTTCCGCACCGGCGACCTCGGGGTGAAGCACCCCGACGGCTACGTGCAGCTCAAGGACCGCTCGAAGGACATCATCATCTCAGGGGGCGAGAACATCTCCTCGATCGAGGTCGAGGACGCCCTGTTCAAGCACCCGGCCGTGGCGGCCGCCGCGGTGGTGGCCAAGCCCGACGCCAAGTGGGGCGAGACCCCGTGCGCCTTCGTGGAGCTGAAGCCCGGCTCCGAGGCGGATGCCGACGCCCTGATCGCCTGGTGCCGCGAGCGCCTCGCCCCCTACAAGCTGCCCCGCCACGTGGTCTTCGGCGAATTGCCCAAGACCTCCACCGGCAAGATCCAGAAGTTCATCCTGCGCGAGCGGGCGCGGGAGGGCTGAGAGCCGGCCAGGGTCACGGTTTCGAAAGGTCGAGACCTTTCGCGGGTGCAGGGTGGAACCCTGCATTCGAGTGTTCCTGCCCGGCTTCGCCGGGCAGGAACACTCGAACCCGGGGCTACGCGCCCCGGGACCCCGCCCAAGGGCCTCGGGCCCTTGGGTATCCCGGGACTCAACGATCCCGGGACTCAACGATCCCGGGACTTGGCGCTCAGGCCTTCACCACTTGTAGCTCAGGCTCGCCACCACGCGGCGGGCGTCGCCGTAGAAGCAGGCGGTCGCCGACTGGCAGGACGAGACGAAGCGCCGGTCGCCGATATTCGTGGCGTTCACCGCGATGCGCCAGTTGTCGAAGTTGTAGTGCACCTGCGCGTCGAACAGCACGAAGTCCGAGACCTTGAGCGTGTTGGCGACGTCCGCGTAGGAGCGCCCGACATAGCGCACGCCGCCGCCGAAGCCGAAGCCGCGCCACGCGCCCGCGGGGATCGTGTAGTCGACGAAGGCCGAGGCGAAGGTCTCGGGGATGTTGACCGGGGTGCGGCCGACCCGCGCCGGGTCGGCGTCCTTGGTGGTGACGAGGTCGTAGCTCGTGAAGGCCGCCACCGCGTTCAGCCCCTCCGCGAGGGTGACGGTGAGCTGCGCCTCGAAGCCGGTGGAGCGCTGCGCGCCGGACTGGATCTGGAAGAAGAGGTTGGCCGGGTCCGGCACCGTCACGCCCTGGCGGTTGATGTCGAAGCCCGCGAGCGTCAGGAAATAGCCCTGCCCCGGCGGCTCGAACTTCACGCCGCCCTCGATCTGGTCGCCGGTCTCGGGCCGGAAGGCCTGGCCGCTGAAGGCGGTGCCGATCTGCGGCTGGAACGAGGTCGAGTAGCTGATGTAGGGCGCGAGCCCGAAGTCGAAATTGTAGATCAGCGCCGTGCGGTAGGTGAGCGCGTTGTCGCTGCGGCCGTTGCTGGCCGAGGGCGTGAGCAGGTTGCGGATGCGGTTGTCGGCGAAGTCCTGGCGCAGGCCGAGCACCAGGGTCAGGTTGTCGGTGAGCTTGATCTGGTCCTGGGCGTAGAGGCCGAGCTGCTCGAAGGAGTTGACGTTGATGAGGTAGGGCAGCGGCGCGGCGACGCGCTGGCCGTAGACCGGGAACAGGATGCTGATGTCGGGCCCGGGGAATGTCGAGGCCTGGTTGTCGTGCAGGTTGTAGTTCTTGTAGTCGAGCCCGAGCAGCAGGTTGTGCCGGAAGAAGCCGTCGAAGAAGCGCGCCTCGGCCTGGTTGTCGACCTGGAACAGGCCCGCCCGCGCGCTGTCGCGGAACTGGTAGCGGGAGAGCCGCGTCTGCGCCGTGCCGGCCGTGTAGTCGTTGCCGATATAGGAGTTCTGGAAGCTGTCCACGTAGGAGTAGCGGAGGTTCTGGCGGAAGGTCCAGGTCTCGTTGAAGGCGTGCTCGAACTCGTAGCCCGCATAGGCCTGCTCGCGCCGGAAGGTGTTGAGGCCGACATCGCCGACATTGAGCGAGCGCGGGATGCGCAGGCCGGACGCGTTCGGCCGCACGGTGCCGTAATAGGGCAGGAAGTTCGCGGTCACCGCCGCGTTGTCGTACTGGAAGCTCGACAGGATGGTGAGCTTCGTGGCCCCGTCCGGCTTGTAGGTGATGGCCGGCGCGATGTAGCCGCGATCCTCCGGCGCGCCCTCGACCTGGTTGCCGCCGATCCGGCCGCTGCCGGTGAGGCGGTAGAACCAGTGGCCGTCGGCATCGGCGGGGCCGCCGAGGGCGAAGGCGGCGTAGCCGAAGCCGCCCTGCCCGAAGGCGCCGCCGCCCACCTCGATGTAGCGCAGCGGGTCGAGCGGCGGGCGCTTGGTCACCTGGTTGATCAGGCCGCCCGGCGTGCCGGCGCCGAACAGCACGGCGGCGGGGCCGCGCAGCACCTCGATGCGCTCCAGGCCGAACGTCTCGGTGCGGAAATAGGCGAAGCCGTAGTTCAGCAGCTGCAGGCCGTCGCGGTAGAGGCCGTAATCGCTCGCCAGGAAGCCGCGCAGGATGAAGTAGTCGAGGCGGGAATCCGCGCCGAAGGTGCCCGAGTAGAGGCCGGCCGCGTATTGCGTCGCCTGGGTCAGGGTCTGGGCCTTCTGGGTGTCGATCTGCTCGCGGCCGACGACGGTGATCGATTGCGGCGTCTCGATCAGCGGCGTGTTGGTCTTGGTCGCGGTCGCCGAGCGCGTCGCCACGAAGCCGTTCACCGGGCCGGTCGGGCTCTCGACGGCGCGCACCCCGGCCCCACCGCCGGCACCGCCCCGGCCCGGCCCGTTGCCCTGGCCCTCGACGCTGATCTCCCCGAGCTGCACGCTCGCCTCCGCGGGCGGCCTGCCGGTCCCGCGGCGGGGCGGCGTCGCCTCCTGGGCCGCGGCGGCCTGGGCCAGCACGAGGAGGGAGGCGCCGGACAGGATCGCGGCCCGGCGGGTGCGGAACGGGATCGGGAGGCGGGTGATCGCGGACATGGCGGATTCCGGGCAGCCGGGCGCCATGTCCGAACCGGACCCGGCCGCGCTGCGGTACAGTTTAGAATGATGCTAAGTTGGTGAAATGCTTGAGCTTTTCGACTCGATGCGTACGCCCGTCCGGCTCGCCGCACAAGATGCATGCAAAGCCCGGCGTCACGCAAAGCAGCGCCTGTGACCCGACGGTCACTATTCCGATGAGGGGGCGTCGAGCCGGGATATGCGGCGGATGTCCCGGCGCCGCACCCGGTCGCGGTACAGTCGAGGGCGGCCCGGGATCCGCCCTCGACGGCCCGTCTATTTCGCCAGCCGCGCCTTGATCCAGCCGGCGACGGTGCCGGCCACCTGGTCGCTGTTCTTCTCCAGCATCATCATGTGGCCGTTGCCGCGGATGCCGGCCTCGACGAGGCGCAGGGAATCGGGCTTGGCCCCCGCCTGGGCCAGGAAGGCGGCGGTGCAGTCGTCGGTGGGCGCCCGGAAGGAGGCCTCGGCCGTGACGATCACGGTGGGGACGCGCGCGAGGTTCGGCAGCTTGCGCGCGGGCTCGGCCTGCAGCCAGCAGCGGATGCGGCCCTCGGCGGTGGGCGCCTTGGCCTGCGCGACGGCGAGGTCCTCCGGCGCGTTGACCGGCGGGTCGAAGGTCAGGGGCATCCGGGTGATGCCGTAGGCCCGGGCCCGGCCCTCGCCCGCCCGCTCCCAGAAATCCTTGCCGCCGCGGAAGCGCACGTCGAAGAAGGGCGGCCCGTTCGGCTCCACCGCCACATGGGCCTTCACGAGGTCGGGCCGCTGGTCCGAGACGGCCCAGCCGAACAGGGCGCCCTGGCCGTGGGTGAGCAGGATGGCCGGGCCGATCTTGTCGATCAGCGCGACGAGGGCGGGGGTGACGAGCTCCTCCGTCTGCTGGCTGTTGGCGAGGTAGGGCACCTGGCTCGCCATGAACTGGTCGAAGGCCGGGTTGCCCTGCACGCCGGGGCCGCCGGGCCACTGGGTGTGGAGCTTGGCCTGCGGGAACAGGTCGTAGACCTCCTGGGCGGTGTAGGTCTCCTCCAGCGTGCGCGCCGAGAGCCGGGTATAGGGCCCGTAGACCTCCGGGTTGGTGCCCGAGCGCCCGCGCCCGACCTGATCGACCACGTAGACCCGGAAGCCCTGCTCCACGAAGTACTGGACCCAGCCGGGCCGGCCGTCCGGGGTGCCGAGGAAGTTCACGCCGCTCTGGGCGACGCCGTGCACCATCACGATCGGCAGGGCCTGCGTGGGCTTGGCCGGGCTGCGGGACTGCACGAACATCTGCCCCACCATCACGGTCTTGTCCTCGACCCGCTGGTAGCGCCCGCCGATGAAGAAGTAGCCCGCCACCGTGGGGGCCGAGCGGTCGGCCGCCGGCTGGGCCCGGGCCGGGGCGAGGGGGGCCGTCGCGAAGGCGGCAAGGGCCGCGAGCGCCGTCCCGGCGGCCGCGCGGAGCAGGGCGGCGCGCCGCCCGGGGCCGGACGCGCCCGGCCTTCCCCACGAGAGCCCAGCCGAACGTCCTGCCGCCTTGGCCGTCACCTTGCCCGCCGCCATGCCCGCCATGCCCCCTCCCCGGTCTCCCGGATGCCCGCCGCGGCCCGCGCCGGACGCGGGCCTTATCGCGCAAATGCGCGGCCGTGCCAGCCGTGGCGCGGCCATGGCACGCCACTGCGACGCCCGTTTGAAACGCCCGTTGGACCAAGGGTTTCCGAAGATGTCCCCGGATCCCGCCGGGGCGCCGTCCAGTCCCCTTGCCAGTCCCCTTTTGCCGGGCCCCGTGTGCCCGCGCACGCCGCCCGAGCCCGGCACATGCCTGACCCCGCGCGCCCGTGGGTCGTGCGGCCGGGCCGGGGCACCCATCTCCGGATCAGCGCCGGCCGATCCCGCCATCCGATCGCCGGCCCGTAGAGGTTCCCCACCATGGACGCCGTCCAACCCCTCGTCTCCGCCGCCCTGATCGCGACGATCGCGCTGTTCACCTTCGCCAATCTCGAGCTGGCCCTGACCGAGATCCGCGGCGACCTGCGCGCCGCCCGCGCCACGGCCCGCACCCGCCGCTGAGCCCGGTCCGGGGGCCTGTTCGAGCGGATCGTTCAGGCTGTCGCTTTCGCCGATCCCCTCCTCGACCTCATCCTGAGGCGCCGCAGCGAAGCGGGGGCCTCGAAGGAGGCCTCCAGGGATCGCGGCGACGTCTGGAGGCCGCCTTCGAGGCTCGGCTGACGCTGCGCACCTCAGGATGAGGTCGAGGATTGGGACGAGCCGACGCTTCGCATGACGACCGGTCGAGCCCGGCCCGAGCCTGCCGTTGACCGGCCGTTAACCCCGTCCGCCTACCCTTCGTTAACCATGCGGGCGGCGACCGCGCCGCCGACGCGGCCGGCGCGGCCCCGCACGGGGGACGGGGATCGGGCCGGTGCGGGGCATCACAGACGCCGAGGAGCAGCGCGACGTGGGCCGGGCCGGCGGCCCGTCCCTGCGCGCCGCCCGTCTGCCGGCCCTTCTCCCGGTCTTCCTGCCCGTCCTCCTCCCTGCCCTGCTCGCCGCCGCGCCGGCCCGGGCGCAGCTGCGCCCCTCCGACGCCGGCAGCGGTGGCCTGCGCTATGCCGGGCCCGCCGACGGCGCCGCGGACGAGGCGGCCGGCCTCGGCCTCGGCCTCGGCCGCGCCCGGCCCCCCCCCGGGCCGTCTCTTTTTCACATCTGATGCCGTCTCCGAATCGAA
>NZ_CABFVH010000071.1 GCF_902141855.1 Methylobacterium dankookense | reverse complement strand
GCCCCGTTCTGATGCCGCCAGAGGATCGCCGAGATCGTGCGCCGAACCTCCTGGGGCGGTGTCTTGGCCTTGGGCCGGCATTCCTCAATCAGAGGCTCCAACTCAGCCCACTGGGTGTCCGACAGCATTACGGCTCCTCGCTCGAAAAAGAGAAAACGCGAGCAGCCGCAATCCGTTCAGGCGACAACAGACCCTAGGCGCTGACTAACGTGGAAGGCACCTCGTGGAGCGCCGGCACCTCAGGTACTTCGTCGCGGTCGCCGAGGAGCTCCACTTCGGCCGGGCGGCCGACCGGCTCGGCATCGTGTGGCACCGCGCTATCGGATGGTCCCACGAACGGTAGGCGCTTCCGCAGCTACGTCACGGAGACCCTGATCCCGGTGCTGCAGCCGGGCGACATCGTCGTCAGGGATAACCTGCCAGCCCACAAGGTTGCGGGCGTGCAGGACGCGATCGAGGCCGCCGGAGCGCGGCTGCTCTACCTTCCGTCCTACAGCCCTGATTTCAACCCGATTGAGCAAGTGTTCGCAAAGCTGAAGGCGTTGCTGCGCAGCGCGGCCGCCCGCACGATCCCAGATCTCTGGGCAGCGATCCGTCAGGCCTTCACGCGCTTCACTCCGCAGGAGTGCCGCAACTACCTCGCCGCAGCTGGCTACGAGGACGACTTGGCCGTCGCCACCTGACCGGGAACTGCTCTAGCTTCAGAACGAGGGCAGGCCAGGGGGCAAGGTAAGCTTCACGCCAGCCGAATGCCGCCGCTATCTCGCCGCCGCAGGCTACGACGCATATGATCCAATCTGATCGGATGACGCTCTAGCTCGCGTACCGCGGCCAAATTGCCCAAAATTCTGCACTCAAAACGTGAAGCGCTGTGACATTTCTGTCGTTGCCATCTCGCGGCCTCGCAACAATAATAGATGAAATATATTCCCGAACCATCATGATTTTACGGCGAAGCATACATGATCATCTGGGGCAGTTATGTCATCCGTAAGGAGTTAAAATCAGGGCAATTTTATTGTCCGCAGTGTCAAACCGATCGCCAGTATATACACAAACTCCCTAGGCGCTGGGGGCATTTGTACTGGATACCATTGGTAGTGCTCGACACTCATGAGTCTTATGTTGAGTGCCAGACTTGCTCCAATGCATACCAAGAGCAGGCAATCGATCATGATCCACGACGCGAGCACGCGATAAAAATGGCAGCCATTGCCGCGATGGCAGGCCAAGTCATGATCCATGTTGCTCATTCTCGCGAGGCCGAACTTACTATTGGACAGATTGAGAAATTTACTTGCGGATTACTTGGTATTAAAAAACTACCGGAAGGGACAGAAGCTCAGCTTTCTACTTCAATTGATCGGAGTGGAATGCTGAATTTGGTTCGCGAGCGCGGTGACGAGTTGACCGCTCGGGGCAAGGAGTTAGTGCTGCGTGCGGCCCTCGGCGACGAGGCAATAGCTCCTTCCACGCAAACACTCGTTTTCGAAATCGGCGTGGCGATGGGATTGACCCCAGCGCACGTGAGCGGAATTTTAGCCGAACTCATACCTCCGCCGATCGCCAAAGAATTAGCGCCTCAGTCTAGGTGCCCAGCGGAAGAAACTGTTTTTGCGCCGTATAAGGCCCCCGCTGCGAGTGTATGGGACTAGTTGTCTAGATGTGAAACCTCCTTGGCGTCCGCGACGACGCGAAGGGCGCGCTTCATGACGCTGGGACTGGGCGGTGTGGTCCAAGCGGCTTACGGGCCGGATCCTCGATTTGCTTTGAGGGTCCGGCCCGCTGTTCAGGCTGCATGGAAAGTCGCTCACAGCTATGCCGTCCTCAATTCCTTGCTGCCCCTCAGCCATCCGTTGCCCGAACGGCTGGTTCAAACCACGGTCGTGAACGTCGGACAAGGACCGCATCAGAGCCGTGACGTGCGCCTCGTCTCGCCCCGGCGCCTGCCTGTACCTATCTCCTGCTGCCCCTTGCTGGAGAGGAACCATGTTCACTCACGTCATGATCGGCAGCAACGACCTGGAGCAGGCCAGGGGCTTCTACGACGCCACGTTCGCGGCATTGGGAGGCAGGCCTGGCAAGTTGGATGATAAGGGCAGGCTGATCTACAACCACGAGGGCGGTCGGCTGATGATCACGAAACCGATCGACGGTAATCGGGCGACCGCGGCCAACGGCGGGACGATCGGTATCGCCGCCGCGAGCCGCGACCATGTACTCGCATGGCACGAGGCCGGCACCACGCATGGGGGTACTGCGATCGAGAGCCCGCCTGCAGAACGCCCGAACGGTGCTTTCGTCGCCTATCTTCGCGATCCGGACGGCAACAAGCTTACTGCCCGAACTCGGCCGGCGAAGTGACGCAGGCTTGCTCCCCACGGCAAGCATTTCGCGCTGGCCGAACAGCTGGAGCTGGGCGGCGCATGAGGCAGCCCGCGTGGCTATGGCTGCGGATACGAGCGTGGCGGCTAAGGTCGTGGCTCCGGCGATTGGTGAGCCTGTAAGACGGCGGCTGACGCTGCGCGTGCCGTCGGCTGGGCTCGACGCCCACAAAGCCACTGGGCCGGGCTGGCAGACGTGTGTGGAGGCGCTGGCGCTCGGAGGCGTCGGGCTCGTTGACATCGTCTGATCCTTCACCGCCTCACGTCAGCGCCGCCAGCGCGGGCCCCTACGCCCCTTGCGAAGGCTTAAGCCAGGCCTCTCAGCACATCGCCCGGCGTCAGGTCCAGGCGCTCACCGTACGGATCTGGCCAGCGGCGCAAACTACCAAATGCGGCGCATCGCGCCCTCCAGTCTCATGCCTGATCTGCACTGAGCGAGGTCAGTTTATAGGCAATCGCGCATAGTTTTGACGGTCCGGCCTCTTGATTTCTGATAGGGCCTGACTGATTTACCGCGCCGAGGGGAATTTTGATTCGATAACAGAAACACTGGAAATCATGTCCAAACAAACACCTGAATTCATTGAGCTTGCTGGCGATATCGTCGCGGCCTACGTCTCCAACAACCCGGTTCCCGCCAGCGACCTCCCGACCCTGATCGCGAGCATCCACGCCGCGCTGACCGGCATCGCCTCTGGCGCGACGGCTGCGCCAGCGGTCGAGGAGGTCGAGAAGCCGACGCCTGCCCAGATCCGGAAGAGCATCACACCGGACGGGCTGATCAGCTTCATCGACGGTAAGTCCTACAAGACGCTGAAGCGGCACCTGACCGCGCAGGGCCTCGAGCCGCGGGCCTATCGCGAGCGCTTCGGCCTGCCGGCCGACTACCCGATGGTGGCGCCGAATTACGCGGCCCAGCGCTCTGCGCTCGCCAAGCAGATCGGCCTCGGCCGCCCCGGGGCTCAGATTGAGCGCGGTCAGGCTGAGGGGCGCCGGAAGGCTGCCTGACGCGCCACGCGTACTTGCTACAGACTTCGATGGGCCCTGGACCGTGCGAGCGGCCAGGGCCCTTTCTGCTGACCGGAGTCAGCGGCCCCGCGGTGTTTGATTGATCGTCCAGAGATCAATCCGATGTCACCCTGCGCATTGATTAGGGCAGATTCGGCGCGGAAAGGTCGGAAAGGCAATTAAATTTAAGATCTGGCCGGCCTGCAGTTCAAAACTTGCACAATCCGGCTATTGGCATCATCCGGCTTTATTTGGTACGACATCGACCCATCGCGGGAGGTGTCTTCCGGACTGTCCGCTGATAGGGTAATGATAGCGTTGCGGCCTTTGAGGTCGAACTCGGCGCGAACCATCACCAAGCGTCCAGCCTTTAAGCCAACTCGCGAATGTATCTTGGCAGCAAATTCGGTTCTGGCTGCGCCAAGAAAAACTTTGCCTCCCGGCACATCGACTTCCAGTGGCGAACTCGCGCCCGACTCTTTCTTGGAAAGCCGACGACAATCGCTATTTTGGCAAATCAGTTTAGCATCTGTGTCGCAAGCAACTTTTCCAAAATAATTATCGACAGCCCTCATCTCTTCTGGTGTGCTTTGAGCGAATGACGGCATAACGCTCAGTGTCATAGTGGAAGCAATGAAAGCGACCTTAAGATGAGATGTCATATGCACCCCTGAGAAACGCGCGAGTTCGCAACCCTCTTCAGCGCGGGAAGAACGGCTTGCGCGCCCAAGGATCTTGAAAGCTCGATTGCCCGCATCCCTCAAGTGAGGGGTGGCTTCTTCGTCGGGCTGACTGCGATCCTGCATCTGGTGCCTGTGGTCGGAGCCGCGCGGGACGTCTTCGCGCGCACGGCCTGCCTCGTCGTCTTCACAATTGCCGACGCGGATCGCCTGCCGAGTGCGCGGCTCGTGCAGGGCCTGTTCGATCTGACCCCGGCAGAGGCGCGGGTCGCCCGTGACATCGCGCGAGGATGCGGCGTGCCGGAGGCCGCAGCGCAAGCCGGCGTCACGGAGCACACGATCCGGGCCCAACTGAGAGCCATCTATCTCAAGACCGGCACCTCAAAGCAGGCGGAGCTTGCCGCGTTGCTCAACGGGATGAGCGCGCTTCGGCTTCCGTGATGCTGTTCGTCGACCTGCGCCAATCGGCTTTGTCTGCGCCACCCTCGATCAGTCACCATCATGGCGAGCACCGCGCGCGACGACGCTCAGCTTACCATCCGGCAGGGGGCGCTGTAGCGCCTTCGCATCCGACCAGGGTGCCGACAGCCATACCTCTCGCTCCTCCTCCGTCGTCAGGATGACCGGCATCGCCTTTGGATGGACCGCACCGACCTCGGCGTTCGGCTCCGTCGTCAGGAAGGCGTAGAGGTCGTCGGTCGTCTCGCCGTCCTTGACCTTGCGCACCGAGGTCCAGCCCTCCGTCAGGATGCCGGCAAAGCAGGTGAGCGGTCTGTCCTCCGCCAGGGCGAACCAGACCGGCGGATGTGAGCAGTCCGGCAGGGCCTCGTTCTCGGAGAAGCTCGTGAACAGCACGAGGCAGCGGTGCTCCGGCCCGAGCCAGCGCCGCCAGTGCGGCGAGGCCGTGTTGCGCACGTTGGTGACGCCGGGATCGACCTTCCGGCCCTTCAGGACGAAGGCTGGCGAGGGCATGCCCCAGCGCATCATCGACAGCCTGCGCTCGCCCTCCCGCATGCGGACGACAGGTGCTGCCGTGTTCGGGAAGATGCCCGGCAGCGGCGGCAGATTGCCGGCATCGTCACGTCGGATGCCGAAGGCATCGCGGATCTCGGCCTGCGGACGGATGAGGCTGTAGAGGTTGCACATGCCGCCATGCTCGCCGAGGGCGCGAGCCGGCTCAAGTGCGGGACGGCAGCGCTCCAGACCGTGCGGTGTCGTCCGTGTCGACCTGGGCCCGACACGCCCGGCCGTATTGGTTCGGCTGCCGGGCGCCGACCTCATACTGATACCGGCAAGTCTGGGTCAGCCGCACGTAGACCTCATAGAGGGAGGCATGCTCGCCGAAACGCTGCCTCAGCCTGTCAAGGCAGTATGAGCCCAACCGGCGGCAGGGGCTGCAGGAGATGATCAGGCGCCGGCTCCGGATATCGCACAGCCGCTCCATCAGGAACGCGGCGCGCCCGCGCGGATGTAGCCGCGCGAGATCAGCCGGTCGCGGCGCAGCGTGCGGCGCTCAGCTTCGGCCAGATCGGTCAGCGCGTCCTCGACCGCCTGCACCAGCGCCGCCCAGGCATCGCCTTGCGCGGCTACCCGATAGGCGAGGGCGATCCGCTCGGCCTCGGACGGCCGAACTTCCTGGGGCTGCCCGTGCATTCCTGCGCCGCTCCGTGCTAGAACGGAAAGAGAACAAGCAGGCGGCGCGGCCCGGGTCAACGCAGGAGATCGTGCCTGTGGAAACCGTGGATAACGACCGTTCGGGCCTTGGTGCGGAGAACCGGGATGACGGCCGTGCGACGCGTGGGCAGCTACCTGCAGGTGCAGGACGGCGATGGCTGCCGGCATCTGCTGCGCGTGACGAGCGTCCAAGCCCTCAGCGATACAGACCCGCTGCGCAATGAGACCTTCATCACCGCCGCCGGGCGCACGATCCGGGTGCCGCAGGCGCTCGACAGCATCGTGGGGTTGATCGCGCCAGGCGAGCGGCTCGAGGCGGAGGCTGAGGACGAGCCGCGCGAGGCAACCGCCGCTCAGTGGCCGTTTTGAGCTCGGATCAGGCTGCCGATCCTGGCGAAGTGCGGCGCGCCGCCGCCGCATTCTACCTAAGGGATCGCACGCTGGAGGAGGCGCTAGCGGCGTGGCGCCAGGATTACGATGCGCCAACCTTCCGGCAGCGCCGGATGCTTCTGGCGCGGCTCGGGACGATGATCCGGCGGCTCGCCGCTGAGGCTGAGACGCTGCCCCGCCGCCTGGGCCAGCCCCTTGCCCAGGCCAGAAGTCCGTGTCCTATTGGCCCCGACTACACGCCTAAGTTGAGGTCCATGGGCCGTCTTCTCACTCTTCCACTGTTCACGGCGATCTTCGTGGCGCCCATCGGCTTGGCGGTAATGATGATTTGGCCGGCGATGCGAGGGACCGGCAGCATCGTCGTCGAACCGGCGGACCTCTCTGCCATGGCCTTCCTAACCCTGGGGCTGAGCGGGGTCGCCGCGACCCTGGCCATGGGTCATGCGCCAAAGTCCCGCAGGCTGCGGTAGCGCGTCTCAGTATCAGTTGGGGATGCCGTAATCGGACACGCGCGTGTAAGGCCCGCCCCATGGTTCGCATGGTTCTTGCCGCGGTTGGGGCAGCCTTATTCATCGCAGCCTTGGCGGTGGGCGGAATGGGTCTACGACCCTGGCTTCTGTTAGAAGACGTACAGGCGTCCCACAGGCACGCGCAGCCCTAGCCGCCCCGGCGGCGCATAAACGGGTTGCGAACCAATTGCATGCAATGCCGGCGCCCGTTGAGTACTCATGACACCAGGCGGCCATGGTTCGCGCGCTTCTCATTGCCTTGGTCGCCGTGGGCTTGGTCGGTACGATGATCGGAGCAGGCCTCATGCTCCGACAGTCGCTCGGGCAAGGTGAAGCAGACCCGTTACTCGTCGCCGGTCGCCAGTAGTGTCGGCAAACCGGCGACCCAGGGCCGCTGAGCGCAGACGTCCCGCCGCCATCGTCGGCCTGATCGCGTCTGGAGGCGAAGAAGCACCGCGCGGTGGCTACCGGCGGGGCTGAAGGGTCGAGCGAGGCGAGATCACGCGTAGGGCGGATAGCACCACGGCAGTGGCTGCCTAGCCGATGGCCACGATCCAGTCGCCTCAGGGCAGCACGACGGCAGTAGGCGCGGCCGGGGCCGTCACGACCTCGGCGGCGAAGGCCGCGAGCGGGACGACGCTGGAGACGCTGGCGCAGGCGAGCGCCAGCGCCGCGAGAAAAGCCTTGCGGGGTCGCCGGCCTTTGCGGAAACATCACGAGGGTACGGCTGCCGTTCACCGCAACCGTCGGGGCGGCGGGCGAGGGAGTGGCCGGGACGGCGGGCGCGGCGATCTCGGCGGAGTCCGCCGCCTTCGGCTTCTGCACCGCGAGCCGGGGGCGCTGGACACCCGCGACGGTGCCGACGACCGGTCCGAGCCGTATCCGGGCCAGGTCGGCCAGGAGCTCCTCGGCCGCCGTCGGTTGCCGCGGGCAATGCAGGACGCGTAGCGAGACCGCGAGCGGCCCGCGCAGCGCGCCACGTCCCAGCTCGGCGCGCTCGAGGCCGTCGATCCATTGCCACCCGTAGGCGCACCGCTCGCTCACGGCGACGCCCAGGGGGCCGTAGGCGTTGTGCACGGGCCGGCGCACGATGCGGTAGGGACCGCTGTCCTACAGGCTGTAGACCACTCGGATGGGAACTACGAAAACGTGCTACACTGATGCTACGAGCTGATGGGAAAACACTTGGATTTTCAGCGTTCTGAGTGACCCTACACAGAATCCCGCAGGGCGCGCCACAGCACCTCTGAGCTGTTGCGCGAGCTGAAATTCCTCATCGATCAGTGCCTTAAGCAGCCGCCGGTCCTGCAAACCGGTGATGCAAAACGCTATGGCACGCATGACGTACCGCACCAAGGATCGGCACGGGACCCATTACTTCCGCCGCGCCATCTCGGCTGACTTGCGTCCCTTCATGCCAGCCCCCCGGACGGGGAAGGCTAACTGGATCAAGAGTCTCGGCACCAAGGAAGTGACCTGACCGGCTGGCTTTGGACCGAGCTGATTGAGAGGATCAGCCAGGGCCAGAGGAGTCGGGCATGCGGCGAGGCCAGAAGACGAGCGGTGAGCAGGTGGTGCTGAAGCTGTGCCGGATTGAGGTGCAGACGGCGCAGGGCAAGAGCTTAGCGCTGGCGTGCAAGGAGGCAGAGATCTCCGAGCAAAGCTACTACCGCTGGCGCAAAGAGTACGGCGGCCTTCAAGGCGATCAGGCGCGGAAGATGAAGGATCTGGGGCGCGAGAACGCTCGGTTGCGGCGGCTTGTGGCCGACCTGTCCTTGGAGAAGCAGGTGTTGGCGGACGTCGCGGCGGGAAACTTGTAGCCCCCGAGCGACGCCGGCAGGCGGTTGACGGCATCCGAGAGAAGTACGGCCTCTCGGAACGTCACGCCTGCCGGATCGTCGGCCAGCACCGGGGCACGCAGCGCTACGTGCCGACCGTGTTGGCCGACGAGGATGGGCTGACCCGCGCCATCATCGCCCTGGCATCCGAGTACGGGCGCTATGGCTACCGCCGCGTCACCGCCCTGCTGCAGGCAGCGGGCTGGCAGGTGGGCAAAGATCGGGTTCAACGTATCTGGCGTCGTGAGGGGCTGGAGGTCCCCCAGAAGCACCGCCCGCGCAGCCGCCTCTGGCTGAACGACGGGTCCTGCGTGCGCCTACGGCCGCTCCGCCGCAATCACGTCTGGAGCTTCGACTTCGTGCAGGCTCAGACCCACGACGGGCGGAGCTTGCGCATCCTGACGCTGATCGACGAGCACAGCCGGGCCTGCCTCGCGCTGAAGGTGGCCCGGCGCATCAACAGCCTGGGCGTGATCGAGGCGCTGGCCGACGCGATGTGCCTGCACGGCATCCCGGAACACATCCGTTGCGACAATGGTCCGGAGATGATCGCGAAGGCATTGCGCAAGTGGGTCGTCAAGGCTGGCTGCCAGATCCACGACATTGCCCCAGGATCGCCGTGGGAGAACGGCGACTCACGAGCGCGTCAACGGCCAGCTTAAGGACGAGTGCCTGGAACAGGAGATCTTCTACTCGCTGAAGGAGGCGCAGGCCGTAATCGGTCTCTGGCAAAACACCTGCAACCGCGTCCGGCCGCGCCTGTCAGCTTCCCGGATATGGCCTTCCGGCTACCCATGGCAGCGGCCATGCAGTAGCCTCTCTATCAGCTCGGTCCAAAATACCGGTCAGGTCACTTCACGAAGAAAAATTCTGGCAGATTAGAGCGTGCTCCGCCGAAGTGGACACCGGTTCGGCGAAAGAGAGCGCGTCGAAACAAGGACTTAGAGCCGATCTCGATTGCAACGCGATCGAGATCGGCTCTAAGTCGTGACACTCACTCCTCAGTGAAACGCCTTGAACGCGATGATCGTTTCGGAGTCCTTCACGCCTTTCAGCCGTAACAAGAAGTCATTCACGAACAGGCCGATATCGACATCGTTGTCGACGTGGAACTTGGCCAGGATGTCGAAACGACCGGCTGTCGAGTAGATCTCCGAGGCGATCTCCATCGCCGAGAGGGCATCAGAGACGGTGTAAGTCTGTCCGATCTCGCATTTGATTTGGACGAAGAACGTCTTCCTGCCGATCTCTCATGCCGCTAGAATGCGTTGCCGCGGCGTCTTGAGACGCCGCGGCAACTGTCACGATCAAGCCAACTGAGCGCCTGGTTGCGCTCCGGCGCATTCTGCCGGGCCTTGCCCTCAGTTGAAATGCCCGACCCAGCGGACCGTATAACGTTGGCCCTCTGGGCGGTTGCGGGCGCCGAATTCGTAGAAGGCGTTGAAGAACAGGAAGTTGTCCTTGTTCACGGCCAGCAGGGCGCCGGGGCCGAGAGCGTAGACACGCTCGCGTCGCCCCGGAACGGCGATGCCGTTGGCGAGGGTATCGCTGATCTGCTGGAGCCAATAGCCGTTGACGCCGAGCTTCAACTCCTTGGTCACGCTGAATTCGGTGGCGAAGTTGGCATGGAGCGCCTGTCCGGCCTGCGTCGACAGGACGGTTGGCCCGAAGCCGATGTTCGGCCGGTCGTTTGTCGCGTTCCAGAGGTAATGGAAGCGTGCCGAAACCGTCCAATCCGGTGTCAGGAACAACGTGCCTGCCACGTAGGGATTGAAGGAGAAAAAGTTCGAGCCTGGATTGACCGCTGCGGTCGGATCGTACTTGCCGGTCGGCAGGATCATCTGCGCCTCTACACGACCCAGGAAAACCGGCCCCTTCTCGCCCATGATCGGATCGAACTGGATGAAAGGGCCGATCAAGATGTCGCCGATGCCCTGCTGCGCCTTCAGGGCCGCACCGTTGAGGCCGTCATCTGCGCTCGAGGCGGGGATTGCCGGGACGATGAGGTCGAGGCCCAGCGCACCGGGGCCGATCTTGATCGGCGACACGTAGAGCAACTGCGTCAGGCTGGCGAAGACCGTGATGTCCTGCTTGGGCAGACCGAGGCTGCGGCCGCGAGTATCCGTGAGGCGGCCGGCGGAATAGACTTGAAGATACTGCGTCGGATACCAGCCCGGCCCCGACGGCGGCGCGCCGTCGAGGAAGCTGGTAAAACCAAGATTCACGTTCGGTAGATCGTAGGCCGCGGCAGGCCCTGAGAGGGCGAGCGCTGCGGTGAGGGCGAGCGACGCCCGCTTCGCAAAAGACCGGGCACGCCCCGGCAACCCCATTCCCCGTCTCGTCATGATGCCCCCTCGCGCAAGTTGAAGGGCGGCCCTACCCCTTGGCCGGGCCGCGATGAGTTGACAGATCAGGCTCCCGGCACCGCGCCCGGCGGCAGGAAGTCGACCTCGCAGGTCGCAGAGCGGCGCACGACTTCTTCCGGGTCGGTGAGGTTGTGAAGGAGGTCGAACAGCTCCTTGAGCTTGCGACCTGGACTCACCCAGAAGATCGCCCGGTTAGGCTTGTCAGTCTTATTGTAATAGGCGTGCGGCTTGCCCGCAGGCATGCAGACGAGATCACCTGCCTTCGCTTGCAACCATTGCCCGTCTAGGTAGAGGTCGAACATGCCTTCGAGGACGTAGATAAACTCGTCCTGCATCGGATGAATGTGCGGCGGGACGAACGTTCCCGGCGGATCGAACGTTTCGAAAGAGAAGGCGCTGTCGCAATTGGCCTTGAAATAGTAGGTATGACCAAGAACATTCCATACTTTTCCGTCGACGCCTTCCCCCGCCCTTGTGATTCCGGCGGGGAGGGGACCAATGTTGCTCATGATTTCCTCACTTTGGTGAATCTTGCGGCACAAAGATAAATTATATTGTGAGCTTATAAACACGAATACTCTAGCGGAGCCCCAAGGCTGCTATCCATTTGACGTCTGCGCTATCCATTTCACGCAGGAAACGGAACTCGGCACGCGACGGGGCCTTGTGTAGGTTTTGTAGCAACAGGCATTCTTGCGTCTCGGGCCTGGACGACCGATTGGGCCATGGAAGACGAGAAGCCACGCGAGCCGCACGATCCTGTCGCCGCTGCCCTGCCGCTGGCGCGCTACACGCTCGTCGATACGCGCGATCCCGAGTTGTCACGTGAACAGATCGGGCGGATCTTCTGTCCTCACGACCTAAATCCCGTCGGTCCCGGTGCGGCCGCCCTGTTCGAGGCCCGGCACCACTCGGCGGCGTTCGGCGGGCTGACGTTGAACTTCGTATCGTACGGGGCTCAGGTGGAGATCGATCCCGGCTGCCTCGACCGGTTCTTCCTGCTCCAGGTGCCGCTCGCCGGGTCCGCCCTTGTCCGGAACGGGCCTTACGAGACCCTCGCGAATGTCGACCGCGCCACCCTGCTCTCGCCCGCCTTCCCGACGCGGATGGTTTGGGACGCGGGCTGCGAGAAGCTCATCGTGCTCGTGCCGCGTGGGCTTCTGGAAGAGCACGTCATCCGGGTGCTCGACCGGATTCCCCGCCCGTTCGAGTTCGATCCGGCCATCGATCTGCGGCGTCCGAGGGGGGCCGCCATCCGCTCCCAAGTCACGCTGTTGCAGCATCTCGCCGAGAGCCGCGACCGGCCGTCTGCGGGCACTGATGTGTTCGAGCGGGAACTGGCCTCGGCCTTCGTCACCCTGCTCGTCGGGCACATGCTCGAACGAGATGGCGAGACGTCGCTGTCGCAATCCCAGCGCGTCTCGGTGGCGCCCGCGCATGTCCGGCGGGCGGAGGAGTACATTCGGGCCCATCTCGATTCCGCTCTGACCTTGCCGCATCTCGCCGAGAAGTCCGGAAGCAGCATGCGCTCGCTTCAGGAGGGCTTCCGGCAGTTCCGTGAGAGCACGATTTCCGACTTCATCCTGGCCCAGCGGCTCGACCGTTGGCGGGCGCTGATCCTCGCCTCCGATGCGGATGCCAAGGTGGGTGACCTCGCCCTGTGCGTCGGGCTCAACCATCTCGGCCGGGCGGCAGCGGCGTATCGCGACCGCTTTGGCGAAGCGCCCTCGCAAACGCTTCGCCGCCGCCGCCGTTGAGGGACCGTTTCAGGCCGCGCGCGGCGTCTCCACGGCCTTGAAGCTCGCGGGACGGGGAGCGGCCTCTGCCCGGTAGGCCGGCGCGCGGGCGAGGAGGTCCGCGTAGACGGGCGGGCGGAGCGGCGCGAACAGCGCGGTGAGGGGGTTTGCCTCGCGGGTCGGCACGCCGATATCGGCCAGCAGGCTTGCGAAGTGGTGGTTGTGGTAGGGGGCGATGCAGAGCCCGCCATAGCCCTTTGCGGAGGGCCGTTCGGTCTGCCGCCAGTTCCGAAGGCGAGCGATCTCGTGCTCCATCTCCGCGCGGTTCGGCTGATGGGCGAGTTGACCGTCCATGAAGCGCACCAGCCAGTTCGCGCCGAGTTCGGCGGACAGGTTGGTGGCGAAGCTCGAATTGAAGCCGACGAAACCGAGATCGGGCAGGTCGGGGTTCACCACCCAGCGGTAGAGCCGGTACTGGCCGTCCGCATCAATGAGCTTGGCGCGGTCGGCGCCGTCGAGCACCGGCACGTCCTGGCGCCAGCCGGTGGCCATGACCACCAGATCGGCCGGGACCTTCTGGCCCGTGGTGAGGACGGCTTGCGACCCCTCGTAGGAGGCGATGGTGCCTTGGATCGCAGTGATCTTGCCCTCGGTCACCAGCTTGTAGAAGCCCGGTGTCTCCACCGCGAGGTTGCAGTGGATGTCGTCCTCGATCCGGGTCTTGGGCCGGAGCCCGTTCTTGTTGAGCTTGAACTGACGCGTCAGCAGCGTCTCCAGCGCGCGCCAGTTCGCCCAAATGAGCGGGGTGGCGAGCTTCTGCGCGATCCGGCGCAGCGGGCCCGCATTGTAGGGCAGGAACATCGACTCCGCCGCGCGGCAGTAGAGGATCCGCTTGAAGTTGATCAGGCCGCCGAAGAAATACGGGATCTTCCAGGTCGGCTCCAGGAAGACTAGCGTCACGGCGCTCGCCCCATGCTTCACGGCGCTGACGGCGACGTCGGTGGCGGATTTCGAGTAGCCGAGTACCACGATCCGCTTGCCGCGCACCGATTCGGCGTCGTTATGCTCACACGAATGCAGGATCGTCCCGCCTGCCGCCCGGAAAGCGTCGGCGCCGGGATGGGCGGGCTTATTCATGTGGCTGAACTGGCCGGTGCAGATGGCGACGAAGTCGTAGGTCTTCGTATTCGCCGCCCCGTCCTGACCTTTCGTCGTCACGTCCCAGCCCAGACCGGTGCGCTTCTTCAGCTCCGTCACCGACTGGCCGTAGCGAATGAGCGGGACGAGGCCGAACCGCTCGGCATAGCTCCGAAGATAAGAAAAGACCTGCCCGCCCGACGGCCATTCCGGATAGTCCGTCGGCATAGGGGCTTCGCTGAAGGCGTAGATGTCCTTGGGCGTCTGAGTCTTCACGTTGGGATAGGAGCGGGAGGGCTCCCACACGCCGCCGAGATCCGGGCCGCGCTCCAGCACTGTGACGTGGTGCCCGCGTTCGCGGAACGCCTTGGCGGCGGCGAGGCCGCTGATGCCCGAGCCGATGACGCACACATTGCGCTGCGTGATCATGATGCTGTCTCCCTCACGGGCGCCTCGTTCGAAGCGCGTCTTCCATGCAGGAAATCTCACGTCAGCCGCCTTGGCGATCTATCCCGAACACGATCCAAATATCCATATCGCGCATCAATGCGACGAAGATTTCGGAAAACTCTGAGATATCGAGGCATCTATCCTGTTGCCGCGATGTTGCACCACAAAAACAGAGTTCGCATGTGCAATATATTGAGCAGATTGCTCGCGGGGCGGGCAGGTCCTGCCTGTGAAACGGGCCCCGCGAAAAACGGGCGCGAAACGCCGGAAGCCCGGCCTTCATGAGGGCCGGGCTTCCGGTGTCGCGTCCGATTCGGCTGATGAGCGAGGGTACGCTGCGCTCAGCAGGCGGCGGCGACGGCTTTGGCCAGCGGGCCATTCGGTTCGCGCAAGGATAGGGCTATGTCGAAGTGGTTGTAGTTCGGCATCGCGATGGCACGCCCCGCGTGACCGGCAGATGTCCAGGCTTCGAGATAGGTCGCGGTCTGCCCCTTGAAGGCGTCGCTCTCCAGGCCGCCGACGGAGGCCTGGAGTTGCGCCTTCGACCGCGCGGGAATCAGGTTCAGCGGACTGTTGCGCCGGGCTGCCTCAATATCGAGGTTCATCCAGCCGTTGATGTGGGTGTGGATCAGCGGCTCGAGATCCATCGGCCCCGAGAGCAGCAGCGCCGAGGCGATGATATCCTCGGGCAGGCCGAAGTCTTGCTGCCATCCCTTGGCGAGCAGCATCCCGCCGAGATGCCCCCCGGCCGAGGAGCCGCCGATGTGGATGCGGCGGCTCGAGAGACCGAAGCGGGTTGCGTTGGCGTGGAGCCACGCCAGGGCCGCACGGGTCTGGCGTACGATCTCGTCGAGATGGACCGCCGGGGCGAGGGAATAGTTCAGCACCGCTACCGAGATGCCCTGCGGCACCAGCCCAAGGGCAGGGAAGGCGTTGTCGTCCTTCGACAGGGCGCGCCAGTATCCGCCGTGGATCCAGAGGAACAGGGGGCTGCCCGGTCCGGCCGGGTAGAGGTCGAGAGTCTCGCCGGAGGCAGGGTCGTAAGCGAGGTCGGCCACCCGCTCCAGGCGCGATTGCGCCTCGCCACTCGCCGCGACGTAGCGAGCATACTCGGCCTCGAAACTCGGGACGCTCGCCCGGGCATTGTACTCGCGGTCTAGCCTGTCGCGGTCGGCGGGTGTCATCGACCTAGTCCGGAATCACGGCGGTGGCCTCGATCTCGACGAGCGCGGGCGGCTCGACCAGACGGACGACCTGGACCAGGGCCATGGCCGGGAAATGCTGGCCGAACACGTCGCGATAGACCCCGCCGAGGTCGCGCCGGGCGTCGAGATAGGCGTCCATGTCGGTGACGTACCATGTCAGCCGCACGAGATGGTGCGGTTCGGCGCCCGCCTCGGCCAGGATCGCACGGATGTTGCGGAGCGCCTGATGGACTCGGGCGACGAAGCCCTCGGGGAAGCGCTCGTGCTCGTCCCAGCCGACGACACCGCCGGTGACGACGAGGCGCCCCGAGGCGGCTATGCCGTTGGCGTAGCCGCGCGGCGTGGGCCAGCCGGAGGGCTGGAGCACGGCGGTGGGCCGGCTCGCGGTCTCGAACATGGCGTTCATCGGAGGTCTCCGGTTCCGGGAGGATGGGGCTGCGCAGCGCGGTAGCGTTCGGCTGTCGCACGCAGGTCGTCGGGAAGGGGAATCGCGCAGCGCGTTTCGAGCGATGTGGTCACGATGACGAGGCAGGCAGCGAACACTGGCGCCTCGCCGCGATAAGCCGTCAGCGCCAGAGCAAGGGAGCCGCCGCCGATGCGCTCGATGCGCACGAACACGTGGAGCCGATCGTCCCAGAAGCCGGGGCTGACGTAATCCGCCTCCGCATGGGCGTAGCCGAGACCGATGCCGCGCGCTTGATGGAAGCCTCGGTAATCGAGACCGAGCGCCTCGCCGAACCCGTCCTCGACCACGCCGTTCATCAGGTCGAACCAGCGCGGGAAGTAGACGATCCCGGCCGGGTCGCAATGCGAAAAGCGAACACGCACCAGGGCGTGGAATAGCCCGGCCTGCGCCGCCCGCGCGGGAGGGCCGGATCGGGGCAGGGCGGTGCTCATGCCGAGGCTGCCAGAACTTGCGGCGCGGCCTCGGCCGGGTGACGGCGTAACGCGAAACGCTGAATCTTGCCGGAAGCGGTCTTCGGCAGGCTCTCGACGAACTCGATGGCGCGCGGATACTTGTAAGGTGCGATCTCGGCCTTCACGAAATCCTGGAGCGCCTTGGCGAGAACAGAATCAGCCGCCACGCCGGGCGCAGGGACGACATAGGCCTTCACGATGGTGCCGCGGTCGGGATCGGGCGCACCGACCACGCCGCATTCGAGCACGTCAGGGTGGCGCAGGAGCGCCGCCTCCACCTTAGGCCCGGAGATATTGTAGCCGGAGGAGACGATCATGTCGTCGCAGCGGGCCTGGTACCAGAAGTACCCGTCCTCATCCATGACGTAGCTGTCGCCGGGGTAATTCCAGCCATCCTTGACGTAGGTGGTCTGGCGCGAATCGGCGAGGTAGCGGCAGCCGGTCGGCCCGCGCACGGCGAGGCGCCCAACCGTGCCGGGCGGAACCTCCTGCCCGGCGTCGTCGACGACGCGGGCCTCGTAGCCCGGCACCGGGCGACCGGTCGCGCCGGGGCGTACCTCGTCCTCCGGCGAAGCGAGATAGATGTGCAGCATCTCAGTGCCGCCGATCCCGTCGAGGAGGGTCAGGCCGGTCGCGGCCTTCCAGTTGTCGAAGGTTGCACGGTTCAGGGATTCGCCCGCCGAAATGCAGCGGCGCAGCGACGAGAGATCGTAGGCCGCAAGCTTGGACAACATCGCCCGGTAGGCGGTGGGTGCGGTGAAGCAGACGGTGGCCCGATCGCGCCCGATCGCCTGAGCCAGTTCGTCCGGCCCCGCCTTCTCCAGGACCACCGCCGATCCGCCCACCCGCATCGGGAACAGGATGATCGCGAGGCCGAAGGTGAAGGCGAAGGGGGCCGAGCCTATGAAGCGGTCCGCCGGCCCGGCGCGCACCACGTGCCGGGCATAGGTGTCGCAGATTGCGAGCATATCGCGATGGAAATGCATCGCCCCCTTGGGCTCGCCGGTCGTGCCCGAGGTGAAGGCGATCAGGCAGACGTCGTCGGCGGCCGTGTCGGCGGCGGTGAAGGCCGGGCTCTCGGCAGCCATCAGGGCTTCGAGCGAATCCGGGCCGCTCCCGCCCCAATAGACAACGCGCTCGAGCCCCGGCGCATGAGCGCGTGCCGCTTCCATCTCTTCGGCGAGGCGATAATCGCACAGCGCGATGGCGATGCGCGCCTTGTTCACCGGATAGGCGATCTCACGGGCCCGCAGCAGCGGCATGGTGGCGACCACGATGCCGCCCGCCTTGATCACCGCGAGGTAGGTCGCCACCATCATCGGCGTGTTGCCCGAGCGCAGGAGCACCCGGTTGCCGGGACGCAACCCGAGACGGTTCACCAGGACGTTGGCGATGCGGTTCACCCGCTCGAACAGTTGCCGGTAGGTCAGCGATTCGTGTTCACCGATCAGGCAGAGCGCGTGACCGTGCCCCTGCGCGATCCAGCGGTCCAGGAAATGCGTGACGCAGTTCAAGCGGCGCGAGTAGCGGAGTTCCGGCAGGGCAAAGATCAGCTCCGGCCAGGATCCGCGCGGCGGGAGGTGGTCGCGGGCGAAGGTGTCGACGGCGATGTCAGACTCGGACGGTGCATCCACGGTGAGGCCTCGCGTTCGAGATCGGACCGGCGCGACAGGCTGGGTCCGCCGGAATGATTTAGACTTAAATCATCTTGCCGCTTGCTGCAATGTGCTTTAAGCCTGAAGCATATAGCGGGCCGAACGCATCCGCCGCAGGCTCAGGAGGGTGCGACGGGTGAGGTTGCCACTGGACGCACGGATCGTGATCGGACGCGCCGCATCGCTGTGGTGGGCGCCGGGCCGGCGGGTCTCTACCTGTCGATCCTCGTCAAGAAGCGTTTCCCGAACGCCGAGATTACCGTCTACGACCGAAACCGCCCCGACGACACCTTCGGCTTCGGCGTGGTGTTCTCCGATGCCACCCTCGACATCTTCGAGCGCTACGATCCCGAGAGTGACGCCCGCATCACCCAGGAATTCGCCTACTGGGACGACATCGCCATCCACGTGAAGGACGAGGTCCACCGCATCGGCGGCAACGGCTTCTGCGGCTGCG
>NZ_CABFVH010000070.1 GCF_902141855.1 Methylobacterium dankookense | reverse complement strand
CGCGCCGTCGCCACCCGCTACGAGAAGACCGCCGTCAGCTTCACCAGCGTCCTCTGCCTCGCGGCCACGCTCGATTGGATCAAGTGACGACAGGCCCTAGAAGCGTCGACCGGTGCAGATCGGATATCCTCTGGCCGAGACCAGTGTGAATCCCCTCTAGGTCACCCGGTATCTTCTGTGTTTCGAGAACGGTCCCGACGCCGCATCGAAGGCTTCGTTCGTTTCGGATTCGAGGTCGACAGGCCCGATGGCCTGATCGAGGCCCTCCGCCGTCACGCAGCCGAAAATCCGGTGCGCGAGATCTGGGTGGACGAATGGGGCCTCCACGCCGAAGTGGACGGAAAGCTGCACACCCCCGACGGCCGCATTCCGACGATCCGGACAAGCTGGATTCGGGATCACCGATCCGAGGGGCCGGCTCGCCTCGTCACCGCCTTTCCGCGCTGACGCATATCGGGCCCCCTTGCCGGCGAGGCCGAAGCTCAGGACGACGCGACCGGGACAGCCGCGAGCGCCCGGAAGACGCGCGCCAGATCGCCCGCATTGTCCGAGAGCAGGTCGGTGACGTCGCCCACCGCCAGCGCCTTCACGTGGCGGCAGCGCATTCCGTGGCGGCCGGCCATGCAGGTGCAGCGGAGATACGGCGCCCCCGCGCGCTCCTCCAGGGTCACGTCGTAGCGGTTGCCGGTGCTGCCGCGCATGGTGAAGCGCAGCGGCGCGGGCGCAGCCGGGCGGAACGCCCGCATGACGCGGTCCGAGATCGGGCCGGCGGCCGGACGCGTCGGCGGTGCCGGGCCGCCCGCGACGCGGGTGACCGGCAGGTCGATCCGCCGGGAGAGATCCGCCATGTCCGCGGCACCCGTCTCGCGCATCGCCGCGAGCGCGATCTCGGCGCAGGCATAGGCGTCCTCGCCCGCATCGTGGTGCGCGAAGCGGATCCCCAGGCGTGCGGCGACCTTCGAGAGGTCGCAGCCCGCGGGATCCGGGAAGACGCGCCGGGCCACCTGGACCGTGCAGAGATAGGCGAGCGGGGGCGCCGCGAGCCCATGGGCATGGAGCGAGGCGCGCAGCACGCCGATGTCGAAGCTGGCGTTGTGCGCGAGGACGAGGCCGCCGGCGAGGTCCGGCAGGAACGCGGCCATCACCGCATCGAAGGGCGGCTTGTCCGCGACGTCCGCCGGCAGGATGCCGTGGACGCGGATGTTGCCGGGCGCGAAGCGCAGCTCCGGCGGCCGGATCAGCCGGGATTCCCGGCGCACGACGCGGCCGTCCGCGATCCAGGCGAGGCCGACAGCGCAGGCGCTGTCGCGCCGCTCGTTGGCCGTCTCGAAGTCGATGGCGACGATGGTCATCGGAGGTGACTATGGCACGGGGTCGGCCCGCGGCGGCAGTGGCGCGCGTGGCCGCAGGCCGGTGGCGCAGGAAACCGGCGGAAATGCGGGTCATCACCGACATCCTGTCAGCCTGCGGACGTGCCATGCGCCCGGCGCCCCGTGCAGCATGGCAGGAACGTGGTATGCGCGCGACCAGCCGCCCTCCCCGCCTCGTCGCCGGAACCCGTCCTTGCCGTGAACGCCGTCACGATCATCGTCCCGATCTTCGGGATCATCCTGATCGGCTGGGCGGCCGCCCTCGCCGGCCTGCTCTCCGAGCGGGTGAGCGACGGCCTGTCGGAATACGTCTTCGCCATCGCCGTGCCGGCGCTGATCATCGGCACCCTCACCCGGCCGGGGCTGGAGGGCGAGATCGCGTGGTCCTACTGGTTTTCCTATTTCGGCGGGGCCGCGATCGCCTGGGCCGCTGGCTCGGTCATCGCGCTCCGCCGGGCCGGGATCGGGCGCCAGGGGGCGGTGCTGCACGGCTTCACGGCGAGCCAGTCGAACACGATCTTCGTCGGCGTGCCGATGATCCTGCAGGCCTACGGCGACGAGGGCGCCTTCCCGCTCTTTCTGCTGCTCGCCGTCCACCTGCCGCTGATGATGGGGGTGGCGACCTTCCTGATCGAGGCCGAGAGCGGGCGCTCGCTCTGGCAGCGGCTCGTCGGCCTCGCCAAGGTGCTGTTCAAGAACCCGATCTTCGTGGCCCTGCTGATCGGCATGGCGATGAAGCTGCTCCGGATCAGCCCGGCCGGGCCGGTGAAGAGCATCCTCGATGCCTTCGCCGCCACCGCCTCGACCTGCGCCCTGGTGGCGCTCGGGGCGGGCCTGCGGCGCTACCGCGTGCTGTTCGACCTGCCCGGCGCGCTCGTCGTCGCCCTGCTCAAGACCGTGCTGCATCCGCTCGCCGTGTGGCTGCTCGCCTTCCACGTCTTCTCGATGCCGCCGGCCTATGCCGGGGTGGCGACCCTGTTCGCGGCGATGCCGTGCGGGATCAACGCCTATCTCCTCGCCGTGCGCTACAAGACCGAGACCGGCCTGGTCGCCGCCTCGGTGCTGGTCTCGACGCTGATCGCGCCCGTGACCACCCTCGCCTGGCTGGCGCTGCTCGGCCACGCCTGATCCGTCATCGCCCGGCCGGATAGCGGGGACAGCGGGACCTGGCGCGGCGGAGGCCGGCCCGGGCCCTCGCATCGGCTCCCGGTCCGTGCGAGCCTGGCAACCCTCGCGACGGTTTGCGTTGGCCTCGGCCCATGCCGATCTGTTACAGCGGGACCCGGCATGGCAGGGGCCGCTCCGGGGCACCGCCTCCCGGAGGCGGCTTTGAGGATCGGCGCATGGACTTCCTGAACGCGATGGGCGGCACCGCCAGCGGCTTCTTCGGCGCGGTGATTCCGTTCCTGTTCGTGCTCACCATCGTGGTCTTCGTGCACGAGATGGGCCACTTCCTCGTCGGCCGCTGGTGCGGCGTCGGCGTCCACGCCTTCTCGATCGGCTTCGGGCCGGAGCTCTTCGGCTTCAACGACCGGCACGGCACCCGCTGGAAGCTCTGCGCCATCCCGCTCGGCGGCTACGTGAAGTTCCACGGCGACGCCAACGGCGCGAGCGTGCCGGATGCCGCGACGGTCGCCCGGATGAGCCCGCAGGAGCGGGCGACGAGTTTCCCGACCCAGCCCGTCTCCAAGCGCGCGGCCATCGTCGCGGCGGGGCCGGTCGCCAACTTCATCCTGGCGATCCTGCTCTTCGCCGGCGCGATCTGGCTCGGCGGCCGCTACGAGCTGCCCGCCCGCGTCGCCGCGGTGGAGCCGAACAGCGCCGCCGCGGAGGCCGGCTTCGAGCCCGGCGACCTGATCAAGGCGATCGACGGCCAGCCGGTCGGCGACTTCAACGCCATGTACCGCACCGTCACCGGCAGCGCCGGCAGCGCCCTCGTCTTCACGATCGAGCGCGACGGCGCGGAGCGCCAGGTCACGGCGACGCCGCGGGTCCACGAGGACCGCACGCCCTTCGGCCGGCACCGGGTCGGCCGCCTCGGCATCCGCTCGCCGAACGGCTCGGAGGCGAAGCTCGTCCAGTACGGACCCTTCGCCTCGCTGAAGCTCGGCGTGCACGAGACCTATTTCGTGGTCGAGCGCACATTCTCCTATCTCAGCAAGCTCGCCACGGGCCGCGAATCCGCCGACCAGCTCTCCGGACCGATCGGGATCGCCCGCGTCTCCGGCGAGGTCGCCAAGACCGGCGGCGTCGGCGGCCTCGTCGGCCTGATCGCGCTGCTCTCGGTCTCGATCGGTCTCTTGAACCTGTTCCCCGTGCCGCTCCTCGATGGCGGCCACCTGCTCTTCTACGCCTTCGAGGCGGTGCGCGGGCGCCCCCTGAGCGAGCGCGCGCAGGAGATCGGCTTCCGCATCGGCCTCGCCCTGGTGCTGATGCTGATGCTGTTCGCCGCCTGGAACGACATCCTCAACCTCGGCGCCTCCTGGGGCCGCAACACCTGATACCGCGTCCGGTTGATCGGACCCGGACGCGGTCTCGGCAAGCCCGCGCGGCGCTTGAGCGAAGGCGACATCCCGAAGGGATCACACGGATGTCGTATGAGGCCGGCCCGGATCGCGGCGTCCCCGGACGCGGCGATCCCCTGATCCGCGGCGCGCCTCCCCGGTTGCGCCCCGGATTCGCCGCAAAGTCGCCCCGATCCGGCAGCCGGCCGCGCCCCGGCGCCCGCTCCGCAGGGCTTCGGCGACGGGGTTTCGGAAGCGTTTCCACGATCCTCACGCGATCCGGAAAGCCCTGCGGGCTGCGGATTTTACCCGCGGTTTACCCTGCCGACGGATCGTGGTCCCAGCCGCGCCCGCGTTAAGTGGCCCGAAGGCCACGACCCTCCAATTTCCCCAGGCGGCCCCCTACGGCGACGTTTGCTTGCCTTGGGAATCCCGTTAAGAGCTACGCTTGGACCAGGTGACGGGACGGCCGGGCAACGGTCGCCCGTGGCGGGTTTGAGTTCCCGCTCCGAGAACAACACAGACGGGCGATTACATGATGTCGATGACGGGGAAGCACCGGCGCGAGTCGGTGAAGCGGACCATCGTCCTAGTCGCCGCCGCGACTGGGGTGCTGGTCAGCACCGCGGCGCAGGCGCAACAGATCGTCGTTCAGGGCAACCGGCGCGTCGATTCCGACACGATCCGGTCCTACGTCACCGGCACGGCGTCGGGGTCGGCCGAGGAGGCTCGGCGCAACCTGCTCGCGAGCGGCATGTTCTCGGACGTGAAGGTCGCCCAGAGCGGCGGCCGCACGGTCGTGACGGTCCGCGAGAACAACATCATCAACCGGGTGGTGTTCGAGGGTAACAAGAAGGTCGAGAAGGCGACCCTCGAGGCGCAGATCGAGACCAAGGCGCGCGGCGCCTTCAACCCGGCCGTGATCAACGCCGACGTCGCCCGCATCAAGGAGATCTACCGGCGCGCCGGCCGCGGCACCGCCAAGGTCACCTACCGCACCGTCGACCTGCCCAACGGCACCGTCGACGTGATCTATCAGGTCGACGAGGGCGACAAGACCGGCATCGTCTCGATCAACTTCGTCGGCAACAACGCCTATTCCGAGCGGACCCTGCGCGGTCTGATGAGCTCCTCGGAGATGAACTTCCTGAGCTTCGTCAAGACCTCCGACGTCTACGATCCCGACCGGATCGCCAACGACCTCGACCTGGTCCGCCGCTACTACCTGCGCAACGGCTACGCCGACTTCCAGATCGTCAACGCCGATGCCCGCTACGTCGAGGGCGAGGACAAGAACGGCTGGGTCATCACCGTCACGGTGAACGAGGGCGAGCAGTACCGCGTCGGCGCGGTTGTCGTCGATTCGCGCCTGGCCGGCGTCGATACCGGCCGCCTCGACGGCGAGGTCCGCGCCGCGGTCGGCGACGTCTACAACGCCGAGGATGTCGAGAAGTCGCTGTCGGGCATCACGACCGACGTGAACCGCCAGGGCTTCCCCTTCGCGCAGGTCCGCCCCACCGGCCAGCGCGACCGGGCCACGCATCAGGTCTCGCTCGGCTTCGTCGTCGAGGACGGCCCGCGCGTCTACATCGAGCGCGTCAACATCCGCGGCAACACCCGCACCCGCGACTACGTCATCCGCCGCGAGCTCGATTTCGGCGAGGGCGACGCCTACAACCGCGTGCTCACCGACCGCGCCGAGCGCCGCTTGAACGGCCTGGGCTTCTTCAAGAAGGTCCGCTTCTCGAACGAGCCCGGCTCCTCCCCCGACCGTGTCGTCCTGAACATCGATGTCGAGGATCAGCCCACCGGCTCGTTCTCGGTGGCGGGCGGCTACTCCACCCAGGACGGCATCATCGGCGAGGTCTCGGTCTCGGAATCGAACTTCCTCGGCCGCGGCCAATACGTCCGCGTCGCCGGCACCGGCGGCCAGTACTCCCGCGGTGTCGACTTCTCGTTCACCGAGCCGTACTTCCTGGGCTACCGCCTCGCGGCGGGCTTCGACGCCTTCTACAAGTACAGCGACCTGACCCGCTACTCGCGCTACGAGACCACGGTCTATGGCGGCCAGCTCCGCCTCGGCCTGCCGATCACCGAGGAGTTCGGCATCACGCTCCGCTACTCGCTCTACAACACGGAGCTGAAGGTCCCGAACACCATCAAGCGGCCCTACAACGACTGCTCGGTGCCGATCCCGGGCCTGACCCAGACTTGGGATCCGGGCACTGTCATCAACGGGCAGAACGTCAGCGGTCTCGCGAGGTATCCGGACTGCGCCTATAACGGCGAGGCCTCGATCGCGCTGAAGGGCTCGCAGGGCAACACCCTGACCTCGCTCGCCGGCCTGACGCTCGCCTACTCGACGCTCGACGTGATCGGTGCCCCGCGCAACGGCTTCTACGCCGAGCTGAAGCCCGACGTCGCCGGCCTCGGCGGCGACTCGAAGTTCTTCCGCGTCACCGGCGAGGCGCGCTACTACAAGGAACTCTGGGAGGACGTCGTCGGCTTCGTCCGCCTGCAGGGCGGCCACATCGAATCCCTCGACGGCAACCCGCTGCGCCTGACCGACCAGTTCTTCCTCGGCCCGTCGCTCGTCCGCGGCTTCGCGCCGAACGGCATCGGCCCGCGCGACATCGGCACGACCGATGCCCGCTCCAACGCGGTCGGCGGCTCGACCTATGTCGGCGCCTCGGTCGAGGTTCAGTTCCCGCTCTGGGGCGTGCCGAAGGATCTCGGCCTGAAGGGCGCGGTCTTCGCCGATGCCGGTACGCTGTTCGGCTATGGCGGCCGCCGCACCTTCGACGTGAACGGCGACCGGCTGATCAACGGCTTCGCCCCCGGCTCGGGCTGCAACTTCAACACCTTCACCATCGGCGTCGAGCCGGAGTGCCTGAACGTCCGCGACAAGACGACGATCCGCTCGTCGGTCGGCGCCTCGATCCTCTGGAACTCGCCGCTCGGTCCGATCCGCTTCGACTACGCCTACGCGCTGTCGAAGGACGAGGGTGAGAAGATCTTCGTGAACGGCGCCTATGCCGGCCGCGTCGGCAAGGACCAGATCCAGGCGTTCCGCTTCTCGGGCGGCTCGCGCTTCTGATCCGGCCTCCGGGCTCTACCTGAAACACTGCGCGCCGCTCCGGAACCCCGGGGCGGCGCGTCGTCATATTGGCGCCCCTTTCACATCGCCTGACGGTCGGCGACGATCGCCCGCCGCAGCCGCGGCGGTGCTGGACGGGTCCTCGCGCGCGACCGGCACGCGACCGACCCGCGCGACGGTTTCGCAAGAGCATGTCCGACCCGCATTTCTTCACCGCGCAGACCACCCTGACGCTGCGCCTCGTCGCCGAGGCCGCGGGCGTCCCCCTGCCGGAGGGCGCCGATCCGGACCGGACCGTCACGGGTGCGGCCCCCCTCGACCGGGCGGGCCCCCGCGACCTCGCCTATATGGACAATGCCCGCTACGGCGACGCGCTGGCCGCGACGCGGGCCGGCATCTGCCTCGTCTCGCCGCGCTTCGCCGCCCGCGTGCCCGCGGATACGGCGGCGCTCGTCCTGCGCGATCCCTACCGTGCCTATGCCGCGCTCCTCGGCCGCCTGCATCCGGATGCCATGCGCCCCGGCTCGCAATTCGGAGCCCGCGGCGTCGCGCCGGGCGCCCATGTCCATCCCGAGGCCCATCTCGAGGACGGCGTCACCGTCGATCCCGGCGCGGTGATCGGCCCCGGCGCCGAGATCGGCTCGGGCACGGTGATCGGCCCCAACGCGGTGGTCGGTCCCTTCTGTCGGGTCGGCCGCGACTGCGCCATCGGTGCCGCTTCGAGCCTCAGCCACACGCTGATGGGCAACCGGGTGATCGTGCATCCGGGCGCGCGCATCGGCCAGGACGGGTTCGGCTTCGCCATGGGCGCGAGCCACCTGAAGGTCCCGCAGATCGGCCGCGTCATCGTCCAGGACGATGTCGAGATCGGCGCCAACACCACGATCGACCGCGGCGCCAGCCGCGACACGGTGGTCGGCGAAGGCACCAAGATCGACAACCTCGTGCAGATCGCCCACAACGTGGTCATCGGCCGCCATTGCGTGATCGTGTCGGGCGTCGGCATCTCCGGCTCGACGACGCTGGAGGACTACGTGGTGCTCGGCGGCCAGGTCGGCGTGGTCGGCCATCTCACCATCGGCCGCGGCTCGCAGATCGCCGGATCGTCCAACGTCAACCGCGACGTGCCCCCGGGCAGTCGCTGGGGCGGCACGCCGGCCAAGCCCGTTCGGGCCTGGTTCCGCGAGCTGACGACGCTGGCGCGCCTCGCCGAACGGTCCGGCAGCGCCGAGAGCCGCGACGACGCGGACCGGTAGGCAGCCGCCGGCCGGGATCGGACGGCTTTCCAAACGACTTGCACTGGGGCGCGGTTTTGGTCGAAACACCGGCCGGGTCCGGAATGAACGAACCGGCCGCGGTGGCGGCCGGGAGGCGGGGTAGTTGAAGCGATGACGGAGACGGTGCAGGAACTCGGCGCGGCCGACATCCAGAAGGTGCTGGAGCTGTTGCCCCATCGCTATCCCTTCCTGATGATCGACAAGATCATCGAGATCGACCGCGACGAGAGCTGCATCGGCATCAAGAACGTCACCGCCAACGAGCCGCAATTCACCGGGCATTTCCCCGGCATGCCGGTCTTCCCCGGCGTGCTGCTCATCGAGGGCATGGCCCAGACCGCGGGCGCGATCTGCTGCCGCCACCTCGCCGCCGGCGGTCCGGTCCAGACCAAGCAGGTCTTCTTCATGACCATCGACAAGTGCAAGTTCCGCAAGCCCGTGGTCCCCGGCGACCAGGTGCGGTTCCACATGAAGAAGCTCAACCAGCGCAAGACGATGTGGTGGTTCCGCGGCGAGGCCCGCGTCGACGGCACGCTCGTGGCCGAGGCGGAGATCGGCGCCATGCTGGTGACGCAGTGAGCGCGGCGCAAGTCCATCCGAGCGCCATCATCGAGGCGGGCGCCGCGATCGCCGAGGGCGTGCGCATCGGCCCCTTCTGCCATGTCGGCCACGAGGCGGTGATCGGGCCCGAATGCGAGCTCGTCAGCCACGTCGTGGTGGCCGGCCGCACGACGATCGGCCCGCGCACCAAGATCTATCCCTTCGCCTCGATCGGCCACCCGCCGCAGGACCTGAAGTACCGCGGCGAGGCGACGACGCTGACGATCGGTGCGGAATGCGTGATCCGCGAAGGCGTGACCATGAATCCGGGCACCGCGGGCGGCGGCTCGGAGACCGTGGTCGGCGACCGCTGCACCTTCCTGGCGAATTCCCATGTCGGGCACGACTGCCGGGTCGGCGCGAACGTGATCTTCTCCAACAACGTCATGCTCGCCGGCCATTGCAGCGTCGGCGACTACGCGATCCTGGGCGGAGGCGCTGCGGTGATCCAGTTCGCGCGCGTCGGCGCGCACGCCTTCGTCGGCGGCCTCTCGGGCCTGGAGAACGACTGCATCCCCTACGGCATGGTCGTCGGCAACCGCGCGCACCTGTCCGGGCTCAACATCATCGGCCTCCAGCGCCGCGGCTTCGCCCGCGAGGACATCCACGCGCTGCGCCGGGCCTATCGCCTGATCTTCGCCCCCGAGGGCACCCTGATGGAGCGCGTCGAGGACGTGGCGGCCGAGTTCGCCGATCATCCGGCCGTGCGCGAGATCCTCGACTTCATCCGGGCCGGCGGCAAGCGCTCGATCTGCACGCCGCGCGAGGCGCCGGCCCCGACCGGCGCGGCCTGATCCCGTGCCTGCCCCGGCGGAACCGAGCGGGAGCCTCGTGCTGGTCGCGGGCGCCGGGCGCCTGCCGGATCTCGTGGCGGATTCGCTCCAGCGGGCCGGCCGGAGCTTCAAGGTCCTGGCCCTGCGCGGCTTCACCGACCGCCGCCTGCGGGCGCGGGCGGACGCCACCGTCGACCTCCTCGATATCGGCGGCACGCTGGCCATCCTGAAGAGCTGGGGCCCTGCCGTGGTCGTGCCGGCGGGCGGCGTCGCGCGGCCGAGCCCGGCGGCCCTGCTCAATGCCGGCGCGGCCCTGCGCAACCGCGAGGCCCTGCGCGCCATCGCGGGCGGCGGTGACGACCGTCTCCTGCGCGCCGCGCTCGCCCTCCTCGAGGAGAACGGTCACCGCGTGCTCGGGGTGCACGAGGTCGCGCCCGATCTCCTGAGCCCCTTGGGGATCCTCGGCCGGCACGCGCCGGATGCCGAGGCGCAGGGCTCGGTCGGCACCGGGCAGGCGCTGCTCGCCGGCCTCTCGCCCTTCGATGTCGGCCAGGCGGCGGTGGTGGCGGGCGACCGGGTGCTCGCGATCGAGGGGCCGGAGGGTACCGACCGCATGCTCGCCCGCGCCCGCGGCCTCAACCGGAGGCCCTTCGGCTACGGCCGTCCCGCCCTCGGCACGGTGCTGGTGAAGCTCGCCAAAGGCGGCCAGGACCTGCGTATCGACCTGCCGGCGGTGGGCCCGCGCACGGTGTGCAACGCCGCGGCCGCGGGCTGCGCGGGGATCGCCGTCGAGGCCGGCCGGACCCTGCTGATCGACCGCGCCGAGACGGTCGCCGAGGCCGACCGGCGCGGCCTCTTCCTCGTCGGGCTGGAGGCGCGGGCGTGAAGATCTGGCTCGTGGCGGGCGAGGATTCGGGCGACCAGCTCGGCGCGAAGCTGATCCGGGCCTTGCGCGCGGCGGCCCCCGCCCCGCTCGAACTCGGCGGCGTCGGCGGCGAGGCCATGGCGGCGGAGGGCTTCACCTCGCTCTTCCCCCTCGATGACGTGGCGGTGATGGGCTACCTGCCGGTGCTCGCCCGGGCGCGCACGCTGCTGCGCCGCATCCGCGAGACGGTGGACGACGTGGTGGCGGCCCGGCCCGACGTGCTCGTCATCATCGACAGTCCCGGCTTCACCCATGCGGTCGCCTCGCGGGTGCGCAAGCGACTGCCGGACCTTCCGGTGGTCGATTACGTCTCGCCGAGCGTCTGGGCCTGGCGGCCCTGGCGCGCGAAGACCATGCGCGCCTATGTCGACCATGTCCTCGCGCTGCTGCCCTTCGAGCCGGAGGCCCATCGCCGCCTCGGCGGCCCCCTCTGCAGCTATGTCGGCCACCCGCTGATCGAGCGCCTCGGCGAGCTGCGCCCGGGGCCGGAGGCGGCGCAAGCGCGGCAGGTTGCGCCCTTCACCCTCGCCGTGCTGCCGGGCTCGCGCCGCTCCGAGATCGAGCGGCTGATGCCGGTCTTCGGCGAGACGCTGGCACGGTTGAAGGCGGCGGAGCGCCCGTTCGAGGCGGTGCTGCCCGCCGTGAACCGGCACAGGGCCCGCATCGAGGCCCTCGCCGCCACCTGGCCGGTGCCGGTGCGCATCGTCTCGGGCGAGGCGGAGAAATATGCGGCCTTCCGCGCGGCCCGGGCGGCGCTCGCCGCCTCGGGCACGGTGACGCTCGAACTGGCGCTCGCGGGCGTGCCGATGGTCGTCGCCTACAAGGTCTCGCGGATCGAGGAGTTCATCGGCCGCCGCCTGATCCAGGTGCCGACCATCGTCCTGCCGAACCTGATCCTCGGCGAGAACGCGATGCCGGAATTCATCCAGGCCGATTGCACGGCCGAGCGCCTCGCCGGGGCGCTTGGGCCCCTGCTCGCGGGCGGCCCGGAGCGCGACCGCCAGGTGACGGCTTTGGAGCGCATCGACGGGCTGATGCAGCTTCCCGACGGCGAGGCGCCGAGCGAGAGCGCCGCACGGATCGTCCTCAGATCCCCAAGGGACAAGTCCCTTGGGCGGGGTGTCGGGGCGGAGCCCCGAGAGAACCCCCAGGGCTCTGCCCTGGACCCGCCAAAGGCCTGAGGCCTTTGGAAACCCGCGTCAGCTTCGCCCGAGGGCCGCGAGGATCAGGTTGCGGCCGTCGTCGCCCGACCACTCGGCCGGCCCCTTCATGACGCCGACCGTGCAGCCGGCGGCGTCGATCAGCATCGTGGTCGGCAGGCCGGTGGAGCCGGTGTCGCGCTGGATCGCGGGCAGCACCCGGCCGCCCGGATCGGCGTAGTAGGCGAGCTTCGCGATGCCGTTCTCCGTCATCCAGAGCGGCGGCTTGTCCACGTTGCGGGTGTCGAGGTTGATCGCCACCACCGCGAAATCCGCCCCGCCGAGCGCGCCCTGGAGCCGGTCGAGGGCCGGCATCTCGGCCTTGCAGGGCGCGCACCAAGTCGCCCACAGATTGACGAGAAGGAGCTTGCCGCGGAGATCCGCGAGGCGCATCTCGGTCCCGTCCGGCCCCTTGAAGGCGATGTCCGGCGCGGGCCGGGGCTTCTCGGGCGCCTGCATCGCCGCGACGTCGCCGCGGGAGGCGGCCGCGACCCGGGCGAGAGCGGCGCCGGAGGGCGCGCAGGGGCCCGCCCCGTTGCCGCCGATGGAGCCGGTCCCGTATAGGGCAAGGCCTGCGGCGAGGGCGGTCACGAGGCCGGCCCCGATGGCGAGACGAGCGACGGTCACGGGCATCGGCCTTGCCTGTCGGGACATGAGCGTGGGGACGTTGAGAGCATGAGCAACCGGATGTGGGGCGGCCGCTTCGCGAGCGGCCCGGCCGAGATCATGGAAGAGATCAACGCCTCGATCGGATTCGACAAGCGCCTCGCGCCCCAGGACATCCGCGGCTCGCTGGCGCATGTGGCGATGCTGGGCCAAGCCGGCATCCTCCCGGCCGAGGATGTGGCCGCGATCGAGGTCGGGCTCAAGAGCGTCCAGGCCGAGATCGAGTCCGGCACCTTCGTGTTCCGCCGCGAACTCGAGGACATCCACATGTCCGTGGAGAGCCGGCTGACCGAGATCGTCGGGCCGGCTGCCGGCCGCCTGCACACGGCGCGCTCGCGCAACGATCAAGTCGCCACCGACATGAAGCTCTGGGTGCGCGACACCCTCGATTCGCTCGATGCCCAGGCCGCCGAGCTGCAGCGGGCGCTCGCCGACAAGGCGCTCGCCCATGCCGGCACCGTGATGCCGGGCTTCACTCATCTGCAATCGGCCCAGCCCGTCACCTTCGGCCACCATTGCCTCGCCTATGTCGAGATGCTGGCGCGCGACCGCGGGCGCTTCCGCGACGCCCGCGCCCGCCTCAACGAGTGCCCGCTCGGATCCGCGGCGCTCGCCGGCACCTCCTTCCCGATCGACCGGCACGCCACGGCCGCAGCGCTCGGCTTCGACCGGCCAACCGCGAACTCCCTCGATTCCGTGGCCGACCGCGACTTCGCGCTGGAATCGCTTTCCGCCGCCTCGATCTGCGCCGTGCACCTGTCGCGCTTCGCCGAGGAGCTCGTGGTCTGGACCTCGGCGCAGTTCGGCTTCGTGAAGCTCTCGGACGGCTTCACCACCGGCTCGTCCATCATGCCGCAGAAGCGCAACCCCGACGCGGCGGAGCTGGTGCGCGCCAAGGCCGGCCGCATCGTCGGCGCGCTCACCGGCCTCCTCATCGTGATGAAGGGCCTGCCGCTCGCCTATTCGAAGGACATGCAGGAGGACAAGGAGGGCACCTTCGACGCGCTCCAGGCCCTCTCCCTCTGCCTCGCCGCGATGACCGGCATGGTGCGCGACCTCGAGCCCGCGGCCGCAATCCTGAGCAAGGCGGCCGGCTCCGGCTACAGCACCGCCACCGACCTCGCCGACTGGCTGGTGCGCGAGCTCGGCCTCCCGTTCCGGCAGGCCCACCACGTCACCGGCCGCCTCGTCGGCGTCGCCGCGGCCCGGGGCGTCGGGCTGGAAGCGCTGTCCCTGCCCGAGATGCAGGAGGCGGAGCCGCGCATCACCGACGCGATCTACGCCGTGCTCGGCGTCGAGAACTCCGTGGCGAGCCGCACCAGCTACGGCGGCACCGCGCCGGCCAACGTGCGCGCGCAGGCGGAGGCCTGGATCACGAAACTGTCGGGGGACAACGCCTGAGGCTTGTGCGCCGCAACCTTCCGGCGGCAGCCGCGTTCACCGTTCAGCTAAGTTGCGTCGCGTACAAGCTCGGCCATGTGGATCGGAGATCGCAGCATGCTCGTCGAGAGTTGGATCAAGCCGGACGAGGCGCCGGCCATGGCGGCCTCCGCCACGGCCATGATCGACGCCGCCCTGACCGGCTCCGGCCTCGCGCGGGAGGCGTACTGGGCGGCGGTGCGCAAGGGCTACAACACGCCCTACAACGACCCGCCGGCGCGCAAGATTGCGGAGCCGGCGGTCACGATCTCCGTCGCCGCGGAGCCGCTGCCGGCGGCCGTGATGGCCGCCGCCACGGCCACCGAGATCCGCGCCGCCTGATCCGGGCGCGCATCATCCCCAGGATATGACGCGGCGGCAGCGGGCTCGCCCGCGCCTGCCCTCTCGCTGCCCTCTTTTCCATCGACTTGCCGTCCTGACGCTCAAGCGTCACTAAATCCCTGTGCGCCGGCTACGCTGTGCACACCGGACGATGCTGCCCAGGATGTGCCGATGCGCCGTGCCCTCTGCCTGTCGACTGCCGGAGCCCTCGCGTTCCTCGCCCCCATCCTGGTGGCCGGGCACGGGCCGGGCGCCATCGGCACGGGCCTCGCGCAGGCGCAGGAGGCCGCCCCAGAGGCGGAGCCCAAGCGCGGCCGGCGCGGACGCGAGCGCGCGAAGCCGTCCGCCACGCCGCCCGGCATGCAGCAGGCTACGCCGGTGGCGGTGATCGGCGACTGGAACGTCTTCACCAACGGCCAGGGCAAGGGCCGCCTCTGCTACGCCATCGCCCAGCCGCAGGCGCGCTCGCCGAACACGCTGAAGCGCGACAGCGCCTACCTGTTCGTGACCGTGCGCAAGGGCGAGAACGTGCAGAACGAGGTGGCGGTGATGCTGGGCTTCCCGGCGAAACCCGCTGCCGCGCAGCAGAAGCCGGGCGCCGCCGCGGCTCCGACCGACCCGAGCCTCAACATCGGTACCGCCCGCTACGGGCTTGTGACCAAGGACAACAACGCTTGGCTGCAGAACCCGGCGGAGGAGGCCAAGGTGGTCGCCGAGATGAGCGGCCGGGCCCCGAAGCTCGTGATCAAGACGACCTCGGCGCGCGGCAACCCGACGAGCGACGAATACGCGCTCGCCGGCTTCGCCGACGCGATGAAGCGCACCCGCGAGGAGTGCAAGTAGCGCGCGGGATGCGTCACACCGCGCGAAGGCGCTGACCGGAGGGGCGGGCCACGCGCCCGCCGCCCGCCCGCGTGCGTGCGCGGAACCGGTCTCGAGCCGCCCGCGCCGCCTGCTCGGTGCTGCCGAAGACGACGCCGTCGAGGCTGTCGAAATCGCGGGTCGACGAGAAGAAGCGCACGCCGCGCCCCTCGGGCACGGTGATGCCGGCGGCGATCTCGCCCACCTCGATGATGCGGGGCGCGGCCGATGCGGCGCCGGAGCCCGGACCGGGCTCAGTGCTGTGAAGCTTGGACATGGGGCGGATGACTCCTGATGGCCGACGGAGGCGGCCTGCGTGACTGCGATGGAACGGCGAGAGGTTCGGTCTCAGCGTCGACAGCAGGCGCGAGCCCGGCGGATGGCCCGGGCGTCAGGACGTCGGATACGAACATGCGAAAAGGTCACGCGCTGTCCTCCTGAAGAAGGACCACGAAGCCTTGGCAGTCAGCCCAAGAGCAAGCCAGCGACCACGTGGTGCTTTAGCGTTTGTTTTCGCGGCGCAAGCTACGCTCTTCAAATCACCGCGGCCGCAATCCCCGAGCGGAGACAAGCGGCACACTTAAGATGTGCTCGTCATGACCTTCCGTCAACGGAAGGCTGTTTCGTTTTTGCACGCAAGCGTGGCAGGAGAATGACGCCGGACCGCCCCGCGGCAGGGTTTTCCGCCGAGGGCCTGTCCACACCCGCCAAGCGGGGATCCCGGCCTCACCCGGCGAGGATCAGGCGGGCGAGAGCCGCATAGTCCGAGACGACCCTCTCGGCACCGGCCGCCGAGAGATCGGCGCCGGCCGGGTCGTGGCCCCAATGGCCGCCGCCGGTGAAGCCGATCACGCGCATGCCGGCAGCGCGCGCTGCCGTCACGCCGGGCACGCTGTCCTCGACCACCAGGCAGGCGTCCGGCGCCGTCTCCATCCGCGCGGCCGCGTGCAGGAACAGGTCCGGGAAGGGCTTGCCCCGGCGCACCTCGACGGACGAGAAGACCCGCCCCTCGAAGAGCGGCAGCAGGCCGGTGAGGCCGAGCGAGTGGCGCAGCCTCACCGGATCGCTGCTCGACGCCACGCAGATCGGCAGATCCAGGGCGGCGATCGTCTCGGCGGCGCCCGCCATCGCGCGCAGCTCGGCATCGAAGGCGCGTAGCGTCTCGGCCTTGACCTCGGCGACGAACCCCTCCGGGGCGTCGATACGGTAGTCGCGGGCGATGTGCTCCATGATCGAGACCATCGAGGTGCCCGCAAACCGGGCACGCACCGTCTCGAGGTCGATCGGCACGCCGATCCGGTTCAGGCCGGCGGTGAGGCAGGCGAGGCTGATCGGCTCACTGTCGACGAGGACGCCGTCGCAATCGAAGATCACCAGGGCCGGTCGTCCGCGACCGGCCGCATCCGCACGCGCATCCACGCCGTCGCGTTCCCCCATCAGAGCCGGAGCCGTCTGGCACGGGGCGCCGCCGCCTGGCAACCGCTTGCGCTTGCGCGAGCGTGGCCATACTCCGAGTGTCACGGACCGGACCCGCCCCAGCGGAACCCACGATGCTGCGTTTCCTCAGCCGCTTCCTCGGCTTCCTCTGCCTGGCCGGCGGCTTCGTGGCCCTGGTCTATGACGGCGCCCGCTCGATCGCGAACAACAGCCTGCGGGTGACGTCGCTCTCGGACCTGATCTTCACGGTCTTCAAGGAGAAGGCCGGCGCCCTCCAGGGTAGCGTCCAGGGCCTCGCGCCCTGGCTGTGGGACCTGCTCGTCCTGCCGCTGACGCTCGCTCCCGCCTCGCTCATCGGCCTCGGACTCGGCGCCGTGCTGATCTGGCTCGGCCGGCCCCGCCGCGAGCCGATCGGGTTCCTCACGCGTCCTTAGAGCCACGCCCGATCGCGTTGCGACGGGGCACGGCTCTAAGCCCTTGTTCTGACGCGCTCTCTTGCGCCGAACCGGCATCCACTTCGGCGGCGAGCGCTCTAGAGCCGTGTCCCGATCCCATCGGATCGTGACCAGCGCGGGCACTTCAGCTGCCGATCGTGGATCGGCTTGGCCGTGTGTGGCCGCGTCGTCGATCCGGGCCTCGGAGAAACTCCTCCTGCGAGAGCGCCTGATGTCTACAAAGCCGGATCGATCCCGGCCGACGAGCGGGAATCACTTGCTCAAACAGCCGATACATAACTCAAGCTTGGTAGTTCCAGGCAGGCAATCCAACGTCAATCTGGCGCATGTCGCGCCCGAGGAATGGACTTACTGGCAGGAGGAATCGATGCGCCTCCTGGCGACGGGCAAGCCCTTCAGCAAGGTCCCCACCCTGAAACGCGCCGGGAACGAGCGCGCGCGTTTCCGCTACACCATGGTTGCCATCTATCAGGCAGAAGGACTCGATCGAGGGCTGGTCGGCGGTCATCTCTCCCGTCGAGACGCAGATCGCGACGTTCGGCGGCGAGCTTCGGAAGGGTCTGGAACAGGGTCTCCAGGGCCGGCACCTGCGGGCGGCGCGCGGGCTCCTCGGCTGGTCGATGATGGACCTCGCGCGGGCGAGCCGCCTGTCCCTCTCGACGATGCGCCGCCTGGAAGACGATGCGGAGGTCTCGGGGTCGCGATCGCGCCACCTCGCCGTCTCGGCGCTGCGGGCCGCCGGCATCCGGTTCTCGCTGCTCGACGACAGCATGATCGCCATCGCCCGGTCCTGGAGGGCCCTTGCGCCGAAGGGATACCGGCTCGAGGAAAGAGGGCGCATCAAAACAAGCGCTTGGAGCATTTTCCGCGGACGTGGTTGCCGGTCCCGCGAAAGAAAATGCGGCTCAATCAATGAGATAGACCATTTTCCGTGATCCAAGGATCATGGAAAATGGTCTAGAGCCGCGCCTCCAGCTCGGCGACCCTGGCCTTCAATGTCGTCACCTCGTCGAGGAGGTGATAGCGCTCGCTCACATCGAGCTGCGAGGCGAAGAAGTAGCGCAGCCGCCCTGCCTCGTCGTGCACCGGACCGAGATAGAGCGCATTGCGGAAGGTCGTGCCATCCTTGCGGTAGTTGAGCAGGTCGAGGGTGATCGGCACCTCCTGCCGGATCGCCGCGCGGATCGCATCGACATCGGCGGGGTCCGTCTCCGGCCCCTGCAGGAAGCGGCAATTGCGCCCGGTCACCTCCATCCGCTCGTAGCCGGTCAGGGCCAGGAAAGCGTTGTTGGCGAAGACGATCGGGTTGTCGAACAGGCGCGGATTGGTGACGATCATCGGCATGCGCGTGGCGCGCACGGCGGCAGCGAAGGGATCACCCTGGTTCGACTCGGCCTGCAGGTGATCCAGCAGGCGCACGGGGTTCGTAGGGTCCATGCTCCTCGAAGGGTCCGCAAGGGTTGTTTCGGCAAAGGTTGCTTCGGGATGGAAGCTACAAAGCCGCGATGCCGCCTTCAAGGCTGAAGACCGTCCGCCTTATGCGGATCGCGCGCGCACCCCATATCTGTGAGCAAGAGAAGGTCCGATCGACCGGAGCCGCACCCGATGTTCCTGTTCCGCAAGCGCCCCGAGATGCCGAGCGCGGCCGATGCCTTGCCCGGCCGCCCGACGCCGATCCCGACCGCCGAGCACCATTTCGTCAACGGCCACGCGCTGAAAGGCCCCTATCCCGACGGTATCGAGGCGATCGTTCTGGCACTCGGCTGCTTCTGGGGCGCCGAGCGCAAGTTCTGGCAATTGCCGGAGGGCGTCCATGTCACGGCAGTCGGCTATGCCGGAGGCTACACGCCGAACCCCACCTACGAGGAAGTCTGCTCCGGCCTGACCGGACATACCGAGGTGGTGCTCGTCGCCTTCGACCCAGCCGTTCTGCCCCTCGAATCGGTCCTTAAGACCTTCTTCGAGAGCCACGATCCGACGCAGGGTATGCGCCAGGGCAACGATGTCGGCACGCAGTATCGCTCCGGCATCTACACGAACGGCGCGGCACAGGCGGAGACGGCCGAGGCCGTGCGCGCTGCTTACGCGGCGGCGCTCCGCGAGCGCGGCTTTCCCGACATCACCACGGAGATCAAGCCGCTCGACCACCTCTATTTCGCGGAGGCCTATCACCAGCAGTACCTCGCGAAGAACCCGGCCGGCTATTGCGGCCTTGGCGGCACCGGCGTGACATGCCCGATCGGCACGGGCGTCGCGGCCTGACGACGAAGGGTGCCGAAAAGTCCCCTCCCCTCTTCGTCCCATGAGGTGAAGAGGGGACAAGGCGGTGTCAGCTGGTGGCGACCGACAGGCCCAACGAAAAAGCCCGCCAAACCGGAAGGCTTGGCGGGTTTCATCAGGATCGATGATCTGGTTGCGGGGGTTGGATTTGAACCAACGACCTTCAGGTTATGAGCCTGACGAGCTACCGGGCTGCTCCACCCCGCGCCGGGCGGCTGTGACGT
>NZ_CABFVH010000069.1 GCF_902141855.1 Methylobacterium dankookense | reverse complement strand
GCGCCACCACGCGCAGGCTGCCTAACCTCTCAACCAAGGTGGACCAGAGCCTCCGTTCCTGAGCACCGCAAACCGTCTCAAATCATCTGACGACGGACAAGCTAAATAAGCGCGGCGTGAATTCCTGACCCCTTCCGGATCTTCCGCAGAGTGGGTTCGTATGTTGGCTCGGAAGGACGAAGCGGACCGGTGGGCGCGGACCGGCAACCTGCGAACCCATCGGAAGATCGCGCCTATCGGCCTCATGCGTGTGCATCGAAGGCTTCGGATATCGGTGATGCTGCGTCGGCGGGTTGCCTGCGAACCGAAGGTGGCAGGCAGATTGCCGAGACGCCGCGCATTATGCGGCTGCCGCTGACGCGCCTGCCCGAAGTGATCGTCAGCCTACAGAAGGCCGAGCGGCTCGCTCGTGATCTCGGGCTCCTGGCTAAGTAATGGGCTGCAGCCGGTGCGCTGCACAGTATGTCATTTTGCGCGTCACAATCGCCGATAGAAATCTTTGCCCACTAACCCATCTATGTCTTGGATCCACTCGGGTAGTGGAGTGAGGATGGTCATGAACAAAGACTCTGGCTTCGCTGGGCTAGATGAGCAGCTCTGCTTTGCGGTGTATGCCGCCTCGCATGCGTTCAATGCCGCTTACCGGCCGCTCCTCCAGCCGCACGGGCTGACCTACCCGCAATTCCTCGTTCTGCTCGTTCTCTGGGAGAAGGGGTCCTGCAACTTGAACGAGCTGGGCGTGCGACTGCACCTCGACTCCGGCACTCTGACCCCGCTGGTCAAGCGTATGGAAGCAGCCGGTCTCGTGCACCGTCAGCGATCGAGGGAGGACGAGCGCCACCTCCTGGTCAAATTGACCGACCGTGGCGAGGAGCTGCGCCCTCTCAGCCGCACCGTTCGCAAGGCAATGCTCTGCGCTTTAGGCGGCCAAGTCGAGCCGGTGCTGAAGCTCCGGGAGCAGCTCATGAACGCGACCGAGCAACTCAGGGCAGCTCCGCACCTGAACGCGGCCAAGTAGGCCAGCGGTAGCGGGCTGTACCGCACGGCATGCGAACTCAAGCTCGTTCTCAGAGCGTGTTGCCGCACTCGCAGCCCAAGAGATGCTCGACGACCGTCTCGGGCACGGCGTGCACGGCTCGATATTCCCGACGCCACTTCGTTTTCGTGAAAGTGTGTTTTTGCGAGCGCATCCGGGTGAGTTGATAGCGGCTATGCGAGTACCCAGGCCGAGGTCCAGATGCCGAGTCGTTTCTCAACATACGTTAGCATGTCTGTTGTTCGGGTTGCCCTGACCGCAGCTGCGCTGATCCTACTCCAAGCTTCAGCTCTCTCGGCGCAGGCGTCCGGCAAAGAAGATGAGCCCGACAAGGTCGACACGGAGAACCTGTTCGGCTTCACCGAGGGCACGGACACCGGCAAGAAGGGCGAGCAGGAAGCGCTCGTCGACACGATCAGCCGCTTCAGCAAGCGCCGGGACGGGCCAGGACGCTCAGGCTACGGTGCGACGCAGCCGCTGATCAGCTACCAGTACGATCCGACGGACAACTTCACCATCGAGCCGGGCCTGCTGTTCGATGCGCGCGACAGCCGCAACATCGCGGGCGTGCCCGACAAGAGCTTCGGCACCTTCAACGGGGGCTCGCTGGAGCTGAAGTACCAGTTCTTCAAGCGGACGGACGAGCGGCCGTTCAGCCTCGCTCTGCAGGTCGAACCGCAATACGCGCGCATCACGCCGATCGAAGGTCAGGGCGCCGACGTGTTTAGCGTCGAGACCCGCCTGATCGCCGACGCACGGCTCGTGCCGGACAGGCTCTGGGCCGGCATCAACCTCATCTACGATCCGCAAGTGGCACGGCTGAAGGGCAGCGGAGAAGTTGACCGGAGCTCGACCCTGTCCGTCTCAGGCACTTTGATGACGAAGGTTGCGGACAGTCTCTTCGTGGGGCCTGAGGCCCGATACCTGCGCGCCTACGACGGCACCTACCTGAACCGCTTCCTCGGCCACGCGGTGTTCATCGGGCCGGTGCTGCACTACCAGGTCATGGAGAAGGGCTTCCTGACCCTGGCATACTCGACGCAGGTGTTCGGGCACGACCGCGACCCGGACTTCACGGACCGGGCCTTCAACTTGAACCAGTTCGCGCGGCACGCCTTCCGGGTTCGCTTCGGCGTCGAGTTCTAGGCATGCGCCTCCCCAGCACCGCCCAAGCGTTCTGGCTCCGGCCGCGGCTTCTCATCTGTGCTGCGTTGGCTGTCGTTCTCGCCCTACTCCTTCCGGTGTCCAGCATATGGACGCGGCTCTTGGTCGGCTGGTGTGTTGGCGTCGCCGCCTACGTCACCTTGATCATCTTACAGGCGACGCAAGGATCCGGAGAGACGCTGCGCCGCCAAGCCTCCCGACTCGACGACAGCGCCTTCACGATCTCCATATTCGCGGTCCTCGCTGCGGCAGCGAGTTGCGGTGCGGTGGCGATGCTCCTGTTCGGCGGGCAGGAGCAGGATGCCTACCGCATTCCGCATGTCGCTTTGGCTGTCCTGACACTCATGTGCGCGTGGACCTTCGTGCAGGTGGTCTTCACCACCCACTATGCGCACGTCTACTACGGTGAGGAGGATGGCAAGTCCCGTGGTGGCCTGGACTTCAATGGTGACGGGAGTCCTGATTTCTGGGATTTTTTCTACTTCTCAGTGACGATCGGAGCCACATCGCAGACCTCTGACACGGACATCACTGCGAAGCACATGCGCAGGATTGCAACTGTGCAGACAATCTATGCGTACTTTTTCAACACCAGCCTACTCGCCCTGGCGGTCAACATGGCAGCTGGATTTGCCCAACATTGATGCATGGCCTGCCGCATATTAGAGGTGGACAGCCAAGGCGATCTCCTGACTCAAAGCAGGCCTTCGCAAGGTCCGCTTACGGGCATTCTGATAAGCGGCATGAGCGGCCGATGGTGGCCGAAAGCCGCTGGTCTGCTTCGGGGGCTGGACATGGGTAAGCCAATGTTCGGGGCGACCGAGGTGAAGGCCTTAAGGCGCACCTCTGACGAGCTTCCACACTGCCGGCACGGATTCTTGTCCGGAGGACAAAAGCGTACCTGCAATGGCGACCACACCTAGTAGCACGGCAGCCTGTCAAACGGGCTGTGCGGCGGTGAAGAAAGATCTGAACGGCAGCCCAGTCAGAGTTTCCCGGTTCGACCCGCGTCGGCGCTTCAAGGTGCCTGGGCGGCTGTGTCCACGGCTGCCATCACGACGTTCGGAGCTGTGTGATGCACCATGTGGCCGCAGCCCTCCACGACATGCAAGCTGCTGCCCGAGAGTGCGCGATGCAGCCGCAAAGCCTGATTGTCGAGATCCACCATCTTGTCCCCGGTCCCCGCGACGATGGCGACAGGCATCGAGAGCTCCTGGTAGCGGCTCTGCATCGCTAGAGCATCCGGGATCATCAAGGCAGACTCGGCGGCGCTTGCCCGCAGCTGCGAGGGGCGGATCGCCATCTCAGAGGGGACATCGCCAAACGTCGCTGCCACCGGAGCCGGGCTGAACAGCTTCCGGATCATCGCCGGCCAGAGGAGACGTGCGACCAGCGGCGAGACCGTATAGCGCATGATGTCACCGACGAGCGGCAAGGCGGGGCCCGACATGAGAACCACGTCTGCACGAACCGACCCGTAGTAGTAGCCGCTCTCCAAGATCAATCCACGCACCAGCTGCGGATGGTCCAGGGCCAGGGTGATGGCGACAGAGGCACCCCAGGAATGACCGAGCACGAGGGCGCGCGACACGCCGATCTGGAGCAGTGCTGAGCGGAGAAGGCGCGCCTGCGCCGGAGGCGTCCAGATCGTGCTGCGAGGCCGTTCGCTGTACCCATAGCCTGGACGGTCGAAGGCGATGACGCGGTAGCGCTTTGCCGCTGCCTTGACGAAGTCACTCGACATAAAGTCCTGCAGCATGCTGCCGTTGCCGTGCAGGAGCACCAAGGGCTCGCCTTGGCCAACCTCAGCGTAGTGGACTTGGATGCCGTCGACGTTGATCAGCCGCCCTGTCGGCGGGTTGTCCTGCTCTGCTTGCCGGGCTCTGGCTCTCACCGCGAAGGCTGCGAAGGCCAAAGCTGCGGCGCTCAAGCCAGCAAGGGCCACGGGACGCGAGTAGAGGGGACGCTGAGCCATAGCGTGAGGTCCGATCTTAGGAGCACGCAGGGATCAGGGAAGGAACCCATTCGCGTTGCACTGCAACAAGGCCAACGGACCCTAGTCACCCATTGTTCCTGATGAGGTTCCCGCTCATGCTAAGGCCGGCGTGTCTCGCATGCCGCTTCGGCAGCGAATTGTCTGCTTCGGAGAAGCCGCGAGAGCGGGCTGAGCGACAGAGATGGAGCGCACAGCCGAACGTCGGCTTTCGGGCGGCAAGCCAATGACGGCTCACCACCCATTGCTGGCCTCGGAAGGTCTGCTTGCTGGCGGCCAAACCGGCAGCAGTTCAGCGAAATAGGTCAGGCCGCCAGTCGCTTGAGGGTGTGACCGACTATCAGGCGGACCTATCCTCCAGGGCCATTCAAGGCCGTGCCGACGTGTGCTCCCGGCCTAGTGGCTGGTGTTGGCGATCAGGTATTCCGTGAGCCAGTCAATCAAGACCCGGACGCAGGCGTTCAGCTTCTTCGACGGGGGGTACAGGATCGAGACCGGCGCCGTCTCTTCCGTCCAGTCGTCGAGAACACGCACCAGCGCCCCGGCGTCGAGGTGCGCTCGCACGGTTGAGAGATAGGTCTGGCCCACGCCGAGGCCGCTCAGCAACATGTTGACGTGGCCGGTGCTGTCATTGGCGAGTACGTCCGCGTGCGCGATCTCGACCGTCCGGCCTTCCTTCCGGAAGATCATCGGCCACGTCTCGCCGGTCTGCTTGGAGAAGTAGCCAACCAAGTCGTGCGCTTCCCGTAGCTGCGACGGCTCCGTCGGCGCACCGACGCGCTCAAGGTGTCTATACGCTCGCGGCCCTGGCCGTTTCGGTCACGCCGACCCTACCAAGCCCCCGGCGGCTTCCTGCACAGCGGCCTCGGCGAAATGCTTGAGCGCTTTCAGCAGGCCGGCCACGGGGCGGCCGCGCAGTCCTGGGTCGCCCAGGGGCCAAACCAGGAGCTTCCGCCGCAGCACCTTGAGCAAGCCATCGGGCCGGACGTCCTCGCGACCCTGACCCAGCGCACCGGCCTGTCCCGCGAGGAACTTCTCTCCCGGCTGTCCAGGGAGCTTCCGCAGGCCATCGACCGCTACACGCCGGACGGTCGAATCCCGGCCTAGCCGAGCCCCCACCGGTTAGGCACGTCCTATCCAGCCGCGCCACGTGAAGGCGGCGAAGAACAGCTCGACGTCCCGGAAGCCGCTCGCCCGCAGCACGGCGGCATCCGTCTCGGGCGCGAGGGTATGCAGGTGGGCATCCACCGCGCTCCGCGCCTTCGCCGCCTGGTCGCGGTCGGCACCCGAAGCGACCGCGAAGGCCTCGTACCGCCCGATCCATCGTGATCGGGCGTCGTCTTGCGGAAAGCTGCTATGTGCCGAGACGAACGGGGCGCCCGGCTTCAGGCGCCGGTGGATGGCCCGGACGGTGCCCTCGCGCGCCACCAGGTCGAGGAAGTGGAGGGTGAGAAGGCAGGTCGCCGCGTCGAAGGGGCCGTCGGGCGCGTCGTCGATGTAACCCTCGACGAGGGTCACCCGGTCCATCAGCAGCCCGAGCGTGCGCTCGGCTTGGCGTAGCATCTCCCGAGCGGGGTCGACGCCGACGAACGTCCAGCCGGGATGCGCCTCTGCCAGCGCCCGCAGTTCCAGTCCCCCTCCGGCCCCGAGCACCAGGACCCTTGCATCGGCCGGTGCGTGCTCGGCCAGCAGGATGCTGGTCATCCTGTGCAGGGCCTCGAAGCCCGGCACGAAACGGCGCGGTCCGTCGGCATACCGTGCGGCCGCCTCGGGGTCCGAGAAGGCGGCCACGAAGTCGGTCGGTTCAGGCTGCGCGCTATGCGTCATCGGATCGGGCCTCCTGCCCGCACGGTCCGCGCTTGGCCAAGCGCGCGTGGAAATCTGCGCTGAGACGGGCCAGCGTGACGCTGCCCAGCCGCGAGAGCAGCAGGGTCTCGGCCTCCCGGAAGGCGTCCGCGAGGGCGGCGTTGACCGCCTGCTCGACGAGGCAGGTCGGCTCCTCGCTCCGGTGCCCCATCGCGAACACCTCCGGCGAGCCCAGGGCGACGTAGACGTCGTGCAAGGTCACCCGGTCGAGGTCGCAGGCGATGGTCCAGCCGCCGCCGTGACCCTTGCCGGAGGCGACGAGCCCCAGGTCGCGCAGGCCTGCCATGGTCCGGCGCACCACGACCGGGTTGGTCCCCATCATCATGGCCAGCCGCTCGGACGTCACAGGCCCGTCAACCTCGGCCATGTGGAGGAGGACGTGGAGTACGCCCGACAACCTGCCATCCCGTCTCATGCAACTAATGATGTTTCATGAGACGGGACCCTGTCAACGGGCGCCGGACGGGATGGGCGGCTTGCCGCTATCCGCCCTAATTCATGACCGAGGGACGGCGTGCCCCGACCCGACGGCGAGGAGCCCGCGATGATCACGCTCTACACCTGGTCGACCCCGAACGGACGCAAGATCCCGATCATGCTGGAGGAGTGCGGCCTGCCCTACACGGTCGTGCCGGTGAACATCGGCAAGGACGAGCAGTTCGCCCCCGACTTCCTGAAGGTCTCTCCCAACAATAAGATCCCGGCCATCGTCGACGACGAAGCCGAGGGTGGGCCACTCTCCGTGTTCGAGAGCGGCGCGATCCTCACCTACCTCGCCGAGAAGACCGGGCTCTTCCTCGCGCCCTCGGGGCCCGCTCGCTACAAGGCCCTGGAATGGCTGCACTGGCAGATCGGCGGCCTCGGCCCGATGCTGGGCCAGCTCGGCTTCTTCGCCGTGCGCTCGGACGAGAAGGCGCCGCTGGCCATCAAGCGGTTCACCGACGAGGCCGACCGGCTGCTGCGCGTGATGGACAGGCGCCTCGGCGAGGGGCCTTACCTGGCGGGCACGGACTACTCCGTCGCCGACATCGCCTGCTACGCCTGGACGCTGGCGGCAACGTCGTTCCTGAAGGAGCCGCTTAAGGATACGCTCGGCAACGTCCCGAACGTGCATGACTGGCTGCAGCGGACAGGCGAACGTCCGGCGGTCAAGCGTGGGATGGAGGTTCCGAAGACCTGAGGCCGGTTGGGCCTCTGCCCGGACGGCGGGCAGGTCATTCCCGTATCAGGAGGCCCGGTCGCAGATGCTCGATGTCGGCGTGCCGGGTGCAGTCACGTTCGCGCTTGGCCGGCCGACGCCGGGAACATCCCGCCCCGCGCCAGGAGCATCACGGTCATGGCCGCGAGGCCGAGTACAAGACCATTCGCGGCGACGAACAACACTGGGGCGAGGACGGCGATTGCGCCGGCGTCGCCGTGCGCGACCAGACGGACCGGGGCCGTGGCCATTGCTGTGGCGCCGAAGCTGAAGGCCCAGAGCCCGGGCACGGCTCCGGCCTTGGCGATCCAGGGCGAGAGCCGGGCCAGAACCAGAACCTGGAGCAGGCCGTAGCCGATCAGGGCATGCGCGAAGATATCCGGCGCCCCGCCGCCGACCGAGAGGTAGGCCACGGCCCCGACCGGCGCGGGAGCCAACTGGATGCCCAGGGTCGGCCGCAGGGCGGCGGGCTTCTCGGTCCCGGTCAGCAGGCGGTGGAGCAGCACCGATTCCATCGCGAGCCAGGAGAACAGGCCGGCGCCGAACGCGAGCTGACCCCAATCGGCGAGACCGAGGGCAGCGCCCACCGTGGCCGAGACGAAGCTGCCGGCCACGGTCGGCAGGTACAGCACCGCGGTCGTAGTGCCGTGGTCCCGGCCGCCTTGCCAGAGGCCGCCGGTCCGCCAAACAGCGAAGCCGAGCGTGAACAGGAAGCCGACGCCGAACAGCACGGTCGCGGCGCCGGCCGCATGAGGCGCGAGCCCGCCCGCGACGAGCATGGTGGCCACGCCGGCAAGACCGATAAAGCAGCACTGGATCGGGTGGGCGGCCTCGGCGGCCAGCTTGTCCGGGGCGAGGACCGCCTTCAGGGCATAGAGGACCACCAGCACGGCCCAGACCGCGCCGGCGACGGCGTAGACCGCCTCTGCGACGAATATGGGCAGGTGCCAGGCGAGCGCGGCCGCGCGCCAGGCGCCGCCGAGGTCGGACAGCCCGAGGACGATGCCGAAGTAGGCGGCCGGCGTGTTCGCGGCGACCTCCCTGAGGCGCTGCGCGAGGTGGAGGCGGGAGCCGCCGACGAGAGATAGTGTGTTCATGATCACCTCCTGCGAAGTCGGGATGTCGTCGAGGGGCGCTGCGCCCGCCACTTCTCGACCAAGATGATAATGGACGGCGGCCCCCGCCTTTATTCCTCTCTCAGCAATGGAGTGGTTCGCGACGCGATGCTTGAGGGCAGACTTGCGGCCACCGATTTCGGCGAAGTCGAAGCATGAACAAGCGGTGGTAGAGATGGACAGGACCTGGTTCGTCACGGGCTCGTCGCGGGGCCTCGGCTGGGCGTTGGCCCGGGCCGTCGTCGCAGCGGGGGAGCGGCTCTGCGCGACGGCGCGCGATCCTGCCGCGCTCGCGGACCTCGTCGAGGCCGGCGGCGAGCGCGTGCTAGCGGTGCCCCTCGACGTCACTGACGAGGCAGGCGCGCGCCGGGCGGTCGAGGCCACGGCGGAGCGGTTCGGTCGGATCGACGTGGTCGTCAACAATGCCGGGTACGGCGACGTCGCGCCCATCGAGGACACCGACCTCGCCTCGTTCCGGGCGCAGGTAGAGACGAACCTGTTCGGGGTCGTCAACGTGACCAAGGCGGCCATCCCGCTGTTCCGGGCGCAGCGACACGGCCACTTCCTGCAGGTCTCCTCCATCGGGGGGCGAACCGGCGCGACCGGGCGCGGCCCGTACTCGGCCGCGAAGTTCGGCGTGGAGGGGTTCTCCGAGGTTCTCGCCATCGAGATGAAGCCGTTCGGCGTGCACGTCACCATCGTGGAGCCCGGCGGCTTCCGGACGGACTTCGCGGGATCGTCGACGCACATCGCGGAGGGCAGCCCGGCTTACGCCGAGACCGTCGGCCAGGTCGCCGCCATGCAGCGGGCCTACGACGGAAAACAGCCCGGCGACCCAGAGCGCGCCGCCCGGGCGATGATGGCCGTGGTCTCGGCGAAGGCCCCGCCGCTGCGCCTGGTGCTGGGTAGCGACGCCTACGCGCGGGCCGAGGCTGGCGACGAGGCGCGGCTGGCCGAGCTGCGTGCCTGGCGCGAGATCAGCCTCTCGACCGACTTCCAACCTTGACGCTAGGTCTCCCCCGCAGATGCCTCGCTCTCACGGTCACCGAAACGCGGCGGGATTGCACAGGACCGCACCCCCATGAAAGGGGCGCGGTCCGCGTCGCGCCTACCAGCCAGGCCCGTCAGAAGGGTCAGCGCTTCGCCACCTGCTTGTCGAGGAAGCCGCGGATGAGGGGCGCCATCTCGTCCAGCTTGTCCTCCAGCGCGAAGTGGCCAGTGTCGAGGATGTGCATCTCTGCGTCTGGCAGGTCCCGCAGGTATGGGTGCGCCCCTTCCTCGGGGAAGATCTTGTCGTTCTTGCCCCAGACGATCAGCGTCGGCGGCTTGCGCTCGCGGAAGAACGCCTGGAATTGTGGGTAGAGCGGCACATTCGTCCGGTAATCGTAGAACAGGTCGAGCTGGACATCCTTGTTGCCGGGCCGGTCCAGCAGGGACTGGTCGTGGACCCAGTTGTCCGGGCTGATCCTGGAGACGTCCCTCACGCCGTCCGTGTACTGGAAGATCGTCGTGGGGAGGGTCACGAGACCCGACAGTGCCTCGCGGCTCTTGGCCGAGCCGTCGGCCCAGTAGGCCTTGATCGGATTCCAGAATTCGCGCAGCCCCTCGTCGTAGGCGTTGCCGTTCTGGACGATCAGGCCGGTCACCCTCTCGGGGTGCTTGAGGGCCAGGCGGTAGCCGACCGGCGCGCCGTAATCCATCACGTACATCGCATAGGACTTGGCGCCGAGTTGGCCGAGCAGGCCGTCCACGAGGTCGGCGTAGTGGCCGAAGGTGTAGGCGAACTGGGTGTGGTCGGGCGCGTCGCTCTGGCCGAAGCCGGGGTAGTCGGGCGCGATGACGCGGTAGCGGTCCGCGAGCGTCGGGATCAGGTTGCGGAACATGTGCGAGGAGGTCGGGAATCCGTGCAGGAGCAGCACGACCGGGCCGTCGGCCGGGCCGGCCTCGCGATAGAAGACCTTCACGCCGTCGACCGTCGCGGAACGGTAGTGGACCATCGCCGGTGCCTGGGCGGCGACCGCGGCTTGCTCCGCCTTGGCATAAGGGGGAAGGACGGTGCCAGCCGTCGTGAGCATCAGGGCAAGCAGAAGGTGTTTCATCGGTGTCTCCTTTCGTGGGGGCGTAGAGAACCTCGCCGCCTCATGGAGACATCATCGGTGTTCAGCTTGCAGGCGTTAATCGGCGTCGTGTGGAAGGCATTGTTGTCGCCTGCGGAATAGATAGGATCGCTTGGTGCCGATGACCTCGGCCAGGTCGAACCGACCCGGACCGACGCCTCGCATCGACCCTGCGCCCACTCAGTTGAGCAGGCGGTTGGCCCGCAGCCGCGCCACGGCCAGGTCGACGAATGTCCTCACCTTGGCCGGCGCCTGCCGCCCCTCGGGGTAGACCACATGGATGGGCAGCGGCTCCTCCTCGTAGTCGGCGAGCACGACCTGCAAGCGGCCTTCCAGCAAGGCAGAGCCGATCTGGTAGTGCAGCACCCGGGTCAGGCCCCAGCCCGCGAGCGCCGCGGCGATGCCGGCCTCGTTCGTGTTGCTCATCAAGGCGGGATGGACCGTCACGCGCTGATCCTGCGCGAACCGCCACTCCGTCGAGGCCCAGGCGCCCGTGGACATGGCGACGCGGTGTTCCCTCAGGTCCTGCGGTGTCTGCGGGACGCCGTGCCGCTCGAAGTAGGCCGGCGAGCCGCAGACGACGCGGCGCACCGACCCGACCCGCGCGGCCGTGAAGCCGGAATCCGAGAGGTGGCCGATGCGCACGGCGACGTCGATGCCTTCCTCAACGATGTTCACCTGCCGGTCGACGAACAGCGTCCGTGCCGCCATGGTCGGGTAGGCGTCGAGGTAATCGGTCACGATGGGCAGCACGTGCATGTGGCCGAACAGGACCGATGCTGTCACCGCGAGGGTTCCGGACGGCGTCGCGTAGGAACCTGCGGCGGCGGCCTCGGCCTCGACGATGTCGGCAAGGATGCGCCGGCAATCCTCGTAGTAGCAGCCTCCGGCCTCCGTGAGCTTCACGGAGCGGGTGGTGCGCACGAATAGCCGGGCGCCGATGGTCTCTTCCAGCGCGGCGACGGCGCGGGTCACGGCCGGCGGGCTCATGTGCATCAGGCGCGCGGTCTCCGCGAAGCTCGCCGTCTCCGCGACCTTCGCGAAGATCCGCATGGCCTGCCAGCGGTCCATGTCCCTGCTCTCCCGTCTCCAGCGACCCGGCCATCATGGCCTTGACGAATACAGCTGTTCGAGCGGGTGCGCCCCCAAGCGGTCGCGGCATGGTGAACGGCATGACGGGCCAGGCCGCCTAGCCTTCGTGGGCGACCGTGGATTCGGGGTCCGGCGCCGCTCCGTCGCCAGCGAGATCTACGGCGAGGCTCTCGATCTCGCGGCAGACCTCGGCGGGGATGCCCGACCACACCGCCCGCGCACGCTCCTCGTGAAGCCGCCCGCCGTCCCGGGAGGCTGCCGCCAGAGCCAGGGCCAGCGCCCGCGACGTGCGCGCGTCGAAGCTCCGGCCGCGACGCGCGGCGTCGACCTCGGCGCCGCACATCCCGAGCCCGCGGGCCTCCGCTTCCCACCCTGGAGAAACGGACGGGTCGCGGCCGTCGTCGGTCACGGCGAGCGCGACGGACAGGCGCACGCGCCGGTCCAGGGTGAAGGAAGACATGGCCGCATTCCCAAGCTTCGAGGGTCGGTTCAGAAGCCGAAGTGGCTGAGACCCGGATGGTCGTCAGGACGGCGCCCCAGCGGCCAGCGGAACTTGCGGTCCTCCTCCCGGATCGGGTGTTCGTTGATGCTGGCGTGGCGCGCCCGCATCAGCCCATTCTCGGCGAACTCCCAATTCTCGTTGCCGTAGGCCCGGAACCACTGGCCGCTGTCGTCGCGGTACTCGTAGGCGTAACGCACGGCGATGCGGTTGCCGGTGAAGGCCCAGAGCTCCTTGATCAGGCGGTAGTCGAGCTCGCGGTTCCACTTGCGCGTCAGGAAGGCCTGGGCCTCCCCCCGGCTCATGACGAACTCGGCCCTGTTCCGCCAGCGGGTGTCGGTCGTGTAGGCCAGGGCGACCTTGGCCGGGTCGCGGCTGTTCCAGCCGTCCTCGGCGAGGCGGACCTTCTCGCTGGCGCTCTCCTCGTTGAACGGCGGCAGCGGGGGACGGGACATCGGCTTCTCCTCGGGTTTTGCGGGTGGACGCTTGTCGGGAGGGAGGTCGGCAGGCCGGCGGGACGTGACCCTCGGCATCGCCTTCGGTCAGAGGGCGAGGTGTACGGGGTCGCTCCCCGCGGCCGGGGTGGCCGAGCAGATCAGCACCTCGTCGGCCGCGTGGGGCGCGGTGGGCGCCTTTGCGTAGGTGACGGCGCCCTTGAGGAGCTTCGTCCTGCAGGTGCCGCAGGTCCCGGTCCGGCAGCCGAACTCCGGGCTGAGGCCCCGCGCCTCGGCGAGGTCCAGCAGCGACCCCGAACCCGGCGTCCAGCGGGCCTCCTTCGCCGAGTTCAGGAAGGCGACCGGGACCGGCTCGGTCGAGGCGGGGGGTAGCTTGGCCACCTCGGCATCCGCCGGCACGCTCCTGACAAGCGACGAGGGGCCGAAGGTCTCCGCGTGGATGCGGTCGTCGGCGACGTTCAGGCCGCGCAGGCCGTCGTAGAGCGCCTGCGTGAAGGCGGTCGGACCGCAAAGGTAGAAGTCGTAGTCGCCGAACGGCAGCACGTGGGCGAGCAGCGCCATGTCGATCCGGCCCGCGACATCGTAGTCGACGCCCTCCACGGCATCCCCGGGCGCGCTCAACACCCGCACCACCCTGACAGCGCCCCGGGCCGCGTCCGCGAGCTCCGTCACCTCCCGGTCGAACGGACGCTCCTCCTTGGAGCGGGCCGCCTGGACCAGGGTGGTCGGCCTGATGCCGCGGGTGCGCAGGCCCTCGTAGACGACGTGGCGCAGCATCGCGAGGAGCGGGGTGATGCCGATGCCTCCGGCGAGCAGCACGGCGGGCCGTTTGGCGCGGGCGTCGATGGTGAAGCCGCCGGCCGGTGCCCGCGCCTCGACCACGTCGCCGACCCTCAGCGTCTCGTGAAGGTGTCCGGACACGGTGCCGTCGCGCTTGACGCTGATGCGGTAGACCGCGTCTGAGGGCGCGACCGAGAGCGTGTAGGTGCGGATCATGGGCCTGTCCGCTCCGGGGAGCGCCACGCGGATGGGCAGGTGCTGCCCCGCCTGGTGCGGGATCAGCCCGGACCTGTCCGCCGGCATGAGGTGGAAAGAGCGGATCGTGCGACTTTCGTCGACGACCTTCGTGACCGTGAACGGGCGCCACTGCGTCGCGAGGTCAGCGGCTCGGAGCCGGTCGGCGGCCTCGCGCCAGTCGCCGGTCATCAGGGAGTTCGGCGACCAGCCGTCCTGCCGGAAGGCCCAGCGCAGGGGCAGCGCGCCCCGCCGCCGCACGACCCGGCGGGGCCGGAACGTCCAGAGCCGCTCGGCGCCCTGGAAGGCGGCGATCTCGGGCGAGGACAGGATGACCTCGGCGTCACCCGTCATCTGCAGGAGGTCGCCGGTTTCGAAATCGGCGAAGACGAGGCCGGCCTTGGCGTTCAGGAGGATGTTGCCGAGCGTCGCGAAGAAGAGGTTGCCGGCGAAGTCGGGGACCGTGAGCGTACCGTCCTCGGCCACCCTGACGAAGCCGGCCTTGCCGCCGCGGTGCGAGACGTCGACCTGGCGTCGGCCGTCGCGCTCGGCGTAGGAGGCGACGAAGAAGGTGTCGGCGGCCTCTATCGTGGCGCGCGCTTCCGCGTCGAGCGCGGTGCTCTCCTCGATGGTGCCCGCGAAAGGCTCGCTCGGGTCGCGAACGAAGGCGACGTCGCGCAGCTGGATGTACTGCGGGCAGTTGCCGAAGCTCTGATCGACGGCGAAGTTCAGGACGCCGTCCGCCGCGACGCGGATGAGGCCGTTCACGCGGTTGCGGCGGCGGGTGTGCAGCTCGATACCGAGGAGCCCGATGGCCTCGCCGTCGCGCATGCCCCGGCTTGCCGGGTCGCTCGGATCGGGCCGCACCGCGATGTCGAGTGTCGTCGGCGTCGGCGAGGCAATGAACCCGGGAGCGCCGGCGACCAGCGTCGCCCAGGCGTCGCCCCGTCCGTCGACGCTGCCGGCCACGATGAACGGGATCTGTTCGTAGAAGGCGCGGTGCTGGTCGGGCATGAAGTCCCGCACCACGCGGCGCCCAACTTCCTCCATCCGCTCGGCCACGCCGACCTGCTGCTGGATGGCCGTCTCGCCCCGGTGCCAAGTCGAGAGCTTCGTCATCGTCGGGCTGTCGCTCATGGTGCTCTCCCATCCGTTCCGGTCGGGCGCACCCAGTGGTGCGCCCAGACCCACGCGGTCACGCGACGGCCGAGAGGCCGGCCGGCGTCTGGGCGAATGGGACGAAGCCCGGCAGGGCCTCGATCCGGCGCAGGTACGCGTTGACGTCGGCGTAGCCGGACAGGTCGACGTTGCCCTCTGGCGCACGCGCCAGGTAGCTGTAGAGCGCGACGTCCGCGATGGTGGGGCGCTCGCCGACCAGCCAGTCGCGACCGGCGAGATGCGCCTCCAGGCGGCCCAGCAGCGTGTGCGCCCGGCCGATCACCTCCTCCGGGTTGAACTTGGCGCCGAACACGGTGACGAGGCGCGCGGCGGCCGGGCCGTAGGCGAGCTCGCCGGCCGCGACCGACAGCCAGCGCTGCACGGCGGCCTCGCCCTCTGCGTCCTCCGGCAGCCAGTCCGTGCGCCCGAGCTTCCGGGCCACGTAGACGAGGATGGCGTTCGAGTCCGAGACGATCGTTCCGTCATCGTCGAGCACCGGCACCTGTCCGAGCGGGTTGAGGGCGAGGAACTCGGGACGCTTGTGCGCACCCGCCTTCAGGTCGACCTCGACGGCCTCGTGGGGCACGCCGAGCAGCGAGAGGAACAGGCGAGCGCGGTGCGCGTGACCCGAGAAGGGATGGTGGTAGAGCTTCATGACCGCGTTCCCTGACTTCCTGGCCGGGAGAAGCCCCGAACCGCATGGGCAAGGTGACGCGATCAGGAGGTGGGGAGAACGCTCGCTCTCGTCAGTTCATCGTTGTCGTGGGCGGAACAATCTGGCGCGAAAGGACAGGCTGTCACCGGACGGCGAGCGACCTGTCCTCTCGGAGCCGTCACGCCTGAGCCTTCGCGGCCAGGAAGCCGGCGTAATTGTTTCCGGCGAAGGGCAGATGGTCGCCCATCAGCTTGGCATGCGCCTCGCCGGTGGCGGACTGCCAATGCGCGAGGAGCTCGGCCCCGACCGCGACCCAGTTGATCGGCACGATGCTGGCCTGGACCATGCGGGTGATGGCCGCGTCCTCGACGAGCTTGCTCCAGGTGCCGGAGGCGTCGACGACCGCGTAGACGTCGTAGCCCGCCTCCTTCGCCGACAGAGCCGCGAAGGCCACGCAGACGTCCGTCGAGATGCCCGCGATCAGGAGCTTCCTGCGGCCGGTCGCCTTCACGGCAGCCGCGAAGTCGGCATTGTCGAAGGCGTTGATCTCGCCGGGCCGGTGCACGACGGCGGCGTTCGGCAGGCCCTGTGCCACCACCGGCATGACCGGTCCGTTCGGGCCGTCCGAAGCGCTGGTCGTGATCACCGCCGGCAGGCCGTAGACCTGCGCGATGGTCACGAGCGCCTTGACGTTGTTCAGGAAGTCCGCGGGCGACTGGGTCTGCACGCCGTTGGCGAGCCCGGTCTGGTGGTCGACGAACAGGACGGCGGCGTTCTCGGCGGTCAATCTCTCGTAGGACATGGCGCTCTCCACTGGTGGGGTCGGCTCCGATCTGGAACCTTCCGACCCAACGAAGATGCCGTTCCTAGACCAGATCCACTAGCCACCAAGATCGGCAAGCTGCGTCCCTGAAATCGGGACGCCGCGCTCCCGGTCTCAACGGCCGAGGCGCTCGGTCAGCAACTCGATGAGGGCCTGCACCTTGCGTGACGGGTGTTGGCCCGGCGGACGCACCACGAACGCACCGACCGACGGCAGCGTGTACCGCGTCATGACCGGCACCAGCGTACCGGCCGCGACGTACGGCTCGGCGATGACGTCCGGGAGCGCGGCGATGCCCGCGCCCGCTGCCGTGGCCTCCGCGATGGCGACCGCGCTGTCGGCCTTGAAGCGGCCCGTCGGCCGAACCGGGAACGACTTGCCCCCAGCGCTGAACGTCCAGGTCTCGGTGGCGATCATCACCGCGGGGTGCCCCGGCACGTCCTCGGGCGTCTCGGGTGCGCCATGCGCGGCGACGTAGTCGGGGCTCGCGAACAACCGAACGGAGAAGGACCCGATGCGGCGCGCGACGAGGTTCGAGTCCGGCAGGTAGCCGACCCGGATGCCGCAATCGAAGCCCTCGGTGACGAGGTCGACGTAGCGGTCGCTATAGCGGCAGTTGATCCGCAACTGCGGGTGGCGGCGGGTCATCTCGGCGATGGCCGGCGCGAAATGCGTCGGGCCGAACGTGGTGGGCACGGCGACCCGCAGGAGGCCGCGGAGCTCGCTGCCCGGCGAGATGGCTTCCAGGGCCGCGTCCACCTCCGCGCAGATCCGTGCCGCATGCTCCCGGAACGTCGTGCCCGCCTCGGTCAGGGCCGCGCCCCGCGTGGTGCGGGCGAGGAGCTGGGTACCGGTCTCGGCCTCCAGCCGCAGCAGCCGCCGGCTGACTATCGACTTGGCTAGGTTGAGCCGGCGGGAGGCTGCGGACACCCCTCCGGCGTCGGCCACCTCCACGAAGGTCCGCAAGTCGTCGACATCCATAGCGTTCCGCTTCCCGGGACGGAGCTTGCCCGGTTCGGACGATACCGTCCCCATCAGGACGACGCTACGTTCCCTGGCGGAAACGCCCGCCAAGAAAGGTCCGGACCATGAACGTGATTAAGCTCAGGCGCGGCGACCGCATGGGCAACCCGGCCCGCGGCTTCGCCGTCGAGATCATCCGTCCCGGGCTGAGCCTCGGAGGCGGGGACAGCGGCTTGGGCGCCATCGGGCGGATCGACCGCGCCACCGTGGCGCCCGGGCACGTCATCGGGATGCACCCACACCGAGACGACGAGATCCTGACTTACGTAAGGGCCGGGCGGATGCTCCACCGGGACACGGTCGGCAACGTGCAGGAGATCACGGCGACGCGCCTCATGATGATGGGCGCCGGCCACACCTTCCAGCATGAGGAACGGATGCTCGACCCCGACCCGGTCGAGGCCCTGCAGATCTTCCTGCGGCCGCGCGCGGCGGACCTCGACCCCCAGGTGCGGTTCCACGAGTTCGGGCAAGCCGTCAGCCACGGCGTGTGGCGGCTCATCGCGGCGCCCGAAGGCGCGTCGCTGCAGGTCCGCGCCCAGGCATGGGTCTCCGACGCGCACATCCCGGTCGGGTCCGCGTTGCCCTTGCCTCCGCCCCCGGCGCCCGAAGCGGTCCGCCTGCTCTACGTCTTTGGCGGCGCGGTCGAGGTCGGCGGCATCGCTCTGCGGGCGGGCGAGGCGGCGTACCTGAAGGGGGACGGTGGCGGCGTGGAGGCGCGATCCGACGCCGATCTGGTACTCCTCGCGACCGACCCGGGCGCGCCGGTCTTCCGCGGCGGCATGTTCAGCGGGAACGCGCTCGCGCGATGAGGCCGGCCTCGGACATCCGGGGCTCAACGCTTGCGTTTGGAGATGGCCGGAGCCGCACGCCTGCCCAGCGTGGCTTCCCGATTCCCTACTAGGCGGCCACTTCCGGCTCAAGAGGCGGGGACGAAGCCGCGCCAGCCTTCCCGGCGATGCGGCCTTCCTCCGCCTTGTGGACGAACTGGCTCGCGATGAGCAGCCCCTTGAGCGGTCGGATCGGGGGCACGCAGCACAGGAGCAGGAAGGGCAGCGAGGTCACGAGGTGGGCCCAAAGCGCCGGCTCGTAGGCGAGCTCGATCCAGACCGCGAAGGCGGTGGCTGGGAATGCGGTCGTCATCATGACGAAGAAGGCCGGGCCGTCCGCCGGGTCGGCGAAGCCGTAGTCGAGGCCGCAGGCCTCGCACCGAGGCCTGAGCGCCAGGAAGCCGGCGAACAGCTTGCCCTCGCCGCAGCGCGGGCACCGGCAACGCAGGCCGGTGGTCACGATGGACTGATCTCCGTACCGGGACATGGGTCCTCCTATGCGTTGGGCTGGGCCGCCGACCTCGCCGCCCGGGCGCGCCGAAGCCCGGAGACGGCTCCGGAGCCGAGCAGGACCCCGAACGACACGAGCGCGATGCCGGCGATGTCCGACCCGGTCGGGATCTCGCCCAGGACCGACACGGCCAGCACGGCCGCCATGGCAGGGACCAGGGAGGCGAACACGGCGGCGCGCGAAGCCCCGAGCAGCGTGACCGCGCGGTTGAAGGCGACGAGCGAGACGACGCTGGTCAGCACGCCCTGGAAGACGATCTGCGAGGCGATGCTGCCCCAACTCGCGTTCGCGATGCCGCGCGCGACCGGCGCAAGCAGGTAGACCGGCAGGTAGAGGCAGGCTGACCAGAACGCGACCACCGCCGCCCCGTGCAGCGGCTTCAGGCCCGAGCGCCGCAGCGTCACCGTATAGGTCGCCCACATCAGCGCCGCCGTTAGGAACAGCAACTGGCCGATCCAGCGCTCGCCTTGCGGATGGAGGACGCCCGTCCCGAGCAGGAGCAGGATGCCGACCGGGACCAACGCGAGGCCCGCGAGGCGGTCGCGCGACACGGTCTCGCCGAGGATCAATACGGAAAGCGCCGCGGCGAAGAGGGGCATCACGCCCGGGATCAGCGCGCCGGCCTGGGCCGCCGGGGCGTAGAGCAAGCCGGCGGCGGCCACGAGCGCATAGGGGGCGCCGGCCCCCGCCACCATCAGCGCCGTATCCCCGAAGCCGACCGAGCGGGCGAAGGCCCCGTGGCGGAGGAGCACGGGCAGGAGCAGCACGGCAGCGGTCGCGAACCGGATGGCGGTGATGTCGTGGACGGTGAGCGCCGAGCGCCCGAGGTCGAGCCGCGTGACGACCATCCAACCCGCCCATATCGAGATCGCGAAGATCGCCCAAGCGGTACCCTTCAGGGCGCGGAGTGGTTCGTCGGGGGTCATCGGCACCCCTCCGTGACGATGGCCAGAGGCGCCGGCAGGCCGTCGGGCCTCCGGACGAGGCGATGGACCGAGAGAGCGGCGCAGGCCACCACGACCGAGGCGGCGGCGAGGAGGGCGGCGAAGCCGTCCGCGTACGCGCCCGCCGTGTCGTTCCTGACCGAGGCCGCCAGGACGGAGGTGAGGAAGGCGTAGCCGAGCAGGATGCCCGAGAACCGCGCTGTCGTGCCGAGGCCGGAGGCCATGCCGGCCCGCTCGCGCGGTACCGCGCCCATGATGGCCTTCTGCGTCTCGCCGTTGAGCAGGCCGCCGCCGGCGCCGAGCACGAACATGCCCGCCGCGATCCATGCGGGCGAGCCGAGGTGAGCCGCAAGGCCGGTCGCCGCGCAGCCGACGGCCACGACGGCGAGGCCGGAGGTCAGCACCGGGCCCGACCCACAGGCCGGAAGGCGCCGGCCGACATACGGGAAGGCCAGCATGGCCAACGCGAAGGGCAGCATCCCGAAGCCGGCCCCGAGCGGCGAAAGGCCCAGGCCGTTCTGGAGGAGTTGCGGCAGGAGGGCGGCCATCACCTGCGCGCATGCGGCGTAGGCGAACATCGCGACGACAGCGCCGACCATCGACCGCGAGCGGAACAGGGCGAGGTCGAGCATCGGCGAGGCGCGGCCGCGCTCGACCCGGAGGAACGACGCGACGCAGAGGGTGCCGCCGCCGAAGCCGGCGAGCGCCGATGTGGATGTCCAGCCCGCCCCCTGACCGGCGACGAGTCCCCAGGTGATCCCGAACATCGCCAGCGCGAACAGGCCGATGCCGGGCAGGTCGAGCCGCGTCGCCGTCGCGCCCCGCGTCTCCTCGATTAGGGCCGCGACGGCGGCGGCGAGCGCGACGCAGAGCGGCACGTTGACGAGGAAGGCCCAACGCCAGCCGAAGGCGCCGGCGACCAAGCCGCCCAGGATCGGCGAGACCGCCATCGTCAAGCCCATGATGCCGCCCCAGGTGGCCCATGCCCGGCCCCGCGCGGCCTCGTCGTGGAAGACGTGCCCGATGATGGCCAGGGCCGGCGAGAGGAGGAGGGCGGCGCCGACGCCCTGGAGGGCGCGGGCGGCGGTCAGCGCGGCGGCGGAACCGGCCGAGCCGCACAGCACCGAGGCCAGACCGAACAGCGCGATGCCGACGAGGAACGTGCGCTTGCGCCCGTACCGGTCCGCCACGGACCCCGCAGGGAGGAGCAGGGCGGCGAACGGCAGGGCGTAGCCGGCGACCACCCATTGGAGGTCGGCGGGCCGTACGGCGAGGTCGCGCCCGATCAGCGGCAGCGCGATCCCGACGACGTTCGCGTCGAGCACCGTGAAGGCGCAGCCGACCGAGGCGGCGATCAGGGTCGGGGTGGCGCGATAGGTGCTCATGGCGATGCCAGCCCCTATCGCCCATCCTTCCGTTAGTTGTCATTGCCGGCGATTGCTGCTTGTATTAGGGCCTGTCGTCACTTGATCCAATCGAGCGTGGCCGCGAGGCAGAGGACGCTGGTGAAGCTGACGGCGGTCTTCTCGTAGCGGGTGGCGACGGCGCG
>NZ_CABFVH010000068.1 GCF_902141855.1 Methylobacterium dankookense | reverse complement strand
ACCGGCATCCCGGTCGGCCTCGGCAGCACCGGCGTCACCGTCGTCTCCGGCGCCACCAACCGCCGCAACGACACCGAGTTCGCCGTCGTCCGCGCCGGCATCAACTACAAGTTCGGCTCGTACTGAGATCCCAGCGGACCGTGCCGGCGCACGCCGCCGGCACGGCTCGACACTGCGAGAGCCCGGCTTCGGCCGGGCTTTTTTCATGCGGCTCGACTTTTAATCCCGCAATTCTTTCGCATCGCAACGGTGAAGTTTTCGCGCGCGCCCCTCACAAAGCCTGCGCGGCCTTCCCACATCTGCGCCGACCACGCGGCCCGCATCACCGCCGCGGGGCGTGATCGAGGAGGACGACTCCATGAACAGCGAAGAACGCGACGTCATCTCCGGCATCTTCCAGCGGCTCGAACAGGCTTCGGCCCAGCCGCGCGACGCGGATGCCGAGCGCTTCATCGCCGACAAGATCCGGCAGCAGCCCTACGCGCCCTACGCGATGGCCCAGCTGATCTTCGTGCAGGAGGAGGCGATCAAGAGCCTGAACCAGCAGCTCGAGGAGGCGCGCCGCCAGCAGGCGCAGCCGCAGGGCTCGGGCGGCGGCGGCTTCCTGTCGAGCATCTTCGGCGGCGGCTCGCGCCCCGAGCCGCAGCCGCAATACGCGCCGCAGCAGCGCCCCGGCGGCGCCTGGGGTGGCCAGCCGGGCTACGGCCAGCAGCCCGGACCGCAGGGCTATCCGCAGCAGCAGGGCGGCCCGTGGGGCGGCCAGCCGGGTTACGGCCAGCAGCCGCCGGCCCGCGGCGGCGGCTTCCTCGCTACCGCCCTGCCGATGGCGGCCGGCGCGGCGGGCGGCATGCTGCTCGGCAGCGCCCTCTCGAACGCCTTCGCGGGTGGCCATTCGCAGCTCGGCAGCGCCGCGGCGGCGGGCCTCGGCGGCTCGGCGGCGGACGCCGGCAACGTCCAGGATTTCGGCGCCCCGCTCGGCGGCGGCGACTTCCAGGACGCCTCCTACGATAACGGCGGCGGCGACGATTTCGGCGGCGACCTCGGCGGCGGCGACGACAGCGACTGGGCCTGATCGCGGCCCGGGGCCCGGCGCCGCGCGGCGCCGGGCCCTTCCGTCACAGCACCATGACCTTCGTGCCGACGGGCGTGCGCTCGTAGAGGTCCATCACGTCCTCGTTCATCATCCGGATGCAGCCCGAGGAGACCGACTGGCCGATCGTGTGCGGCTCGTTGGTGCCGTGGATCCGGTAGAGCGACGAGCCGAGATAGAGCGCCCGCGCGCCGAGCGGGTTGGCGGGGCCGCCGGCCATGTGGCGCGGCAGGTCCGGCCGGCGGGCGAGCATCTCGGCCGGCGGGATCCAGTCCGGCCATTCCGCCTTGCGGCTCACCGTCTTCATACCCGCCCAGGTGAAGCCCGGCCGGCCGACGCCGATGCCGTAGCGCATCGCCCGGCCGCCCGGCTGGACGAGGTAGAGATACTTGTTCGGCGTATCGACCACGATGGTGCCGGGCCGCTGCGGCCCGTCATAGGCCACCTCCTGCCGGGCGTAGCGCGGATCGATGGCACGCCCGATCCGCTCCTCGCGGGGCTCGCGTTGCGTCTCCGGCTCGGGCTGGGCATGGAGCCCGGCCTGCGGGTAGCCCCCGCCCGGCGGGTAGGGGTTGCCCTGGGGGTACAGGTTGCCTTGGGGATAAAGGCCGCTCGGCGGCAGGGCGGCGTGGCGCTGCGGCGGCCCTGCATAGCCGCCCATTGGATCCCCGGAGGCCGGATAGGCGTAGCCGACGGAGGCGGCCTGCGGCGCGCGGGGCGCCGGATAGGCCGCCCGCTGCAGGCCGCGCGTCTCCGGTGCGCCACCCGTGACGAGATATTCGATCAGGCCGCCGCCATATTGCCCGGGCTCGGCATACCGGCTCTGGGCCTCGGCCGCACCGGCCCAGCCCGCGGCGACAAGCGCCACCGCGCACACACGCACACGCATCGTTCCCGCTCTCCGGACAGGGTGCGGCCGGGCACGTGCCCTGGACCGCCTCACGGGAACGATCCCCAAGATCCTTCGCGAATCCGGTGAAGGAACATGGTGAATCGGAAACCGTCCCCGCCCCGCCGCGACCAGCGTGAATCCGCGGTTAAGGCGCGCCGCATCCCGTTTCCGTTGAAGGTCTGGAAACCAGTTGGCTGCATTCTGAGGCCGGAACTCCAGAGAATTCGGCCGCTCGAAGCGATGATCCAGAAACGCTACCGTATCGAAGACAGCTTCGGCCTCGCGCAGCAGCAAGCCGTTCCGATCGAAGCCGCGCCCGTGGACGGCGCCCGGCTCGACGAGATCCTGACGGCCATCCACGACCTGCGCCGGATCACCCAGGCGAGCGCGGGCGAGACCGTGGAGGCTTGCCGCCGCGAGCTGAACGAAGTCTTCGCGATGCGCAGCGAACTCGACCTCATGAAGGAGGCGATCACCCGCACCAAGACGGAGATCGCCGCGCTCCACCGCTCCGAGCACAACGGCAAGGGCATGCGCCGCGCGGCCGACGAGCTCGACGCCGTGGTGGAATCCACCGAGCACGCCACCTCGACCCTCCTCACCGCGCTGGAGGATATCGAGCAGAACACGAACATGCTGCGCGCCACCCGCCTGTCGAAGGCCGGCCAGGAGAACGTCGACGCCATCCTGGAGCGCGTGGTGATCGCCTACGAGGCCTGCAACTTCCAGGACCTGACCGGCCAGCGCATCAGCAAGATCGTCAACGTGATGAAGTTCGTCGAGGACCATCTCGACCGCGTCATCACCGCCTGGAGCGGGCTGGAGAGCTTCCGCGACGTCCTCGGCGTGGGCCAGGACGCGGTCGATCCGGACGACGAGAAGTCGCTCCTCAACGGGCCGAAGCTCGAGGAGGATCCGGGCCATGTCGACCAGTCGGACATCGACGCCCTGTTCGATTGATCGGCGCGCCCGTCCGAGCCGACTGAACCATTCAAACATCGCTTCCCGAGCGGGCGCGGGTCCCCTCTCCCGAACGGGAGAGGGAGCATGTCGCGCTCGGTCGCTGCGGAGTGCCCAAGCCGGGTGGCGTTGCGCCGGACTCGGCCGCCCCTCCCCTTTCCGGCGGAATCCGTACGTCTTAAGTGAGCGGGATGAGCCGGCGCGTCCCGTCCGATCTTCCACCCGACAGCTTCGACGACGGCCTGGCGGAGGGCCGCGACGACGAGGTCGCGGACCTGCCCGATGACGGGCCCGAGATCGACTTCGATTTCGAGCCCGGCGCGGTCCAGGCCGGCACCGAGGTGATCCGCCGGTTCTGGTCGACGCTCCCGCTCTCCCCCGGCGTCTACCGGATGTTCGATGCCAAGGGCGACGTCCTCTACGTCGGCAAGGCCAAGAACCTGAAGGCCCGCGTCGGCTCCTATGCCCGCGGCCAGGCGCATTCGAACCGCATCGCGCGGATGATCTCGCAGACGGCGGCGATGGAGTTCGTCACCACCGCCACCGAGACCGAGGCGCTGCTGCTCGAGGCGAACCTCATCAAGCAGCTCAAGCCCCGCTTCAACGTGCTGATGCGGGACGACAAGTCCTTCCCCTACATCCTCGTCACCGAGGACGGCCCGGCGCCGCAGATCGTGAAGCACCGCGGCGCGCGGCGGCGGAAGGGCAGCTATTACGGGCCCTTCGCCAGCGTCTGGGCGGTGAACCGCACGGTGAACGCCCTTCAGCGCGCCTTCCTGCTGCGCACCTGCACCGACAGCTACTACGAGAACCGCACGCGGCCCTGCCTCCTCTACCAGATCAAGCGCTGCTCCGGCCCCTGCACCGGCGAGATCGCCCTCGACGATTACCGGGGCCTCGCCGAATCCGCGAAGCACTTCCTCGACGGCAAGTCGAACGCCGTGAAGGACCGCATGCGCGAGGAGATGCAGGCCGCCTCCGACGCCATGGAGTTCGAGCGGGCCGCCCGCTTCCGCGACCGGATCAGCGCGCTCTCTGCCATCCAGGGCGTGCAGGGCGTGAACACGCAAGGGGTCGAGGAGGCCGACGTCTTCGCCCTCGATGAGCAGGCCGGCCAGTTCTGCATCGAGGTGTTCTTCTTCCGGAACTTCCAGAACTGGGGCAACCGCGCCTACTTCCCCAAGGCCGACCGCACCATGACCCCCGAGGAGGTGCTCGGTTCCTTCATCGGGCAGTTCTACGACGACAAGCCGGCGCCGCGCACGGTGCTCACCAGCCATGCGGTGGAGGATGCGGAGCTCGTGGCCGCCGCCCTGTCGAGCCGCGTCGAGCACCGGGTCGAGATCCACTGGCCGCGCCGCGGCGAGCGGAAGAACCTCGTCGACTATGCCCAGCGCAACGCCAAGGAGGCGCTGGCGCGCCGCCTCGCCGACACCGCCTCGCAGGGCAAGCTGCTGGCGGCGCTCGGCCAGGCCTTCGGGCTCGCCCATCCGCCGCGCCGGATCGAGGTCTATGACAACTCGCACATCGCGGGCACCAACGCGGTCGGCGCGATGATCGTGGCCGGTCCTACGGGCTTCATGAAGACGCATTACCGCACATTCAACATCCGGTCGGACGAGCTGACCCCGGGCGACGATTACGGGATGATGCGCGAGGTTCTGCAGCGCCGCTTCAAGCGGCTGGTGAAAGAGGCGCCGCGCACCGCCGGGGAGGCCGCGGCCGCCGCGCTGGAGGGTGGCGTGCCGGAGCCGGTGCCCGAGCCGCAGCCGGATTCGGACGCTTTCCCGGCCTGGCCCGACCTCGTCCTCATCGACGGCGGCAAGGGGCAGCTCGACGCCGCGCGCGCGGCGGTCGAGGCGGTCGGCGTCGCGGACGTGCCCCTCATCGGCATCGCCAAGGGCCGTGACCGGGATGCCGGCCGCGAGACCTTCTTCGTGCCGGGCCGCGCCCCCTTCAAGCTGCCGCCGCGCGACCCGACGCTCTACTTCGTGCAGCGCCTGCGCGACGAGGCGCACCGCTTCGCCATCGGCACGCACCGGGCCAAGCGCAAGCGCGAGATGGTCAAGAACCCGCTCGACGAGATCGCCGGAATCGGGCCGACTCGCAAGCGCGCGCTCCTGCACCATTTCGGCACCGTGAAGGCCATCCAGCGCGCGGCGCTGGAGGATCTCGCCAAGGCGCCGGGGGTGAATGCCGCCACCGCGCGCGCCGTCTACGACTTCTTCCATGCCGGAGCCTGAGGTGAGCGAGACGCCGGACCCGTTGACGCTCGGAGGAAGCCGTGATTTCACCCCGCCGATGAACGCCGTCCTCCCCCGACGCCGGTCGCAGGCCTGGACGCTCGCGAACTGCCTCACCTACGGCCGCCTCGCCGCGGTGCCGGTGATGGTCGGCCTCCTGTTCTGGCCCGAGTCGATCCCGGCGCGCTTCAGCGCGTTCGCGGTCTTCGCGGCTGCCGGGATCACCGACTATCTCGACGGCTACGTCGCCCGCACCTACGCGCAATCCTCGGCGCTCGGGCGGATGCTCGATCCGATCGCCGACAAGCTCCTGGTGGCCGCCTGCCTGCTGATGCTGGTGGCCGACCGCACGATCAGCGGCGCCTCGACCTGGGCGGCCATCGTCATCCTGTGCCGCGAGGTGCTGGTCTCGGGGCTGCGCGAGTACCTCGCCGAGCTGAAGGTCGGCCTGCCGGTGAGCCGGGTCGCCAAGTGGAAGACCACGGTGCAGCTCCTGGCGCTCGGCTTCCTCGTCGCAGGGCCTGCGGGCGAGACCATCCTGCCCGGCACCGAGCGGATCGGCATCACCCTGCTGTGGCTCGCCGCCGCCCTGACGCTCTGGACCGGCTGGGACTACATGAGGGCAGGCGTGAAGCACGCCATCGAGGACCCGCGCTGAGGCGGGCCGCAGGCAGGACCCGAGGACGCCGATGAAGCTCGTCTATTTCGCCTGGGTGCGCGAGCGCGTCGGCCGCCCCGAGGAGATGGTGGCGCCGCCGGACGAGGTGGCGACCGTGGCCGACCTCGTCGGCTGGCTGCGCGGGCGCGGCGAGGAATACGCCTACGCCTTCGAGAATCCGGGCGTCGTCCGCGCGGCCATCGACCGCGTCCACGCCAAGCCCGACGCCTCGATCCGCGGGGCGGCGGAGATCGCGTTCTTCCCGCCGATGACGGGGGGGTGACGATGCCGGCCGCACAGGCCGACACCACATCGGACGAGATCGACCGCTACGTTCTGCGCGCCCTGAATGAGGGGACGTTGGCGGCGATGGCTGAACTGGAGAGTGGTGCGGGCAGACGGTTTGGAACGGCCGTTGAGCTGTTCGCGGATCTGAACCTGTTCGAAGGTCAGTCCGGTTCGATCCCATCCACGATCTCAGAATAAGGTCGCGGGAAGGATCGCCCGGCAGCTCGATCTAAGCCCGCCGCAGCGCCACGGCCGCGATCAGCGCTGCGCCGAGGAGGGTCGCCGCCACAGGCGTCGCCGAATCGGCGTGCCAGAGGGCGACCGCCACGGTGAAGCCGGCGCCGAAGGTCATCTGTGTGAAGCCGTAGAGGCTGGAGGCGGAGCCCGAGGCGCGCGGATCGACGTTCATCAGGCCGGCCACCGCGTTCGGGCCGACGAGCCCGACCCCGATCGCGTAGACGAGGAGCGGCAGGATCAGGCTCACCACCGTGAGGTAGCCGGCCTGGTCGACCGCGAGCAAAGTTGCCGCGCCGACGAGGCAGAGGATGTTGCCCGCCCGCGCCACCCGGCGGATCGGCACGCGCAGGGCCAGCCGGCTCGCCAGCACCGCCCCGGCCACCATGCCGAACACCACGAGCAGGCAATCGAGCCCGACCTCCTGCGACGATCGGCCGAGCCGGTCGACGAGGAGGAACGGCGCCACCGCCAGGAAGGCGTAGAGGCTGGTGCCGGCGCAGGCCCCGGCGACGAGGTATGACCGGAAGACGGGATGGCGCAGCAGGCGCAGATAGGCGGCGGCCATGGCGGTGAGGCCCGGCAGCGCCACCTTGTGCCGGTTGGTCTCCGGCAGGGTCAGCACCACCAGGGCGCCGAGGACGGCCACCAGAGCGGCGAGCACCCCGAACACGGCCCGCCAGCCGAAGGCCTCGTTGACGAGGCCGCCGATGGCGGGCGCCAGCGCCGGGGTCAAGGTCATCGCCATGGTCAGGAGGGCGAGCTTCCGCGCAGCGTCGGCCGCGCCGGAGACGTCGCGCACCATGGCCCGCCCGATGACGAGCGCGCTGCAGGCGCCGAGCGACTGCATCACCCGCGCCACCACGAGGGTGGCGATATTGGGCGCCGGGATCGCGAGGAGCAGGCCCGCGAGATAGAGGGCGAGCCCGACGATGAGCACCGGGCGCCGGCCGTAGCGGTCGGAGAGCGGCCCGTAGACGAGCTGTCCGCCCGCGAGGCCCACGATGTAGAGGGTGATGGTGAGCTGCGCCGCCGTCGGCGTGGTGCCGAGATCCGCGGCGGCTGCGGCGAGCGCCGGCACGAAGATGTGCAGGGCCACGGTGCCGGTCATGGTCACCGCGACGAGCAGCGGGAACGAGGCGCGGCGCGGGGCCGCCTCCGGCTGTCGATCCGACATCAGGCGGCCCGGGGCGCGATCCTCACTGCGTGCGTGCGCGGTCCACGACGGCCCGCGCCGCCGCGAAGGCCTCGTCCGCGTCGAGCTCGGTGGTGTCGAGCATCACCGCGTCCGCGGCCGCCTTGAGCGGCGCGGCGCTGCGCGAGGCGTCGCGGGCGTCGCGGGCCTGGATGTCGGCGAGGATCGCGTCGAGCGTCGTCGTCTCGCCGCGCCCGGACAGTTCCAGGTGGCGGCGGCGGGCGCGCTCCTCGGCGCTCGCGGTGATGAAGAGCTTCACCCGCGCATCCGGGCAGATCACCGTGCCGATGTCGCGCCCGTCGAGGACGGCGCCCTGCGGCGTGCCGGCGAAGCGCTGCTGCCAGGCCAGGAGCGCGGCGCGCACGGCGGGGATGCCGGAGATGCGCGAGGCCGCCTCGCCCATCGCCCGCTCGCGCAGGCGCGGATCGGCGAGCCGGTCGGCGATGAGCGACGCCGCGGCGCGGGCCGCCGCCTGCTCGTCGTCGAGGGAGGCGCCCGCATCGATCAGCGTCAGCGCCACGGCGCGGTAGAGCAGCCCGGTGTCGAGGTGCGGCAGGCCGTAATGATCGGCCAGCCGCCGGGCGAGCGTGCCCTTGCCGGACGCCGCCGGCCCGTCGATCGCGATGACCATCGGCATCTCGGGTCAGGCCTCGATCCGTCCGCCAAGCTCCCGCATCGTCGGCAGGAAGCTCGGGAAGCTCGTGGCGATCATCGCGCCGTCGTCCACGGTCACGGGCTCCCGCGTGGCGAGGCCCATCACCAGGAAGGCCATGGCGATGCGGTGGTCGAGATGGGTGGCGACGGTGCCGCCGCCCTGCGGGGCCGCGCCGTCCCCGTGCACGACGAGGTCGTCGCCCTGCACCTCGAAGCGGACGCCGTTCGCCTCGAGGCCTGCCGCGACCGCTTCGAGGCGGTCGGATTCCTTGACGCGCAGCTCATGCAAGCCCGCCATCCGCGTGGTGCCCTCGGCGAAGGACGCGGCGACGGCGAGGACCGGGTACTCGTCGATCATGCTCGGTGCCCGCTCAGGCGGCACGTCGACGCCCTTGAGCCGGCTCGCCCGCACGCGCAGGTCGGCGACGGTCTCGCCGCCCTCCTCGCGCTCGTTCGTCCGCTCGATCTCGGCGCCCATCTCCAGAAGGGTGGTGATCAGGCCGATGCGGAGCGGGTTCATCATCACGCCGCGCAGGGTCACCTCGGAGCCCGGCACGACCAGCGCCGCCACCAGCGGGAAGGCGGCCGAGGACGGGTCGGCGGGCACGATCACGTCGGTGCCGCGCAGGGTCGGCTGCCCGGTGAGCGCCACCGCGCGGCCCTGGCCGCCGGGACCGTGCGGCGTCACCGCCACCTCGGCGCCGAACAGGCGCAGCATTCGCTCGGTGTGGTCGCGGGTGGCGGCGGCCTCGATCACCGTGGTGGTGCCCGGCGCGTTGAGGCCGGCGAGCAGCACGGCGGACTTGATCTGCGCGGAGGCGGCCGGGGTCTCGTAGGTGATCGGGATCGCCTCGCGGGGGCCGCGCAGCGTCAGCGGCACGCGCCCGCCCGCGGCCTCCGAGACGACCTCGGTGCCCATCTTCACCAGCGGATCGAGGATGCGGCGCATCGGCCGGCTGCGGAGCGAGGCGTCGCCGTCGAAGGTCGCGGTGACGGGCTGGCCGCCGACCACGCCCATCATCAGGCGCGAGCCGGTGCCGGCATTGCCGAAATCGAGGGTCGCTGCCGGGTCGCTCATCCCGCCGATGCCGACGCCGCGGACCAGCCAGCGCCCCTCGCCGAGGCGCTCCACCCCGGCGCCGAGCGCCTCGGCGGCGGCGGCCGTGCGCAGCACGTCGTCCCCTTCGAGCAACCCCTCGACGCGGGTCTCGCCGACGGCGAGCAGGCCGAGGATCATCGCCCGGTGCGAGATCGACTTGTCGCCTGGCGGCTTCAAGGCACCGCGCAAGGGTGCGCCGGGCGAGGCGGTGAGCGGCTGCGGATCGTCGGAGGCGTGCGACACGGGGCGAATCTCGGCGCGAATCTCGATCTCGTCCGGCGCGCGGCGGGCGCGCGGACGTGCTGTGGAGCAGGAGCGCGGGGCCGGTTAGCACCAATGCCGTCCGCCGTCATCCTGGGCCGGGCGGAAGCCGGTCCGGACGGGCGGGAATCTGGGCCGAAGCCGCTGAGGATTGAGCTGGAATCCGTTCCAATTGACAGGTCCGTGCGCCGCCACTAACGGGGCCCCCTCCCCAGACAGCACCGTGACGAGGTTTTCCCCGTGGCCCGACCGGAACTCGGCTTGAAGCGCCAATGCATGAATTGCGGCGCGAAATTCTACGATCTCGCCCGCGATCCGGCGACCTGCCCCAAATGCGGTTCGGCCTACCAGGGCGCCATCCCGAGCCGCGTCGCGGCGCCTGCGCTCTCGCGCAGCACCGCGGAGGACGAGGACGAGACGGACGACAAGGGCCCGGAGATGGTCTCCCTCGATGAGGTCGAGGCCGCCGAGGACAATGCGGATACCGCGACCGACGACGATGCCGGCGACGAGGCGGGCGACGACGATGCCGATACCTTCCTCGAGGAGGAGGATTCCGGCGACGACGACGTGTCCGACCTGATCGACGGCGACATCGAGAGCGACGAGGAGAACTGACGGCGCCTCGCCGGCCGTTCGCGGACCCGCTGCGGTCGCCGGTCCAAAAAATGATCGGCCGGTGCAAAAAAGGGGTTGAGTCCGGGCAAAGACCCGCCTAATTACCGCCTCGCCGACGGACGACAGCGCCGCCGGCGAGATGCCACCGCGAGAGACCAGAGCGCGGCGGCTGATGAAAGTGGGGCCTTAGCTCAGCTGGGAGAGCGCTTCCATGGCATGGAAGAGGTCATCGGTTCGATCCCGTTAGGCTCCACCATCTCCCCCTTGTTCAGAAAACAGAGACCGCATGGACGCCGTGTCGCCCGCCCCTTATGGCGTGCGGAGGCTCCGCGGACGCGGCCTGCCGCCTTCCTGTCGTTCTGCGGTGCGCTGTTGATGTCCCTGTCCTTCGCCTCGGCCGAACCGCTGACGGCGCCGCGCGCCGACGACGCGGCCGGGCTCGTGGCGGATCTGCGCGCGCGCATCCTCGCGGCGCCGAGCGCCACGGCCGTGCTGGAGGCGTGGTGCGCCGAGCGAGGGCTGGCGGCCGAGCCGCGCCTCGTGGCGCGCCGCGTCGCCGCGCCGGACAAGCCGCTCTCGGCCGAGCAGCGCCTGCGCCTCGCCATCGGAACCGACGAGCCGGTGCGCTACCGCCGCGTGCGCCTCGCCTGCGGCGAGCACGTTCTTTCCGAGGCCGACAATTGGTACGTCCCGGCCCGGCTGACGCCGGCCATGAACGCCGCTCTCGACGGCACGGACGCGCCCTTCGGCCGGGTGGTGCGGCCGCTCGGCCCGAGCCGGCGCAACATCGCGCTGCGGCCGGCCGCCGATCCGGGGCCCCGGCCCGGGCGCGACACGCCGCTCTTCGAGGTGGATGCGGTGCTGGCCACCGGCGAGGGCGTGCCTTTCTGCGAGGTGGCCGAGACCTATCTCGGCGCGGTGCTCGGTCAAGGGCCGCGCTGACGGCCCGGCGGCCCTTGCTCCGGCCGCTTGCCCCCGGCTAGAGCGCTCTCCGCCGAAGTGGACACCGGTTCGGCGCAAGAGAGCGCGTCAAAACAAGAGATTGGAGCCGTTCCCGATTGCAACGCGATCGGGAACGGCTCTAAGCCCTCCCGCCCGCGCCGGTGCGCGGGCACGGGAGGACCTCATGCACCTGCGACCCCTGATCCACGCCTCGGCCCTCCTCGCGAGCCTTCTCGCGGGCGGCCTCGCCCAGGCGGCGGGCGGCGACCCGAGCGGCATCTGGCTCACCGAGACGGGCGATTCGAAGGTGCGCCTCGCCCGCTGCGGCTCCGGCTATTGCGGCACGCTGGTCAGCGTCGCCGGCAAGGGGGTCGACGCCAACAATCCCGACCCTGCGCTCCGCACGCGCAGCGTGGTCGGCGTGCAGATCGTCAACGCCGCGAACGCGACCTCGGACGGCTACGAGGGCACGCTCTACAACCCGAAGGACGGCAAGACCTATTCGGGTTCGCTCAAGATGACGGGGCCGGACACCCTGGTGGTCTCGGGCTGCGTGATGAGCGTGTTCTGCAAGCGCCAGACCTGGAAGCGGGTGAAGTGACCCCTCCTACGACATCCGATTCATCCCTTCGGGATGCCGGATGTCGTCGTCGCTCGGACGCCGCGCGGTATCACCCGGCCCAGACCTCGCGGTAGAGCGCCTCGATCTCCTCGGCCGTCGGCTCGACCGGGTTGTTGGCCGGCGAGCCGGAGGCCAGGGCCTGGCGGGCCATGGTCGGCAGCAGGTCCGTCCAGCGGCCCGGATCGATGCCGTAGGCGCGGGGGCCCGGCACTTCGAGGTCGGCGTTGAGGGCGCGGAGCGCCGCGATCAGCTGCTCCACCGCGAGTCCGTCGGCGTCGCCCTCCGCCGCCACGCCCATGGCGCGGGCGCAATCCGCGTAGCGCGCCGTCGCGGCAGGTGCCGAGAAGGCGGTGACGGCCGGCAGCAGCATCGCGTTCGAGAGGCCGTGCGCCACGTGGAAATGCGCGCCGATCGGCCGGCTCATGCCGTGGACGAGGGCGACCGAGCTGTTCGAGAAGGCGATTCCCGCCTGCGTCGCGCCGATCATCATCGCCTCGCGGGCCTTGCGGTCGCCGGCATCCGCCCAGACCCGGCGCAGGTTCGGCGCGATGAGGCGCATGGCCGAGAGCGCGAGCCCGTCCGAGAACGGGTTCGCCCGCTTCGAGACATAGGCCTCGATGGCATGGGTCAGCGCGTCGATGCCGGTATCGGCGGTGAGGCGGCGCGGCTTGGTGAGCGTCAGCTCGTAATCGACGAGCGCCGCCACCGGCAGATAGGCGAGCCCGATGCAGAGCATCTTCTCGTCGGTGGCCTCGTCGGTGACGATGGTGAAGCGCGTCGCCTCCGAGCCGGTGCCGGCGGTGGTCGGGATCGCGATGATCGGCAGCCCCGCCTCGTCCTGCAGGTGCGGCGCCTTGAAGGCGCGCATCGGCCCGCCGAAGCGGGCGAGCACCGCGACGGCCTTCGCCGTGTCCATCGGGCTGCCGCCGCCGAAGCCGACGATGCAATCGTGCTCGCCCGCCTTCAGCGCCGCGAGCGCGGCCTCCACCGAGGCGACGGTCGGGTCCGGCACCGTCTCGCTGAACACGGCGGCCGTCAGGCCGGCCTCGCGCAGGCCCGCGACTAGAGTCTCGACGCGCCCGCTCCCCGCCAGGAACGGATCGGTGACGACGAAGGGCCGCGACAGGCCGAGCTGACCCAGCACCTCCGGCAGCAGCGCCGAGGCGCCGGCACCGATCCGCATCAGGCGCGGCAGGGCGATCGCGCTGGCCATGTGTGTTCTCCGGTCTCGTCTCGGGTGGAAAGGCGCGGAGGCTAGAGCCATTCCCGATCGCGTTGCAATCGGGAAGGGCTCCAAGTCCTTGTTGTGACGCGCTCTCTTGTGCCGAACCGGGATCCGCTTCGGCTTAAGAGCGCTCTGGAGCGGCCCGCCAGCCACGCGAACTCGCCTCCGTTACAGCGCAGGCCCCGCGAACAGCCCCTGCGCGGCCCGCACCTCCGCCGCGATGAAGCCGGCCACCGCCCGGATATGGGCGGCCTTCCGGTAATCCTCGTGGATGTGCATGTGGAAGGTGCGCGTCAGCGACAGGCGCTCCGGCAGCACCGGCACCAGCCCGGGATGGGCGGCGGCGATGAAGGCCGGCAGGATGCACAGGCCCGCGCCGGCGAGCGTCGCGTAGACCTGGGCCAGCAGGTTGGTGCTGCGGATGCGGGCGAGCGGCTGGGGATCGACCAGGTTCAGGTAGTTCAGCTCCCGCGTGAACAGCATGTCCTCGATGTAGCCGACGAAGGGATGCCGGGCGAAATCGGCCACGGTGTGGATCGGCTCGGCGCCCGCCAGATAGGCCGACGACCCGTAGACGCAGAGGCGGTAATCGGTCAGGCGCCGCGCCACCACGCGCGATTGCTGCGGGGCCGTCAGGCTGATGACGATGTCGGCCTCGCGCTTCGACAGGCTGAAGATCCGGGCGGTTGCCAGGATCTCGATCTCCAGGCCCGGATGCCGCCCGGTCAGCCGGTGCGTCCGCGGCGCCAGGAAGACGCTGCCGAACCCGTCCGGCGCGCCGATCCGCACCGTGCCCGAGATGCCGTGCCCCTCCCCCACGGGGCCGGCGCGGGCCCCGAGGAAGGCGCTCTCCATCGCCTCGGCCACGCCGAGCAGCGCCTCCCCGGCCTCGGTGAGCGCGTAGCCGAGGTTGCTCCGGTGGAACAGGCTGCGGTCGAGCTCCTCCTCCAAGGCCTGGATGCGCCTGGCGACCGTGGTGTGCTCGGTCGCCGTCTGCCGGGCGGCGGCCGTGAGCGTGCCGGTGCGCGCCACCGCCAGGAAGAAGCGAAGGTCGTCCCAGCTCTGCCCCGACCTCTTGCGCGCGACCATGCGGGTCCCCTTACACTGTGCATTGATGCACAACGGCTGCGAGCGCGTCCAACTTTATCGCCCATCAAAGGCTGGTAGGCTCCGCCAAAATTTCGAGGAAGCACCGAAGGAGGCGCAGCATGCGCAGCGTGGGTCATTTCATCGACGGCAAGCGCGTCGAGGGCACGAGCGGGCGCTTCGCCGACGTGTTCCATCCCTCGACCGGCGAGGTCCAGGCGCGGGTGGCGCTCGCCAGCAAGGCCGAGCTGCGCGCGGCCGTCGAGAACGCGAAGGCCGCTCAGCTCGTCTGGGCCGCGCAGAACCCGCAGAAGCGCGCCCGCGTGATGATGCGCTTCCTCGAGCTGATCCGCGGCGAGATGCAGAGCCTCGCCGAGCTCCTCGCCTCCGAGCACGGCAAGACGGTGCCGGACGCCAAGGGCGACATCCAGCGCGGCGTCGAGGTGGTGGAGTTCGCCTGCGGCATCCCGCACCTGCTCAAGGGCGAGTACACCGAGGCCGCCGGCACCGGCATCGACGTCTACTCGCTGCGCCAGCCGCTCGGCGTGGTCGCCGGCATCACGCCGTTCAACTTCCCGGCGATGATCCCGCTCTGGAAGTGCGCGCCGGCCATCGCCTGCGGCAACAGCTTCATCCTGAAGCCCTCCGAGCGCGACCCGAGCGTGCCGATCCGCATCGCCGAGCTGTTCCTCGAGGCCGGCCTGCCGCCGGGCGTGCTCAACGTCGTCAACGGCGACAAGGAGGCGGTGGACGCCATCCTCGACGACGAGGACATCAAGGCGGTGGGCTTCGTCGGCTCCTCGCACATCGCCGAGTACATCTACGTGCGCTCCGCCCAGACGGGTAAGCGCGCCCAGTGCTTCGGCGGCGCCAAGAACCACATGATCGTCATGCCCGACGCCAATCTCGACCAGGCGGTCGATGCGCTGATCGGCGCGGGCTACGGCTCGGCCGGCGAGCGCTGCATGGCGATCTCGGTGGCGGTGCCGGTGGGCGAGCGCACCGCCGACGCGCTGATGGAGCGTCTGATCCCCCGCGTCGAGTCGCTGAAGATCGGCCCCTCGCACGACGAGAGCGCCGATTACGGGCCGCTCGTCACCGCCGAGGCGGTGGAGCGCGTGAAGGGCTACATCGACACGGGTGTGAGCGAGGGCGCGCAGCTCGTCGTCGACGGCCGCGGCTTCAAGCTCCAGGGCTACGAGAACGGCTTCTACATGGGCGGCTCGCTGTTCGACCGCGTGACGCCGGAGATGACGATCTACAAGGAGGAGATCTTCGGCCCGGTGCTCTCGGTGGTCCGCGCCAAGGATTACGAGGAGGCGCTGGCCCTGCCCTCGACGCACCAGTACGGCAACGGCGTCGCCATCTTCACCCAGGACGGCGATGCGGCGCGCGACTTCACGGCGCGGGTCAATGTCGGCATGGTCGGCGTCAACGTGCCGATCCCGGTTCCGATCGCCTACCACACCTTCGGCGGCTGGAAGCGCTCGGGCTTCGGCGACCTCAATCAGCACGGGCCGGACTCGATCCGCTTCTACACCAAGACCAAGACCGTGACGCAGCGCTGGCCCTCGGGCATCAAGAGCGGCGCCGAGTTCTCGATCCCGACCATGCGCTGACGGCCAACCCTCCCCCTCTGCGGGGGAGGGTGCCGAGCGCGGGCGAGGCGGGAGAGGGGAACCCGGCTTCCGGAGAGGGCGAGGCGGCGATGCCGCGCTCGATCCGGTCGCGTCGCCCCCCTCTCCCGACGCCCTCCCCCGCAGAGCGGGGAGGGAGAATATTGGAGGACACGCCATGAGCTTCGGCCTCAGCGAGGACCAGGTCGCGATCCGTGACATGGCCGCGGGCTTCGCGGCCGAGCACATCGCCCCGCACGCCCTCGACTGGGACGAGCGCAAGCACTTCCCCGTCGAGACGCTGCGCGCCGCGGCCGGCCTCGGCATGGCGGCGATCACGGTCCGCGAGGATGTCGGCGGCTCGGGGCTGACGCGGCTCGATTCGAGCATCATCTTCGAGGCGCTCAGCGCCGCCTGCCCGACGGTGGCGGCCTTCCTCTCGATCCACAACCTCACCGCCTGGGTCCTCGACCGTTTCGGCACGGAGGAGCAGCGCCGCGCCTGGCTCCCCGCCGTGGCGCGCATGGACAGGATCGCGAGCTACTGCCTGACCGAGCCGGGCTCGGGCTCCGACGCGGCGGCGCTCCGCACCCGTGCCGAGCGCGACGGCGACCATTACGTGCTGAACGGCGAGAAGCAGTTCATCTCGGGCGCCGGCGCGAGCGACCTCTACCTCGTCATGGCGCGCACCGGCGGGCCGGGGCCGGACGGCGTCTCGGCGATCCTGGTGGAGAAGGATACGCCCGGCCTCTCCTTCGGCGCCAACGAGCGCAAGATGGGCTGGAACGCGCAGCCGACCCGGGCGGTGCGCTTCGACAACCTGCGCGTACCGGTGGAGAACCGGATCGGCGCCGAGGGCCAGGGCTTCCGCATCGCCATGGCCGGGCTCGACGGCGGCCGGCTCAACATCGCCGCCTGCTCGCTCGGCGGCGCGCAGGGTGCGCTCGACCGGACGCTCGCCTACATGGCCGACCGGCGCGCCTTCGGACGCGTGCTCACCGATTTCCAGGCCCTGCAATTCCGCCTCGCCGACATGGCGACCGACCTCGAAGCCTGCCGCGCCTTCCTGCGCCACGCGGCCTCGGCCCTCGATGCCGGGGCGCCGGAGGCGACCGCCCTCTGCGCCATGGCCAAGCGCCACGTGACCGACGCCGCCTTCCGCGTCGCCAACGACGCGCTACAGCTGCATGGCGGCTACGGCTATCTCGCCGAATACGGCATCGAGAAGATTGTCCGGGACCTGCGCGTGCACCAGATCCTGGAGGGCACGAACGAGATCATGCGGGTGATCGTGGCGCGCCATCTCATCGGAGGGCGTTGATGGGCGAGGTCATCGTCGAGACGGTCGGCAGTCTCGGCCGGATCCGCCTCAACCGGCCGAAGGCCCTGAACGCCCTGACGCACGGCATGGTCGGGCTGATCGATGCCGCGCTCGACCGCTTCGCCGAGGATCCGGCGATCGCCTGCGTGCTGCTCACCGGCGAGGGCGAGCGCGGCCTCTGCGCCGGGGGCGACGTACGCTCCCTCTACGAGAGCGAGGGCACCGCCTTCGCGGAAGCCTTCTGGCGCGACGAGTACCGCCTGGACGCCCGCATCGCCCGCTACGAGAAGCCCTTCGTGGCGGTGATGGACGGGATCACCATGGGCGGCGGCGTCGGGCTCTCCGGCCATGCCCGCCACCGCGTGGTCACCGAACGCTCGCACGTCGCCATGCCGGAGACGGGGATCGGCTACCTGCCCGATGTCGGCGCGACCTGGCTGATGCCCCGCGCGCCCGGCGAGATCGGCACCTATCTCGGGCTGACCGGCGCGCCGATGGGCGCGGCCGACGCGATCTACGCCGGCTTTGCCGACGCTCTGGTTCCGGTGGCCGCCCTCCCCCGCCTGATCGCGGCCCTGTCGGAGCTGCCCGCGGAATCCGACGACGAGGATGCCGCCGTGGCGATCCGGGCCCTGTCCCAGGAGCCGGGGCCGGCCCCGCTCGCGGCGCATCGCGCCGTGATCGACCGCTGCTTCGCCTTCGACATGGTGGACGAGATCTTCGCGGCGCTGGAGGCGGACGGCTCCGCATTCGCGACGGCGACGCGCGCCACGCTCGCCGAGAAGGCGCCCGCGAGCCTCGTGCTGACGCTCTGCCTGCTGCGCCGCGGGCGCACGGCGCCGAGCCTGGAGGATTGCCTGGAGCGCGAGTACCACGCCTCCCTCGCCATGCTCGCCGAGGGCGACTTTCGCGAGGGCGTGCGCGCCGCGGTGATCGACAAGGACCGCAACCCGCGCTGGTCGCCGCCGAGGCTGGATCAGGTCGATCCGGCCCGGATCGCGCGCTGGCTGGAGCCGCGGGCGGCGCCGGTCTTCGGATAGGGCGATCTCTCCTCCCCCTTTACGGGGAGGAACCGGAGGTGGGGGCGCAGGAGGCACCGGGGCGCCTCATCCTGAAGCACCCCCACCCCTGATCCCTCCCGGCAAGGGGGAGGGGAAATCGGCGGCGAACGAGCGGGATCATCCCGCCCAACAAGAGGGAGGCGCGCGTGGCGCAGACCATCGGGTTCATCGGGCTCGGCAATATGGGCGGGCCCATGGCGGCCAACCTCGCGCGGGCGGGCCATGCGGTGCGAGGCTTCGACCTCGTCCCCGCCTCCCTCGACGCGGCGCGCGAGGCCGGCGTCGCGGTCGCCGGCTCCGCCCTGGAGGCGGCCGAGGGCGCCGACGTCGTCGTGACCATGCTGCCGGCGGGCAAGCACGTGGTCGAGGTCTGGACGCAGCTCGCCGGGGCCGTGCCGGCCGGCACGCTGCTCATCGATTCCTCCACCATCGACGTGGACAGCGCACGCAAGGCCCATGCTCTGGCCGAGGCGCGCGGCTGCCCGTCGATCGACGCGCCCGTCTCGGGGGGCACGGGCGGGGCGAAGGCCGCCACCCTCACCTTCATGGCCGGCGGCTCGGCCGAGGCCTTCGCGCGGGCCGAGCCGGTGCTCAAGGCCATGGGCAAGTCGGTGTTCCATTGCGGCGAGGCCGGCGCCGGTCAGGCCGCCAAGATCTGCAACAACATGATCCTCGGCATCTCGATGATCGGGGTCTGCGAGGCCTTCGCGCTCGGCGAGAAGCTCGGCCTGTCGCGCCAGGCGCTGTTCGACGTGGCCTCGGTCTCCTCGGGCCAGTGCTGGTCGCTCACCACCTATTGCCCGGTGCCCGGGCCGGTGCCGACCTCGCCCGCCAACAACGATTACCGCCCCGGCTTCGCCGCCGGCCTGATGCTGAAGGACCTGCGGCTCGCCCAGGCCGCCGCGGCGAGCGCCGGAGCGGCGACGCCGCTCGGGGCCGAGGCCGCACAACTCTACGCGCTCTTCAACGCCCTCGGGCACGGAGCCGAGGACTTTTCCGGCATCATCCGTATGCTGCGCGGCAGCGAGACGGGGGACGCGGCCTGATGGACTACGAGACGATCCTCACCGAGACGCGCGGGCGCGTCCTCCTGATCACCCTGAACCGGCCGAAGGCGCTCAACGCCATCAACCGGCAGCTGACCGCCGAGGTGATCGACGCTGCGACCCGGGCCGATGCGAACCCCGAGATCGGCTGCATCGTGTTGACGGGTTCGCCCAAGGCCTTCGCCGCGGGCGCCGACATCAAGGAGATGCAGGCGGCGACCTATGCCGAGATGTATGGCGGCGACCGCTTCGCCGATTGGGAGCGCTTCACCGCCGTGCGCACGCCGGTCGTCGCGGCGGTGGCGGGTTACGCCCTGGGCGGCGGCTGCGAACTCGCCATGATGTGCGACTTCATCCTCGCCGCCGACACGGCCGTGTTCGGCCAGCCGGAGATCAAGCTCGGCGTGATGCCGGGGATCGGCGGCAGCCAGCGCCTCACCCGCTTCGTCGGCAAGTCGAAGGCGATGGAGATGTGTCTGACCGGGCGCAACATGGACGCGGCCGAGGCCGAGCGCTCCGGCCTCGTCTCGCGGGTGGTGCCGGCCGATACCCTGCTCGACGAGGCGATGAAGGCCGCCGAGACGATCGCCGCCATGTCGCTGCCCATCGCCATGATGACCAAGGAGGCGGTCAACCGCGCCTACGAGACCACGCTCACCGAGGGCGTGCGCTTCGAGCGGCGCGTCTTCCACGCCATGTTCGCGACGCAGGACCAGAAGGAGGGCATGTCCGCCTTCGTGGAGAAGCGCCCGGCGAAGTTCACGCACGGATAGGGCGCGCTCCGCAGAAGCGGGGGCCGGTTCCGCGAGTGAGCGAATTTTCCCCCTCCCCCGCAGAGGGGGGAGGGAAAGAGGCGCGCGAGGGATTAGAAAGGTCACGACAAGAATCCTTGCAAGAATCCTTGGGAGAACGCCGATGCCGAGCTTCCGCGAGGCGAGAGACCTGCTCCTCGCCCACCGCACCGACTACGAGGCCGCGGCTTCGGCCTTCCGCTGGCCGGATCCGGTGCCCTTCAACTGGGCGCTGGACTGGTTCGACGCCGACCTCGCTACTGACCCCGTGAGCCGCGACCGCACCGCGCTCTGGATCGTGGACGCGGCGAGCGGCGCCGAGACCCGCCTCACCTTCGCCGAGCTGAGCCGGCGCTCGAATCAGGTGGCGAACCACCTGCGCGGGCTCGGCCTGAAGCGCGGCGACCACCTGCTCCTGCTGCTCGGCAACGTGCCGGCCCTGTGGGAGACCATGCTCGCCGCGATGAAGCTCGGCGCCGTCGTCATCCCGGCCACCACGCTGCTCACGGCGGACGAACTCGCCGACCGGCTGGAGCGCGGCCGGGCGCGGATGATCGTGGCCGGTCCCGAGCAGGTCGCCCGCTTCGAGAGCGTCGAGACGGGCGGCGTGACCAAGGTGGTGACGGGCGCGGCCGTGCCGGGCTGGCAGCCCTACGACGCGGCCTTCTCCGCCTCCGAGGCCTTCGCGCCCGACGCGCCGACGGAAGCGGACGATCCCTTCCTGCTCTATTTCACCTCGGGCACCACGGCGAAGCCGAAGCTCGTGCGCCACAGCCACCGCTCCTATCCGGCGGGCGCGCTCTCGACCATGTACTGGCTCGGGCTTCAGCCCGGCGACATCCATTGCAACGTGTCCTCGCCGGGCTGGGCGAAGCATGCCTGGTCCTCGTTCTTCGCGCCCTGGAACGCGGGCGCGACGATCTTCGTGGTCAATCAGGCGCCCTTCAGCGCCAAGAGCCTGCTCGGCGTGCTGGAGCGCTGCGGCGCCACCACCCTGTGCGCGCCGCCGACCGTCTGGCGCCTCGTCATCCAGGAGGATCTCAGCGCCTACAAACTCGCCCTGCGCGAGGTCTGCGCTGCTGGCGAGCCCCTGAACCCGGAAGTGATCGAGCGCGTGGCCGAGGCCTGGGGGCTCACCATCCGCGACGGCTACGGCCAGACCGAGACCACGGCGATCGTCGCCAACACGCCGGGCCAGGCGGTGAGCCCTGGTTCGATGGGCCGCCCGCTGCCGGGCTACCGGGTGCGGGTGCTCGATATCGACGGCAACCCGGCGAGCGAGGGCGAGGTCTGCCTGCCCCTCGAACCGGAACGCCCGGCCGGCCTGATGCAGGGCTACGACGACGGCGCGGGCCGGCTCTCGGGCGCGGACGGCGCGCTCTACCGCACGGGCGACGTCGCCTTCGTCGACGAGGCCGGGCGCCTCACCTTCGTCGGCCGGGCCGACGACGTGTTCAAGTCCTCCGGCTACCGGATCAGCCCGTTCGAGCTGGAGAGCGTGCTCATCGAGCATCCGGCGGTGGCGGAGGCGGCCGTGGTGCCGGCCCCCGACGCGATCCGCCACACCGTGCCGAAGGCCTATCTCTCCCTCGTCGGCTCGGCCGAGCCGACGCCCGAGACGGCGCTCGACATCTTCCGCTTCACCAACAGTCGCCTCGCCTCGTTCAAGCGCCTGCGGGCGCTCGAATTCGTCGGCGAATTGCCGAAGACCATCTCGGGCAAGATCCGCCGGGTCCAGCTCCGGCGCCTGGAGCACGAGGGCCGCACCGACGATCCCTATCGCGGCCGCGCCTTCACGCAGTCGGATTTCCCCGAGCTGCGTGCGGAGAGCGGGCCGCGGCCGGACTGACGGCTAGGTCGCGGACTCATTAAGTTCGCAGCCAGACCCGCAGGGCTGCGAGCTTGACGCTGGCGAGGAAGTTGTCGGGGTCCTTGTCGTAGCGCGTGGCGA
>NZ_CABFVH010000067.1 GCF_902141855.1 Methylobacterium dankookense | reverse complement strand
GGTCCCCGGTGCAGGCCCCCGAAAGGCATCTCAGGATCGCTCCTGCGATGCCGGGCGGCAGGTGCGGGCAAATGAGCACAAAACAGGAACATTGTCAAGCCCGGAGGACTGCCGCGGACCGTCCTTCCGGTCAGATCCCGGCCATGCCGGCATCCGGCACGCCGGGCAGGTCGCCCGCCTGCTGCGGGGCCGGACCGGGGATCCGTCCCGGCTCGCGCCCGGTGCGCACATCGCGCAGGGCGGCGCGCACCGAGGCCTCCGCCTGGGCGGTGGCCCGCTTGCGGTCGGTGCCGGCCTCGAAGGCAATGGGCGCGCCCCAGCTGACATGGAGGTCGAGGGGCCCCTCGCGCAGGAAGGTGGCGAGATGGGGCGCGAGGTCCATGTCGCCGTACCACGCCACGTCGGGCCGCTCGGAGCGGGTCACCGGCAGGCCGTTGCGGCGTGGGTAGCTCAGGGCCAGGGGCTGCAGGCGGATGCGGTCGAGCTTGCCGGCCGTGCGTTCCTTCTCCGCTTCGATCGCCGCGCGCGCCGCCCCGACGAGCGAGGAGCGGAAGGGCAGGAGGCGGGTGCCGTCCCCCGTGGTGCCCTCGGCGAAGAGGACGACGAGCTCGCCCTCGGCGAGCCGCGAGCCCAGCGTCGCGTTGACCTCCGCCGTGGCGGCGCGCCGGGCCCGGTCGATGAAGATCGTCCGCTGGAGCACCGCGAACCAGCCGATCACCGGCCAGCCGGCGATCTCGGACTTCGCCACGAAGGAGAGGGGGCGCAGCGAGCCCAGCGCGATGATGTCGAGCCAGGAGACGTGGTTGGCGAGCACCAGCGCCGCCTCGCCGGGACCGGGCGGCGTGCCGCTCTGCGTCACCCGCACCGCGAACAGGCGCAGGAACAGGCGGTGGAACAGCATCGGCGCGAGGCCCGAGGACCGTCCGAGGCGCAGCGCCAGCCAGTGCGGCCCGACGAGGACGACGAATCCCGCCGCCAGCAGCAGGAGGCGGGCGGCGATGCCGAGGCGGGTCACGAACGGCCCGTCACGCGAGGTCGGCGCGCATGGTCAGGGCGGTGGCGCGGCTGCCATCCGCCTTGAGGTAGTAGCCGGTGCGGGCGCCGACCTGGGCGAAGCCGTGGCGGGCATAGAGCTTCAGCGCGGGCGCGTTGCCCTCGTCCACCTCCAGATGGACATGGGCGGTGCCCGCCCGGGCGAGGTCGGCGAGGTGGGTGCGCAGCAGGCGGTGGCTGAGGCCGCCGCCGCGGGCGGCCGGCGCCAGGACCACGGTGAGGATCTCGGCCTCGTCGGCGGCCTTGCGCGAGAGGATGAAGCCCTGGAGCGCGCCCGCCCGCCAGAGGGCGTGGGCGTGGGTGGAGCGCTCGCAGAGCAGGCGCTCGAACTCGTGCGCGTCCCAGGGCCGCGCGAAGGCCGTGGCGTGCAGCCGCGCCAGCGTCCGGGCCTGGCCGGCATCGGTCAGCGGCGCGACGTAGGGCTCGGGCAGGAAGGCGTCCCACCAGGCGAGCCACCAGTCGAGGGGCCAGAAGCTTGAGGCGTGACGGCTCATCGGCGGGCGAGCCTCGCATGATCCTGGGGCTTCGCGTCGGCCCCGCGCAGATACATCGGCCGCGGCAGCGCCTGGGCCGGGTCGGCGACCTGCCCGAGCGAGGCGACGGAGAGGATGTCGGGCCCGCCGGTGCCGGCGACCGTGACGGCGACGCCGCGCTCCTGCAGGGCGGCGGCGAGGAGGGGCGCGCCGGAGCCGGTGAGGGTGACGGGGCCGGGCCCGAGGCGGTCGGCCGCCTCGTCCAGGGGGAGATGGGCCGGCGGCACCACGATGCCGTCGGTGGAGCTCAGCGCCAGCAGGTAGACCGCCCCGTGGCGGGCATCGATCGCGGCGGCGAGCGTGCCCTCCTCACCGGCGGCGAGAAGCGGCGCCAGCAGCGCGGAGAGGGTGGTGACGCCGACGACCGGCCGCTCCAGCGCGAGGCCGAGCGCGCGGGCCGCCGAGAGCCCGACGCGCAGGCCCGTATAGCTGCCGGGGCCGACCGTGACGGCGACGCGCTCCAGGCTCTCGAAGCCGCCCTCGACCCGGGCCATCACCCGTTCCACCAGGGGCAGCAGGGCCTCCGCGTGGCCGCGGCCGAGCACCATGCTCTCCTGCGCGACCGCGCCGGCCGCTGCGTCGTCGACGACGCAGGCCGAGCAGAGGTCGAGCGCCGTGTCGATGGCCAGGATCCGCACGCTCACTCCCGTCCGCCGGCGCGAGGGGCCGGCCCGTGTCCTTCGATGGCGAAACTACGGCAAAACGGCCGCCCCGTCAGGCGGAGCGGCCGTGATCCCGTGCTGTTGGGCCGGGGGTGTGGCCCGGCTGCGTCTGTGCGCGCGCCGAGCGATCCTCAGACCGCCTGGACTTCCCGCACCTGCGGCAGGAAGTGGCGGAACAGGTTCTGCACGCCCTGGCGCAGGGTCGCGGTGGAGGAGGGGCAGCCCGAGCAGGCGCCCTTCATCTCCAGATAGACCACGCCCTCCTTGTAGCCGCGGAAGGTGATGTCGCCACCGTCGCCCGCCACCGCCGGGCGCACCCGGGTCTCGAGCAGATCCTTGATGGTGACGACCGTGTCGTGGTCGGCCGCGTCGTAGAACTCCTCGGAGGTGTCGTCCGCGGCGTCCACGCCCTCGTTCAGGACCGGCGCGCCGGACTGGAAATGCTCCATGATGGCGCCGAGCACGGCGGGCTTCACCTGGGGCCAGCCGTCGCCGCCCTCGGCCTTGGTCACCGAGATGAAATCGTGCCCGACATAGACGCCGGAGACGCCGGCCACGTCGAACAGGCGCGCGGCGAGCGGCGAGCGCGCGGCCGATTCGGCGTCCTTCGCCTCGAAGGTACCCTCGGGCAGCACCACGCGGCCCGGCAGGAACTTGAGGGTGGCGGGGTTCGGCGTGGCTTCGGTCTGGATGAACATGGAGGGATCCTCGTCCGCTGCGCCGGTTCAAGGCCGGCCGGGAACGGCGCGTGACGCGCCATCCTCCATGTGGCCCGGGACACGGATTTTCTCAACTGCACGCCCCGGTGGATAGAGGCCGGCGCAGGCGGGGCTTGTCGGCCGAAGTGGAACCTGTGGACGCCGAGCATCGACAAAGCCGTCACGATCCTGTAATGGCGCCGCCAACTCACAACAGGATCGCCGAAATCCTGGCGTGCCGATCCCATCCGGGGATCAGGGACGCGACGGCTGGAGCATTGCCATGAACATCATCGAGCAGCTGGAGCGCGAGGAAGTCGCGCGCCTCAACAAGACCATTCCCGATTTCGAGCCCGGCGACACGGTGATCGTGAACGTCCGCGTGAAGGAAGGCGAGCGCACCCGCGTCCAGGCCTACGAGGGCGTCTGCATCGCCCGCTCGGGCGGCGGCCTCAACGAGAGCTTCACGGTCCGCAAGATCTCCTACGGCGAGGGCGTCGAGCGCGTCTTCCCCGTGCACGGCCCGCTGATCGATTCGATCAAGGTGGTCCGGCGCGGCAAGGTGCGCCGTGCCAAGCTGTACTACCTGCGCGACCGCCGCGGTAAGTCGGCCCGTATCGTCGAGCGCAACGACCGCACCAAGGCCCCGAAGGCCGCTGCGGCCCCCGCCGCCGCCGAGTAAGAGCCTCTCACAAAACTCCCGACGACCGGGAGATCTCCCTCTGGGCACGACGGCGCAGCGGGAGTTGTGTGAGGTGCTCTAAGTCCCTACGGACGGGCTCGCCGACAGGCGGTCCTCCGTGGATCGACGACCCGCTTCGGCCGAGCCGAGGCGGGTTTTTCTGTGTCGCTCCGCGCCATGGCCTCCCTGCGAATCGTCTGTACGATACATAGGATGCGGGCCAGCTTTCGGAGCGAGGAATGACGGCGCTGCTCGATCGGGCGATGGCGCGGGCGCGGCGGCTGCCCGCCGCGAAGCAGGACGAGATCGCCCGCCTCGTGCTCGCCCATGCCGGCGAGCCCGAGACGGCACCTGGCAGCGTGGACGAGCAGACGCGCCGGGCCGTGCAGGCCTTCCTGCGCCACCTCGACGGCCGCTATCCCGTGCGCGAGGCGATCCTGTTCGGCAGCCGCGCCCGCCAGACCCATACGGCGGAGAGCGACGCGGATCTCGCGCTGGTGCTCGACGGCGACCGGGGCGACCGCATGAAGGTCACCCTCGACATGGCGGATGTCGCCTTCGATGTGCTGATGGAGACGGAGGTGCTGATCCAACCCCTGCCGTTCTGGGCCGGCGAGTTCGAGCATCCGGACACGTTCAGCAATCCCGCGCTGATCGAGGCGATCCGCCGCGACGGCGTCCGGATGTGAGCGTCCGATGACGTCAGCCGCCGATTTCATGCACAGGGCCGAGCGGACACTGGCCGGCGCTCGGGTCCTGAACGCGCATGGCGATAGCGAGGGTGCGTCCAGCCGAGCCTATTACGCGATGTTCCACGCGGCGCAGGCTGCCTTGCTCACCGTCGGCGTCCATCCCGATGAGGTCATCATTAAGACCCACCGGGGCCTCATCGCGAGCTTCGGCAAGTTCCTCGTCCTGCCGGGTCATCTCGATGCGAGACTCGGCCGCTCATTCAGCCGCGCAGAGCAGCGCCGCCTGGCCGCCGATTACATGAGCGGAGCGCCGTCCGTCGCGGAAGCAGAGGACGGCCTCGCGGACGCCGAGGCATTTCTCCAAGCCATCAGAGCCGCCTTTCCGACCCTGTAGGATCTCAGGCCGCCGATGGCCCTATCCCCGCCGCAGGGCCTCCAGCACCTTGCCGCCGGGACGGCCGGTCGCGGGCATGCCGAGCTCGCGCTCCACCGCCTTGATCGCGTCGCGGGTCTTCTGGCCGACCTTGCCGTCCGGCTCGCCGACATCGTAGCCGCGGCGGATCAGGCGGGCCTGCAGGTCGCGGCGCTCGGCGCGGGAGAGCGGCGGGTCGTCGGTCGGCCACTCGGCCTGGACGCCGGGCCGGCCGCGCAGCCGGTCCGAGAGCACGGCGATGGCCAGCCCATAGGATTCGGCGGCGTTGTAGGAATAGATCGCGTCGAAGTTCTTCGTCACCAGGAAGGCCGGGCCGTCGATGCCGGCGGGCGCGATGATCCCGGCCGGGCCGTCGCCCGAGAGCGGGCGGCCATCGACCCGGGTGACGCCGAGCGAGGTCCAGTGGCCGATCGCGTGCTTGTTCTTGCGTCCCGCCGCCGCGACGTTGAAGCCGCGCGGCAGCCGCACCTCGTAGCCCCACGGCGTCCCGTTGTGCCACTTGGCCACGCGCAGGAAGTTGGCGGTGGAGCCGACCGCGTCGGCCACGGAATCGACCACGTCGCGGCGCCCGTCGCCGTCGAGATCGACCGCGAGGCGCTGGTAGGTGGTCGGCATGAACTGGGTCTGGCCGAAGGCGCCGGCCCAGGAGCCGGTCAGGCGCGAGGCCTCGATGTCGCCGCGCTCGATGATCTTGAGGGTGGCGATCAGCTCGCCGCGGAAGAAGTCGCGCCGCCGGTTGCCCGAGCAGGCGAGCGTCGCCAGCGACTGCACCAGCGGCATCTTGCCGAGGTTCTTGCCGAAATTCGACTCGACGCCCCAGACCGCCGCGATGGTGTGGCGGTCGACGCCGTAGCGCGCCTCGGCCTGGGCGAGCGCGGCGGCGTGCTGGCGCATGGCGGCGCGCCCGTCCTCGACGCGCTCGTCGTCGACGAGGGCGGCCATGTAGTCCCAGATCGGCGTCTTGAACTCGGGCTGGGCCTGCGAGAGCTCGATCACCTTGTCGTCGTAGGCGATGCCGCTGGTCGCCGCGCGGAAGGTCTGGGCCGAGACGCCCTGCGCGGCCGCCTGGGCCTGGATCCCGGCGAGGCAGCCCTGGAAGTCGGCACGCGCCGGTCCGCTCAGGATCATCCCGGCGAGGCCGAGAAGCGGGAGGATGGTGGCGCGCGGCGTCATGTCTGCGGCTCCTTGCGGGTCTGCCCGGTGCCGCACATTCAAGGCGGCATCAAGGTAAAGGAACCGTGAGCGGCGCGCCCCTCAGGCCCAGCCGCGCGCGGCGAGCTTCGCCTCGTAGGCGTCGATGGCCGGCGTGCGCTCCAGCGTCAGGCCGATCTCGTCGAGGCCGTTCAGCAGGTTGTGCTTGCGGGCGGGCTCGATGTCGAAATGCAGCGTGCCGCCGTCGGGGCCGCGGATGGTCTGGGCCTCGAGGTCGATCGAGAGCGTCGCGTTGGCGCCGCGCTCGGCATCCTCGAACAGCTTCTCCAGGTCCTCCGGCGCCACCACGATCGCCAGGATGCCGTTCTTGGCGCAGTTGTTGAAGAAGATGTCGGCGAAGCTCGTCGAGATCACGCAGCGGATGCCGAAATCGGCCAGCGCCCAGGGCGCGTGCTCGCGCGACGAGCCGCAGCCGAAATTGTCGCCCGCGACCAGGATCTTGGCGTTGCGGTAGGCCGGCTGGTTGAGCACGAAGTCGGGCTTCTCCGCGCCATCGTCGTCGTAGCGCATCTCGGCGAACAGGCCCTTGCCGAGGCCGGTGCGCTTGATCGTCTTCAGGTACTGCTTCGGGATGATGCGGTCGGTATCGATGTTGATGATCCGCATGGGCGCCGCGACGCCCTCCAGGGTGGTGAACTTGTCCATGGTCTCGCCGTCGGCCCACGTTTCTGAGGCGGCGATATAGCAGCGGCGCCTTCCGGCCGGAAGTTCGTCAGGGCAGGTCCCGCAGATGCTCCCCGCGCAGGGCGCCGTCGTGGATGGCGCTCGCCACCAGGGCGCCGGCTATCCCCGCCGCCGCGAGCGCGCGCAGGTCGTCCGGACCGCGCACGCCGCCGGCCGCGTAGATCCGGGCGGCGGGCGCGAGGCGGCGCGCCGCGGCGAGCCCGTCGAGATCCGGCCCGGCGCCCGCGCCGATGCGGGCGAGCGTCATCACGATCACGTCGTCCGGCCAGAGCGCCGGATCCGCGTGCAGGGCGGCCGGTCCGAGCCGCTCGCCGCCGCGGCTGTCGAGGGAGAGCACCGCGCGGTCGCCGAGTTCCGTGACAAGGCTCGCATCGCGCTGGCTCTCGCTGCCGATCACCGGGCGGCCGAGGCCGCTCTCGAGGAAGGCCCGCATGGCGGCCGGCTCCGCGAAGCCGGCATCGACCCAGAGCACCGTGCCGGGGCAGGCGCGGGCGATGGCTTCGAGGCTGGCGCGGTCGGGGGCGGCGCCGTCGATGATGGCGTCGAGGTCGGCGACGTAGAGGATCGGGGCGGGGAGGGCGGCGAGCAGGCCGGCGGCGACCGCGCCCGGCGCAGACCCCTTTGCCAAGGGCGTCTCGATCGGGGCATAGGAGGCGCGCTCGCCCCGGCGCGCCCGCACCACCTGGCCATGCCTGAGGTCGAGCACCGGAATCACCGCGAACGCGCCCAACCGCCCTACCATCGAGACGCTCCGTGTCCGCAGAACCGACATCAGGTCACAGAACCATCGGGTGGGATCTCGGAGGGGTCCACGTCAAGGCGGCCCTCGTCGAGGCGGGCGTGGTGCGCGACGTGGTGCAGGCGGCCTGCCCGCTCTGGCGCGGCCTGCCCGCCCTCGACACGGCGCTCGCCGGCCTGCCCGACTGGACGCGCCAGCCGGCCGAGCACGCCGTCACCATGACGGGCGAATTGACCGATTGCTTCGCCGACCGCACCGACGGCGTGGCGCAGCTCTCCGCCTGGGCGGCGCGGGCGCTGCCGGGCCGGGTGCGGATCTATGCCGGCCGCGACGGCTTCCGCGCGCCGGGCGAGGCGGCGGGGCTGGCGGCGTCGATCGCCTCCGCCAACTGGCACGCCACCGCCGCCCTCGTCGGCCGCAGCGTTCCGGACGCGCTCCTCGTCGATATCGGCTCGACCACGGCCGACCTGATCCCGATCGTCGGCGGGCGCCCGGCCGCCACCGGCTACAGCGACGCCGAGCGCCTGGAGACGGGGGAGCTCGTCTATACCGGCGCGGTGCGCACGCCGCTCCTGGCGCTTACCGACCACGCGCCCTTCCTCGGCCGCCGCACCCGGCTGATGGCCGAGACCTTCGCCCATGCGGGCGACGTCTACCGCATCACCGGCGACCTCGCCGCGCAGGCCGACCAGCAGCCGACCGGCGACCTCAAGGGCAAGTCGCGGGCGGAGAGCGAGGCCCGGCTCGCCCGCATGGTCGGGCGCGACCGCGGGGAGGGCAGCGCGCGCGACTGGCTGCTGCTCGCCCGCCACTTCGCCGAGGCGCAGATGCGCCTCCTCCACGACGCAGCGGCGACGCTGCTGTCGCGGCCGGACCTGCCGGAGGCGGCGCCCGTCGTGGTCTGCGGGGCCGGCGCCTTCCTGGCCGAGCGGCTCGCCCATCGCCTCGGGCGGCAGCCCCTGGCCTTCACCGGCGTGATCGCGGAGCAGGTCGCCGGGGACCCGGCCTGGGCCTCCACCTGCGGCCCGGCCGTGGCCGTCGGCCTCCTCGCCGCCACCGATCCCGCCATCCCGGAGGACGCATGAGCGCCGCCAAGATTCTCGCCCGGATCCTCACCACCCGGGTCGGCCCGCATATCGAGCTCGCCCTGGCGCTGCAGGGCGGGGAGGTGGTGAAGGTGCTCGCCACCCCCGATCAGGTCGACCGGCTGGTGGACGAGCTGGAGGACATCCTGAACTCGTCCGAGGATCCGGAGCCGGACGGGCCGCCCGAGGCGGCCTGAGCCTCACGGCCGCAGCGGCGGCACCGCGTCGAGGGGCGGGATCGGGCGCGGGCGGCCCTCGTCGTCGATGGCGACGAAGGTGAAGGTCGCCTCCGTCACCTTCTCGCGGACCCGCGTGCGGAACCGGCGGGCCCAGGCCTCCACCTCGATCTTCATCGAGGTGCGTCCGACATGGGCCACGCGGGTATAGACGCAGAGCACGTCGCCGACCCGAACGGGGCGGATGAAGGTCATCGCGTCGAGGGCGACCGTGACGACCCGCCCCTGCGTGCGGTCGACGCCCGCGATGCCGCCGGCCTGGTCCATCTGCGAGAGCACCCAGCCGCCGAAGATGTCGCCGTTGGCGTTGGTGTCGGCGGGCATCGCGATGGTGCGGACCGTGAGGTCGCCGCGCGGATCCTCGGACGCCGTCTCGGCCATGGGCGCTTCAGGGCATCACGCCGCAGAGCTTCAGCCCCGCGGCGAGGATCACGAGGGCGGCGCTGACGTAGCACTCGATCGGTATGGATTGCCAGATCTCGCGCGGCGGGGCCGCTTCGCGGATCGCGACTCTGTTCACGGGCATGTCCCTCCGGAGCGCCCGATCTGCCGCCGGCCGTCTCGCTGGGGGACAATCTAGCGATAAAGTGCCGGTTCCGGAAGCGCCGGCCCGGCACCGCCCTGACACTTGGTGCCCCGCCGGAACCCGAACTGCGTTCACCGAGCAGGCAGCACCCGACGGATCGGGCGCGCCGCACGCCCTCTCCCGAACGGACCTCGGGCCTGCCCGAGATCCGCATCCCAGTGCCCAAGTCGGGCAGGCCCGACTTGGGGGAGAGAGGGGACCCGTGCCTTGTCCTGCCGGCGCAGCGGGAGGCGCGTGGGAGCCGGCTCAGGCGGCCCGCACGGTGGCGAGGAAGCGGCCGACCTCGCCCTGAAGCTGCTCGGACTGGCGCGACAGCTCCGAGGCGGCGGACAGGACCTGGGCGGCGGCGACCCCGGTCTCGGCGGAGGCGCCGGCCACGCCCGCGATGTTGGCGGTGACGGCGCTCGCCCCGCTCGCGGCCTCGGACACGTTGCGGACGATCTCCTGGGTCGCCGCGCCCTGCTCCTCCACCGCCGCGGCGATGGCGTTGGCGACGCCGCTCAGCTCGCGGATGCGGTCGCTGATCCCGCTGATGGCCGAGACGACCTGGCCGGTCGAGCCCTGGATGCGGGCGATCTGCTGCCCGATCTCCTCGGTGGCCTTGGCGGTCTGGCCGGCGAGTTCCTTGACCTCTGAGGCGACCACCGCGAAGCCGCGGCCGGCCTCGCCCGCGCGCGCCGCCTCGATGGTGGCGTTGAGCGCCAGCAGGTTGGTCTGCCCGGCGATCTGCGAGATCATCGCCACCACGTCGCCGATGCGCGAGGCCGCCGTGGTCAGGTCCTGCACCAGGGCGCCGGTCTGGTCGGCCTCGGAGACGGCAGCCTGGGCAAGGCTCGCCGAGCCCGCCACCTGCCGCGCGATCTCGGCGACCGATGAGCCGAGCTCCTCCGCCGCCGCGGCCACCGTGCCGACATTGGTGGAAGCCTCCTCGGCCGCCACCGCGACGGCGCCCGAGCGGCTGCTCGCGAGCCCGGCGGCGTTCGACATGGTCTCGGCGGTGGCCTGAAGCTCGGTCGCCGAGGAGGAGACCATGCCGATGACCCCGCCCACCGCCTGCTCGAACCGGTCGGCCATCTCGCGGGTGGCGGCCCGGCGCTGCGCCTCGGCGCCCGCGCGCGCGGCCTCCGTCTCGGCCTCCAGCGCCCGGGTGCGGATCAGGTTCTCCTTGAACACCTGCACGGCGCCGGCGATGGCGCCGATCTCGTCGTGACGGTCGCGGTAGGCGACCTCGGTATCCGCGTCGCCCGCCGCGAGGCGGCCCATCAAGGCGGACATGCGGTGGAGCGGCTGCGAGACGGTGCGGTTGAGCAGGAGGATGCCGGCGAGCGCCGCCAGCACCATGGCGGCGAGGCCCGCGACCACGGCGGTGCGCGTGGCCGAGGCGGCCTTGGTCGCGGCGACGTTGCGGACCTCCAGGAGCCCGCGCTCGATGCCGTCGATCTCGGCGGCCTTGGCCCGCAGGGCGTCCTTGGCGGCCTTGCCCTGGCCCGAGACCTCGATCTGGCGGGCCTGAGCGCGCGTCTCCGGCTCGCGCATCAGCGTGATGGCGCGCTCGGCGACCTGCTCCCGCCATTGCCGGGCAAGGGTGTCGATCCGGTCCAGGCGGACGCCCTGCTGCGGGTTGTCGGCGGTGAGCGCGCGGACCCGCTCCATCGCCTGGGCATAGGCCTTGGCGCCGCCGCGATAGGGCTCGAGGAAGGCCTCGTCGGCGGCGAGCAGATAGCCGCGCAGGCCCGTCTCCTGGTTGACCATCGCGGTGGTCAGCCCCTGGACCTGCTCCAGCACGAGACGGGTGTGATCGTTCCACGCGGCGGCTTCGCGCATGGACGAGAGATTGCGCCAGGTCACCAGCGCCGAACCAACGGCCGCGACGATCAACGCGGCAAAGACGATCGCGAGCTTCGCGACGAGGCGAAGGCGAGCAAACGATGTCATGGGAGGGACAACCTTCGGAGGACAGACAACCTTCGGTGGGGATGCGGCACGCTCAAGTCGACCGGACGCGCGTTTCGCTCCAAAGTTGTGCCCGCAATGGGTAATCAAAACCCTAATGCTCGCGCTCTTCTGCAATATTTCGTTTACAACTGAAAGTTTTCAGTCGTTCGAATACAACTTCTCATGCTGAACTCCGGCGCCGCCGCGGGAATATTGCGCCGGAGAGGCAGGCGCGGGCAGCGCGCACGACGACACCCCCGGGGGCGCGGGCCCCCGGAGGTTGCGGACGGGACGTCGGGACGGGTCGGCCGCTCAGGTTCCGGAAACGGTGCGCGCGAAGGCGTGGACCAGGGGGATGTCGAGCTTGGTCGTCATGCCGAGCAGGATGTCGATGGCCTGGGCGCTCGGCATCGGCGCCCGGTAGGGCCGGCTCTCCACCAGCGCCGCGTAGATGTCGCAGATCGTGGCGAGCCGCACGGGATCGGAGATCTGCGAGCCCGCGAGTCCGTCGGGATAGCCGGAGCCGTCGAGGGCCTCGTGGTGGTGGCGCACCACCGAGAGCGTGGTCTCGTCGAAGCCCCCGGCCTTGACCAGGATCTGGTGCCCCACCGCCGCATGGGTGCGCATCACCTCCGTCTCCTCCGGGGTCAGGCGGCCCGGCTTGTTCAGGACGGCGAGGGGGATGCGGGCCTTGCCGACATCGTGCACCAGGGCGGCGCGCACGAGCTGCTGCCGGTCGCGCTCGGAGAAGCCGAGATCGATCGCGAAGGTCGCGGCGAGGCCGGTGACGAGCAGGCAATGCTGGTAGGTGGCATCGTCGTAGCTGCGCACCGTGGCGAGCCAGCGCTCCAGCCCGCCCACCTCGACGGCGGTGAGCACGGGGGCGAGCCCCTCGTCCACGGTGGCCGCATCGACCGGGCCGCCGGTGCGGGCGATGTCGAGCAGGCCGGTGATCACATTGCCGGCCTGGTTGGCGCCGCGCGCTACCACGGCCTCGACGGTGGCAGTGGGCCTCAGATGGGCGAGCACCGCCTGCGCCACCGTGCGCGCCGGGGTGCTGCCGGGCAGGCAGAGGCCGGCTCCGAGTCCGCGGGCCTCGGCCATGCTGCGCTCGCCCATGGTGCGCATCAGGCAGACGAGCGGCGTGCCCGCCCCGCCGAGGGTCGCCATGAGGCTGCGCAGGCTGCGCGCGGCGAGCGGCTGCAGCAGGTCCACGTCGGCCACGAGGCCGAGCGGCGCCTCGCCGAGCTCCGCGGCGCGGCTCTGCGGGGTCAGCACGCGGCAGGGAGCGATCTGCTCCAGAAGCTGCGACAGCCCGATGCTGCGGTCTGGACGGTCGGTGAGAAGGACGAGCATGCCCGTATCAGACGCCCTGGACGCCGGTGCGGCCCATCGCCCTCCGAAGCGGGCCTCAAAACCCGGACCGAGGCGCTGCGCCCGACCCGAAACTTGATTCGCCGCTCCGGCCGCGCGGACCAGATCGATCGAAGCATGGGGCAGCAACCTTTCGGGTCAGTTATTGAGCGCGGCGAAATATCCGTGGGCCGGAATCCTTCCGTTCGAGCCGGACATAGGAACGGGCATTGTGGAGACAGGAGCGATCCCGCCTACACGCGATTGCGCTCGATGGATCGGCTCAGGGTCGCGACGCGGCGATCTGGGCCGGCCCGGCACCCGGGGCGAGGGGGGCGGCGATGGCCGCAGGCGCCACCGAGGTGGACCCGTCGCGCAGGAAGGGCAGGGTGAAGGCGGCGAGCACGCCGACGCCCAGCAAGGCACCGGTGATCATGCCGCGGGCGATCCCGGGCGCGGACCGCCGCAGCCGGCCTTGTCGCAGGGGACTCTGGCGCAAGGGCCCCTGACGCAGGGGGCCGGGAGCGAGGCGGCGGTGCGGGCGGAGCCATCCGCCGCGCGCGGTCGGGCGTTCGGAACGCGCGAGGTCTTCGTTCATCACGGCCGGAATCGCGGACCAGATCGGGACGGCAAGACCAGAATCCCGCGAGACGGCGGAATCAAGGCCGATCTGGGTCGGACGGCGAACAAAAGCCGCTTCCATCGCGGATCCCCTCTCCCCGCTTGCGGGGAGAGGGCTTCATGCCCCCTCGTTGGGGCATGAAGCGAGGCGGCAGCCGAGGGTGAGGAGGCGATTCCGATGGAGTCTCTTCCGGACTCACCCCCTCACCGCCGCTTCGGCTTCGCCTCCGCTTCCCGCAGGCACGACAAGGTGCCTGCGGGCCTCTCCCCGCCCGGCGGGGAGAGGGGAACGCCAGACTCCGACACGATCAGCCGGTCGCGGTCTCAGACCCCCGCCGCCTCGGCATCGACCAGCCAGACGAGCGCGCCCTCGGTCGTGATGCGGCCTGCCGGCAGGTCCTCGCCGGCATCGAGGCGGGTCAGCGCCTCGCGCTTGCCCGCTCCCGTGACGAGGAAGAGGATCTCGCGCGACGAGGCGAGGGCGGGGACGGTGAGGGTGACCCGCGGCACGAAGGGCGCGAGACCCGCATCCGGCACGGCGACGGCGAGCGCGTCCACCGCGTCGAGAGCCGGCTTGCCGGGGAAGAGCGAGGCGGTGTGCCCGTCCTCGCCGAGCCCGAGCAGGACGAGGTCGAAGAGCGGGCGGGCCGGGTCGAGGCGGTCGGCGCCGTAGAAGGCGCGCAGGGTCCGGTCGTAGGCGGCGGCCGCCGCCTCGGGGCCTTGATCGGTCGGGATGAAGTACAGGTGGCTCGGCGGGATCGGCAGGCCGTGGCCGAAGGCCTCGCGCACCATGCGGACGTTGCTGCGCTCGTCGTCCCAGGGCACGGCGCGGTCGTCGCCGAAGAACCAGTGGATCCGCTCCCACGGCACGCGCGGCGCGTAGTCCGGCCCGGCGAGCAGCCGGTAGAGGCGCTTCGGCGTTGAGCCGCCGGAGAGGCAGACCGCGACGCGGCCGGATCCGGCGCAGGCGGCGAGGAGCCGCTCGGCCGCCGCGCGGGCGACCGCCTCGGCATCGGGCAGGACCTGCGCGCCCTCGGGCAGGGGTGTCGGCATGGGCGGCCTCACATCTTCGGCTGTTTCGGCTCCAGATGCCCGCCGAAGCCCCGGCGCATGGCCGAGAGCAGCTTGTCGGCGTAGCTCTCGTGCTCGCGCGAGCGGAAGCGGCGGTAGAGGGCGCTCGAGAGGACGGTGGCCGGCACGGCCTCCTCGACGGCCGCGTTGATGGTCCAGCGGCCCTCGCCCGAATCCTCCACGAAGCCCGAATAATCCTCCAGGTGCTCGTCGCCCGCCAGCGCGCTCGCCGTCAGGTCGAGGAGCCAGGAGGAGACCACGCTGCCGCGGCGCCAGACCTCGGCGATGTCGCCGAGGTTGAGGTCGAAGCGCCGCGCCTCCGGCAGGCTCTCGGCACCGGCATGGCGCAGGATGTCGAAGCCCTCGGCATAGGCCTGCATCAGGCCGTACTCGATGCCATTGTGGATCATCTTCACGAAATGCCCGGCGCCGCAGGGACCGGCATGGATGTAGCCGAGCTCCGCCCGCGGATCGCGGCCCTCGCGGCCGGGGGTGCGCGGGATCTCGCCCATGCCAGGGGCGAGCGTCCGGAAGATCGGGTCGAGCCGGTCGACCGCCTCCGTGTCGCCGCCGATCATCATGCAATAGCCGCGCTCCAGCCCCCAGACGCCGCCGGAGGTGCCGACATCCACGTAGTGGATGCCCTTGGGCCGCAGCTCGACGGCCCGGCGCACGTCGTCGCCGTAGAAGGAGTTGCCGCCGTCGATGATGGTGTCGTCGGCCTGCATCAGGCCGGAGAGCGCCTGCACCGTCTCCTCGGTGATCGCGCCCGCGGGCAGCATCACCCAGGCGGCGCGCGGCGCCGCGAGCTTGGCGACGAGATCCTCCAGGCTGTCGGCGCCGGTGGCGCCCGCCTCCACGAGCGCGGCCACCGCCTTCGGGTCGCGGTCGTAGACCACCGCCGTGTGCCCGTCCTTCAGCAGGCGGCGGACGATGTTGCCGCCCATCCGGCCGAGACCGATCATGCCGAGTTGCATCGCTGCCCTTCCTTCGCGTTGGAGCGCTCTCCGCCGCCCGGTCCGCGATCGGATCGAGCGCCTCGAATCGACACGGGCCTCTCCTCTCCCTTGCGGGGAGGGGAGAGATGACGCTCAGCCGATCGCCGCCTTCAGCGCGGCGGCCACGCGCTTCAGCCCGGCATCGAGATCGCCCTTGATGTGGACCCGCAGCGCCCGGCGCCCGCGCTCGGCCAGCACCGCGAAGTCGCCCCGCGCCTGCGCCGCGACCACGGTGGCGAAGCCGAGCTTGCGGCCGGGGATGGCGAGGTCGGCGCTGGGCTCGGCCGTGATCTGGACGAACACGCCCGTGTCCGGGCCGCCCTTGTAGGCCTGGCCGGTGGAGTGGAGGAAGCGCGGCCCGAATTCGAGGCAGGTCGCCACCTGGCGGGCATCGCGCACCGCGAGGCGGGCCTCCTGCAGCACGGTGTGGCTCGCCGCATCGCGCGGCACGTAGGCGAGGAGCGCGAGGTAGTCGCCCGCCTTCAGCCGGCCGAGATGGGCCTTGAGCGCCGCCTCCAGCCCCTCGGCGGCCTGGGGCAGGGCCTCTGCATTGGCCGGGTCGGCATAGAGCGCGACGCTGTCGTCGGCGAAGACCGGCGTCTCGGCGGGCAGGGACCCGCTCGCCTCGGCCGCCGCGAACAGCTTCTTCGTCTCGACCTTGCTGGCCTCGACGTCCGGCTGGTCGAACGGGTTGATGCCGATCACCGCGCCCGCGACCGCTGTCGCCATCTCGAAGCGGAAGAATTCCTGCGGCAACTGCTCGACCGTCTCCAGGCCGATGCGTACCACCGGATGGCCCTCACGCTCCAGGCTGCGCAGGGCCTCGTCCTGCGCCTCCACCGCGTGGCGGTCGAGGCGGAGATAGACGAAGACGCGGTCATGGCCGTAGGCCGCCGGCACGTCCACCGGCTCGCCGTCGATCGGGATCAGGCCCTTGCCCTGCTTGCCCGTCGATTCGGCGATGAGCTGCTCGGCCCAGGCCCCGAAGCTCGCGATGTCGGGCGAGGCCACCAGGGTGACCTTGTCGCGGCCCTGGAGGGCGGCGGCGCCGAGCAGCGCGCCGAGGCGCACGCCGGGATTCTCCGAGGGCGGCACCGCCGGCCCGCAGGAGCGGACCATGGTGCGGGCGCAATCGAGGAATTCGCGCACGTCGATGCCGATCGCCGCCGCCGGCACCAGCCCGAAGGCCGAGAGCACCGAGTAGCGCCCGCCGATCTGCGGCACCCCGTGGAAGATCTTCGCGAAGCGATCGTCCTTGGCCGCCTGCTCCATGGCCGAGCCCGGATCGGTGACGGCGACGAAGTGGGAGCCGGCCTCGTCCCCGACCACCTCCTTCATCCGACCGAGGAAGTAGTCGCGGAAGACGTTGGGCTCCAGCGTCGAGCCCGACTTCGAGGCGACGATGAACAGGGTGTTCGGAAGGTCGATCGCCGCCTCGACGGCGCGGACCTCGTCCGGATGGGTCGAATCGAGGATGCGCAAGCGCGGGAAGCCCTCGCGGCTGCCGAAGGTGAGGCTCAGCACCTCCGGCCCGAGGCTGGAGCCGCCCATGCCGAGCACCACCGCGTCGCGGAAGCCGCGCGAGCGCACCCAATCCGCGAAGGCCGCGTAGTCGTCGGCCTTCTTCAGCTCGTCCTCGACGATGCGCAGCCAGCCGAGCCACTTGTCCTCGTCGGCATCCGACCAGACCGTCCTGTCGTGCGCCCAGAGCCGGCGGATCGCGCCGCTGGCGCGCCAGGACTCGACCACCTCGGCGGTGGCCTTCTCCAGATCCTCGGCGGTGGCGAAGCTCTGGCTGTTCAGCCGGTGGCCGAGCAGGGCCGCGCGCTTGCCGGCGACCGCGCCGAGGACCTTGTCGGCGGCGTCGATGAAGAGCTGCACGCCCTCCTCGACGAGCTGGCGGGCGACCGCCTCGATGTCGATGCCGGCCTTGGCGAGCGCCTTCATCACCGCGCGGGCCCCGTCGAGATCCTCCTCGATGGTGGGGCGGACCTGCCCGTGGTCGCGGAAGGCGTCCATGGTGGCCGGCGGCATGGTGTTGACGGTGTTCGGCCCGATCAGCTCCTCGACGTAGAGCACGTCGGAATAGGCCTTGTTCTTGGTGCCGGTGGAGGCCCAGAGCAGGCGCTGCGCCTTGGCGCCCTTCTCCCGGAGCGCCTGCCAGGCCGGCTCGGAGAAGATCGTCTGGTAGCTCTGGTAGGCGAGCTTGGCGTTGGCGATCGCCACCTTGCCCTTGAGCGATTCGAGCGCCGCCTTGGCGACCGGATCGTTCAGCGTCGCGGCCTTCTCGTCGATCAGCTTGTCGACGAGGCTGTCGATGCGGCTGATGAAGAAGCTCGCCACGCTCGCGATCCGCGAGACGTCGTGGCCGGCCTTGGCGCGGTCCTCCAGACCCTCGATGAAGGCGCGGGCGACCTTCTCGTACTCGCTCTGCGAGAAGAGCAGGGTGACGTTGATCGAGATGCCCTCGGCGGTGAGCTGGCGGATCGCCGGGATGCCCTCCGGGGTGGCGGGCACCTTCACCATCAGGTTGTCGCGCTTGACCATCCCGTGCAGGCGGCGCGCCTCGGTGAGCGTCGCCTCGGTGTCGAGGGCGAGGTAGGGCGAGACTTCGAGGCTCACATAGCCGTCGGCGCCGTCGCTCGCCTCGTAGACGGGACGGAGCACGTCGGCCGCGTTCTGGATGTCCTCGACGGCGAGCCCCTCGTAGAGGTCGATGACCCGGGCATCGCCCGAATCCATCACGCTCTTCAGGCTGGCGTCGTACTCGTCCGAATGGCCGATCGCCTTCTCGAAGATCGCCGGGTTCGAGGTGACGCCGCGCAGGCCGTCACCCTCTACCAGGGCCTTCAGTTCGCCCTTCGCGATGAAGCCGCGCGCCACGAAATCGAGCCAGACCGCTTGATCCTGTTCGTCGTGCAGGGCCTTGAGCGCGTTCATGTCGATCCCTCGGGAATGCTTTGGGGGGCGGCCCGCGTCGCGGCGGGCCGCCCCGGAGGTGTTCAGGGACGATGTAGGGGCGCCGGGCGCCCGCTCCCATGGGGGACCGGCCGATCCCGGCGCGTTCGGCCTACTTCTTGTGCTTGGCGATCTGGTCGCGGGCGGCCTGGAGCACCTTGTCGGGGGTGAAGCCGAACTTCGTCTGCAAGTCCTTGATCGGCGCCGAGGCGCCGAAGGTGTGCATGCCGACGATGGCGCCCGACGAGCCCGCGTAGCGGTCCCAGCCGATGACCGAGCCCTGCTCCACGGCGACGCGCGCCAGCACCTCGGGCGGGAGCACGCTGTTGCGGTAGCTCTCGTCCTGGCGCTCGAACAGGTCCCAGGAGGGCATCGAGACGACGCGGGCTTTCACGCCCTCGCCCTTCAGGGTCTCGTAGGCGCCGATGCAGAGCTGCACCTCGGAGCCGGTGCCGATCAGGATCACCTCCGGCGTGCCCTCGCAATCGGCGAGCACGTAGGCGCCCTTCGCGGTGCCCGCGGCCGAGCCGTATGTCGCGCGGTCGAGGGTCGGCAGCGGCTGGCGCGAGAGCGCGAGCACCGCCGGCTGGTTCCGCAGCGAGAAGATCACGCGGTAGGCTTCCGCCACCTCGTTGGCGTCGGCCGGACGGATCGTCACGAGGCCCGGGATCGCGCGCAGCGACAGGATCTGCTCGACGGGCTGGTGAGTCGGCCCGTCCTCGCCCACGCCGATCGAGTCGTGGGTGAAGATGTGGAAGATCGGCAGCTCCATCAGCGAGGCGAGCCGAATCGGCGGGCGCATGTAGTCGGCGAAGACCAGGAAGGTCGCGCCATAGGCCCGCAGGCCGACGAGGCCGAGGCCGTTCACGATGGAGCCCATCGCGTGCTCGCGCACGCCGAAATGGATGTTGCGCCCGCCCGGCTCGAAGGGCGTCAGCGAGCCCGCGCCCTCGAAGGTGAGGTTCGACTTGTTGGAGGGCGCGAGATCGGCCGAGCCGCCGAGCATGAACGGCACGTGCTGGGCGATGGCGTTGAGCACCTTGCCCGAGGATTCGCGGGTGGCGAGGCCCTTGGCGTCGGCCTCGAAGACCGGGATGTCCTTGTCCCAGCCCTCCGGCAGGCGCCCTTCGAGGAAGGCGTCGATGTCCTCGGCGTGCTGGGCGTCGGCCTCCTTGGCCGCCGTCAGGAAGCCCTGCCACTGGTCGTGCAGCGCCGCGCCGCGCTTGCCGATGCCGTCGCGGAAGACCTCCTTCACCCCGTCCGGCACCAGGAACTGCGCGTCCTCGGGCCAGCCATAGGCGCGCTTGGCGCCCTTCACCTCGTCCTCGCCGAGCGCGTCCGAATGGGCCTTGGCGGTGCCCTGCTTCTTCGGCGCGCCGTAGCCGATCACCGAGTTGACGATGATCAGGGTCGGCCGGTCGCTCGATTGCAGGAAGGTCTCGATCGCGCCCGAGATCGCGTGCACGTCGTTGGCGTCGGCGACGCGCAGGACCTGCCAGCCATAGGCCAGGAAGCGGGTGGCGACCTCCTCGCCGAAGGCGAGCTCCGTATGGCCCTCGATGGTGATGGTGTTGTTGTCGTAGATCCAGCACAGGTTCGCGAGGCGCAGGTGCCCGGCGATCGAGGCGGCCTCGGAGGCGACGCCCTCCATCAGGTCGCCGTCCGAGCAGATCGCGTAGACGTTGTAGTCGAAGAGCGGCAGGTCCTCGCGGTTCAGGCGCTCGCCGAGGAAGCGCCCGCCCATCGCCATGCCCACCGAGTTCGCCACGCCCTGGCCGAGGGGGCCGGTGGTGGTCTCGACGCCGGTGGTGAAGTGGTATTCGGGATGGCCCGGCGTGCGGCTGTCGAGCTGCCGGAACTTCTTGATGTCGTCGAGCGTGACGGCGGGCGCGTTGCCGCCGTCCTTCTCCGCCACCTCGGCGAGGTGGAGGAGGGCGTAGAGCAGCATCGAGGCGTGGCCGGCCGAGAGCACGAAGCGGTCGCGATTCGGCCAGTGCGGATGCGCCGGGTCGTAGCGCAGGTAGCGGTTCCACAGGGTGTAGGCGACGGGCGCGAGCGCCATCGGTGCGCCGGCATGGCCGGAATTGGCCTTCTGCACCGCGTCGATGGCGAGCGTGCGGATCGTGTCGACCGCCAGCTTCTCCGTCTCGCCGAAGGCCGCCTTGGCGACCGTGTCTGCTCCGCTCATCGTGATCTCGTCTCTCTGTTCAGAAGGCTCAGAGTGCCGCCGCGGCGGCGATGCGCGCCGTCGCCGCGGGGTCCCGGGCCGGTCCTGGGTCGTCGCCCCCGCCACGTTCCTTCGCGGGGCCTTCCGTGCGGCTGTAATTGAGGATGGTGTTGACGAGCGCAACGTGGGTGAACGCTTGCGGGAAGTTGCCCACCATGCGTTTGGCGGAGACGTCGTACTCCTCGGAGATCAATCCGACGTCGTTGCAGATGCCGACCAGGCGCTCGATCAGGGCCCGCGCCTCCGCGCGCCGCCCCAGGCCGATCAGGTTGTCCGCGTACCAGAAGCTGCAGGGCAGGAAGGCGCCCTCGCCGCCGGGCAGGCCGTCGGTGGTCTGGTCGTGGGTCTCGTAGCGCAGGATGAAGCCGTCACGCATCAGCCGGCGGCCGATCGCCTCGACGGTGCCGACCACGCGCGGGTCGTCCTGCGGCAGGAAGCCCATATGGGCGGTGAGCAGCAGGCTCGCATCGAGGTCCTTCGAGCCGTAGAACTGCACGAAGCTGTTCTGCTCCGGGTCGAAGCCCTTGGTGCAGACCTCGGCATGGATCTCGTCGCGGGTGGCGCGCCAGGCGGCGAGCGGCGGCTCCGGCAGGGAGCGCCCCCCGTGGGTCCGGGTCGGCACCCCCGATTCGAGGATCGCCTCCCAGCTGCGGATGGCGCGGTCATAGGCGACCCAGGCCATGATCTTCGAGTGCACGAAGTGCTTGCGGCCGCCGCGCACCTCCCAGATGCCCTCGTCCGGCTCGCGCCAGGCGCGGTCGAGATGGTTCATCAGGGCGCGGCCCACGCGGAACCCCTCGCGGTCCTCCGGCATGCCGCGCTGGCGCGCCTGGTAGAGGGCGTCGAAGACCTCGCCGTAGACGTCGAGCTGGAACTGGCTCACCGCCGCGTTGCCGACGCGCACCGGCCGCGAGCCCTCGTAGCCCGGCAGCCAGTCGAGCTCGATCTCGGGCAGCAGGCGCTCACCCGCGATGCCGTAGAGGATGTGCGCCTGCTCCGGATTGCCGGCCACCGCCCGGGTCAGCCAGTCGCGCCAGGCGCGGGCCTCGTCGATATAGCCGGAATCCATCAGCGCCAGCAGCGTGAAGGTCGAATCGCGCAGCCAGCAGAACCGGTAGTCCCAGTTGCGCACGCCGCCGAGCTGCTCGGGCAGGGAGGTGGTGGGCGCGGCCACGATCCCCCCGGTCGGCCGGTAGATCAGCGCCTTGAGGGTGAGGAGCGAGCGCTTGAGGATGTCGTCCCAGGGCGTACCCTGCGCGCAATGGTCGGACCAGTCGCGCCAGGCCCGGTCGGTGGCGGCGAGCGCCCGGCGCGGCTCGATCGGGGCCGGATCGTCCTCGTGCGAGGCGCCGTAGCTGAGCACGAAGCGGACGGTCTCGCCTGCGTGCACCGTGAACTCGGAGACCGTGGTCTGGGCCTTCGAGCCGTGGAGCGGCACGTTGGTGCGCAGCACCACCTTGTGGGGGCCCGAGATCATGCGCAAATCCTCGAGCTCGCTGCGCGAGACCCAGGGCACGGCCGAGCCGTAATCGAAGCGGACCGCGATCTCCATCCGCATGGCGACCCGCCCGGACAGGCCCTCGACCATGCGGATCAGGTGCGAGCCGTCGCCCGCCGGCATGAAGTCGGTGACGCGGACCTCGCCCTCGCGGGTGCGGTGGCAGGTCTCCAGGATCAGGGTGCCGTCGCGGTAGGCGCGCCGCGTCTCGGCATGCTCGGCCACCGGGCTGAGCTGCCAGAAGCCGTGCTCATCGGTGCCGAGCAGGCCCGCGAACAGCGCCGAGGCGTCGAAGCGGGGGAAGCAGAGCCAGTCGACGCTTCCGGTGCGGCTGATCAGGGCCGCCGTGCGCCCGTCGCCGACGAGCGCGTAATCCTCGATGCGAGCCGCCATGCCGTGGAACCCGTGGCGGGGGGCGCGAAGGGCGCCCTCCGATGCGGTGCACCTAGGACGGCAGGCCGCCGGGGTCCAGGGCCGCGACGCTCGGGAGGGGACGCCGGGCGAGGCGGCTCAGCGCATCGCCTCGACCAGCACCGAGACCGAGCCGCGGACGGTGCCGCCGACCGTGCCGGTCACCGAGGCGGCGCGGTCGCGCACGAAGCGGGCTGCCTCGCCCACCGCGCTCACGGCCGGGGCGGCGTAGGGCAGGGCGAGGTCGGGCAGCAGGCCCTCATCAGCCTGCTCGGCGACCTCCTCCGTGCGCTCGACCCGCGCCGCGGCCATCGGATCCGGCGCCGGCTTGGCGACGAGGCCCTCGGGCCGCCGCGGCGGCGCCTCGGCGGCGCGCATGAGCTGGCGGCGGCTCGCGGCGGCGGCGAG
>NZ_CABFVH010000066.1 GCF_902141855.1 Methylobacterium dankookense | reverse complement strand
CTCGCCGCCGCCTCCGGCGCAGGGGGCGGACCTGCTCTGGCGCCGCCGCGGCCTGCCCGCGCGGCCGCGCGCCGTCGCCTGCCCGGACCTGCCGCCGGAGATCGCGGCGGCCGTCGCGCAGGTCTTCGATCTCGGCCCCGCCGAGGGCGCCGACCTCATCCTGCTGGCCGCCGAGACGGGCATCGAAGCCTTGCGCGCCCTGCGCGCGGAGGGGCCGGGCCGCTTCCTGCCGGCCTTCGACCTCACCGGCCGCCTCGGCCCCGCCTGCGACGGCGCCTTCCGGGTGGACGAGCCGGATTCCTGGGACGGGCTGGTGCACGCCGTGCGCGCCTTCGCCCGGCGCCGCGACGCCCTCGACCCGGCCCTGCGCGCCGCCACCGATCCCGCCGCGCGCCTGCTCGCCGCCCTCTTCGTGGGCGACAGGGTGCTGGCGCTCGGCCATTGCGCCGACCCGACCGGGCCGGTGGCGGGGACCGGCCTCTCCCAGGCGGGCCTGATGGGCGCGACCCTCGCGCTCACCGAGGCGGGCCTCGCCGCCTGCGAGGCCGCCCCCGGGGGCGTGGTGGTGCGCCTCACCGAGACCGGACGCGCCGCCGCCCAGGGCGGTGCCGAGGCCGCTGCCCTCGCCGGGCGTCATGGCGTGAGGCCGGGCGCCGCGCCAGCCGGGAACTGGCGCCGCCCGAACGTGGTCCCGAGCGGAGCCGCCACGCACCCTGCGGACGCGCTGCCCCTGCTCGATCCCGACCGCGTGCGAACCCTGCAGGAGATGATCGGGCCCCGGGAGGTGGAGCGGCTCGGCGACAATCTGCTTGCCCGCCTCGCGACGGCCTTCCCGGCGGAGGCGCCGCTGCCGGAGATCCTGCGGGAGGCGCACGCCCTCGTGGCCATGTCCGGCAGCCTCGGCTTCGTCCGGCTCTCCGCCGCCTGCCGCGCCCTCCAGGACGCCGCGCCCCCCGAAATCCCGGACGCCCTCACGCGGGCCCGGCAGACGGTGCGCGACACCCTCGGACGGGCCCGGGCGTAACGACGCGAAGCCGTGCCCGGTCCTGCGGGGACCGGGCACGGCTTCGCGAGACCCGGACGGGCCCGCCGCAGCGGACCCGCCCAGGGGCGGCCTTACTTGTTCAGGCCGACGCTGCCGGTGACGCCACCGACCACGCCGCCCACGGCACCGAGCAGGCCGCCCACGAGACCGCCGACGAGTCCACCGACCTGGCCGACCAAACCCGACACGGCTCCGAGTTCCTGGCTGGCATCGACATGCACGCCGACCCCCACGCCGACATCGAGGCCACCGCCGACCTGATCGAGCTCGGCAGCGTCGAGCTCGCGGATCGTATCGAAGTTCTGCGACATAAATATTCTCCTAGATTGCAGGACTGTAGAACAGGTTATCCCGCTCTGCAGAGGAAGCGCTCTAAGCAACGCTTCTGCATTTAAGGGACCACAGCACGGCATCCGCTTCAAGATCTTCGGATTGTGCACGGCAATACGAGGATCGATTGGGTGCATGTGCCTCCGCCGGCATGGAACCCGTCGGCGCCAGAGGCAAAACCTTCGAAGCGCGGCCCTTTTCGGGATCCGATGCCATCGCCGGAACCGACAATGCGGCGGCATCGTGGCGGAGGCCCTCGTCGGCCGGCCCCACGCAACTTGCTGTCCACACAAGAAAAATTCCCGTGCCTGCGGTCGGATGACGCAGGCTGGATGAAAGTGGGCCGCGCTTCGGCCCGCGACCGCCTGGCCAGCCGGCTAAGACCTCGGGCTAAGCCTTTGAGATGATACAGGGATGGGATTGAAAGCCTCGCTCCGTCCTCGCTGCGATGCCCGCATCTGGCCCGGTGCGGAATTGTGCGCTGCAACATGATCGATCATGGCTGCGATGCGGCGAAGCTCGCCGGATTTGCCGGCGGATTCCGCACCGCGGCGAGGCTCCGGGACGATCTCGGGAGCCGCCGACTCTTGATCTTCCCCCGCTCCAGCGGCCAGAAGGCCCCGATGACGTCGCCGCTCTTTCGCCGCGAGGTCGCCGAGGCGCGCCGCGACGCGTGGCTCGGCGAGGCGCAGATCGTTCAGCCGCTGCCCGTCCGCCTGACCGCTTGCGTCTGCGCGGCCCTGGTGCTGGCCGTCCTGCTCTTCGCGGTGCTCGGCAGCTACACGCGGCGCATCCATGCGCAGGGGCTGCTGACCCCGAATGTCGGGCTGATCACCCTGACGAGCCCGGCCGCCGGCCGCGTCGGCAGCGCCGGCGTGCGCGAGGGCGCCCGCGTCGAGCGCGGCCAGCTCCTCTACACGGTCGACCTCGACGCCATCTCGGCGAGCGGCCCGACCCAGACCCGGATCATCGAGGAGCTGGGGCGCCAGCGCGACAGCGTCGCCCGCCAGCGTTCCTTGCGCGCCGCCACCGCCGAGACCGAGAAGCGGTCGCTCGCCGAGCAGATCGACAATCTCGAATCGCAGTCGCGCCAGCTCTCGGAGCAGATCGACCTGCAGGAGAAGCTGGTCCAGCCCCTGCGCGAGCGCGTGGACGTGCTCGCGAAGGCGGTCACCAACGGGCTCGCCCGCGCCGCCGACCTGCAGAGCCAGAACTACCTCTACATGCAGGCGAGCACGCAGCTCGCGCAGTTCCGCCAGACCAGCCTCCAGCTCGCCGGCCGGATCGGCGACCTGAAATCGCAGCTCGTCACCTTCGACGACCGCCTCGCCCGCGACCTCGCCGACCTCGACCGCAGCACCGCCCAATTGGAGCAGCAGCGCGCCGAGAGCGAGGCGCGCCGGGCCATCGAGGTGCGCGCGCCCGAATCCGGCATCCTCACCTCGATCCGGGTCCAGGCCGGGCAGGGCGTGGCGGCGGGCGCGACGCTCCTCACCCTGTTGCCGAGCGAGGGCCGGCTCCAGGCCAACCTCTACGTCGATTCCGCCTCGATCGGCTTCATCGAGGCCGGTGCCGCGGTGATGCTGCGCTACGCCGCCTTCCCGTTCCAGCGCTTCGGCCTCTACCGCGGCGTCGTCACGGAGGTGACGCGCGCGCCCCTCGAAGGGGATGACGTGCCCGAGGCCAAGGACGGGGCGCGGGGCCGCCCCGGCGGCATCTACCGCGTCATCGTGCGGCCGGACGCGGACGGGGTGATGGCCTATGGCGAGCGTCGGCGGCTCGAGGCCGGCATGCGCGTCGAGGCCGATATCGCGCTGGAGAAGCGCCCGCTCTATCGCTGGCTCCTCGACCCGCTCTACCGCGTGAAGCGCAGCGTCGATCTCGTCACCGAGGGCGGCTGAGCGTGGCCTTTCGCGAGACCCTCCAGTTCGGCTTCGGCCGGCGCCTGCCGGTCGTGCTCCAGGCCGAGGCCGCGGAATGCGGCATGGCCTGCCTCGCCATGGTGCTCGGCCATCACGGCCGCCATGTCGATCTCGGGGCGCTGCGGCGGCGCCACGCCCTGTCGCTCAAGGGCATGACGCTGCGCAACCTCATCGACCTCGCCGGCACGATGGGGCTTGCGACGCGAGCCCTGCGCGTCGAGCTGAAGGACCTCGCGCGGCTCAAGACCCCCTGCATCCTGCACTGGGGCCTCAACCATTTCGTGGTCCTGGCCGAGGTGCGGGCCAAGGGGATCGTGGTGCACGATCCCGCCCGCGGCCGGCGCACCCTCAGCTTCGCCGAGGCCTCGCGCGACTTCACCGGCGTGGCGCTCGAGGTCACGCCCACCACCACCTTCGTGCGCGAGGCCCCGGCCAGCGCCTTCCGCCTGCGCGACCTGTTCCGCAACGTCGGCGGCCTGCGCCGCGCGCTCGGGCAGATCCTCGTCCTGTCGCTCGGGATCGAGCTCGTCGCGATCCTGATGCCGATCGCCTCGCAGATCGTCATCGACGAGGTCATAGTGAACGCCGACCTCGACCTGCTCCTCGTGGTCGCGGTCGGCGTGGTGCTGATGCTGCTGATGCAGCTCGCGCTCGCGGTCGCCCGCACCTGGGCGATCATGCTGGCGGGCTCGACCCTGAACTACCAATGGTCGGGCGGCCTGTTCGACCATCTCTCGCGCCTGCCGCTCGACTATTTCGAGAAGCGGCATGTGGGCGACGTGATCTCCCGCTTCGGCTCGCTCTCGACCATCCAGAAGGGGCTCACCACCGATCTCGTCCAGGCGGTGCTCGACGGCATCATGGCGATCGGCATGCTGATCATGCTCGCCGTCTACGGCGGCTGGCTCGCCCTCGTGGTGATCGTCTCCACCCTGCTGACGGCGGCCCTGCGGGTCATGGCCTTCACCGCCTACCGCGAGGGCAGCGAGGAGGCGATCGTCGCCGAGGCGCGCCAGCAGACGCATTTCATCGAGACGGTGCGCGGCATGGCGAGCGTGAAGCTGCTCGGCCTGCGCGAGCGCCGCCGCGGCGCCTGGATGAACCAGTTCGTCACCGCGCTCAACGCGCGCCTGCGCCTGCAGCGGCTCGACCTCGTGTTCGGGCGCGCCAACGAGCTGATGTTCGGCGCCGACCGGCTGATCCTGCTGGTGCTCGGCGCCCGCGCGGTGATCGACCAGTCGCTGACGCTCGGCATGCTGGTGGCCTTCCTGAGCTACCGCGACCAGTTCTCCTCGCGCATCGGCAACCTGCTCGATGCCGGGTTCAAGCTGCGCATGCTCGGCGTCCAGACCGACCGGCTCTCGGACATCGTGCTGACCGAGCCCGAGGAGCGGCCGGACGAGGTGCGCACCGAGGTCGCCGCCCCCGCGATCGTCGGCGCGCGGCCGGGCGCCCTCGCGGTGAGCGGGCTGGCGCTGCGCTACGGCGCCGACGAGCCCTGGATCTTCCGCGGCCTGTCCTTCTCGGTGGCGGCGGGGTCGAGCCTCGCCATCACCGGCCCGTCCGGCTGCGGCAAGACCACCATGATGAAGATCATGATGGGCCTCATCCCGGCGAGCGAGGGGCGCGTGCAGGTGGACGGGCAGGACATCCGCGCCATCGGCCCGGACGCCTATCGCGGCCGGATCGCGGGCGTGATGCAGAGCGACGGGCTGTTCGCGGGCTCGATCGCCGAGAACATCTCCTGCTTCGACGAGCGGCCCGACCCCGCCTGGATCGAGGAATGCGCGGCCCGCGCCGCGATCCTCGCCGACATCCGGCGCACGCCGATGGGCTTCGAGACGCTGGTCGGCGACATGGGCTCGACGCTCTCCGGCGGCCAGAAGCAGCGCGTCATCCTGGCCCGCGCCCTCTACCGCCGGCCCGAGATCCTGTTCCTCGACGAGGCGACGAGCCATCTCGACGAGCCGACGGAGGCCTCCATCGCCGCCTCCTTGCGCGAATTCGCCATGACCCGGATCATCGTGGCCCACCGCCCGGCCACCATCGCCCATGCCGACCAGGTGCTCGCCTTCGAGCAGCCGCCCGACGCCGCGAGCCCCCTCAAGGCGCTCGCGGGCTGAAGGTCCGGGATCCCAAAGGGATCATCCCTTTGGCGGGGTATCGGGGCGAAGCCCTGATCTTCGATGACCAGGGCTTTGCCCTGGACCCACGAGAGGGGTGACCCCTCTCGACTCTCGGATCAAGCGGCGGCGCGCCAGGCGGGGAAGGGGGCGGGCAGGCCGCTATAGGGAGCCGGGTCGAAGGGCGCCGCGTCCGTGCCGGTCTCGACGAGACAGGCGTCGAGCGCCGCTCCACCAGCCGCTCGTCGGTGCGCGAGAGGTCCGCGCCGCCCGCCCGCACCAGGGCGGCGTCGATGTTCACCTCGCTCATGTCGTTGACGATCACCGCGACGCGGCGGCCCTCGCGGTTGTTCAGCACGTGGTTGAGCAGCGTGGTCTTTCCGGCGCCGAGGAAGCCGGAGAGCACCGTGACGGGGAGGGGGGGATCGGGCTGGGGCATGGCCTGTATTCGTACGTTATAATGTTACAACTCGAAGCCTGACCGCAGCGTGCGCCCCTGTCAATCCGCCCGCGCGGCGTGTTGCAATAACGTTACGCCCCGGCGCCGATGCGCCTCCGGCGGAGCTTCGCCGTTGCGCCACCCGCCTCCGATGGATGATGTTACAGTGTAACATTGCTGAGCCGGTTGATGCGTCCGATCCTTCCCCTCCGCCCCGGTGCCGTCCTCACGGCGCTGGCGAGCCCGCTTCTCCTCTCCGGCGCGGCCGCCGCGCAGGGCGCGCAGGTCACCCTGGACGAGATCAGCGTCACCAGCCCGAGCCCGGTCCAGCCCGCGCGCGCGCCGGGCGCCGGCTCCGCCGCCGCCCCGACCACGGTGGCGGCGCCGAGCTTCGGCCTGCTCCCGGTCGTCACCGATACCTTCTCCCCGGTCACGGTGGTGACCCGCGACCAGATCGCCCGCGACCAGCCGCGGACGCTGGGCGACGCCCTGCTCGACCGGCCCGGCATCGCGTCCTCGACCTACGCGCCGGGGGCGGCCTCGCGGCCGATCATCCGCGGCCTCGACAACGCCCGGGTGCGCATCCAGGAGAACGGCATCGTCAATGGCGGCGTGTCGGATCTCGGCGAGGACCATGCGGTGCCGGTGAACCCGCTGGTCTCCGACCGGCTGGAGGTGATCCGCGGCCCGGCGACGCTGCGCTACGGCTCGGGCGCCATCGGCGGCGTGGTCTCGGCCGACAACAACCGCGTGCCGACCTACATCCCGGCCAACGGCTCTACCGGCCAGGTCACCACCGGCTATTCGAGCGTCGACAACGGCCGGCTCGGCGCCGCGACGGTGGATGCGGGCAAGGACGGCATCGCCGTCCACGCCGACGGCTTCAAGACCGCCAGCGACAGCTACGCCATCCCCGGCGGCATCCAGCGCAACTCCTACACCGAGTCGCAGGGCGGCTCGGTCGGCCTCTCGGCGATCGGCGACCGCGGCTTCATCGGCGCGGCCTTCACCCATTACGACGCGCTCTACGCCATCCCCGGCGGCGAGGCGGAGCAGGCCCGCACGCGGCTGACCCCGAACCAGGACCGGTTCCTGTCGCGCGGCGAGTACCGGCCCCTCGACGGGCCGATCGAGGTGATCCGCTACTGGGCCGGCTACTCGGTCTACCGCCACGACGAGATCGGCATCGGCGAGGACGGGTTCGAGGGCCGGCAGGCCACCTTCAAGAACCGGGAAGCCGAGATCCGGGTCGAGGCGCAGCACGTGCCCGTCTTCACGAGCATCGGCAAGTTCACCGGCGCCATCGGCATCCAGGGCGACCGGCGGGTGATCAACACCCAGCTCGAGAGCTTCCTGCCGAAGACCGATTCGCGGGCCGGCGCCGTCTACCTATTCGAGGAGCTGGAGGTGGTGCCGGGCACCCGCCTGCAGGCGGCCGGCCGCATCGAGGGTGACCGCCTGCGCAGCACCGCCGTGCGCTTCCCCGGCGACTACCTGCCGGTCGCGGGCGAGGATCCGTTGCGCTACCCGCTGACCCGCCGCTTCGCCCCGAAGAGCGCGAGCTTCGGCATCCTGCAGGACCTGCCCTACGGCTTCGTGGCGAGCCTCAACGGCTCCTACGTCGAGCGCGCCCCGACCGGCTACGAGCTGTTCTCGCAGGGGCCGCACGACGCCACCGCCACCTTCGAGATCGGCGACCCGACGCTGAAGCTGGAGCGCGCCCGCACCGTCGAGGCCAGCATCCGCCACGCCCTCGGCCCGCTGCGCTTCGAGGCGACGGGCTTCTACACGCGCTACACGGGCTTCATCTACAAGCGCCTGACCGGAAACCTCTGCGACGACGATTTCGCGAGCTGCGGCACCGGCGACGAGCTGCGCCAGATCGTCTACTCGCAGCAGAACGCGACCTTCTACGGCGCCGAGCTGATCGGCCAGTACGACGCGCTTCCCGTGGGCAACGGCTTCCTCGGCGTCGAGGGCCAGTTCGATTTCGTGCGCGCCAGGTTCGACGACGGCACCAACGTGCCGCGCATCCCGCCCTACCGGGTCGGCGGCGGCGTCTACCTGCGCGCCGACGGCTGGTTCGCCCGGGTGAACCTGCTGCACGCCTTCGCGCACACCCAGACCGCCCCCTTCGAGACCACCACGGCGGGCTACGACGACCTGCGGGCGGAGGTGGCCTACACCAAGGCCCTCGACCCGGCGGTCTACGGCGCCAGCGAGGTCACCCTCGGCCTCCAGGGCCGCAACCTGCTCGATGCCGACATCCGCAACTCCGCCTCGTTCAAGAAGGACGAGATCCTGCTGCCGGGCCGCAACCTCCGGCTGTTCCTGACCGCCCGGTTCTGATGTCCGCCCGGGCCGGGCCGCCCTTCCGAAGAAGAGCGCGGCCCGGATACGATGTCGCTCCCGTAAGGCCAAGCTTGGACGGTCGTTTCTAGTGATAAAGCACTATATGTACGCGAAGTCTTGGCCGTGATATAAATATCCCCGCGCCTTCTGTTGGCATGATGTCAGCGTAAGCCAATGAAGAGGGGATGCGATGCGTAAATATGTTTTTTTCGTGGCGGTCCTATCCTGTGTTGCTTCGATCCAGACGGCGGAAGCACGCCGTCATGACCGGGGCGGAGCGCATTGCCGTCTGGGGAAGATCTACCGGCCGTCGCTCGGAATCTGTGAATCGCGCGCGGCCTTCCGGAGCGCCATGCGCGACCTCGCCCCCGCCGCCGAACCCTCCCGCCGCGCGCTTCGGCGCATGGCACGCGCGGAGCGGCGGCAGCACCGTCGCGAGATGCGGGAGGCGGCGCGCCTGGAGGCTCGGAGCCGCGTCGCCCGGCTGCTGCCGACGCGGCCCTATCCACAGAGGGACGAGGCGGAGACCGTGGCCGAGGGCCCCGCGACCACGTCCGCGCTGCCGTCTCCGGGCGCCGAGGCGCTCGCCTGCCCCGTGACGCCCTCGGCCGGCTTCTCGGAGATCCCCTGGACACCCAGCGGGCCGTTCTCCCTGAACCCGCTGCCGCGCTACGCACGGGCCGATCTCGACTGGCGGCGCTGAGGCGCCGTCCCGTCCGCGACCTCATCCCGAGGCTTCCGCGTCAGCGGGCCTCGAAGGAGCCCTCCAGAAATCTCGGCGCGCTCTGGAGGCCTCCTTCGAGGCCTGCGCTTCGCTGGGGCGCCTCAGGATGAGGGGGATGGGTGGGACGAGGCGGGTCGCTCCTCCTTGACAATGTTCCTGTTTTGTGCTCATTTGCCCGCACCTGCCGCCCGGCACCGAACGGTGTCTCACGGGGGCCTGCACCGGGGACCGACCGGAGCGGGCGCGGACGGCGGGGCGGTGCCCGCGTCGCCAGCCTCGGATCCGGCCGGCGCCCCGGGCGGCGTGCCGACGCAAGGTCGGCTCGGACAGGGGCGAGCGGCGGGCTGAGGAAATGCTCCCGCCCCGACCCCGGCCTGGGCGACCGCCAGAGTCTCGCCGGCCCGACCCACTACGAGGCGGGCCTCGCGCCGAACGGGCGTATGTCAGCGTGCACGGGGCTCAGTCCTGATCCAGGACCCGGACCCGGCCAGCGGCAGTCAGCGAGGTCGGATCACGCCGGGACAGACACCGCGACGACAAGACGGATGGGACACCGAGCGATCGGCCCTCATCCGCGGGACGCCGGGGAGCCGGCTTTGCAACGTTGCGTTCAGGGCTCCGCGGCGTCCCGCGTCACCCCGACCGCGTCCCGGCCATGCCCCCGGCGGACAATCCGCGCGGGGCCGAAAGCACGTGTGCTGTCTTCCGCGTATTCGCGGGATCCGCGCCTCGTCCTGCACCGTTGCTCCCTCTCCCGCAGAGGGGAGAGGGAAGCGCGGCTCCTCAGGCCCTCCACTCACCCGTGGCAGGTGCAGCCCGCATGGTCGCAGCCGGCATGGTCCGGGTGTCCGCTCGCGCATTCGTCGCAGCAGAAAGCCTTGCCGTCCCGCTCGACCGCCTTGGCGACCGGGATGACGCAGACGCAGTCCGGACAGGCGCATTTCACCATCTCGACGTCGACGCTCGCCATGAATCCTCTCCCTGGGACGGCTGATCCGGCAGGAGTGTTCCACGGTTCGCACCGCCGCGCCACGGCCCGCGACATCGCCGTCCTGATCCGCGGCCGGCCTGGTGCGTTCAACCCGAATGGACCCGCGATGCGGACCCGCGGTCCCCCGGTCGGAGATGCGTGCGATGGAAGGCGAGAAGATCCAGGCCTATACGGGCCCCGCGGGCGGCTGGGGCTCGGCCACGTCGCTCGCCGAGATCCTGACCCGCGAGCAGATCCCGGCCTCCGGCGCCGCGATGCTGATGAAGCAGAACAAGCCGGACGGCTTCATGTGCGTGTCCTGCGCCTGGGCGAAGCCCGCCAAGCCGCTGGCCTTCGAATATTGCGAGAACGGCGCCAAGGCGACCGCCTGGGAGCAGACCCGCCGCCGCACGACCCCCGCGTTCTTCGCCGAACACAGCGTCACCGAGCTCCTGTCCTGGCCGGATTACGACCTGGAGCAGCAGGGCCGGCTCACCCACCCGATGCGCTACGATGCGGGCACGGACCGCTACGTGCCGGTGGACTGGTCCGAGGCCTTCGCCGAGATCGGGCGCGAGCTGAAGGCGCTCGATCCGAGATCGGTGGTGTTCTACGCCTCGGGACGGGCCTCCCTCGAGACGAGCTACATGTACGCGCTGCTCGCGCGGATGTACGGCAACAACAACCTGCCCGATTCCTCGAACATGTGCCACGAATCGACCTCGGTGGCGCTGCCGCAATCGATCGGCGTGCCGGTGGGCACCGTGCGGCTCGAGGATTTCGAGACCACCGACCTGATCCTGTTCTTCGGGCAGAATGTCGGCTCGAACGCGCCGCGGATGCTGCACCCGCTGCAGCATGCCCGCCGCCGGGGCGTGCCGATCATCACCTTCAACCCCCTGCGGGAGCGCGGCCTGGAGCGCTTCACCAACCCGCAATCGCCCGTCGAGATGCTGACCGGCGCCTCGACGCAGATCTCGACGCAGTACCATCAGGTGAAGGCGGGCGGCGATCTCGCGGCTCTCACCGGGATCTGCAAGGCGGTGCTCGCCGCCGACCGCGACGCCGCGCGGGCCGGCCGGCCGCGCCTCCTCGACGTGGCCTTCATCGAGGAGCACACCCACGGCCTGAAGGATTTCGTCCGCTTCTGCGAGGGGCAGGACTGGGCCGTGCTGGAAAGCCGCTCGGGCCTGAAACGCGAGGCACTGGAGGCGGCCGCCGCCGTCTACATGCGGGCCCGCAGCGTCATCGGCATCTACGGGATGGGCCTGACCCAGCACCGCAAGGGCACCGAGACGGTGCAGATGCTGGTCAACCTCCTGCTGCTGCGCGGCCATATCGGCCGGCCCGGCGCCGGCATCTGCCCGGTGCGCGGCCACTCGAACGTGCAGGGCCAGCGCACGGTGGGCATCTCCGAGAAGCCGGAGCTGGTGCCCCTCGACCGGCTCAAGGAGCAGTATGGCTTCGAGCCGCCGCGGGAGAAGGGGCTCAACACGGTGGAGGCCTGCACGGGCATCCTGAAGGGCGAGGTGCGCGCCTTCATCGGGCTCGGCGGCAACTTCGTGCGCGCCGTGCCGGAGACCCGGCTGATGGAGGAGGCCTGGCGGTCCTTGCGCCTCTCGGTGCAGGTCTCGACCAAGCTGAACCGCGCGCATCTCGTGCGCGGCGAGATCGCCTACATCCTGCCCTGCCTCGGCCGGCTGGAGATCGACCGGCAGGCCGGCGGGCCCCAGGCGGTGTCGATGGAGGATTCCTGCGCGGCCTTCCACGGCTCGCGCGGCGTCGCGGAGCCGGTGAGCCCGCATGTCCGCTCCGAGCCCTGGATCGTGGCCGAGCTCGCCAAGGCGGTCCTGCCCCCAAATCCGAACGTCGACTGGGATGCCTGGGTCGCCGACTATGCGAGGGTCCGCGACGCCATCGAGGCGACCTATCCGGACGTGTTCAAGGATTTCAACGCGCGGATGTTCGAGCCGGGCGGCTTCCACAAGCCGCTCGCCGCCCGCGACCGCACGTGGAAGACGAAGACCGGCAAGGCCAACTTCATCGTGCCCGAGGGGCTCGAGGCCGATCCCGACATGCCGCGCTCCGACCGATCGGTGCTCGACCTGATCACCCTGCGCTCGAACGACCAGTTCAACACCACGGTCTACGGCTACGACGACCGCTTCCGCGGCGTGAAGGGCACGCGCGACATCCTCCTGATGAACGAGGACGACCTCGCGCGCCTCGGCCTCGCGGACGGGGACATCGTGGACGTGGAAACCGACGCCGATGACGGGGTCGACCGCCGGGTGCGGGGCTTGCGCGTCGTCCGCTACGAGATCCCGGCGGGCAATTGCGGCGGCTACTATCCGGAGATGAACGTCCTCGTGCCGCTCTGGCACCACGACGAGCAGGCCAAGACCCCCGCCGCCAAGGCGATCCCCGTGCGCGTCACCCCGGCGGCCGCACCGCCGCCGGCCTGAGGCCTGCTGGAGCGGATCGAGCAGGCTCCGCATGGGGTGATGGACGCAGCGCATTGGGCAGGGCAAGGAAGGCCCCGCGCCCCCTGAACGCGGAGCCGGGATGGCCTATCTCTACCTCGCCGCTGTGCTGGTCGGCGTCGCCAACGCGATCCAGCCGGGCATGACGGAGACGCTGGCCCGCGCCCTCGGGCAGCCGCTCCTGGCCGCGCTCGTCTCCATGCTCACCGGCGTCACCCTCTACCTCACCTTCGGCCTCGCCACGGGCCGGCTGCGGCCGCCCCGGCTGGAGGAAGCCGCCGCGGCGCCCTGGTGGGCCTGGGCCGGCGGCGTGCTCGGCGCGCTCCTCGTCCTGTCGCAGGTCTTCGTCGCCCCGCGCATCGGCGCCGGCCGCTATATCGGCCTCAGCGTCACCGCCGCGATCCTCACCTCGATCGCCCTCGACCATTTCGGCCTGCTCGGCTTCCAGCAGCATCCGGCCGGGCTGTGGCGCATCCTCGGCGGCGTCCTGATGGTGGCGGGCGTCACCCTGGTCGCGGTGTTTTGATGGACGCCCGCGCCCCGATGCCCGAAGCGGACCCGGCCGCCCTCTTGGAGCGCGTCGCCGCGCACGCGGCCGGCGCCCCCCTCGACCTCGCCCATGCGAAGGCGAGCCGCGAGGCGCTCGCCGCACTGATCGACCCCACCGCGCCCGTACCGGCCTGGTGGGATGCCGCCTGGCAGGGCCTCGACCTCGCCGGCCGCGACCTCACCGGGGCGCGGCTCGAATGCGCCGATCTCGGTGCAGCGAACCTCGCCCGGGCCCGGCTCGCCGGGGTGATCGGCCGCGCCGCCCGCTTCGACGGGGCCAACCTGGAGGAGGCCGATTGCCGCGGGGCCGATCTCAGCGGGGCGGGCTTCGCCGGCATCGTCGCGGGGCAGGTCCGCCTCGGCGAGGCGATGCTGGAGGATGCCCGCTTCACGGAGGCCGCCATGCGCTTCGCGGATCTGCGCGGCGCGCTCCTCGACGGGGCCGACTTCTCGCAGGCCGACCTCTGGGGCGCGGATTTCCAGGGGGCGGATGCCGACGACACCCGCTTCCGCAACGCCCGCCTCGACGAGGCGAACCTCTCGGACTGCAACCTGACCCATGCCGACTTCGAGGGGGCGAGCCTCACCAAGGCCCGGCTCGCCGGCGCCCGCCTGCAGGGGGCGAGCTTCGCGGGGGCGAAGCTCGACGGGGCGGACCTGACCGGCGCCGACCTCTCGGAGACGAGCCTCGTGCGGCTCAACCTCGCCACCTGCCGGCTCACCCATGCGCGCTTCGCCGGCGCCTGGCTCAACGGCACCCGGATGCGGGCCGAGCAGCTCGGCGGCATGGTCGGCGAGGAGGCGGCGGGGGATTACGACGCGGCCCAGGCGAGCTACCTCGCCCTGGAGCAGAACTGGAAGAGCATCGGCAGCCAGGATGCGGCGAGCTGGGCCTATAAGCGCGGGCGCCGCATGGGCCGGCTGCATGCGGGCACGCTCGCCCGGGCCGCATGGCGCGCCCGCGACGGGCGCGGGCTCGCCCGCCACGGCTACCGCTGGATCGCCGACCGCTTCGTCGAATGGCTCTGCGACTACGGCGAGAGCCTGTCGCGCATCGCCCGCGCCTTCGCCCTCGCCATCCTGCTCTTCGCCGCTCTCTACGGCGCCACCGGCGGCCTGCTCGTGGAGGCCGAGGCCTTGCGCGCCACCTACAACCCCCTCGACCTCATGAGCTACAGCGCCCTCAACATGATGACGGCCAACCCCCCGGAGATCGGCATCAAGCCGACGGGGCGGGTCACCAACCTCCTCGTCGGCATCCAGGGCGCGGCCGGCATCATCCTGATGGGCCTGTTCGGCTTCGTCCTCGGCAACCGGCTGCGGCGCTGAGGGCCGCAACGCCCGATCCGGACTTCCCATGTCCGGCGGCCGGACCATATGGCGGGCTTCGCGGATTGTGCGCCTATCGCGGGCCGGATGAGGAAGGTGGAGCCGGGTGCCAGGCTGGATCGAGAACGCTGTGTGGTGGCACGTCTATCCCCTCGGCTTCGTCGGGGCGGAGGCCGCGCTGGATCCCTCGAAGCCGCCCGTGCACCGGCTGCGGCACCTCGAAGCGTGGCTCGACTATGCGGCCGACCTCGGCGCCACCGGGCTGATGCTCGGGCCGGTCTTCGCCGCCTCGACCCACGGCTACGACACGATCGACCCGTTCCGCATCGATCCGCGGCTCGGCGACGAGGCCGATTTCGACAGCCTCGTCGCGGCGGCGAAGGCGCGCGGCCTGCGCATCCTGCTCGACGGGGTGTTCAACCATGTCGGGCGCGGCTTTCCCGCTTTCCGGCAGGCGCTGGCGGAGGGGCAGGGGAGCGAAGCGGCCCGCTGGTTCCGCCTGCACTGGAAGCGGGGGCCGGGCGCAGAGCCGGACTATGCCTGCTTCGAGGGCCACCGCCAGCTCGTGACCTTGAACCACGCCGTTCCGGAGGTCGCCGATCACGTCGCGCGGGTGATGACCCACTGGCTCGGCCGCGGCATCGACGGCTGGCGGCTCGACGCCGCCTACGCGGTGCCGCGCGCCTTCTGGGCCAGGGTCCTGCCGCGGGTGCGGGCGGCGTTTCCGGAGGCCTACATCTTCGGCGAGGTCATCCACGGCGATTACGGCGCCTTCGTCGCCGAGACCGGCATGGATGCCGTGACCCAGTACGAGCTGTGGAAGGCGATCTGGAGCGCGCTGAACGACGGCAACCTGTTCGAACTCGCCCACGCCCTCGACCGGCACAACGGCTTCCTCGACCGTTTCGTGCCCCTGACCTTCGTCGGCAACCACGACGTCACGCGGATCGCGAGCCGGCTCGCCGAGCCGCGCCACCTGCCGCACGCGCTCGCCGTGCTCTTCACGGTCGGCGGCACGCCCGCGCTCTATGCCGGCGACGAACAGGGTTTCCACGGGATCAAGGAGGAGCGGGCCGGCGGGGACGACGCGATCCGCCCTGCATTCCCGCCCACGCCGGACGGCCTCCCGCCCGAAGGCTGGCCGGTCCACCGCCTGCACCGGGACCTCGCCGCCCTGCGCCGGGCCCATCCCTGGCTTCACCGGGCGCGGTCGCGGACCGCCCATCTCGCCAACCGCCAGATGGTCCTGATGCTGGAGGGCAACGGGCAGGACCTCGTCCTCGCGCTCAACCTGGACGACGCATCCGCGGCCCTGCCGGCGCCGCAGGCGATCAACGTCGAGGCCGGCGACGGCCAGGTGATCGATCCGGGCGCGGCCGGCGCGCGCGTGCTCCTGCCGGCGCATGGCTGGGCGATCCTGTCGCGTGCCGGATGATGCGCGCCCGATCCGAAGAGTCCGGGATTCCGAAGGGATCATTCCTTCGGCGGGGCGCTGGGCAGAGCCCCGTCATACGACATCCGGGTGATCTCTTCGGGATGGCGGATGTCGCCTTCGCTCAGGCGCCGCGCGGGCTTGGCCGAGACCGCCTCCGGTCTGATCAACCGGACGCGGTATCACACGTTCACTCGGTCTCGCCGAGCCGCTCGATCAGATGGTTGAGGTCGGCCCGCAGGGCCCGCACCTCGGGCTCGCTCAGGGCGAGCTGGCACATCACGCTCTCACGCACCAGCACGGCGTCCGAGCGGAGGGCGCCGCCGCGGGGGGTGAGCGAGATCTCGACCTCGCGCTCGTCCGACTGGCGCCGGCTGCGCAGGAGCAGCCCCGCCGCCTCGAGGCGCTTGAGCACGGGGGTGAGGGTGCCCGAATCGAGCCGGAGCCGCCGTCCGATATCCGAGACGGTGACCCGGTCCTGCTCCCAGAGGACGAGCAGGACGAGATATTGCGGGTAGGTCAGGCCGATGCGCTCCAGGAGGGGCCGGTAGGCCTTCGTCATCCGGTGCGCGGCCGCGTAGAGGGCGTAGCAGAGCTGGTTGTCGAGCAGCAGCGGATCCCCGGCGGGATCGGCCTCCTCCTGTCTCACGTCTCCGACAAGCACCATGACATCCGCTCGCGACGGTCCCGGATCCTGCGCGTTCGCGCCGGCTCCGTCCAGTGGGCACGATACAAGAGGACGCGTCACGCGCCAGGGGCGAAATTCTTCCAGCCCTTTCAGCAGATACGATAATGTGTTGATTCAGAAGGCGAGCGCGTCGAGGCTCGCCAGGAATCCGGCCTCGTCCTCCAGGGTGCGCAGGTCGAGAAGGACGGTGCCGTCCGCCATGCGGCCGATCACCGGGACCGGCAGGGCGCGGAGCGCTGCGGCGAGGCGCCGGCTCCAGCCCCCGGCCTTGCGGCCCGTCGCCCCGTCCGGAGCGGACAGAGCCAGCGCTGCGCTCGGCAGGTTCTCCACCGGCAGCGCGCCGGACCCGATCTGGCTCGAACAGGCGGCCACGCTCACCCGGGCCCGGCCCGCGAGGCGCCGCGCCACCTCCGGCGCCAGGCGATCGGCCTGGTCGGCGATCGACTCTCGCGGACGCGTCAGCAGGCGCAAGGTCGGAAGCTCCGCGGCGAGCCGCTCGGGATGGAGGTAGAGCCGTAGCGTCGCCTCGAGGGCGGCATAGGTCATCTTGTCCACGCGCAGCGCCCGCTTCAGGGGGCTCTTGCGGATGCGTGCCACGAGGTCGGCCCGCCCGGCGATGACGCCGCACTGGACGGCGCCGAGCAGCTTGTCGCCGCTGAAGGTGACGAGATCGGCGGCAGTCAGTGCCGCCCGCACGGTGGGCTCCGGCGGCAGGCCGTGGGCGGCGAGATCGACGAGGTTGCCGCTGCCGAGATCGAGCGCCAGCGGCACGCCGTGCTCGCGGCAGAGGGCGTGCAGCTCGGCCTCGCCGGGCTGCGCCGTGAAGCCCCGGATCTCGTAATTGCTCGGGTGGACCTTCATCACGAGGCCGGTGCGCGGCCCGATCGCCTCGGCGAAGTCGCGCAGATGCGTGCGGTTGGTGGTGCCGACCTCCCGCAGGCGGCAGCCGGCCCGGGCCATCACGTCCGGCACGCGGAACGAGCCGCCGATCTCCACGAGCTCGCCCCGCGAGACGACCACCTCCTTGCGCATGGCAAGCGCGTTGAGGAGCAGGAAGACCGCCGCCGCGTTGTTGTTCACGACGATCGCGGCCTCGGCGCCTGTCAGCCGGCACAGCAGCGCCTCGACATGGCTGTCGCGCTCGCCGCGCTCGCCGCCGGCGAGATCGAATTCGAGGTTGCAGGCGCCCGCCATCACCGCGGCCACGGCCTCCACCGCCTGGCGCGGCAGCAGCGCCCGGCCGAGATTGGTGTGCAGCACGGTGCCCGTGAGGTTGAAGACCGGCCGCAGCGAGGGCTGCCGCTCCGCCGCGAGACGACGCCCGGCCGCGGCGAGGATCGCGGCCTCGTCCGGCGGAAGCGGATCCGCGCCGCTCCGGACGGCGTCGAGCACCGCGCGCAGGGCCTCCACGAGCGCCGTCCGGCCATGCGTCTCGGCCAGATGCACCGCATCTGGCCGCGTCAGCAGCCGCTCGACCGAGGGGATGCGCCGATGTCCCGTAGCGGAGCCGGCCGTCGCGAGGGCTGAGGTCATGGTCGGCGAAGATACCCAGCCCCGCGCGATCCTCCAGCCCCGCGGCGATCTTCTGCGCCTTCCCCTCAACTCGGGGCTTGCCAAGCCCGAAGCGACCCTCTAGACACCCCCTCGTCGCCGGGACGGCTCACCGATCCCCCGACGCGGCAGGCGCCCGTAGCTCAGCTGGATAGAGCACCAGACTACGAATCTGGGGGTCAGAGGTTCGAATCCTTTCGGGCGCGCCATTCCATTTTCACCGCATAAAAAATCGCCTAACACCTTGAACGGCAAGGTCAAATCGGGCGTTCTAAATCCCTCGCTGCGCTTGTAGCGAAGGCGATGGGCAAAGGTGAGTTTGAGCACCGCGCGGCGGTCCTCAATCCGGCCCGTACTCCATAAATTCCAAGGACTTGCGACGAAGGCGAGGCCCGTTCTAAGTCGCCGGTCAAAGTCACCTCGCGGCGTGGCCGAAGTCTCGATCTTTTCGCGCAGGAGCAGCTTGTCGCTCTCTAACCGCTGCACCTTTTCTTCGAGCGCTCGCATGACCGCTGGGACGCTCGTCTCGACGATCCGCTCGACGGCCTGCTCGATCTGCTCCTCGACCTTGGCGAGGCTCGCCTTGAGCGCCTTGGTCTGTCCCGCGACGTTGGCCTGCTTCCGCTGCCATAGCTCCTTCATCATCGCAGTCGCGACGGCGAACAGCTGAGGCTGCGGCTCTGCGCTTTTGAGCAGCATCTCGAACTCGCCCTCGATCACGTCGCGGCGGATCGCCTTGCCGTAACTCGCACAGCCCTTCTTCGGGCACTGGTAGTAGGGGTGGCGCTTCTTCTGCGCGCTGCCGCTGATCGACCAGCAGGCCGTCAGCGGCCCCTCGCAATCGTCACACAGCACGAACCCGCGCAGCGGAAAATCCTGGCTCAGGTCCGTGCGGTAGGTGATACGCAGGCCGTTGAGCCGGTCCTGGATACGCTGGAAGGTCTCATACGAGATTAGCGCCTCGTGATGGCCCTTGCGCCGCTCGACGCCCCAGCTCGGCGCTTCCACATAGCCCGCATAGATCGGGTTGCGCAGGATGTCGCCGACGCGCTGGTGGGGAATCTTGCCGTTCTTGGGCTTGGGATAGAGCGGGTGCTCTTCAAGGAAGCGCACGACGTCAGCCTGGGATTCCAGCTGGCGCGAGGCGTAGGCTTCGAGCGCCTGCTTGACGATCGACGCCTGCGGCTCCTGCCGTACCAGCATCCGGCCATTGAAGCCGGAGACCCGGCCATAGGCGTAGCCGGACGGCGCGCAGAACACCGCAAAGCCATTCGCGACCCGCGCCTGCATGCGGTTGAGCGTCTGCTCGCGGTTGTTGATGCGGTGATAGTCCGCAAACGCGACGGTGACGTTCTCCATGAGGCGCGACGACGAGCGGTCATCGAGCACGCCTGCGGGCGTCTCCAGGATTGTACCGAGCTTCGCCAGCTCGCGGCGGAGGTCTGCGTGATCGTAGAAATTGCGGGTGAAGCGGTCGAGATGATCGAAGACGATGCGGTAGCGCGCCTTCTTGTCGGCAGCGACGAAGGCGAGCATCTGGCGCAGGCCCGGCCGCTGGCTCTCGCTGCCGGTCAGCTTGTCGCGGAATACCTTGACGACGTTATAACCCGAGCGTTCGCAGTAATCGCGCAGCCTCGTTTCCTGTGAGGCGAGCCCGTCACCCTCGCGCTCCTGCTTCTTGCTCGAAATCCGGCAATAGATGACCGCGGTCACGTCTTGGTTGTCGGTGGATTGCGGTTTGCGTTTCATGCCGGGCCTCGTCTTGTTTTTTGAATTCTCCGTTGGTGGGTCGCTTATTCTACATCGACCGAATCACGCGCGGCAGCGGCAAAGACCTGAGAGGTAATCTGCCCCCAGCTTTCTGGCGGCAAATCCATCTCGATGCACATCCGCATCATATCCCACAGGATGCGCAGCAGCTCGCTGGCTTGCGCGTCTGTAAGTTCGAGCCCGGCAAGATAGGGGAGATAGTCCGCTTCGTTGAAGTCGGCCATTGACGCGAGCGGCAAATCGCTCTCAGCCTGCACGAGTTCAGCAATGCGGTCGCCTTCGTCCATTGTCATGGCCGTCCTCCTTTCTTGTGTCGGGTCGGGATGCTTGGACTATACGCCAGCTTGAAAAATAAATCCAGAATAAATTCCTATTTTGCTTCTTCCAGTATTTGACCCACTATCGCGCAGGCTGGCGTGTGAGGGCGCGGCTTGGCAAGTTGAGTAGCCATCCGATTTGGAAACCAAAAATGCCGGGTGATCCGCAAAAAGCGAGACAGCACAGGAAGTTAGAACAGCCGAAAAAAGCAGCTTCGAGAAGCAAGCTGCTCGCCTCATCGAAACTCTCGGACGCCAAAATCCGCGAGGTCATCCGCTGCTATGCGTTTGCCCGCAGCCCTGCCGAGGCGATCGCCCGCACCGGCCTCAGCCACGTCACCATATACCGCCTCTATGGTCTCATTCGGCAGCGGCTCGCGTTCTTCGATGTGCTGATATCAAAGGAGAAGTTTGTTGATTTCATCAACGAAGGTGAGGAGGAGAACGGACTCCGGTTCAAGTGGGAGGAGTTTGAGCGCTTCATTCAGCAGGCCGTAGGAAATCACCGCGGGATCAAGCCGCATAACCGTGCGCTCTATGTGTCGGAGGCGATTTACCGGTTCGAAGGGCACCACAGCCCGCAGCAGCTCTATCGTCTCATCATGATGACCATACGCGCGGGCGGGCCGCTGAACCGTGCCCCTGCCTTCGGTGCCTCCTGGCCGCTTACCATGGAGATCATCCGTCTCAACATGCTGCGGGCGCGCGCGGTGCTCCGCAGGGGCGGTGTCCAATCGGAACTCGCCTGGCTCCTACCGGCGCTGAACGCATTCGAAGAGCGAGCAGGCCGCCCGATCTGAGCAAGGGACGTTCTTTTCTCTAAGCCGTTCAAGCGCGGGAAGGGACTTGGCGCTTCTCTCGCCAAGTCCTGACCGCCCGCCCTTCGGCCCTTCGGCGCTTGGGGGAGCGCGGGCCTACGGGCAGGCTATGTCGGGGCTGGTGATTCACGGCCTTGCCATTCGCGCATATGATCTTCGCCACCGGTCAGCGCGAGCAGCCACATGAACAACCAGCTCGAACAGCACATGCCCAAGCTCGAAGAGCTGGCGGTCGAGGTCAAAGACCTTGCCTGGGATGGCGACGAGGCGACGCTGCGCGAGAAAGCCGGACGGCTGGCCTTATCCGTTCTCGTGCTGGTCAAGATTCTGCGCACGCAGCAGCAGCCGAGCGAGCCCCAACAGACGCAATGAGGCAGAGCCATGCCGCAGATTGAAATTGCGCAGCAAGCCTATGACGCGCTCAGCCCGGAGGCGGAGTGCCATATCTGGGACCGGATCGCGCGTATCCTGTTCGGCGTCCTGCTCTTCGATCAAAACGGCGAAGTTTGTTGATGTCTGTCAAATCACAGGCCCAGCGGCAAGTTCGCGCCAAGTTCGTGAGCCGGGACGAACAGAAGTCAGTAATATTGCGAGCCCTCGGCCTATCGCTCATCAACGAGCAGTTTGCCCGCTACGTGGATGCAGTCATGCGACTGGCGGTTATGGCCTTCGATGATAATGCCTGCTTGCGCGACGGTTCGATAAACGCCATCGGTGGCTGGAAGCCTTTGGAATGGGCGATCCTCAAAGGCGAGTTGGAGCTGGCTGTGAAGCAAAGCGGGTTGCCGCCACTTGCACAAGCTGAGTGGCTGATGGCGTTCGAAGCCGTTTACCGGATTGCGGGCAGCGATGACATTGAGCCCGATTATCGCGGCGTGTTTTAAAGGTGCCGATCGATATCCATGCGCTTGTGCAGGATGCGCACGACCTCGATCACGCCAGCCGTGCCCATCCGGTAGAAGACGAGGTGAGAGCCGACCGCGAGTTTGAAATAGCCGGTGCGGATGTCGTCGGCGCTTCGCCCTTTCAGAGAGCCGCGGGCGAGACCGTCAAAGCTTTCGGCGAATAGCCGCACATAGCGGTCAGCCTGAGCCTCATTCCACCGTTTGGCCGAGTAGGTCCATATGCCGGAAAGATCGCGGCGCGCGGCGGCGGAAAGGCGGACGCGCACTATTGCCCGGCAGGCTGGCGCATCGAGGCGAGAAAGGCGCTGCCGTCGAACTCCTGAAAGTCTTCGCTGGCTTCGCCTTCAGCCAGGGCCGATCGAAGTGCTTCAAGCTTGGCTTCGCGTTCTTCGAGGAGGCGCAAACCGGCCCGGACCACATCGCTGGCTGAGCCATAGCGCCCACCTTCCACCTGACGGTCGATGAACTGCGCAAAGTGATCACCAAGCGAGATCGATGTGTTGCGAGCCATGTGAAACCTCCACCCTCATGCTATACCAAAATCTGGTACAGGTCGAGAAATTGCGGTTTGCTGGTTGGACAGGGCTGCGGAACTGAGCAGGGCAGGCAACGGTTCGCGGGTCTCACAGGAGGCATCACATGGCACAAGACGACAGCTTCACCCTTGATGAATCCATCACGGCCCAAAAGGCGCTGCGGTCGGCTCTTGGCCTGCCGGAAGAGGTGTTCCCGGTCGAGGCGTTCGTCGGCATGGTGAGCGACGAGATCGAGCAGCACAGGAAGGCCGGGAAATCGGATCAGGACATTGCGGCGATCATCGAGCAGGCTACCGGCAAGAGCATCTCGGCAGAGGCGATCGCGGAGCATTACGCGACCCCGGAAGAGCGGCATCCCCACGGCGACTAGATCGGATTGATCGAGCCTAGAATGACCCGTTGATGGCGCAGACGGAGACAGCAGAGCGATCACCGGAAAACGGGGTGAGGAGCGGATAGCGCGACGTGCAAGATGTGCGGTGTAATACACCGCAATCTTGGCAAGGGGGCCGCTGCGCGCCCCCGTTGCATCCCCCACGCAGTGGCGCTCCCTCGACATCGAGCCTCATCGCACCACAGAAACGTCCGCCGTTTCATCCGTTCAGGAGGAGGCGTTCCTGCCCCTCCCGAAACCCACCCAGACCAAGCGCTTCGCCGCTGGACCACGACCAGGAGGAGACTTCGCTCTCCCCTGGACCCCATCGACCAAAGGCGTCTGCCGCCCTTGGAACCCTGCACCAGGTTCATCGCACCTGGACGAGAGCCAAGGGCCTTCGAGCCCCTGGACCCTGATCCTCCCGGAGGGCCAACCCTCGCGCTGGGTTGGAGGCGCGTATGTGTAGGGCGGTGACAAAACCATCCACTGGAGCGTCGGCGTCGTGCTGATGCGGGCGGCGTAAAAGCCGGCCAGTGGAGAAGCTTCTCTTTCGAGAGG
>NZ_CABFVH010000065.1 GCF_902141855.1 Methylobacterium dankookense | reverse complement strand
ATCCGTCAGGTCGAACCGCGCCATCCAGAACCCTCCCTCGCCAGAGGGTTAACGACGGCACGCCTCACCCGTGCCCACCGTTATGGGTTCGCGACCTAGCGCGCTCTCCGCCGAAGTGGATACCGGTCCGCCAGAAAGAGTACGTCAAAACAAAGACTTAGAGCATTTTCCGTGATCCTTGGATCACGGAAAATGCTCTATCACATTGATTGTGCCGCATTTTCTTTCGCGGAACCGGCAACCACTTCCGCGGAAAATGCTCAAGAGCTGTTCCTGATTGCAGCGCGATCGGGAGCGGCTCCAAGGCCGTCAGCTCGGCTTCAGGGCGTACCCGTCCGGGCCGATGCCGCCGGCCCGGTAATAGGCGTCGAGATCGGTAAACCGCGTGCGGTCGAGGCTCGGGGCGTCGGTCGGCGCCGGCCCGTCGCGCAGGGCGAACAGCGTATCGAGGAGCGCCCGCGGGTCGCGGGTCGGCGGGATCAGCACGCCGCCCCCCGCGCTGCGGATGCGCTCGGCCGGCGCGCCGAAATCGAAGGCGACGACCGGATAGCCGGCATCCCAGATCTCGGACAGGACGTAGGAATAGGTCTCCGGCCAGACGCTCGGCAGCAGCACGAAATCGGGCTCCGCGGCGGCGAGGCGGGTCCCCAGCTCGGCGGGCGCGTAGGTGCCGGTGACCTCGACATTGCCGTAGCGCACGAGGCTCGGCGTATCGGGCGTGTAGCCGATCACGGTGAGGAAGAACGGGATGCGGTCGCGCGCCGCCCGCTCGGCCATGCGCAGCAGCAGCTCGAACCCCTTGTGCGGCCCGATCGCGCCGACGACCGCGATCCGCAGCGGGCTGGCGTGGGTGGAGGCCGGCCGGCGCAGGGGCCGCGGTGCCTGCCCGGCATGGGGCTCCGGATGCGGCAGCACGGCGATGTCGCCGAGCCCGAACCGCGCCTGGTAGCGGTCCGCCGTGTCCTGCGAGGGCGCGAGCAAACGCTGCGCGCCGCGCAGGATCCGGGCGTTGAAGCCGAGGAAGGCGTCGAGGTCGTTCTCGATCAGCGCGGCCTGATCGGCGAAATTGTAGTCCACCCCGCCGCCGACGCAGAGCTGGCAGACATCCGGCGGGGGCTCGCCGCAATAGAACTTGCGCCCGTCGGTGAGGTTCACCCGCGGGCAGTACCATTGGAAGTCGTGCAGCATCACGACATAGGGGCGCTTCCCCGACAGGAGCCGCTCCAGGAAGGCGCTCCCGTAGGTCAGGCGCGAGTTCACGTGGAGGGTCACCGTGACGCCGGAGGCCTCGAGGGCCGCGAGCATCGCCTCGACGCGATCCGGCGACAGGGTGAGCGTCGTCTCGGCATCGTCGAAGGCGAGTTCGAGCCGCCCATCCTCCCCGGTGTCGTCCACGGGGGCGAGGATCGCCACCTCGTGGTCCGCCTCCCGCGGCAGCGTCCGCAGGTCGTTGACGTAGCGCTTGGTGCCGCCGCCGAGGCCGTGCGTCAGGTGGAGGGTGAGCCGCCGGAACCGCCCGGCGAGCAGGCGCAGCAGGACCGCGCTGCGCACGGACTCGAAGGGGTCCACCCGCGTGAGGGCGGTCAGCTCCTCGTCGTATTCGGGATAGAGCGCTTCGAGCCGGGCATGGTTCGTCGCGAGCAGTTCGAGCCGCGTGGTGTTGGTGAAGGAGACCGAGCCCTCGTGCATCACGAAGGTGTCGGTCGCCGCCAGATGGATCCAGCCGAGGTCGCGCGCCGAGAGGCACCAGTCGACCTCCTCGCAATAGCCGCGGCCCCAATCGGGCGAGAGCGGGCCGACCTCGTCGAGGGCCGCCCGGTTCATGTGCATGCAGAAGCCGACGCCGGTCGGGATCGGCACGGGCGCGGCCCCCTCGGCCTGGAAGGCGCGGTCGAGGGCGTCCACGTCGAGGCCGAGCGCCGGCCGGTTCCGCAGCGTCAGGCTGGGGAAGCTCAGCACGGTGGCGGTGTTGGACATCGGCGTGACCGAGGCGACGCCGCGGCGGGCATGGCAATGCCGGCTCAGGCGTTCCACGGCGCCGGGGGGCAGGATCGTGTCGGCGTTGACGAGAAGCGCGTCCTCGCCGGGTTCGAGCAGGGAGAGGCCCCGGTTGACGGTGCCGATGAAGCCGAGATTCTCTGGATTATCGAGGATCGTCAGGGCCGGGATCCGGCGCGCGGCGAGCTCGGCGAGGAAGGTCCCGACCGCGGGATCCGGCGAGCCGTCGTCGATGACGAGCGCCCGGATCCGTCCCTCGCGCAGCTGCGGGATCAGCGAGGCGAGGCAGAGCTTCAGGTCGGACAGGCCGTTATAGATGGGCACGATCGCGCAGACCGGCGGCAGCGGGCCCGTTCCGGCGCGCGGCTCGGCGGGCACGGCGGGTGCCGGCGCACCGCCGGCCGGCCGGAACGCGATGCGCGAATCGGGAAGGCGCTCGACCTCGCGGATGCGCTGGCGCAGGGCGGCACGTTCCGGCCGCGTCGCGGTCGGCTCGCTCGGCCGCCCGTCGCCGCCGAGGAGGGCCGCCCGGGCCTCGCCGCGGCGCGCCTCGACCCGGGCCAGCACGGCGTTGCCGATCTGGCCGACCACGAATCCGGTGCCCTCCGGACCGGCGACCAGCGTGCTGCCTTCCGTGAATTCCACGTCGTCGAACGAGAAGCTCGCCCAGTCCCGGCCGAAGGTCGCCTTGATGTCGGGCCGGGCGTGGGTCTTCACCTCGGCCCGGGTGACGCCGTCGCTGACGATCCGCAGCGTTGTGGGCACGTCCCCGGTGGCGCGGTCGAAGTACCAGCCGGACAGGCGCAGGGCGTTGGCGGCCTCGATGTGGAATTTCGGCCGCGCGCTCCAGAAGCCGAGGTCGAGCACCGTATCCCCGGCCCGCACGCCGAGCCGGTGCGCGGACCCGCCCAGGATCTCCGGCGGGAGCAGCAGGCGAAACCCGTTCCAGCCGCCCTGACCGCCCGGCAGCATCAGCTCGCAGCGGAAGCGGTCGAGCCCGACGGGCTCTCCCGGGCGCCCGTCCACGAGGAGCTGCACGGTGGGCGCCGGGTCGGGGAAGAGCGGCGAGATCCAGCCTTCGAGGCCGTAATTGCGCACCCCGTCGAGGCGGCCCGCATAGAGGCCGGGGCCGGTGGCGAAGCGGCGGCGGCGCGTGCGCCCGCGGACGGTCACGCCGACCGCTATGGACGAGGCCGCGCCGAACAGGGCGGGGTCGAGAGCGGCGCTGACGAGCGTCCCGCTGTCGGTCCGCGTGATCCGCGCGACGGGCAGGAGCTGCTCCGGGCCGCGGCCCGCACGCGCCGCGATGCGGACCTCCTCGGGACGCACGCCAGGGCCCAGCGCGACCACGACGCCGCCGTTGAAGACCGCGAACCACGCGACCGGGCCGCTCTGCATCGTCAGCCAGCGCGGGCCGCCGAGGGACAGGCGTCTCAGGTACCTCAGGAGATCCAAAGCCTGCTCGTTTCCTCTGGCCTCAGAAACGGCAGAGCCGCGAACGTCGCCGGATCTGCCCGGCCCGCGCCTCATAACGGCTTTTGAGGCCTCACGAAAAGCGTCCGCTCGCGCGCGACCGATTAAGAGTTCGTGTGCATCCGCGGCTCTCGCCACGCAACGTGGCCATACCCATATCGCCGTCTTCCTCCCCCCAACCGGTCTTCTCTGTGATCATACTCAGGATCACCATCCTCGCACTCGTCCTCGCCTTCCTCGCACCCATCGCCGCCTCCGCCCTGCTCTACGCGGTGCGCGAGCGCGGCGACTGGCGCCTGGCCGACCGCTCCAGCACAGGCCTGCTGCCGGACCCCAGGCGCCACCCGGAGGCCGTCGTGCGGATCCTGTCCGCGCGCACGGTGAGTTGGCGCGGTATCTTCGCCACCCATGCCTGGATCGTGGTGAAGGAGGCCGGAGCGCCCAACTACAGCCGCTTCGACTACACCGCCTGGGGGCGGCCGATCTGGATAGACCGCTTCGTGCCGGATGGGCGCTGGTTCGGCAGCGCGCCCGAGGTCGTCTTCGCGGCGGACGGGCCCGAGGCCGCCGCGATGATCCCTGCCATCCGCGCCGTGATCGCCGCCTACCGCTACGCCGAGCCCGGCGACTACACGGTGTGGCCCGGTCCGAACTCGAACACCTTCGTCGCCGCGGTCATGGCGGCGGTGCCCGGAATCGGGACGAGCCTGCCCTCCACCGCCATCGGCAAGGACTTCCCCTATGACGGGCGCTGGTTCGGCCGGACCCCGTCCGGCACCGGCCTCCGCCTCAACCTCGGCGGCTATCTCGGGCTGACCCTCGGCTGGGTCGAGGGGCTGGAGCTGAACCTGCTCGGCGCGGTCGCGGGGCTCGACCTGCGCCGTCCCGCCCTCAAGCTGCCGGGGCTCGGCCGGATCGGCCTCTGAGCGTCCCCGCCGATCCCGCGTGTCGATGTGTGGCGGCGCACCTCGCCAAGTTTGAGAAGGGCGCAGGAAACAGGGGCGAAACGGCCATGCGTCCAGGGTTGCGCCGTCGCATTGGAGGCGGCCCGATGACCCTCGCCCAATCCGTCCGGATCCTGAGCCTCGCGCTTGCCGCCACGATGCTCGTCGTCGTGCCGCTGGCGAACCCGCTTCTCGTCTCCCTCGGCCTGATCCTCGGCGGCGTCCTCGCCGCTTGGCGCGGCGCCGCCGATCTCGCCTCCCCGGCGGCCTCCCCGGGCGTCGTCTTCCGGCACGCGCTGTGACGGCCGGTATTCAGCCGCCGCGGCTGAGCACCGGGCAATCGGCGGTGAAGGGGCCGAGGATGACGTCGCCCTGCGCCGGATTGTTGACGGTGAAGGGCGCCGTGCCCTGCTTGCCGGAGAAGCCCCCGCCGAATTCCGGCCGGAGACCGGCATCGCCGAAGCGCACGAAGCAGCGGTCGAGCACCGCCTCATAGTCGAAGCTAGCCTCCGCGACCGGGCGGCTGGCCGCGCCGGGCACCGCGCAATAGGCGGTCAGGTTGAGCCGGCCCGGATGCTCCAGCCGCAGCGGGACGGAGCGGCCCGGGAGCAGGGTGACCGGCGGCCCGCCATCGCGGCTCGCCACCAGGACATAGGCCGAGCGGTTGTAGACCCGGCGCAGGCAGCCGGCATCGGCCGCCGCGCTCCAGGTCGTTCCGAGGATGAGGGCTGCGGCCGCGAGGCAGGCGCGGTGTCTCTGGTGCGTCATGGCCGTTCGCCATCCCTTCTCGATAGGTCCCCCGTCGTTGGTGATAGGGCGTGCCGCCTTCCCGCCAAGTCCGCATCGATTCGTCATCCCCAGGGGTCCGATGCGCAGGCGGCCGAGATCGTGGTGGACGGCCGGGCCGAACCCGCTTGACCGGCCGGGATCGCCGGCGCCATCCAGAACATATGTCGAACTCGGGGGATGCGGCGCTCACCATGCCGGGCTCGGCCGATGATGCCGGGCCGGACCCGGCGCGGCCGCGCAAGATCATCCATATCGACATGGATGCGTTCTACGCCTCCGTCGAGCAGCGGGACGATCCGGAGCTGCGCGGCCGCCCGGTCGCGGTGGGCGGCGCGCGCGAGCGCGGCGTGGTCGCCGCCGCGAGCTACGAGGCCCGCGCCTTCGGCGTGCGTTCGGCCATGCCCGCGGTGACCGCCCGGCGGCGCTGCCCCGACCTGATCTTCGTGAAGCCCCGCTTCGACGTCTACGCCGCGATCTCGCAGGAGATCCGGGCGATCTTCGCCGAGCACAGCGCGATCATCGAGCCGGTCTCCCTCGACGAGGCCTATCTCGACGTCACGGAGAACCTCCAGGGCCTGCCGACCGCCACCGCGGTGGCGCGCGCCATCCGGGCGACGATCCGGGAGCGCACCGGCCTCGTGGCCTCGGCGGGCGTCTCCTACAACAAGTTCCTGGCCAAGGTGGCCTCGGACCACCGCAAGCCGGACGCCCTCTTCGTGATCACCCCCGAGATGGGGCCGCGCTTCGTCGAAGATCTGCCGATCGGGCGCTTCCACGGCGTCGGGCCGAAGACCGAAGCGCGCATGCGCGGCCTCGGCATCGAGACCGGGCGCGACCTGAAGGCGCGCCCGCTGGAGGAACTCGTCGCCCGGTTCGGCTCCTCGGGCGCCTATTACCATGCCGTCGCCCGCGGCATCGACGAGCGGCCCGTGCGGGCGCACCGGATCCGCAAGTCGATCGGAGCGGAGACCACCTTCTTCGCGGATGTCGACGCCTACGATGCCCTGGCCGAGCGCCTGCGCCCGCTGGTGGAGCGGGTCTGGGGCGCGAGCCTCGCCAAGGGCGTCCGCGCCCGGACCGTGACGCTGAAGCTGAAATTCTCCGATTTCGCGATCCTGACCCGCGCCCGCTCCGGCGCCGGCTTCCTGGCCGACCGCGCGGCCTTCGAGGCGATCGCGCTGAGCCTGCTGCACGATCTCTTCCCCTTGCGGCGCAGCGCGCGCCTCATCGGCGTCAGCCTGTCGGGCTTGAGCACGGAAGGGGATGCGGTGCCGGCGCAGCTCGGATTCGAACTCTGATCACCGCGCGCTGGCACTCCTCGAATGCCTTTGGAACGGTCATTGATAATGTGGGGTTGTACCGTCTCGCGCATGCACCTCGAAATTAACGCAGTTGAATTTCTGCCGTAGCGTGCGTGCGTAGTTTCCGGTGCCGAGAGGGTCGGGGAACGGGATGCCGCTGCACCTAATCAGCAAGCTGGAATCCTTCACCCGTCTCTCTGTCCTCGACCGGCAGGCGCTGGACGCGGTCGTCACCGAGAAGCAGCGGCGGCTCGGCGCGCGCGAGGACATCATCTGCGAGGGCGACAACCCGAGCCACGTCAACCTGATCCTCGACGGATGGGCCTGCCGCTACAAGCAGCTCGAAGATGGCCGCCGCCAGATCATCTCGTTCTTCCTGCCGGGCGACTTCTGCGATTCGCACGTCTATGTGCTGCGGGCGATGGACCACTCGATCGGCACGCTGACGCCGGTCACCTTTGCCGAGATCTCGCGCGACAGCCTGTCCCAGGTCACGAGCCGTCAGCCGCGCATCATGCAGGCGTTGTGGTGGGACACCCTCGTCCAGGCCTCGATCCAGCGGGAATGGACGGTCAATCTCGGCCAGCGCTCGGCGACCGAGCGCGTCGGCCATCTCCTCTGCGAGCTGTTCCTGCGCCTGCGCATCGTCGGGCTGGCCGACGGCGACGGCTGCCTGCTGCCGGTGACCCAGGCGGACCTCGCCGACGCCATGGGCCTCTCGACCGTGCACATCAACCGCACCCTGCAGGAACTGCGCGGTGCCGGGCTGATCGTGCTGAAGGGGCGTCACCTGACGATCCCGGACCTGCCGGCGTTGCAGACCGCCTCGCTGTTCAACCCGAACTACCTGCATCTCGATCATGTCGGCCGTCATCTCGATGCCGGCACGGCCGGCGAACTATGATCGGGCTTCGCTCAAATCCCGATCGCATCTCGCCGGCAGGACCAGCCCATCGACAGAGAACATGCATTCTGCGCGGTCGGGATCTTCCAGCGGGTGCTTTAGCTTGCACAGGTTGTCGCGGCCCGCATGTCTCCCGTCTGCGGGCGTGATCCGATTCTGAGGTTGCCGAAGGGTGCCGACGCATGACAGAGCGGCGCGAAGAATTTCCCGGGGACGATCCGGCCATGGACCCGGGCGGGCCCGAGGCGTTGCGCCTGATGGTCGAAACCCTGCCCCAGCTCATCTGGCGCGCCCTGCCCGGCGGCGACTGGATCTGGGCGAGCCGGCAATGGACGGCGTTCACGGGCCAGTCCGCCGCGCAGTTCGAGGGGCAGGGCTGGCTCGCCGCCGTGCATCCGGACGACCGGGCGCGGACCGCCCTCGCCTGGCAAGGGGCGGAGGCCGGGGGACGCCTCGAAGTCGAGCACCGGCTGCGCAACGCGGGCGACGGCGCCTATCGCTGGTTCGAGTGCCGGGCGCTGCCCTTACGCGACACGACCGGCCGGGTGACGGAATGGTGCGGCACCGCCACCGACATCCATGACCTGAAATCGTTGCAGGAGCAGCAGATCCAGATGCTGTTCGAATTGCAGCACCGGGTGCGCAACACGCTGGCCGCCGTGCGGGTGATCGCCCGGCGCTCCGCCGAGACCAGCGAGAGCGTCGAGACCTACGCGATGCATCTCGACGGGCGCCTCGACGCGCTCTCGCGGGTGCAGAGCGCGGTGATCCGCAACCCGTCCGCCGGGATCAGCCTCGCCATGCTCGCCGCCGACGAACTTGCGGCCTGCTGCGCCAACGAGGACCGGCAGGTGCGCATCGCCGGGCCGCTCGTGCTCCTGCGCGCGCGGGCGGCCGAGCGGATGGGGCTCGCCCTTCACGAACTGGCGACCAACGCCCTGAAGTTCGGGGCCCTGGCGCAGCCCGCCGGCCGGATCGAGATCGTCTGGTACGTTGAGCGAGTTGAGAGCGCCGAGTATCTGGTCCTGGACTGGACCGAGAGCGGCGTGCCGCTCGTCGATCTCATCCCGCACCGCACCGGCTTCGGCATGGACGTGCTGGAACGGATGCTCGTCCACGACCTCAAGGCCGACACCGCGGTGCGCTTCACCCGGGAGGGGCTGACCTGCCGCATCGTCCTGCCGGTCGGCGCCCAGATCGAGCCGGTCGTCTAGGCCGGGTCGGCCGGAATCCCGGCAGTTTACTGTGGCTTCCGGATGCTCGGACCGGGTGGGTTGCGGATCCCCTCTCCCCGCTTGCGGGAAGAGGGGCGCGACGACCCTGTCGTCGTCGCGACAAGGCGGCAGTCGAGGGTGAGGGGGCGCTTCCGACAGAGTCTCCTCCGGAGCCGCCCCCCTCGCCGCCGCTCCGGCTTCGCCTTTGCTTCCCACAGGGGCGTCGGTGGTCAACCGGCGCGATTAACTTGAACCCGCATACGGTCAGCCGAGCCGGCGCCGGTCCGCGTCGGTGATGTCGCTGCTGTCGCCGAGCAGGCGGCGTCCGGAGGCGATCACCTGCAGGGCCTCCCGGCTGCCGCCCTCTGCCCGCGCCACCGCTTCGAGGTCGCGCAAGTAGATACGGACGGGTTCCCGGGCCGTCGCGTCGAGGCCGAGCACGGGCTCGACCTTGGTGGTGACGATGTCCGTCACCGACGCCCAGAACTCCGTCGACGTGCTGGATCGATCCACCATGGCGTCTCTCCCTCCGGCTTGGGTACGGACTTGGGCGCGGATGGTCCGGCGCCTCGCGGCTCGCGGCAATCACACAGGTTGGTGGGGTGCCTGCCGTGCGCCGGCGCACGCCGGAGATGGAGAGGACGATCTCAGCGGGAGCCGCCGGTCCGGTGAGGACTCGGGTCGAAGCGGCCGCTCGGCGTGGTGCGGCAGCGGTCGGCCGCCTCCTTGAGGCTGGTCGGCGTGTCGCGGACAGGCTTGCGCGGCTCAGGCTTCGCGCTGTCCGCCGGGTCGCGGGTCTGGATCGGCATGGCGCGCTCCTCGCTGTGGCGCCGGCCCCCCTTTCAGTCCCGCCGGATCTCGCCGGCCGGACCGCGACGGGACAACCCGGACGCGCGCATTCCGGTTCAGAGACCGATCGGCGAGCCCCGTCTCCGGGCTGTCATGGGCGCCTGTTACCGGGCACCCGACCACGACCCGGAAAACAGGCCCATGTCCGAAGATTCCAGCGCGTCCGACGCCGCGACCCTGGCTGCCATCCGTGCGGAGCTGATCGACAGCTACGACGAGGAACTCGAGCAGGAGATGGAGGAGGACCGGCTCGATCGGCTCGAAGGCCTCCTGCAGGAGGATCGCGAGCCGGCCCTGAGCCGCAAGCTCTATTTCCGCGAACTGCTGCGCCTGCAGCACGAGTTGGTCCGGCTTCAGGACTGGGTGCAGCACGAGAAGCTGCGCATCGTGGTGTTGTTCGAGGGCCGCGATTCCGCCGGCAAGGGCGGCGTGATCAAGCGCATCACCCAGCGTCTCAACCCGCGCGTCTGCCGCGTCGCCGCGCTGCCGGCCCCGAACGAGCGCGAGCGCACGCAATGGTACTTCCAGCGCTACGTCGCCCATCTGCCGGCGGCGGGCGAGATCGTGCTGTTCGACCGCTCCTGGTACAACCGCGCCGGCGTCGAGCGGGTGATGGGCTTCTGCACCGAGAGCGACGTCGAGGAGTTCTTCCGCTCGGTCCCGGAGTTCGAGCGCATGCTGGTGCGTTCCGGCATCGTGCTGGTGAAATACTGGTTCTCGATCACCGATGCCGAGCAGGCCTTACGCTTCCGCATGCGGATCGAGGACCCCCTGAAGCAGTGGAAGCTCTCGCCCATGGACGTGGAATCCCGGCGCCGCTGGGAGGACTATACCCGCGCCAAGGAGGACATGCTGGCCCGCACCCACATCCCCGAGGCGCCCTGGTGGGTGGTCGAGGCGGTGGACAAGCGGCGCGCGCGGCTCAACTGCATCGCGCACCTCCTCGATCAGGTGCCCTACGGCCATGTCGACCACCCGCCCGTCCACCTGCCGGACCGGGTGCGCCATGCCGACTACATCCGCGCGCCCGTGTCCGGCACGATGATCGTGCCCGACCGCTACTGAGCGGGGGCGCGCCTCAGGCGAGAAGGTCGCGGTGGGCCCGGCTCATGGCGAGCCAGCCCCGCGCATAGCCGCAGAGCGCCAGGATCCGGCGCTCCTCGGCGCGGGCCTGGCCCGCGACCATCGCCATCAGGCGGCCGGCCGCGCCGGTGCCCCGCAGGGCGGGCGGCGCGTAGACGTAGCGGATCACGAGCAGGCCCGGCCGCCGCTCGTAATCGGCGAACACGATCTGCCCGTCCAGGTCGAGCTCGAAGCGCTGGCGCTCGGCATTGTCGCGCATGTCCCCGCCCCGGGCCCTACTGTCCCGCCATGGTGAGGACCAGCGGCCCGTTGCGCGTGGCGACGACGGTGTGCTCGTACTGGACCGTAAGGGCCCTCGGCCGGCTGTAGAGGGTCCAGGGATCGTCGCCATCCTCGGCGAAATCGGCGCCGAGGGACAGGAAGGGCTCGACGGTGAACACCAGCCCCTCCCCCATGATCCGGCGCTCGGAGGCGTCGGGCCAGGTCGCGATCTCTTTGGGCGCCTCGTGCAGCGACAGGCCGACGCCGTGGCTCGCGAGGTTGCGCACCAGCGTGTAGCCGTTCTTCCGCGCGAAGGCGCCGACCGCCTGGCCGATGCCGGCGAGCGGCCTGCCGGTCCCGACCTGACGCAAACCCGTCCACATCGCCCGGCGCCCGTCCCGGCACAGCCGCTCGACCGCGCGCGTCACCGGCGGCACGGCGAACGAGGCCCCGGTATCGGAGAAATAGCCGTCCTTCTCGGCGGAGACGTCGACGTTGACGAGGTCGCCCGGCGCGATCCTGCGGGCGCCCGGGATGCCGTGCGCGATCTCCTCGTTGACGCTGATGCAGGTCGCCCCGGGAAAGCCGTAGACCATCTCCGGGGCCGGCCGCGCCCCGGCCGCCTCGAGGAACGCGCGCCCGACCTGATCGAGCTCCAGGGTGGTCATGCCGGGCTCGATGGCCTTGCCCATCGCCTCCAGCGTGTCGGCAACGATGCGCCCGATCCGCTTCAGCCCCTGCAGCTCGTCGTCGTTCGACACCGTCATGCCGTCTCCTCATCCCCTGGCGGGGCTCTCCTTGCGATCGTCCGGGCGCCGCGCCGGCCCTTACCGGAAATCCGTCGCCGCGAGCCCGTGGCGGCTCAGCTTGTCGTAGAGCGTCTTGCGCGGGATGCCCAAGGCTTCCGCCGCGAGCTTCACGTCGCCGCCCGCCATGATCAGCTCGTCCCGAATGAGGTCGCGCTCGAAGCGGTCGACCTGCTCGGCGAGGCCGAGGGCCGGGCCCGGGGCCGGGGGGGCGCGCTCCTCCGGCCCGAAGCCGAGGGCGCAGCGCTCGGCGAAATGGCCGAGCTCGCGCACGTTGCCGGGCCAGGAATGGCGCGTGAGGTGGTCGCGGATCGCGGGCGTCACCGGCGGCGGCGCGCGCCCGAAGCGGTCGGCGGCGCGGGTGAGGAAGTGCTGGAACAGGAGCATCACGTCCTCCCGCCGCTCGCGCAGGGGCGGGATCGAGACGGTGATCACGTTGAGGCGGTGGAACAGGTCGTCGCGGAAGGTGCCCTGCACGGAGGCCTGGCCGAGATCGACCTTGGTCGCGGCCACCACGCGCATGTCGATCGGGCGAATCTCGTTCGAGCCCAAGGGCTCGACGGTGCGCTCCTGCAGCACGCGCAAAAACTTCACCTGGATCGGCAGCGGCATGCTCTCGATCTCGTCGAGGAAGAGCGTGCCGCCGTTGGCGTGCTCGACGCGCCCGACCCGCCGCTTCACCGCCCCGGTGAAGGCGCCGGCCTCGTGGCCGAACAGCTCGCTCTCCACCACGCTGTCGGGCAGCGCGCCGCAATTCATCGCGACGAAGTTGCGCGAGGCGCGACGGCTCCAGCGGTGCAGGGCGCTCGCCACCACCTCCTTGCCGGAGCCGGTCTCGCCGAGCACCAGCACGTCCACATCCGCCTGGGCCACGTCGCGCACGAGGCGGCGCAGGCGCATGATCTCGGGCGAGATGCCGAGGAAGGCCGGATCCTCGTCCACCGCCTCCTCCAGCCGCGCCCGCAGGCGGCGGTTCTCCAGCACGAGGCGGCGCCGCTCCAGGGCGCGCCGCACCGAGCCGATCAGCACCTCCGCCGCGTAGGGCTTGGCCAGGAAGTCGTAGGCGCCGGCCCGGAGCGAGCGCACCGCCATCGGGATGTCGCCGTGGCCGGTGATCAGGATCACCGGCAGGTCCGGATCGGCCGCATGCAGGCGCTCGAACAGCGCGCGCCCGTCCATGCCCGGCAGGCGGATGTCGCTGACCACGACTCCCGGCGGCGCGGCCTCGATCGCCGCGAGCGCGCTCTCGGCATCGCCGAACGGCTCGACGGCGAGCCCGTCGAGTTCGAGGCTCTGGCGGTTGGCGCGGCGCACATCCTCCTCGTCGTCGACGAAGACGATGCGCTCGGCCGGGTCGGTCTCGCTCATGACGCCTCGCTCTGCAGGACGGATGCGGATTCGGAGGCCGCCCGGTCGAGCTCCATGCGGAACACGGTGCCGCCGCCCTCTGCATCCTGAACGCTCAGGGCGCCGCCGCATTCCTCGACGATTCCGCGGCTGATCGCGAGGCCGAGCCCCAGCCCGTCCGGCTTCGTGGTGAAGAAGGCGTCGAAGATCTGGGCGCGCACCGCCTCCGGGATGCCGGTGCCGTTGTCGCGGACCTCGATCGCCGCGCGCCGGGGGCCGGCCGCGGAGATCGTCACCGAGACCCGGGGCTCGGGCCGCTTGGCGACCGCATCGAGGGCGTTCTGGAGGAGATTGATCAGCACCTGCTCCAGGCGCGGCCCGTCGCCGATCACAGTGAGGTCCGCCGCGCCCTCGACGACGAGGGCGATCCCGTCGGCCTCGGCGCGCGCGCTCACCACCTCCAGGCTGCCCTGGAGGATCGCCGCCACCGCGACCGGCTCGCGCCGCCCCGAGGCGCGCCGGGCGAAGCCCTTGAGCTGGCGGGTGAGGCCGCCGATCCGGTCGACGAGCCGGCCGATCGCGGCGACGTTCTCCACGGCGTCGTCGGTGCGCCCGCGCCGGACCAGGATGCCGGTATTGTCGGCATAGGAGCGGATCGCGGCGAGCGGCTGGTTGATCTCGTGGGCCATGCTCGCGGCGAACTGGCCGAGCGCGGCGAGCCGCCCGGCCTGGGCAAGCTCGCGCCCGAGGCGCTCGCGCTCGGCCTCCGAGCGGCGGCGCTCCTCGATCTCGTCGCGCAGCTTCGCGTTGGCCTCGCTCAGCGCCTGGGTGCGCTCGGCGACGCGGGCCTCCAGCTCGGCCCGGCGCGTGGCCTCGTCCGCGAGGCGGGCCCGCACGCGCGCGCGGCGGGCGAGCAGCGTGCCGAGGCCGAAACAGGCGAGGCCGGTGGCGAGGACCGCGATGGCCCGCGCCTGGTTCCGCTCGCGGGCCACGGCGGCGCCGACCGGCGTCAGGGTGTGGAGGCGCCACTCGGTCTCGGGCACGGGCGCGTCGAGCATCAGGGCGAGCTGGGCCGGCTGCGCGCCGCGGCCGATCCGCACCAGCCCGTCGGCGGCCGGGTGGAGCGGCATCGGCGCGAGGGCGGCCTCGCCGAATTCCAGCGCCTCGCGGATGCGCGCCTGCGCCTCCGGCTCGATCGGGCGCAGGGTCCGGAACTGCCAGGCCGGATCGCTAGCCACCAGCACGATCCCGCGGGGATCGGCCACGAAGACCAGCTCGCGGGCGGCCCGCCAGGACGCCTCGACGCCGTCGAACTCGGTCTTGACCACGACGACGCCGGCCCCCTCGCCGATGCGCCGCGCGAGGTAGAGGCCCGGCCGGCCGCTCACGGTGCCGAGGGCGAATTGCGAGCCGGTGCCACGCGTCATGGCCTCCTTGAAATAGGGGCGGAAGGCGTAGTTGCGGCCGACGAAGCTGCGCTCCACCGCGGCGTTGCTCGCCGCCACCGTCAGCCCGTCCGCGCGGATCACGTAGATCACCGCCGATCCCGTCGCCTCGGCGATCTCGGCGAGGCGCGCGCTCACCCGGTCGGCGAGGCCGGGGGCGGGATCGTTGCCGACAGCGGCTGCGATCTCCGGGTCGGCGGCGAGCGCCAGCGGCAGCGCGCTCTGCCGGCGCATCTCCGTGTGGAGCGCGCCCACCTGGATCACCAGGGTCGACTGGGCCGAGCGCCGGAGATCGGCAAGGGCCCGGCGCTCGGCGATGGCTCCGGCCAGCCAGGCGGAGGCCGCCATGGCGAGCAGGCCGAGCCCGATCAGCAGCGCGCGGAGCCGGCGCGAGCGGGATTTTGCCGGCTTCATCGCGGGCCGGCCACGGTTCCGGGATTCCGGAACGGATTACGGACCCGCGTGCGGGATCTCGGAAGGGCCCTCTGGAGCGGCCGCGAAGACTGGAAGAAAAACACTGTCAGATCAGGGTGTTAACAAAATATTTCCAATGGCCGGAGGCTGGCACGCGGGTTGCCATTCCCAGTTCGTAACGCAGCCTTGCCACCCGCGCATGACTGCAAGCCGGAAGGCCAAAAGCAAGAGCGACCGACGCCCATCCCCGGATGAGCACAGGCGCCCTCACCACCTGGATCTCGAGGAGATGCCGTCCATGGCTGCCGTACCGTCCCCGCTCACCGCGCCGCATGCGCCGCCGGCTCCGAAGCCGCTCTACAAGACCCTGTACTTCCAGGTGCTGGTCGCCGTCGCGATCGGCATCACGCTCGGCCATTTCTACCCGCAGCTCGGCGCGGAGATGAAGCCGCTCGGCGACGCCTTCATCAAGCTCGTCAAGATGATCATCGCGCCGGTGATTTTCCTCACCGTGGTCTCCGGCATCGCCGGCATGACGAACCTGGAGAAGGTCGGCCGCGTCGGCGGCAAGGCGCTGATCTACTTCCTCACCTTCTCGACGCTGGCGCTCATCGTCGGCCTGATCGTCGCGAACCTCGTCCAGCCGGGCGCGGGGATGCACATCGATCCGAAGTCGCTCGATCCGAAGCAGATCGCGATGTACGCCGAGAAGGCGAAGACGCAGTCGATCACCGACTTCCTGATGAACATCATCCCCTCGACGGCCGTGGGCGCGTTCTCGGGCGGTGAGATCCTGCAGGTCCTGTTCTTCTCGATCCTGTTCGGCTTCGGCCTCGCCTTCCTCGGCGATCGCGGCAAGCCGGTGCTCGACATCATCAAGGTGCTGTCGGAAGCCATCTTCGGGGTGGTGAACATCATCATGAAGGTCGCCCCGCTCGGCGCCTTCGGCGCGATGGCCTTCACCATCGGCAAGTACGGCATCAGCTCGCTCGCCAATCTCGCCTACCTCGTCGGCGCCTTCTACCTGACCTCGGCGATCTTCGTCTTCCTCGTCCTCGGCGCGGTCGCCCGCTACAACGGCTTCTCGATCGTCAAGCTCATCCGCTACATCAAGGAAGAGCTGATGCTCGTGCTCGGCACCTCCTCCTCGGAGTCGGCCCTGCCCTCGCTGCTCGAGAAGATGGAGCGCGCCGGCTGCTCGAAGCCTGTCGTCGGCCTCGTGGTTCCCACCGGCTACTCGTTCAACCTCGACGGCACCAACATCTACATGACGATGGCGGCGCTCTTCATCGCGCAGGCCACCGACACCCCGCTGTCGCTGGGCGAGCAGGCCCTGCTCCTCCTCGTGGCGATGCTCTCGTCGAAGGGTGCGGCCGGCGTCACCGGCTCGGGCTTCATCACGCTCGCCGCGACGCTCGCGGTGGTGCCCTCCGTCCCGGTGGTCGGCATGGCGCTGATCCTCGGCATCGACCGGTTCATGTCGGAGTGCCGCGCTCTGACGAACTTCATCGGCAACGCTGTGGCCTGCATCGTGGTCGCTCGCTGGGAAGGCGAGTGCGACGAGGCCAAGCTCGCCGCAGTCTTGGGCGGCAAGTCGGTTCCGGCGGAGGCCTCCGCCCCGGTTCTCCATCCGGCCGAATGACGCCCAGTCCGCCGGCCGCTCCCGAGGCGGCCGGCGCGACCGATCGGGGCCGCGGATGCCGGAAGGCGTCCGCGGCCCTTTTCGTGCCCGGCTCAGCGCACCGAGACCGGCACGTCGAAGCCCGGGCCGCGATGCGGCTCGTCGCGCAGGGTGAAGTGCCACCATTCCTGGGCGTAGGGGGAGAAGCCCGCCCGCCCCATCGCCGCCTTGAGGCGCGCCCGGTTGGCGCGGGCCGCGGGCGGGATCTCCGCCCCCTCGCCCGAGCGTGGGCTGAACAGGTCGAACGGCGTCCCCATCGGGACCTCGTTCCCGGTCGCCTTGTCCACCAGCGTGAGGTCCACGGTCGAGCCGCGGGAATGTCCGGACGCCTCGGCGATGTAGCCGAGGCGGAACAGGTCGCGCTTGTCGACCTCGGGATAGAACTCGTCCTTGCCCGCGAGCGCGGCCGGGTCGCGTGCCCAGCGCACGAAGTCGGCCACTGCCCGCCGCGGCCGGTAGCAGTCGAACACCTTCAGGCCGTAGCCGTCCCGCGCCAGCGCCGCCTGCGCGCGGGCGAGCGCCCGGGCCGCCCGGTGGGTCAGCAGGCAGAGCGCCGCCTCGTAGCCGTCGATCGGCCGGCCGACGAAGTTGTGGCTCCCCGCGTAGCGGATCTCGGCGACGAGCCCCGGCACGACCCGGGTCGCGTCCACCAGTTCGGGCTCGGCCCGTGCGGCGCCGATGAGGAAGAGCGGAACGAGGGCGGCCGCGAGGCCCGTCTTACGCCCCGTCTTGCGGCTTGGCCGCCGCCGTGCTGCGCTGCTGCGCGCTGCCCGCGCGGAAGGGTTCGCATGCACCGGCCTGTTTCCTCTCCGCCCGACGCGGGCGACGCTTCCCGAAGCATTGTCGGCTCGGTGGGGATCGGCAAGCGCGCACGCCTCGCGTTGGGCGAGACCGCGCGCTCCGCCCGAGGCCTCGCCCGCTCCGCCCTCGCCCTCGTCTACCCGCCGACCTGCGCGGGCTGCGGCGGCGCCACCATGGATCCCGGCGCGCTCTGCCCCGCCTGCTGGTCGTCGCTGCGGCTGATCGCGCCGCCGCTCTGCCCGCGCTACGGCACGCCGTTCGCGGTGGATTTCGGCGGGACGCCCCTGCTCTCGCCGCGGGCGATCAGCGAGCCGCCGGTCTTCGAGCGGGCGCGGGCGGTGGCGCTCTACGACGCGGTCGCGCCCCGCCTCGTCCACCGGCTGAAATACGAGGATCGCCACGACCTCGCCGGGGCGATGGCCCGGATGATGGCGGCGAGCGGTGCCGACCTCCTCGCCGAGGCGGATTGCGTGGTGCCGGTGCCGCTCCACCGCTGGCGCCTGTGGCGTCGGCGCTTCAACCAGGCGGCTCTGCTCGCGCGGCCCGTCGCCCGGGCGGCCGGGCTGCCCTTCGAGCCGCGGCTGCTCGCCCGCGCCAAGGCGACGCGCTCGCAGGTCGGCCTGTCGCGGGCGGCCCGCGCCGAGAACCTGCAGGGCGCCTTCCGGGTGCCGCCGGCCGAGTGCGCGCGCCTGCAGGGCCGCCGCGTCCTGCTCGTCGACGACGTGACAACCACGGGGGCCACCGCCAACGCCGCCGCCCGCGCCCTGTTGCGGGGCGGGGCGGCGCGCGTCGACCTGCTGACCTTCGCCCTGGTGGCCAACCCGCTGGGTTGAGCCTCAGGCGGCCTCGTCCGTCCGCAGGGGCGGCTGCACTACGGCGAGGGTGAAGTCGTAGGCCTCGGCGATCGTCTCGTACCAGAGCGAGAACGGCGTCGGCTGCGCGAGGGCGACGTCGCCCTCGGCCTGGATGCCCCCGGTGCGCAATTCGGCGCCGAGCTTCGCCGCGAGGCGGATCATCGGCCGGTTCCGCGCGAGGCACCGCACCTGCAGCGTACCGACGCCGCGGTTGCGGGCCGCGCGGGCGATGCGCGCAAACAACCCGGCCCCGAGTCCGCGGCGACGATAGTCCCGTTCCACCGCGAAGGCGGCCTCGGCCTGGGCGCCGAGGCTGAAGGCGGAGGCGTGGGGGCCCGCCGGACGCAACTCGCCGAGGCCGCGTAGCGCGCCCTCCACGAAGGCGCCGAAGGCGAGTCCCTCCGCTGCGACGACGCGCTCCGCATAGGCGCGCACGCCGGCCTCGCCGACCCCGCCCAGGAAGCGGTTGGCACGCGTCTCGGGATCGAGACGCAGGAAATAGTCCAGGATGGCCGGCTGGTCGCTCGGCCACAGACGCCGGACGGCATGGCCCGGCGAGAGGATGGAAGCTGGCGTTGCCAAATCGGGTCTCCGGTCTGCGACGCGCACGAGGCGCGCGGGTCCGGACGTCCCCTCCCAAGGCCGAACCAATGTGGCATCGCTGCCAATTTTGTGCAATGCAGCAGAAATGCCGAAGCTCGGGCCGTTGCGCGGCCGTCTCAGTGCCGGCCGCCGCCTTCTGTCAACGCCGCGACCATCGCGCCGGTTGATCCGCGGACCACGGCGCGGCAGATCGCGGCAAAGGCCGGCGTGAGGCGGAAGGCGCGGCCTGGAGAGCAGAACCGTGACAGTCAGCCCGCAGTTCCAGACCGCCGCGCCCTCGGCCGGGCTTGCGGCCTCCGGCCCGGTCCAGCAGCGCTACGAGGCGCTGGTCGCCTCCGGCGCGATCGAGCGGGACGCGGCCCAGGTCGCCGTGGTGCGGGCCCTGGACGGTCTCCTCCAGGCGTTGCAACGGCGCCAGCGCGCCAGCAAGGGCAGCGCCCTCGGCTGGCTGTTCGGCCGCAAGGAATCCGGCACGCCGCCGAAGGGGCTCTACCTCTGGGGCTCGGTCGGCCGCGGCAAGACCATGCTGATGGACCTGTTCCACGAGGCTGCCCCGGGCTCGAAGCGGCGCGTCCACTTCCACGGCTTCCTGGCCGACGCGCACGAGCGCATCCACGCCTACCGCCAGGCGCTGAAGCGCGGCGAGGTGAAGGGCGACGACCCGATCGGCCCCGTGGCCGAGGCGCTGGCGGCGGAGGCACGCCTCCTCTGCTTCGACGAGTTCACCGTCACCGACATCGCCGATGCGATGATCCTGGGGCGCCTGTTCAAGGCGCTGTTCGCCCGCGGCGTCACGGTGGTGGCGACCTCGAACGTCGAGCCGGATCGGCTCTACGAGGGCGGCCTGAACCGGGCCCTGTTCCTGCCCTTCATCGCCGAATTGCAGGAGCGGGTCACGGTGATGCGCCTCGATTCGCGCACCGATTTCCGCCTGGAGAAGCTCGGCGGCGCGCCGGTCTACCACGTTCCTGCCGATGCGGCGGCGAAGGAGGCGCTGGATGCCGCCTTCCGCAACCTCACCGGCAAGGCCAAGGGCGCGCCGACGAGCGTGCGCGTGCAGGGCCGCGACGTGCCGGTGCCGGAGGAGGCGATGGGCGTCGCCCGCTTCGGCTTCCGCGACCTCTGCGCGCAGCCGCTCGGCGCTTCCGACTACATGGCACTGGCGCGCCGCTTCCACACGCTGATCGTCTCGGACATCCCCGTGATGGGTGAGGCGCAGCGCAACGAGGCCAAGCGCTTCATCACCCTGATCGACACGCTCTACGACGCGCAGGTGAAGCTCGTGGTCTCGGCCGAGGCCGAGGCGCAGAATCTCTACACCGCCCGCGAGGGCCGCGAGGCCTTCGAGTTCGACCGCACGGTCTCGCGGCTCATCGAGATGCGCTCCTCGGAATACCTCGCCCTGCCGCACGGAAAGGCCGAGCTGACCGGCGCCAGCACGGGCCTCGTCGAGACCTGAGCCGGGACTGGGGCAAGAGAGTCGATCTCGCTTGCACCCGATCTATCTTCCCGCGGGCCGTGATGCCGCCCGCGAAGCTTCCCATGACCATGTCGATCTTCCGCCTGCGCCGCCGGCGCGGTGCGGGGCCCTTCGCCGCCCTGCTCGGCTCGCCTGCCGCCTTCGTCCTGCTCGCCGCCGCGCTCGCGGCCGGAGCCTGGAACTACCTTGCGGGCGAAGCGAGCCGGACCGCGACGGCGCGGGGCAATGCGGTGATCGCCGGGGTGGAGCGCCTGCTCTCCGCGGTGAAGGACCTCGAGACCGGGGAGCGCGGCTACGTGCTCGTCGGCAGCGAGGAATATCTCCAGCCCTATGCGAGTGCGTTGCAGGCGATCGATTCCGGGCTCACAGGCCTCGGCCGGGCGGCGCAGGAGCCGCTGCGCGCCGGCAGCCCCTTCCTCGCCAGGCTCGTCGCCGAGAAGCGCGCCTTCGCCGCACGCGTCGTCGACGAGCGGCGGAGCGGCGGCTTCGAGCCGGCCACTGCCCTGGTCCGGACCGGCGAGGGCAAGCGGCTGATGGATGCGATCCGCGCCGAGGGCGCCGGCATCGCCGCCGTCACCGAGCGCCGGCTCGCCGAGCTGCGGGCGGGCGAATCGCTCCGCGCCCTCGCCCTGTCGCTGCTCTCCGGCCTCTGCGCCCTCGGGGCCATCGCGCTCCTCGCCCGGCTCGCCCTGGTGCGGCGGCGGGAATCCCTGCGCATGTCGGCGCTTCTCGACGGGGTGCTCGCCAACGCGCCGAGCGGCCTCGGCTTCCTCGACCGCGACCTCAAGATCCGGCACATGAACCGGGCGCTCGCGGTGATGAGCGAGCGCGGCTTCGGCGCCGATCTCGGCGCGCCGATCTGGGCGATGCTGCCGACCCTGCGCGACCAGCTCGCCCCGAAGCTCGCCGCCGCCCTCGAAGCTGGCCTCGTCACCCCGGACGTGCCGGTGGCCGTGCCGACGCCGAGCGCGCCGGGCGGCGTGCGCCATTTCTCCATGAGCTTCTACCCGCTGCGCGCCTCCAGCGACGCGGACGGCGTGGTGGAGGGCGTCGGCCTCGTCGTCCTCGACGAGACCGTGCGGCGCCTCGCCGAGGCCCGCACCCGGCACAGCGAGGAGCGCTTCCGCTCGCTCATCGAGGCGAGCGCCGCGATCGTCTGGACGGCCGGACCGGACGGCCGCCTGCATCCGCGCCAGACCGGCTGGACCCGCTTCACCGGCCAGGACGAGGCGGCCTATGCCGGCCTCGGCTTCCTCGACGCCGTCCACCCGGACGACCGCGAGGCGACGCGCGCCACCTGGACGCGGGCCGTCGCGGCGCTGACGCCCTACGAGGTCGAGCACCGGCTGCGCCGCGCCGACGGCACCTACCGCGCGATGGCGGTGCGCGCCGTGCCGATCCTCGAGGGGGACGGCGCCTTGCGGGAATGGGTCGGCACCCACACCGACGTCACCGAGGCCAAGGAGGCGGAGGCCGCGATCCTCGCCGCGCGCGAATCGGCGGAGGAGGCGAACCGCGCCAAGAGCCAGTTCCTGGCCAATATGAGCCACGAGCTGCGTACGCCGCTCTCGGCGGTGATCGGCTATTCCGAGATGATCCAGGAGGAGCTGGAGGATCTCGGCGAGGCCTCGCTCATCGCCGACATGCGCAAGATCGAGGCGAATGCCCGCCACCTGCTCGGGCTCATCAACGACGTGCTCGACCTCTCGAAGATCGAGGCCGACCGCGTCGAGATCTACGCGGAGCCCTTCGACGTGGCCGAGGTGGTCCGCGACGTGGCCGTGACCGTCGAGGGGCTCGTGGTCAAGAAGGGCAACACGCTCCGGCTCGCCGTCGCCGAGGATGCGGGCCAAGCCTTCACCGACGTGACCAAGCTCCGGCAATGCCTGATCAACCTGCTCAGCAACGCCGCCAAGTTCACCGAGGACGGCCGCATCGACCTCGCCGTGACGCGCGCCGACGGAACCCTGCGCTTCGCCGTGTCGGATACCGGCATCGGCATGTCGCCGGAGCAGCTCGAACGGCTGTTCGAGCGCTTCACCCAGGCCGACGCCTCCACCACGCGGCGCTTCGGCGGCACCGGGCTCGGCCTCTCCATCACCCGGGCCTTCGCGGAGATGCTGGGCGGCCGCGTCACGGTCGACAGCCAGGAGGGACAGGGCACGACCTTCGCCCTCGAACTGCCCGCGGCCTTGCAGGCGCCGGAGCCCGCGGCCGCTGCTCCGGTCGAGACGGTGCGCGACGGCTGCACGATCCTGGTGATCGACGACGACGCGGCGACGCGCGACCTCCTCGCCCGCTTCCTGGAGCGCGAGGGTTTTCGCGTGGCGCGGGCCGAGGACGGGCGGCAGGGGCTGGAGCGGGCGCGCGCCTTGCGTCCCTGCGCCATCCTCCTCGACGTCACCATGCCGCGCATGGACGGCTGGGCGGTGCTGCGCGCGCTGCGGGCCGATCCGGATCTCGGGGCGACGCCCATCGTGATGGTGACGGTGCTCGACGAGCAGAACCTCGCCTTCTCGCTGGGCGCGAGCGACTATCTCCAGAAGCCGATCGACTGGCCGAGCCTGAAGGCGGTGACCGACCGCTTCCGGAAGAATGGCAGGGACGGGCCCGTCCTCGTCGTGGACGATGACGCGGATGCGCGCGAGCGCTTGGTGGCCGCCCTGTCGCGCGAGGGGCTGCCGGTGCGCGAGGCGGCCCATGGTGGCTTCGGTATCGAGGCGGTCGAGCGCGAGAAGCCGAGCCTCGTCCTCCTCGACCTGATGATGCCGGAACTCGACGGGTTCGGCTTCCTGCGGGCGCTGAGAGCCCGGCCGGACTGGACCGATATCCCGGTCGTGGTGCTGACGGCGAAGGACGTGACGGCGGAGGATCGGCGGCGGCTCGCCGGCCAGGCCGACCGCGTGCTCGCCAAGGGCAGCGTCAGCCTCGCCGACCTCGCCCGCACGGTGCGGGAACTGGTGCCCGATCACGCGGAGGCGTGATCGGGGCACGCGTGGTTCCGGGCGCTACTTCTCGACGAAGGCCTTCTCGATGACGAAGTGTCCGGCCTCGCCGTGGTTGCCCTCCTCGTAGGCACCATCGGTCAGGAGCTGGCGGGTGTCGCGGATC
>NZ_CABFVH010000064.1 GCF_902141855.1 Methylobacterium dankookense | reverse complement strand
CCGGCCGTCGTGGTCGGCCCCCTGCGGGCCCTCGACGGCGCGGCCGGCGCGGCGGCCGAGGCCGGGCGGCTGCGGGCGGCCTGGGACGCGCCCACCCCGCCGCGTCTGCCGCTTCCGAGCCTGCGCCGCACGGTGCTGCGCCTCGACGGCGTGCCCGCCTGCCTCGCCCGCGGCACCGCGGCGGAGCCGCAGGGGGAATCGGCGCAGGGCGGGCCGGACGGGCCCGATCCCGGCCACGCCGCCGCCCTGCTCGCGCAGGCGGTGACGGGCCCCGCCGGGGACGACCTCCTCACCGTGCTCACCGCGCCCTCCCCGGCGCAGCTGCGCGAGGCCGCCGCCTGCCTCGCCCATCCCCGGGCCTGGAGCCGGCCGGAGGGGCGGCTCGCCACCCTCTCGGGCGCCGACGGCACGCTCGCATCGCAGGCCCCGCCCGATTACCGCTTCGCCCTGAGCGGGCCGCCCGCCCTCGCCAATCTCCGGCGCATCGCCGCCGGATGGCTCTCCCTGCACGTCGCCTGGTACGGGCTCGCGGCTTTGGCCCTCGCCGGCCTGCTCGCCGGCTCGACCCGCCTCCTCGTGCGCAATCTCGGCCGGAGGTCGCCGTGATCCGTCCCGTCACCCTGATCGATGCCATGAAAGCCGCGATCGCCGGGGCGCTCGTCCGGGCGCTCCTCCCCGGCCTCCTCGCCCTCGCCTGCCTGATCGCGGGCGCCCGCCTGCCGGCGCGCGCGGCCGAGCCCGTCCCGGCGGCCTGGGCCGGCGCGCTCGCGGGCGAGCCGGGCTGGGCCGCCTACCGGACCCGCTTCGTCGCCGCCTCCGGCCGCGTGGTCGACACGGGCAACGGCGGCATCAGCCACAGCGAGGGCCAGGGCTACGGCATGCTGCTCGCCGTGGCGGCCGGCGACCGCGAGGCCTTCGAGCGGATCTGGGGCTGGACCCGGGCCAACCTGATGGTGCGCGACGACCAGCTCCTCGCCTGGCGCTGGGAGCCGGACCGGCGCCCAGGCGTCGCCGACATGAACGACGCCGCCGACGGCGACATCCTGGTCGCCTGGGCCCTCGTCGAGGCCGCCGATGCCTGGGGCGAGCCGGCGCACCGCATGGCGGCGCGGCGCGTCGCGGTGGAACTCGGGCGCAAGCTGATCCTGGCCCGCGCCCCCGGCGGGCCGCTGCTCCTGCCCGGCGTCGCCGGTTTCTCCGCCGAGGAGCGGGCGGACGGGCCGGTGGTCAACCTGTCCTACTGGATCTTCCCGGCCTTCCCGCGGCTCGCCGCGGTGGCGCCGGAATTCCCCTGGGCCGGCCTCGGCCGCAGCGGGCAGCGCCTGCTGGCGCAGGCGCGCTTCGGGACCGCGGGCCTGCCGGTGGAGTGGACGGCCCTCCACGCGGCGCGGTCGGGGCCGCCGCGTCCGGCGGAGGGCTTCCCGCCGCACTTCGCCTACAACGCCCTGCGCATCCCGCTCTATCTGGCCATGGCCGGGATCCGCGAGCGCGCCCTCTACGCGCCCTTCCTCGCCCTGTGGAGCCAATCCGAGGGCGGCCTGCCCCTGGTGGACGTGGAGAGCGGGCGCACCACCGAGCGCCTGGCCGAGACGGGCTACGCGGCGATCCCAGCCCTCGCCGCCTGCGCCGTCCAGGGCACGCCGGTCCCGCGCGCGCTGCGCGCCGTGCGGGCCGAGAGCGAGCACTACTACCCGGCGACGCTCCACCTCCTCGCGCTCGCCGGCCTCGCGACGCGCTTCCCCGAATGCGTGCTGCGCTGAAGAAGGCTTTCTCGCGCCCGGCGGACGGCCGCCGCCAAGATCCATCCCACTGCGCGTGGGCAGCCGGCGACGAGCCGTGCTCATTGCCGTCTGGTGTAAGCCGCTGTTTTGACAGGAACGCTCGGAGGGCTCAGCGCCCGCGCCGACGCGCGGCACGGCCCTTGCGCACCGCCTCGCGCAGCACGCGGGAGAGCTGCTCGACGGAGTAGGGCTTCTGCACGAGCAGGAAGTCGTGCACCCCCTCCTGCGCCAGCACGTGGCTGTAGCCGGAGGTGAGCACGACGGGCAGGTCCGGCCGGCGGCGGCGCAGCTCCTCGGCGAGCGCGATGCCGCCGATGCCCGGCATCACCACGTCCGAGAACACCGCGTCGAAGCGGAAGGGCACCTTCTCCAGCTCGGCCAGCGCCTCCTCGGCATTGGCGACCCAGCGGGTGGCGTGGCCGAGATCCTCCAGGATCTGCGTGGCGAAGCGCCCGACCTCGACATTGTCCTCGACCACGAGGATGCACAGCCCGCTCTCGTCGCCCGCGCCTGCCTCCGCCGGGTCGCCGCCGGGCCGGTCCGGGCTCCCCTCCACCTCCGGCAGGTAGAGGGTGAGCGTGGTGCCCTGGCCGACCGTGCTCGCCACGTCCACGTCCCCGCCCGACTGCTTGGCGAAGCCGAAGACCTGGGAGAGGCCGAGCCCGGTGCCCTTGCCCACCTCCTTGGTGGTGAAGAACGGCTCGAAGATGCGCGGCAGCACCTCGGGCGCGATGCCCGAGCCCGTATCGGTGAGCGAGACCGCGGCGAAGGCGCTGCGCGAGCCGGCATGGCCGCGGATGCGCGGCATCGGCCGGCCGGCGGTGAGGTGGAGCGTCAGCATGCCCTCGCCCGCCATCGCGTCGCGGGCGTTGACCGCCATGTTGATCAGCGCCGTCTCGAACTGGCTGAGGTCGGCCCGGATGTAGCAGGGCTCCTCGGGCACCCGAGTCGAGACCGAGATGCGCGCGCCGGTGACCGAATCGAGCATCTCGGCGACCGCGCGCAGGGAGGCCCCGACCTCGAAGACCTCGGGCTTGAGCGCCTGGCGGCGGGCGAAGGCGAGGAGCTGGCCGGTGAGCTTGGCGGCGCGGTCGACCGTGTCGGAGATCGCCTCGACGTAGCGGTGGCGCCGCTCCTCGGCGAGGCCCGGCCGCTTCAGCAGGTCGGTGGAGGACTTGATGACGGTGAGCAGGTTGTTGAAGTCGTGCGCGACGCCGCCGGTGAGCTGGCCCACCGCCTCGAGCTTCTGCGACTGCCGCAACGCCTCCTCGACGCGCTCGCGCTCCTGGCTCTCCGCCTCCAGGCGGGTCTTGGCGTCGGCGAGCGCCCGGACGTGGTCCTGGTGCTCGGTGAGGTCGGTGAGCACGCCGCAGAGGAGCGGCCGGTCGTCGAGCCGCTCCAGCCGGCTGAGGGAGAGATGGGCCGGGCGCTCCCCGTCCCCGCCGGTGCGCAGCGCGATCTCGGAGCGCACGGGCTCGGCCACGGCCGCCCGGAGCAGGCGCTCGAAGGCGGCGGCGTCGGCGGTGAAGCGGCTGAGCATCTGGCCCGTCAGCCGCTCCTGGGGCTGGTCCAGCATCTCGGCGAGGCGGCGGTTGCAGTAGAGCACCGCCCCGTCGGGCCCCAGGGTGAAGGCGCCCTCCTGCATCTGCTCGATCAGGACGCGGTAGGGCCGGTCGGCGCTCTCCAGGGTGTAGACGAGGCGCTCGCGGTTCGGCCCCTCCACCACCACGGCGTCGAAATCGCCCCGGCGGATCGCGGCGAGCGTCTCCTCGCTCTCCTCCAGCCGGGCCTCGAGCTCGCGGATATGGGCGCGGTAGGCCTCCGGCGTCGGCTCGCCCTCGGGCAGCAGGCGCTCGACGTCCATCAGGCCTCCTCCGCCGGCGCGAGGTCGAGGGCGCGCAGCACGCGGCCCTCGTCCTGGAGATCGCCCGCGATCCGGCGCACCGGCAGCGGCGCCACCCGCAGCAGGATCGGCGCGGCGAGCACGCCGTCGCGCTCGGCGAGCGCGGGCTGCTGGTAGATGTCCACGATCTCGAGCTCGTGGCGGCCGGGCAGGTGCGTCTCGCAGATCCGGCGCACGCTCTCGACGGTGCGCTGCGAGCGGGCGCCGGGGCCGGCGATGAACAGGCGCAGGACGACGGGGCCGGAGGCGCTCACGACTCGGAATCCTTCGGCCGGATGTCGAGGCCGACGAGCACCTTCTCGGTGTTCGAGAGGTCGCCGATGATGCGCTTCAGGGGCGAGGGCAGGCGCCGCACCAGGGTCGGGATCGCCAGGATCTGGTCGCCGGCGGCGAGCTGCGGGTTCTTCATCAGGTCGATGACCTCGATGTCGTAGCGGCCCGCCAGGTGCTCCTCGCAGAAGCGCTTGAGGTTCTTCATGGCGGCGAGCGACTTCGTCGTCTGGCCGGCCACGTAGAGCCGCAGATGGTAGTGCCCGGTATCGGGCTCGGCTTCCGGCTCGCCCGCCGGTGAGACGTCGTCGCTCATTCCGCAGCTCTCTTTGCCGCCCCCCGTGGCGCACCCGGCGCAGTCCCGGATGCAGCCCCCGATGCCGACCCCTGCGCCGTGACGCGCCGCGCCTGCATCTCGCGGCGGTCCTCCTCCAGGACCGCCTCGCGGAGGGAATCCTCGTCGTGCAGCAGGCGTTCCTCGTCCGCGACCGCCTCCAGCCCCTCGCGCAGCTCCGCGATCTGGCGCTCGATGGCCTGGCGCCGCCGCACCGCGTCGCGGCTGCGGCGCTCGGCATCCTGCCGCCGCCGCAGCATCGCGGCCCGCTCCTGGGCCTCCTGCGCCAGCCGGGCGGTGCCGGTCAGCACGCCCGCCGGGCCGATATAGGCGTCGACGAGCCGGATCCCCTCGCCCGACATCAGGAATTCGCGCACCTGATGCGAGTGGCTCATGCCGCGCGCCTTGATCACGTAGAGGGTGCGCGAGCGCTCGCCGTTGGCCTCGACGTTGAGGAGCTTGATCCAGGCATCCATCAGCGAGGACACGCCGAGGTCGTCGCCCGGATCGACCGCGCCCTCCGTGCGCAGGCTCGTGAACACGGCCGTGATGCCGCGCGCCTTGAGCAGGTCGATCATGCGCAGCAGCGTCGCCTGCAGCTCGCTCGTCGATCCGCGCAGCGCCGAGACGGGATCGACCACCACCACGTCCGGCCGGAAGGCGTCGAGGTCGCGGTGCATGCGCGCGAGGTGCATCTCCAGGCCGAACAGGCTCGGCCGCGCCGCCTCGAAGCGCAGCAGGCCGGCCTCCACGTGGCCCTGCAGGCCGAGGCCGATCGAGCGGGCGTTGCGGACGATCTGCGCCCCGCTCTCCTCGAAGACGAAGGCCATGCAGCGCTCGCCCCGCCGGCAGGCGGCGTCCGCGAAGCTCGCGGCCAGCATGGACTTGCCGGTGCCCGACTCGCCCGAGACCAGGATGCTGGAGCCGCGGTAGAAGCCGCCGGGCCCGAGCATGGCGTCGAGGCCCGCGATCCCGCTGGCGATCACCCCGTCCGAGACCGCGTAGTCGAGCTCGGCCGAGGTGACGGGCAGCACGCTGATGCCCGCATGGTCGATCAGGAACGGGTACTCGTTGGTGCCGTGGGCCGAGCCCCGGTACTTCACCACGCGCAGGCGGCGGGTGGTGATCTGGTCGGCGACGCGGTTGTCGAGCAGCACCACGCAGTCGGAGACGTATTCCTCCAGCCCCTGGCGGGTGAGCTGGCCCTCGCCGCGCTCGCCGGTGATGATCGCGGTGAGGCCGCGATCCTTGATCCAGCCGAACAGGCGGCGCAGCTCCGAGCGCAGGAGCAGGGGGTCGGTGAAGCCGGAGAACAGGGTCTCGATCGTGTCGAGCACCACGCGCTTGGCGCCGATCGAATCCACCGCGTAGCCGAGGCGGATGAACAGCCCTTCGAGGTCGTACTCGCCGGTCTCCTCGATCTCGCTGCGCTCGACGCGGACATGGTCGATGGCGAGCTTGCCGTCCGCCACCAGCCGGTCGAGGTCGTAGCCGAGGGAGGCGACGTTGGCGACGAGGTCCTCCGCGCGTTCCTCGAAGCTCACGAACACGCCGGGCTCGCCGTAGCGGGTCGCGCCGTTCACCAGGAAGGTGGTGGCGAACAGGGTCTTGCCGCAGCCGGCGGCGCCGCAGATCAGCGAGGGGCGCCCCACCGGCAGGCCGCCCTGGGTGATCGCGTCGAACCCGTCGATCCCGGTCGGCGCCTTCGGCAGGGTCGGGGCGGCGTGCGGTTCGGGCTGGGCGTCAGGCACGGCGGTCGGCTTCCTCGGGTAGGACGGCCCCGGCGGCGCATCGCGCCGCTGGTGGCCTCTCTCGCTCCGGCCGGGCCCGCCCGGGATCCGCGCGCTTCTCGCTAAAGATCTCTAGCAAAGGTTGAGCGCGTAGAAGAATGCACAAAGGAGTGCAATACGCGTCGCCTGCGGGCTGCTGACGGATCAGGGCGTTACGCGCAGGCGCACGGTCCCGTCGGCCGGATCCGCGGACGCGACGCGGGGCCCGCGGATCGCGGGATCCTGCGCCTCCCAGGCGTCGAGGGCGGCGTTGAGCGCCGCGACGATCGCGTCCGGTCCGGCCTCGACCTGCGGACGCACCGCCTCGGCGAGGCGGGCCAGCACCGTCTGCTCGGCGAGCGGATGGGCCGGCATGGTCGCCACGCGGCAGAAGGCGGCATAGGCGTTCTCGGCGATCCGGCGGGCCCGGTCGTCGGCGGCGGGCGTGTCCTGCTGCATGGAAGCCTCGTTCTGGAAGCCTCGGTTCGAAGTCCGGGATTCCGAAGGGATCATCCCGTCGGCGGGTCCAGGGCGGAGCCCTGGAATACGTCAGGGCGTCGCCCCGACACCCCAGCGAAGGGACCAGTCCCTTCGGGATCCCGGGACATGGGCGGAAATCGGCTCCGGCGGGTGGGGAGCGGGCGGATCCGGCGGCGGATCCTCCTCCGGCGGCCCCGGCTCCGGCGGGTCGCCGCTCGGCTTCTGGCCGCCTCCCCCCTGCAGCATGGTCGCGTGGCGCATCGCGCGGCCTCCTCCTCGTATGCCGGGGAGAAAGCGGCGGGGGCGCCGGTCCGTTCCGCGGCATCCTAGCGGAGTGCGCCGGTCCCGACCCAGGGGGCGGGACCGGCGCGCCCGGCGGACGGCCGCCACCGCGCCGTCGCCCGGTTTCAAGCTGCACGGCGCCGGGACCGGCGTGCCCGGACATCCCGGATATCAGAGGCTGTGGATGCCGAGATGGTCGGCGATGTAGCCCGACAGGGAGTTGGCGGCGTTGAGCATGTGGGCGCGCATGCGCCGCGCCGCGGCCTCGCCGTCGCCCTCGGCCATGGCGGCCAGGATCCCCCCATGCTCGGCATGCGAGCGGTGGATGCGCGGTCCGTGCCGGAGCTGCGTGCGGCGGAAGGCGGAGAGCCGCATGCGGATGCCGAGCGCCTGCTCGGCCAGGAAGCCGTTATGGGTCGCCCGGTAGAGACCCTCGTGGAAGGCGAGGTTGAAGGCGTCGTAGGCGTCGTAATCGCCGGCCTCCACCAGGGCCGCCGAGGATTCGTGCAGCGCCATGAGCTGGCTGCGCTCCAGCGGCGTCATCCGGTAGGTGGCGAGCCGCGCGCACATCGCCTCGACCTCGGCGGTGGTCTCGAACATCTCGGCGATGCGCTCCGGGGTCATGCGCGTGACCACGGCGCCCTTGCGGGGGCGCACCTCCACGAGGCCGTTATAGGCGAGCTGGCGCAGCGCCTCCCGCACCGGCGTGCGCGAGGCGCCGAAGCGGTCGGCGATGTCCTGCTCGTCGAGGGCCGTGCCTGCGGCCAGGCTGCCCGAGGCGATGGCGTCGGTCAGCGCGTTGCGGATCCGGTCCGACAGCAGCTCGCGTTCCTCGATCTCCACCCCGTCCATGCGATTCCGGCGCCTCTCTCCCGCGTGAATCTGAGCCGAGGCACCCGCGCATCGTCAAGCGGAACGCCGGATCCCGGGCCGGCCCCGCCCGGATCCGGCGCAGGGCGTGCGATGCACCGGAGCGGCCGATGCCTGTTCGCGTATGCAACATGCTCGTTGCAGCGCATTTATATATGCACGATCTTGACAAATCGGCACATATGAATACCGAATGGTGGCGTTCAAAGCCGTGTGAATGCGCGGGGCGCGAAGATCCTCCGCATCCCGGGCGCGACGGGCGAGGAAGCCGATGACCGACTGGCGCAGCGAGGCGCGACTCCGCGACGAAAGGCTCGCGGCCGGGCGCGCGCATGCCGAGGGCAAGGTGGTGCCGGCGGGCGCCGCGATCGACCTCTTGGAGGCGATCCTGCGCCCCGGCGACCGCGTCTGCCTGGAGGGCGACAACCAGAAGCAGGCCGATTGCCTCGCCCGGGCGCTCGCCGCCTGCGACCCGGCACGCGTCCACGACCTGCACATGGTGCAGTCGGGCATCGTGCTGCCCGAGCATCTCGACGTGTTCGAGACCGGCATCGCCCGGCGCCTCGACTATTCCTATTCCGGACCCCAGGGCGGGCGGATCGCGAAGATGCTCTATGGCGGGCAGATCCAGCTCGGGGCGGTGCACACCTATCTGGAACTGTTCGCCCGCTACTTCGTGGACCTGACGCCGAACGTGGCGCTGATCGCGGGCGTCTCGGCCGACCGGGACGGCAACCTCTATACGGGCCCGAACACCGAGGACACGCCGACCGTGGTGGAGGCCACCGCCTTCAAGAACGGCGTCGTGGTGGCCCAGGTCAACCAGATCGTCGACACGGTGCCGCGCGTCGACATCCCGGGCGACCGGATCGACTTCGTGGTGGAGGCCGACCGGCCCTTCTACGTGGAGCCGCTCTTCACCCGCGACCCGGCGGCGATGACCGAGACGCAGGTCCTGATGGCCATGATGGCGATCAAGGGGATCTATGCCGAGTACGGCATCACCCGGCTCAACCACGGCATCGGCTTCGGCACCGCGGCGATCGAATTGCTGCTGCCGACCTATGGCGAGCGCCTGGGGCTGAAGGGACGGATCGCCACGCACTGGGCGCTCAACCCGCACCCGACGCTGATCCCGGCGATCGAATCGGGCTGGGTGAAGCAGGTCCACTGCTTCGGCTCGGAAGTCGGCATGGACCGCTACATCCGGGCGCGGCCGGACGTGTTCTTCACCGGAGCCGACGGCAGCTTGCGCTCGAACCGCGCCTTCTGCCAGACGGCCGGGCTCTATGCCTGCGACCTGTTCATCGGCTCGACGCTGCAGATCGACCTGATGGGCCATTCCTCCACCGTGACGCGAGACCGCGTGGCGGGCTTCGGCGGCGCGCCGAACATGGGCTCGGACCCGCACGGGCGGCGCCACCCCTCCGACACCTGGATGAAGGCGGGCCGCGAGGCGCAAACCGTCGGCGATCCGCTGCTGATGCGCGGGCGCAAGCTCGTGGTGCAGCTCGTCGAGACCTTCGGCGACAAGCTGGTGCCGACCTTCGTGGAGCGCCTCGACGCGATGGAGCTCGCGAAGAAGACCGGGCTCGAGCTCGCCCCGGTCATGGTCTACGCCGACGACGTCACGCACATCGTCACCGAGGAGGGCATCGCCAACCTCCTGCTCTGCCGCGACGCCGACGAGCGCGAGCAGGCGATCCGCGGGGTGGCCGGCTATACCGAGATCGGCCGGGGCCGCGACCGGGCCAAGGTCGAGGAATTGCGGTCCCGCGGCATCGTGCGCCGCCCCGAGGATCTCGGCATCGAGCCCCTCGACGCCGACCGGGCGCTGCTCGCCGCCAAGTCGATCAAGGACCTCGTGCACTGGTCGGGCGGCCTCTACGACCCGCCCGCCAAGTTCCGGAACTGGTGAACCCCCTTTTCCCCTCCCCCTTGCGGGGAGGGGTCAGGGGTGGGGGTGGTGCAGGATGAAGCGCCCCGGTGCCTTCTGCACCACCCCCACCTCCGTCTCCTCCCCGCAAGGGGGAGGAGAGCGATCCCTGCGGAGATCCCTCATGGAATCCCTGACCTTCCGCCACACCACGCAGAAGCCCCTGCCCGGCTCGGTGCCGAGCGCCATCACCGGCGTGGTGGCCTCGGGCAACCTGGAGGTCCTGCTGGAGCGGGTGCTGCCGCCCGATGCCTGCGAGGTGGCGATCGAGACGCCGGTCACCGGCTACGCCGCGGTCTGGGAGGCGGTGGTGGCCGATTTCGTGGCCCGCGCGCAGCCCGGGGGCCTGCGCATCAGCATCAACGACGGCGGCGCGCGCCCCGACACCGTGTCCCTGCGCCTCCGCCAGGGCGCCCGGCTGATGGAGGCGTGAGATGAGCCCCGCGAGCACCGATCCGAGCGCCCTGAGCTGGTACGAGGCCAGCGCCCGCCAGCGCGTCGCGGCCCTGGCCGATCCCGGCAGCTTCCGGGAGTTCCTGCCGCCGACCGCGCGGCGGACGAGCCCGCACCTGCCGCTCTTCGACCTGCCGCGCGCCTTCGACGACGGCATCGTGGTCGGCCGCGCCACCCTCGACGGCAAGCCGGTGCTCGTCGCCGCGCAGGAGGGCCGCTTCATGGGCGGCGCCTTCGGCGAGGTGCACGGCGCCAAGCTGATCGGGCTGCTGCGCGCCGCGCGCGACCTGAAGCCGGCGGCCGTGCTGATCCTGTTCGACACCGGCGGCGTGCGCCTGCAGGAGGCCAATGCCGGCGAGACCGCCATCGCCGAGGCCATGCGCGCCATCGCGGAGCTGCGCGCCGCCGGGGTGCCGGTGATCGGCCTGATCGGCGGCCGGGCCGGGGCCTATGGCGGCGGCGGGCTCATCGCCGGCACCTGCTCGCGCCTCGCCGTGTCGGAGGGCGGGCGCATCTCGGTCTCGGGGCCGGAGGTGATCGAGACCAACAAGGGCGCCGAGGAGTTCGATTCGCGCGATCGCGCCCTCGTCTGGCGCACCATGGGCGGCAAGCATCGCCGCCTGATCGGCGGCGCCGACGCCTTCGCCGACGACACTGTCGCGGCCTTCCGGGCCGCCGCCCTCGACCTGATCGCCCGCGCGCCGGCCTTCGACCTCGCGACGCTGGAGGCGGAGCAGGCCCGGCTCGAGGCCCGCATCGCCCGCTTCGGCGATTGCCGCGACGCCACCGAGATCTGGGCGCGGCTCGGCGTCAACGATCCCGAGGCCGTGCCGGCCATGACCACGGCCGCCTTCGACGAGACGGTCGCCCGGGTGGAGGAGGCGCACCATGACGCTCGCTGAGATCCTCGCCTCGCTCTTCCCGCAAGGCCACCGGGTCCGCGTCGCGGACGGGCTCGTCGGCGGCCACGGCCCCCTCGACGGGGTTGAGGCGACCGTGATCGGCATCGACGGCGACACGGCGCTCGGCATCGAGGGCGCGCTCGCGCTCTCCCGCGCCGTGCTCGACGCGGTGCGGGCCGGCGACAGGGCGCCGATCCTGGTCCTCGTCGATTCCGACAGCCAGCGCATGAGCCGGCGCGACGAGCTGCTCGGCCTCAACGAATGCCTCGCGCATCTCGCCAAGGCGCTGCTGCTGGCCGACCAGGCCGGCCACCCGACGATCGGGCTGATCTACGGCCACTCGGCGGCCGGCGCCTTCATCGCCACGGCGCTGGCGACGCGGGTGCTGGCGGCGCTGCCGGGCGCCAATCCCAGCGTGATGGACCTGCCCTCCGTCGCCCGCGTCACCAAGCTGCCGCTGGACAAGCTCCAAGAGATGGCGAAGTCGACCCCCGTCTTCGCGCCGGGCCTCGACAACATGGTGGCGACCGGCGCCGTGCACGCGGTGCTCGATCCGGCCCGCCCGCTCTCCGAGCAGGTCCGGGCCCTGATCGCCGACGCGCCCGCCGACGACGTGCGCGACCGCCTCGGTGCCGAGCGCGGCGGCCGGCCGGTGGCCCGCGCGGTCGCCGAGGCGGTCGCTGACGAGGCACGTCTTGAGGCGCGCCGTGGCTGAGGGCGTCCGGCGCCACGACCTCGTCCGCGCCGATCCCGACGCCTTCGCCGCCCTGCTGCGCGCCCGGCCCGACCTCGACGGCGCCCCCCATGTGGCGGACTGGGCCGCGCGCGGCCGGCCGCTGATCGTGCGGCGCTACCATCCGGACGAGGATCGGGCCCTTGTCCCGCTCGGCCTGCCCCTGCCCCCGGCCGCGGGCAAGCGCCGCATCGGCCTCGCCTTGCCGGCGCCGGCCCTGACCCCCCTGCCCGGCCCGACCCTCGCCGCGGCGCGCGGTGACGCCCCCGCCGCCTGGCAGCCGAGCCTCGACGCGCTCCTCGCCCATGCTGCCGCGCACGACCTCGTGCCGCGCCCCTTCGGCGCCCTGCTCTGGCAGGCGCTGACCGGCCTGACCTATCTCGCCCCGACCTCCGACCTCGACCTGCTCTGGCCGGTCTCCGAGATCCCGCCGGGCTTCCTCGCCGGCCTCGCCCGCATCGCCGCGGCGGCGCCGATGCGGATCGACGGCGAGGTGCTGCTGCCGGACGGGGCCGGGATCCACTGGCGCGAGCTGCACGAGGCGCAGGGTCCGGTTCTCGCGCCGGTTCTCGCCAAGCATCTCGACCGCGTGGAGTTGCGGCCCGCGCCACGCCCCGGGGAGCCGGTGTGAGGGGGGTGCCGGAACAGGCGCGGGTCCCCTCCCCCTTGCGGGGAGGGGTCAGGGGTGGGGGTGGTGCAGACGGCACCGCGACGTCCGATCCTGCACCACCCCCACCTCCGGCTCCTCCCCGCACGGGGGAGGAGAGGCTCAGGGCCGACCGTCGCGACCTCTTCGAAACCATCGCCGCGGCCGCGGTCGCGGCCCTCCACCGCGAACTCGACACCTATCCCAAGCCCGGCCTCGTCAGCCTCGTCGACAGCGGCAGCCATGCGGACATGGATGCCGGGACCTTCCGGGCGAGCGCGGCGGCGCTGGAGCCCTGGTTCGCCGCCCTGGCGCAGGCCGGCGCCGCGGATCGGCCGATGCCGCAGCTGCGCCGGATCGGCCTCGCCGCCGAGGCCGCGATGCGGGCGGCGACGGGGGGCGTGAACACCCATCGCGGCGCGATCTTCGGCCTCGGCCTGCTCGCCGCGGCGGCCGGCGCCTTGAGAGCCGGGGGGCCCCCGCTTCCGGCCGGGGCGCTCGGTGCCCATGTCCGGGCCCGCCATGCCAGGGGCATCCTCCGCGGGCCGGTGCCCCTCGACGCGCCGGGCGCGCGGGCGCGGCTCCGGCACGGGGTCGGCGGCGCCCCGGCCGAGGCGGCGGCGGGCTTTCCAACCCTCTACCGGGTCGGGCTGCCGGCGCTCCGCCGCGCCCGGAGCCTGCGCCCGGACGACCCCCAGGCGCACCGCGTCGGCTGCTGCCTCGCCCTGATCGCCCATCTGGAGGACACCAACCTGCTCCATCGCGGCGGCGCGGAGGGCTATGGCTTCGCCCGCGCGGCGGCTTCGGCGTTCTGCGCGGCGGGCGGCGTCGCGCGGGACGACTGGTTCGCGCGGGCCGAGGCGATCCACCGCGCCTTCGTCGCCCGCCGCCTCAGCCCGGGCGGGGCGGCCGACCTCCTCGCCATGACCCTGTTCGTGGACGGGCTGGAGGACGCATGACCCTCGCCCTCCTCCTCTCCGGCCAGGGCGGCCAGCATCCGGGCATGTTCGACCTGACCGCCGGCCTGCCCGCGGCGGAGCCGGTCTTCGCCGCCGCGGCTCCCCTGCTCGGGCGCGACCCGCGCGACCTCGTGCGGGATGGGAGCGCGGACCTCCACGGCAACCGCACCGGCCAGATCCTGTGCTGCACCGCCGCGCTTGCCGGCTGGAGCCTGGTCGCGCCGGTCCTGCCCGCCCGCACGATCGTGGCCGGCTACAGCATCGGCGACCTCGCCGCCTGGGGCGTCGCCGGCCGCTTGCGCCCCGAGGCGGTGCTGCGTCTCGCCGCCGCCCGCGCCGAGGCGATGGATGCGGCGACGGGGGAGGGCTTCGGCCTCGCCGGGATCCGCGGGCTCCCGCTCGCCCGGATCGAGGCGCTGGCCGCCGCCCAGGCCTGCCACCTCGCCATCCGCAACGCCGCCGACAGCGCCGTGATCGGCGGCGCGCGGGCCGATCTCGACGCGCTCTGCGCCGCGGCCGCCGCCGCGGGGGCGCTCCGCGCCGTGGTCCTGCCCGTGCGCACGCCCTCGCACACGCCGCTGCTCGCCGCCGCCGCGGAGGCCTTCCGCGCGCGCCTCGCCGCGGAGGAGCTGCGCCGGCCCGGCCCCGGCGCGCCGCGCCTCGTCGCCGGCCTCGACGGCATGGCGGTGTTCGACGCGAAGGCGGGAGCGGACAAGCTCGCCCGGCAGATCGGCGAGACCATCGACTGGGCCGCCTGCCTCGTCGCCGCCCGCGAGTTCGGGGCGGAGGCCGTGCTGGAGCTCGGCCCCGGCCATGCGCTCGCCACCATGGCCCGCGACGCCCTGCCCGGCGCCCGTGTCCACGCGCTGGAGGATTTCCGCTCGGCCGAGGGTTTGCGGGACTGGGTCGCCGCGGCGGGCGGCCGGGCACCGGATCGATAATACCGGCCCGCGGCGTTTCCCGCTCTTGCGTGCGCAGAAGCGGTAAAAAACGCTTGTAAAAATACAGAACTGCCGCATATTGGCCCGGCAGTCGAACACAATCCAATAATCGACTCTTCAGTCTCTCACGGGAGAGAAACGCCATGACGACGACTCGACGGAGCCTCATCGCTTCGGCTCTCGCCGCGCCCGCGCTGCTGCGCTTCGGCCTGAACGCCGCGCAGGCGGCGACCACCCTCAAACTCTCGCACCAATTCCCCGGCGGCACCATCGACGAGGGTGACTTCCGCGACCGGATGTGCCGCAAGTTCGCGGCCGCGCTCGCCGAGCGCTCGAAGGGCGCGCTGGAGGTCCAGGTCTATCCGGGCTCGTCCCTGATGAAGACCAACGCCCAGTTCGGCGCCGTCCGCAAGGGCGCCCTCGACATGTCGCTCTACCCCGCGCCCTACGCGGGCGGCGAGGTGCCCGAGATGAATATCGGCCTGATGCCGGCGCTGGTCACCTCCTACCAGCAGGCGCTGGCCTGGAAGAACGCGCCCGTCGGCCGCAAGCTCACCGAGATCCTCGATTCCAAGGGCGTGGTCCTGGTCTCCTGGGTCTGGCAGGCGGGCGGCGTCGCGAGCCGCGAGCGGCCGCTGCTCACCCCGGCCGACGCCAAGGGCGTGAAGGTCCGCGGCGGCTCCCGCGAGATGGACATGATGATGAAGCAGGCCGGCGCGGCCACGCTCTCGATCCCGTCCAACGAATCCTACGCCGCCATGCAGACGGGCGCGTGCGATGCGGTCATCACCTCCTCCACCAGCCTGATCTCGTTCCGCCTGGAGGAGATCTCCAAGGCCCTCGTCTCCGGCCGCGAGCGCTCCTACTGGTTCATGCTCGAGCCGATCATGATGTCGAAGATCATCTTCGAGCGCCTACCCAAGGACCAGCAGGACCTGATCATGACGGTGGGCGCCGAGCTCGAGAGCTTCGGCCAGGCCGGCGCCAAGGCCGACGACACCCGCGTCGAGGAGGTCTTCGGCAAGGCCGGCGCCAAGGTGCAGAACATGGACGAGGCGACCCTGCGCCAGTGGCGGGAGCTCGCCCGCGAGACCGCCTGGAAGGACTTCGCCAACAAGAACGCCTCCTGCGCCGAGCTCCTCAAGCTGGCGGAGCAGGTGTCGTGAGCCACGGATTCGACGCGGCCACCGCCGCCGCCGAGACCCATGCCGCCCCGGTGCCCCGCGCGCCGGGGCTTCTCGGTGCGGTCGAGGGCGCCATCCGCGGCCTCAACGGCCTCATCCTGATGCTCGGCGGCCTCGCCCTCGTCGCCGCCTGCCTCGTGCTCAGCTATAGCGTCCTGATCCGCTACGTGTTCAAGGAACCGACGGAGTGGCAGGACGAGATGGCGGTGTTCCTGATCGTCGGCGCCACCTTCGGCTCGGCCGCCGCCGTCCAGGCCAAGCGCGGCCACGTGGCGATCGAGGCCCTGACCGGCCTGCTCTCGCCCACCGTCAACCGCGTGCGGCTCCTGCTCGCGGACATCGTCAGCTTCGTCTTCGTGGCCTTCTTCACCTGGAAGAGCTTCACCCTGCTGCACGAGGCCTGGGTCGACGGGCAGGTCTCGCAATCGACCTGGGGGCCGCCGCTCTGGATCCCCTATTCCATGATGGCGGCCGGCATGTCGCTGCTCGGCCTGCAGCTCGCCCTGCAGATCCTTGAGGCCGTGCTCCACGGCCCCGGCCGCGCCGGCTGGGGAACGCCCAAGGTCGGCGTCGCCGCCGACATCAACCGGGACATGAAGGACCGTCCCGACCTGACGCCCCGCGGGCCCGACGTGCTCGCCTCGCAGACGAAGGGGAGCGACCGATGAGCGTCGCGGCAATCGGCGCCCTCTATGCGGGGGCCACCCTCACGGCGATGCTGTCCGGCATCCCCATCGCCTTCGCGCTCGGCTTCGTGGCGCTGGCCTTCATGTACGCGTTCATGCCCGCCGCCTCCCTCGATACGGTGGCGCAGAACGTCTACGAGGAGATGGCCTCGATCACCCTGCTCTCGATCCCGCTCTTCATCCTGAAGGGCGCCGCGATCGGGCGGTCCAAGGCCGGCCAGGACCTCTACACCGCCATGCACGCCTGGATGCACCGCATCCCGGGGGGGCTCGGCATCGCCAACGTCTTCGCCTGCGCGCTGTTCGCCGCCATGGCGGGCTCCTCGCCCGCCACCTGCTCGGCCATCGGCTCGGCGGGCATCCCGGAGATGCGCAAGCGCGGCTACTCGCCGGGCTTCGCCGCCGGCATCATCGCGGCGGGCGGCACGCTCGGCATCCTGCTGCCGCCCTCGATCACCATGATCCTCTACGCGGTGGCCGCCGAGCAGTCGCTGGGCCGGCTGTTCCTCGCCGGCATCGGCCCGGGCCTGCTGCTGGTCGGCCTGTTCGCCGCCTGGTCGATCTACCGCTTCCGCTCGGAATACGCGGCGGCCAAGCAGGCCTACGAGGGCGGGGGCGCGCGCTCGGCGATCCTCGCCGAGGACACCTACAGCATGCGCGAGCGCTTCTCGACGCTGCCGCGGGTGCTGCCCTTCGTGATCCTGCTCACCGGCGTCATGGTCGCGCTCTACGGCGGCTACGCCACGCCCTCGGAGACGGCGGGCCTCGGCGGCCTGCTGGCGCTCGGCCTGATCGCGGTGATCTACGGCGTCTGGCGGCCCAAGGACGTCAGCCCGATCCTGACCGCGACCTTGCGGGAATCGACCATGCTGATGCTGATCATCGGCATGTCGCTCCTCTACGCCTACGTGATGAGCTACCTGCACATCTCGCAAGGCGCGGCGCAGGCGATCGTGGCGATGCAGCTCTCGCCCTGGGTGCTGCTGGTGACGATCCTCCTGCTCGTGATCGCGCTGGGCTTCTTCCTGCCCCCCGTCTCGATCATCCTGATGACGGCGCCGATCATCCTGCCGCCGCTCAAGGCCGCCGGGTTCGACCTCGTCTGGTTCGGCGTGGTGATGACGATCACCATGGAGATGGGCCTGATCCACCCGCCGGTGGGGCTGAACATCTTCGTCATCAAGAACATCGCACCCGACATCCCGCTCTCGGACATCATCTGGGGCACCCTGCCCTTCGTGATCCTGATGGCGGTGGCGATCCTGATCCTCTGCCTCGTGCCGGGCGTCGCCCTGTGGCTGCCGGACCTGCTCCTGCCGACCACGCGGTAGCGGGGACCGGCCGCAACACGCCCTCCCCCCTCTGCGGGGGGAGGGCGCCGAGCGAATGCGCGGCGGGAGAGGGGAGCGACGGCACAGGATGGCGCTCGGCACCGACGCGGGGCCCTTCCTTGCGAGCCGGCTGACACGCGGGCCGCAGCATCCGTTCGCGGGACCGGCCGGATTGCGCTAGAGCAGGCCGAAAGAGCCCGGGACCCGCCGGGGCGCCTCGCGCACGTTGGACCATGCCCGAACCCGATCCCGCAGCCTGCGCGGCCGATCCGAAGCGGCTCGCCGCGCTCGCCGCCTACGACATCCTCGACACCCCCGCCGAGACCGGCTTCGACGACGTGGCGCAGCTCGCCGCCCTCGTCTGCGCGGCACCCGTCGCCCTGGTGAGCCTGATCGGTCCGGACCGGCTCTGGTTCAAGGCCGCGGTCGGCTTCGCGGCCTCCGCCGTGCCGCTCGGCGTCGCGATCTGCACCCACGCCGTCGCGGCGGCGGACCTCCTCGTCATCCCCGACCTCGCCGCCGACCCGCGCACCCGCGACAACCCCTACGTGACCGGCGCGCCGGGCTTCCGCTTCTATGCCGGCGCGCCGCTGCGCAGCCCCGACGGCCACGCCCTCGGCTCCCTCTGCGTCCTCGACACCGAGCCCCGCCCCGACGGTCTCGCCGGGCCCCAGGCCGATGCCCTGCGCCGCCTCGCCCGGCAGGTGATGAGCCTCCTGGAGCTGCGCGCGGCCTTGCGCCAGCGCGAGGCCGTCCTCGTCGAGCGGCAGGAGGCGGCGCGCCGCCCGGCGATCCTCTCCGAGACGCAGCGGGCGGTGGCGGCGGCGGGCGCCGACCGGGAGCGCATGCTCGCCGCCCTGGTCTCGGGCGCCATGCGGGCGGTGCCCCGCGCCGAGGGCGGCGCGGTCGAGCTCGGCGAGGGCGAGACCCTGGTCTACCGCGCGGCGCAAGGGGCCCTCGCGCCGCACGAGGGCCTGCGCGTGCCGCTCCACGGCAGCCTCTCGGGGAGCTGCCTGATCTCGGGCGAGCCGGTCGTCCTCGCCGATACCCGGGAGGATCCGCGCGTCAACCAGGCGCTCTCCGCGATCATCGGGCAGCGCGCCTGCATCCTCGTGCCCGTCACCCGCGAGGGCCGGGTCTTCGGGGTGCTGCGCCTGCAATCGGCGCGCGCCCACGCCTTCACGCCCGCGGACCTCGAATCCGCCCGCCTGTTCGCGGGCGCCCTCTCGGCGGGGCTCGCCGAGGCCGGCGAGGCCGCCGCCCGCGCCGCCGCCCGCGAGGGCGAGAGCCGCTACCGCGCCGTGTTCGACAGCCCCTCGGACGTGGCCATCGCCGTCACCGACACGGCCGGCCGCGTCACCGACTGGAACGCGGGCGCCGAGCGCCTCACCGGCTGGCCGGCCGAGACGATGCAGGGGCAATCGCTCGCCCGGATCTTCACCGACGAGGACCGCCGGGCGGGCCGGGCGGAGACCGAGATGCGCGCCGCCCTGGAGGAGGGCCGCGCCGAGAACGAGGGCTGGCGCCTGCGCGCGGATGGCAGCCGGTTCTGGGCGAACGGCGAGCTGCGCCCCTTGCGCGACGCGCAGGGCGCGCATCGCGGCTTCGTGAAGGTGGTGCGCGACCGTTCGGCCGAGCACCGGGCGAGCCTGGCGCTGGGCGAGGCCGAGGCGGCTCTGCGCCGCGCCCAGGAGGCCGGCGGCGTCGGCGTGTTCTCGGTGGACCTCGCCGACGACATGGTCCAGGCGACCCCCGAGCTGTGCCGGCTCTACGGCCTGCCCGAGCGGGCCCGCTTCCCGGCCGCCGAGATCGAGGCCCTCGTCCTCACCGAGGATGCGGGGATCCGCTCGGGCGCCGCCTCGCGCCGGACGGGGGCGGTGGCGCGGGACGTGGAGTACCGCATCCGCCGCGCCGATACGGGCGAGCTGCGCTGGATCGCCCGCCGCGCCGATTTCGAGCAGGACGCGGAGGGGCGCCGGATCCGCTTCGTCGGCGTGGTGCGCGACGTGACCGAGAAGCGCCTCGCCGACGAGGCCTTGCGGCGCACGCAGGACCGCTACCGGATGCTGTTCGAGGCGATCGAGGTCGGCTTCTGCATCGTCGAGATGAAGTTCGAGGGCGCGCGCCCCGTCGATTACCGCATCGCCGAGGCCAACCCCGCCTTCGCCCGCCAGACCGGAGCGGACGTCGTCGGGCGCTGGGTCAGCGAGTTCGCGCCGGACCTCGAGCGGCACTGGTTCGACACCTATGGCCGCGTGGCGCTCACCGGCGAGCCGGCGCATTTCGAGAACTACGCCGCGGTGTTCGGCCGCTGGTTCGACGTGCGGGCCCTGCGCGTCGGCGAGCCCGAGGCCCGGCGCGTCGCGATCTTCTTCAGCGACATCACCGCCCGCCGGACGGCGGAGGAGCGGGCGCTCGCCAACGAGCGCGAGCTGCGCCTGATCGCCGACGCGCTGCCGGTCTTCATCGCCTTCGTCGATGCGGGCGGCACCTGCCGCTTCGCCAACCTCGCCTGCCGCGACTGGCTGGTGCTCGCCCCCGAGGCGGCGGTCGGCCGGGCCCTCTCCGATCTCGACGGTCCGGTGCCGCGCGACGAGCTCCTGGCGCAGGCCGCCCGCGCGCTCGCGGGCGAGCCGGCGGTGTTCGAGGCGGAATGGCCGCATCCGGGCGGGGCGGGCCGCGTCGCCGAGATCCGCCTGCTGCCCCGCCGGGACGCGGGCGGCCGGGTCGACGGGTTCCACCTGTTCGCGCAGGACGTGACCGCCCACAAGCGGATCGAGGCGGAGCTGGAGCGGCAGGTCGCCGCCCGCACCGCCGAGCGCGACACGGTCTGGCGCGCGAGCTCCGACCTCCTCTGCGTGGCGAGCCTCGACGGCCACTTCCTCAGCCTCAACCCGGCCTGGCCGGCGACGCTCGGCTGGAGCGAGGCCGAGATGAAGGCGCGGCCCTTCCTCGCCTTCGTCCACCCGGACGATGCCGAGGCCACCCTGAAGGCGGCGGGAGGCCTCGCCCGCGGCGAGGCGCAGCTCACCTTCGAGAACCGCTACCGCCACCGCGACGGCAGCTACCGCTGGCTCTCCTGGAACGCCGTTCCGCGCGAGGGGCTGATCTACGCCTCGGTGCGCGACATCACCGCGATCAAGGCGCAGGGGGAGGCGCTGGCCCAGGCCGAGGAGGCCCTGCGCCAGGCCCAGAAGATGGAGGCGGTGGGCCAGCTCACGGGCGGGCTGGCGCACGACTTCAACAACCTGCTCACCGGCATCACCGGCTCGCTGGAACTGATGAGCGCGCGCATCGCGCAAGGCCGCTACGGCGACGTCGACCGCTACGTCGCCGCCGCGCAAGGGGCGGCCAAGCGCGCCGCCGCGCTGACGCATCGCCTGCTCGCCTTCTCCCGCCGCCAGACCCTCGACCCCAAGCCCACCGACGTGAATCGCCTCGTGCGCGGCATGGAGGATCTCGTGCGGCGCACGGTGGGGCCGGCGGTGGCCGTCGAGGTGGTGGAGGCGGGCGGGCTCTGGCCGACCCTCGTCGACCCGCACCAGCTCGAGAACGCGCTGCTGAACCTCTGCATCAATGCCCGCGACGCCATGCCGGACGGCGGCCACCTGACGGTGGAGACCGCCAACCGCTGGCTCGACCCGCGCGGCGCGCGCGAGCGCGACCTGGAGCCGGGGCAATACGTCTCGCTCTGCGTGTCCGACACCGGCACCGGCATGAGCCCGGACGTGATGGCCAAGGCCTTCGATCCGTTCTTCACGACGAAGCCCATGGGCCAGGGCACGGGCCTCGGCCTCTCGATGATCTACGGCTTCGTGCGCCAGTCCGGCGGGCAGGTGCGGATCTATTCCGAGCTCGGCCAGGGCACCACCATGTGCCTCTACCTGCCCCGCCACCGCGGCGCCGCCGAGGCGCCCGAGGACGCGCCCGATCCCGGCGCCGCGCCGCGGGCGCGGGTGGGCGAGACGGTCCTGATCGTGGACGACGAGCCGACCGTGCGCATGCTGGTGACGGAGGTTCTGGAGGATCTCGGCTACGCGGCGATCGAGGCGGCGGACGGGGCCTCGGGCCTCAAGGTCCTGCAATCGGACGTGCGGGTGGACCTGCTCATTACCGATGTCGGCCTGCCCGGCGGCATGAACGGGCGCCAGATGGCCGATGCCGGCCGCGTCTCCCGGCCCGGGCTGAAGGTGCTGTTCATCACGGGCTACGCCGAGAACGCGGCGCTCGGCGGCGGACGCCTGGAGCCCGGCATGCACGTGCTGACCAAGCCCTTCAGCGTGGACCTTCTGGCCGCCCGCATCCGCGCGCTGATCGCGGGCGGGTAGCCGCCCCGCCGACGCGGCCCCTGCACTGTCCGCAGACCAGCGCTGTGTTGCAGCGCACTACGATGGGGCGCGCGGATCCTTACCTCGGCCCGGCGCGAAGCTGGAGCCGATCATGCATACCTACACGCTCGCCGTCGCCGACGGAGTCCTGTTCGTCTGCATTCCCGATACCGCCGACCTTGCCTCGGCCATCATGCGCGAGACCGCGACCGCCTACGGCGCCGGGATCGAGCTGGAGATCGCGCGCGGCCTCGTGCTCACCGACGAAGTCCGGCCCGGCGACGAGGTGGTCTGGCAGGACGGGCCGAGCGGCGAGCTGGTGGACGATGCCGGCACCCTCTACCGCTACGCCGTGCGCCGCACGCACTGAGCGCGGGCCCCGCCGCCCGGAGCGGCCCGCGCGCCCGCTTGCCGAGCTTGGCCGGAATCGGCGATACCGGCGCCATGCGCAGGCCGCTGCTCCTTCTCCTCGCCCTGGCGATGCTCGGCGCGCCCGCCCGCGCGGGCGCGGATCCGGCCGGCCTGGAGCAGGCCTGGCATCGCTGCCTGCGCGAGGCCTATGCCCACCAGCCGCCGGGCCAGAGCCGGGCGGGCGACCAGCGCAACGCGCTCGATGCCTGCAAGGAGCGCGAGGACGCCTACGTCGCCGCGCTGATGGCCTCCCAGGGCCGCGGCGAGCGCGGCCTCGGCGCCCGCGCCATGGGCTGGGCCGCCTCGGTCGCGGCTTCCGTCCTCGATCCCGTCACGGCCTGGCTGCGCGGCCTCGGCCGGTAGGGCGCCTCCATCTCATGGCGAATCCTCTCCCCGCGAGCGGGGAGAGGGGATGCGCGGCGGCCCAGTCCGATCAATCCGAAGAACGGATCACTCCGCGGCTTCGGCCACCGAGCCGCCCTTGCGCCGGCCGCGGCCCTTGGGGGCGGCCTTCGCGCGGGTGGGTGCCGCCTCGGCCGGGGCGGCCTCGGGCTCCGGCTCGGGCGTGGCCTGGCCGGCGGCCTTGCGGCCGAGGCCGAGCGTCCGGGCGAGCTGCGAGCGGGCGGCCGAGTAGTTCACCGAAGTCGAGGGGTAGTCGTGCGGCAGGCCGAAGCGCTCGCGGTAGCCGGTCATGTCGAGGCCGTGCTTGGTCAGGTGCCGCTTCAGCGTCTTGTAGGGCTTGCCGTCGATGAAGGAGATCAGCGCGTCTGGGGTGACGGACTTGCGGATCTGGGCCGGGGTCGCCTTCTCCGGGCCGGTCTGCTGCGTCTCGGGGGGCTGCGTCAGGGCCTGGAGGGCGCCGTGCACGCTGCTGATCAGGGCGCCCAGATCGCTGACCGGAACGGAGTTGTTGGATACATAGGCCGAGACGATCTCGGCCGAAAGCTCAGTAAGGTCGGCCTGTGCTTCGGTGCTGCTCATAGGGTTGTCGTGCTCCCGATCGTTCCGGCACGAGCAACAACCCTATTTTACTGGAAGGTCAAGACCTCACAGGAGAAATTCTGTCGCATTCATCAATCCCCTGTCGATATCCAAGAACACTCGCAGGTCGTCATGCGCGTGCCGGCCCGCACAGCCAAGTGCTCATCCGGCGGCATATCCCTTCTCTTGCCGGTACGAGACGGTGCAGGACCCGACGCCGGCAAGGGAACGAGGGGATCGATCATGACGTGCTTCCGCCGGATGGCCGCGGCCACTGCCCTCAGCCTTGCCGCTCCGGCGCTCGCGCTCGCCCAGCCCTGGTCCGACCCGCCGGCGCGCCCGGCCGCCCGCCTGGCCGAGGCGGACGTCGCCCCCGCGATGCCGCCCGCGACCCCCGCCGTTGCGGCCGGGAAGGCGGCGCCCGCCCCGGAGGCCGCGCGTGGGGCCCGCCCTGCC
>NZ_CABFVH010000063.1 GCF_902141855.1 Methylobacterium dankookense | reverse complement strand
CCCGGACGTCTGTTTCATCTTCGCTCCTGGGGGCTACGATGAACCAGCCATCCTCCGTTCGTGAAGACCCTCAATCTGTCTCAGGAGTGCTGACGGCGGACAGTAGAAGATTGACCCCGCAAAGTCGATTTCCGTGCACCCGAAGCGCAGAACAGCACCGTAGCCGCAATACGCGAAGTGGTCCTTGAACGTACTGTCGGCAAAGTATGACTGCCCGAGCGCGCCAGTTCCTGCATTGTCATGATACAGACCGGAGCCGTTAATCATGTCCGCCGGAGTGGAAAGCCAATTCCCAGATGAATTAATCCCGGTGACGCCGCCGACTTTTTGCCCCGCGCCGTTGGTGAACGGAATAGGCTGGATCCACATCGCGTAGGGTCGAGCTTGATCCCACGTGTTGTCGGTATGCTTCAGCCAAAGTATGGCTTCTACCTTGATGCCGACGCCCTGCAAGATCGAGCCATTGCGTGAGACGCTGACGCCTTCCGGGCGAGGGCAATCTTCCGAGGCTCCAATCAGGATCCCGCTCCCTGTGCCCGCAAAATAGTTATCGTTGATCAAGCTCTCAATGTTGAGTTCCTGATTTGCAAATTCGTTGGAAGAGTTCTTGGTTTTGTCGTCCTGACGCCTGTCGCAATGAACGACATAGGAGTTAGTCGTTCGAAAGTTATCAACGCGATTGGATATGATCTTGGTGAAGGATCCGCGATAGTATATTATTGGCTTTGTCGAGGTAGACTTGCTCGCGCGAATGGTGCAGTTGCGCACTTCACAAGCAAGATTGTATCCAAAGTCAATGACAATAGCATCTCCCGAATGATTGATTTCTATTCCGGAGATGAGGGCATTGTGTGCCTGACTATTGCCGGCGCCGCGGAACGTCGGGAGATCGGATGTCGTCGTGACAACGATCTTGGTGATAGCGGAGGGCCCGTCGCTGCGCACAATGCTGCCGATCCTGAGTAGGACCGTGCTGTTGATCAGGTATGAGGCCGGCGGCGTCGATGCGACGACAGGAAATCCCGTATCGACCGCTGCCTGCCATGCGGCCGTGTCATCCGTTGCCCCATCGCCCTTTGCCCCGAACCAAGCAGGGTTCGCGATGCGGCCGGGCAGGCTGAGGTTGTACCACGCGCCTTGAGCCTGGATGCCAAGCAGGCCCTGCGTCGCGGATCGTGCATAGACCGCCCCCGCACCAAGGTCGCCGACAGCAGCGTAGCCGGCCATCGTCACGAATGGCAGCGGCAGGGCGAGCTTGGAGGCGAGGTTCGAACGGGTGAGTTGGGGGGCGAGAACCGAACTCAGCCCGAGCGCGGAAATCCACGCGCTGTCATCCGTGCCTGCCGCAATCTTGGCAGCCGTCGCCCGCTGCGCCGCTCCAGACGCCGGGATCTGCGCGCCCGAAGCCGGGGGCGTGATCGTCTCGGCGATACCAAGCGACACCACCATGTGGCTGGACGAGGACGAGGCGCCGACCGCCTGCAGCCAGCCCGAAGTCGGAGCAGTCGGAACCACGGCGCCGCCCGCACCCACATATAGGGTCTGTTCGCCGGACCAGGTCGTTTCGGGACCGTCCAAATCGCCAGACGACTGGATCTGGATCAGCGTGCCCTGCGCGCCCCCCTGAGCCGTGACCCCGAGAACGATGCCCTTGTGGTTCGGATTGCTCGGATCGGCCGGAGCGCAATAGCCGGGTCCGTCCGGCACGACGGCGGTCCATTGTGGGACGTTGGCCGAGGCAAGGCGCGAGGTCTGAGCGCCAGCGCCCGGAGGACCAGGCACAAGGCTAGGATCGCCCTTCTCTCCCTTGTCGCCCTTCTCGCCCGGGTCGCCGCGCTCGCCGCGGGCACCGGTCGATCCGGCAACAGGAATGACGCTCACGCCCGTGGGCGCGTCCACCAGATAAGCCATGAGAACCTGAGCTGCTGGGGATCAGGGAAGGTGCGTCACGCCGAAATCGTGCGTGATCGTGCCGAAGGCGGCGACCTCGACCCGGCCCGTCTCGGGGTCCGTCGCGAGCAGGTCGTAGGCGTACGGGTTCACGGACGGCACAAAGGCACGCCAAGCCGCACTGTCGCGGTCGAAGGCCATTCCGACGACGCCGTTTGCCCCGCCGTTCGTGATGGTCTGCAGGACGCTCGGGTTCGATGTGTCCGAGGTGCCGGATAGGGCGACGTTCGCGCTCTGTGTGGAGACGCGAGCCTGCAGGGAGAGAATAAGCCCGGTGATGTCCACGGGGGCGGGCAGCACGCTCACCGCGAAGGCGTCACCCACCGCGAAAGCCGTCGAGCCCTGCGTAAGCTGCAGCGTGAGACCGCCGACATAGACCGGAAGGCCCGAGACGCCCGCACCTGTCACCAGACCTGACGGACCCTCGACAGTGTAACGCGCGAGGCCAGCATCAAGCTTGGTGATCGTGAGGATGTGGGCGCCGAACGGCGTATCAGGGTCGAGACCGTTCAGGGCCAGCGCACCGTTGCCGGCGTTGCTCGGCCCCGCCTCCACGCCGCCGTTGCCGGCCTTCACGATCGGGATACCGTCGTACCAGTCGGCATTGGCCTGCGTACGGAAGTCGAACCGCCGCGCCCGGATCTGCCCGATGTTGGTCGCCACGGGCGAGCCTCAGGCGGACGGGGTCAGTAATTCAATCGCCCTCGGCTCTCCGAAGAGATGCACCAGGGCATCGGACAGCACGGCGAACATCTCATCGCCGTGATTGAGGTATTGCGCGTCCGCGTACATGCGGCGCTGGCGAACCGGGAGTGATGCGAGCGCTTCATCCATCTGCTCGGCCTCCTCATCGGTCGCACGGCGCCAGATGTCGGCCTTATAGGTGATGACGGGCAAAGAGGGGTTTGGCTCTGAGGACGCTGGAGCCTCGACCAAATCGCCGTCGTTCAGCATCCAGCCCGCGGGGTTGGCATATTGCTCTGGCGAGCAGGGCACCTCGTGATCGTGAGGCTCATAGTTCGGGGCACCACTCTGCGACGAGCCGATGCCCCGCCCCGTTTCCGGGTCGATGATGAGATAGGTCTGCATGATCAGCCCGGGATGAAGATGTAGTTGAGGTACTGCGAGGCCGCAGCGGTCGGCGTCTGGGACGGCGTGCTCTGGGCGGCTACCGTCACGCTGGCGCCGGCCGGCACGGCAACCGACACGATCGATGTGCAAGATCCCGAGACGCTATCTGCGGAGCCGCTTGAGGCCGCGCCGTTCACCGAGATCGAAGCTGCCGTCGAGATGTTCCCGTTCTGCGGGCTCGTGTTCAGAGTGGCGACGCACTGAACGATACCAGCGTAGGTCGTCGTGAACGTCGCTGTCAGTGTCTGCGTCTGGCCGTTGACGGGGGTGTAGCCAAACCGCTGCTGAGAACCTGCGAAGCCTGAGCCTGGAGGCGCGATTTCCTGAGCGAGATTTGCCAGAACGAAATAGCCGTCGCTGTTGTAGGTCAGCACGGCCATGTTGCTGATGTCACCGGCCCTCAGCGGGTTGCCGTTGGAGCGCACGACAGGCAGCGCGCCGCGGCCATCAAGGTTCGCCGTGACCGCCCCTGTATTGGCTGCAGAAAGCTTGATGACGTAGACGACGCCCAACTCGTATGCAGTGATGCCGGGGGTGAGACCTGCGACGATGGCATTGGTGGTGCCTGTGCTGACCCCTCGATGCACGAGGGACGCCCCCGCGACCGTGACTTCGGAGGCGGCAGGCGTCGAAACGCGAAACGCGCTGCCGTCATAGACGAAGGAAAACGGCAGCCCCGTCCTCAAGTCGCCAGCCTGCAACGCCTGCCCATCGCGCCGGAATAGGTTGAGGACACCGGGCGGCGTAGAGAACCCGCTCAGCGCAACGCTGACGGCTCCCGTATTGGGCTGTGTGACGATGCCAGTGAATTTCATCCCCGGCAAAAGGGACGGCCAGACCGTGCTGTTCTGCAGCGAAGCCGTCAGAGCATTCGCCGAACCGCCGAAGGCGCCAAGATAGGCCCCCCGCGAGATGGCCTGAGCCAATTGGGTCTGATCGGCTCCATTCCGAACAAGGCCGGAGGCATCCTGAGCGTTGAGAAGTTCGCTCTCGGTGTCCACGACAATCTCGAAGCCGGGGTAGGACCCCTCTGTGCCGGTCGAGGGCACGCCATTGGTCCATGGCAGTTTGCCAGCATCCTCAACCCCAGCCGAGTTGAGCGGGTAGTGTCTGCGCACGAGGTCGCCTCCGGAAAGGGGAGCGAGAGAGGATCAGCCGGACGAAAGGCGAAGGAACGGATCCTCGCCAAAGGAAGAGGCGCCAAATTCGAAGTGGGTCTGAACCACCTCAGGCACGTCGGGCTGATAGTTGAAGAAGAGCTTCGTATGGGCCGGCTTCAGCCGGTTGAACATGCATTCCAGATCTTCGGCCCGGCGGATCTCAAGGAAGGAGTCGCGACCGAAACTCGATTGCCCGAACTGGAAGCGTGTGAGCCGCGCACCTGTTACGCGGATCGTCCAGACGAAGCGCATATTGGGCGGATTGAACTTACCTCTCGACCCGCCGAAAGATGAGAGCCCGAACTGGAATGCATGGTACTCTGTGATAGTGATGCTGTACCCGAGGCGGGCTGCGATCCCGGTGAAGAAGGCCCGAGACTGCCCGCCTACCTGCGTGATCCGATCGACCAGAGCCTTGTGGCGCTCCGGGATCGTCTGAACTACGGGGATGCAGGGGTCGGGAAGGCCGAAGGCTCGCTCCCACTCCCCTAGAAGCTCCAGCGTGAACCTTGGGTCGCTCTCGATCTCAAGAAGGTCAGCCGCCCGCGGATCGACCTTGCCGCCCCAGATTTCGGCCTGTCCGCGCACATAGCGCATGAGGTCGCTGTCGGGGTCGCGCGGCCATGCTAGCCCCACCGGCAGAAGATCGGCCCAGGCTTGGGCGTAATCCGCCCCCGAACGGCGGACGTGGCGATCCTGCTCCATCTCAGACGTAGAAGATGCTTTCGAGCACAGCCATGGTCCCCGCGTCGGGCATCACGGCGTTGCCGAAATCGAGGTCATGATGGTCCTCGCCAAGGATGGCGGAGATCGCCTCGGCGACCCAGGACGCGTAGATCGTCTGTCCCGGCGCCGCGCGCTCCATCAGCATGGCGCGAAGCGCAACCTCGATCGCGGCCCGGGTGGATGGCGTGTCCCGACTGAGGTTCCGGATCGTGATGGACAACCCGTAGCGCTTGGGCGGCAGCACATAGAACTCGGCTACCGTCACAGGGCGCCGAGCGTCGATGTACGCTGCGACCGCAGCCAAATCTTCCTGCGTCGGAAAGCCCTGGTTCGAGGCCCGAAGCTGATCCGCCATGACCCGCACCGTGACCGTGCCGACGCCCATCTCCAGTGGAGCGACCCAGGCTCGGGTGATGCCGGGAACAGCCAGCGCCCACTGGACATAATCGGTCGCCGAGCCGCCCATCGGGGGGTTGCGAATGCGCAGGAGGACGCGAGAGCGAAGGTCGTCATCGCTCTCAGGATCAGCGCCGCCCGTGAGTTGTAGAACGGTGGCGCTGGCGTCTGCTCCTGCGATGGCGACGGAGATCGCGAGCGTCGTGCCGAGATCGCGGTTGCCGATGGCTCCCGGCGTCTGGGCCGTCACGGCAATCGGGGTCGGGCGAGCGGAGAGCGTGACGCTTTCCGTAGCTTCGTAAACCGTGGCATCGGTCGCGGCGAATGTCGTCCCGATCGGCAGGACAACGCCGGCTGTGCCAGTCACGGACAGCGAGCCAGCCGCATAGGTCGCAGGCTTCCGACCGCCCAGCCAGATCTGGCCATGTCGATCCAGCCACTCCGTCTCGGCCGTGTCAGGCAGGAGTTGTCGCGCCAGCCAGTCGAGGTAGAGCAGGTTGAGATGCGCGCCCGCCGCGTTCTGCTCCGACAGGACGCGCACGACCGAATTCGGCACGGTTGCGTCGGCGCCCGGCAGATAGGCCGCGAGGTTGTCGCGGTTCGTCTGCCTCACCTCGCGAAGCGTCGGAGTGGACCAAGGCATTCGGATCAGCCGTTCGGTGCGGAGACGATCACGCCGTCCCAGAGCGAGGCAAAGCGGAGGGTGATGGCGTCCTGTCCCTTGCGATAGAGCGTTGCCTGAGCCTCGATCCGCTCAGGGCCAGTACGGGTCACGAGCACGTCGATGGAGGACGCGATCTTGCGATCCTGAAACGGCTGCAGCGCTTCTCGGATCACAGCCTCGATCCGTGCCGTAAGGCTGCCTTCGCGCGCTTCGCGGCCGGTGATCTTCGCTCGGCCGAACAGCCAGAGCTTCGACCCTATCGGCCAGCCGTCCCAGATCTGCTGCGCATCGAGGTCGCCCCACCAACCGCGACGGTCCATCCCGTTGTCTGGGAGCACGTCGTCATCGGCAGCGCGTGCATCGGTCATCAACGCAACCGTCACGGCCGTGGCCAGTTCTTGCCGCAAATCGAAATCGCCCGCGTCGCTCATGAGCAGGTCGAGCGTCACGGCTTCGAATGCAACACCGACCGGTGAGCCGGGGGGAGCAAGACGGATGTCGGTCAACGCCGCGCCTCGCCCTCTACCAAGCGCGGCTCAATCTGCCACGCATAGTCGCCACACCAATCCGCGCCATTGACACCGGGCCAGACGGCGGCCCTGTTCTCGTCTGAGCCCAACCCAGGAGCCGCCTTTCGACAAGATCCCAAATCTGACGGATGTGGACGCATGGCGAAGAAGCGACAATTCGCGCACGCCGCCTGAGGCTGCTCAATCGAACGCATAATGTGCCTTGGCTTTACGCTGCTCAGACCGTGCGGACCGCGGCGCCACCAGAAGTCATGGCTTGGCCGGCAATGGTCTTGGCGCCCGTCAGGTCGCCCTTCACGTTCACGTCGCCATCCATGACGAGCTTGCCGCCGCCGCCGGGCTTCGTGGTGATGTTCGGGCCATCCATGGTGATGGTGGCGCCGCCCTTGTTTCTGATCGTGACCTTGCCGGACGGCTCCTGCACGACGGACGATGTCACGTTGCCGTCCTTGTCCGTCGTGTTGTGCGTGATCGTCATCGGCGTCTTGTGGGTGATCCCGTCCTTCGTGAAGGTCGTGATCTGCCCGCGGTGATCGTGGAAGGCGATGTCGCCCGGCTTCATGTCCTTCGGGCGGTGCCGGCGGTCGGCTACGCCAAGGGCGATAGGATGATCGGGAGAGCCGCCGAGGTAGGCGATCAGAACTTCTGCCTCCTGGCCGTCCTTCGGCTCCAGCGGCACGGAGGTGACGCCGTAGGGCTGCCAGTGCTCGATGTTGGTCCACTGCTCGCCGAAGCGGGCGCGAACAGTCAGCTCCTGCATCTTGGGCTTGTCATCGGCCTTGACCAACGTGGCGCGAGAGACGCCGATGTAAGCGCGGCGGGCCGCATCTTCGGGATCCAGAGGCATGGCTTAAACCGCTAGCGCTCGTCCCTGGCGGGGTACGAACAGGGGGTGCACGACCTTGTTCTCGGCGATCAGTTCGTCGGCTCGGCCGCCATCGCCGTATAGTCGATTTGCTAGAGCCAGGGCCGGCGAGCGGTTCGGTAGGCTGTAGGTGATGACACGCGGCGTCTGGCGAGACCGCTCAGTGAGGTCACGGACAGCAGCGGCATGCAGAGCCACCAAGGACCGGTAAACCGTCGCGTCGCGCTGGTCCGCCGCGAACTCCTCTGCGGGCGCGAACAGCGCGTTAAGACGGGCCTTGGCTGCATCGACATCCTGACGGCTGGCGAATGTCGTGGCGGCCAGGATGCCACACATCTCTACGAACGCGAGCCGCAGCGATGTCTGCGCGACCCATTGGACGACCCACAAAGCGCTGGTGAACGAGGCGGCGACATGGCCGACCCGCTCCATTCCGTCGAAAGTCGCGCCAGCCTCCGTCGCGGCCGAGAAGCCATCAGCCAAGAGTGCGCCAAACGTGCCGCCCTCGACGTAACCGGCTGCGCCGGCCTCCAGTACGCCGACTGTCCGTCTGAAGTCAGCGGAAGCCTGACCGCCCCCCGGGATGCCCGCGCCCCGTAGAGCATCCAGAACGGACACGAGAACGTCGGCGCCCTGTCGGCGCTCAGCGGGTGTCATGGAAGCCCAATCCAACGAGCGGCGTCGGAGGCCGCCTGCCTCACGGCATTCCGTGCGGTGTTCACAGCCGTGTTCACCAGGGACTGCGTGTCAGCGCCATAAAGCGAGAACGTCGCCTGTCCCGCAGCCACGAACGTCATCTCGAAGACGGCTTCGCCCATGTTGGTTTTGCGCTCGGACCGATTGAAGCCGTCGCAACGCATGACCTGTTGGCCCATGAGCGGCAGCACGAGCAGGCCGCCGCCTTCGGTCTCCAAAGCGCGCTCAAGCGCCTCAGCTTGGTCCTGATAGTCGGGGCCAATGACATAACCGGTGACGGCCCGGCGACGGACGCGGCGCCCCATGTCCTCGTCTAGCGTATCGTCCCGCTTCGGGAACTCGTAGCTGATGCCACGCCGCCCGGAGGCAAAATTGTTTGCCTCGACATGGAACGGGGCCCCGCGGAACGAGGCAGGACGAAGTTCATCACGCCATGACATACTTAAGCCTTCGAGGAAGAAGAGCCTTAACATCTACGTAAGGCTCTTCTTGCGCTGCGTTCAGTTGACTGTGCGAAGCGCGATAATCTCGCGCAACAATGTGAGCAACGCCCGCTCGTAATCTGGCGCCTCGACATCAGTCAGATCTTCGCGGCGGTCGGCCAGGATCAGCCGCGCCTTAGCTTTAATGTCAGCCAGAGACCGAGAGGGCTCTTCGGCCGCGCAGGTGAGCGCCGCATCGAACCGGACTGTCTCAGCCTCTACGCGTTCGTCTGACCACGCCTCTTTGCGAGACAGAACGTTGATCCGGTCCATATGGGCAACGGCCCAGTCGCACATGAAGGCGATGGCCGAAGGTGCAGATGCAACCGGTACCGCAGAGGCAGCCAAGGCCCCTGCGATGAGGCCGAGAGCACCTCGGCGGACGACTTCAGGCTCGCGCCGCATCGCGGCGATGGCCTTCGTGACTGGGCCTTGATGCGAAACAGGCAGGCGTGTGCTATCGCTGGCGGAAGCCATCGGGATCGGTCCTTTCGATCTTGAGGGTTATGGCCTCCGGGGTGCTCCACCACCTTCGGAGGCCGCTTCATTTGCGCACGCCAAAATTGGCGAGCGCGGTGTCACGCCGCGCCAATCAAGCGGCTTGCAGCGGGGGCGGGAACGCCTTTCCCAAAGCCGTCATGCCTTTTGGCGTCACGCGGACCTGCGTTGACGACCACTCGGAGCCATCCGGCCGCTGGCCGGTCGTGACTTTGTGTTCCAGCAGGCCGCCCGCGATCTTCGACTGGTAGGCGAGGTCGTCCTTGTCGCCCGGCCGCCGGAAGGTCCAGCCGTTGGTCCGCATCCACCGGATCAGTGTGTGCGGCGGGATCTGGAGGTTCTTCGCCGCCGTCGAGCGGCAGAAGGTGCCGTGCGACTCCGCGATGCGCTCCAGCGCGGCGGCGGCCGGCTTCAGCTCTGCGACCTGCACGGACAGGCTGTCGACCTGCTCCTGCAAGTGGGTGAAGACCGCGAGCATCGTGCGCGGGTCAGCCGGGTTTATGGCGGGCTGCGCGGGCCGCTCTGCCTCCAGTTCGATCCAACGGTCGATGATGCGGGCACGAAGGGCGTCATCGTAGCCGGCAACCACGACGAGAGTATCGCGCTTTGTGAGATCGTAGACGTTGGTCGGGCGCCCTCCGCCGGGCGGGGAGTAAGGCCGGAGGGTTTTACGACTTTCCCGTAAAACCTCCTTCGCGAACAGGCGCTCGACCGTTTCGATCACATCGTTGTGGCGCGCCTCAACGAGATCCGCGATTTCACGCGTAGACATGGTGATCGGCATGGACCCGGCGGTCGCGAGGATGGGCCGGCTCGTGTTATCCTGAGTCATCTGCGGTTGCTCCTCAACCGTGGACTGCGGGACCGCCCGGCAAGGCGGTGTCGTGGGTGACGGCGGCGGGGTTTGCTTTTCCAGGGCCATGCCCCGCCGCCGGCTTGCTCTCGTCACCGAGAGCGTTCGCTAGATGAAATACGATCTCACCCGTCATCGACCGGCGGTTGCGCTCGGCCGAGATTTTTACCTTCTGTCTGATGTCTTCCGGCAGTCTGAGCCGGAAGTGGGGATCTTCGCGAGACACCGCTCCTCCGTGGGTGCGAGTTGACATCACGCTTATCGCACCGTGCGGCAGTGGCGTCAACTCGCACCCATAGTAAATGTGAGTGCGATTTGGCATCAGGCGATCATGAGCGACCGCGAGCCCTACCCAAGCGATTTGGCCGAACGGTTCCAACTGCGCATGCCGACCGGCTTGCGGGATCGGGTTAAGGCTGAAGCCGAGACGAACAAGCGTTCCATGAACGCCGAGATCATAGCCAGACTGGAACTGACGCTTCAGATCCAGGACCAAGCGGCAGACCCCTCATATGCTCGGCGCTCTCGAAAGGATCTCTCTGATCTGGACAAGATCAAATCGGAGTACGACTTCCTAGGTAGCCACCTTGATGCGCTCGGTCGGCGCATTCAAATGCTCGAAGCCGATCTCATCCCCTACTACGCCGCGCAGACGCTGAAGCCGGAAAGCGAAACGGAGTGATCATTAGGGAGCCGCCGCACATGAACACGCACTACGATCCAGACGCTGACGCGCTTTATGTACGGTTCGCCTCAGACGATGTGGTCGAGTCCGAGGAAGTGCGCCCCAACCTGATCCTTGATTTCGATGCCGCTGGACGCATCGTAGCAATCGAGATGCTGAAGGCCAGCACTCAGGTGGCCGGCGACGTGCGAAGCCTCAGCCCTGCCGCCTGACTCGACAACCCCCGCATGTCGGCTAGATTGCCGACACAGGGCACTGGCGCCCGCCCGCATAAATGGCTGCCGTAAATATGATTAAATATTTTCTTATTGTTTTTGGATTTATATCTATTTTATCTGGTTTTTCATCGATTTTATCCAGCATGTCGCTTGGATGCGCATTGATAGTCGGCGGATTTAGCTTGATGGGGTTTGGTGAAATAATTGATTTGCTGCAAAAGATATATATTGAATTAAAAAATCAGGCGACTGTCACTCAAAGTGCCGCCATAAATAGCACGCAGCCTCGACTTTCTACGGAAAGTTCAGAAGCTTCATCAGGCATTGATCTCAGCGAGTGGGGCATAAGGAGGCACATTAGTAGATATAAACCCGGTCAATCAAAAGACTATATTTATGAGACAAAGATTGACGGCACTATAAAATCTTTTAAATCCGACGCTGAGGCTGCTGCCTTTGTCGAAAGATGCTTGCGTGCTGGGCATCCTCGCGAAGGGAAGGCCTCGACAACCTGACAGCGGCGGGTAGGATGCACGCTATGCGCCTCGCCCTTGCTGCCTCCTTCATCCTGTTCGCCGCCCCGGCCTTCTCCTCACCGGAGCCGCGGCAACTGATCGCTGCATGGCAAGTGGCGAACAGCATATGCCGGGGCAGCGGCGATCCCCAGAGCCTCAAGACGCAGGCAGAATGTGAACGCCGTGCAAGCCTCGGTGGACGGCTTGACCAAATTGGATGGTGCTACGGCAAAGAGGGGCAGATTGGAGCGGACTATCGGTGGCATCGCTGCGCTCCCGGTTCGGTTCGACCAAACGATCTGGTCGAAAGCAACTTCTAGTCGCTAGGTCCGCTCCTCCGGCACGGCGGGTGTGGCGCCGGGGTTGTACCAGCCATCGTTCTCTTTTGCGTCCTGAGCCCGCACGCCGAACGCGTTTTCATTGACTAAGTCGAGCGTCGTCGTGGTGCCGGACTCTGACTGGCTGTGCGTGTAACCCCAGAGCTTGAGTTCCATCTGCCCCGACTTGGTCGGGAACAGCATGGGGCTCTTGACGGTCACGGGCTCCTTCAGCTTCCAGAGCGAGCCATCGGGCTTGAGCCAGCCTTGGTAGGTAAGGTTTACGCGAAGCCGCGCGGACTCAATCGCCTGCGCTTGCATATTGGTTCGAAGCTCGGCGCCCTTTTGATCCAGCGGCATTTCCGCGAGATAGGTTTGCTTCGTCCCTGGGATCCCGCCCGTGATTGTCGATTTCGCCGAGATCTCCGAAGCCTTCCTTCCGAAGAGGCTGTCAGAGCCGGTCATCTGAGAACTGGTGATGAGTTCGGCTGCGCCTGGCATCTCGATCATGCAACTGGCCGAAAGGATGTTCACGCCCTCCACGAACTGCGCGCCGCTGCCGTCCACCTTTGTACCGGCCGTCAACGTCCCATCCGCCTCAGCCTCAATCCAGAGCCCGCGCTGGTTGCACAGGCGGCTTATCAGCGCGAACGGCGTTTCACCGTGCCGGATCATCACCTGCGGGAAGGGCGTGTCCCAACCCTTCGGGCCGTCCTTGACTTCGAATTTCAGACCTAACGGCTTCAGCACGCTATTGGCGATGGCGTCGATCTTGTAGCCTCGGAATTGTCCCGTGCCAGATTGCGCAGACACAATCTCGGTGATGCCCGCCTTGGAGAAGCCGCTCACCTGTACGGCGTGCCGAGCGCCGTCATAAGCAGCCTGTCTTTGGGTGATGTAGCCTTCCTTGATGAGAACTTGGCCGGCGAGTGCGATATCAACCCTATCGCCCGGCTTGAGCCGGAAGGCCGACGCGGCGCTCGGCTCGGCGCAAGTGAGGGCAAAAGAGCGCGACCACGACTGGTCAAAGCTTTGTGCGACATTGACGCTTAGCCAATCGCGATAGGTGCCGCCCAGTGTACGGACTTCGCAATAGAGATCGGCATCTGGCATGGCCTAGGCGAAGACGCTCCCGTTCAACTGGCGGCTCTTGGTGACGGTCGTGTCCTTGAAGAGCGAGCCCATTTTGGCCGAGGTCTTCATGCCGGCCGGCGCATTCTGGAAATCGATCGTCATGCGATGCTCCTGAACCGGTGAACCGGGGATCTGCATCCCCCCGCCCGCACCGCTGCCGCCGTACATGCGTCGCATCAAGACATCGCCAGGCCGCTCCCCTGACCCGGGGACCGGGATCTCATCGTCGCGGACGCGGGACATCTTGCCCGGCTCGTTTGAGCGCGGCCGGTTGAACCAAGGCGAGTCCTCCCCGCCCGCGGATGATGCATCGGAAGGTCCCGTACGAAAGGCGTTCGCAACCGCACCATATCGGTCGTTGATGACGAGGGGACGCTCGAATTCCTTCGTGATGGCGTTGGTATCGAGCCGGGCATCTCCCGAACCCTGCCCCATCAGAATGCCCTTGGTCCGTGGATAGCCGCCTCCCATGGCCTCGCGGACCATGTAGCGCATCTGACCTTCGGCCGAGTTGCGGGCGTAACCATTGGCCTCCAGCCAGCGCACCATATTGCTACGTCGCGCGCCGGGGTACTCGCCCCAACCCTTGGGGTCCCGCGCCCCGTAAATGCCTAGGCCGGTCCCCTGATCGTGGACCTTATTCGGGTCAAGCCCACTCTCCATGAAGGCCTGCCCGACGAGATGGGCCGCTGATTGCCGAAGATTGGCTTCCGGCACGCCCTCGCGGCGAAGCTGATCCATCGCCCAGCCCATCATCTGCCCCATACGGGCGGCCCGCGGAGTACCGACGCCATTGCCTCTGGGGGCGCCGCCTTCCGCGAGCGGCCCAGCCTGAGGTAGCGTCGGCGAGCCAGATCGCGCCCCTGGCGCCATCCTTGGTCCCGCCACCGGGGTGCCGTCGCCATCCGTGAGCATGGGGAAGCCCCCGCCGCTGAGCGGGCCACGCGGGAGCCCGACGCCGCTGAACCCGGCACGATGGATCAGGCTGCCGCTACCGCCCGGACCGCTGAAGCTCATCTGCTGGGCCGAAGCGCCGCCGGCCCGCAGCTTCTCCAGCTCGTCGCCGACCCTGCGCAACTCCTCGACCATGCGATCGCGCTTGCGCTCGAAGTCTGGAGCGGCGGGGTTCTGGTTGAGCAGGTCGAGCTGGCGTTGAACCTGATTGCGTCGGCCCTCAAGCCGATCACGCGCCGAAGGGCCACCACCCGGGTTGACCAGGGCCTTCAGGGCTTGCTCTTCAGCGCTCCCGCCGAGGCCGTTCTTGTCAGCATCCTCGATCAGCCCCGAGATGCCCTTGGCCATCGGCCCAAGGATCCTGAGCTTCAGTCGCTCGGCCGCGTCACCGATCTTGCCGATGCTCTTCTCGAAGTCGCGGGCCGCTTTCTCCGTCTCCGGGCCGATCCGACCGATGTCGGCGATGGTCTCACCCCACACCCTGCCGAACCGGTCCTTGAACTCAGATGCGACCGCGCGGAACTCCGGCAGGCCGAGCAGGGTCTCGGCGACCCTGCGCCCACGCACCGGATCACCAAGCTTGCCGATCTCCTCGGCAGCGGCTTCCATAGCCGATTTCATGTTCGGGGCGCTAACAAGCTTTTCGATTAGCTCGTTCATGTTCATGCCCTGAAGGGCCATGTAAGCGTCGCCGTATCTTTTCCTAATCTGGCTCATGTTCTCGGCGAAGGTGCGCACACCGCCCTGCATCCGATCAGCTGAGATCCCGAACTCGTCGCCCATCCGGTTCAAGCCGCGCAACTGGTCAACCGTCAGCCCGACCTCCTTCGACATGATCGAAAGGTCACGGGTAGAGGTTGTGAAGTTGCGCAGGGCCGTTGCCATGCCCGTGATGCTCAGGCCAGCAGCAAGACTTCCGGCTCCGAGCGCGGCCAAGGGGCTGGTTATCCCCTGAAGGGCGGCCGTCGTTCTCCCCAGAACACCCTGGAAGGGCTCCCAATCCTTCTTAAGCTGGCCCGCCGTCTCGCGAGCCGCGTTGCCGGTCCGGCGTAAAGCCGTCTCCATCCGCCCGAGAGGGGCGGTGAACTGATCGGTGACTTCCGCGACTAGGCGAAGGCGTTCGTCAGCCATCGTCGGGGTCCTGGGGTTGTTGTGGAGGCGGCGTCAGGTCGAGGGTGCGAGCGATGACATGCGCTCTCGCCCGCTGGGTCAGGGCTCCGGCCGGCTGGGAAAAGGGCCACGCCCGAAAGGCAATCCCGATCTGGATTGCCTCATCCACTACGCGCTCAGCCGGGCCGCCTGGCCGAAAAAACGAGAAATGATCGTAGAGAGTTTGATCAGATCGCGCCCGTCCATGGCGCGCACACTGCTTTCAGGAACCGAAGCAAGGTCGGTAATCAGGGCTAGGATGCGTGATTGGTTCAACTCCTCAAGCACGCCGTGCTTGAGAACGTGATCCCCGGTCGGCTCGGCGAGCTTAAGGGCCGTCACCTCTTCGCCATACGCCTTGATCGGCTTGCGAAGCGGAAACTCCGAAGGCCACGCAATCTCATCGAACGGCGCATCACTCATGCCGAGATCTCGTCCATGGAGATGCCCTCGAAGCGAACGGCAACCCGGCCCTCGGCCGCATTGATCTCGCGAGCCTGAGCGGTCCAAGCCTCCCGCAGAACGTATGCCTTGCCGTTCAGAAGCTCGACCTGCACCGTGGCATCTTCGATCGCATCAAGCTCCTCGATCGACACGTCATCCAGGGTCGAGAAGTCGCCCGAGATGAAGGGGATGCGCGGCGCTTCGGTGAAGCCGTGAACGCCATCCATGCCGGCGACGCCGGCACGCTCCCGCGGGGTTGGCGACACTGTCAGATTGCCGCGCAGAGCGTACTGGCGCCCGTCCACGCGAATGTACGCCGTCCCGGCGAATGCCTTAGCCATCGGTCAGACCTCGAAAGATACGGAGCGCGACGGATCAGGCCGCGAGAGCCAGTGGGAATTGCAACCTGAACTGGCACTTGATGTTCAGGCGGCGGAGTTGGTTGATCAGGTCCGGCGGGTAGAGCACTTCCACCGTGTTCGGCTCCTTGGTGGAGCGCTCGACCACGAGGGCGTTCTTGAACGCGGTCGCGTTCTCCACGAGCCCGTCGTTCTCCATGATCCGGTACTGCGCGACCAACTCGCCCTTGATGATGAGGGGCGTGACGATCGCTTGGCCGGCACCGAAGCGCGTGCCATTGTCGGCCAGCTTGTGCCGCGGGAACTTGTTGGAGATCGCCTGCCGCAGACGGGTGAACACCTCGTCCAGCGTGGCAAGCGTGGTCGCCAACTCGTAGGCGTTGTCGGCCTGCCCCTGCGTGTTGCGCTGGTAGCTCGACTGCTCGCGCAGGATCTGCGGCACGCCACCCGTGTTGCCGTCCAAGTCCGTCCCCTGGATGGCGATACCAACCGTCGCCATAGCGTTCAACTGGGTCTTGTTGAACCGGAACGACTTCGGCGCCGGCAGGCAACCGTTCATCGTGAGGGTCTGCAGCGGCCGGGCGGGATCGGCGGTCAGGTAGAGAGCCGCATTCGCCGCGAACACGGCGGACCACTCCCACATCGGCGTCGGGCTCTGCGGCTCGATGCCCATCGTGTAGATGACCGGATCGTTGGCGGTCGGCCCCCAGGTCATGTGACCCGAGTAGGTGTCCCGACGCGCGCTCCAGATCTGGCCGTAGCTCTGGCGCATCCAGCCCCAGCGCCCACTGTCCGAAAAGCCGTACTCCGTCGCCCAGAGGGCGCGGGAGCCGCTGTCGGTATGAGGCAGCGAGACGAACCGGTAGGGCGCATCGCCAAGGTTCGCGATGGCGGCCGTGAAATCGGGCGTGCCGGTGCCACCGGAGAGGACGTTGTCGGTCGGGAAAGTCAGGGTAAGGCTGGAGGGATAGAACTCGCCACCGTAGAAGCCGAGGTAGTTCGCTTCCACCCGGATGTCATTGCCGGTCAGGCCCTTCCACTTCGCGGTGAGCGTCACCGCAGCGCTGGACGCCGAGGCCGTCACCGGAAGATCGGGCGCTGCCGTGATGGCCGCCGCGATCTTGGTCGCCACGTTGGCGGCGGTGTCCGCGCTCGCAATGGCAATCGCCACCTTCTGACCAGCGATATAGAGCGAGAGCGTCCCCGCGACGGTAGGCGCGGCCGAAACCGTCAGCGTGCCTGTCGCAGCCACACCGGACGACGGCTCAGCCACGGGCAGCGCGAAGAGCGGGCTGGATCGGTTGATCGCGAAGAACGCCGCGAACTGCCGGGCCAGCATCGAGCCTGCGCCAAAATAGGCGTTGGCATCAGCCTGCGTGCCGATCGCCGTCACCACATCACGCGGAGCCGGTGCAGACGCGAGCGGGTGCCCGACGAGCAGGGCGAACTTCGGATTGGTCGGCGTCCCAGCCTGCGACGGATCGACGGTGATCGACGTTCCGGGCAGTTTCCAAGACGACGGGATCGGGCTGACATCGACCATGGCGCGTCACTTCCCCTTGATGGTGGCGGGGGCGGCCACGGGAGCGGCCTCGGGCTTGGGATCCGCGCCAAGATCCTCAGGAGCGTCCTGCACGCGGCGGATCGCGCCCTCCTGGATCAGGCGGAAGGTGAACTGGTCGGCAGGCCAGCGGGCTTTGCCGTCCTCGCTGAATGGCTCGCCGCTGGGCTGATGGGTGAGCGCGCGAAAGCGCTCCTCGACCGCCTCGACGGCGATCAGGTCCGGAAGATACATGGGACGTAGATCCTCAGGTCGAAGCGAGGTCGATGACCGTCTTCAAAGGGGGGGCATCCGGATCAGCACCGGGACGCTTGGTCACGAGGACGGTCTTGCGGTAGTCGTCGGGGACGTAAGGCGGGAAAGTCATCCGGTACTGGACAACCATCTCGATACGAGCCTGCGCGTAGAAGGTCTCACCGTCGCGAGGGAAGGAGCGGGTCTCCTCCATACTCGCGACGCCTTCGAACAGGCCGACGAATTTCGGGTTGGACAGCAGCGCTCGGACAATCATCTCCGAGGATGGCTGCAGGTCGCTTTCCAGAGCGTTCGGGTTTCGCCACTGATCAATGTCATCGGCATCGTCGGCGGCATCGCCGAACGTCTTCAGCAGGAAGACGAGCGATAGTTCAGTTATGAACGAAGGTTCGCCCGCGTTCAGATCGCCGTCCGGCTGATGTCGCTCCCGATCTGCGAGCACGATCAGAGCCGGAAGCTGGTCGTCCGGCTCCAGATCCTGACGATTGATCCCGATGTGCTTCAGGACCGGCTCCGCCTCCATCATGGCCTGACGAAGAACCATGACCGCGGCGTCCCGGATCTCAAGCGCCTCGGGGGTCAATCTTGCGCTCCTTCAGCACCCAAGCCTGAGCACCGAACCCGTCGTCACCCGTGTCCTCAATGGTGAAGACGCGGCCGGCCATGAACGGCAAAGCGATATCGGAGACCCGATCGCCACGAGCAACCTGAGCCGGAAGCTCGCTCGCACGGACGCTGAAGGTGTAGTTGTCCTCACGGACCACAACGCCGTCACCGTCGATGCTGTCCGCTGGCTTCAGGGCATAGATGCCCCGTACCGGGAAAGCCGCACCGCCCGGGCTCGACTTGACCGGCGTCAGGATAGCCATGTCACCGAACACGTCCTGACACGCGGCCAGAACGGTCCTGTCGAAGTCGATCATCGACCGCGGGTCTGACCCTTGGCAGCATCGGCGACAGCCTGTGTGGCAGCCGGGATAGACGCAGGATCGGACGGCGAGGCCACACCAGACGCCGTGCCGCGCGGAGCGGTATTTTCGGCAACCGGCACGACCTTGACGCCCTCGTCAGCCTTGCCCTTCTCGCGCGCGGCACCCGCGACAATCAGGGCCTTCGCCTCTTCGGCCGAGCCGACATCGAACTCAGCGCCGGGCGAGACGAGCTTGCCGTCCGCCTTCACGGACTGGATTGCGATCATCTTCATGGTCAGAGCACCTTCGCAGCAAGGCAGGCATTGATGCGGTACGGCACGACGAGCGGCGCCGACTGCAGCATGAGGAAGCGCACCGCCGGATCCGGCTGGGTCCACGACTTCTGATAGAAGTCAGTGACCTGAAAGCCGTTGGTCTCGTCCTTGATGCCGCCGAAGTGCTGCACGCCTTCCAGGCGGTCAGAGATCATCAGGACGTACCCATCCGGAAGATACTTCTGCGTAGCGCCAGTATCGTCTACGTAGGAGTCCGAGTAGATCCAGACCCGGTAGGCGCCGACATTGCCGGCAAAAGTCGCGCCGTACTTGTAGGAGCCGGGCGCCAGGTCGATCGTGGTGCTCGGCGAACTGCGATCGTACTGGAGCAGTTCCTTGACATCGTCGTTCTTACGGAACGCCTTCCAAGAACTCTGGTCCATGACCACGTCGATGGCTGTGGCGCCGGAAGCGTCACGGATCAAGCCGTTCCACTCCTCCATGTCGTCAAGCGGCGTCGCCGTACCCGCGCTCCAGAGATCGCCCCCCGTGAGCGTGACGTTCAGCGACGGATCGCGCCCGAAGTTCACGACGGTGGTCGGGTACTTCTCGCCGGACACGGTGACAGTGCCGGTACGGAGAGCCGAGGCCGCCATCCACTCCATACGGCGCCGGACCATGCGGATCTGGTCCTCGCTCTCGGTCTCGATGGTCATCATGCGGATGGCCATCGGGTCGAGACCCGCCGAGATCGGCATGCCAGGACGGCGACGGAAAGCCTTGCCGTCCTCCATCACCCGCTTATCCTTCACGTAACATTTTATCGTTGTTTTACAGTTATTTGATCGGCTCTGCTACATTCCTGCTACCTGCTAGTTGGCTGCCTGCTGCATCGGCAGCGCGGCCATTTCGTCCGAGAGGCGCAAAACGGCCAGCGAATTGCGCATAGCGTGGCGAGCTTCGTCGTCTGCGTCGTAGAGGTGGCCATAGACATCTTTCGTCGTGTTGACCGACGAATGCCCGACGACTTCCTTCAACGCGAGATCGCTAAGCCCAGCCTTGATCCAGAGCGAAACGGCAGCATGGCGGATGGAGTGTAGCCCCATCAGCGATCCATCCGCTCTACGCACCTCTGCTGCCCTGGCAACTGGCTCCCAATGCCAAGCCGAGAGGTCGTCCGGCCCGAAGGGCGTACCCTTCGACGTGGTCAGCACAAACCCTTCGGCAGGGCGTTCTTGAAGTTCCCACATGGCTAGAAGGTGTCGGCGCAGAACCGCAACCATAGGCGTGCGCCTAAGTCCCGCCTTGGACTTCGGACCCTTCAGTCCATCACGTCGCGATATGCTATGCCGCACATTGATCACCTCGGATCCGAAATCGACGTTCTCCCACCGCAATCCGCAGATCTCTCCACGGCGCAAGCCGCAAGTAAGAGCCAGATAGACCGTGATGGCCGTAATCCTTGAGCCGTTATTCTTCTTTCTGCGCCCGAGCCCAGGTGGATGCGCCTTGGGGTCCAGTAGGGGCGCCTCAACTGCCGCAACGATCGCCCGAAGGTGATCGAGTGTCGGCACCTCGATTTGCCCTCGCGGAGGCAGCGGGTTTCTCGGCGGTTCGTCTCTAATGATATTGCGTCGCAAGTAGCCTTCGCGCACGCCGAACTGCAAAGCATCACGCAAGAGAGTGATGAGCTTTTCTACCGTCACGCGTGAATAGCGCTCGGCCTTCTCATTGACGAAGGCGCGTACCTTTGCGCCCGTGATGTCAGTAACCTTGTCTGAGCCGAAGGCCGGCACGAGATGCACCCGCACTAGACGGCCGATCAGGTCCAGGGTGTTACCCGACATCGCATCGCCGATCCGGCGCCGACGCTCGCAGTCCTTCAGGTACAAGTCGGCAAGCTTATCGAAGGTGATGGCCTCTGACTGCGCCACGTGAACGCCCTCAAAAAGCTCTCGCTTGACCTTGTCGAGGAAGGCGTCGGCCTCTTTCTTCTTCTCGAATTGAGGCGTCCTCCTGATGCCATTCTGATCTTTGTAATCAACTACATACCGCAGATAGGGCTTGCCCTTGCTGTCGGTGAGTTCGCGCTTGCGAATGCAGGCCATGTCAGCGGTCTCTTCTTGCCGAGGCTTCAAGGTCGGCGAGCCATTTCGTAAGGCTGGTACGCCGTGCGCAGGTGAGCTTGCCCACCTTGAAAGTCGGTATCGTGCCCTTGTCGGCAAGGTGCCGAGCTTGCGGCGTCTTCAAGCCGAGGAAGGCCGCGATCTCGGGCATGCCGTACAGGAGGTCTGCTACCGGCTCAGGTGTCTTGGCTGACATCATGTGCTCCTCATCAAAATAGCCGGCCGCCGACCGCGGCCGGGCGGTTGCGGTTAGTGCGCGGTCGGCGCAGACCTATTGAAGCGACGCTTTCTCCTTCGCTTTGCCTCTCGACGCATATCGCCGATGATTTTCAGTGCTGCACGGAGTTCTGAGGGCGAGTACTCCGGCATGAACCCTCGCACCTCTGCTAGAAAAGTCTCGGGATCCACTGCTAGACGAAAGTCCGGGGACATGAGAGAGGCGACGAACGAGGCAAGTCTTTCCGTTCGCTCATTGAAGACAGGTTCAGCTTCGAGGATGGGGATCAGCATGACTGACGGCGCTCCGACGCGGTGAGGGAAAGGTGAGACTGCGCCTCAGGCGGCACGGGCTTGCCGAGACGGGTCGCGAGCAGGGCGAGGCCGCGCGAGGTGATGCGGGCCTGCGGGCGGTTCCAGGGCTTGCCGGAGCCGGTTTCGACGGGGATCACCTTCGTCCGCATCAGGCCGGCGCTCAGCCGCTCCGCACGGGCGCACCAGGGCTCGTTGCGAGCCCGGCGATAGATCCAGCCATTGCCGGCGAGGTAGGCCCTCAGATCCTTCTCAGGCATCGCCAGGGCCTTCGCCGCGTCGCGGGTGCAGAAGGTGCCTTCCGTCTCGGCGAGCGTGTCCAGGGCCGCCGCACGCGGCTCTAGAACGGCAATGGCCTCGGCTTGCTGCGTCACCTTCTCGGCGAGATCCGCGGCGAGCCGGAGGGCTTCCGGAAGGGTCTGAGGCACGGCCGGCGCCGCAGCCTTTGCCCGCCGCTCGCAGTCGATGAAGTAGCGCCGGGCTTCCCGGCCGCGCGCATTGCGCTCGACCATGGCGAGTTCCTTGGCCGTGTCGATGGTCAAGGCATACTCGACGGACGGGCGCCCCCCTTTTTCGGAGACCGCCGAATAAGTCGTGAAATCAACGCCTTCAGCGAAGCCATAGACCCGGATCCGATCCTTGATCCAAGTGGCGAAGTGGTCCCGGTTTTCGAGGAAGGCGTGCAACTCGCGGGCGTTCACGGTCTGCACGACGGTCGCGCCGATCGGCGTCTCGGAGATGGCCGGCATCATCGCGCGAACCCTCCCTCAAGAGCCCAGCGGGGATGATCGCCGTCCGGCCCGTAGAGGTCGGGGAACAGCGACCACAGCCGGTTATCCATCGTGTTGAGGATGGCGTGCGCAGCGTCGCCGGCCTCGATCCGCAAGCCCTCGTCTAGGAACTGGTCGGCCTCGGCGAGCCCGTCTCCGGCGATGTAGTTGGCGAGCGCCATGCCGATGACGGCGGCGCCGATCTCGGCTTGTACCCGAACGGGGAGCCGGGCCCACGCCTCGGCGGGCGTGAATGGCAGCGGCAGGCGGCCCCAGAGGGCCGGGAATTCGGGAAGTCTCGTCTCGATCCTTGCTTGGAAGTTCATGGCATCCTCACGAAAGATGCCGCCCCCGCGGGATTGCGGGAGCGGCGTTCGTGAGGCCCGGCCGGGCTCGGCGATTAGCGCGCCACGGTGGCGCGGGATCCGACCGCGCGAGCGGCCGGGCCGGGATATCAGCGCGGGACCATCAGAAGGTCGGCGATGGCGTGAGAGGCACGAACCCTGGCTTCCGCGCGGTCCAACGCATCCTTGGACCACCGCGACAGCATGTCAGAGCGGGCCACGTCATGCCGCGCTAGGCGGAGCAGACAGACGGCGCGGATCATGAGGATTAGGCGCATAGCGTGCCCTCCCTCGCGAGTGCGGCCACGTCGCCGACTGCCTCCTCTTCGAAGCTGCCGATCAGGCTGGCGAGCCGCGCCTTCCAGAGCACGGCGGAGAGCGTCCTCATGCGCTTCTGCATGAAGGGTTCGACCGCTACGTCTATCGGCGAGACTGCGGCCGACATAGCCGCCCAGGCTTCGCGATACCCGTTCCGCTCCCGCTCGGTGTTGCAGCGCGCGGCCCAGGCGCGAGCCTGAACAGGGCGCTCCCAGCCGGGATGATCGCCTGCATGCTCCTCGGATGCCCGGTAGAGCGCATGGACGCGCTCTGCCAACGCCTCGGCTTCCGGCACGACACGAGCAAGCCAAGGGACAAGGGCGAGGAACCGCGCCTCGTAATCCGAACCCGGCGAGGGTCGGGAGAGCGCGGTCGCGGAGGCCACCGGCACGGCGATGAAGCCGGCGAGGGTCGCGAGGGTGTCGCGGCGGGTGGTGACGGTCATCGGCCACCCTCCCCATACCCGGCGGGAGCGTAAGTGGAGGCCCACTGCTCCTCGGCCTCCGCGCTGGTGAGCGGGCAGCCGACCGCCGCGAGGACGATGGCAGCGCGCCTTTGAGCGGCCAATCCTTCTTCGAAACTGGATCGCCGGGTCTGCCAGTGGAATTCGGACCCTGGATTGAGGCAGGGCACGAAGTTGCCTCGGGACAGCGCGTCATCGTTGAAGCTCACGTCCAGCGCGCGGCGCTCGAAGTGAAGCCATGCCGAGTAAGTCGCCAGCATTCCGGGAGTGACAGGCACCGCCGCGCGCGTCGGGGTGCCGATGAGGGCCACACTGCCGCCGATGAGCGGGAGCGAGGTGAGGCCGCGCAGGAAGCCGCGGCGGGATGAATGGGCGCTCATGCGCGCCTCCCGAAGCTGTCAGCCGCGTACGAGCCGCCGGTCATCATGAGCGGCTGAAGGCGGTCCTCTGTGTCGCCGTCGTCCTCCTGCCCATCCTCACGGGCGCCTTCGTCCTCGCACTGCTCCTCCCAATCGTTCAGGCCGCCGTCGCTCCACCGGCTTTGATCGCCGTGGCAGCCCTCGGCTGTCCCGTTCAGAGCCCGTCCGATAAGGGGCTGAGGCAGGGTTGAGTGGCCGGGATGGCAGTGATTCCAAGAGGGTGCTGAAACCTGACCTGGATCTGCCATGTGGACC
>NZ_CABFVH010000062.1 GCF_902141855.1 Methylobacterium dankookense | reverse complement strand
GAAGGGGCCCGATCGGGCCCCTTCTTCGTTCAGGCTGCACGTTGCCAGTGGCCTGATTTTGCTCCGCCACGGCGGCCTGGAATTGGTCCGCCCTTTACACTCTGGCCCCGGGGGCCTGCAGGATCTGCGACTGCGATGCCCTGCGGACCATCGCCCTGGGCGGCGAGGGGACGGATGCCGGGCCGTGACCCACCATTAAGCCGGCTTCAGGTTTCCCCCGCCCCGCTTCGCGATCCCGGCGGGCGTCGTCGGCACATCGGTTGCGGGCGGGAGGGGTGGATCGGCCAGGTGACGGGCGAGTTGCGGAGCCGCCGCACTGGTGCCGATCAAACGGACGACGCCTCCGCTCCTGTTGCCACCGGCAGGGACGCCCCGGAGGGCATAGGAGCCGTCGCACGGAAGGAGAAAGTCCGGGCCTGCCCGCAAAGCGAGCTGGCCGGGGCGCGCCGGCCCCGCCGACGAGTAGGGCGACGGGTGGCCTTTGGCGACGATGTAGCCGCCGGCCACGTGAAGGCCGGCTGCCAAGCCCGTGGCCATCCCGTTGAGCGTGCCCGAGCGGCTGATCAGCGAACCCGCATCGTCGAACACTCCCTCGGCATAGGTGAGGGTGGCCTCGGCGGCCCGATCCGCCTCCCACGCATCATCCTGGAAGTAGGACCGCTTGGCCCCCGTGCGGACGCCCATGTTCGGGTCGCTCCGCGCCACGTAGGCGTGAATCTCGGCCCCTTCCGCGAGACCCGAGACCGTGATTCGCCAGCCGCCGTGCTCTGCCCCGCCGCGGGTCGCCTGGACCGCGAGCAGCCAGAGTGTGTCCGTGCCGCGCACGATCGGGCCGCAGATTCGGAAGGTTGGGGATGATGCGTTCGACGCCGGCACGGATGCACCCGCCGAGACGACCGCGCCGCTCGGCGCGGTGAGCGTGACGGTCACGGTATCGGCGCTGCCGGCGATCCAGACCTCGGCGAAGCACACGACCGGATTGTCGGGGAGAAGGCGCCAAGTCCAGGCGACGCTGTCGGCCGATCCGGGGTGGCGGGTGTGAGCGATGTGGCTCTCGCTCAGGTAGCTGTTCCCGGCCGGCAGGACGATCTCGAGCTTCGGCTTGCCGGAGGTGCCGTTGAATTCCGCCACGAAGGCCTGCAGGGCCTCCTCGAGGTCGGAGGTGCCGCTATGGGGGCCGGTCGTGATGCCGTAGCTGACATTGATCACGACCTGCTTCGTGTGTTGCGGGTCGATGAAGGACAGGATGTAGCGGATGCCGTCGAACACGTAGGCCTTCAGCCAGACGCCGGTCGCATCCGCGATGCAGGCGTCGGAAAACTGGACGAAGACGATGTCCGCCTTCGATGCCGGATCGGTGGCGGCCCGCCAGCTCGGCGGATCGCGCCTGTCCCTGCCCGGCCCCGACGGGCCCAGGCGCGACGAGACTGGCATCCGCCCGGCCAGGGCGTCCATTACGTGCGCCCCGTGGGACTGGCGGGCGCGGAGGCGCCCGAAGCCGGCCTCCGCGTAGCACCCGTCCTCGTCGATGCTCCCGCCGGTGGCGTGCAGGGCGATCCACTCGTCGAGGTCGATAAGGTTCGGCGACGACAGGGACTCGGCCCCGCGCCGGAACTCCAGGCCGTAGCGGAACGCCTTAGGGACCTCGCCGAAGAGGCGGTCGGCGCCCGCGCCGTCCTTGTACTTGACCGGCTGCCTGGATTGATTCTGATCCCAGATGCTCCGCACGCGTGTGCTCACAGGCCCGCGCAGGAAATGCGCTGCGGCGAAGGGGCAACCATCGTCGAGCATGCCGATGAGCAGCGCCCCGGGCCGTTTGCGAGACCTCCTGTGATGGCGCAGCATGAGTGTCCGCTGCGGGATGCTCACCGGTTCGATCGGCAATGACAGCTCGACCCGGTCGACGCATGCATCCCAGATCGGGATGGCTTCCAGCTTCGTCACCCCGGCCGAACCGATGAACGCCGTGGCGAACCGGCCCTGGTCGCTGTCCGGACCCAGCGCGACGGGAATGCCGGCCTCCTGTTGCATTCGGTCCGCGAAGGCGGTCGCCGAGGCGGGCTGCTTGAATGCGATGAGGAGGAACAGCGGCGGTGTCTCGCCGTCGGCAGGCTTGAAATCGCTGAAGTCCGTGGCGATCGCGTAGCGGAGATAGGGGCCGAAGCAGCGCGACGATGCGGGCCCGGGGCTGCCGTCCTGCGTGGTCACGGTCTCACCTCCATCGCTCACGGGAAGCGTCCGACCCACTCGGCGCTGGCTCGCGCCCAGAACTGTCCCATCAGCGGCGACGGGGTGATCGGAGCGCCTGTCGCCTGCGCGTAGAAGGGGGCGCCGAGCACCTTCTGGGCCGGGCTGAACGGGTTGAAGTCCGTCTTCATCCTGTTCGGATTGTCGATCGCCGCCGCGAGGAACGTCCGGCCGGGAAACGCCACGCCACCGGTACAGCGTCCCACGATGTACTCGCCGAGCGCGGTGCCCAACATGCGCCCCGCCAGGCTATCGACCGGAAAGTGGACTCCGGCGACGACCCTGTTCGTGGCGATGCGCGCGGCCTGCCGCTGCAATTGCTCGACGACCTTCGCGTGGTTCGGCTCGAGGCCGAGCAGGGCCTTCAGAACATGGACGACGGCGTAGGCCTGCGTCGCGTGCCCACTGGGAAAGCTCCCATGTCCGGGCGTGGTGATCATCGGCTGGACCTGGGCGCTGTACTCGACCGGGCGCCAGCAGGCGAGCGCCTGCTTGATCCGCATCTCCACGTAGACGCAGGTCTGCAGGACGATGTTCAGGAGCTCGAAGGTGCGTTTGGTCCGATCCGGATGCAGGTAGACGATGGATGACCAGAACGCATATTGCGGATCGATCTGGGCCAGGATCTCGGTCGCACGCTCGCTGCGCAGCTCGGACCAGCTCAGGACGAGGGGGATCTGAGCCTCGAAGGTGCCCTTCTGCGGTCGCCCGATCTCCGCGACCAGCTCGCCGCCGCAGGTGACCTTGAAGCCGGACGCCGTGCCCTCGAACGCGATACCCTGCAGCAGCGCGCCGACCGCGATGTAGGCGCGGACCCAGGGCTCCCAGCGATCGAGCTGGACCGGATCGTCGATCGCGGGCAGGCCGGGTGCGTGGCAGGCGGTGTCGCCCGTCACGATGCCCTCGCGCTCCAGGATCAGCGCATCCACCATGACCGGGTTCGCGAAGGCGTCGGCCATGGTGCCGAGGAGCGCCCCGCCGGCGCCTCCTGCCCCGCCCGCGCCGCCGGCCCCACCCGCTCCCCCGGCCCCGCCCGCGCCGCCAGCTCCGCCAAGCTGTGCCATCCCGGCCGCTCCCCACAGTTCAGGTCATCGCTCCCGCGGCAAACCTGCCGCCGCCAGGCATCGTGCCCAGTCCCGGCCCGTTTCGAGATCCGCGTTTGGCATCCGCGCCAAGTAGCCGTCCACGGTCAGGTTCGGCTCCAGGTGTCGGACATTGCGGACCGCCTCCCGGGCTTCGTCCATCCGGCCCTGATGCACGAGGGCTATCGTCAGGACGCGCCAGGTCGAGGAATGCATGCGGTTGAGCGCCAGCGATGCGCGCGCCAAGCGCTCGGCGCTCTCGTAGCGGTGAGCCGACAATTCCGCGGTCGCGCCGAGGGACTCAAAATAGTAGCGGTGCGGGTCGAGCGGCGAGAGTTCCAACGCGCGCCGCGTTGCCTCGACCGCGGCATCGCTCTCGCCCAGGAAGGCCTGGATGGTGCCGCGATAGAGCCAGCCCAGCGCGTGGCTCGGATTCGCGTTGATGGCCTGATCGCATCGCTGCCGGGCCACCTCCAAGTCCTTCAGCAGGTGGCAGTGGACGAAGCCTTCGGTCGCGAGGGCGAGGGCGTCCGAGGGGTCGAGATCGAGCGCGGCGCGCGTCGCCCGCAGTGCCTCGGCGGCCTCCTGGACGCGGTCCTCGGACCACCCGCGCGTGAGGCGCAGGATGAACCAGTTGCCGAGGAGCGCATGTGGGGCGGCCATGCGCCTGTGCCGGTTGATCAGCTCGTCGAGGAGTATCCGTGTCTGAAGGAAATCTTGCTTGTTCGAGCGGTGCATGAGGGTGATGCTGCCGAGGAGCAGCGAGTAGCTCTCGAGGCACGGCAGGGGCTGTGTCCGGATGTGCTCGACCTCGGCATCGAAGATCGCCGTATGGACCTCCTGGGCGATGCGACTGGTCAGTTCGCTGTCTGGTGTGAGGAGATCGCCGACATGTCCGCTCGACCGGTCGGCCCAGATCACTTGGTTGTTGCTGGCCTGGGATAGCTCCGTCGTCACCAGCACTCGGCCGCCGTCGGTGACATAGCCGCCCGTCAAGACGTAGGTGGCATTGAGAGAGTAGGAGACCCGCGCCGCGAGGTCGGCGCGGTTGCGGAAGACGGCGGTCGAGAGGCGCGAGATGACCTTGAGGTTCGCCGCTTTCGACAAGCGGCAGATCACGCTGTCGGCAATCAGGTTGCCGACATCGAGATACGTGGGCGCGTCGCTCCGGGACTCGAACGGCACCACGGCGATCGTCGGCGCCATGGGCCGTCCGTAGTCCCGGCGGCCGGTGAGACAGGGCCGCGGCGAGGCCGGGCCGAGCCGGTAGGCCCGGACCGGCTTGTCGAAATGTTTGAGGAAGCAGTCGCCGAGATCCTCACAGGTGGCGTCGATACCGTTCGTCAGCTCGTCGCGCGCCGCGGCGTTGCCGATCGTCTCCCCGGGTTGTCCGAGTCCTGCGAGGGCGGCGGCCAGCTCGGTATAGGCCGAAATCCCGGCGATCGTCTCACCGGGGCCGGCCAGGGTTGCCAGGCGCGCTGCCAGATTGACGCCCGTTCCATAGACATCCTGCTCATCGCACCAGGCGAACGCGGCGTTCAGGCCGGCACGGAGGTGAAAGTGCTGATCGCTCGGCAATCCGGCATTCTGCCGGGCGGCCGCCCTATGCATGGCGTGGGCGGCGGAGGCCGCGTCGAGGACGGTCTCGAACCGGACCAGCAGGCCATCACCCAGGCTCTTGACCAGGAGGCCGTGGTGGAGGGGCAGGATCTCCCGTGTGACCGTGCCGACTAAGTCAGTCCAGCGGCGGATCGTGTTGTGCTCATGCTGCCGCATAAGCCGGACCGATTCCACGAGATCGACGAGCAGGACGACAACCTTCTCGCGCACGAGACCCAGACACGCAGGGGGTGCGCCATCTTGCTCGGAGAGATTGGGTTGCTCATCAGGTTTGATGGCCGGGCCCTCATCCAAATCGAATCGGCACGTTCCCGGAGGCTTTCCTCAATAGCATATTTGGCTCGAAAATTCATGCAACGTGGACACGGCGACGGTGGAGGTCTTCGATGCCGCGTCGCCGCTCTACGTTTAGAGCGCCTAACAGAACTGTCTGATCTGGTTGCAGGTGATAAGGCTCGCAGCGAGGCTGGTGAAGGCCTGGTAGATGTCGCTGCGCCGCTCGTAGCGGACTGGCAAGCGGCGGACGCGGTTGAACCAAGCGTGGGTGCGCTCGACGACCCAGCGGTGACGTCCGAGCCGCTCGGTGCTTTAGATGCCTTTTCGGGCGATGCGCGGCACGATCCCACGGGCCCGGCACTCCTGGCGTCGGGGCTTGGCGTCGTAGGCCTTGTCGGCGTGCAGCTTGTCTGGACGACAGCGCGGGCGTCCGCGCTGGCCGTTGCGCAGGGGTGGGATGGCGTCGAGCGTCGGAGCCAGCATCGGGCTATCGTGCCGGTTGGCTCCGCTCAAGCAGAGGCCGAGCGGCGTGCCGCGCGCGTCGGTGACGAGGTGGCGCTTCGTGCCCGCCTTGCCCCGGTCCGTCGGGTTCGGGCCGGTGGCAGAGCCCCTTTCTTCGCCGGGACAGACGCGCTGTCCAGGCTGGCCCGGCTCCAGTCGATCTCGCCGGCCGCATGCAGGCGCTCCAGCAGGACCTGATGCAGGCGGCCCCACACACCCCTCTCCTGCCAGTCGCGTAAGCGGCGCCAGCAACTCATCCCACAGCCGCAGCCCATCTCAGCGGGCGGCATCTCCCACTCGAATTCAGCACCGCCTCGCCGACACACATCCGGTTCCACTTCTCGGCGTTAATGCCCAGCTCGCGGATCCCGTCGAGGGCGAGTAGCCGCCAATGCACCCGGCCGCGGTCATCGGCCCCCTCAATGGCTTGCCGTACCAGCTCCCGCGAGTTCCGCGCCTCGCAGCTTGGAAAGCCGCCTGAACCGCTGCGCGGCCAGACCGGCCACAGCACGAGCAGCAACAGCGGCCCCTTCCACTATAGGCCAATCCAAAGGCGGCGTAGGCGTTCGTCGCATAAGCGTTGGATCTGATCCGTATGATCGCTCTCAGACATCCGACCCCTGCAGTGCAGGACCTCCAGTCGCTCGATTCGCTCATACATGCTGTCAAAGCAGTTGCCGGCCGCCCAGGGCGCCCCCAGGTCGGCCACGAGGAGCGGCACCGCTTCCTTCGTCTGCATGTTTATATAGGCTAACCGGAACCGCTCGACGGCCGCGAGCCCAAGCACGGCCTTGCGGTCGACGGCCGCCTTGAATTCTGGGTCGTAGGCAGCAAGCGCTGCCCATCGTACACGGAATGTCACGGTGTCGCCCATGCGACGTCGCGGCTTGAGTGCGGCCAATGCCACCAGGGTAGGAAGAACAGAAGGCAGACGACCACCCAGTGGGCCCCAATCTTGTCCCTGGTGCCGGACCAAGTTCCAGGCGTTGACGGAGGTGAGCCCCAAAGCGGAAGGTACATGCCGGAGAGGGAAGACGCTCGACGCTTCCATCTCAGTACTCCGCGGCTAGCATGACGGTGAGCACGCGGCGCGTGACCGTGGCATCGGCCGGGTCCGGGGAGGCAAAGCGCCCGGTGCGGTCGTAGCAGTCGACCTTCCAGAACACCCGTTCGCCGGCGGCCTGCAGCGCGCCGAAGTCGTGCTCGCCGTGCGGGTCGTTGTCGACGTCGAAGCGGTCGAAGGCGGCGATCGCGTCGAGGATGACTTACTGGCGCTCGCGGCCCAGCGCGACGATGCCGGCGGTGAGCACGAGGGTGCCGCCCGAGAGGGAGCGGCGCAGGATGTCGTTGAGCGCGCGGACGCGGTCCGCGTCGAGGACAGCGGTCATGGGAACCTCGGAAAGCGAGAGACGGCGATCTGCGGCGGCCGTGTGGAGGCCGCGAGGGTGCCCGAGCCAGCGGCCTGACCCGGGCAGCGCTGGTGGTGCCGGGCTAGGCTTCGCCGGGCGGCAGCAGGGCGAGCTCACCGGCTCGGCGCAGGATGGTCGGCTCGGTGGGATAGTCGCGCCAGCGCAGGGAGAAGACGCGGCCGTTGATGCCGATCACCTCCGCCTCCCACCAACCGTCGTCTGGTCCCTCATGGGCGAGCACGAGGCTGCCGAGCCCGATCTCGGCGCAGTCGCGCGGCTTGGCCTGGCCAACGAAGGTGCGGTCGCCCGGCTGCGGGGCGGTGGGCTGCCCAGCACTGCCGGCGTGTGCGGCGCCTTGTGAGGGTTTGGCTTCGGCCGGCCTGGCGTCCGCATCTGCTGTCAGGCGCAGCCCTGCCTCCTCGCCCGCGAGAGCGATGAGACGGGCGTAGAGGTCGTGCTTGGCAAAGGGGGCATGCACCCGGCCACTGGGCAGGATACGGCCACGCGCCAGCTGCCGAGCGAGGTCGCGACCGGCCTCGTCGATAAGCGACAGAACCCGTAGCGGCATCGTCGCAGCGGCAGCGGTGGCAGCCTCGGCGTCGGCTGGTTCGAACCAGGCGGCGCGTGGCTTGCCGCTGCTGTCGCGGCCGAACAGCACGAGCGCGGGCGGCTGCGGGGTAAGCGGGGTCTCGGCGACGAGGGCGGGTAGATTGGCGTGAGGGGAGGGCTTTGCGATCACATCAGGCTCCTGAAACGACGAAGGCCCCCGTGATGGGGGCCTTGCTTAGTGATCCTGGTGCGGGGCGCACTCTGGCTGGCGCGCAATATTGATCCCGGCCACGGTGTTCGTGATTGTTGGTGCATTGCATGTTCCCTCAGTGAGCGCTGGCCAGCACGATACGGTGCACTGGTTTGCTGTCCGACACAGTCAACATAACAATTAACACGCTATTGTCAAGAATTAACCCCTATTGATATAGCTGTTGGAGCGAGCTTGTGATTGTCGGTTCTTGTCAGATCAGAACGCCAACATCTTAAGCGAAGGCAAATTCTCCAACCTCTCCTTGTCCTTTGCTGCATTCACACGACGCGGATGGGTAGCAGAGGCGAAACAACAACCGGCCGCTGAGTATCACGTTAGGACCTTAGGTTTGCGGCCAATGGCGTAACAGCAGATAGGCCCAGCCATCCTAATGTGACGCCCGTTGAGCTCGCAAAGTAAGATAACGCCGGGGTATGCCGTCATGTGCAGCAATGACGAGAGTCGGCCACGGTATTACAATTTAGACCCGCCGGAAGCGCAATTCGTTGCGAAGCAGTCGCAGCATCCCTTCAACAAAATCGAATTCGCCAGTTGGGAACCAAATTGGGGTCACACCGATGCGTAACAGGTATTGGTTGCGCACTATAAGCGCCGATTCGTCGGCCGGGAATTGCTCCATAGAGAAATGCTGCGGCAAGTCCGCGCCGTCCGCCTTTGCCTTGATCTTAATTGCCTCAAAGACGCGGACGGTTCGGTCCTGATTCAGACCGCAGCCGAGGAACAAAAGGCTACTGTTGCGGAAGTAGTAATCAAGTGCCTTGGGGATCGGCAGAGCAAGGTTGATGGCGTCCGCACCATAGGCATTCGCATACTGAGCCTTGCTCAAGATGCACGAACCGGGGGCGTCGATATTCCCGTGTAGTTTGATAACCGTCACCTTAACGGGGTCGGGCGGTTGCAAAATCGTCGCGGGCGTCAACACCTCGACCGCCTTGCCAAGACCGGAGTCAAAAGACTGTTCGATCAAGCGATCATAGTTCGTCTGGAAGCGCGCTCAGGCGAAGATGTTCGCTGGGCGGGTCACGACCAGCGCCACGGTCAGCAGGGAGATCAGGGCCTCCGCCATCATCAGGAGCTTGAAATGCGCCGTCAGCGGCGGCTTGTCGGTGAGCGAAAAGGCAATCGCGGTTGTGAGGGCTAGGAAGAGGCAATCGACAAAGCCCGACACAAACTGCGCGGACGCGTCCGGCGCTGGCAAGATCATTTGTGGGAACAGGAAGTCCGGATCACGTGCCTTTGGATTACCCCGCAGTGCCGCTCAGCCACGATCCGCCGCCAAAAATCACACCTCCGCCGTCGGAGAGGCAGTCTCAAGCAGGGCGGCTAGTTTCTCAGCGTCAGTGCGAAAGATTGTACGATGCCGTGCGATCACAGCCGGTACAAGCCGCCTGGAAATGTGGGCTTTTATGAGGGGCTCGTAAGGCGACAGCCCTGCAAACCTAGTGCAATCAGGTACTTGGCTTCGTTAAGTGGCGGAGAGGGGGGGATTCGAACCCCCGATGCCCTTGCAGGCATGCCGCATTTCGAGTGCGGTGCATTCAACCGCTCTGCCACCTCTCCGCGAGGTGTCTCGATGAGACGGCGGTGCCGTAGCACGGCTCGTCGGGTTTTCACAAGCGGGTTGGCGGCGATTCCGCTTCGGGTTGGCGAAATCGCCGCCGGATGCTCAGGCAGGGCGCGAGGCCGCCAGCGCAGCGGTTACCGTGCGGGCGAAGGCCACGGGGTCGCGCGGGGTGTCGCCGTCCTGGATCCGGGCGAGATCGAGCAGCGTGCCGGCCGCTTCCGCGGCGGCCTCGGTCGGAGCCGCCGCCAGGGCGCGGATCAGGGCGTGGCGCGGGTTGATCTCGAGCACCGGCGCACCGCCCGCACCGCGGCCGGCCCGGCGCAGGAGGCGCTGCATCTGCAGGTCCGGCCCGCTGCCGGCGGAGAGCACCACCGCGCTGTCCACGAGACGGTCGGTGGTGCGCACGTCGGAGACGTCGGCGCCGAGCGCCGCCTTGATCGCCGCGACGAGCGCGTCGATTCCCTCCGCCGCCTCGGCCGTCTCGCCCGCGGCGGCGAATTTCGAGAGGTCGAGCCCGCCCTGCGTGATCGAGCGCAGCGGCTTCTCCTCGAAGCGCGACAGGGCCTCCGGCCAGAAGGCGTCGACATGGTCGGAGAGGAGCAGCACCTCAAGGCCGCGGGCGCGGAACCCTTCGAGCTGCGGCGAGGCCTTCAGCGCGTCCGCGTCGTCGGCGACGAGGTAGTAGATCGCCTCCTGCCCGTCCTTCATGCGGGCGACGTAGTCGGCGAGGCCCGTCCAGCCCTCCACCGCCGAGGAGCGGAAGCGCAGGAGCGGCGCGATCTCGGCGCGGCGCTCGTGGTCCTCGTAGATGCCCTCCTTGAGGACGGGGCCGAAATTCTCCCAGAACGTCGTGTAGTCCTCCGCCGCCTTGGCGCGGCTCGTGAGCTCCGCGAGCACGCGGCCGGTGACCGCACGGCGGATCCGCGCGAGCGCCGGCGTCGATTGCAGCATCTCGCGGGAGACGTTGAGCGGCAGGTCCTCCGTGTCGACCACGCCCTGGACGAAGCGCAGCCAGGACGGCAGCAGCTCGGCCTCGTCCGTGATGAACATCCGCCGCACATGCAGGCGCACCTTGCTGTGGCGGTCGTTCTCCAGCGCCTGGAACGGCTTCATGCCGGGCACGAAGAGCAGGGCCGAGAATTCGAGCTGGCCTTCCGCGCGCCAGTGCAGCGTCGCCCAGGGCTTGTCGAAGTTCATGCCGACCGAGCGGTAGAACTCCTCGTACTGCTCGGGCGTGATCTCGGATTTGGACTTGCGCCAGAGCGCGGTGCCCTGGTTGGCCGCCTCGTCTTTTCCATCCTGCACGATGGCGATCGGCACGGTGATGAAATCGGCCCATTTGCGGACGAGATGGTCGAGCCGGTAGGGCTCGAGATACTCGTCCGCATCCTCCTTCAGGTGGAGGACGATGTCGGTGCCGGCCTCGGCCCGCTCGGCCGGCTCCAGGGTGTAGCTGCCCTGGCCGTCCGAGGCCCAGGTCCAGGCCTCGTCCGAGCCGGCGCGGCGAGAGGTGACGGTGACGCGGTCGGCCACCATGAAGGCCGAGTAGAAGCCGACGCCGAACTGGCCGATCAGGCTCGGCCGGTCCTCGGCCTTGGCGCTCTCGAGCGTCTGCGAGAAGGCGCGCGTGCCCGAGCGCGCGATGGTGCCGAGGTTCTGCGCCAGATCCTCCTTGGCCATGCCGATGCCGGCATCGGACACGGTGAGCGTGCGCGCCTCCTTGTCGGGGCGGATGCGGACCTTGGCGTCGGGCGGCAGCGCGCTCGCGGCCGAGGTCAGCGCCTCGAACCGGCGCCGGTCCATCGCGTCGGCAGCGTTGGCCACCAATTCGCGCAGGAAGATCTCCCGGTCCGAGTAGAGGGCGTGGACGACGAGGTCGAGAAGGCGCCCGACCTCGGCCCCGAATTCATGTCGCTCCACAGTCTCGCTCACCCGTCGACCTCCATCTGAAATGCGGGGGCGATATGCCGTCCCTCGGAGGCGAATTCAATGCAGGCGCGGGCGGCGAGCGAACCGAGCCCGGGCCGGCCCGCGTGCCCGGACACACGTTCTGCGTGCTGGATACGGAATTATGACCTTGATCCGCCGCTTGACAACGGCCAAGGCTTCGCCCGTCATCGAGCGCGCTCCACGGCGCCGGAAACTGGTTGTCTGCTCGGCATGTTCGCTGCGAAACGACCTGCGCGCGGCTGCGCCTCGGCCCCGGAGCGCGGGCGATGATGAAGCGGACGATCGCCGCGATCCTCGCCTCCGACGTCGCCGGCTACTCGCGCCTGATGGCGCAGGACGAGGAGGACACGCTGCGCCGCCTCGCCGCGGCCAAGGCGGTGTTCCGGCAGCACGTGGCGGCCTTCCGCGGCCGGGTCTTCAACACGGCGGGCGACGCGATCCTGGCGGAGTTCCCGAGCGGCGTCGAGGCTTTGCGGGCCGGCATCGCGATCCAGACCGACCTCGACGCCCTCGACCGAAACGACCCGCCCGAGCGCCGGGTCCGCTTCCGCATGGGGCTCACCATCGGCGACGTGGTCGAGGTGGAGGGCGACCTGCTCGGCGACGGCGTCAACATCGCCGCGCGGCTCGAGGGCCTCGCCGAGCCCGGCGGCCTGTGCCTGTCGCGCACCCTGCACGAGGCCGTCTCGGGGAAGGTGCAGGCCACCTTCAAGGATATCGGCCCGCAGAAGCTGAAGAACATCCCCCGCCCCGTCCACGCCTTCCGCGTGGTGCTGCCCGGGGCCGGCCCAATCCCCGTCGTGCGCTCGCCGCGCGCCCGAGCCCTGCGCTGGGGCGGGCTCGCCGCGGTCCTGATGCTCGGCACGGGGCTCGCCGGCGTGCTGCTGCTCCGGCCGGACTGGATCCGCGGCCCGGATCCGGCGAAGGCCGCCGCCCGCGACGACCTGATCGCGGTCAGCGTCGCGCGCGCCCGGCAGGCCTGCTTCCCCGACCGGGTGCGCCTCTCGGGCCTGCTCACGCCGCGCCGGGCGCAGGAGGTCCGGCCGGAGGCGGACGGCATGCGGGTGGTGCGCGCCGCGGTGCAGCCCCTCGATACGGTGAAGGCGGGCCAGGTCCTCGCCGAGGTCGCGCGCTTCGGCGAGCCCGACGGCGCCGCCCTCCCCCTCCGCAGCCCGGTCGACGGGACGGTGGTGCGCAGTGCGGCGGCGGCCGGTATGCCGGCCTCGACCCGCGGGCCGGCCCTGTTCGAGATCGCGGCCGACGGGGCCTTCGATCTCGATGCGGAGGCCCCCCTCGCCACCCTCGCCCGGCTCCAGCCGGGCCAGGGCGTCGGCGTGACGCCGCTCGGGGGCGGCGAGCGGCCCGGCCGCATCCGCCTCGTCGCGAACGGGATCGACCCGGCGACGCAGCTCGGCCGGGTCCGCGTCAGCGTCACCGGCGGCGAGGGCCTGCGCGCCGGGCAGTTCGCCACCGGCCTGGTCCGGGTCGGCGAGCGCTGCGGCGTCGCCGCCCCGCACGCGGCGGTGACCCAGGAGACGGAGGGGCCCGTGATCTACGTGGCCAATTCCGAGCGGATCGAGGCGCGCCCGGTGACGACGGGCCTGTCGACCGAGAACGAGGTCGAGATCCGCGAGGGCCTCAACGAGCGCGACACGATCGTCGTCAAGGCCGCCGCCTTCCTGCGCGAGGGCGACCGGATCCGCCCGGTGGCGGTGCCGGCCGTGCGCTGACGCAGGCACCCCGCCAGAGGGTTGACCCCTTTGGAATCCGCGATGATTCAGGCGGCGACGAGCAGCGCCGCCCCGGCGATCCCCGAGAGCACGAGGCGCAGGCGGCCGAGCCAGCGCGGCACGAGGCCGCGCCGCGACAGGTCCTGGTCGATCAGGCCCCAGGCGAGCACGAGCACGCCGAGGGTGCGCAGGTCCCAGGGCGCGGGCGCCGCGAGCGCCGCCCAGGCGATCAGCGAGGGCACGATGGCGAGGAGGTAGTCGCCGTTCCCGGCATTGCGCGCCGCCGCCGCGCCCCAGCGGATGCCGCCGAGGAAGGAGGCGATGACCGCGCCGTAGGCCGAGAGGATGGTGCGCGGCGCGAGCCCGAGATTGCCGAGCCCGCCATCGCTGCCGGCCACCGAGAGGGCCGCGAATCCCAGGAACGGCACGAGCCCGGCAATACCGAGGATGATGGCGCCCATCGGCATCGGATTCAGGCGCGCCATTCAGCCTCCGCGTGTCCGCCGGCCGCGGGCACCCCGCGACATCAACCGTGGAATACGAAACCAGCCGCAACCGGTTCCCGCGCTGCGGCAAGGCTGCGCCCGGTCGTCCTATACCGCGGCGGCGACGGCATCCGAAGCCCCGGAATCGTCGCGTCTGGAATGGGGATCGACGGGGCGGGAGACCTGCCCGACCTGCTCGAACGGGCTCCCCTGTCGTTTTCCGACCGCTCGCGTCGACCGACCACACGCTCGCCCCTCTCCCCGCCGGGCGGGGAGAGGGGATTCGCGGCGAACCGCTCCGATCAATCGACGCGCCGTGGACTCACACGCCCTTGCGGTTCACCGGCGTGAAGGCATTGGCGCTCGGCGTGGGAGCCCCGAGGAGCGTCACGGCGCCGGCCGCCTCGGCGATGCCGGGAGCGTCGTTCACCGCCGGGTCGAGCTTGCGCACCTTGAACCCCGCGGCGATGCCGCGGGCATTGGCGAGGTCGGCGGGGCCGAGCTTGCCGGCGACCTCGTCGCGCTTCTTGCCCGCATCCTCGTCGCCCTGCACGGCCGCGGCCGCGAACCAGGCATAGGACTGGACGAGGTCCTGGCCGACGCCGAGGCCGCGGGCGTAGAGCACGCCGAGATTGTACTGGCTGTCGCGGACGCCGTGCTCGGCGCCCTGCCGGAACCAGGAGGCGGCCGAGGCATAGTCCGGCTTGCCGCCGGCGGCGGGGTTCTCCGCGTAGATCACGGCGAGGTTGTGCATGGAGCGGGCATGGCCCTGCTCGGCCGCGCGCCCGTACCAGAGCTTGGCCTGGGCGAGGTCGCGCACCAGCCCGGCGCCCTTCTCGTACTGGCCGCCGAGCTTGTACTGCGCCGGGGCGTAGCCGGCCGCGGCGAGCTTCTCGAAGAGCTTGGCCGAGACCGCGAGGTCGCGGTTCAGGCCGCGGCCTTCCGCCTCGCGGAGGGCGAGTTCCCAGACCGCCAGCCCGTCGCCGTCGAGGGCCTGCTGCTTCAGCTTGGCGAGGTCGGCGGGCACGCCCGCGAGGTCGCCCGCGAGGCCGGCCATGGCCAAGCCGCGCGGCGGCCCGCCGGCGCGCTGGCGGGAGGGGGGCGCCGGATCGGCGGGGATGGCCTGCGTCGTCTGCGGATCGGCAAGGCCCGGCTTGGCGGAATCGGCCGTGGCCTTGGCCTCCGGCTTCGTGGCGGTGATCGACGGAGACGCAGGCGCGGCCTCCGGCGGCCGGGCGGCCTCGATCCTGGCGGGAGCCGGGGCTGGGGGCGGCGCGTCGCCGACATTCATGGTGATCGCCTGCAGGGCGCCCAGCGCGAGCACGATCGCGGCGAGCCCGAGCAGGAGCGGCCGGCGGCGGCGGTCGATCTCGGCCCGCAGCCGCGCGAGGCGGCCTTCCGGCGCCGCAGCGGCCGGCATGCGGCCGCCGCGGATGCCGGGGCGCAGCTCGCTGCGCTGCTCGGCGGCGGATTCGGTGGCGAGCTCCGCCTGGGCCGCCTGCGCGGCGCGGCGGGCCGCGGCAATGAAGCTCGACTTGATGTCGGCGGCGTTGTCGCCGGCCTCGGCCGTGCCGGGATCGCGCAGGCGCTCCAGCATGGGCCGCTCGCGGCCGGCCTCGCGGCCACCTTCGCGTCCAGGGCGGCCGGCACCGGGCTCCAGCAGCTCGTCGCCGCGGGCGGAGGCCGCATCCTCGGCCGGGGCCGCGCGCGGCGCCTCGGGCCGGCGCGGCGGCACGGGCCGCGGCGCCTCGGCGGTGGAGGCGAGAAGCTGCTCGCCGAGGCTCGGCGCCCGGCCGGCGGCGAGGCCGCTCTCGGCCGCGTCGAGGCGGGTCATCAGGCGGTCGAGGGCGGTCTGCACGCCGTCGAGCATCGCGCCGAGGCGCTGGTCGGAGGCCGATTGCTTCGCCTGAAGGTCGGCGAGGCCCGCGCGGAGCAGGCCGATCTCGCCGCGATCCTCGGGCCCGCGCGGCTCGGCGAGGCTCGCCGCCACCGCCTTGCGCGCCGCCCGCTCCAGGACGGCCTCGTCGGGTGCCGATTCGCGCAGCGCCGAGACCTGCCGCAGCAGGTCGCCCATGGTGCGTTCGAGGCTGGCGAGGGTCGGGTCGGCGCTGTGCGCGTCGAGCCGGCCGGCGAGGCTGACCACCTGCCGCTCCAGGGCGTCGAGCCCCTCCGGCGCGGTCCGGCTGCCGACGCGCTCGACCTTCTCGGCCAGGGCGTTGAGCATGGTGTGGATCGAGGCCACGTCGCCGCCCGGAAGGCCCGGGCCGCGCAGGCTCTCGCCGAGCCCTTCCAGGCGCCCGATCAGGTCGCCGACGGGCTGGTGGCTCGCCTGCTCGACCTTGTGGGCGAGCGCGTCGATCCGGCCGAGGATGGCTGTCGAGGCGGCCTGGTCGGTGCCGCCGGCACCGGCCTGGAACGCGTCGAGCCGCTCGGTCATGGCCCGCATCTGCTCGGCGAGCGCGGCGGCCGGGCGGTTCGAGAGCCCGCTGCGGATCTCCTCCAGGAGCGGCCGCAACCCGTCCTCCGGCGCCGGCTGGGCGGCCTGGAGCTCGGCGATCTGCGCGCTGATCGCCTGCATGCCCTGGGCGAGGCTCTGGATGCGCTCCGGCCCGGCGAGGGAGCCGACGAGATGGCGGATCTCCTCGATCTCGCGGGACAGGGCGGCCAGCGCGTCCGCCTGCGGCGCGTCGCTGGCCTCGACCGAGACCCGGCCGAGGCGCTCGGCGAGGCGCTCGACCTCGCTCGCAACGCGGGCCTGCACGTTGTCGGCGACCTCGTCGGACAGCCTGTCGATCTGGGCGCGGATCTCCGCGATCGGGGCGGCGATCGCCGAGAGGTCGGCGGAGGGCTGCGCCCGCTCGACGCCGGTGGCGAGCGAGATCATCGCCTGTTCGAGAGCGCCGACGTCGCGGCTCGTGGCGAGGCCGCCGATCGATTCGCGCAGGCGCAGGGTCTCGCGCTTCAGTTCGGATACGAGGGCGGCGGTGTCCGCCACGAGTTCCTCGTGCAGCCCGGCATCGAGGCGGCGGGCCAGGTCGCGACGCATGCCGGCGACCACGTTCGGGTCTCCCTCGTCGATCTCGCGCTGGCGCTGGCGGATCTCCTGGACCGCGTCGCGGATCTCGCTCGCCGCCGCCCGGCCGCGCCGGCCATAGGGCCGCGCCGCGGAGAACCGGTCGCCGAGTTCCGACATCCGCCGCTCGATCTCGCCGAGGCGATCCGTCACCGCGCGGTCGGGCTCGGGCGCCGCGTCGAGGGCGCGGGCGATCTTCTCCTCGAGGGCGTCGAGGCGGCGGCTCTCGGCCTCGCGCGCGGAGATGCGCTCCTCGGCGAGCGCCCGGTCGATCCCGTCGAGGCGCTCCAGGAGCGCCTCCATCGCGCGGCTCTCGGCGGTGTGCGGCGCCCCCTTGCCGCGCGGCCCCCCGTGCTGCCGGCCGCCGGAACGGCGATCCTCGGCCTGGCGCGCCGGAGCCCCGACGGACGATGATTCGCCGTGCCCCTCCCCGCGCCCGCGGCGCCGGCCGAGCTGCGGCACGTTGGCGGCGATCCAGTCCTCGAGCGGGATGCCCGCCCGCAGCGCCACATCGCGCGCGGCTTCGATCACCTCCGGATCGAAGCTGTCGAGGTTCGCCTTGGCGGTTCGCGTCATACTCGGCCTGCCTCTGAGGCGCGGCACACAGGTCCAAGCTAGCCCGATTCCGGGTCGCTTGGGCCGTGCGGTCGTCGGATCGGGGAGACCATTAACTTTCTTGGTAAACAGCCGGTTAAGCGGAACACCTCATCAAGACCGCGGGGGACGGCGCGCCAGCGGCGGCCGGAGCCCTTGCGCAGGGGCCCAGAGATAGTTTATATATGAACTATCGAGCGGGACGCGGCGCATCCCTGCGCGCCGGAGATCCCGCCGGCCTTCGGAGGAGATGAGATGCCGAGCTATCGCGCCCCGGTCGAGGACACCCTGTTCCTCCTCAACGACGTGCTCGGCTTCCACCGCTACGACAACCTGCCGGGCTTCGCCGAGGCCTCGCCGGACGTGGTGGAGGCGGTGCTGACCGAGGGCGCCAAGCTCGCCGACACGGTGCTCGCCCCGGTGAACCGCGCGGGCGACCTCGAAGGCTGCACCCGCGGCGCCGACGGCTCGGTGGCGACGCCCAAGGGCTTCAAGGCGGCCTACGACGCCTACGCGCAGGGCGGCTGGATGGGCCTCTCGGTGCCGGAGGAACTCGGCGGCCAGGGCCTGCCCCACACCCTCAACACCGCGATGCAGGAATTCGTCTCCGGCGCGAATCTCGCGCTCGGCATGTATCCCGGCCTGACGCAGGGCGCGATCGCCGCCCTCCTCGTGCACGGCTCGGAGGAGCAGAAGCAGGCCTACATCCCGAAGATGGTCGAGGGGACCTGGACCGGGACCATGAACCTGACCGAGCCGCATTGCGGCACGGATCTCGGCCTGCTCAAGACCAAGGCAGTGCCGAACGGCGACGGCTCCTACAGCCTCACCGGCACCAAGATCTTCATCTCGGCGGGCGAGCACGACCTCTCCGAGAACATCGTCCACCTCGTCATCGCCCGGATCGAGGGCGCGCCGGCCGGCACCAAGGGCATCTCGCTCTTCGTGGTGCCGAAATTCCTGGTGAACGCGGACGGCTCCCTCGGCGCGCGCAACGGCGTGACCTGCGGCTCGCTCGAGCACAAGATGGGCATCCACGGGAACAGCACCTGCGTCATGAACTACGACGGCGCGACGGGCTGGCTCGTGGGCGAGGCCAATCGCGGCCTCAACGCCATGTTCGTGATGATGAACGAGGCCCGCCTCGCGGTGGGCGTGCAGGGGCTCGGCCAGTCCGAGGTCGCCTACCAGAACGCGGTGGCCTACGCGAAGGACCGCCTGCAGGGCCGCGCGCTCACCGGCGCCGCTTCGCCCGACAAGGCCGCCGACCCGATCATCGTCCACCCGGATGTGCGCCGCACCCTCATGGGCATCCGCGCCTTCAACGAGGGCGCCCGCGCGCTGGTGCTGTGGACCGCGCTGCAATCCGACATCGTGCACCGCTCGCAGGACGCCAAGCAGCGTCAGGCGGCCGACGACCACATGGGCCTGATGACTCCCGTGGTGAAGGGCGTGCTGACGGATCGCGGCTTCGCCAACGCGGTCGAGGCGCAGCAGATGTTCGGCGGTCACGGCTATGTCGAGGAATGGGGCATGTCGCAGTTCGTGCGCGATGCCCGCATCGCCATGATCTACGAGGGCGCCAACGGCATCCAGGCCATGGACCTGATCGGCCGCAAGCTGCCCCGCGACGGCGGCCGGGCGATGATGGCCTTCCTCGGCGAGGTCCAGACCTTCATCAAGGACCACGACGAGGCGGAGGCGATGAAGCCCTTCGTCCAGCCCCTGCAGGCGGCGGTGAACGACCTGCAGGCGGCCACGATGTGGTTCATGCAGAACGCATTGACGAAGCCCGACAATGCCGGAGCGGGCGCCACGGACTACATGCACCTCCTAGGCCTAACCGCCCTGGGCTACATGTGGGCGCGGATCGCCAAGGTCGCGCAGGAGAAGGCGGGGGACGCCCGCATGGAGGCAAAGCTCGTCACGGGCCGCTTTTATATGGAGCGCATCCTGCCGGAGACGACGCTCCGCCTCGCCCGGATCAAGACCGGGGCGGACAGCACCATGGCGCTGGCGGCCGAGGCGTTCTAGGCGAGACCGGCCCTCCGCGGCCCCGCCGATCCGAGGGGCCGCCCTCTCCCGCTTCAGGGGGAGGAAGACAAACGGCAGATGAGGAAGCGCTGAGATGCCCGAGGCCTACATCTACGATCATGTCCGCACGCCCCGCGGCCGGGGCAAGCCGGACGGCTCGCTGCACGAGGTCACGGCGCTCCGCCTCGCCGAGACGGCTCTGCGGGCGCTGAAGGCGCGCAACAACCTCGACACGACGCGCATCGACGACGTGGTGCTCGGCTGCGTCGATCCGGTCGGCGAGGCCGGCGGCGACATCGCCCGCGCCGCGGCGCTGGTGGCCGATTACGGTGCCCACGTGCCGGGCGTGCAGATCAACCGCTTCTGCGCCTCGGGCCTCGACGCGGTGAACTTCGCCGCCGCCCAGGTGATGGCCGGCCAGCACGACATGACGGTCGGCGGCGGCGTCGAATCGATGAGCCGCGTGGGTCTCGGCGCCTCCGGCGGCGCCTGGCCGGTGGACCCGGCCATCGCGGTGAAGTCCTACTTCATGCCGCAGGGCGTCTCGGCCGATCTCATCGCCACCAAATACGGCTTCACCCGCGACGATTGCGACGCCTACGCCGTCGAATCGCAGAAGCGCTCGGCGAAGTCCTGGGACGAGGGCCTGTTCCGCAACGCCATCGTGCCCGTGAAGGACATCAACGGCATCACGCTGCTCGACCGCGACGAGCACATGCGGCCCTCGACCGACATGCAGTCGCTCGGGCAGCTCAAGCCCTCCTTCGTGCAGATGGGGCAGATGGGCGGCTTCGACGCCGTGGCGATCGACGCACATCCCGATGTCGAGTCGGTGGACCACGTCCACCATGCCGGCAATTCCTCAGGCATCGTGGACGGCGCAGCTGCCGTGCTGATCGGCTCGAAGGAGGCCGGCGACGCGGCGGGCCTGCGGCCGCGGGCGCGGATCCGGGCGTTTGCCAATATCGGCTCCGACCCGGCCCTGATGCTCACCGGCCCCGTGGACGTGACGCGCAAGGTGCTCGCCAAGTCCGGCCTGAGCCTCGCCGACATCGACCTGTTCGAGATCAACGAGGCCTTCGCCTCGGTGGTGCTGCGCTTCCACCAGGCCTTCGACCTCGACCCGGCCAAGGTGAACGTCAATGGCGGGGCCATCGCCATGGGCCATCCTCTCGGCGCGACCGGCGCGATGATCCTCGGCACGGTGCTGGACGAACTGGAGCGCACCGGCAAGGAGCGCGCCCTGGTGACGCTCTGCATCGGCGCCGGCATGGGCACGGCGACGATCATCGAGCGGGTGTGAGCGGGCGGGGCGCCGGGGGCGCGCCCTGCCGCGCTCCCAAATCCCTGGAAACGCTGGTAGATGGCCGCGCGACCGCCGCACCGGGCGGCGGAAACGAGACCTCACCGGGAGCAACGCCACAGATGAACCGCCTGATCGCCACCCTCTGCCTGACCGCCGCGCTGGCGGTGCCGTTTGGCGCACGTGCCGACGAGAGCGCCGACAAGATCGCGCAGGCTCAGACACTTGTGAACAAGACGCTGATCAAGAACCTGCAGACCGGCTTCGCGACGGCGCTCGAGAAGACCGTGGCGCCGATGCCGGAGCAGAAGTCCGAGGCCGTGCGCAAGGAGCTGATGGCCGAGTTCGAGCGTCAGCGCGGGATCATGGTCGAGGGCCTGTCGAAGGAATACGCCGAGAAGTTCAGCCTCACCGAGCTGAAGCACCTCAACGAGATCTACGACGACAAGACCTACCAGAAGTTCCAGGGCCTCAACGCCGACCCGAACTCCTCGGTGACGGCGATCTCGCAGGGCTCGGTGACGAAGCTCCTGAACATGCTGGCGGTCGCCGCCGCGGGCGATGCCGGCTCCCAGACCGGCGCGCCGCCCGTGCCGGCGCCCACGCCGACGCCGGCCCCCACTCAGAAATGACGGGGCCCTGAGCGGCGCCAGCCGCGCTGCCGGCCCCCGAGGACATCGAAGAGGAAGCGCTCCATGACCGACCTGAAGAACTTTCGCTTCGAGACCGATGCGGACGGCATCGCGCTGGCGACCTGGGACATGCCGGGCCGCTCGATGAACGTCATCACCGAGGCGGTGATGGACGAGCTCTCGCAGATCGTCGAGACCGTGGCGGGTGACGCGGGCATCAAGGGCTGCGTCATCACCTCGGGCAAGGACAACTTCTCGGGCGGCGCCGACCTGACCATGCTCCAGGGCCTCGGCCGCGCCTACGAGGAGCTGAAGGCGACGGAGGGCGAGGAGGCGGCGATGGTCCGCTTCTTCGAGGAATCGCGCCGGCTCTCGCTGCTGTTCCGGCGGCTGGAGACCTGCGGCAAGCCCTTCGCGGCGGCGATCAGCGGCATCTGCCTCGGCGGCGCCTTCGAGCTGGCGCTCGCCTGCCACCACCGGATCGCCTCGGACGATCCGAAGACCCGCGTCGGCCTGCCCGAGATCAAGGTCGGCCTGTTCCCCGGCGGCGGCGGCACCCAGCGCGTCGCGCGCCTGATGCAGACGGGCGACGCCCTGCAGATGCTGTTCAAGGGCGAGCAGATCCGCCCGCTGATGGCCCGCAACATGGGCCTCGTCCACGCGGTCGCCCCGAAGGACGAGATCGTCGCCCAGGCCAAGGCCTGGATCGCGGCCGGCGGCTCGGCCGTCGCACCCTGGGACGTGCCGAAGTTCAAAGCGCCCTCGGGCAAGGTCTACTCGCCGGCCGGCATGATGATCTGGCCGCCGGCCAACGCGATCTACCGCCGCGAGACGCACGACAACTACCCCGCCGCGAAGGCGATCCTGGCCTCCGTCTACGAGGGCCTGCAGCTCCCCATGGACCTCGCCCTCAAGGTCGAGAGCCGCTACTTCGCCAAGATCCTGCGCACCAGCGAGGCGCAGGCGATGATCCGCACCCTGTTCATCTCGATGGGCGAGCTGAACAAGGGCGCGCGCCGCCCGAAGGACGTGCCGCCCACCGACCTGAAGCGCGTCGGCGTGGTCGGCGCCGGCTTCATGGGCGCGGGCGTCGCCTATGTCAGCGCCAATGCCGGGCTCGAAGTGGTGCTGATCGACCAGACGGAGCAGGCCGCCGAGAAGGGCAAGGCCTACGCGCACTCCCTGATCACCGGGCAGATCAACAAGGGCCGCGCCAAGACCGCGGACCGCGACGCGCTGCTCGCCCGCATCCACACCAGCACCGACTACGCGGCGCTGAAGGAGTGCGACCTCGTGATCGAGGCGGTGTTCGAGGATCCGCGGGTGAAGGCCGAGGTGATCCGGAACGTCGAGGCCGCGATCCGTCCCGACGCGATCTTCGCCTCGAACACCTCGACCCTGCCGATCACCGGCCTCGCCAAGGCCAGCGCCCGGCCGGACCAGTTCGTGGGCATCCACTTCTTCTCGCCGGTCGAGAAGATGATGCTCGTCGAGATCATCAAGGGCGAGGCCACCGGCGACCGGGCGATCGCGACGGCGCTCGACTACGTGCGTCTCATCAAGAAGACCCCGATCGTGGTCAACGATTCGCGCGGCTTCTTCGCCAACCGCTGCGTTACGGCCTACATCCTCGAAGGGCACAAGATGCTGCTCGAGGGCGTGCCGCCCGCGATGATCGAGAATGCGGGCAAGATGGCCGGCATGCCGGTCGGCCCCCTCTCGCTCAACGACGAGGTCGCGCTCGATCTCGGCCTCAAGATCGCCAAGGCCACCGAGGCGCAGCTCGGGCCCGACGCGATCGATCACGGCCAGAAGCAGCTCCTCGTGGAGCTGGTCGAGAACCAGGGCCGGCTCGGCCGCAAGAACCGGAAGGGCTTCTACGACTACCCCGAGGGCGCGCCGAAGCGCCTGTGGCCGGGGCTCAAGGACCTGCAGCCGGCGCGGCTCGATCCCGACAGCCTCGACATCGAGGAGCTGAAATACCGCCTGCTCGTGGTGCAGGCGCTGGAGGCCGCCCGCACCGTCGGCGAGGGCGTGATCACCGATCCCCGCGAGGCCGATGTCGGCTCGATTCTCGGCTTCGGCTTCGCGCCGTTCACCGGGGGCGCGCTCTCCTACATCGATTTCATGGGCGCGGCGGCCTTCGTGGAGCTCGCTCAGGCGCTGGAGGCCCATCACGGCCCCCGCTTCTCGGTGCCGGACAACCTCCTCGCCATGGCTCGCGACGGCGGCACCTTCTACGGCGCCGCGCAGCGGCAGGCGGCCTGAGCCTCTTGCCTGGGTGCGGTCGCCGGCTCATCTTATCGACATGGCGACCGCCCCGGATACGATTATCGACGTCCTGCCGCTCCTCGGCCGGGCCAAGCTCCTCAGCGAGGCCGGTCGCGCGACGGCGTCCGCGTGCCGGCCGGCGCGACCGGGACGATCGTGGAGGTTCTCGGCGGCGGAGATGCCTACATCGTCGAGTTCCTGCACCCTGCCCACGCCGTGCTGACGCTGCGGGCCGACGCCTTGGGCGGCCTCAACTAGGGTCTGTTGTCGCCTGAACGGATTGCGGCTGCTCGCGTTTTCTCTTTTTCGAGCGAGGAGCCGTAATGCTGTCGGACACCCAGTGGGCTGAGTTGGAGCCTCTGATTGAGGAATGCCGGCCCAAGGCCAAGACACCGCCCCAGGAGCTTCGGCGCACGATCTCGGCGATCCTCTGGCGGCATCAGAACGGGGC
>NZ_CABFVH010000061.1 GCF_902141855.1 Methylobacterium dankookense | reverse complement strand
ATCCGTCAGGTCGAACCGCGCCATCCAGAACCCTCCCTCGCCAGAGGGTTAACGACGGCACGCCTCACCCGTGCCCACCGTTATGGGTTCGCGACCTAGAGGCCAGGGCACGGGGACTTGGCGGGGTTCAGATTCGCGACGCCGTCGCGCCAGGCGCGCAGGTCGGGACGACGGACAGGCGGGTGCAGGCATGGCGGCCTGATAGGTCGGCTGCCTTGCCGCGAGCTTGCTGGCGGGCTCGGTTACGCCGCCCGCGCATGGAAGGTGAACACGAGCCCGGATGTCGTGGGGGAGCGATTGGTCCGGACTTGTGGCACCACTTTTTCACTTCGCCGACAACCGTTGAGAGCGCTCGCCGCCGAACGGGATCTCCGGCTCGGCGGAACGGATGGCAGCCCGCGCCAGCCATGGCAGGACCGTCGCCCCCCTAACACGGCCGATCAATGGTCAAGCGAGGGTGTAATCGCTCGGGGTGAGCGCGGTCGCCGATACGCCCGGCAGATCGACGCGGACGCTCCCATAGGTCACGACCGCGTGTCCGTGGTCTTGGGATATCACGGGCTCCGCCGGGGGCCCCTGCCGGCCGTGGTGCCCGCGAACGAGACGGGCGGCCCCTGCCGGGTCGGACGCTTCGCCTCCCGGCCCGGCACCTCCTTCGAAGATCAGATGGTCCGAGCCCGGCTGAAAGTCGATGATGACGGCGCGCGTGTTCGCGGTGAAGACGAACTGATCGCTTCCGCCATTGCCCGTCAGGGTCTGGCGGCCCGTGCCGGCGACCAGCATGTCGTCCTTCTGCCCGCCGATCACCGATGCAGCGCCGCTCGTGCCAATCACGAGCTGTTGCGCGTCCGGCTCTTCGGGCGCCACATCGCTGCTGTGGCGATCGTAGAAGGTGAAGACGTCATCCTGGATGTACCGGGTGTCGGTGTCGCGCGCGATGATATCCGACAGCGTCGTGTGTCGAATGTCGTTCAACGTCTGCCGGTCGAACTGGCCGTTCTGGTACCAGAGACGGTCGCCGTCGCGCAGACGCTCGAACTGCGAGCCGACGATCGCCGAGAAGGTCGGCCCCAGCATCGAGCCCGATGCGTGCTTCTCGGCGAGGCCGCCGGTCCAGAGATCGACGGCATCCACCGTGCCGAAGGCCTGGCGCATCGCTGCGACCGTGGCCTGATCGTCGGTGATCTCGGAGAAATCCCGGTAGGGCGCGAGGCCCAGATCCGCACGGGTCTCGTTGAGGGTGCCGAGCCCGAGATCCCGGCCGCGTTGGATGTTGATGCTCGCCAGATCCATGCCGACCGGCGGATCGACGAGGAAGTTCCGCAGATCCTCGACGATGCGGGCATCCATCGTCTGCGAAGCATCGTCGCCGAGGTGACGCAGGAAGCCGTCGGCTCCGGATGACGCCGCGAAGGCCGCCGGCGTCATCCCGAACGTATCCCGAAGCTCGAGCTCCGGGCCGACCAGATTGCCGGCCTCGTCGACACGCTCGGTTTCCGCAGAGACGATCGAGTGACCGAACCGGTAGGCTGCGCCAGCGAATTCGACGCTGATCCTCGGGTCCACCCGCGAATCGTAACCCTGATAGGCCGGGATCGCGCCGGATCCGAGAAGGTGCGGCAGGAACTCGTCGTAGGTGATGTGCTGGATCTCAGCCGTCACGATCGCCCGGGCTTGGCTGTAGAGGGCATCCCCGTCGAGGTCCGGATGGGCCGTGTGCAGACGATCCACTTGGAAATTGTGCTCGCGCACGAAGAGCGTCTGAAGCGATGTGAGCGACGGGTTCTCCGTAGCGCGGACGTCACCGGCAACGAAGGACCCGTTCACGATCGGCAGATTGTCGCCCGCCGAGGTCGCCATGTGCCCGTCCGGCAGCCGCAGGCTCGCCGCCGTGGCCGCATCCGAGCCGTAGACCATCGAGGCATCGAGCCAGCCCGTGACCGTGTTCACGGCGATCGCGGGCTTGCCTGTTCCAGCTCCTGTCCCCGGATCGACGACGGCGCGCGTGATCGGGATCAGGCTGCCGGCCGGGAAGAACGCGTCGCCTTGTGGAATGGTGACGTCGATATGCGTGACGCCGTCGCTGGCCGCGAGATCGAGATCGTGATCGATGAACTGCCCCCAGGCATAGAGCATGCCCGAGAAGCCCTGCGGGTTCGGGATCGTCGGATCCCCCTGCCCGACCACGATATTGCTGATCGACCGCGGGTTCGGCCCGGACATCAGGGACGAGATCCCGTCCGCGAAATGGGCCTCGCCCAGTCGCGCGAAATCGCTGCCGGCCGCATTGAGGTTCGACCGAGCCAGATTGTTGCCTGAGCCGTTGACGGAATAGAAGTCCATGGCGGAACGTCCTTTCACCGCGTGGTCGCAGGGTGTCGCCGGACCGATGCGGCCCGGCTGTCGTCCGATGCGCGTCAGGGGATGAAGAAGGTCGGGACGGGCTCAGCGTCGCGCGCGTCGATACCCGCCGCAGCGCAGCCGCAAGCGACCGCGCCTTCGTCAAGCATTTCTGGACGCTTCTCCTTGCAGATTCGATGGACGCGGAAAGCCGCGCCGCCTTCCCTGGGCGATGCGGCAGCAAGCGGGACAATACGAGGCATTTCATGTCTCGTGCACCAGCAAATGTTAAATATCTTCTCCGCTCCGACACATCGATGCAATAATTGCTATTTTCAAGAACTGTCTTGTGTCGATTTTAATGGGGATATTTGGCTCAACAACCCAAAATTTAAGCCGGATAATTCAACGATGTCGATCCGATTATATTGTCCATGAAACGTCGATTTGGACGAATTATTGATCACGCCTTCCATGATCATGCGCGCAATCGGATGCCCCTGAAAGCACCATTTCCCAAAAATCCTTGACATCGAGCTTGGGCAACGACCTGGAACACCCATCACGACGGACAGATCCGACCCGATCAAAATGATTTTGAATAAATCTCATATGCAAATCACCGTCAGTATTATGATGACGCATCCCGATCGACCAGCGCGAAATTAAATTCCCAAATATATTGCATCAATACTTCTAGAAAGATTGATATTTTATCGAATTTCTATTGCTAAGTGTAATTTCCTGTCACGGTCTTCGAAGGACGGCATCAACTTTCAAAAGCCAATGGATCGTGCCGAACGGAATTCCTGCTGCGGTCCCGGCGCCGGCGACGGACATCGATCCGTGAGCGCTGGCCATGCCGTACGGCTTCTCGGTGAATAGAAATGACCGGCCAGGAAAAGGAGCCGCCCAGCCCGTCCGCTTCCGTTGACAAGTCTCAAATTGGTATAATTCAACGTTTTATGATGGAGCCTCGGAAGCGACCATCCTGGCGGGCGCTCACGCCGGGGCAGCGGGCGCTCCTGCAGCGGATGCGGCGGGAGGGCGCCCTGGTGTCCGTGCGCCCCTGGGAGATGAGCACGGTCCGGTCGCTGCTGGCGCGCGGACTGCTCAGGCCGCGGATCCGGGGCCGCGAACGCGGTCGGGAGGGCATCTGGTTCCTCACGGCCCTCGGTGTGCGGATCGTCCCGGATCCGTCCGAGGCAGCCTCCGAGTCCGATTTGGAGAAGGACGAGGCTGCCGGCGCACCATGATCGGGGATCGGCCGATCGACCCGTCCCGTTTCTCGCGCTCATTGCCGGGGCTGGCCTGTCGGCATCACCCTGCCATTGAAGCAGTCAGCACGCGCGGCCGGGCGCATTCACGCGCTGTGCGTTTCGCCTGGGATGCGGAAGTTGACCCGCGCGATCCGCACGGCCCGACGGGCCATCGTCTCCCAGCAGACGAGCTCGTCGAACAGCGCCGTGCTCGGCGCAGACGCAATTCGCTCGGGGGCTGTCCCCTTTGACCAAGTCAAAAGAACGAAGAATGTCTAGAGTGCGAAATCTCCATTCGTTCTGAGCATACCAGGGAGACAGAGTTGCCGAGTTCATGGACACGCGGTGGCGTGGTGACCATTGCCTTCTTTCTCGGGACGTTCGGAGGTGAGGCGCAGGCGAATCCGAACGTCCGCACCGCTCAGGGCACCGTCACGATCCCCACGGATGCGCAGATCAACCGCATGGAGCGGGACTCGATTACGACGTCCCCGCTTGATGTCAGCGAAGGCGTCCGACGAGGCGACGAAGCGTCACAAATTCGGCAGATAGATCGACGTGACCACCGCATAGATCAGCGGCTTCTGAAGCACGACGGCGTCTGCGATGACTGCTGATGAACATCGAGCGCCGGGGATGGCTCCACGGAATCGGACGCGCGTCGCGCGAACGCGCAGACCTGTACCTGCAGCATGCCCCAGCATGACAAGGCTAGAGCGCTCCCCCCCGAAGTGGATGCCGGTTCGGCGAGAGAGAGCGCGTCAAACCAAAGACTTAGAGCCGTGCCCCATCGCAACGCGATCGGGAACGGCTCTAAGACAGCGAGAGGGCCGCGGCGATGTCAGACGCGACGCTCATCGATCCCAGTCCTGAGACGAAGGGTCAGGAGCGGGCCGCCGTTCGCGTGCCGCGCCGTCGACGCTGGGGCCGCCTGGTCGCTGTCATAGGGGGGCTGCTCCTCGTCGCTGCCGGGTTCGGGCTGGCTCACGTCTGGTCGCCGCACGCCAACCTGCGCATCACTACGGGTCCACCAGGAAGCACAGCCCAGCGCTTCATCTCGGCTTTCGCGTCCGTCGCGAAAACCCAGCATCCCCGCATCAACCTGGACCTCGTGCAGGTCGACGACCTGGCGGCGAGCGCCAAGGCGCTGGAAGACGGACGCACGGACCTCGCCATCGTGCGCAGCGACGTGGCACCACCCGCCAACGGCCAGACCATCGTCATCCTGCGCCGGGACGTCGTCGCCTTCATCCTCCCACCCAAGAGCCATGTCAGTTCGATAGCGAACTTGGCAGGCAAGACCGTCGGAATCCCGGCCGGGCGGCTGCAGGCCTACAATGCCCAGATCCTCGACACGGTGCTGGGCTACTTCGACGTGCCCGCGAAGGACGTCGGCAGGGTCTTCCTGTCCGTCGGCGAATTGGGTGAGGCCGCCCAACAGAAGAAGGTCGCCGCCATCCTCGCCGTCGGTCCCATGGCGCCCGGGGAGGTCGTCGACGTCGTTGCCGCCATCGCCCACGCGACGAAGGGAACCCCGGGGATTCTCGGGCTCGATGAAGCGGAGACCATCGGCAAACGCTTTCCCGGCTTCGAGACTATCGACGTGCCCACCGGCGCGTTCCGGGCAAGGCCGGCCACACCGAGCGACACCGTGACCACGCTCGCGGTCACCTATCGGTTTGCCGCGCCGGAGCTGATGCCGAATGTGGTCGCGGCGGCCATTGCCCGCTCGATCCTGACGACAAAGGCCAAGTTCATGGCGCTGACGCCGCTTGCCAACCAGATCGAGGCGCCCGACCCGGACGCCAAAGGGCCGCTCCTGCCGGTGCACCCGGGTGTTGCGGACTACCTGAACAATGGGGATCAGAGCTTCTTCGACCAGTTCCAGCAGTACTTCTACGTCGGTGGCCTCGCCCTCAGCCTGGCCGGCTCGCTGTTTGCCGCCGCAACAACCTACTGGAGCCGGCGTCGGTCGGAGGCGGATTGGCGGCCGATCAAGCGGCTGGTCGAGATTGCGGATGCTGCGCCTCGCGCGGACGCTTCGGGGCTCGCCGCTCTGGACGAGGAGTTCCACCTGCTCGTCTCGGCCGTGCTGGGCAATTCGCCTGGAGGCGGCGACACGGATCGGATGTCGGCCTTCTCGACGGCCCTGGCGCATGCGCGGCACGCCCTCGACCATCGACGGGCGAGCCTCTCACCAGAGCCGGGAGTTCGGGCCGCCACGACGCTCGTCGCGGCGCAGTGAGCGCCACCTTCCTCGGCTGGCTCGCTGCTTCCGTTCCCGTCCTGATCCGCGAGCCGCAGTGCGATCGGAACCGGATTGGTCGAGCGACGCGGCAACCGTCTTCAAGGAGCGACGAACGGAGACTGTGTCGGAACCTGAGGCTCAACGCCATCTGGGACTGCGCTGCCGGGCTTCAGCATAATCGCCCGCAACCTCCTGTGGCCGAGCACCCGACCGAGTTCGCGGTAAGCGAAGTAGGGCATTAGCGCCACCAGCAAGGTCCAGGCAAGCGAGACCAGGCCGAGTGGGCCTCCGGCAACCTCGGAGAGGACCTGCTCCACCGCCTTCCCATGCCACATCCCCTCCAGCACCGCCTCCAGTACGTACGCCGCGACCAGCACGACGGTGAAAGCTGACACCCGATAGAGGATCACCGTGACAAGCCGTCCCGCCTCCAAGCGTCGCCCGATGAGGCGGGAGCCGACGCCTACCGCCTCGGCCAGCAGCATGATCTTGGCAAATACCAGCGCGTTGATCAGGCCGAGAACGTAGAAGTGGTGGCTCGAGTAGTGTGGAACATCGTGATCGACGCGGGCGTAGATGTTGAGACTAAAGAGAATCAGCGTTCCTAGGACCACGACGAGGTAGAGAGCAAACCAGAGATAACGCTCGACCTCATCAATGGCGCGCCGAGCCCATGAATGCTCGGGGCCCCCTGTAGCGGGATCATCGAGGCCTGCTGCGGGTGCGATCTGAGCTTCCGTTCGATTCGCCGCCGGCGTCACGGATGGCCTCCTGCGTTCTGACAGAAGCGAGCGCAGCGCGACTGTCGCTGATGTCGTGAATCTCACTGCAGCTGCGGCGTCTCCCGCTGACGGCTATTTCGCTCCGGCCTGTTATTGGAGATCTCCTGTGTGCGGCTTCAGCTCTCACTCGGCTGGACAACGCTGATAGCTCTGGAGGCTTTTGAAATCCGACCCCAGCGAGACCATGCCGTTCTCCTCCGAAACGAGGATCAGGTTCGCAATCGACGGCTGCGGCTGTTCGCCGGTCGAGCATCGCATGTGAGCGGAGTAGATCGAGCCGGCTCGTCCGGCGGTTTCACCAACCCAGTCTATCGTGCATCGCGCGTCGGCGTGGGTGTATGCCGACGCGGTGATCGAGAGGGGCGGCTGATCGCTCTTCGTGCACGACTGTCCGGCCACGATCCACTCGCCCCAGAACGCCTCCGGGACAGCCTTGAGGCGCTTGATATCCGCAGTCGCAGCGTAGGGAGCGATGAGGATGGGGACGATCGCGGCCATGCGAGTGAAGCGCATGCATGCCTCCTATCTCTCCACTGCGTTCACACCATCAGCGCCAGGGGCGGACCGAGCGTTTTGGTGCGCCCCGCCGACCCGCATCCCTGCTGGGGCGCCTCAGAGCGTGGCGCTCGTGCTGCGGGTGACCGGCGGCGGTGACCACGATCCGTTGAGCACGGCGTCCTTCGGCCAGTAGGTCCGCATCATCAAAGCGAACGGCCCTCTCGGGGCCGGCAGCCAGTTCGACTCCCGCTGCACGCCGGGACTCTCAGCCTGGATGAAGAGATCGACCGACCCGTCCGGATTGGCCTTGAGGTCGTTGCGCGGGCTGACCGAGTACCGGTTGATGGGGTTGTCGACGAAGAAATAGTCCGCGTCGTACATCGTCAGCGACCAGAAGCCTTCGACGGGCGGCAGTTCGCCCGCAGGGAAGCGCATCACGTACTTGGAAGCACCGTTGAGCTTCCGGCCCGCGGCATCGACCGTGGTCAGGGGGTAGACTGCATCCTGCGGCAGGTTGCAGCCGAGCCCGACCGCGGTCACGAGTGCGCGCTGCAAGTAGTCCTTGCCGTAGTCGCCGCCATCCGTCGTGAAGGTCCAGCCGTTCACGTGCTGACCCGTCGTCTTCAGGTGCCCCATGATGCGGGGAATGGCCTCCTTCGGTGCCTGCTCGATGGCCGCCCGAACGGCGGGCGGCTGGACTGCCGGATCGAAGGGCTGACCGGGTATGATGCCGAGGGACGCCATCTTGGCGACCGGAACACCGTCCGCGAGCGCCGGGGGGTTGTCTTTCATCAGCGCGGCCAAGAGGTTGAAGTAGGCCGTCGCGGTCATGCGGTTGACCTGCTCGCGCACGGCCGTCTTCGTGTCGATACCTGGATCGACCCGGCCCGCGGGCGGGGCGTAGGCTTGGCCGGCCGCGCTCGCCGGGACGAGCCGGTATTGATCCTGGACGGCGTGCACCGCCCTGTAGTCCTCGGGCGTGCCCGTGCAGTAGGTCCGCCCGATGATCCAGATCAGGCTCGTCGGGGCCTGGATGAGCTTGGCGCCGGTGGGTACGTTGCCGCTCCAGTTGGGTCCTGCGATGAAGTAGGTCTGCGGCCCGGTCCCGGTGGTACGCTTGCCCGGCACCGCGAAGACGTTCGTCCAGGCGCTCAGCATCGGCATGAGGAAGTAGCGCCCGTCCTCCTCCGGGATGCTGAGGAGGTAGGGCTCTTTCCCAACGTCGAGGAAGGCGCTGGAGTAGAGCGTGTCCGCGTTGGGCGCGGTGACGGCGCGGAACTTCGCGTCCGGGTAGGCCCGCAGGTTGGCGAACTGGCCCATAGGGGCGTTCTTGCCCTCGGGCGCGGCCACGTTGGTGAGGACGCGGCGGGTCATCTCCACGGTGACGAGCGGGTAGCCGTAGATGTAGGCCTCCACGGCCAGCTCAAGCGGATCGGCCACCGCGTTATTGCCGATGAGCGGCGCGTCCTGGACCATGCTCTGAGCCCGGGCGTAGGGCAGACCCGAGCCGGCGAAGGGAAGCGTTGCAGCGCCCGCAGCGAAGATCCGTCTGGTGACATCCATGACCGCCTCCGGTGAAGTGCCCGCTCGAGCAGGCGGCTTCAGGAAAATCCCCATCATCTATGGCGCGCGCCGGATGTAGCCCCCGCACGTCAGTCCGGCTTCCGATCGGACCAACGTCGCCAACCGTCAGGACGACGAGGGCAAACTTCGAGAGCCACATCGGATCGCGGCGCGCAGAAGCCTACCGAGGCTGAGCAAGGCAGCTTGACCGAATGGGACAGCGGTCCGGTTTCGCCTCGGAAGCGCGCCGTATGGCCGAGACGGTGCTGGCGGAGATCGAGGCGGTACCCTTAGAGCGCTCTCCGCCGAAGTGGATACCGGTTCGGCTAAAGAGAGCGCGTCAAAACAAAGGCTTGGAGCCGCTCTCGATTGCAACGCGATCGGGAACGGCTCTAACGCTTCGATGCGGTGTTCTCGGACGTGGTGATGCCCAGCATGGGCGTCCATCGAGCCCGGCATGTCGATGTCGGTGAACAGAACGCCGACTTCCTTGGCCCTCTCCAGGATCGCCCAGGCGGCGTCGGCCGTGGCGGCCTGCAGGACCGGGAACCCTGCATCCTCCAGCATGTCGACGGCGACCATGCGCACCATGCTCTCGTCCTCGACGACGAGGACGGCGGCGGACATCGCGGTGGGTGCGCTGGGCATCGGACTTCGGAAAAGCGATCCAGGAAGCGGCAACGAAAAGGTGCGACCGGTTCAACCGGTGTTCGTTTCAGCTTGACGGGCACTGCGTCGAGCCTGAGCGCGACATCTCATACGACATCCGGGTGATCCCTTCGGGATGGCGGATGTCGCCTTCGCTCAGGCGCCGTGCGGGCTTGGCCGAGACCGCCTCCGGTCCGATCAACCGGACGCGGTCTCAGGCGGCCCTCTCGTCGCGCGGCTCCTGCATCGAAGCCAGGGGGGCCTCCAGGCGGCACCTGATGCAGGCGCCCCCACACACCCGCCGCTTGCCGGTCGCGCAAGCGGCGCCAGCAACTCATCTCGCCCTATCCCTGCCCGTTCTGTCAGGCACTCGGAGCCCGGTGTCACTTTGCCGTTTGAGCAGCACTCGGAAAGAACAGCTGCTCGCCATCGATCTTGTAGCTCGCGATGGCGCGTTGGCCCTCGGGCGAGATCAGCCAATCGACGAAGGTCTGGCCTTCCTTGACCTTCACTGTCGGATGCCGGTGCGCGTTCACCAGCATCACTCCGTAGGGGTTGAACAGGCGCGGATCGCCCTGGACGAGGATCGTGAGGTCGCCTCGGTTCTTGAACGAGAGCCAAGTGCCGCGGTCAGCGAGGATATAGGCGCCAAGCGCCGAGGCCGTGTTCAGCGCCGGCCCCATGCCCTGGCCGACATCGCGGTACCAGTCGCCGCGCGCCGCAGCCAGATCGATGCCCGAGTCCTTCCAGGCGCGCAGCTCGGCGCTGTGGGTGCCGGAGCGGTCGCCGCGCGAGACGAAGGGGGGCTTGGCCGCCGCGAGCTGGCGGAAGGCCTCGAGCACGCCGAGCCCCTTGATACGAGCAGGGTCCGAGGCCGGCCCAATCAGCACGAAGTCGTTGTACATCACGTCGTGGCGCGCCTCGGCAAAGCCTTCCGCGACGAACTTGTCCTCCGCTGGCCGGTCGTGGACCAGAACCACGTCGGCATCACCCCGGCGGGCGGAGTCGAGGGCTTGGCCGGTGCCCAGCGCCACGACCTTCACGTCGATGCCGGTCTTGTCCTTGAACATCGGCAGGATGTGCTTGAACAGGCCCGACTGCTCGGTCGAGGTGGTGGATGCCACGACGATGGAGGCCGGCTCGGCACAAGCCGGCGATGCGGCGCCCAGGATGGCGGCGAGACTGAGGGTCAGGAGGCCGCGGCGAAGGAGGTCCAAGGCAGTTCTCCGGCAAGATAGGCCCGCGTTTCGGGCGTTCGAGGCTTGAGCAGGATCTGGTGGGGTGCACCCTGCTCGACCGCGCGGCCCCCTGCCAGCACAATCATGGCACCGGCCAGTCGCGCGACTTGGCCGAGATTGTGCGAGACCAGGACCACGGTGGCGCCGTCGCGTGCCATCTCGGTGACCAAGCCTTCCACGATGTCGGTGGCGGCCGGGTCGAGACTTGCGGTCGGCTCGTCGAGGAGCAGGAGGTCGGGCTCGATGGCCCAGGCGCGGGCAAGCGCCAGCCGCTGCTGCTCGCCGCCTGAGAGGCGGGTGGCGGCATCCTCCGCACGGTCTTGGAGGCCGACGCGGGCGAGCGCGTCGCGCACCCGCGCCGCGCGCGCGCGGCGGGACAGGCTCCGCAGGGCGAGAGCGATGTTGGCGGCCGCGCTGGCCCGGATCAGCGCCGGAGTCTGGAACACGAAGGCCCGACGCCGCGCGGCGATCCGCACGGTGCCGGAATCGGGTCGCAGCAGCCCGTCGATCACCCGGAGCGTCACGCTTTTGCCGGCGCCGTTCGGCCCGACCAGGGCCGTGATCCCGCCAAGCGCGATCTTGGCGGAGAGCCGGTCGAGAACCGGACGACCGCCGAGACTCAAGCTCACCGCGTCGAGCTGGATAGCGGATGTTGCGCTCATCCGTATGCCTTAGCAGCATAACCTCGCAGCAGCGCCGCGACCGCATTCACGGCGACGACAAGGCCCATCAGCAGGAGGCCGAGGGCAAGGGCGAGGCTCAGATCCCCCTTCTGCGTCTCCAGGGAGATCGCGGTCGTCATAGTCCGGGTATGCCCGGCGATGTTGCCGCCGACGACGAGCACCGCGCCGATCTCGGAGATCGCGCGACCGAAGGCGGCCAACGCGGCCGTAACCAGCGAGAAGCGGACGTCGTAGATCAGGATGCCGGCCCGGCGCGGTGCCGAGAGGCCAAGCGAGCGCAACTGCTCGCCGAGATGGATCTCCGCGTCGGCCACAACCTGCCGGGTCAGCGCGGCGACGAGCGGCGTCGCCAGCGTTGCCTGCGCGGCGATCATCGCTGACGGCGTGAACAGAAGGCCGAGCGACCCGAGTGGCCCGGACCGTGACAGGACGAGGTACAGCACAAGCCCGACGATGACCGGGGGCAGCCCCATGAAGGCGTTGAGCAGGCCGGTCAAGATCCCGCATCCCGGGAAGCGGGCCACGGCAACAAGGGCTCCAAGCGGGATACCGACCAGGAGACCGATCGAGACCGCGGTGAGGCTGACGCGGAGGGATAGCCACGCGATCGCTATGACGTCGCGGTCGAGGGTCCACAGGCGGAGCAGGGTCTCGTGGAGAATCGGCATCGGCCGCTTACCAAAGCAGGTCGTGCGGATAGTCGGTGAGGCGTTCGCCCCAGGCGACGCGGTCGGGCCGCTCGACCAAGCCGTCGCTGGCAGCGCGGGAGGTCGGCATCGCGCGGCCCTGCCGGAAGAAATCTTCCGGCACTTCGTGGACGATCTCGGCGAGGCCGATCGTAGAAGCGATCTTGCGCGGCATCATGAAGCCCGCGATGCGCCAACCCTGACCGCGGATCAAGACTCGGATGCGCGCGGCGCAGGATCGCCCCCCGGATCCGGGCGACACCGCCCAGGCCCCTCGGTTATGGTCCGCCGCCCACCCCGCGACCTAGTCCCCGATGATACAACGCCTGCCATCCCTCGTCGGTCTGCTCGCCGCGCTGCTGCTCGCCGGCCCGGCCGCGGCTCAGCTGCGCGGCCACGGCGGCCCGGTGCGCGCCCTTGCGGTCAGCCCGGATGGGCGGCTCGCCATCTCGGGCAGCTTCGACCAGTCGGCCATCCTGTGGGGCATCGATACGGGAACCGCGCTGGCCGTGCTGCGAAGTCACGACGGCGCGGTGAACGCGGTGGCAGCCCTCCCCGACGGGCGCTTCGCCAGTGCCTCCGAGGACGGCCGGATCGCCCTGTGGCGCCTCGGGCGAACGGAGCCCGAGCAATGGCTCACGGGCCATGCCGGCCCGGTGGCGGGCCTCGCGGTCGCGCCAGACGGCCGCCATCTCGGCTCCGCCTCCTGGGATGGCACTGCGCGGATCTGGCCCCTCGACGGCGGCCCATCCCGGGTCCTGACGGGGCACCAGGGCAACGTCAACGCGGTGGCCTTCCTGCCCGACGGGCGGCCGGTCACGGCGGGCGCCGACGCCACCGTGCGGATCTGGCCTCCCGAGAGCGCCCCACGCACCGTCGCGACCCTGCCGAGCGCTCTGAGCGCGCTCTGCGTGACCGCGGACGGCGAGATCGCTGCGGCCGGCGCCGACGCTGTCTTGCGCCTCCTGCGCGCGGACGGCGGGGTCCGGCTCGCGGTGGAGGTCGGCCCGAATCCGGTGGTGGCGCTCGCGCCCTCGCCGGACGGGACGCGGATCGCCGCCGCCACGGCGGGCGGCACCGTGGCGGTGGTCGATCGCGCGACGGGCCGGATCCTCGCGCGCCTGGTCGGGCCGGGCCTCCCGGTCTGGTCGCTCGCCTGGCGGCCCGACGGGGTCGAGCTCGTCACTGGCGGCAGCGACCGCCTGGTGCGACGCTGGGACGCGCGCAGCGGCGAGCCGATCGGGGCACTCGCCATGCCACGCCCTGCCGACGCGCTGGCGGCCTATCACGGCAATCGCGGTGCCGAGGTGTTCCGGGCCTGCATCGCCTGCCACACCCTCTCACCCGACGAGGGCAACCGGGCCGGGCCGACGCTCGCCGGCATCTTTGGCCGCCGCATCGCCAGCGTGCCGGGCTATCGCTACTCGGAGCCCCTGACCCGCATGGATATCGTCTGGACGCCCGAAACGGTGGCTCGCCTCTTCGAGGTCGGCCCCGCCCGCTACACCCCGGGCACGAAGATGCCCGAACAGACCATTGGCAGCGCCGCGGACCGGGAGGCGCTTGTGCGTTTCCTTGAGACGGCGACGGCGCCGCGCTGAGGCTCCAGCACGGCCGGCACTGTAGGACCGCTGCGCGACCCTGCCAGAGCCGATCCCGATCGCGTTGCAATCGAGATCGGCTCTCAGTCCTTGTTTCGACGCGCTCTCTTTCGCCGAACCGGTGTCCACTTCGGCGGAGCGCGCTCTAGGTCAAGTCGCCGCCGGACCGCTCGCGCAGGTAGTCCTCAGTGGTTCGGGGCTTGGCCCGTTCCGGCATCGCGTGCGGGTCGAAGCCTTGGTTGAGCGCGGCTTCGACGCGGCAATCCTCGCACATCATCAGTGAGCGGATGCGTTCCTCACCGGCCGGGCCAGTGAACATCCAGTGCTGGTCGCGCAGACGTCCGATCACCCGCTCGATGGTCGAGCGTGTGCCGAAAGGCCTCTCGCAGGCGATGCAGGCGAAGGGCTCCTCCTCCTTGACCACGCGGCGCGGTGCCGCCCAGGCCTCGAAATCGACCTGCGGATGCAGGGAGATCACGTCCTCCGGGCAGGTCGCCGCGCACAGCCCGCACTGCACGCACAGGCTCTCCTCGAAGGCGAGCAGCGGTCGGTCGGGGCTGTCGGAGAGCGCGTGCGTCGGGCAGGCGCCGACGCAGGCGAGGCAGAGTGTGCAAGCCTCGATGCGGAATTCGAGCCCGCCGAAGGGCGCCCCGGCCGCCAGCGGAATGCACGGCACCGGCCCTGGCGCAGCGACATGCATCTCTATGAAGGCTTGGCGCAGCACGGCGCGCTTGCCGCCCTCCGGCACCCAGCCTGCCGGCACGACGCTCGACCGGCCCGGGGCAACGCCGCGCAGGGCCTCACCCAGCGCATCCGGGTCGTCCGTCTCGATTGCAGCGACCACAGGGGTGGCCGGGTCCGCGCCCCCATAGCCGAGGGCTTGCGCCAGAGTATGCCCGAGCGCCAGCGTGCGGCGGAGCGCGTCGAGGTCGTGCTTCGGCCGCGCCCGGACCAAGACCCGTGCACCGGCCGCCCCGTAGGCGAAGAGCGCCGCAAAGACCTCCGGCCCGATCTGCGTCACCTCGTTGACCTGCACCGGCAGGACATGGGCCGGCAGGCCGGCGCCGTAGCGGCCGAGCGCGTCGATCAAGGGCTCGCCGTGGTCGCCATCGTGGAACAGCACCAGCGCAGTGGCGCCCCCGGCCGCGCGATAGGCCCGGAGCAGGCTGCGCAGCCGGCGCATCAGCGCGTCGGCGGGCGGCAGGGCGTAGGCAGCCGCGCCTGTCGGGCAGAGGGAGGCGCAGGAACCGCAGCCGGCGCAGATGTGAGGATCGATCGCCACGCTGTCGCCGGCGGGCGCGATGGCCGCGGTCGGGCAGACCTCAAGGCAGCGGGTGCAGCCGACGATGCGCGAGCGCGAATGGGCGCAGAGCTCGGCGTGGAAGGCGATGAAGCGCGGCTTGTCGAACTCGCCCACGAGGTGCGAGGCCTGCGCGAGCGCGCGCTCCAAGGCGGCGGGGTCGCGCGGGTCCGCCCGCAGGTAGCCACTGCGTAGCTCGTGCGCGGGGAAGAGCGGCGTGCCGCCCGTGAGGTCGAGCACGAGATCGCAGGTCGAGACGGCGCCGTTGCGCGCAGGGCCGAACACGAGCTGCGTGCGCGAGGACGGTGCGGGCAGCGCGTAGTCGTCGATGCCGAGCTCGAACGCGCCGAGATGGCCCTTCGCGGTCCGCACCGTGCCCTGCAGTACCGGGAAGGCGTTGCGGTGGGGCGGAGCGACGGCGCCGGGTCGCGAGAGCAGCACCGTCACGTCGAGGTGCTCGGCGAGCCGCTGCCCGACCTCGATCGCCGTCTCGTCGCGTCCGTAGATCAGGGCGACGCCGCGGCTCTCCAGCGCGACGGTCCCTGCGTCCGGTACCGGCTCGGCCGCGGCGGCAAGCAGTGCGGCCATCTTCGGGCCGGCCGAAGCGCTCTCCGACGACCAGCCCGCCGTCTCGCGGATCTTGGCGTAAGCGACCCGGTTCTCGGCCTCCAAGTCCTCGGCGACCTCGTCGAAGAGCGGCGCCTGCAGGGTGCAGGACACCGTCACGGGCGCCCCCGTGGCGAGCGCCTCGCGAAAACGGTCGAGCTCGCGCCCACAGAGCTGATCGGCGGTGAGCAGCCGGCTGCCGCAGGCCTTGGCCAGGGCGGCTTCATCGAGAGGTATCGTCCGCTCGCAGGAGCAGGCGAAGACGAGACGGTCGGACACGGGATGGAAACCTGAGACGGGACGAGGCGCATGGGCCCCTTCGCGGGAGGGGGCAGGTCCCTTATACTCGAAGCATTCGAAACTACGATCCGACATGCGGGCGCAGACTGCTTCCGTCCCCCCTCCTCACCGCCCCGCACCTGACGCCATGGCCGCCCTCCTCGACGTCTCCCCGCATGCCGGGCTGGTCCTGCCGCCAGGCTTCAGCGCCTGTGCCGCGGCCGCGGGGGCCCATGACGCAGCCTGCCGACTGGCCGCCACGGGCGAAGGCGAGGCCGCGACCCTGGTGCTCGGCGCTCGCGACGACCTCTTCGACCTCGCCGTGATCCTCGCACCGGACGAGCCGCTACGTACAGCGCGGCGGGCCTTCTTCGCCGGGATGGCAGCGCTCGCCGACGCGGTCGGCGTGTTCGGCCCCCCGGAGATTCCGGTGCGCGTCCTCTGGCCCGGGACCGTGATGTTCAACGGCGCACGGCTCGGCGGCGGGCGCCTCGCTTGGCCGACAACCTGCACGGAGGACGTCGAGCCGAACTGGCTCGTCTTCTCTGCGACGCTCCTGGCCTCGAAGGCCACAGCGGGCGATCCGGGTCTGACGCCGGATTCGACCGCGCTGGAGGAGGAGGGTTTTCCCGCTGGCCTGCAGAACACACTCGCCGAGAGCTTCGCCCGTCACCTGACCAAGGCATTCGAGATTTGGCGGGAGGACGGCTTCGCGCATCTCGCGGCGCGCTACCTCGCCCGGCTCGACGGCGCGCCGGGCGCCGAGGTCGCACTCGACGAGACCGGCGATGCTCGGCTCGCCCACCCGGACGGCCGGATCGAGCGGCTGCGCCTCGCGCCCGGCCTTCTGAGCCCCGCCTGGCATGATCCCGAGACCGGAGTGCGGCTGTGAGTCTGAAGCTGCCGCGGACCCTGCGGCTCGATCCCTCCGACACCTTCGTGTTCGCGCACGCGGCCGAGCCCGGCGAGTGGGCGGTGACCGGATCGTTCCTTTTCTTCGAGGCCGACGCGGCAGCGCTCGACGCCAAGGCCCGGGCCGCCTTCCGCTCCGGCTTCGTGGGGGTACGCTCCCTCGGCTTCTCGACTCTCGTCGTGGTCAGCGAGGCGAGCGAGGCGGAGCGCGAGGCTGCCGTAGAGGACCTCGCCGCCCATATCCACGCGCGCTTTGGCGCGCCGGACCGCGAGGCCGCCCGCGGCGCCGCGCGTGAGGAGATCGCGGTCGCCGCCTCGCTCTGCGATCTGCCCGTCGGCAGCGTGGTGGCGATGCACCGCACGGCCGTGGACGGCGAGATCCGCGAGGATTTCCGCACCCTTCACCAGCGCCAGGGCGGCGACAGGCTGCATGGGCGCGCCATCCACATCGTCGAGACCGACGAGGAGCTGGGCGAGGAGGCCGAGGAGCAGGCCGACCTCGTGGGCCTCCTGCGCGGTCCGGCCCAAGGACGCTGAGCAAGGACGCTGAGTACGATGACCGAGTTTTGGGTCTCGAGCGGCCACCATCTCGTGCAGCGCACCGAGGGCGGCGGCCTCGCTATCACGGACGGGCTGCTGCTCGCCTATCTGGCCCGGCCCGAGTTGGTGCCGCCCGAGGAGGCCTGCTCGGCCGAGCGCGCGCTCCACGCTGCCCTGATGGAGACCCCGCGGCGCTTGGTGGCGCCGGAGGAGATCGCGCGGATCGCGGACGCGGATGCGCGCGAGAATTGGGAGGTGCTGCTCGCCTTCCGCGACCACCTCCTCGCCGCGCCCTCGGTCGAGGCGGCCTACCTGTCGCTGGTACGGGGCAACCTGACCGGGGTGCCCTCGCTGTTCCTCGGCCAGCTCGTCCACCTGATCCTGCGTAACGCGCTCGACGGCTGCGAGGACCCCTTCGTGCTGCGCGCAGCCGAGTTGTTCTTCCGTGGCCAGCGGGTGAGCTTCCACGAGGGGGCGGTGCTGCTCGCGGACGCGGAGGTGATCGCCGCTCGGGAGGGAACCGCCCCGCTCTCGCCCCTCGTGGCGATGCTGGGCCGGGACGCGATGACCGAACTCGACGTGCTCACCGAGGAGAGTTCCTGGACCTATTGGAGCCGCTCGGACGCCTTTTCGATGGCGTTCAACCTCTCCGGCGAGCGCGGCCGGGAGGGCCTGGCGCGGACGATCGAAGCTTTCGTTCACCACCTCCTCAATGCGGCCGTGACGGTGACGCCCCTCGACCGGCTGGAGGATCCGGACTGGCGCTGGTTCGTGGGCCTCGACGCGGAGGCGACCCGCATCGGCAACGCGCTCTGGCGCGGCGAGGCGGTCGACGCCCCGACGCGCGAGCGCCTGCTCGCCGTGTTCAGCCTCGCCTTCGCCGAGGGCACGCCGGTCGATGCCGCCGTGGCGGAGCGTCCGGTCTACCTCCTGCTGGCGATGGCGCCGGACAAGTCCCTGCATCTCAAGCCGCACAATCTCGTTGTCGGATTGCCCCTGGCCGCCGGCCGGGCGGATGCCTGAGGTGCCGCGGATGCCCGAAGATCATTTCGAGGTCGGGATCCTGGTCGCGCGGCAGCGCCTGAAAGGCCCCTGGGCGAGCCACGCTTGGCTGCCGGTTGCAGCACTCCCTGCGGCGGCTGAGGCTGCGCCCTGGACCAAGCTCTCGGAGACCGAGGACGAGGCGACCTTCTACGCCGGCGCCTACGAGGTCTCCCTGCATCCGGCCGAGACCGCGCATTACCGCGACAACCTCGTCTCCGGGCGCCCCTCTCTATGGGTCTGCCTGCGCAGCACCGGGGACGAGGCCTACGAGGTGGCGAGCGTGACGGCCGACCCCTACGAGGGCGAGGCCATGGCCGAGGGTATCGGCGAGATCGTCGAGGCGGTGCCGATGCCCCCCGAAATCCAGGCCAAGCTGCTGGCCTTCTTCGAGGCTTTCCACGTCGAGCGCCGGTTCGAGAAACGCAAGCGCGACCGGGCCGACCCGGAAGCGCTCGCCCGCCGCGCACCCGGAACCCGGGAGCGGTCCGAATGAGCGACGGCTTCCTCTCCCGCTGGGCCCGGCGTAAGCGCGCGGTCCGGGCTGCCGAGCGCCGCTTGCCCGACACGCAGGCCGCGGAGCCCGAGGCCGATGGGTCCGGGGCTGATCCGGAGACACTCACCACGGGCGAGGCGCTTCCACCGGCCGCGACCTCCACCGCACTGGATGCGGATCCTGCCGCACCAGCCGCGGAGGACCCGCTCGCGAACCTTCCACCCCTCGACGCACTGACGCCCCACAGCGATCTCGCTCCCTTCTTGCGCGCGGGCGTGCCGACGGCCGTGCGCAACGCGGCTTTGCGCCGGATGTGGTCGCTCGATCCGGCCATCCGCGACTTCGTGAGCGAGGCGCGGGAATACGCCTACGACTGGAACAGCCCGGGCGGGGTCCCGGGCCTTGGTCCGCTCCTCCCAGGCGATGACGTGAAAGCGATGCTGCGCCGGCTCGTCGGCGCCCTGCCGGAAGAGGCCGACGCAGCCTTGACGGCGCAACACATGCCGCCCGTCACCCTCCCCACGGAACGCGGGCCTGCCCGTATTCCGCTCGCCTCTGCCGAAGCCGAGCAAACTCGACTTGGAATAGGGGAGGCTGGCTCTCGCGTCAGCGAGGATCGAGAGAGAGGAGCGACGAGGCAGACAGGGTCCGAGCTCCGCCGACCTGCTGAGACCGAGCTGGAATCCGGTCTCCCCGCTCCCGGCCCTCCTTCAGGGCAAGCCTCTCCCACGGAGGGACAGGGGAGAGCGCAGGTCGCACATCCTCCCCGGGCATCGGCGCCCACCGCGCAGCCGCGGGCGCGGTTGCGACGCCATGGCGGTGCGATGCCCGGGTGAGCATGCAAAATTCAGATTGCGAGCGATTGGAATGCTTTTTAATATCAATCCAAAATATGGGTCCCGAGGAGGGGCTCGAGGAGCGCCATGGGCTCGGTAGCGTCTGCGTTGAGAGAGCCGGCCGGCGAAGCGTCGGTGTCGGGCGGTCGCGTCGACGAGGTCGACGTGTTGCGCGCCGAGCATTACGATCTGCTCGCCGTCCTTCTGGGTCGCGCCCCGGAGCAGTTTCTGCTCGACGGGCTGGCCGCGCTCACGCCCGGAGGGGGCGTGCTCGGCCGCGCCGTGGCGGAGCTAAGCCGGGCGGCCGCGCAGGCGCAAGCCGAGGCGGTTGAGCGCGAGTTCTTCGAGCTCTTCATCGGCGTGGGACGGGGTGAGCTCCTGCCTTACGCTTCCTACTACCTGACCGGCTTCCTCAACGAGCGCCCGCTGGCGCGGATCCGGGCTGATCTTACCGTGCTGGGACTTGCCCGCGTCGACGGGATGAGCGAGCCGGAGGACCACCTCGCCTTCCTGCTCGAGGTGATGGCGGGCCTCGCGGCGGGGCGCTTCGGCGCCGGGGACACCGCGCAAGCGCGCTTCTTCGCCCAGCACGTCGCACCCTGGGCCGGGCGCTTCTTCGCAGATCTGGAAGGGGCGAAGGCCGCTCGGTTCTATCGGGCGGTCGGCGGGCTCGGACAGGCCTTCCTTTCGGTCGAGACGGAAGCCTTCGCGATGGACGCTTGAGGCCGGGATTAAACCGAGATCGCGCGCCGTTGGCGCGATGAAGCAGGAATGAGCGCGCCTGAGCCGCGTAAGGAGATGGTTCGATGCGACAGGATCCGAAGGCACTCGGTCGTCGCCAATTCTTCCGGGCGCTCGGCGGCAGCACCGTCGCCGCCGCAGCGGCGGTCGCTTCGCCGATGGGCGCCACCGAGGCGCAGGCCTACGACCCCGGCAACGACGAGACCAAGAGCCGGTACCGCCTGACCGACCACGTCAAGGCGTTCTACCGCACCAACGGCTACGAGACCCTCCTGAAGAATGCTGACCCGGTCCCGGGCGCAAAGTGAGGCTGCGATGCTGACAAAGCGCAAGAGCGGCGAGGCGAGCCGAACCAAGCACCAAGTGGTGGTCGCAGGGCTCGCGGCCGGCGTGCTTGACCGACGCGCCTTCCTGCGCAAGTCCGGATTGACCGCTGGCGCGCTTGCCGCTGCCGGCTCGATCCAGCTCGGCGCGGTGCGCCGCGCGGAGGCCGCCGGCTCCTCGGCCACCGGCCCCGATACGGTCATTCGGAAGAACGTTTGCACCCATTGCTCGGTGGGCTGCACGGTCACGGCCGAGGTCGTCAACGGCGTCTGGGTCGGTCAGGAGCCGTCCTGGGCGAGCCCGATCAACCGCGGCACCCACTGCGCCAAGGGCGCGGCGATCCGCGAGCTCGTCTCCTCGGATCGCCGCCTGAAATACCCGATGAAGCTCGAAGGCGGGCAGTGGAAGCGGATCTCCTGGGACCAGGCCTACGAGGAGATCGGGACCAAGCTCACCGCGATCCGCGAGAAGAACGGCGCCGATTCCGTCTACTGGCTGGGCTCGGCCAAGTTCACCAACGAGGCCGCCTACCTGATGCGCAAGTTCGGCGCCCTCTGGGGGACGAACTCCGTCGACCACCAGGCACGCATCTGCCACTCGACGACCGTTGCGGGTGTGGCCAACACGTGGGGCTATGGCGCCCAGACCAACAGCTACAACGACATCCGTAACGCCCGTACGATGATCATCCTCGGTGGCAACCCGGCCGAGGCTCATCCGATCTCCATGCAGCACGTGCTGTCCGGCAAGGAGATCAACCGCGCCAACATGATCGTCATCGATCCGCGCTTCACGCGCACGGCGGCGCACGCCACCGAGTACGTGCGCATCCGCTCGGGCACCGACATCCCGGTGGTCTGGGGCATCCTCTGGCACATCTTCCAGAACGGCTGGGAGGACAAGGACTTCATCGCCCAGCGCGTCTACGCCATGGATGATGTCCGCAAGGAGGTCGCCAAGTGGACGCCGGACGAGGTCGAGCGCGTCTCCGGCGTACCGGGCGAGCAGCTCCGGCGCGTGGCGGAAAAATTTGCCACGGAGAAGCCCGCCACCCTGATCTGGTGCATGGGCGCGACCCAGCACACGGTCGGCACCGCCAACGTGCGCGCACTCTGCATCCTGTGCTTGGCCACCGGCAATGTCGGCAAACCCGGCACGGGGGCCAACATCTTCCGCGGCCACACCAACGTGCAGGGCGCGACCGACCTCGGCCTCGATGTGACCTCGCTGCCGCTCTACTACGGCCTCGTCGAGGGCGGCTGGCGGCACTGGGCCCGCGTCTGGGACGTACCTTACGAGTGGCTGCAGTCGCGCTTCGACGAGGTGCCGGCGTCGGCGGGCCGCAAGGCCCGGTCCCGCAAGGAGAACATGGAGGCGCCCGGCATCACCTCGACCCGCTGGTTCGACGCCGTGAACCTGCCTCCTGAGCAGATCGACCAGAAGAGCCCGATCAAGGCCTTCATGGTGTTCGGCCACGGCGGCAACACCGTCACCCGCATGCCCGAGGCAATCGAGGGCATGAACAAGCTCGAACTGCTTGTGGTCGCCGATCCGCACCCGACGACCTTCGCGGCGCTCGATGCGCGCCAGGACAACACCTACCTGCTGCCGATCTGCACCTCGCTGGAGATGGACGGCTCGCGCACGGCCTCGAATCGCTCGATCCAGTGGGGCGAGCAGATCGTGAAGCCGGCCTTCGAGTCCAAGAACGACTACGAGGTCCTGTACCGCCTCGCGGAGAAGCTCGGCTTCGCCGACAAGCTCTGCAAGAACATCAAGGTCGTGGACGGCGTGCCGGAGGCCGAGGACATCCTGCGGGAGATCAACCGCGGCGGCTGGTCGACCGGCTATTGCGGGCAGTCGCCGGAGCGCCTGAAGGCGCATATGCGCAACCAGCACAAGTTCGACCTGATCACCCTGCGCGCACCCAAGGACGACCCGGAGGTCGGCGGCGACTATTATGGCCTGCCCTGGCCGTGCTGGGGCAAGCCCGAGATCCGGCACCCGGGCTCGGCGATTCTCTACAACACCGCGCTGCACGTGAAGGATGGCGGCGGCACCTTCCGCGCCCGCTTCGGCACGGAGCGCAACGGCCAGACCCTGCTTGCCGAGGATTCCTTCTCCAAGGGCTCGGACCTCACCGACGGCTACCCCGAATTCACCTTCGGCGTGTTCAAGAAGCTCGGCTGGGACCAGGATCTCACCGAGGAGGAGCGCGCCACGATCCTCAAGATCGGCGGCGACAAGCCGGACACCGTGAGCTGGGCGACCGACCTGTCGGGCGGCATCCAGCGCGTCTGCCTGGAGCACGGCGTCTCGCCCTTCGGCAACGGCAAGGCCCGGGCCAATGCCTGGAACCTGCCCGACCCGGTGCCGGTCCACCGCGAGCCGATCTACTCGCCGCGTCCCGAACTCGTGGCCAAGTACCCGACCCGGCCCGACGAGCGGCAGCTGCGCATGCCTAATATCGGCTTCACCGTGCAGAAGTCGGTGGTGGATCGCGGCGTCGCCAAGGACTTCCCGATCATCCTCACCTCCGGCCGTCTGGTCGAATACGAGGGCGGCGGCGAGGAGACCCGCTCCAACCCGTGGCTCGCCGAGCTGCAGCAGGACATGTTCGTCGAGATCAACACCGGGGATGCCGCCGAGCGCGGCATCAAGGACGGCCAGTGGGTCTGGGTGACCGGCCCCGAGAACAGCTCCAAGGCCAAGGTGAAGGCGCTGGTGACCGACCGCGTCGGCAAGGGCGTGGCCTTCATGCCCTTCCACTTCTCCGGCTGGTACCAGGGCAAGGACATGCGCGACTTCTACCCGAGGGGAACTGACCCCGTCGTGCTGGGCGAGAGCGTGAACACGGTCACCACCTACGGCTTCGATCCTGTGACCGGCATGCAGGAGACGAAGTGCACCCTGTGTCAGATCAAGGCGGCCTGAGAGGAGCAACCCGACCATGGCCCGCATGAAGTTCCTCTGCGACGCGGACCGCTGCATCGAGTGCAACGCCTGCGTCACGGCCTGCAAGAACGAGCACGAGGTGCCCTGGGGCATCAACCGTCGGCGCGTCGTCACCCTGAACGACGGCAAGCCCGGCGAGCGCTCGGTCTCGATGGCCTGCATGCACTGCACGGACGCGCCTTGCGCCTCCGTCTGTCCGGTGAACTGCTTCTACACCACGGCCGACGCCGTCGTGCTGCACTCCAAGGACATCTGCATCGGCTGTGGGTACTGCTTCTACGCCTGCCCGTTCGGCGCGCCGCAATATCCACGCGTCGGCAATTTCGGCTCGCGCGGAAAGATGGACAAATGCACCTACTGCTCGGGTGGCCCCGAGCCCGATTTCTCGACCGCCGAGTACGAGAAGTACGGTTCGAACCGCTTGGCTGAGGGCAAGTTGCCCCTCTGCGCCGAGATGTGCTCGACCAAAGCGCTGCTCGCGGGCGACGGTGAGATGATCGCGGAGATCTACAAGCAGCGCGTGATCAAGCGCGGCTATGGCTCCGGCGCCTGGGGCTGGAAGACGGCCTACCGCGAGACCGTCGCGATCTGATCCGGAGCCCCGGGGCACGAGAAGCCTGTAGCACCCAACCCAGAGACGCCTGGAAAGGAACGCCGATGCGGCGGGCAACGACCCTCTTCAGCACCCTCGTCGTCGCTGGCCTGCTCGCCGCGGCGCCGGGCGCCTTCGCGCCGGCAGTGGCGCAGAACCCGATCCAGGCCGACGGCCAGAACCCGATGGGAGCCAAGCCGACCGCGGACTCGGTCAACGAGGAATTTCTGTTCAAGCAGGCCCCGAAGATCTCAGGCCGGATCTCGATCCCCGACAGCAAGGCCGCGAACCTGATCCAGCCGCAGGGCCGTGAGTACCAGAATTTCCGTGAAGGCTGGCTGCCTTGGATTGGCGCTCTGGTCATTCTCGGAATGCTCGCCGCCCTATGTGCGTTCTTTTTGTTCCGCGGCCGGATCATGATGGCGCACAGCCAGGAATCGGGGAGGAAGATCCTGCGCTTCAACGCCTTCGAGCGCTTCGCACACTGGATGACGGCGGTGTGCTTCATCATCCTATCGCTTTCGGGCTTGAACTACATCTTTGGTAAGCGGCTTCTGATGCCGCTGATCGGCCCTGAAGCATTCGGCGCTCTGGCACAGTGGGCGAAATACAGCCACGTCTACCTCGCGTGGCCGTTCATGCTCGGTGTCGTTTTCATGTTCGTGGTCTGGGTGCGCGACAACATCCCGAGCAAGATCGACTGGGCTTGGATCAAGGCCGGCGGCGGCCTCATCGGTCAGGGGCATCCCCATGCCGGACGCTTCAATGCCGGTCAGAAGGGCGTATTCTGGATGGTGGCCGGCTTCGGCGCCGCGATGAGCATCACTGGGCTGATGATGCTGTTCCCCTTCACCCTCACCGACATCAACGGCATGCAGGTGATGCAGGTGGTCCACTCTGTGATCGGCATTGTGTTCATCGCCGGCATCCTGGCCCACATCTACATCGGCACGTTGGGCATGGAGGGGGCTTACGATGCCATGGGTAGCGGCAAGGTCGATCTGGCCTGGGCGCGCGCGCACCACGACCTCTGGGTCGAGCAGGAGCAGGCGCGCACGGGAAGCGGTCCGCAACTGAAGAAGGGTCACCCGGCTCCGGCCGAGTAAGAGCACCTCACACAACTCCCGCTGCGCCGTCGTGCCCAGAGGGAGATCTCCCCGTCGCCGGGAGTTTTGTGAGAGGCGCTAAGAGCCCGTCCGATAAGGGGCTGAGGCAGGGTTGAGTGGCCGGGATGGCAGTGATTCCAAGAGGGTGCTGAAACCTGACCTGGATCTGCCATGTGGACC
>NZ_CABFVH010000060.1 GCF_902141855.1 Methylobacterium dankookense | reverse complement strand
CCCGGACGTCTGTTTCATCTTCGCTCCTGGGGGCTACGATGAACCAGCCATCCTCCGTTCGTGAAGACCCTCAATCTGTCTCAGGAGTGCTGACGGCGGACACACGTGTGCCGCTGCCGTGACGAGGGCCAGGATGCTGCGCCGTGAGGCGTCGTCCGAGGCGCCTGCATAGAGCTGCAAGTGTTCCAAAGCGCCCGGCTTCGCCAGGAGTTCTAGATCCGGGCGGCTTGCGACGCGCTCTACATCCCCATCGAGGAAGGCTGAGACCGGCACGCCGAACAGGTTGGCGATGGCCTGAAAACGGCCGGCGCCGATGCGACTCCCCCCTGTTTCGTGCTTGTGCATCTGCTGCCACGAGATACCGAGAGCGGAGGCCATCTCGACAAGGGTTAGACCGCTCGCCTGCCGTAGGATGCGAACTTGCCTACTCACGTCCTGATCGGCTTCGGTCATTCGCCGGGGCTGGTTTGGTCCGTTTGAGAACCACGGCAGCCACGACACGCTCCGGCGGATCCACAGACAACGTTGAAGGCATGGACAAGCTCCTTCACCTGTCAACGCGTCATCCGCTGACCCGTCTCAAGCTGCGCGGGATCTGCTCTAATTGTGCCTTGCTTGGCGCAGGCCGACGATTAGGGGAGTACGTCACGCCCCGGAGACCCGCACTTGCCCCGTTCCGCCGACACCCCGAGCACCGTGCCCCACCCCTCGACCCGGAAGGCGCGCCGCATGGCCGGCGCCCGTCGCCGGGCCCAGGCGTCGCGCGATCGCCGCAATGCCGAGCGTCTCGCGCTGCAGGCCACAGCCGCCGAGGCCGAGGACCTGCGCACGCGCCTCGCCGTTGACGCCGCCCTCGTAGACGCCCTCGTCAAGCGGCACCGGCAGCTGCGTGACGAGACCGGCGAGCGCGCCCCGGCCCTACCGCTTGGCGACGTGATCCGGATCGCCCGTCATGCGCTTGGGACCGCGCTTCCAGAGGCCGAGGCCGCGATCCGAGATAGGCTCGGCGCTGCCCTTATCCGACCGGCCCTGCCTGCCGCCTAGGGCGGAGCTGCGGCGCGGAAATCCGGCTCCGTTGCGATTGTGGGAGGACTCTGCCTGCTCGCTGTACGATTTATCGGCGTCGGTGCACTAGGGCGCGACCGCCGAAAGTTCGAGCTTTGCTCCCGCTTCAAGATCGCGCAGGCGTCCCAGCGTCGCCGCGATGTAATCGCGGATCGGCTGTGCATCGGACTGAGCGGCTCCTTCGTAGACGGCGATCTCCCGGCCAATAGCCTGCACCTCAACCTCCGCGTAGCGCCGGGAGAGCGCCAGGTAGTCCAGAGGTTCGATGTTCTCGACGATGCTTCGCAGTTCCAGGTCGAGCGTGTCCCGTACCTCGACGCCAGTCACTCCTGCCAACCGGGCGAGCTCGGGCAGCTGCGACGCCCGGAAGTCGCGGACGCGTTCGGCGAGCGCCTTGACCCCCGGCCTCGTGTCTTTGGCGGCGGCGATGCGCGAGATCCGGTCCTGGAACACGGCGGAGGAGTAGGCCGCCTCGATGAACCGTCCCGCGGCGTCATCCGCGTGCGGCCTGCCCATGCCCGACGCCCAAAGGGCAACCGCCGCGAGAGCCAAACGGCGCCAGTTCATTGCCATCCCGGAACTCCCTGCATGTTCGGAAGCTTGTGGGCGATGCCCTTGTGGCAGTCGATGCAGGTCTTCTGGCCCGTGAAAAGGTCCTTCTCGTGGGCCGCAGCCGCCCGCGGGTTTTGCTTCGACACGTCCATCGACTGGGCGCTGTGGCAGTTGCGGCATTCTAAGGAGTCGTTGGCCTTCATCCGCGCCCACTCGTGTTCCGCCAGGTGACGGCGCAGGTCCAGGAACTTGTCGCGCGTGTCGATGGAGCCGAAGAGGTGCCCCCAGACCTCCTTGGAGGCCTGCATCTTGCGCGCGATCTTATCGGTCCATTGGTGCGGCACGTGGCAGTCGGGGCAGGTCGCGCGAACGCCCGAGCGGTTGGCGTAGTGGATCGTGCCCTTGAGTTCCTCGAACACGTTCGTCTTCATCTCGTGGCACGACGTGCAGAACGCCTCGGTGTTGGTGTGCTCCAGGACCGTGTTGAAGCCGCCCCAGAACAGGACGCCTGCGACGAAGCCGCCGAGCGTGAGGAACGCCAGCGACAGGGTGACGGGGGGGCGCGTCGCCGTGCGCACCCAGGGGTTCAGCCAGAACCAGGACCACGCCCGCGCGATAGCCGCCATCTCAGCGCCCCCGGGGCTCGCGCTCGACGAGCGCGTCCATGTCGACGAAGGTGTTCGGGACGAGCGGTTTCGCGGCGGTCTGCGGCACGTGGCAGGCGAGGCAGGAGTAGCGCCGCGGGGAGACCCCGCCGAGCGTGTTCCCCTCGCGATCCTGGTAGTGCGTGACGCTGATCATAGGCGCCTGCGACTGCTCGGTGAACTTCCGGGCATGACAGGCGAGGCATTTGTTCGCGTTCAGGTCGAGCGCGTAGCCCTCGATGGCATGCGGGATCAGGGGAGGCTGGTCCGGGTAGTTGCGCTTACGGCGGACGTCGTCGGTGACCTGCCGCTGCATCGGCGGGGCCGGCGTCTCCTTGGTGAACGGCTCCGGGCCGGTCAGTCGGGGCGCCTCCTGTGCGAACAGGGCACCGGCGACGAGGCACGTCGCGCCGGCGCAGGCGGAGAGCAGGAGACGCCGCATCATTCCGCCCCGCGCTCGGTCATGGCGACGCCGATCACCTTGACGGCGCACTTCTTGAAGTCGGTCTGCTTCGAGATAGGGTCCGTCGCATCCAGGGTCGCCTTGTTGATCAGCTGGCTGGCATCGAAGAACGGAACGAAGACCCGCCCGGGCGGCATCTTGTTGCGTCCACGGGTCTCGACCCGGGAGCGGATCTCGCCGCGCCGCGACACGATCCGCACCTCCTGCCCACGGCGGAGGCCGCGCTTCTGCGCGTCGTCGGGATGCATGAACAGCACGGCGCCGGTGAAGGCCCGGTACAGCTCCGGCACCCGCATCGTCATCGATCCCGAGTGCCAGTGCTCCAGCACGCGCCCGGTGACCAGCCAGAGGTCGTATTCCTGGTCCGGCGCCTCGGCCGGCGGCTCGTAGGGGGCTGCCATGACCACCGCCCTTCGGTCCGGGTTGCCGTAGAACTGCCAGCCAGATCCCTTCTCGACGTAGGGGTCGTGTCCCTCGCGATAACGCCAGCGGGTCTCCTTGCCGTCGACGACGGGCCAGCGCAGGCCGCGGACCTCGTGGTAGCGGTCGAACGGCGCCAGGTCGTGGCCGTGGCCGCGCCCGAACGAGGCGTATTCCTCGAACAGGCCCTTCTGCACGTAGAAGCCGAACCGCTTCGATTCGACGTTGTCGTGGTCGGCCGCGATCTCGGAGAGACCGAAGCGGTCGACGCTGCCGTTGCGCCAGAGCACGTCGAAGAGGGACTTGCCCTTGTACTCCGGATGGGCGGCCAGGATCTCCGGCGCCCAGGCCTCGTCGGTGGTGAACCGCTTCGAGAACTCCATCAGCTGCCAGAGGTCCGAGCGGGCCTCGCCGGGCGCATTGACGAGTTGCCGCCACATGTGGGTCCGGCGCTCGGCGTTGCCGTAGGCCCCCTCCTTCTCGACCCACATGGCCGTGGGCAGCACGACGTCCGCGGCCATCGCGGTCACGGTCGGGTAGGGGTCGGAGCAGACGACGAAGTTGGCCGGGTTTCGGTACCCGGGATAGGTCTCATTGTTCGTGTTGGGCGCCGTCTGCAGGTTGTTGTTGCACATGATCCAGTAAGCGTTGAGCTTACCGTCCTTGAGCATGCGGTCCTGCTGCACGGCATGGTAGCCGATCTCGCCGTTCAACAGGCCGGGAGGCAGCTTCCAGATCTCCTCGGCATGCTTGCGGTGCTCGGCGTTGTTGACCTGCATGTCCGCGGGCAGGCGGTGCGAGAAGGTGCCGACCTCGCGGGCGGTGCCGCAGGCCGATGGCTGCCCCGTCAGCGAGAAGGGGCTGTTTCCGGGCTCCGAGATCTTCCCGGTCAGAAGATGGATGTTGTAGACGAGGTGGTTCGCCCAGACGCCGCGGACGTGCTGGTTGAAGCCCATCGTCCAGAGCGACATCACCTTGGTCTTCGGGTCGGCATACAGTTTCGCGAGCGTCAGCAGGCGCTCCTTCGACACCCCGGTCAGCTCCGCGGTCTTGTCGAGGGTGTACTCGCCCACCATCCGGGCGTAGGCTTCGAAGTTCGACGGTTGCGAGACGGCTGCCTCGTTGGCATGCGTGGCGCGCTGCTCCAGGACGTGCTCGGGCCGGAGGCCGTAGCCGATATCCGTGTTGGCGACCCGGAAGTTCACGTGCCGGTCGACGAAGTCGCGGTTCACGGCGCCGTTCTGGATGATGTAGTTCGCCACGAAGTTCAGGATGGCGAGGTCGGTCCCCGGCTGGAAGATCAGGGACTGGTCCGAGAGCTCGGTCGTGCGGTGCTCGTAGGTCGAGAGCGTCGCGATACGCACATGCGGCGCGCTCAGGCGACGGTCGATGACCCGCGTCCACAGGATTGGGTGCATCTCCGCCATGTTCGAGCCCCAGAGCACGAAGGCGTCGGCGTGCTCGAAGTCGTCGTAGCACCCCATCGGCTCGTCCATGCCGAAGGTGCGGATGAAGCCGACGGCGGCGGACGCCATGCAGTGCCGGGCATTCGGATCGAGGTTGTTCGACCGGAAGCCGGCGCGCATGAGCTTGGTCGCCGCGTAGCCCTCGAAGATGGTCCACTGGCCCGAGCCGAACATGCCGACGGCCTTGGGACCCTTCTCGCGCAGGACACGTTTCCACTGCCGGGCCATCTCGTCGAAGGCCTGGTCCCAGGAGACCGGCTGCAGCTCGGCGTTCTTGTCGAACTTGCCGTCGCGCACCCGCATCAGGGGCTGCGTCAGCCGGTCCGCGCCGTACATGATCTTCGAAAGGAAGTAGCCCTTCACGCAGTTCAGGCCGCGGTTGACCTCGGCCTGCATGTCGCCGTGCGTCGCCACCACGCGGCCGTCCTTCACCCCGACCATCACGCCGCAGCCCGTGCCGCAGAATCGGCACGGCGCCTTCGACCACTTGAGGGCGATCTCCTCGCCGGCGGCGAGGTTCTGCGCCGCGGCCGGAAGGTCGATACCCGCGACGGCGGCGGCCGCCGCGGCGGCCTGCGCCTTGAGCAGGGTTCGACGGGACACGTCCATGATCGTCTCCTGGATAGGGGAGCGTCGCCGACCGGCGCGCTTAGTCGAAGCGGTGGTAGACGAGCGCGGTGGAGAGGACGCCGGGGAGCTCCCCGATATCGCCCAATCGGCTCACGACGTCGTCCTCGGTCGGGGTCTCCAAGGTCGCGACGATCTTCCCGGCGGGCGTGTCGCCGTGCACGTCGAGTCCCGGCATCGCCCTCAGCGAGGCCAACACCGCGACCAGTCGCTCAGGTCGGGCGTGAACCACGAGCCCGCTGACATGGTGCTCGCCACCTGCCGCGGGGCTCGCGGCCGGACGACCGCCCAGCAGGTCCCGTCGGGACCAGGACGCTTGTTCACGCGCCATCGCTTTCTCCTAGACGGGTCCCGGGGGACCGGTGAACGCGTAGTACATCCAGACGAGGAAGCCCCAGCCGGCGACGACCCCGACGGCGATGAAGGGCCAGATCAGGACCGCCAAGGCCAGGAACGTCAGCAGCTCCCGCGCCCGGCCTCCTCGCGCCGGCACTTCCACTCGAACCTGCGGGTTTCGCACTGGCAGCCCCCTCAATTGAGCCCGACCCGGACCGCCGTAGCCGGAACCAGGCCTTCCGGTGCCCGTGCCGGGCGCGGGAGGACGCTCCCGCATCCGTATCGCCGGCCGGCAAGGCGCAGGAAGCACGGGGCTCGCGATCGCGCGCCCCCGCTTGGGAACCGTGCGTGTGGGCGCATGCATCGCGGAGCGCGGGCGGCGGAGGTCGGATGGCCAAAGCATGGTCCCGAGCGAGACGCCGTGGGCAAGGTGTGAGGCCACCGCTTGGCTTCGCGCACCCCCCGGCTTGGATCCACCGTGTCGACGCCCAATCCGCCCCTCCCCGAACGGCTGCATGCCTCCGCTCACCTTAGCGAAATGCGCGTACCGTTCTTTGCGACTGCGCAAACAAGGACGAGTTCGCGTCGACCGCGAGCGACCGTGAGCGGATACGGTGGGGGAGGCCGCCCGATGACTTCCTGCGGACGAGGCATGCCATCCTTCCTGCGCGCGCCGGCCCACCGGAGGCTCGGATGGCCCTATCGGGCATGTCGCATGGCCGGGTCAGCGATGACGCGGGCCGGATCTACGGCCAAGGCGACCATCACCGGGCGTTCAGGGGCGTGCCGCAGGAGGCGATGCTCCGGCAGGCGCTGAGGGCGAGGTCGCCTTAGAGGGTGTTACGGACCTACGAGGGCACCAATTTGGCGGCGATGCAGTCCCGCCGTGCCTACCCCTCCGATGTCAGCGATGAAGAATGGGCGCTGGTCGCCCCTTACCTGACGCTGTTGCCCGAGACCGCCAACCAGCGTGAGCACAGTCTGCGGGAGGTGTTCAACGGGCTGCGCTACGTCGTGCGCTACGGCGTGGCTTGGCGCGCGATGCCCCACGATCTGCCGCCCTGGCACGCCGTGTATGACCAGGCACAACGCTGGCTGCGGGCCGGCTGCTTCGAGAGTTTGGTCCACGACCTGCGCGCCGTGCTGCGCTTGGCTTCGGGCCGGACCGAGGAACCTTCGGCCGTGGTGCTCGACAGCCGGACGCTCCGCTCGACGCCCGAGAGTGGCGCTCGCGCTGCCTGGGACGGACACAAGCGCACCCGCGGTTCGAAGCTGCACGCGGCGGTCGATACGCTCGGCCAAGTGCTGGCGCTGCATGTCACACCCGCCGATGCCGATGACCGCGCCGCCGTGGCCGCGCTGGCTGACGCCGTGCAGGAGGCCACCGGCGGCAGCGTGGATCTCGCCTATGTCGATCAGGGCTACACCGGCGAGCGCGCAGCGAAGGCGGCGGCTGATCACGGCATCGCCCTGGAAGTGGTGAAGCTGCCCGAAGCCAAGCGCGGCTTCGTCCTGTTGCCACGCCGGTGGGTGGTCGAGCGCGCCTTCGCCTGGATGGCCCGCTTCCGCCGCTTGGCCCGCGACTACGAACGCCTGCCGGCTACCCTGGCCGGGCTGCACCTCGTCGCCTTCAGCGTCCTACTGCTCCGCAGGGCTGCCGATTTCGCAGCAGTCCGTAACAGCCTCTAGACGCGGGGTTGATCGGCGCCCACAAGCGACCGGGTGCGCCGGGCCCGGCCGGTGGGCCTCATTTCGAAGGCCGCGACGTCGAGTAGGGTCCTGGGGCGGGACAGGGCATTCCGGCGCCATTGGCAATGCCGATGCCGGTCGGACGCCGGCGCGGAATGGGGCTTCCGGGAGCCCGAACGGCTCCATGCCCGCGCTCGCCCCACCGACCGGACGGCGGGCGGCTAGGAGAGAGGACTGCTGCCGCCGTCGTGCTCGAAACGTGCCACCGTTCGCAGGCCCGCCCAGAGCTCGACCACCTCGTCCCCCTCGACGAGCGCGCGTGCCAGGAAGCAGGCCTCGTCCAAGGAGGCTGCCTGGACGGGGACCATCCCGGTGACGCGGCCGTTGCGGGCAACGAAGAAGGCCCTGTACGCCTCCGCCGCAAGTGGCGTGGAGGAAGAAGCCGGGGGACGGGAAGGCAAAAGGTCGGCCATGACGGGCCCCCTGTTCGACCGCCGGAGCGGGAGCGCTGCGGATGGCCCCGGAGACGGTACGCCGCGCCCGGGGCGGTTAGGGGAACCGACCCCGCCACGAAGAGGCTTGCCGGGATCGGCGCCAGCATGGCGAAAGTCGGGTCCGCATGTCGGAGACGCCTCCCTTGGGACGGCGATGAGGCTTCCGGGCGCGACGATGAGGCATGCCGCGGACCGCGGAAGCGAGCGGGGCCCGGGCCGAAGCCCGCGGCGACGCTAGGGCAGGGCGCCGATGAGGCGCTTGGCGTCGGTCAGGATGTTCTCGCAGGCGCGCTGGTTGCCCTCCTGGTCCTCGGCCTGGGCCTCGCGGATCAGGAGTCGTGCGGCCGCGACGTTCTCGCGCGTAGGCTTCAACTGCGGGTCTCTGGGCACCTCGGCCAAGGCGCGGGGTAGGGCCTTGGCCGAGCCGGCGGTCAGAGTGTGGCCAGGCTCCAGGCCGGCCACGCGAACGGCGCCCACGCTGTCGAGGCGGCGCTGCAGGGCGCCGACCTGTTGTCCGCACGGGGTCGCGAGCGCGGGCAGGGCGGAGCAGGCGAGCAGGGCGGCGGCGAGAAGGGGGAGTGAGGTACGCATATCGTTGTTTTCCTTGGCAGTCGGGCAGGTGGTGACCGTACCGGACGGCGGCCTTGTCCGACACCGCGAAGCTCCCGGCATTGCGCTGGATCAAGGACAGGACGCGTCGCTCGGGCCGGATACCCCAAGGGCGAACGCGTGAAAATTGGCCCGCCCGGCCCGGGCGCGGGCCGCCGGTGCGCGGCAGGCGAGGACCAGGGACAGATGACGGGAACGTCGGATCCGGCGCAGGACCTTGTCAGGTTCGAGGAGGTGTTCGGCGGCGGCGCGCGTGCGATCCTGGGTCTCGCCGGACTTCCTCTGCTCCTCCCGCCCTGGGAACTCCTCGTCCGTCCCGGCGGCGCAACCTTCGATGCCGCGACCCTCCTGACTTGGCTCGTGTCGGCTGGGGCGCTCGCGGTCTGCCTCCCTCTTCTCGGCGTCGCGCTGGTGGGCTTCCGTACGACGGTCACGGTCGATCCCCGGGAAGGCACCCTCTCCGAGCGGACAGGGAGCTCGTTCGGATTGGCCTGGACGCGCAGGCAGGCGCTGGTGCGGGTCTCGGAGATCCGGGTTAGACCGGAGGTCTGGAGCGACGGCTCCGTGGCTTGGTCCGTCGTCGCCCTGTTCAAGGACGGGACGTCCCCTTGGCGCCTCACGCGATGCGTTTCGCGGGACGACGCCTTGGTCGTGGTGCGGGATATCGCCGCGCGCTCGCGCCTGGCCTCGGAGACTTGAGCCGGGCGATCCGGAGCCGGTCCTCGCGTCGGAGATAGGGACCGGACGTCCTGGCCAACGGACCAATTGATCGACATCAAGGCTTGCGTGCCGAATCTTCGGCATTGGCAGGCCGTCATCGTTCCACGCCGCGCGTTCGGCGCCCCGCTCCCGTGGGCGGCAGAGCGCCCGCGAAGCCCAGAGGGATACCCGCGCATGCATCTCCGGCTCGCTTCGGACGCTCATGACTCCCCGGCGCTTGCAGGCGATAGGGGCGGCCAGGATTACGCAGGCTACTTCCGGGAAGCCGTGTCGAGCCTGCACGGCGAGCGGCGCTACCGCGTCTTCGCCGATATCGAGCGGATCGCGGGGCGCTTCCCGACGGCGAACTGGCGCCGCGCCGACGGCTCGACCCGCGAGATCACCGTGTGGTGCTCCAACGACTATCTCGGCATGGGCCAGCACCCCGAGGTCGTCGGCGCCATGACCGAGACGGCCCGGCGCTGCGGCGTCGGCGCGGGCGGCACCCGCAACATCGCCGGCAACAACTCGCCGCTGGTCGATCTCGAGCGCGAGCTCGCCGACCTGCACGGCAAAGAGGCGGGCCTCGTCTTCACCTCGGGCTACGTCTCGAACCAGGCCGGCATCTCGACGATCGCCAAGCTGATCCCGAACTGCCTGATCCTGTCGGACGCCTACAACCACAACTCGATGATCGAGGGCGTGCGCCATTCGGGCTGCGAGAAGCGCATCTTCCGCCACAACGACCTCGCCCATCTGGAGGAGCTGCTCGTCGAGGCCGGCGACCGGCCCAAGCTGATCGTGTTCGAGAGCGTCTACTCGATGGACGGCGACGTGGCGCCGATCGCCAGGATCTGCGACCTCGCTGACCGCTACGGCGCCATGACCTATCTCGACGAGGTCCACGCGGTCGGCCTGTACGGCGAGCGCGGGGCCGGCATCGCCGAGCGCGACGGTGTCATGCACCGGGTCGACGTGATCGAGGGGACGCTCGCCAAGGGCTTCGGCTGCGTCGGCGGCTACATCACGGCCTCGGCCGCGATCTGCGACGCGGTGCGCAGCTTCGCGCCGGGCTTCATCTTCACCACCGCGCTGCCGCCCGCGGTGGCGGCCGCCGCCCGCGCCTCGGTGCGCTACCTCAAGCACTCGAAGAGCGAGCGCGAGGCGCATCAGCGCCAGGCCGCCCGCACCAAGGCGGCCCTCGACGCGGCGGGCCTGCCGGTGCTGGCGACCTCCACCCACATCGTGCCCGTGATGGTGGGCGATGCCGAGCTGTGCAAGGCGGCCGCCGACCACCTGCTGGAGTGCCACGGCATCTACATCCAGCCGATCAACTACCCGACCGTGCCCCGCGGCACGGAGCGGCTGCGCATCACGCCCTCGCCCTTCCACGACGAGGCGCAGATCAGCAAGCTCACCGCGGCGCTCGCCGAGACCTGGGACGCTCTCGGCATCCCGCGCGCCGGCACCGCGTTCGGCGTCGCCGCCGAGTAGCCGTGCCGCTGCGACCCCGGCACCGAACCTAAGGGGCGCCACCGCTTCACGCGGATGGCCAAGCGAGCGACGGACGTTCCGAATCAGCCCCCTCAGGCGTCCGGCGCCACCCGCGGGAGCTCGCCGGTTCCCGGGAGGCTAGGGGTCAGGGAGGCCAAGCCGTCGGATACATTCGCGGCCCCGAGGCGACGGCGGTCGTCGGCAGTCCGGAAGCCGACATATACGCTTGCAGGAACGCGACCGAGGACAGGGCGGCCAAGGCGCACGACCCGACCGTCGCCGTTGATGCGACGCACCAGACGGTCACAGCGGCGAGGGCGTCGCCCGGTGGCGGCTCGACCGTATTGGGAATGCAATGAGGCTTCCCCACTGCCGAGCGACGCGTTCATCGCATCTCGGTTTCGTCGGGTTCCTTGGGCTTGAGCCAAGCCGTCTGACTTGGGACGCTTGGCCACAATGGGGGAGTCGCCATCGGTGACCGAGGCAGGTCCGGACCGGGGTCGGACCAGGGTGGCGTGGAAAGCCGGAAGGGCGGGGCGCCATGCGCCTTCAGCGCCCGAGGAAGCGGCCCCCCCTTCCGTCACCCGGCCGGAGCAGGCGCGAAGAAACCGGGCGTCGCCTGACGGCCTCCGCCGACCTCGGCCGCCGTCCGGACCAGCAGGCGCCCGCCGTCCTCGAACCCCGCCTTGGACAAGACTCCTGCGGCATCGCTCCCGAACCCCTCGTCCGCGTACTCGATGGCGACGCGCGGATGCCCCAGTTCCCCGGCGAGCTGCGTCGCCGCCGCGACGACGGCACTCGGCAGCAAGTCGCCGGGGAGGCGTCCCATGAGGACGTCGCTCACGCGCAGGACGTCCCCGCCGTCGAGGGTGCCGCCGCTCCGGTATGCGAAGACGGCGAAGACGCGACCTCGCAGATCACGCACCATCACCAGGCCGCCGTGCTCGCGCGGCATCCGCGTGAGGCGGCGAACCGTCTTGCGCCAGTCCTGCAAGGACAGGTCGGGATAACGGAGACTGAGCAAGGGGAAGGCTAGGTCGGCGTCGTCAGCGCCGATTCGGGACGCCGAGTAGTGTTCGCCCATTTACATCCGTCCAAGGGTTGCGCGGCAGCCCCGCGGCGCGGGTTCGCCCGCGGGAGCGGCGTTGCCGGTCGTGAGGTTCGACACATCCCCGCTCGACGCTTGCGCTCGGGGGCAAGGTGAGCGCGAAGCCTGCCACCAGGCCGAACCGGCGACCTTGATCCAGCGCAAGAAGCCCTGCGGCATCCGGATCTCGCCCGTGGCAGGGGGAGGCCCTACCGTTCGGCCGTTCACGTCCCGTGCGGCGACATGCGTCACGCAGGCCCCCTCTGGTGTCACGGATGAGGAGGGCACAGGAGTTGACGACGCCAGGGTCAGGGATCACCGCCCCTTCACGGCCGGAGGACAGGCCAGGGGCGTGCATTGGGACGTCGCCCCGCACGAGACCGAAGGGACGGCACCCGCACCTCCTCGGTCGCCATTCGCGACGCGACCGAGCGGCGCCCGGTTCACGCTGCCACCGAAGGACGTGCGGGCCTGTCCATGACGGAAGTCCGCTGTCGACCAGCCGCAACGCCGCATGGCGTCCCGACCCGGCCGCGCGAGGCGCTGCCTCGAAGCGGACGCGCCGCTTGGCCGGCGCCAAGGTCTCGGCGCCGAGGTCGAGCGCCGTCTCCTTCGACGTACCGTGCGGCCGGTCGGAACGAGGTGGCGGGCGTCGCGGCGACGTCCCGCCGGGAATCCGACCTCATGCGTTGGCCGACCGGCAGAAGCCGAGCACCCCGCTCGTCAGGATGACGAGCGCCACGATCACCGGACCCAAGACCTTGATGCCTGCGACCAGGGCCTGGAAGATGAGGCCGCCGGCATTGAAGAACAACGTCGCGACGAGAAGCGCGAAAGTGGCTGCCACGGCGGCGGCCCCGAGCACGATGGCCGCGATGAAGAGGGCGACGAAGCCCCTGATCGGGCTCCATACCAGGGAGGACATACGCTCGCGCATCGGTGCTGACTCCGTTTTCGGCGCCGTCTTCCTCACACCAGGAGCCGCCTATCGACCTTGAGGTGGATCAAGGACGTGTTCCCGGCGATCAGGACGACGAGCGTCTCACGAGAACCGGTGCCGCATCCGCCTCGTCCCGGCTGCCATCTGTCCAAGGCCATGGTCGCGGATCAGCACCGGCGCGACGTGCGAAGCATCCGACCCAAGGCCTGCAGGATCGTTCGGAGGGGCTTGGTCCGTGGCCGCCGGCTTGGTGCGACTGCGTCGAGCGGGGTACGTAGGCGGCTCGCGTTGCATGATGACGCTGGTGCCGCCGAAGCCGAGCAGCACGGACGCGCAAGCCGCCGCGACCATGGCGAACGCGAACGACCCATTCGACCGAACGTTTAAGCCTGGCACCGGACCGACGCCGCCCACGCGAACCCGCACCCCTTGAGCGAGATCAAGGCGCGCGCGGGGTTTGATGCCTAACCCGTACGCTCGCGAAGGGCGACCTGACCGCCTGACGAAGGTTGGTCTTGCGGTCCATCCGAAAGTCCGGCCCATCAGGGGTGCGCGGCGGTCCCGTGAAGAGGATTGGAGAGGACGACGGTCGATGAACCCAGCGCCGCGACGGTCGAGCTTGGCGCGGGGCGCCCTGTTCACGGAATTGGATGGGCGCACCGCCGAGATCCTGCTGAACGCGGCAACGCAACGGCATTTCGCGTCGGGGGCCACCCTGTTCCACCAGGGTGATGCGCCGAGCCAGCTCTTCCAGATCAGCACCGGCTTGGTGAGGCTCACGCGCGTGAACCCGGAAGGCGAGCAGACGACGCTCCGGTTCATGGGAGCAGGCGACCTCGTCGGCTGCGTCGCGGTGTTCCGGCAAGTCGCGTTTCCGGCGACGGCGACCGCGGGTAAGCCCACGAACGTCCTATGCTGGGGGTCGGTACAGATCCTGGATCTTATGAGCCGTCATCCCGCGATCTCGGTAAACGCGCTCAACACCGTAGGGGACCGCGCGCGCGAGATGGTCGACCGCTTGGCGGAGATGACGGACAAGGGCACCGAGGCACGGGTGGCCAGCGTCCTCCTGCGGCTGGTCGGGCAGGTCGGGCGCCACGGTCCGAAGGGACTTGAAATCACGACGCCCGTGACGCGCAAGGACGTGTCGGAGATGACGGGCGTCAGCTACTTCACGGCCAGCCGTATCCTCGGCGGCTGGCAGAGGCAGGGCCTCGTATGGCTCGGCCGGGCCCGGATCGTCGTCCTCGATCCTGAGCGGCTGGCCCAGGTCGCCGGTTGAGGCACCGCCGGCGGAGCGTTCCGGCGGGCCGCGCCCTTGGCTGGCCCGCCAGCCCAAGTATGATCGCACCAGCCTCAAGAGGACGGCGTGGCCGGCGAGCATCCGTTCGCTCCACGACAACGCTCCAAGCGCCCGGGCGCCACCTCGCCGCATCCGGGCGTCCGGCTTGCCCACGCTGTGCCGATCCGGTCCCGCGAGACGCGGTTTGATTCAAATCAAGGCTCAGGCTCGTCCCGCCTCCTAAGCGCAGCGAGACCCGTTCCCAGCACGAGGCGAATCGAGCGAGCTATGGCCGCGACACCCGTTCCCAAGCATCTGACCGAAGGGGAGGTGGGCCTAGGCCTGACCTTGCTCATCGGGGCCTTCCTCTGCGCTCTCGCGTCCGCCCGGGCGGTCGATGCTCCGTTCAGCGTCCATATGGCCGTGTTCGCGCTCGCCGCGGTCGCGGGCGTCGTGGCCATCCTCAAGCGCTACGAGGCACGGCCCGCCGAGGCGCCGCCGCAGGTGATCGACGGCCGGCCGAACTACAACCTCGGCCCCGTGAAGTTCACGGCGGTCGCCGCGATGGTCTGGGGCATCGCGGGCTTCCTCGTCGGCTGCATCATCGCCTTCCAGCTCTGGGCGCCCGCGCTCAATCTCGGCCTCGAATACGCGAGCTTCGGCCGCCTGCGCCCGCTGCACACCTCCGCGGTGATCTTCGCCTTCGGCGGCAACGTCCTGATCGGCACCTCGCTCTACGTCGTGCAGCGCACCTGTCGGGTCCGGCTCGCGGGCGAGCTCGCGCCCTGGTTCGTGGTGCTCGGCTACAATCTGTTCATCGTCGTCGCGGGCACCGGCTACCTGATGGGTGTCACCCAGTCCAAGGAGTACGCCGAGCCCGAGTGGTACGCCGACCTCTGGCTGACGGTCGTCTGGGTCGTCTACCTGCTCGTGTTCCTCGCCACGCTCTGGAAGCGCAAGGAACCGCACATCTTCGTCGCGAACTGGTTCTACCTCGCCTTCATCGTGACCATCGCGATGCTGCACGTCGTCAACAATCTGGCCCTGCCGGTGACGGTGTTCGGCTCGAAGTCCTATCCGATCTTCGCGGGCGTCCAGGACGCGCTGATCCAGTGGTGGTACGGCCACAACGCGGTGGGCTTCTTCCTCACCGCCGGCTTCCTGGCGATCATGTACTACTTCGTGCCGAAGCGCGCCGAGCGGCCGATCTACTCGTATCGCCTGTCGATCATCCACTTCTGGGCGCTGATCTTCATGTATATCTGGGCGGGGCCGCACCACCTGCACTACACGGCGCTGCCCGACTGGGCGCAGACGCTCGGCATGACCTTCTCGATCATGCTGTGGATGCCCTCCTGGGGCGGGATGATCAACGGCCTGATGACGCTGTCGGGCGCCTGGGACAAGCTGCGCACCGATCCCGTGCTGCGCTTCATGGTCGTGTCTCTGGCCTTCTACGGCATGGCCACCTTCGAGGGGCCGATGATGTCCATCAAGGCCGTGAACGCGCTCTCGCACTACACGGACTGGACGATCGGCCACGTGCATTCGGGCGCGCTCGGCTGGGTCGCCTACATCTCCTTCGGCGCGCTCTACTGCCTCGTCCCGTGGCTGTGGAACCGGCGCGAATTGTATTCCCTGAAGCTCGTCGAGTGGCATTTCTGGATCTCGACGCTCGGCATCGTGCTGTACATCACCTCGATGTGGGTCGCGGGCATCATGCAAGGCCTGATGTGGCGCGCCTACAATGCCCTGGGATTCCTCGAATACTCCTTCGTGGAGACCGTCGAGGCGATGCAGCCCTACTATCTCGTCCGGGCGCTCGGCGGCGTGCTGTTCCTGATCGGGGCGCTGATCATGGCCTTCAACCTCGCCATGACCATCGCGGGCAAGACCGCGGTCGAAAACGAGGCCCTGCCTGCAGGCGACGCGCTCCCCGCCACCGCCGGCCTCGCTCCGGCCGAGTGAAGTCAAACACGGGGCCGACCTCACCGGCGGCCCCGGGCAACCCACCCATCACGGAAGACGCCCGATGGCCACCGCCCAACCCGGCCTCTGGAAGAGGCACGAGATCTTCGAGACGAACTCCATCGTCCTGCTCATCGGCGCGCTCCTCGTCGTGGCCATCGGAGGCCTCGTGGAGATTGCGCCGCTGTTCTACCTGAAGAGCACCGTCGAGACGGTGGAGGGGGTCCGGCCCTACACGCCGCTGGAGCTTGCCGGCCGCAACATCTACATCCGCGAGGGCTGCTACCTCTGCCACAGCCAGATGGTCCGGCCCATGCGCGACGAGATCGAGCGCTACGGGCACTTCTCGCTGGCGGCCGAGAGCATCTACGACCACCCCTTCCAGTGGGGATCGAAGCGCACCGGGCCGGACCTCGCCCGCGTCGGCGGCAAGTATTCCGACCAGTGGCATCGCGAGCACCTGGTCGATCCGCGCGCCGTGGTGCCGGCCTCGATCATGCCGACCTACGCCTTTCTCGACCGGCCCCTCGACGCCGACGCCATCGCGGACGACCTCCGGGCCAACCGGGCGCTCGGGGTCCCCTACACCGACGAGATGGTCGCGCTCGCCCGGACCGACCTGAAGGCCCAGCTCGACCCGGACGGACCGGGCGCCGCGGATCTGCAGCGCCGCTACCCGGGCGCCACCGTGCGCGACTTCGGCGGCGACAAGGGCAAGGCCGCCGAGATCGACGCCCTGATCGCCTACCTGCAGGTTCTCGGCACGATGGTCGACTTCAAGATCTACGAAGACAAGAAGAACCTCAGGTGAGCGCCATGACCTACGAACATGCAGCCGCCTTCGCGCAGACCAGCGGCCTGATCTACTTCGTCGGTATCTTCCTCGCCGTGTGCATCTACGCCTGCTGGCCGCGCAACCGCGCTCGGTTCGACGCGGCCGCCCATCTCCCCCTGATCGAGGACTGAGCCGTGGCCAACATCGCGCAACCCGGTCAAAAGCAACCCGCGTCGCCCGACACCACCGGGCACGAGTGGGACGGCATCGCCGAGTACAACAACCCGCTGCCGCGCTGGTGGCTCTACGGCCTGTACGCGACGATCGTCTGGGCCTTCGGCTACTGGATCGCCTACCCGGCCTGGCCGCTCGTGAGCGGCTACACGGGCGGCGTCCTCGGCTACTCGCAGCGCGCGACCGTGCTCGACGAGGTCGAGGCGGTCCGCCGCGAGCGCGACGCGCGCGGGCAGGCGCAACTCGCCAGCGCCACGGTGGCGGAGATCCGGGCCGACCCAGCCTTGCTGCGCCTGGCTTTGGCCACCGGCAAGGCGGCCTTCGGCGACAACTGCGCGGCCTGCCACGGGACCTCGGCGACCGGCCGGGCCGGCTACCCGAACCTGCAGGACGACGACTGGCTCTGGGGCGGGACGGCGGAGGAGATCGAGCGCACCGTCCGGTACGGGGCGCGCTCGGGCCACGGCGAGGCGCGTGTGGGCGACATGCCGGCCTTCGGGCGCGACGGCGTCCTGTCCCGCGCCGAGGTCGAGGCGGTGGCGAGCTACGTGCTCGCGCTGTCGGGCAAGCCGGGCGTGGCCGGGGCGAACCCGGGGAAGGGCGCCGAGGTCTTCGCCGGCAACTGCGCGGGCTGTCACGGGGAGCGCGGCGCGGGCAATCCCGAGATGGGCGCCCCGAACCTCGCCGACCCGATCTGGCTCTACGGCTCCTCGCCCGAGCAGGTCGTCGCCACGGTGACGAACGGGCGCAAGGGCGTGATGCCCGCCTGGGAGGACCGTCTCGACCCGGCCACCATCAAGTCGCTCGCCGTCTACGTGCACGGCCTCGGCGGCGGCAAGTAGCCGAGGCGGTCGCCGCCTACCGGGCACTTTCCGCCCCGGTGGGCGCGGGAAGCCGGATCGGGGCAAGTCGGAGGCTCACGAGTCCCGATCCGGGTTTGGTCCCGTTTGAGCGAGATCAAGGCAGCCGTTGCCGGTCCCCTCTACCGACATCGGCGCCGGCCTCGTCGCCGGACGGGAAACAGCACCGATGTCGCTCGCCGAACCTACAGAGACGAAAGCGCCGGCTAGGCTGGCCTCCTCCACCCCCGGAGTCGGGCGCGCCAAGAAGTTCGGGACGGCCGCGACGCGCGCGGCGATCCCCGCGGTGAGCGGGTCGCTCTACGCCGCCCGCACGAAGATCCACCCGCAGGCGGTCCACGGGACCTTCCGGCGGATCAAGTGGGCGCTCCTCGCGCTGACGCTCGGCACCTACTACCTGGTTCCCTTCCTCCGCTGGGACCGCGGGCCCGGCGAGCCGTCCCAGGCCGTGTTGATCGACCTCGACCGCGGGCGCTTCTACGCCTTCTCGATCGAGCTCTGGCCGCAGGACGTGACCTACGTCATGGGTCTGCTGATTCTGGCGGCCCTGACCTTGTTCCTGATGAACGCCGTCGCCGGACGGGTCTGGTGCGGCTATCTCTGCCCGCAGACCGTGTGGACCGACCTGTTCCTGGCCGTGGAGCGCCTGATCGAGGGCGACCGGCGCGCGCGGCTCAAGCTCGACGCCGCGCCCTGGTCGGTCGAGAAGGTCGCCCTGCGCACGATGAAGCACGCGATCTGGCTGATGATCGCGTGGTGGACCGGGGGCGCGTGGGTCCTCTACTTCGCGGACGCGCCGACGCTCGTCGCGCAACTTGCCACCTTCCAGGCACCGCCCGTCGCCTACATGGCGATCCTCACGCTCACGGCGACGACTTATCTGCTCGCCGGTCACATGCGCGAGCAGGTCTGCACCTACATGTGCCCCTGGCCGCGCATCCAGGCCGCGCTGACCGACGAGCATGCACTCAACATCCTCTATCGCGGTGAGCGCGGCGAACCGCGCGTCTCCGCGAAGAAGACCGCGGCCCTACGTGCGGCCGGGCAGCCCGCCGGCGACTGCGTCGACTGCTTCGCCTGCGTCACCGCCTGCCCGGCCGGAATCGACATCCGCGCCGGGCTCCAGATGGACTGCATCCAGTGCGGCCTGTGCGTCGATGCCTGCGACACCGTGATGGGCAGGCTCGGGCGGCCGGGTGGCCTGATCGGCTACGACACGGAGGCCAATTGCCGGAGCCGCGCGGCGGGCGGGCCGCCCGTCAGCCGCATCCTGCGGCCGCGGACGGTGCTGTACGGCCTGCTGGTGGCGGGCGTCGGCGGCGGCATGCTGTACGGCCTCGCGACCCGCAGCTTCGCGGGCCTGAGCGTCCTCCACGACCGCAACCCGCTCTTCGTGACGCTCTCCGACGGCGCAACGCGCAACGGCTACACGGTGCGGCTCATCAACAAGTGGCACGCGGAGCGGCGCTTCGCGCTCTCGGTGGAGGGCCTGGCGGAGGCGCGGGTCGAGGTCGTCGGCGGGACGCCGGGCGCTCTGCCGGTCCCCCCGGACGCGACGCAGGAATTCCGCGTCCTGGTCTTCGCCCCGGCCGGCGCGCGCCCGGACCCGAGCGTGCCCCTCACGTTCCGAATCCACGATCCGGCCACGGGCGAGACCGCGCTGGCCCAGGATACCTTCAAGGCACCCTGACCATGCCCGCAATCACCTCGTCACTTACCTCGCGGCCCACGTGCCGCCTGACCGGCCGCAAGGTGCTGGGGATCTTCGCCGCCTTCTTCGGCACCATCGCGTGCGCCGACGCATTCCTTGTCACCTCCGCGTTCCGGACCTGGTCCGGCCTGGAGGAGCCCTCGCCCTATCAGACCAGCCAGCGCTACAACGCCGAGTTGCGGCGCGCCCGCCTCTTGAGCGCACGGGGCTGGATTCTCGACGCCATGGTGCGGCGGGCAGGGACGGGGGGCGCCGCGGTGAGCGTCACCCTCCATGACGGCGATGCAAACCCGCTCACCGGCCGAACCGTGCAGGTCCGCCTGGAGCGGCCCACTGACAAGCGCGCCGACCGCGCGGCGGCCGCCGCCGAGACCGCGCCCGGGCTCTACGCGGCGCACCTTCCCGCCGTGCCGGCCGGACAGTGGGAACTGGTCGTGGAAGTTGCGGACCCGGAAGGTGGTGCGCCCTTCCGGCGCCGGCACCGGGTCATCCTGGACTGAGGGAAGAGCGCGATGTGCTGCACCGACATGGCGCTCGCCTACGTGGAGGCTCACGCCGCCTGGAGCGAGGCGAACACCAGACCCTCGCTCGGGCGCGACTACGCCGCCTTCGTGTCGCGCGCCGCGGACGGCGCGGCGCGCGCCGAATTCGCCGTCGAGGGCGTCCGCTGCGCCGCCTGCATGACCGCGATCGAGCGGGGCCTCGCCGATCTGCCGGGCCTTGCCGCGGCGCGGCTCAACGTCTCCGACCGCCGGCTCTCGGTCACCTGGCAGCCGCGCGCGGAGGCCGACATCGCCGCCGTCCTGGCAGCGCTCGAAGGGCTCGGCTTCACGGCCCAGCCCTTCGCACCCGGTCGCGCCTCCGACGCGGAGGCCGCCGAGGCGAAGCGGCTGATCCGGGCGCTCGCGGTGGCGGGCTTCGCGTCGATGAACGTGATGCTGCTCGCCATCTCGGTCTGGGCCGGCAACGTCTCCGACATGCCCCCTGAGAACCGCGACCTGTTCCACTGGATCCAGGCCGTCATCGCCCTGCCGGCCGCGGCCTATGCCGGGCGGCCCTTCTACGAGGGGGCCTTCCGGGGGCTGAGGGCCGGCCGGGTCAGCATGGACGTCCCCATCACGCTCGGCGTGGTCCTGACCCTCGTGATGTCCGTGGTCGAGTCGCTCTCGGGCGCCGCGCACGCCTATTTCGACGGCGCCGTGATGCTGCTGTTCTTCCTGCTGATCGGTCGGGTCCTCGACCAGACCATGCGGCGGCGGACGCGGGCCTGCGCGGAGAACCTCGCGGCGCTGCGCAGCGAGCGCGCGACGCTCGCCGAGCCGGACGGCGGCCTGCGCGATGTCCCGCTCACGGAGCTCGTGCCGGGCGCCCGCATCCTGGTCCGACCGGGCGAGCGGGTGCCGGCCGACGGGCTCGTCGAGCACGGCAGCTCCGAGCTCGACCACAGCCTGGTGACCGGTGAGACCGCCGCCGTCACCGTGCGCGGCGGCGAGCGCGTCTTCGCGGGCGCCCTCAACGGCAGCGGGGCCCTGACGGTGCGGGTGACGGCGTCGGCGGGCGCGAGCCTGCTCGACGAGGTCGAAGGCCTGATGCGGCGGGCGCTTGAAGCGCGCTCGCGCGCCCTCGTCCTCGCCGACCGGGCGACGCGCCTCTACATCCCGCTGGTCCATGCGGCCGCCGCCCTGACGCTGGCCGGCTGGCTCGCGGCGGGCGCCGGCTGGCACGCGGCGCTGCTCGATGCCGTGGCCGTGCTGATCGTGACCTGCCCGTGCGCGCTCGGCCTCGCGATCCCGGCCGTGCAGGTCGTGGCGGCCGGCGCCCTGTTCCGCGAGGGCGTCCTGCTCAACGACGGCACGGCGCTGGAGCGCTTCGCCCAGGTCGACACCGTGGTGTTCGACAAGACCGGCACCCTGACCCTGCCGGAATCGACCCTGTGCGGCGGGACAATCACGCCCGCGGCCCTGGAAGCGGCGGCGCGTCTGGCGCTGTCGAGCCGGCACCCGATGGCGGCCGCGCTCGCATCCGCGGCGGGGCCCGTCGAGCCGTTCCCGGGCGCGCAGGAGGCGGCCGGGCTCGGCGTGCGCGCGCTCGTGGACGGCGTCGAGCTGCGCCTCGGCTCGGCCCGCTTCTGCGGGGCGGAGGCTGAGTCCGCCGCCGTGCTGGCAGCCCATCCGGACGCCTCGGTGATCTGCTTCCGGGCTGGGGAGGGGGCGCCGGCCGCCTTCCCGGTGCGCCAGGCGCTCCGGCCCGATGCCGCCGAGGTGGTCGCGACCTTGCGGCGGTCGGGCCGGCGCGTCTTGATCCTCTCCGGCGACCGGTCCGCCGCGGTCGAGGCCGTCGCCACACGCCTCGGGGTGGTGGACTGGTCTGCCGGGCTTACCCCGCAGGACAAGATCGCCCGGATCGAGGCGCTGGCAGGCGCCGGCCACCGGGTGCTGATGGTGGGCGACGGGCTCAACGACGCCCCCGCGCTCGCCGCCGCCCATGCCTCGCTCTCGCCGGTGACCGCCGCCCATGTGAGCCAAGCAGCGGCGGATGCCCTGTTCCTCGGCCGCAGCCTCGTGCCGGTGCTCGCGGTGCTGGCGGCCGGCCGGCGCGCGCGCCGCCTCATGCTGCAGAACCTCTGGTTCTCGGCGGCCTACAACCTCGTGGCGGTCCCGATGGCGGCCGCGGGCTTCCTTACACCCCTGATCGCGGCGCTCGCGATGTCGGGCTCCTCCCTCGTCGTCACGCTCAATGCCCTTCGTGCCCGGGCGACGACGCCCCGGCCCGATCCGGTGCTTCCCGACGGCGGCAAAGTCGTCGAACTCCCCGCCCTTCCGTCCGCCGGAGGCGTCGCGTGAACGTCCTGCTCCTCGTCATCCCTCTCGCACTGGCGCTCGGCACGCTCGGCCTGTTCGCCTTCCTCTGGGCGCTCAAGAGCGGCCAGTACGACGACATCGAGGGCGCCGAGTACCGGGTCCTGCATGATGATTGAACGCGCGCTCGCACCGACGCTCGGGCTACCGGCGGGCGGCTTCGGCTGCCACCGGGCTTGGCACGTCGCCGGCGCGACCTTCCTCGCCCTGCTGGCCGCGGCCGCGGCCGTCGGGGCACCGAGCGTGCTGATCGTGCCGCTCGGCGCGGAGTTCGGTTGGGACGCCGTGACCATCTCGTCGGCTCTAGCCGTCCGGTTGGCCGTCTTCGGCCTCGCGAGTCCGCTTTCCGGGTTCCTGACGGATGCGTGGGGCGTGCGCCGCACCGCCTGCTGCGGCTTCGCGCTCCTCACAGCCGGGCTCGTTGCGTCGCTCGCGATGACGCAACCCTGGCACCTCGTCCTGTGCTGGGGTGTGCTGGCCGGGGCGGGAAGCGGGCTGGTCTCCCTCGCGCTCGGCGCCGCCGTCGCGGCGCGCTGGTTCGCGACGCGGCGCGGGCTGGTCCTCGGGCTTTTCGGCGCCGCGGCGACCGCGGGGCAGATGCTGGCGCTCCCCGGGCTCGCCGCGATCGCGGAGGGGCAGGGGTGGCGCGGGTGCATCCTCGCGCTGTGCGTACTGCTCGCGCTCGCGACCGTCGCCCTGCTGGGCCTCGTGCCCGAGGAGCCGGATGAGGTCGGGCTGCTGCCCTACGGCGCGCGAGGGCCGCAGCCCGGATCGTTGCCTTCGGCAAGTAGCGCGCCCCACGTCGGCATTAAGGACGGCGGATCAGGCTTGTTCTGGGTCCTGCTCGGCACCTTCGTGGTCTGCGGCGCGAGCACCGGCGGGCTGGTGCAGAGCCACCTCGTGCCGCTGTGCGCCGACGTCGGGGTGCGCCCGCTCCAGGCTGCGAGCCTCCTCGCGGGCATGGGCGCCCTGACCTTCGTCGGCTCCGCGGCGGCGGGGTGGCTGGCGGACCGCTTCGACGCGGGCTGGCTGCTGTTCTGGTTTTACGGGCTACGCGGCGTGTCGCTCCTCTGCCTTCCCTTCTCCGACCTCTCGTTCGTCGGCTTGTCCGTGTTCGCGACGGTGTACGGTTTGGACTGGATCGCGACGGTCCCGCCCACGGCAAGGCTCATCCTCGCGCGCTTCGGGCGAGACCGGGCGGCGCTCGTCCTCGGCTGGGTGTTCGCCGGCCATCAGCTCGGGGCGGCCGTGGGGGCGTACGCGGCGGGCCTGGCGCGGAGCGGCATGGAGAGCTACGTACCGGCCTTCCTGGCCACGGGGGCGTTCTGCCTGGTCGCCGCGGCGGCCATCCTGCCCATGTCGGCCGCGCGGCGCCCAGCCGTATGACCCCCCATGCCCGACCAATCGGAGTGCCATCTTAGGTGTGTCACCTGCCGAAGTTGTCGCAGTCGGTGGGGAGCATTTTGGCTCCTGAGCAGTGATGTTCGCAGACTAGTTCCCTTCAAACAGACCGACCTGACCCGACCTCGGACGAGGTGGGGGGCGTGCTGACCTCAATAGAGAGGGCGACCGGTTGGGTCCGTCGGATGGTTGCCGCAACTGCCTCAGCGGTCGAGGAGCAGAGCGTCGTCACGCAGGAGATCTCGGCCAGATGAGCACGACAGCGCAGGCACGATTTTCGCTCAGGGCCATTGTCCTTTGCACAGAGCAGGCCCTGAGGGGAGGGTCAGGTGTCCAAAAACTCCCAGATCGCCCGGTTAATTACTGAAGCCGTTGTGCTTGAGCGAATGGCCGACTCAATCAGCGTCGGAGCGCTGAGGTACCATGGCAAGACCACGGCGAGGGACGAACAGGTACTCTGGAGGATGGCGCGCGATCACCGTGTTCGCGCGCTGCTGGCTCGCGGCAAGGCGGCTGCCCTCTACGGCCGTGAGATCGGTGTCGACGCGCCAGAGTAGCAGTGACGCGGGTCGATGAGATCCAGACCCACATGCACAGGAGTGCGTGTTATAAAGAAAACCTCACCGCCGGGGGGGGCAGCGATGAGGGTTCCTGCATTGGACGGAGATCTCCGCCCGGCCCTCACAGTGAAACATAGGGACGTTGCGGGACCGTTAACTATCCGAGGAGGCCCACGGCTTCGAGCTGCTGCACAAGCCCTACTCTCCAGCCCGCTCGGCGGCCTCAGCCCTTCTGCGCTTGGCTGCGTGCCTGCGGGAAGTAGAGGTAGAAAGGCTTGCGGCTCACCACTTGGCCGTCGCGGGCGCGCAAGCCTGCGTGACCTACAGCGATCGAGGCAGAGTCACGGTGACCTCCCCTTCGGACCCTCACGCCCTGACCCTGCTCCTCCGCAAGCTGGAGAGCATCGGCGAGCTCTCGGCTGAGGACCGGCAGGCCATTCTGACCCTGCCGATCCGACCACAGGTACTGCGTCCCAAGCAGGACATCCTACATGACGGCGACAAGTCCTCGCACTGTTGCCTCGTCCTCGACGGCTGGCTCTACCGCTACAAGCTGCTCGGGAGGGCCGGCGGCAGATCCTGTCGTTCCACATGCCCGGCGACGTGCCGGACCTGCAAAGCCTGCACCTTCACACGATGCGACACAGCCTCGGCGCAGTCACCCATGCCAAGGTAGCCTTCATCCCCCATGACGCTCTGCTGGACCTGATCAACTTTTCCACCGCCATCGCAGCCGTGCTCTGGCGCGACACGCTGATCAACGCGGCTATCGCCTGTGAGTGGATGATCGGCATGGGCCGACGCAACGCCTACCAGCGGATCGCGCACCTGTTCTGCGAGCTGTACCTGAGGCTGGAGGCGGTCGGGATTGCTGCTGACTATCGCTGCCCGTTGCCTCTGACGCAGATCGACCTGAGCGACGCGCTAGGTCTTACCAGCGTGCACGTCAACCGCGTACTGAAGGAGCTCCGCGGGAGCGGGCTGATCACGCTCAAGAGTAGCACCCTGGAGATCGGATCATGGGAGGCGCTAACCCGTGCGTGCGAGTTCGATCCCATCTACCTCCACTTGGCAAAGCGCCCCACAGACTGAGCCGCTGCCGGCTGACGGCCTCTGCATGGCCGCGTTCCGTTGCAGGGGATCCTCGCGTCAGCGCGGAGGCTCTGACAGGTCACCCTCAGCAGAGCGGACCACACGCCGCGTCAAGGGAACTTCAACGCGGCAGGTCAGACCCTGCGACGTGAACGCGATTGTGGCCTCCGCCTCAAGCTCGTAGGGCAGCGTGTCCTGCAGCAGGCTCATACCAAAGCCGCTCGATCGTGGTGCCAGCACGGGCTGTTGCGCGCCGGTCTCGACCCAGTCGAACACAAGGCGGCCCGCGCCTTCACGTTCCTCGCCCTCGATCCGCCAGCGCACCGTCACCCGCCCCCTGGGTGAGGTAAGGGCTCCGTATTTGACCGCGTTGGTGGCCAGTTCGTGCAGCGCCAGCCCGAACGTCTCCGCCGCGCGCGGCTGCAGGAGAACCTCCGGGCCTGAGAGCCCGTCCGATAAGGGGCTGAGGCAGGGTTGAGTGGCCGGGATGGCAGTGATTCCAAGAGGGTGCTGAAACCTGACCTGGATCTGCCATGTGGACC
>NZ_CABFVH010000059.1 GCF_902141855.1 Methylobacterium dankookense | reverse complement strand
TCGCCACGCGCTACGACAAGGACCCCGACAACTTCCTCGCCAGCGTCAAGCTCGCAGCCCTGCGGGTCTGGCTGCGAACTTAATGAGTCCGCGACCTAGAGGTCAAGAGGCCATGACCTCCTGAGGTCAGGATATGGGCCCGCTGCCGATTTGCAATCCAGCCCCGCCGCAAGCCGGCGACAGCCTCGCATCAGCTAGCGCCCCTAGAACTCGGTCCGCCGCACGGCCGAACGCGTACGAGCCACCGATGAGCGACAGTCCCTTCCCCGCCGCCGAGCCGACCCTTCCCGCCGCGGAGCCCCGCGTCGGCGACGGGCGCAACCTCGACTCGATCCTGCGCATCCCCGTGCTGGTGCAGGTGGTGCTGGGCTCGGCCACCATGCCGGTCGCCAACCTGATGAAGCTCGGCCGCGGCGCCGTGGTGCCCCTCGACCACCGGGTCGGCGAGCCCGTGGACGTGATGGTCAACGGCCGTGTCATCGCCCGCGGCGAGATCGTGATCGTCGAGGAGGACAATTCCCGCTTCGGCGTCTCGCTGACCGAGGTGGTCGGCCCGACCGATCCCGATCAGGCCGTCTGAGGCGTCCCCGGCGATGGCGGCATCCGCGGCTGTGCCGATGGCGGGTCCGATGATGGCGGGCCCGGCCGCGGCTCCCCTGGCGAACGCGCCGGTCCCGTCCGCGGGCCGCGCCCTCGGCCGTCCGCTCGGGCCGGTCGATCAGGTCGCGACGCTGCTGCTCGCCATGGGCAAGCCGGCCGCGGGCCGGATGCTCAAGTATTTCGAGCCGGACGAGCTCAAGCGCATCACCCGCTCGGCGGTGCATCTGGGCGCCGTGAGCCCGGACCAGCTCGACCGCGTGGTCGAGTCCTTCGCCACCGAGTTCTCCGGCGGCTCGAGCCTCGTCGGCACGGTGCAGGAGGTCGAGAAGCTGCTCACCGGCCTGCTGCCGCCCGACCAGATCGCCGAGATCCTGGCGGAGGTGCGCGGCAACGCCTCCCGCTCCGTCTGGGAGCGCATGGCCACCGTCTCCGAGAGCGTGCTGGCAAGCTACCTCGTCAAGGAGCACCCGCAGACGGCCGCCCTCATCCTCTCGCGGATCAAGCCGGCCATCGCCGCCAAGGTGATGGGTCACCTGCCCGCGCCGCTGCGCAACACGCTGATGCGGCGGATGCTGAGCTTCAAGCCCGTCGACGACGAGATCCTCGGCATGCTGGAGAAGACGCTGCACGAGGATTTCATGATCAACGGCGCGCGCAATGCCGGCGCCGACACCCACGCCAAGATGGCCGACATCATCAACAAGATGGACCGGAGCCAGATGGACGAGGCGCTGTCGAGCCTCGGCGAGACGCGTCCGAAATCGGTCGAGATCCTGAAGGGCCTGCTCTTCACCTTCGACGACATCGTCAAGCTGGTCCCGCGCGCCCGCACCACCCTGTTCGACGCGGTGCCCAACGACCGCCTCGTGCTCGCCCTCAAGGGCACGGATGTGGAGTTCCGCGGCGTCATCCTCTCGGCGCTCTCGGCGCGCGTGAAGCGCATGGTCGAGCACGAGCTGAACGGCGGCGAGCCCGCGGCCCAGCGCGACGTCATGGAGGCGCGCCGCTCCATCACCGACCTCGCCATGGACATGGCGAGCCGCGGCGAGATCGAGATCAATCCGGGGGGCGAGGAAGATGCGCTCATCCGCTGATCCCCGCCGGGGCGCCTCCCCGCGCACGGGCCGCCGCGCCCGCGTGATCCTCCGCCGCGCGGGCCGCGCCGATGGCTGAGGACGTCGACCAGGAGAGCAAGACCGAGGCCGCCACCGAGCGCCGCATCCGCGAGGCGCTTGACAAGGGCGACATCCCGTTCTCGCGGGAGGCGCCGGTCTTCGCCTCGATCCTCGGCCTGCTCATCGGGCTCGCCCTGTTCGCGCGCGGGCAGGCCGCCCAGCTCGCCCGCGATCTCGCGCCCCTCTTCGACCAGCCGCGCGGCTTCGCCCTGGAGAATGCAGGCGATGCCGCCCTCCTCATGCAGGCGACGGCGACGGCGGCCGGCCGCTTCCTGCTGCCCTTCCTGCTGCTTCTGGCCGCCTGCGGGCTCTCCGCCTCGATCCTACAGAACGTGCCCCGGCTCGTCTCCGAGCGGATCCGGCCGAAATGGCGCAACGTCTCGCCGGCCTCCGGCTGGGGCCGGCTGTTCGGGCGCTCGGGTCAGGTCGAGTTTCTGAAATCCGTCCTTAAAGTCCTCGGCGTAAGTCTGGTGGTCCTCCTGCTCCTGCGCTCGGAGCGCGAGAAAGCCGTGAATGCCATGTTCGTCGATCCGAGCCAGCTGCCCGAGCTGATCCTCACCATCTCGATCCGCCTCGTCTCGGCGGTCTCCATCGCCACCATCGTCATCGTGGCGGGCGACCTCGTCTGGGCGCGGCTGCGCTGGCAGCGCTCGCTGCGGATGTCCCACCAGGACATCAAGGACGAGCACAAGCAGGTGGAGGGCGACCCCACCGTGAAGGCCCGCCTGCGCTCGCTGGCGCAGGACCGCTCGCGCAACCGCATGCTCGCGGCCGTGCCCCGCGCCACCGTCGTCATCGCCAACCCGACCCATTTCGCGGTGGCGCTCCGCTACGAGCCCTCCGAGAACCCGGCCCCCCTGGTGCTCGCCAAGGGCCAGGACCTGATCGCGCTGCGCATCCGCGAGATCGCCGAGCAGAACGGCATCGCCGTGATCGAGGACAAGCCTCTCGCAAGGTCCCTGTACGATGCTGTGCAGGTCGATCAGACGATCCCCGCCGAGTTCTACCGGGCGGTCGCCCAGATCCTGTTCTTCCTGTTCGCGAGGCCCCGATGAGTGCCCAGGCCCACGACTTCAGCCAGGGACGGGTCGCGCCCCCGGACATGCTGGAAGCGGCCGAGCGGGTCTTCGCCACGGAGCTGCGCGACTTCATCGCCGAGCTGTGCCTGCTCGACGGCGGCGTGCTGATCGGCTGGGTCAGGGGCGAGCACCACGGCAACATTGCCGACCTCGTCGCCTCCTCCGCCGAGCCCTTCTTCAAGGACGCCACCCTCGCCTACGCGGATGCCGCCGACGTGAGCCTCGCCTGGGGCCGCTCCATGCAGGTCGTGCTCGACATGGAATTCGTTACCAAGCCCGTGACGGTCTTCTTCAAGCTCGTCCTCGACGGCTATTTCGCCGGCATCGCCATCCAGCGCATCCTCGCCGAGAGCGAGCCGCCCTTCTCCCTCGACGGCTTCGCCCGCGCCCTCTCCGACGCCCGCCTGGAGCGTGCCCGCGCCTGAGCTTTCGCTCGGCCGGGCTCCTGTGCCGCACACGACGACGATAGGGGTTCCGCGCCGCCTGCGCTGGCGGCTGGAGCCCGTTCGCACACGTCCGGCACCGGCCCCCGAATCAGCCCCGCCCTGCGCCGCCGCCCGACCGGATCTCGCCCGGATCCAGCCTCGGTCCGTGCGCATTCCTCTGTCACGGCTCCGTGCCGACGGATGGAAATGGACGCTTTCGGTTCATATGTTCCGCACCCGCGCAACACCGTGGAAAAATGCGTAGGGCGCCCCGCCCACGTCATTGACCTGCGCAACCGGCCGAGACATCCAGAGCTGTCGAATGGGTCGAGCCAGAAATCCGGCACGTACCCATACGAGAGACATAATTGTGATATACAATTATAAGTAGCATACTGAGGGTCAATATTGTATTGATCGCAGCAAAGACGGATAAATCCTCGCGCTGCACCGGGGGTTGGAGCGGATGTATTGCTTGGTCGATGCGAGAGAGGCGGTGAATGCCGGTTACGCGGCAAGCTTCGATCGCGAGGGTGTCTCCGCCTTCGGGCTTACGCCCGATGAGTTCACGAGCTGGCTGACGAGCGCCTCGCGCAACGACCTCGACGCGGTTCAGGGCTTCCTGCTCGGCGATTTCGACGAGCGGGCGAAATGCGCCGGGCTCATCCGCCGCCACTCGCGCGCGCCGATCATCGCGCTGGCCGACCAGCGCTCCCTGGAACAGACCCTGATCCTGTTCGATGCCGGCATCGACGACGTGCTCCCGAAGCCCGTGCACGTGCGCGAGATCCTGGCCCGCTCCGAGGCGATCTGGCGCCGCGTGAACGGCGGCGCCCTGCCCGCGCCCGCCGGAGAAACCGCGCCGCGGCCCGAGCGCCTGAAGGTGTTCTTCGACGGGCGCGACCCGGAGGTCGACGGCGAGCCCTTCCCCCTGCCGCGGCGCGAGCGGCACATCCTCGAATATCTCGTGCGCAACCGCGGCCGGCGGCTCACCAAGGCGCAGGTCTTCAACGTGATCTACGGCGTCTACAGCAACGGCGTCGAGGAGAGCGTGGTCGAGGGCCACGTGAGCAAGCTGCGCAAGAAGCTGGTCCAGCGGCTGGGCTACGACCCGATCGAGGCGAAGCGCTACATGGGCTACGTCTACGTCGGCTAGGCTGCGGCCCCGGCCTGACGGATGAGGGCAACGCACCCGGCCCGGCCGATCTCACCCGCTCGCGCCTCGCCCTACTGGCAGAACGCCTTCGCCCCCGGCGTCCAGTTGCCGAAGCCGGTGGCGACCATGTTGGTGATGACCCGGCAGACGTAGAGCTTCTGCGCCGGGTTGTTGTTCGGGCCGGCATGGTAGCGGGCCACCGCGAGCGTCCAGCTGCCCTCGCGCTCCTTCAGCTCCTTCAGGAAGCGGGTGGCGTACTCGACGTTCTGGCGCGGGTCGATCATCGCCTCGAGCGAGGGGAACTTCGCCCGGTGGTAGTGGTGGTTGATCTGCATGCAGCCGAGATCGACCAGGCGGATGCCGCTGGCCTGGGCCTCGGAGAGCTTCTGCATCACCTCCTGGGCGCTGGCGCCGAAATAGGCCCGGCCCTGGATGTTCATGGCGTAGGGCTGCAGCGAGCCGCGCTTGCCGCTCTCGGTCAGCCCCACCGCGTAGAGCATGCCGAGGGGCACGCCGTGCTTCTGCGCGGCCTGGGCCATCTGCTGCTCGCAGACCCGGCTCGCGGCGCTCGGCGCCTGCGTGCCGCCATGGGCGAGTGCGCCACTCTGGGCGAGCGCGCCGCTAGAGATACACGCCGCCGCGAGGCTCGCCCGAAGCCGTCTCATGTCCCTGGTCCCTGCTGCGTGCCGGCTCGTCCGGCGTGGCGGCCCCGCGGCGGCCCGGCTGGTCGCCCGGCCCGCGTTCGGGGCTCGATCCGGTGCCGGGGCCCGTACCCCCCGCTCCGGTCTCCGGCCCCTGGAAGGCCGCCTGGCCGCGGCTTCCCGGCCCCTGCTGGTCCGCCGGGCCGGACTGGATCGTGACGATGTCGGGCCGGTAGCCCGCGCCGCGCAGAAGCTCGCCCAGCGCCTCGCGGTCCTTGCGCAGCAGGTCGGCGGTCTCCTCGCGGCTCGTCTGGAGGCTCATCTCCAGGCGCCCGTCCTGAAGGCGCATCCGCACCACCACCGCACCGAGATCGGCCGGGTGGAGCTGGAGCGTGAGGAGGCGCAGTGGCCCCCCCGCCGGGTCGTGCGCCGCGGCCTGGGCCGGCGCGGCGACCGGCGCCTCCGCCGCCACGGAGGCGGCGATCTGCCGGAGGGTGGCGGCCGGCAGGCCCTGGGCGGGCGCCTGCCCCGCGGGCGCGATGTCGGGCGAGGCCGGCGCCGCGGCGGCGCCGCCGGCCGGCTGCGTCTCCGTATCGTGGGGGGCCGGATCCTCGCCGGTCCGCGCGCCCGGCGCCTGGATCACCGGGCCGCCGGCCGGCCGCTCGCGCATCCGCGCCGGGGCCGACTCCGCGGCCGGGATGGAGAATTCGGCCTGCGGACCGGATTCCGCGCCGGATTCTGCGGCGGTCGATGCGGCGCCGTCCGGTTCGGCCGCGCCCGGCCCGGCCTGCCGCGCGGCCGCGGGCGCGCTTCCCCGCACCGGAGTGGGGGCGGCAGCTGGCAAAGTGCTCGGCAAGGCACCGGCCATGATGGCGGACAGGGCGTCCGGCTCGGCCGCCGCGACGGTGGCTGGTGCTGCGGCCGGGGGGACGGGCGGAATCTGGGGAGCGGGCACCGCATCCGCGGGCCGTGCGGCCGGCGCGGGGGCCGCGCGCCGGAGCGTGGTCGCGGGCTCTGCGATTCCGCGCGGCGGGGAAGCCGGTTCGGCCGGACGATCCGAACGGGCCTGCGTGGGAGGGACCTGTGCGGGAAGGGCTTGCGCGGGAAGGGCTTGCGCGGGAAGGACCTGCGCGGGCCGATCCGCCGGGACGGCGGGCGTGGCGGCAACCGTGCCGTCCTCCGCGGGCGCCGGGCCGGGCATGCCGGCTGCGGCCGGGAGCGGCGTCCCGCTCGGCACCGTCGCTGCCGGGGCTGCGCTCGGCCCTGGGGCGACCACCGGGACCGAGGTCGTCGGCAGGATGGTGGGGGCCACCTGCCGCGGCGCCTCGGCCACCGGAGCGGCCGGGATCGGGGCGCCCGTCCGGGCCGCGTCGGCCGGCGTGGCGCCGACGGGGGCGAAATGCGTCTCCTGGGCGAGGACGTCGATCCGTGTCCGACCCGCTGGCATGGTGGCCGGGAGGGTCGTCGGGGCGGGGGCCGACATGGTGGTCGGGACGGGCGCCGATATGGCCCCCGGCATGGACCCTGCGCCGGAATCCGGCGCCGCCGCGCGCGTAGGCTCGGCCTGGGCGCGGCCGGAGGCGGCGGCCCGTGCGGCGAGCGCCGCGAGGTCCGGGTTCTGCGCGGGCGCCGGGGTCGTGGCGGCTGGCAGCCCCATCAGGGCGCGCAGAGCGGCCTGGGGATCGGGCAGGGCCGCCGGGGCGGCCGGTATGCCGGTCTGCGCCGGGTCGGGCGCGGCGGAGCCGGCGGGCGACGCGTCGCGCGGCGCATCGTCGCCGGGGACGGAATCCTCCGCGACGCGGCCCGCGGCCTCGTGCACCGAGGCATCCTCCAGGCCGCCGAGCACGCTCACGAAATCGGCCGGGCCGGCGCGCCCGCCGGCATCCGCCGCCTCCCCGTTCGGCCGGGGCGTCGGCTCGGGCCGCTGGCGCAGGCCGGGCAGCATGGCGTCGAGGGCGGTCACGGGTCGCTCCTGTCCATCATCCGGTCGATGCGGGCGAGCGCCTCCTGGGCACGGCCGATCGCGGGGGCCTCGGGCAGCGCGCGGGACTCCGCGGCCGGGGTCGCGCCGGGGCGTGCCGCCCCGGCTTGCGGCAGCGTGCGGATCTGCCGGGCGGTCGAGAGGGCGGCGTCGAGGAGGAGCGCGTCGCTCTCGGAGAGGCCCCTGCGGTCGAGGCTCGCTAGGGCCTCGCGCCCCTCCTCGAACCGCCCGTCCGCGACGATGAGCGCGGCGGCGCGGTAGAGCCGGGCCTGGGCGGCGGGGCGGGATTCGGGCTCGGCGAGGCCGGCCGCGCGCTCGGCGGCGAAGATCGCGGTCTCGCGCCGGCCCTGGTCGAGGGCGGCCCGGGCGACCAGCAGGTAGAGGTCGCGCCGCCCCTCCGGCTCGATCTCGTCGAGCATGCGCTCAAGCTGCGCCACCCGGGCGCCGTCGCTCGCGAAGTCGAGGCGGGTCAGCGCCGCGGCGAAGCGCTGGCGGAAATTGCCGGCATAGACCGAGCGGCGGAAGCGGCGCAGGTACTGGATCGACAGGGTCTCGAAGCGCTTCGCGTCGCCGCCCTGCGCCACCACGAAGATCTCGCGGCGCAGCGCCCCCTCCTCCACCAGGGTGCCGGGGGCGAGGAGCCGGGCGAGGTCGAGGAGCTCGATCGCCCGCACGGGCGCGTCGCGCACCGCCACCGCGGCCTGGGTGAGGGCGAGCTGCCCGGCGAGGCTCGCGGGCATGGTGCGCGGGTCGAATTTGGCGAGCAGCGTGCGCGCCTCCTTCTCGCGGCCTTCCAGATAGGCGAGCGCGCCAAGAACAAGGGGCGCCTCGGCCTCGCCGAGCCTGCCTCCGTCGAGCATGCGCCGCAGCAGCGCGGGGCCGCCGCCGGCCAGTGCGAAGGCGACGCCGGCCCGCGCGTTCTCCGCCACCGCCCAGGTCTCGGGCTCGACGGCGGCGAGCCGGCTCTCGATGTGGACGAGGAGCTGGCGCTGGGCGAGATGGGCCTGGGTCGAGCCGCGCGCGATGCGGTCCTGCAGGAGCTGCAGGGTCCGCACCAGCTCCACCGGCAGGCCGCGTGGCGTCACCGGCAGCGGCTCGACGGGCTTCGGCGGCTCGCCGTGCCCGCCGCCATGGCCGTCCCCGGCGGCGAGCGCCGGAGCGGCGAGGAGGAGGGCGAGGAGCGCGGCGGCGAGGCGCCTCGGAGGCCTCATTCCCCCTGCCCCCGGAGCAGGATCTCGATTCGCCGGTTCTCGGCGGCCTTCGGATCGGCGCTGCGGGGCTGGCGGTCGGCATAGCCCTCGATGCGCTCCAGGCGCTTCTCGTCGATGCCGGCGCGGACCAGCGCGTAGGAGGCCATCTGGGCGCGGGCCGAGGAGAGGCGCCAGTTGTCGTAGGTCTCGGAGCGGAAGGGCCGCCCGTCCGTGTGGCCGCGGACGACGATGCGGCCCGGGCGGCTGCCCAGCACCTTGGCGATGCGCTCCAGCGCCCGCACCACCTTCGGGCTCGGCTCGGCGGAGCCGATCTCGAACATGCTGAAGTTGATCTCGTCGGTGACGCTGATCAGCACCCCCTCCCCCGTGCGCCGCACCTCGATCCGCGGCGCCGGGGCGCCGGTGGCGAGAGGCTGCACCGCCTTGGCGATCTCGGCCTTGATCTCGGCCATGGCCGCGGTCTCGGCCGCACGCGGGTCGGGGCCGGCCTCCTTGGAAGGTTCCTTAGCGGGTTCCTTGGCGAGGTCCTTGGGTGTCTCCTTCGAAGCCTCCTTCGCAGCCTCGGCCTTCGCAGCCTCGGCCTTGGCGGCCTCCACCTTGGCCGCTTCCTTCGCGGCGTCCTTGGCCTCGCGGGGCGTTCTCAGGGCGTCGCGCACCGCCGAGGGCAGCTCGGCCTCGGCGGAGGCGAGCTGCACAGGCTTGCCCGGATCCTTCGCCGGATCCTTGGAATCCCCCTTCGGCCGCGTGCCTTGCGCCGTCTGGCTGCGGGCGTCGAGGCGGGTCTCGCTCGGCGTGCGCGCCACGGTGTTGACCGCACCCGGCTGCTCGCTGCGGGCGCGGGGCAGCGCTTCGGTCTGCCAGTAGAGCGGGTCGAACGGGTCGCGCGCCGCCTCGCCGCCGCTGATGCCGGGCTGCCCGGTCTCCAGGGCCGCGGCGTCGGCGCTCGCCACTTCCGAGCGCTCGCCCTCGGCCGCGAGCTTGGCCAGCACCGCGTAGGGATCCTGGAACAGGGCGGATTCGCGGGCGCGGCTGCCGGGCGCGGCAGGCTCGCCTTTCGATGCGCCCTTGCCCTCGCCTTTGCCTTCCCCCTCGCCCTCGGCATCGGTCTTGCCGCCGCCCGGCGAGGCGGGGTCGGAGGGCGTGTCCTGCGGGTCGGAGACGCCCTTCCGGTCGTGGGTGACCTCGGCGAGCTTCACCGGGTTGAAGTACTCGGCGATCGACTGCTTCTGCGCCTTGCTGGTTGAGTTGATCAGCCACATCACCAGGAACAGCGCCATCATCGCGGTCATGAAGTCCGCGAGCGCGATCTTCCAGGCGCCGCCGTGATGGCCGTCCTCATGGTCGCCGTGGCGCTTGATGATGATGATCTCGTGGTGGCCCTCGGCCATGTCAGCTCTCCGCCACCGCCGCGGCCAGCAGGCGCGTCCAGGCCGCGAGCTGGGTCTCGATCACGGTCTGGTCGGCGACGACCGAGACCTCGGGCGCCTCACCCGGCGCGAAGGCGATCGTGTCGGCGAGGGGGCCGAGCCGGTCGCCGAGCGCCGCGAGCAGGTCCTCGGGCCCGCTCACCCGCACCCGGGCCGCCTGCGGGTCGGCGAGCAGGCGCTGCAGCGCGTCCCCGAGCTCGGCCACGGCGCGGCGGCGCAGGGCGTCGGTGAGGACGGGCACCAGCAGCCGCGCGATGCGCGCGGTGAGCTCCGCGTCGAGGGCGCGCAGGGCCGCGGCGAATCCCGAGGCCAGGGCTTCCGCCTCGCTCTCGCTCCACTGGCGGCGCGCCTCGGCGAAGCGCGTCTCGAACGCTGCCCGTTCCTGCTCCAGCCGCGCCTCGGCCTCGGCGCGCGCTTCCGCCAGGCCCTGCTCGCGGCCGCGGGCCTCGGCCTCCGCCAGGAGCGCGGTGCGCTCCTCGGGCGTCTCGACGGGCTCGGGCGGCGGCGCCTCGGCGGCCGAGCGCTTCAGGCCGGCCCAGGGGTTGGCGAAGGGGTCCGGGTTGGCGAAGGGATCGGCCGCGGCGGGTGCCGGCGCGGGGGGCGCGGCCGCCGCGAGGGCGACGGCGAGCGGGATGATGCCGGGCCGGGCCGGCGCGGCAGTGGTGCTCGGCGCAGCGAGGGCGGCGGGCAGCGGCAGCGGCTGCGGCGCCTGGAGCGGGAGGGGCCGGGCCTGGGCGGCCCGGGGCAGGCCGGGGGGCGCCTTCAGGGCGTCGGAGAAGTCGGGCAGGAAGCTCGCCAGGATTGCGCTCACGCGGTGGCCTCCTCACGCACCAGCCAGCGCTTGAGGATCGCGGCGACCTGCTCCTCGTCGAGATCGATCATCTGCTCCAGCCGCTTCTGGGGCGAGCGCTCCATCTTCTCGGCCATGTCCTCGATGAGGCTCGCCATGGCGGGGGCAGCGAGCGCCGGGTTCTCCGCGCCGGGTCCTGCCAGCGCCGCCTCGCCGGGCGCACCGGGGAGCGCCGCGGCGCCGCTCGCCGCGAGGACCGGGTTGCCCGCGGCGTCGAGGAGCGCGACCTCCGACTGCGCCGTCTCGGGCGTCGCCAGGATGGCGCGCAGCGCCGGGCGCAGGCCGAACCAGATCAGGAGGGCGGCGACCACCAGGATCGTGGCGGCGTTGATGAGGGTGCCCGACTGGCGCAGCATCACGTCGGTGACGGAGAGCGGCGGCACCGGCTCCAGCGCCTGGCCGTCGTTGATGAAGCCGACGGCGGCGACCTTCACCATGTCGCCGCGCTCCTTGCTGGATCCGGCGGCGGAGGCCACGAGCTGCTCGATCTCGGCGATCTGCGCCTCGACGCTGGTGCCCTTGCCCTCGGGGCCGGCGAGCGCGGCGAGCCGCGAGCGGTTGACCAGCACCGCGACCGAGAGGTGGCGGATGGCGTAGCCGTCGCTCACCGTCTGGATCGTCTTCTGGGAGATCTCGTAGTTGGTGAGATCCTCCTTCTTCGAGGTCTCGTTGCTCGACTGGTCGTTGCCGTCCGAGCGGGTGCGCTGGTCGGGCAGGTTCTGCTGGGCGCTGGTCGGGCGCTGGGTGGCGCGGTTCTGCGCGTTCTCGCTCTCGCGCACCGAGCGGGTCGAGCGCTCGACCCTCTGATCGGGGTTGTAGATCGTCTCGTTGGTCGAGGTCTTGTCGGTGTTGAGCCGGGCCGCGACGCTGACCTCGAAATTGCCGGTGCCGAGATAGGGGGTCAGGGTGCGGCGGATGTTGTCCTGCACCTCGCGGCCGACGATCTTCTCCAGGCTCGCCATCTTGCCCGACGGCTGCAGGCTGTTGTCGTCGCCCGACAGCAGGATGGTGCCGTCCGAGCCGATCACGGTGACGCGGTCGGCCTTGAGGCCGGGGATCGCGGCGGCCACGAGCTGGCGGATCGCCTGCGCGCCGGAGACGTCGTCGGCGGGCTCGCTGCGCACCACCACGGAGGCAGAGGGCGGCTGCTGGTCGCGCCGGAACGAGGCGCGGTCGGGCAGCACGATGTGGACGCGGGCGGCGCGCACGCCCTTCATGCCCTGGATGGTGCGGGCGAGTTCGCCTTCCAGCGCGCGCACCCGCGTCACCTCCTGCATGAAGGAGGTCATGCCGAGCGAGCCGAGATCGTTGAACAGCTCGTAGCCCGACTTGGCGCTCTGCGGCAGGCCCTTCTCGGCGAGCAGCATGCGAGCCTGGGCGGTGTTGCCGTAGGCGACCAGCACCGCGGTGCCGTCGGCGCTGACGTCGAAGGGGATGCCGGAATCCTTGAGCACGCCGCCGATGCGCGAGACGTCCTCGCGCGACAGGCCCGTATAGAGGGGCTCCTGCGCCGGCCGGCTGAGGTAGTAGGCCCCGAGCCCCACCGCCAGGAACACCAGCAGGCCGACCAGCCCGAGGGCGATCAGCCTGCGGGCTCCGAGCTCGACGATATTGCTCCACAGCCTCTCGGCTTGCTCGCGACCGGACATCCCTGGACCAATCCCGTTGGCGACGTGACCTTCGTCGGAGGTCTGTCTGGCGGGTCAGCCTTGCGCGGAGCTTGGCGTGCGGCGCGGCGGGGCCGATCTCAGAAGAACGATCGCACCAGCCCGCCGACGAGGAGGTTCCAGCCGTCGATCAGGATGAAGAACAGCACCTTGAACGGCAGCGAGATCACGGTCGGAGGCAGCATCATCATGCCCATCGACATCACGATGGTGGAAACGATGATGTCGATCACCAGGAAGGGCAGCGCGATCAGGAAGCCGATCTCGAAGCCCCGGCGCAGCTCCGAGATCATGAAGGCCGGGATCAGGATGCGCAGGTCGATCTTCTCGCCGGCCTCCGCCTTCGGCAGGTTGCGGCTCGCGAGGTCCGAGAAGGTCTGCAGGTCCTTCGGGCGGACATGGGAGGCCATGAACTCGCGGAACGGATCGACGATCTTCGGGAAGGCCTCCTCCTCGCTGATCCGGTTCTCCTGCAAGGGCTTCACGCCCTCGTTCCAGGCCCGGTCGAAGGTCGGAGCCATGACGTAGAAGGTCATGAACAGCGACAGCGAGACGAGGAAGAGGTTGGCCGGCGTGCTCTGCAGCCCGAGCCCGGAGCGCAGGAAGGAGAGCGCCACGGCGAAGCGCGTGAAGCTCGTCACCATCACGAGGAGGCCCGGCGCCAGCGAGAGCACGGTGAACAGCGCCACGAGCTGCAGGATGCGGCCCGAGGCCGCCCCGTTGCCGGGCGGCAGGAGTTGGTCGAGGAAGGGCATGCCGGTGGCGGAGCCCGGCGCGCCGCCCGCCCCCTGCGCGTGGGCGGCGGTCGCCGCGAGCGTCAGGCCGAGGACGGCGAGGAGGCGCAAGGCGCGGCCCGTCATTGCACCACCAGAGATTCGACGATGAGCTCGCGGATGCTGCCCTTGCTGCGCAGGGCCACGCGCTCGTTGAGGTCCTCGCGCAGGTGCTGGAGGCCGCTCGCGCCCTCGATCTGGGCCATCGAGAGGGTGCGCAGATAGGCGATCATGTCGGCGCGGATCTCGGCCACCGCCACGTCCGGGTTCTGCAGGGCGCCCGTCTTGAACACCAGGGAGGATTCGAGGCGCACCCAGGAATCGGCCGGGTCGGCGAGGTTCGTCACCACCGAGCCGACGCTGCGCAGGCTCAGCTCGCCCGTATAGTTCAGCACCGGGGCGGCCTTGGCCTGCTCGTCGCGCACCTTCTGGTCGACGGCCTTCTCGACGCTCGACAGCAGGTAGGCGCCGAGCGCGCCCCCGGTGCCGACCGCGACCAGGGTGGTGAGGAGGAGCGCCCCGACCCAGCCCTTGCCGCCCTTCTTCGTCTCCGCGCCCTCGGCCATCGGAGTGCTTCCTTCCAGGTGGCCCGCGAGGCGCGGCCTCGGGGGCGGTCCGCTCTTTCACGCGTGCTCTCGCGCCGAACCGGGATCCGCTTCGGCGTGGGAGCGCGCTAGAACGGCGCCACGGTCTCGAAGATCTGCTGGCCGAGCGTCGGGGCCTGCACGTCGGTGATGCGCCCGCGTCCGCCGTAGGAGATGCGCGCCTCGGCGATCTTGTCGTAGTCGATGGTGTTCTTCCGCGAGATGTCGCGCGGGCGCACGATGCCGGCCACTGCCAGCACCCGGACCTCGTTGTTGACCCGCACCTCCTGCGAGCCCGAGATCAGCACGTTGCCGTTCGGCAGGACCTCGGTGACGACGGCCGCGATCGAGAGGCTCAGGGTCTCCTTGCGGTCGATCGTGCCCTCGCCCTTCGTGCTGGTGCCGGAGCGTATGCCGGCATCGGCGGTCGCCGAATCCTTGAGCCCCGAGACGCCGTAGCCGAAATCGAAGCCGAGGCTCGATTTCTGGCTGCGCGAGCGCTCGCTGGCATTGTCGAACTGCGCCTTGTCGTTGATCGCGATGTTGACCGTGATCACGTCGCCGACGTTGCGTGCGCGCGGGTCCTGGAACAGCTCGGCGCTGCCCGGCGACCAGGTGGAGTGGTAGCCCGAGCGCGGCCCCAGCGCTCCGAAGGTGACGGGCAGCGGCTCGCGCGGCGGCGAGAGACCGGCGCCGACCGGCGTGAGCACCGGCTGCCGGCCGATCTCGGCGACGTTGCTGTGGCAGGCGCCGAGGCAGAGGGCGAGGGCGAGCGGAGGGATGAGACGGGCCGTCACGATCTGTCGTCCTGCTTCTCGGTCTTCTTGGCCTCGTCGCGCTTGCGGCCGAGATCGGACATCCGGCGCGCGAGGCCGGCGGCGCGGGCGGCCTCCATCTCGGCGAGGATGGCGCTCGCCGCCCGGGCGTTGAGCTTCGAGAGGATCGCGGCGGCCGCGTCCTCCTGCATGGTGGCGAGCTGGGGCGCGGCGGCGTCGGGGCGCATCTTGGCGTAGAGCGCCACCACCGACTCGTCGGCCTTGGCGAGGAAGGCCTCGCGGCGCTTCAGCCAGGTCTCGTACTCGGCCCGCTTCTCCTCGAGCTTGGCGATACGCGCCTCGACCTCGCGCTCGAGGGCCGCGAGCTGCTCCTTCTGCCAGGCGAAACGGGCATCGGCGGCGGCGTCCGCGATGCTGGCGCAGTAGCCCCCCTTGGGCTGCTCCTTCACGTAATCCTGGGCCGAGACCTCCTTGGCCCCGTCGCGGATCGCGAGGGCCTTCATGGCGGCCTCCTTGGCGGGGTCCGCCTGATCGCCGTGGCCGCCGCCGGCCGCCAGCGCCGGCGCGGCGATCAGGCAGAGCAGGAGGGTGAGAAGGCGCGTCATTGCACCACAAGCTCCGCCTGGAGGGCGCCCGCGGTCTTCACCGCCTGGAGGATCGCGATGATGTCGGTCGGCTTGAGCCCCACCGAGTTCAGGCCGCGCACCAGCGTCTGCAGGTCCGAGCCGCCGATGATGGCGAGCTTGCCCTGCTCCTCGCGGGCCGCCACCTCGGTGCGCGGCACCACCGTGGTCTCACCGCGGGAGAAGGGCGCGGGCTGGGACACCTCGGGGGTCTCGGTGACCCGCACCGTCAGGTTGCCGTGGGTGACGGCGACGGTGGAGATCTGCACGTTGCGGCCGATCACGACCGTGCCGGTGCGCTGGTCCACGACGACGCGGGCCGGGACGTCGGGCTGGATCGTCAGGTCGCCGATCTCGGCCACCAGCCGCGTCTGCGCCGCGTCGCGCCCGCGCAGCACCACCACCGAGCGCTGGTCGCGGGCATTGGCGATGCGGCGCCGGAAACGGGCCATCGACCAGGCGTTGATCGCGTCCGCCACCAGGGTCGCGGTCTTGAAGTCCGGGTTCTTCAGCTCGAACACGAGTTCCGGCAGGTCGCGGAAGGTGCCCGGCACCTCGCGCTCGATCATCGCGCCGTTCGGGATGCGCCCGGCGGTGGGCACCCCTTGCGTGAGCTGCTCGGCCTGGCCCTGCACGCTGAAGCCGGAGACCGCGAGCGGTCCCTGGGCCGCGGCGTAGACGAGGCCGTCGCCGCCGGTGAGCGGCGTCATCAGCAGGGTGCCGCCGCGCAGCGAGGTGGCGTCGCCGAGCGAGGTCACGGTGACGTCGATGCGCGAGCCCGTGCCCGTGTAGGGCGGGAGGTCGGCGGTCACCATCACGGCGGCGATGTTGCGGGTGCGCAGGCGCGCGTCGCGCACGTTGATGCCGAGCCGGTCGAGGAGCGATTGCAGCGACTGCTCGGTGAACTGCGCGTTGCGCAGGGTGTCGCCGGTGCCCTGGAGGCCGGTGACGAGGCCGTAGCCGAAGAGCTGGTTGTCGCGCACGCCCTTCAGCGTCGCGATGTCCTTGATGCGGGTGCCGGCGAGGGCGGGCCCCGCCGGGACGAGGGCAAGCCCCGTCAGGACGAGGGCGAGCAGCGCGAGGAGGCGGCGGCGCATCACTGCGCCCCGATGCGGATGCGCCCGTCGGCCATCACGGTGCCGAGCACGATGCGGTTGGTGTCGGTGTTGCGCACCCGGATGGTCTCGCCGAGGCCCCCGTTCTGGAGCGGCGCGCCGACCGCGGTGATGATGAGGCCGTTCTCCTCGAAGATCATCTGCGTGGGGGCGCCGCGGCTGACGAGGCGGGGATCGTCCACCGCGTTCACGGGGATCGGCTCGCCCGGCAGCAGCATGCGGCGGGCGGTGCGCCCGGCGATGGCGAGCGGCGCGTCGATCACGGCCGAGCGCCCGCGATAGCTCGCCGGATAGGGCTGCAGGCGCAGCATCGTCTCCTTGATGGTGTCGCCCGCATAGATCGTGACGGTGGGCACCGGCAGCATGATCTCGTCGGGGCCGGCCTGGAAGGAGCCGGCCGGCGCGGGCGCGGCCCGGGCGGGGGCGCAGGCCAGCAGCAGGGCGAGGGCGGCGAGGCGGAGGCGGGACATGGCGGTCGCGGCCGGGGTTCTGCGAGCGGTGCGCGCGGGAGCGCCCGGTCTGTCCTCCCGGCACGCGGGGCGCGTGCCGGGCCGTGTGGTCGGGAAGGCGGCAGCCCGCCGCGGCGTGCCGCTCGGCGGATGCCCTTAGCGGATGCCCTTGGAGACGGTGCCGGCCATCTCGTCGGCGGCCTGGATCACCTTGGAGTTCATCTCGAAGGAGCGCTGGGCCGTGATCAGGTTGGTGATCTCCTTGACCGGATCGACGTTCGAGCCCTCGAGATAGCCCTGCTGGATCTTGCCGTAGCTCACGTCGCCCGGGTTGCCGACGACCGGCTGGCCGGAGGCGGGGGTCTCGCGGTAGAGCCCGTTGCCGAGCGGCTCCAGGCCCGCCTCGTTGGCGAAGTTCGCGAGCGTGAGCTGGCCGAGCTGCTGCAGCGCCACCTGGCCGTCGATCTTGGCGAAGACCTGGCCCGACTGGTTCACCGTGATCTCGGTGGTGTTGTTCGGGATCAGGATCGCCGGGTCGACGAGGTAGCCCTCGAGGGTCACGAGCTGGCCGGCGGCGTTCTTGTTGAAGGCGCCGGCGCGCGTGTAGTTGATCTCGCCGTTCGGGTTGGTGATCTGGAAGTAGCCGCGCCCGTTCACCGCGAGGTCGAGCTGGTTGCCCGTATTGGCCAGCGAGCCCTGCCGGTGCAGGTTGCGGATCGCCGCGGCGCGCACGCCGAGGCCGAGCATCGCGCCCTCGGGAATCGCCTCCTGGCCCGCCTGGTTCGGCACGCCCGACTGGCGCTCGGCCTGGTAGAGCAGGTCCGTGAACTCGGCCCGCGCGCCCTTGAACCCGGTCGTGTTCAGGTTCGCGATGTTGTTGGCGATGACTTCGAGGTTGAGCTGCTGGGCGGACATGCCCGTGGCGGCGATGGCAAGCGCTCTCATCGGTTCTCGGGCTCCGTCAGATCGCCATGCGGCTCAGTTCGAGATAGGCGGCCACCACCTTGTCGCGGATCGCCACCGCGGTCTGGAGGCTCTGCTCGGCCGACATCACCGCCTCGACCACCTGTTGGGCAGTCGCCTTGCCCTGGATGCCGGCAATCGAGGCCGCCTCGCCGGCGCGCAGGTCGTTGCGCACGCCGCTGGCGAGCTGGGCCATGATGTCCGAGAAGTCGCCGGCCGAGCCCGCGGCGGGCGCCGTCCCCGCGACCCCGGCGAGGCCGGAGAAGGCGGCCTTCTGCACCGGCGCGGTGTCGGCCCGGGACAGAGCGGCGGACTGGACGGCCTTGTCGAAGGCCGAGAGCGACGCGAGAGCCTCGATCATCGAGAATCCTTCAGGACTTGAGGAGGTCGATCACGCCGGCCACCATCGCGCGGGCCTGCTTGATCACCTGGAGGTTGGCCTCGTAGGAGCGGTTGGCCTCGCGCATGTCGGCCATCTCGACCAGCATGTTCACGTTCGGCAGCTTGACCATGCCCTTCTCGTCGGCGGCCGGGTTGCCCGGGTCGTGCTCGGTGCGGAACGGCGCCCGGTCGGTGCCGATGTCCGAGACGCGCACCGAAGCCGCGCCGATGGCCCGGTCGAGCTCGGCCCGGAAGGTGACGGTCTTGCGCGCATAGGGGTCGGAGCCCGGCGTCTCGCCCGTGGACTGGGCGTTGGCGAGGTTCTCCGAGACCACCCGCATGCGCAGGGACTGCGCTTCGAGGCCGGCGCTGGCGAGCTTCGAGGCGGAGAGGAGCGGATCGATCATGAGCCGCCCCGCACGGCCAGCCGCAGCATCCGGTCGAAGGCCTTGACGATCCCGAGGTTGAGGTTGTGCTCGCGCGAGATTTCGCTCGCCTTGAGCATCTCCTGCTCCAGGCTGACGCCGCTTCCGGTCTCCAGAACGTCCCAGCCGTCGCGGGCGGACATCGCCCGCACCGGCACGCCGGTCGAGGCGCCCGCATGCGCGGCCGCGGTCGTCGCCAGGTCCAGCCCGGTGCGGGCCAGGACCTGCGCGAAGGGTGCCACGTCGCGCGCCTTGTAGTCGGGGGTGTTGGCGTTCGCCACGTTGCCCGCGATGGTCGTCTGCCGCACCGCGAGGTAGCGGGCCTGCTGCGAGGCGAGATCGAACAGGTACACGCCCGTCATGAAGCCGCCTCCGTCCTCTCGTGCCGTGAATCCGGGGCGGTCCCGGACGGACCTCCCTCTCAGGACCCGGGATGTAGGCCGGCAATCTTGCACGAGGCTGGCGGCTGCCTTGACAGGCCGCGCCGCCGCGGCCCACTCCGCGCGAAACCCGTCGCGAAACCCCAATTCCTCCCGAGGCGATGCTCCCGGACGACCCCCCGGCCGCGGTGCCGGACGATCTCAGCGCCCCCTCCGGCGCATCCCCGGCCGCGCCCCTGCTCGATTCCTTGCCCGATCCCTCCCCGCCCGAGGCCGGGCCGGAGGAGACCGCGCGCGGCGATGAGCCGGCCGGCGACCTCACCCCCGTCACCCCGCGCTATGCCGGCGGCGCGGGCGCCGGCCAGCGCGCGGGGGAGCACGTGGTGGCGGCCAAGAACCGCTGGGCGCGCGCCGTGCTGGGCTTCCGCGGGCTGGAGCCCGGCGGGCGCTATTGCCTCGAATTCGGCCTCGCCTGGGACGCGGCCGAGACGGCGCAGGCCGCCCTCGACTTCGCGCTCGCCGGCTTCGACTTCCTGGCCGCGGATGGCTCCAGCCTCGATGCCGAGCAGGTGCCGGGGCTGGTGCGTACCCTGCCCGACCCGCACGGCGCCTGGATCGCCGGCCCCGCCTATCAGAGCGCCGGCCTCGGCCGCCACGCTCCCTGCCGCATCGCCTTCCGGGTGCCGGCGGGCGCGCGCGGCCTCGCCCTCGGCTTCCGCTCCTGGCGTAACACGGCGCCCTTCCGGGTCGCCGACGTGGTGCTGCGCCGGGCCGGGCCCGAGGCGACGTCCCCGCCCGCCCGGACGCTCGGGCCGGAGCCCTGGACCCTGCGCCACGCCCTGCTGCCGGGCGTCGGCCTCGTCCTGCGCGGCCAGGTGGTGGCGGGCCGGCCCGACGAGCACGCCGCCTACGCGGCGATCCTCTACCGGGACGCTGCCGGCGCGCCCCTGCCCCCGCCCTATCCCGGTACGGTCTCGGTGCCGGGCCACGGCGCCTCCGTGAATCTGCCCGCGACGCCCCAGGCCCGGCGCTTCACCCTGTCGCTGCGCCCGCCCGCGGGGGCGGCCTCCGTGGAGATCGGCTTCCGCACCTGGGAGGAGGCCGGCGAGGACATCCCCGAGGTCGCCCTCGTCGCCGCGCCCGAGGTGACGCTGGAGGAGGAGTTCCGCCTGGAGAGCCTGTGCGGCGAGGACGCCCTCGACGCGGCGGCCTTCCCCGCCCGGCTCGCCGAGCGGCTCGGTCTCCCTGAGGGCGCCGAATCCGCCTGGCTCCCGGCGGAGGCCGCGCCGCCTGTCCTCGCCCGGGCCCGCGCTCTGCGCGAGGGCGAGGCGCGCCCGCCCGCCCAGACCCATGAGGGGCGCCCGCTCCCGGCGCTCGCCGGGCAGCCGGCCTGGCCGCTGCCGGAGGCGCCGGACTGGTGCGAGGATCCGTTCCGCTCGGTGGCGTGGCGGCTCGACTACCAGTCGCTCGCCTGGATGCCGGGCCTGCCCGGGGCGCCGCGCCTCACCGCAGCCTGGATCGCCGCCAACCCCTGGGGCCAGCCCGCCGACGCGCTCAGCCTGCACCCGGCCGCGCTCACCGCCCGGGCCGAGACCCTGGCCGGTCTCCTGCCCGAGGCGCCCGCCGAGACCGCCTCGATCCTCCTCGGCGCCTGCCTGCAGCACGGCTTCGCGCTCGCCGAGATCGTCGGCCAGAACGCCTTCGGCCGCTCCCTGCACGGGGTCCAGGCGGCGGCCGCGCTCCTCGTCGTCGCCCGCGCCCTGCCCCGCCTACCCACGAGCCCGTTCTGGACCTCGCTGGCGCTCGCGAGCCTCGCTGAGAGCGTCGCCGCGCTGATCGCGCCGGATGGGCGGCTCGCCGATCCCGGCCTGCGGCGGCGCCTCGATCTCCTCGGCCTCGGCCGGGCGCTCGCCGAGACCTTGGGCGAGGCGGAGCCCGGGCCGCTGATCGCGGCGCGGGTCGCCGCCGCGCTGCCGGGCCTGTCCGGCCTCGTCGATCCCGCCGGGCGGCTGCCGCCGTTCGGGGACAGCCCGCCGGGGGGCGAATCGGCCGGCTGGATCGACCGGCTTCTCGCCGGCCGGCCCCGCGCGCTGGTGGCCGGGCGCGAGGCCGAGGACGCCGGCCTGCCTCCGCCGCCCCTCGACACGCTCTCGGCCCGCGCCGACCCGGTGGGGCGCGGCTTCGCGCATTTCGCCAGCACCTTCGCCGAGCAGGCCCCGCAGGGCCATCTCGACTGCACCTCCTTCGTCTACGCCGCGGACGGGATCCGCTGGATCGTGGAGGCCGGCGGCTCGGAGGGGGCGGAGACGGGCGCGGCGCGCGCCTACCTGCTCTCCGCCCGCGCCCACAACGTCGCGGTGCCGGACGGGCGCGAGCCGGTGGCGGGGTCGGCGCGCTACCGCGGGTCGCTGCGCCTCGACGGCGCCACGGCGCACGCCATCGAGACCGGCGTGCACGGGCCCGATTACCGCCATGTCCGGGTCTTCCTGCTCGCCGACGCCCTCGACGGGCTCTGCGTGCTCGACCGCTTCGCGCGGCCGGGCCACGCGCTCGGCTTCGAGGGGCTGATCCACCTCGCGCCCGAGGCCATCGTGGCGCTCTCCGGCCCCCGCCGTGCGCTCGCCCAGCAGGGCGCCCGGCGCATCGGCCTCGTGCCGGTGGCGCTCGCCGGGCGGAATGCGGGGCTGGATATCGTCTGCGGGCGCGAGGACCGGCCGGGCGCGCTGCAGGGCTTCGTGGCGACGCGCACCGGCCTGCAGCCGGGCAGCGTCCTGCGCTACGCGCTCGCGGGCGAGGACGCGGTCTGCGGCGGCATTCTGGTGACGACCGACGTCGCGGTCGAGGAGCGCTTCGCCGCGCTGCTGGCGCGGGAGGAGCTGGCGCGGTTCATCGCAGAGGGCTGATCAGGACCGCACCTCGCGCTTGGCGACGAAGTTCAACTCGTCCACCAGCACGTCCTTGACCACGTCGGCGCCGAGGCGCTCGTTGACCTTGGCGCGGATCTCGGCGAGGCGCTTGTTGATGTCGTATTTCGCCAGCTTGCGGAAATCGATCGTCGGGTCGGTGTAAATCTGACGGAAGGCCTCGTCGACCACGAAGGCGTTCGGCGGCACCGGCAGAGTGTGCATCAGCTTCGCATCCGCGGTGAAGACCAGAACTGCGATGACGTAGCCCTGCACCTTGCCCTCGGCGATCATCGGGATGTTGATCGGCGCGAGCTTCTGGTACTGCAGGCCCTCGAGATAGGCCTCGGTCTTCTTGGCGAAGAGCCCGCCGCCCCAGGTCACCGCCCCGTAGCAGGACAGGATGGTGACGGCGCAGATCCACAGGCCGGTGATCAGCACCTTCATGGACATCTATCCTGTTGCGAAAGTCCGCTGCGCGGACGTTTCGCGATCCGACACATAGGTGTCGGCGCGCAGTCGCGCTTGCGCCGGGCCTCCGGCCCGGCGGATCGAGCCTGCGCCCTCATACCCGTTTCAGCCATGGGCCGGGGCGATCCGCGCGCTGTAGGTGCCGTCGGATTCGGCGCGGAGCGTCGCGGCGGCCAGGGTCTCGCCGATCTCCTCGACCGCGCGCAGGTGCATCGCCACCACCTCCTGGTTGCGGACGAGCTTGTCGCGCAGGCGCGCGAGGTGGATCGCGGTGGCGGCGTCCACCTGCTCCATGTCGAGGTTCCGAGTCAGGCGGGTCAGCTCCAGGAGGCTCTGGCTCTTGGCGCGGTTGAGCTCCGCATGGTCGAGGGGCGCGTGGGCGACGAGCGCCTCGGTCTCGGCCTCGACGGTGGCTTCCAGGCGCTTGAGGGCGGCGAGCAGCATGGCTCAGACCTTCGGTGTCGTCTGCGGGACGGTCTGCGCGGCGGCCGGCACCACCTCCGGCGCGGCCGGCTTGGCCATCGGGTGGGCGCTCAGCATCTTGGCGATGCCGATGCCGCCGGACTTGGCGATCTGGGCGCCGATCTGCTCGGCCAGCATCGACTTCCAGATGCCGCCGGCATTGCCCTTGCCGAACACGGTCTCGGATTTCTCCGGCATCATCGCCTCGACGAATTGCTGGAGCACCAGGCCCTCGAAGCGCTTGTAGGGATCGCTCGCCCCGCCGCCGGAGGCGACCGCCGTCTGATTCTGCAGGCTGGTCAGGGTGCCGCGCGCGTCGAGGGGCATGTGCAGGGCGAGGCCGGCGGCGCGCACCGCGTCGGTGAAGGCCGCCGGGTCGCCGGGCGCCGAGAGCTTGGCCGCGGCTTCCTGGTAGCGGCCGGGATCGGCGGCCTTGGCCACGTCCATCACGATGTCGGAGGGCGGGGTGATGCTCATGGCGCGGATCTTCTGGCGCAGATCTTCCGGGGCTGACCCCGCGGCGCGGTGCGGGACCCTGGCTCGGTTCCGACTAGCCCGCCTGGCTTACGGGAGGCTTGCGTCGGGGCCGCGCGGCCGCGCGATCCCGTCCAGCCGGTCGAGGATGGCGCGGCGCTCGGCCTCGCGGGCATGGGCCTCCTCCAGCCGCCCCTGCATCGCCTCGGCGCGCTTGCCCGCGAGCCCGCGCTCGCGCAGGGCCTCGGTCTGGCGGGCGGCCTGCGCCTCGAGCTCCGTCGCCTCGGTGGCGAGGGTCCGCAGGCGCCGGTTGGCGGCCTCGAGCAGCAGGTGGCCGAAGGCGCCCTCGCCGAGCGAGCCGAGCAGCGCGGCCCGGTCGGCCTCCAGGGCGGCGGCGCGCTCGCGGGTCGCGGCGAGGTCGAGCTCGGCCGCGCGGCGCATCTGCTCCTGCATGCGCACCAGCCGCTCCATCCGCTCCAGGCGCCTGTCGCCCGCCACGGCTCAGCCCTTCCGCAGCCAGGCGGCGTAGCCCATCAGGTACTGCATCATCATCTCGCCCCCGAGGGAATGGAGCATCAGGAGGCCGCCGAACATCACGAAGGGCGTGGCGACGAAGTAGACCGGCACGGTCGGGGTGAGCTTGTTCACGAAGCCCGCCGCGAGGTTGACGACCACTGCGTAGATCACGAAGGGCGCGGTGATGCGCAGGCCCAGCGAGAAGGCGTCGCCGACCTGGTCGACGATGCGGATCAGGCTCGCCTGCGCGCCGATCCCCTCGCCGGGCGGGATGCGCCCGTAGGAATCGACGAGGCCGCGGAACAGCTCCCAGTGCAGGTCCGAGGCGAACAGGAGCGCGGTGGCGGTGAGCAGGATCAGCGCCTCCACCGCCGGCACCGGATCCTGGCCCTCCACGGGCGTGCCCGGCATGCTGCCGAAGCCGACCATGACGGAGGCCGCGTTCATCACGGTCTCCAGCACCACGAGGAAGACCCGGCCGAGGAAGCCGATCAGCAGCCCGGTCACGCTCTCGGTGAGGATGAAGGCGAGCGTCTGGCCCGGGCTCTGCCCGGCGATGCGCCCCTGGAACAGCGGCAGCAGCAGGGGGGCCAGTGCCAGCGACACGGCCCCCGCGACAAGCAGCCGGACCTGCTGCGGCACCCGGGGGCTGGAGAAGCCCGGCACCACGAGCAGGCAGCCGCCGACCCGGCAGAAGATCAGGAACACGCCGAGGATGGAATCGGAGGCCTCGGTCATCACCTTGCCCTCCCTCTGCGGAGACGGGGAGCGCGGTTTCCGGATTCGCCGATGAACCGCGACGCACACCCCGCGTCTGCCCCCAAGCGTCGCCCGTCTCCCGCGCAGGCGGGCGCCCGATGCGCCCTCACGAGATCGCGCCCAAAGCCTTGATCTCGACGCCGCGGGCGATCTCCAGGTGCGAGAGCACGGGCAGGGTCGGGAACAGGCGCTCGATGATCATGCGCACGTAGGGCCGCGCGTCCGGCGCCGTGACGAGGGCGAAGCTGTGGACTTGGCGTTGGCGCTCGCGGATGGCGGCGGCGGCCTCGGTGCCGAACTGCTCCACGAGGCGCGGGTCGATGTCGAACTCCACCACCTCGCCCTTGGCGTCGCGCTTCAGGCTCTGGTGGAAGGAGAGGTCCCAGTTGGGCCCGAGCCGGAGCACGTTGAGCACGCCGTTCTCGGCGAGGTCGCCGCAGATCTGCTGGGCGACGCGCATGCGGACATGCTCGGCGATCTGCTCGGCGCGGCGGGCATGCGGCGTGATCTCGGCCACCGCCTCCAGGATCAGGTGCAGGTTGCGGATCGAGACGCGCTCGGTGAGCAGCAGCTTCAGCACCGCCTGCAGGCCCGAATGCGAGATCTGCGACGGGCAGATCTCGTCGAGCAGCCGCTTGTACTCGGGGTCGAGCCTGTCGAGCAGCGCGCGCATGTCCTTGTAGGACAGGAACTGGGGCAGGTTGTTGCGGATCACCTCGGAGAGGTGAGTGAGCAGCACGGAGGCCGCGTCGATCGGCTCGAAGCCCCCGCGCTTCACCTCCGGCCCGTAGGAATCCATCACCCAGAGCGCCTTCATGCCGAAGGCTGGCTCGCGCACCTCCTCGGACGGCACGTCGGGCCTCGGCCCGTCGCCGACCACAACGAGCATCTCGCCCGGGCGCAGCTCCTGCGTCGCCACCACCGTGCCATGGATCAGGATCTGGTAGGTCTTCGGCGGCAGGGCCACGCTGTCGGTGAGCTTGATGTCGGGGACGACGAAGCCGTACTGGCGGGCGAACTTCTTGCGCATCTTGGCGACGCGGTGGGTCAGCTCGGCATGGCTCGCCTGAATCTGCGCCGCGGCTTGGCGGCCGAGGATCAGCTCGATCTCCGGGGTCTTCAGCGATTCCTTCACCGATTCCCGCGTCGCCTCCGCCTTGGCCTCGGCCTCGGCCCGCGCCTTGGCGTCCGCCAGCGCCTTCTTGGCGGCGACGCGCTGCGGGATGACGTAGGCGATGGAGCCCATCAGCGCGCTGAGCACCAGGAACGGCAGGAAGGGCAGGCCCGGCACCAGGGCGAAGACGAACATCAGCGCGGCGGCCACCGCCAGCGCGCGCGGATAGGCCCCGAGCTGGCCGAGCACCGCCTCCTCGGCCGTGCCGCGGGTGCCGCCCTTCGAGACGAGGAGGCCGGCGGCGAGCGAGACGATCAGCGCCGGGATCTGCGAGACGAGGCCGTCGCCGACCGAGAGCTTCACGAACACGTCCGCCGCCTGGGACAGCGGCATCCCGTGGCGCGTGGTGCCGATGATGACGCCGCCGAACACATTGACGGCGATGATGATGAGCGAGGCCACCGCCTCGCCGCGCACGAATTTCGAGGCGCCGTCCATCGAGCCGAAGAAGGCCGATTCCTCCTCCAGCTCCCGGCGGCGGCGCTGTGCCTCCTTGTCGTCGATGAGCCCCGCGTTGAGATCGGCGTCGATCGCCATCTGCTTGCCGGGGATGGCGTCGAGGGTGAAGCGGGCCCCCACCTCCGCGATGCGGGTCGCGCCCTTGGTGATGACCAAGAAGTTGACCGTGATCAGGATCACGAAGACCACGATCCCGATCACGAAGTCGCCGCTCATCACGAACTGCGAGAAGCCCTGGATGACGTGCCCGGCGGCGTCGACGCCCTTCTGGCCGTTGGCCAGGATCAGCCGCGTCGTGGCGATGCCGAGCGCGAGCCGCAGCAGCGTCGCGATGAGCAGCACCGTGGGGAAGGCGGAGAATTCGAGGGGCTTCTGGATCCAGAGCGCCACCATCAGGATCAGCACCGACAGCGCGATCGAGAAGGCGAGCCCGACATCGATGAGGATGGCGGGGACGGGCAGGAACAGCACCGCCAGGATCGCGACGATGCCCGCCGCGAAGCCGAAATCCCGCCGCGACTTCTGCTCAACGACCAGCGCGCCGCCCGCTGCCATCGGGAATCCCCCACGTCTCGACGCCGGTGAGCCTGCGTCTCATGCGGAAGGGTTCTGGCGCCTCAAGCTTGCGCGGGGGTTGGGCCGTGCCGGGGCCGGATGATCCGCCGGGACCCTCAGAACCCGGTGGCGATGCGCCCGTAGGCGAGTTCCGCGAAGCTGTTGATCTGCGCGCCGACGAAGGTGCCGGTGACGAGGAGGACGAGCAGGATCACCACGATCTTCGGCACGAAGGTGAGGGTCACCTCCTGGATCTGGGTGAGCGCCTGGAGCAGCGCCACCGCGATGCCGACGGCCATCGCCGCGCCGACGGCGGGGCCGGCGGCGACGAGCACCGTCCAGATCGCGGCGCGCACGAGTTCGAGGGCATCGACCTCGTTCATGAGGGGTCTCCCGTTTCGGCCCGTCCTACCAGCGCAGGCGCCGCGGCGGAACGGTCAGGAGACCGAGATCCCGGATTGCAGCAGCAGGCTGCTGCCGTCCTTGAGCGTCGCCACGGCGCCGTCGCTCGTCACCTTCACCGAGGTCACGACGCCGGAGACCGTGCCGTCCGCCGAGGTGATGGTGCGGCCGACGAGGGCCTCGGCCTGGTCGAGGAAGCTGGAGGACAGGAGCGAGTCGAGCTTCTTGTTGGTCTGCGTCGCCTGCTCGACCTGGGACAGGGTCGCGAGCTGGCTGACATACTCCGTCGAGTCCATCGGCTTGGTCGGATCCTGGTTCTTCAGCTGCTCCATGAACAGCGTCAGAAAGGTCTCGGCGTTGAGCTTGGCCGCGACCGTGCTGGCGGCCTTGGCGGCGGTCGTCGCGGTCGTCGTGGCCGCGCTGGTCGCGGCGGTGCTGGTGACGGTCATGGGGTCGGTCTCTCGGGTTCAGGCGTCCGGCTCGGGGGCGGGCTCCGGCCGGCCGCCGCGCGCGGCGATGCCGGGGATCGGCGCCCGCGGCGGAGCGGAGGCCGGGCGGCGGGGCCGCGTCTCGAGGCGCGCGGCCGGGCTCG
>NZ_CABFVH010000058.1 GCF_902141855.1 Methylobacterium dankookense | reverse complement strand
TCCGCGTCGCACGCAAGCTGAAGGCGGCGGACGTGATCGACGTGCTGTCCGACCTGTTCATCCTGCGCGGCGTGCCCGGCCATATCCGCTCGGACAACGTCCTACGTAGCGAGGAAGGACGGCTGGCTAGGCAACAGGTCTCCGTTCGCGAACATGCGCCCGCGGTGTGTTTGTCGTCAACGTCGATCCAGGCGGCTCCTGCCGATCCGGAAGAACTCTCGGCCATAGCGAACACAGGATCCAGCCGACGCGCGTCGCGCCGTGGTCCTCACCGTCCTCAACACGAGATGTCGATCCAGGCAGGAGACCCGAGCATTATCTACAGGGTCGTGGTTCTCACGCCCTCACGGCTCTGCTGAGAGGGGTTCTCCCACCTGGTACCGGCCCCTCGACGAAGGGCCGGTAATCGGCACCGGTCTTGATGACGGCGTGCACCACGCGCGCCATCTTGGCGGTGATCGCGGTCAGCGCCTTGCGCCGCAGGTCGGCATCGTGCCGGTCGCGGGCGATGTAGCGCTCGAACTTGTCGCGGAAGCCGTTCTCCCGCTGCCGGATGGCCACCTGCCCAGCCAGCCAAAGCGTACGCCTGAGCCGGGCGTTGCCGTACTTCGACAGTTTGGTCTGGCCGCGGAAGGTGCCGGATTGCTGGGTGGCCAGATCGAGGCCACAGAACTTCAGGAACTGACGGTGATGGCTGAAGCGGCGCAGGTCGCCGGCCTCGGCCAGGATGGTCAGGGCGTTGATCGGGCCGATGCCGGGGATGCGGCGCAGCAGCTTGTAGTCGGCGCTCTCCGACAGGAGGGTGTCGGCCGCGGCCTCGATCGCGTCGCGTTGCCGTATGAGGCCGCGCACCTCGCCGATGACGAGCCGGAACATGCTCAGCGCCGGAGCGTCAGGCGGCACCGGCAGGCCGATCGAGCTGCGGGCCGTCTCGTAGATGTCGCCGAGCAGTTGGGCCTTGGCGACCTTGCGCCCGACGACATCCCAGGCGGCGGCGATGAAGGTCTCCTTGCTCAGCGCGGTGATGCTGGCGGGCGTGGGGAAGCGATCGAGGAAGGCGAAGAACCAGTCCGAGCGGCTGTTGTGGCGGAAGCGGTCGACCTCCGGGAAGTACAGTGGTAGGTAGTGGGTCAGGATCCGATGCAGCACCTCGGTCTTGGCCCGCGAGACGGCGTCGTGGGTCTTGGACAGTTCCTGCACGTCGTTGATGCCGGCGGCGAGCGGGTCATGGTAGACCTGCGAGGCGCCGATGCGGATCATGTGCAGCATGACCTGGGCGTCCTTCGGATCGTTCTTGTCCCAACCGTTGTGCAGGGCCTCGCGGGTGCGGGCGAGCCCCACGGACGAGATCAGGCGCACGGCAAAGCCCGCCTGGAGCAGGCGCCAGGCAATCGGGCGGTGATAGTTGCCGGTCGCCTCGAACCCGCAGGTCACCGGCTGACCGAGATCGGCCAGGAGCGCGATCAGGCGGTCGTGCTCGGCACGGGTGTTGAGGACGCTCAACCGGCGTCGTCGGCCGGAGCCGGGCACCTCGATGAGGACCTCGTTGCGGGCCTTGGCCACGTCGATGGCTACGAGAACGCCGGCCGGCGGCGTAAGCTGTGGTCTGGTCATGGTCGATCCGTCTCCGGAATGAGGCTTCGAACACCGTCACTCTAGAGACCTGCCGATCGGCCATGACCGCCCAGGGCTGCGCGCTGCGCTCCGCATGGCTTCGCGCGCCGCCCCAGAGCCGTCGAGCCATCTTCCCGATGTGCTACGGTCCGGAGTTCATCGCCAAGTCCGTGCAGGCCTGGATCACCGGTGTCGGCGCCAGAACAGCCTACATCGCACCCGGCTCGCCATGGGAGAACGGTTACGTCGAGAGCTTCAACGCACGACTACGGGACGAGCTTTTGAACGGTGAGATCTTCTACACGCTCAAGGAGGCGCAGATCGTGATCGAGAGTTGGCGTCTACACTACAACAGCGTGCGCCCGCACGCCTCGCTCGGCTACCGACCACCGGCCCCGGAGGTGTTCGTGCCGGCCTTCACCGCTTGGCCGGCTGCGCTCACCCGGTCGGCTCCGCCGGCCAAGCGACCCGTGGAGCAAAGGCCGACCCTGCACTAACTTAGAACTTGGACCACCGCGTGGGGGCCGATCACTGTGACCCGCAGCCGAGTTTGCGACACGCCCCGGTATACTTTTGGGCATTATGTGCCCTCGGTTACCGTATTTTCAATTCTGCTGCTAGATGCAACATGCATCCACACCCCGTGCGACGCCAGCCGCACGAAAGAAAAAACATTGTAGGAGTAAGCAGATGACCCGCGTTGTCCGATTTCATGAGTATGGCGATCCGAGCGTCCTACGGATCGAAAACATCCAAGTGCCAGCCCCGGCGGCCGATGAGGTGCAGATTGGCGTGCACGCCATCGGCCTCAACCGTGCGGAGGTGATGTTCCGCAAAGGCGCGTACCTTCAGGACGCCGTTTTTCCCTCGCAGCTCGGCTATGAGGCCGCCGGTACGGTCAAGGCGCTCGGCAGCAGCGTGCAGGGCTTTGCGGAGGGTGATGCCGTGAGCGTCATCCCGACCTTGGACATGGCGAAATGGCCTACCTACGGCGAGGTCATCAACATCCCGGCCCGCCACGTCGTGAAGCACCCGGCGAACCTCTCGTTCGAGCAGGCCGCCGCGTCGTGGATGCAGTACGTCACGGCTTGGGGCGCGCTCATCGAGCAAGCGAAGCTCACCGCGGGCGATTTCGTGATTGTCTCGGCCGCATCGAGCAGCGTCGGCATTGCGGCCTTCCAGATCGCCCGTAGCGTCGGCGCGACCGTCATTGCCACGACCCGCACCAATGCCAAGGCTAAGGCGCTTCGGGAAGCCGGTGCGCACCACGTCATTGCCACGGCCGAGGAAGACCTGGCCGCTCGCGTTATGGAGATTACCGGCGGCAAGGGCGCGCGGGTCGTGTTCGATCCAATCGGTGGCCCGGAGATCGCCCGGCTCGCCGCCGCCATGGCCGTGGGCGGTATTCTGCTCGAATACGGCGCGCTCAGCCCGGACGAAGGACCGTTCCCGCAGTTCGCGGTTCTCGGCAAAAGCCTGACGCTCAAGGGGTATCTCTACACCGAGATCGTCTCTGATGACGCCATCCTTGACCGCGCAAAGGCGTTCATCAACGAGGGCCTGCAATCCGGCGCACTCAATCCGCTGATCTCCCGAACCTTCCCGTTCGATCAGGTGCAGGAGGCGACCCGCTTCCTCGAAAGCAACGAACAGATTGGTAAGATCGTCGTCACACTGTGACGGCCACTCTTTCCTAACACCCTTTGACCCTGCCGCTCACCTCGTGCGGCAGGGTTGTCTATATCATGCTTGCAAAAGGTAGACCTTTTACAAGAGGTGAGACCCTGCCGCTAAGCCCTTGAGATTTCTGCCTCGACATTTTGCAAAACCCTATTGCATAATGGGGGCATGAAAATCGGCTACGCCCGCGTATCGACAGACGACCAATCGCTTGACCTTCAACGCGATGCCCTGCTGCGCGCGGGCTGCGAAGCCGTGTTCGAGGATTGCGGAATGTCGGGCGCTGCCAAGAAGCGCGCCGGGCTGGATGCCGCGCTTGCCAAGGTCGCTGCCGGGGACGTCCTTGTCGTCTGGAAGCTCGACCGCCTGGGGCGCTCGCTGCCGCACCTGATTGAGATCATTCACCAGCTCAGCGCACGAGGCGCGGGCTTCGCTTCGGTGTCGGAGAGCATCGACACGACCACAGCCGGCGGCAAGCTCGTTTTCCACCTGATGGGGGCGCTCGCCGAGTTCGAGCGCTCGCTCATTGTCGAGCGCGTCAATGCCGGCATCGCCGCCGCCAAACGGCGCGGTAAGCATGTCGGCCGGCCGCCGAAGCTCACCGCCGAACAGGTGAGCCATGCCCGCGAAGCTATCGAGGGCGGCTCGCAGACGCCGGCCGGTATGGCTGCCGTCCTTGGCGTCGATCACAGCACGTTGTGGCGGGCGCTGCGCAAACACCCCGCTCCAACCACGTACGCGGCCGATCGGAGAGCCGCACTAGGGTCGAGACTCGATCAGCACCAGAAGGCGATGACGGCGGCGAGCGCGAGGGCGGAAGCGTAGTTGCGGGCGAGCTTGTCGTAACGGGTTGCGATGCGGCGGAAGTCCTTGAGGCGGTTGAAGGTCGCCTCGATGCGCCAGCGCTCGCGGTAGCGGCGCTTGTCGTGGCGGATCTTCCGCTTTCGGCCGCGCTTGCCCGGGATGACGGGCGTGATGCCTGCCTCCCGCAGATCGGTGCGCAGCCAGTCGGCGTCGTAGCCTTTGTCGGCGGCCAGACGGCGGATGCGGCCGGGCGCCTCGGCCAGTACGGCTGGCGCGGTCGTCACGTCGCTGGCGTTGCCTGGCGTCAGCAGAAGGACGCCGGGGCGATCGAGGACGTCGGTGAGCGCGTGGACCTTGGTCGTCTGGCCGCCGCGCGACGGGCCGATGGCCTGCGTGCGAGCCCCCCTTTGCCACCGTGGGCGGAGCGGTGGGCCCGGACATAGGTGCTGTCGAGGGCGGCCGCGTCCCCAGCCCATCCAGCCTTGGCCAGGGCGGCCAGCATCGCGCGCCAGAAGCCGCGGCGGGACCACCTGTTGAAGCGGTTGTAGACCGTGCTGGACGGGCCGTAGGTATCCGGGCAGTCGCACCAGCGGCAGCCTGCGGTGATCACGTGCAGGATGCCGGAGATGATCCGCCGGTCGTCCTTGCGCTCGGGTCCGGGCTGATTGCGGGGCAGGAACGGCTCGATCACCGCCCACTGCTCATCCGAGAGCCAGAACAGATCCGCCACCGCCGCCTCCGCGCTGCAAACGGCAGCCTCGAATCATAAAACTACAGCCCACGCAACACCTTGATGCGGTTTTGACCCTAGGTGTGTTTGCGCCATAACAGCGGGTGGAAACGGCACGGCTTGTAAAGGCGTTTGACACAGACGTGTTGCGGATGACCGACCTGTTGGCACCTGCGCTTCGCGCGGGGCTCTTGGGCCTCATTCATCTACGCGCCTATCGCTGGCGCGGGGCCGCGATCCGGCGAAAAATCAACAACTGACTTGAAGGAATACAGTCATGACCAAGGGTATCGAAGGCAAGGTCGTTCTCATTACCGGCGGCAGCACCGGCATCGGCGCGGTGACCGCGCGTCTTCTCGCGGAACGCGGCGCCAAGGTGGCCATCGCCGCGCGGCGCAAGGACAGGCTCGACGAGGTCGTCGCGGACATCGCCGCAGTTGGCGGCACGGCACGTAGCTACGCGGTGGACGTGACCGACAAATCGGCGGTCCAGTCCGTCGTCGCCGCAATCATTGCCGACTTCGGCCGCCTCGACGTGCTGATCAACAACGCTGGGCTGATGCCGATCCGTCCGATGGCCGAGGTCAACACCGACGAGTGGGACCAGATGATCGACGTCAATCTGAAGGGTACGCTCTACGGCATCGCGGCGGCCCTTCCCGGTTTTCTCGAGCAGGGCAGCGGTCACATCATCAACTTGAGCTCGGTTGCGGGCATCAAGGTCTTCGCACCGGGCGGCACGGTCTACTCCGGCACCAAGTTCGCCGTCAGCGCGATCAGCGAGGGCTTGCGCCAAGAGGTGGGGGAAAAGGTCCGGGTCACGTCAATCGAGCCTGGAGCTGTCGAAAGCGATTTGAAGTTCACGACCTCTGGAGCGGCTGCCGAGACGGTGCTGGACTTCTACAAGCAGGCCATCCCGGCGGCATCGGTGGCGCGTGCTATCGCGTTCGCTGTCGAACAACCTGATGACGTCGACGTCAACGCGATCGTCATCCGGCCGACCGCACAGCAGTTCTGATTTCGACGAGGAGGGGGGGCGCGTGTGCTCTGCCTCATGGGGAACCTACCGGCCCGCTCGTCCGTTACTTTGCCGAATAATATCTGTCCGTTTCACTTGAGGAGTCATTTATGCCCAAACTTGCCCTGTATGTACCACTGAAGGCCAAGCCCGGAAAAGAGCGCGATGTCGCCAATTTCTTGACCTCGGCATTGCCGCTCGTTCAAGCTGAGGCGGGCACTCTGACCTGGTATGCGATCGAGGAAGGTTCCGGTGCGTACGCGATCTTCGATACGTTCGACACAGAGGAGGATCGGCAGGCCCATCTTGACGGCAAGGTTGCCGCCGCACTGATGGACAAGGCAGAAGAACTGTTTTCTGAACCGCCGCAGATTCACAAGTTCACCCTGCTGGCCGCGAAATAGCGGAGCGGTCGGCACCCTAAGCTGCCGTTTGACTGCAGGGTAAAGCTCGTGTTTCTATCCGGAATGGATGGCCCGGCCGAATCGGGAAATGAATAAATGAATACGACAGGTCATCCGCGATAGTGGATGGCCTTGTCTTTAGCGCTTATCACACCTCTGAATTTACTGATAAGGCGCCGTTGATGTGTCGCGACGTAACGGCACCATTGGTTCGCGGGAAATTTTTGAGCACATCAATTTGGCGCGTTATTCGGCCGTTCTGGCCCAGTCATTCAGAAAACCGCCGTGAATCGATCCCAGGATGGATTTACAGGAAGGAACCTTTCAGGTAGCAGAAGAAGGTTTAGGAAACTGAGATCACTTGGAAGGGTGCGATGTCGTCCGCCGTTGCGATGGACCGGATGACCTTGCCCCCTGGCCTGCCCTCATTCTGAAGCTAGGGTCCGTCGAGCAGGAGACGGACGATGAAGAAGAGCCGGTTTAGCGAAGAGCAGATCATCGGCATCCTGAAGGAGCAGCAGGCTGGGCTGCCGGTGGCTGAGATCTGTCGCCGCCACGGCATCAGCGACGCGACGTTCTACACGTGGCGCTCGCGCTTCGGCGGCATGGAGGTCTCGGACGCGCGGCGTCTGAAGGCGCTCGATGAGGAGAACCGCAAGCTCAAGAAGCTCCTGGCCGAGGCGATGCTCGACGTGGCCACGCTGCGTGAGGCGCTGGGAAAAAACTTCTGACGCCCGGCGCACGGAGAACGGCCGTGAGCTGGGCCATCGAGGAGAAAGGTTATTCGCAGCGTCGTGCCTGCGGGCTGATCGGCCTTGAGCCGAAGACGTACCGCTACGCCTCGACCCGTGGTGACGACGCGGCTGTGCGGGTGCGCCTGCGCGGCCTGGCCGTCGAGCGCCGCCGGTTCGGCTACCGGCGCCTGCTCATCCTACTGCGGCGGGAGGGCCTCGCTCTCAACCACAAGAAGCTCTTCCGGCTCTACCGAGAGGAGCGGCTGTCGGTGCGCAAGCGCGGAGGTCGCAAGCGAGCACTTGGCACGCGAGCGCCCGCCGCGGTGCCGCAGGAGCCGAACCAGCGCTGGAGCCTCGACTTCGTTTCCGACACGCTCGACGACGGTCGGCGCTTCCGCATCCTCGTCGTGGTCGATGACTGCACGCGGGAGTGCCTGGCGCTGGTGGTCGACACGTCGCGGTCCGGGCGGCGGGTCACGCGTGAACTCGACCGGATCATCAAGGGCCGGGGCAAGCCGCTGATGATCGTCTCGGACAACGGCACCGAGCTGACCTCGCACGCCATCCTGCGCTGGCAGGAGGAGCGTGCGGTCGAGTGGCATTACATCGCGCCCGGCAAGCCGCAGCAGAACGGTTTTGTCGAGAGCTTGAACGGGCGCTTGCGCGACGAGTGCCTGAACGAGCATCTGTTCCGGAGCCTGCCGGCGGCCCGGACCATCATCGAGGCGTGGCGGGTCGACTATAACACCTGCCGCCCCCACACGAGCCTCGGCGGGCTCACCCCGAACGCGTTTGCAACCCGGTCCCGACAGGACCAGAACCAGAACGGACTCTGGTTATGAACGGGGGCAAACAGGGGGCAAGGTCACAGGCTTTGGCGACGTCGATGGCTACGAGAACGCCGGCCGGCGGCGTAAGCTGCGGTCTGGTCATGGTCGATCCGTCTCCGGAATGAGGCTTCGAACACCGTCACTCTAGAGACCTGCTGATCGGCCATGACCGCCCAGTGCGGCGCGCTGCGCTCAGCATGGCTTCGCGCGCCGCCCCAGAATCGTCGTACGACAACCCGGAGCTCGACGCGCCGGCCGCCGAGCGGCAGGTCGGCGGCACGGCGCCGGTAGCGGCTTTGGATGCGACGCGAAGGCGTTCCACAATCTAGGCAGGTCGCCACCGCGGCTCCCGATCTCACGTCCAGACCGACCCGGTCGGCGTCGCTATCGAGATGATCGACGAAACCAGCGGGTACGAGGCTCGACGACCGGAAGCGGGGGCGTATGCTGCGGCTCCATCGTGGATGTCCGCAAACTCAACGCCGCTGGTACCAGCGAGAGTGAGTCAGAGCCCTTTTTCCACGCCGATTCTTACTTAGGCACATTCCGCCATATCACTATTCAATACAGAATCGCTATTATCGACTTCAACCTGCATAGTAGAGCTAGCGATGGCCTCAGAAAGCTGAGCCGACGTGGCATGGCTAAGCCACTTCCAGGCGGCTTGCGCTGCCGTCTCAAGACGATCAGCGAGATCTGAGGGGGCCCGGGTAGCGCGTATGTCCTCGATCAAGGCGTCAACCTTGCCGCGGATATAGTCAGTTCTTTTTTTGCTGCCATTCATATCCACAAGACCTGAGAGCTCGAATTCGAGAAGAAATCCCTTCATGCCGATGCTTTTGAATAAAATTTGCAGCTCACTTCGGGTAGTATGACGAAGCGACTTGTACATACAATGCGCGCTAACGGACAGAAGCACACACCGCAAGTTAACAAATGGATTGGGATTCCCGATGTGTATATACATTGATGCTAGACTTTCATTCCCTGTTGATAGGTTTAGCCTAAATGCTATTTCGATCCATACTTAGGCATAGCAGGGCCCGCGGAAGTGGCCAACCAACCTTGGCAAACGCACCCGCCAAAAAAGTTGCGGCACCGAATTTAAGCATCAACCTCTGCAAATTCCGGTGGTACTTCCGAGAGCCAGCATCAGTGACTGATTGCTGCCTAGGCTCTATTCTGAATTGCGTGAGACAACCCCTAAAATTTTTGCATGATTAGACGCCAGCGGCCGAACGGAGATGCGCTTGCTCATAAAGGATGGGTATCAAACTCGCCTAAATCGATAGCTTCAACCGCATCGAGAATGCTGTGCCCTGAGGTCATTGGTTGCTAACCTACTGCGCCATCACTGAGGCTATCGGCCGTCGTGGACGATTTGGACGAAGCGATAGACCGCTTCCTCGAACAGGTTGTTGAAGCCGTGGATGAATACGAGGGCTTGGCGCTGTGGCACCAGTTTGGCAGTGCGGCTGATCCAGGACATCGCCTGCGGGCGATCAAGCGTGTGCGCCTTCACCGTCACGAAGCCGGTCGCAGGATCGCCCGGTAGCTCTGCCGGCCATTGCACCGAGCCCGCCTTGCGGGTGGAGTCAGGCGGGATGGAGACCGCGATCTCGGCGAACGACACCTTCAGGCTCTGCAGCGAGGGCAAGCCGCGGTACGCAGCGCCCCGGTATCGGGGACCGTCCTGCGAAGGCGGACGGGCTAAGACTGACGGCCGGTGGGGCCATCAAACTCGGACGATCGGTCACCGATGCACTCAGGTTGTCGAGCAGCGGCCGAACGGGTGCCCTCGCGGGAACCAGCATGGTCAGCCGGGTCCGTTCCTGCGCTCCGCCGGGACACCCCGCCCGAGAGACGTGTCGTTGCCCAAGGCAGGTCTCCTGGCTCGCGGGTCAGCACCCCAGCCTGGTCTTCCCGGTGCGAGGCACCAGTGACCCGGACGGCAAGGGCTCGCCGCTCACAGTTGCGGGGGCAGCTTCGGCCTTGCTCCGGAGAGCCCACCGAATTCTCTCTTAGCCCGCGAACCGAAACCCCCGGGAACCTTGGCCCTGTGACCTTTGCTGATGGAGCCTATCTGGTCAATGCGCTGCGGTGCGAAATGTAATACTGTTGCACATCTTGTGTCCTAGGGAACACAGCGGTTGGTGTTGCTTGCGCCAGCGATCCGAATGCGGAGGAAGCGGTCCAGCGAGACTGACTGTGCGGTGTCTGGCCTTCTCGCCGAGCGGTCACCACGGCGGGCCCCCGTCGAGGAGGGCGATCCGGCGTGCGTCGCCGTCCGCCATGTCCGCGGGCTTGCGGTAGGTGACGGGGGACAGCACCGCCAACGCCGCCCAGGTCGACAGCACGTCCTCGGGCCGATCCCTTACCGGCGGAGGCGGCCTGCGCGAGCTTCGGTCCAGCCATGGCGGAGGCGATGAGGGCTTCGCCTCAGACTTCTGTTCGGGAGGCGGTTCCTTGGGGGAACTGGTCCGGGAAGGCTCTGGAGGCTTCGATTGTTGCGCTGGAGTTGGTGCGGGGCGCGGTGGTGTCTTGATCTTCTCGGCGCCTTCCAGGGCTGCAGTCACTTTTGCCTTGAGGCGCCCGGCTGGGTTCGTCGGGCGCTGGTCGAGCTCCGCCAGGAGGGTATTGAGAACCTTCCGGTCTCCCTCGGTGGTCGCGAAGATGCGCTCAAGCTCGACTATGCTGGCGCTGAGGTGGGGACGGGACATCGAAACTGACCAGGAATCCTAACGCCAAGTTTCCCGTCGTGGCGGCCCCTTGTCCAGGCATACCGTCCAGCCATGCAGCCTCAAGGCTGTGATGCTCGACCCCGGCGGGCCGCGAGCTCCGCAGCACCACGCTCGTCACGTAGAGGGGCGTCTTGGCGTAAAGGTCGAGGTCCGGCACCGGCATGGGATCCTCGAACGCCAGTCCGGGCGGGCCTCGATGGGGAGGGGTCGGTGCCGGGGGACGGACCTGCCTGGCCGGCTCCCATGGCCTCAGGTGGGGGCGGTGCCAACCGGTTCGCGACGGCCTGGTGGACGGCTTCGCGCTGCAAGGGAGCGCCACCGTTCGTACGCCCCTGCAGGTGCCCCAGGGCGCGCCGGAGCACGTCGTCGAGCCGGACGGTGGGGTGGAGCCCACCCGTCCCCGAGCCCGTCTGCAGGGCGTCTCGGAGGGCGTCGACGAGGGCCGCGTCGAGGGCACGCGGATCCGGCGCGCCCGCATCCCGCCGGGCCTGGCGCTCCGCACGCTTGCGGTCACGGTCGGCCTCGCGTCGGGCACGGGCGGAGACTGTCGGGGGATGGGGCATGGGCATGGCGGGAGGCGAAAGCATCATGGCCCCCGGATCCTGCCTACGGCCCTGGCAAGGGACTAGGGGGGCTGAAACGACAACGCCCGCCACGGGGTCACCGAGGCGGGCGAAGGTCGGTCGACAATGTGGTGCAAAGTGACCAGCAGAGATCTCTCGATCCCAGGCGTTAGTGTAGGCAGGTGTCAGGCGACGGACAAGGCAGGTAGAGGTAGGGATCTATACCGAGCACGGCGAGACGGGCGCGGAGCTTCGCCTCGTTCCTAGGCTTGAGGGGGGCGGAATGGTACATGCGCCCTTCCTCCATCTCGAACTGCAGTGTCGAGGCCGCGCACATCATGTCATCCCACGGCGAGCACCAGCCCTGCCTCTGGCCGTGTTCGCGCTCCGCCTCCAGGGTGCGGGCACGGCCAAACTCGTACAGGGCGAGGAGGCGCTGGATCGGGTCGTAGGGCGGCCAGGCCAGGGTCTGGGGTTGGGGCGCGGCCTTGGACTTGCGGCGGCTGGTGCGGGCCTCAGGGGCCTTGGCGGCGGGAGCGGCCGGTCCCGGTATCTTGGGCGGTGCGGGGCAGGCAGGGCTGGCGTAGCCACCCTTTAGATTACGTGCCGGAACTGAGACACCGTCCGTGACGGTCTCCTCCGACGGAATAATTTTGACCACCGCCTCGGCCGGGTGGGCATCGAGGGCGCGGTAAACGGTGGCGCGCGAGCAGTCGAGCAGGCGGGCGATCTCGGTCAGGGGCAGGTCCGTCGCGCCCTGGATCTCGCGGGCCAGCCGGGCGACCTCGGCGAGCGTGTGGGCGTGGTCGGCACGGGGCGTGGCACCCTCACGCTGGCGCCGGGCGGCCGACCGCTCGGTCGCGGTGCGGACAGGCGCATCGGGGCGGAGCAGGGTCAGGCCAAGCTCGTCGCAGAGGTCAGCGGGCAGATTCAGGTCGGCCCGGATCTTGGCCAGCTTCGGGGTGTAGAGAGGGGTGACGGCCCGGCCCTTGTGCATCCGCACCTCGCCGGCCTCGTGCTGGCGCAGGCGCTTGGCGACCGCCCCGAGGTAAGATCGAAGGTTCTCCTCCGTAAGCCTGTCGCCGATGACGAGGGGGGCGAGTTCGCGGGCCCAGGAATCTGCGTCGCCGCCCATGCTGGTCCGGGCCCGGGCGACGGCGACGTGGAAGCAAAGCAGGTCGCGCAGGCCGAGCCGGGCGAGACGGTCGGGACCGATGGCCAGGACGCGGAGGAGCTCGGCCTCGACGGCGCCCCACAGGCCGCGGGAATGCGTGCGCAGGCGCGGCGGCGCGACCGGCTTGCCCTCGGCCGCAGCCTGCGCCTCGCGGGCGGCCCGGCGGGCGTCGCGCTCCTCCCGGTACCGCGCGGTCTCGGATCGGCTGAACGGCATGACGGCGTCGGCGAGCGTGTCGAGGTCGTGGCGCTGCACGTCCCCCCAGCTCTCCGGCCAGAGGAGGCGGACGCGCTCCTCGGACTTCTCATTGATCGACCCGGCGACGCGGTGGACGCGTGCCATGTCGCCGACGGACCAATCGAGATCCATGCCCTGCCAGATGGCGGCGTTCGCGGCGGCCTTGGCCTTCACGCGCTCGACGTTGGCGGCGCCGGTTTGGACGGCCTCACCCCATAGGCAGCGGATGAGGCGGCGCACGCGAACCTGGACGCAGGTCTTGAGGGGGCGGCGGGACAGCCACACGCACCACAGGCCGCGGCCGCTGAACAGGATGTAGCTCGGCCTCGGGATCCCGGCGGCATCCATGCGGGACATCAGGATGCCGGAGATCTCCTGGGGCGGCATCCCGTGGAAGGGCGAGCCCGAGGAGATCTCGCAGTCCGCCCACATCAAGGCATTCACGCGCGCGAGGGCGTGGGCGCCGCGGCTCTCGTAGTGGCGCTGGAGCGAGACGTGGGAGGCCGCGTGCGCGGCCGGATCCTTGGCGAGCTCGCGGGTGCGGAGATGGACGCCCTCGTCGAACCGGCTGTCGACGATGACGGTCGCGTTGCCGCGGGCGCGGGGGGCGTGGAGGACGCGGAGGTGGGCCAGCTTGGCCTGGAGGGCGGTGCGCTCCTCCTGCTCGCGCAGCAGCGTCTCGACGTCGGCCCGGTCCATGAGGACGGACGGGACCGGCGGGACAGCGTAGGACTGGCGAGGGGTGAGGGGCATTGGTCCCTGCGGGTCGTCGCAGGGCACCACACCCGCGAACCAGAGCAGTGTGGGGCGCGTCGCGCCCTACCACAAGCGTGGCCGCTGGGCCGCGAGGGTCGGCGGTTAACGGCCCAAAACCTTCCCGCGCGAGACCCTGAAACACACCCCGTCCAGGCGCCTGGGTCGCCGCCACGCCATGCCGCGCGCGCCGCCCGGTAGGGGAAGGACAGGCGATGCGATCCTCACCCAGTGGTGGGCATCCAGGAGCCTCGAAAAAAGTTTGGACGATCTTTCGCGGCGGTGCAGTACGGGCTACGTTGGCCGTTGCATCCGTGCCTGAGTGGGGATCGCCCCCATTAAAATCATGTTGTTTTTCGGCGGCAAACCCGCATTATGTGGCTCTGGCACCACTGGGCCGCCCACCTCCGCGTGCAGGATCGTGAGGCAGAGCGCGCCAGCATCCAGCGTGAGCTCCGCCTCGGCTACCTGCTTCAGTAAAGCGAACCGAACGCCAGTTAGCTACCAACGGCCGGGGTGAGAGCCCCGGCCGTTGCCGTTTTAGCCCGAACTAAACGATCGCTTAGTTTTGCCGCCCCGCCCCGGAAACTAAGCGATCGTTTAGTCGCCCGTCCCGAGGTCGGCAGCCCCCGAGGCGCAGGCGGCCGTGTTGGCGGCGAGTTCGCCGTCCGGAAACAGAACCATGCGGCCCAACGGCGCCGCCTCGATCATCACCGTTCCCATCGACCGGACCGCGACCCCAGTCCCCGTGCGTGCCGACCACCGCCCTGTCCGGGTGTCGCGGGTCTCGCACCGGGCCCGCAAGCGCCACTCGCCGGGCGCCGCCCGCTCGAAATCGAGCCCCGTCGTTACGGTCACGGGACCGCGGCGCTCGACCGTCCCGGCGGACCAGCGGGCCTGATCCATGACGCCCGCGACGGCGGGAGGGGCCGCCACGAGGGCGACCGCGAGGATGAGGGCGCACATGCTCAGACCTCCACGATCAGGGCCGGATCCCAGGCCGGGTTCTCGACTTCCCGCGACGGCGCGCGGAGGCGGGATCCCGGGCTCTCGGTGATGTAGCCCCTCGGGTTCGCGACGACCCGGGTGCCGCCGACGACGTAGTCCCGGCACTCGTGGATGTGCCCGTGGATCCAGAGCGCCGGCGCCGTCGGCCCCTCCAGGATGGCGGACAGGTCCGAGGCGTAGGCGGCGTCCAGCGGCGTCTGCCACCCGCCGCCCCGCAGGCTCCGCTCGTGCGGGGCGTGGTGCGTGACGACGACCGTCGGGCCCGCGTACGGCTCCGCCAGCGCGGCCTCGATGCGGCGGCGCTGCTCCCGATGAAGGCCCCCGGAGACGCGCGGCAGGAACGCGCTGTAGTCGCCAGGCCCGCGCCTCCACTTGATCTTGCGCACGTCCCGCATCCCGCCGGCCCTGCCCGCGCCGTCGGACATGGCGCGGGCCTGCTGGTCGAGGCGGAGCGACCAGTCGGTCCAGAGCGTCGCGCCGACGAACCGGACCCCGGCGACCGTGGCGACCTCGCCCTCGATCAGGAGCGTGATCCCCGCGGCGGCCGCGAGCTCGCGCGCCTCGGCGACCTCACGCTGGTACGTCGTGCGCCACCAGTCATGGTTGCCCGGCACGTAGACAGCCGGGCCGCGCAGCACCCTCAGCCACGGCAGGACCCGGTCGCAGAGCCGCTCGCCCACGTCCCCGGCGATGACGGCGACGTCGTGCGGCGGCGGGTCCAGATCGAGGGGGCAGACGTCGAGATGCAGGTCCGACAGGACCCAGAGACGGGCGGTCATGGCGGGAATCCTCCGGCCGGCGCTAGAGGAGCGCCCAAGCCGTTCCGGTGCTTGTGAATACGATCAGCCTAGCAGCCAATACTTGATGAAACCCTGGGCGCGAGGTGAAATGGTCGGCGTGCCAGGGGCTGTAGCCGACCTCGAAGGCGCCTTCGGGGACGCCGTCGAAATCGGTTCGGGTGCCGCGCGCGACCGCATGGACTGACCGGACGCCAGTCCGGAGGCACGCCGCGCGACCGCCAGGCTGCACCACCAGCCGCACGTCCCGCAGCGCGATCTCCGAGACGCGCGCGACGACGCGGCCGCTCTCGCGGATGGACCAGCAGTCGCCGCGTCGGAGGTTGCGGTAGACGTCAGTCACAGCGGGGGAGCGGGGCGAAGCACAGCGCGACCGCCTCCGCCTCCAGCGCCATCCTCACGGCATCCGGGCGCGGGATCCGCCCGCGGGCATCGAGGACCATGATCCGCTCGACACGCAGCGTGGCCGCGATGCCGACGAGACCGCACACGCGCCGGGCCGTCCACGCCGCGCGGATGCGGTCGCGGATCTCGGCGAGGTTCTCAGACGCCATCGGCGTGCCCCCGGGCGGCGTCCTCGTCCGAGACGGCGAGGCACTCCTTGAGCGCCCGGTCGAGCCGGTGGACGTCGGACCACGTGAGCCCGTTCTCCCCGCGGTAGGCGCGGAGCGCGAGGTCCATGCCGATGGAGCACAAGTAGAGCCGGCGGGGGTGGCCAGGTCGGCGGCCGGGGCGGTGTTGTCCTGCTGCTGCATCTCATCCTCCCCGAAATCAGTGACGCGGGCCATGAGCGCGGCTGTCGAGGCAGACCGCCACGCATGCCGTGAGCTCCCGGAGTGAGCCGCCGCGCCAGAACGCTGCAGGCTCTCCATCTCGGCCGCGTCGAGGACGGCCTCGGACGGGTGCATGCCCCTCTCGCGGCAGAGCGCCTCCGCTATCTGAGGCGCCAGGGCCGCGAGGTGCTCCCGGCCGGGACGCGGCACGTGGATGATGCGGCAGCGGTCCCGGAGCGGGCCGGAGACGCGTGCGAGCTCGTTCGCCGTGATGACGTACGAGACCGGGCTGAGGTCGACCTCGCACTCCAGGTAGACGTCGTATAGCCGGCGCGCTGAGGTCGATTCGAGGTACGGCAGCAGCGTCGAAACGAGGCTTCCGTTGTGGTCCCCCGTCGCCGCCTTGTCCCCCTCGTCAATCACCACGAGCACGTTGGCGCGCCCCACCCGCCGGATGGCCTGCAGCGGGACGCTCGCGCGGCCCGTGTGGTAGGCCCGGGACGTGCCGCCGAACATCCCGTCCGCCACTCCGCCCGCGCCATAGAGCGTCGACGGCAGGCCCAGGATCTCGCCGAGCGCGAGCGCGGCGGACGTCTTCCCGGAGCCGGGTGGCCCGACGAGCAGCAGCGGCCGGACGCGGGCGTAGGGCGCCCCGACGAGATCGCCGGCGACGGCGTCGGCGAGGGCCGGTGCCCACGGCACGCGCCGCAGTAGGGCGGCGTGGACGGCCTGCGGGTCCGGCGCCGGCGTGACGGGCAGGACACGGTCGGCGACGTCACGGAACTCCGCCCGCAGGCCCGCCCGCGTGTCCGCGAGGTGCGTCAACGGCCCCGCCACCCGGACGCCGGCCGGGGGCGCCGCCTCGGCCTCTCCCAGGTCGAGGGGGTCGAAATCGGGGTCGCGCGGGTCCGCGCCCGTGTCGTCGCGGACCGGGCCCCTCCGGACCGCGCCCCGGAGGGCGGAGCGGCTCTCGCCCCGGTCTAGCGCCGCCCAGAACCGCGTGACCTCGGCCTCGGCGAGGAGCTCCTGGCCCGCTCGCTCGCGCAGGACGGCGCGGTGGACGGGCTGCTGGGGATCGTGCGTGCCGAGCAGGTTCTGATGCGCCACGTACGAGAGCTCGGTGCGCGTAAGCATCAGAGCCCATCGCTCGCAGTCGTCGAACGAGCCGCCCAGCGAGACGTCGGCCTCGTGCATTGCCCGCACGGCGCAGTCATAGTCACCGAGCCACGCGGCACTCAGCCGGCAGCGCGAGGCATGCTCCCGGCAGTCCTCGCGCACCGCCTTCGTGAGCCGGGTGTCGGCGGCGGCCTCGGCGAACGCCTCTGCCAGCGCGGCGGCGAGGGGCGCGGTGACGGTGCCCTCGTCGAGCGCGGCCAGGGCGTCGCGCAGGCCGCGGGGGAGCTCGTCCCGCCGGAGCGAGCGCGACCACGCCAGGAGGTCGGCCCCGGGGTGATTCCAGTACAGGGGCCAGCCGTCTAGGAGCTGGCGGAGGGTGGCGGGGAAGGTGACGGTGTCGGGGGGCGTGGACGCGTCGCGCTGCGCCCGGGCGCGCTGAGCGCGCCGGATCTCGTCGGTCATCGGATCCCTTTCCGGAGACGCCCCGTGTATCACCGCGGGCGTGCTATGAGGTCCTGCTCGCCGGCTTAGGCCGCACGTGACAGGCCCCCTTGGATACCGCGCGACTCGTTAAGATTTTGTCTCTAGCCCGAGGCGGATACGTCGAGCCAGGTCGGTCTCCTCGCGGATCTCCTCGACGAGGCCCTGGGCCGCGCGCAGGACGCCATGGAGCCGGCGGTCGAGGTCCTCGCGGTCGCTGTGCGAGAGCACGCCGGACCGGTGGTGCTCCTCATCGTCGCTGCCCATCTCGTCCCATACCGTTGCGACGGCGAGCAACTGGTACCCGACGGCGCGGGGGTGGTCGACGTACGCGGCGGACCCGAGCAGCTTCAAGACGGGCGTGGGCAGACCGAACTTGATGATCCGGTCGCGCTGGGCCGTGCGCTGCCCGAGCCGCGTCACGGCGACGAGGGGCGCGACCCACAGGTCGCCCCACAGCCTATTCGCCGCCGCCACGACCGCCCGCAACAGTGCCTCGGCGAGCACGGCATGCTCGACCGGCCGGCCGTCGACATAGGCCTGCCTGCCCTCGTACGAGAGGACCGCGCCCATCGTGGGGACGCGGCGGGTGAGCTTCGCCAGGCCGACCGACCCCACGCGGCCGACCGGTGTCCCTGGGATCCGGGGATCCTCGGGGACGGGGCAGAGCAGGATCTCCTCGATGTCCATCAGACCGTCCAGAGCGTAAAGTAGTGGACCACCACGAGGAGGCGGCCATGGTTAACACGGTCGCCGACGCCGGAGGCCGAATGGTTCGTATACGCGACATCGCGGGGATGGGGCGGTCCGGATGTCGCGTATAGAGGCCACTCTCGGAATCGCATGGTTAACGCGGTCGCCGACGTCGGCCGCCGGGCAACTCATATAGCTAGGGTCGGGCGCCCTAGGCCCCCGGATAACTCATTTACGAGTTCATCCAGACCCCTCACCGCCGTCAACATGGTTACCGCAACCGGCGGCAGGACCCCTGTTCCCGGCCCGCGCCGAGGGTAGCCTGATGGGCATGAAGAAGGCGCATCCCATCCGCTGCCGGGCGCTCGCCGCCCGCCGTGCCCGTCCCTACGACCCGTTCATCGACGGCGACATCCGCCCGAGGATCCCGGGGCTGCCCAGCTTCGAGCCGCTCGAACTCGTCGCGCTGCCAGCCGGGGAGGCCGCCACGCCGCCGGCGTCCGGGATGCAGTTCGACGCCGAGGGCAACCCGACCGCCTACGTCATCCCATTGGATCCGCCGGCCCGCACCCGCGACGCCGACCTTCCCGCCGTGGGGTCCTTCCATGGCTGAGATGACCTACGAGGAGTGCATCCGCGCCACCATGGCCCGCATGTGCGCCTCCCTCGACCTCTCCTGCGAGGAGGTGATGGCCGAGCGCGACCGTGACAAGCGCGAGCGCCTGCGGCGGATCTGGCGGGAGATGCAGGACCTCGCGAGCACGAGGGCGGCCGCCCTGTCGCCAGGCGCGGTGACCTACTCGGTGGGCAGCACGGACAAGAAGCTAGCCCGCGAGCTGGCGCGCCGGCTCGACAGCGGCCGCCCGTTCACCCCGCGTCAGTGCCAGGTCGCCGCCTACCTGGCATGGCGCTACCGCCGCCAGATCTCGGGGCGCATCGTTCCGGGCGGCCCAGTCGCGAAGCCGTAGGGGCCGCAACGCATGAAGACCTCGATGTACGACTTCTTCCTCTCGCGCGCCGACGGCGCCCACATCGCGGCGTGGCAGATCGGGGATCGGACGGTCTCGGAGGATGAGGCCCGGCGCCGGCTCTCCATCATCGAGCTCTCGTCGGAGGACTGGGTGAACCCGGAGGGGGGCGAGCCGGGGGACCGTGACGACCTCGACATGGAGACATTCGGCGCGCAGGCTTGGACCGCCGAGCGGGTGCTCTTCACCATCGGCACATACGAGGGCGGCATGTGGGTCTACGGCGCTCCGCGCCATCCCCGGACACGGTGACCTGACGGGCCCAAGCGGTTACGAATCGCTCGGCTTGAGAGACCCTGGCCGCGCGGTTCCCGTGCACGGCGGCCGCGCCCCGGCCGGGGGGCTTGCCGCGGCATGAGAGGGGTCCCCGGCGCGAACCGGGGCCCCTTCTGATTTCACACGAGCGAGGGAATGCCGGGGCCGGACGGGGGAATTCATCCGAGCGTCTGAACCTCAGGCGGCTGCCCCACCGGTGTAGCGCGTCCCCGCCCAAACCCCGCCCAAGGCCCGGAAACGACAAAGGCGCCCCGGGGGCGCCTTGCGGAAAAACGTTTATTCTGTGGGGGTTATTTGGTGGGCGCACTAGGGTTCGAACCTAGGACCCGCTGATTAAGAGTCAGCTGCTCTACCAACTGAGCTATGCGCCCGACCGCCTTTCGGCGATCTCTCGGGGCGGCCACCAAGTTCCGCCGCCGAGGTGGGGCCTGATAGCAAGCGATCCGGGGGCTGTCCACCCCCGGATCGCAGGTTTTCTCAGACGGTGGCGGGATCCTGCGCGTGCAGGCGGCGGGCGGAGGCCGCGAGCTTGTTCAGCGCGGAGAGATAGGCCTTCGCGGAGGCCACCAGCGTGTCGGGATCGGCGCCGCGCGCCGTCACGGTGCGCTCGCCGTCCTTCAGCCGCACCGAGACCTCGGCCTGCGCGTCCGTGCCCTCGGTCACCGCATGGACCTGGTAGAGCTCCAGCACCGCCTCGTGGGGCACGAGGGCGTGGATCGCGTTGAAGACCGCGTCCACCGGGCCGTTGCCGTCGGCCTCCTCGGTCAGCGTTCGGCCGTCCATGGCGAGCTTCAGCGTCGCGCGCTGGGGCCCGTGCGTGCCGGCGATCACCGAGAGCGAGACCAGGCGGATGCGGTCGTGTGCGGTGGCGAGGTTCTCGTCGACCAGCGCCTCGATATCCTCGTCGTAGACGTGCTTCTTGCGGTCAGCGAGGGCCTTGAAGCGCTCGAACACGTCCTGGAACTGGTTCTCGGACAAGTGCAAGCCGAGCTCGCCGAGCTTCGAGCGGAAGGCCGCTCGGCCGGAGTGCTTGCCCATCACCAGGGAGGTCTTGGTCAGTCCCACGGAGGCCGGGGTCATGATCTCGTAGGTCTCGGCGTGCTTCAGCATGCCGTCCTGATGGATGCCGCTCTCGTGCGCGAAGGCGTTGCGGCCGACGATCGCCTTGTTGAACTGCACCGGGAAGTTCGTGGCGTGGCTCACGAGCTTCGAGGCGCGGGTCAGCATCGTGCTCTCGATGCCGGTCTCGTAGGGCAGGGCGTCGGCGCGGGTGCGGATCGCCATCACGATCTCCTCCAGCGCCGCATTGCCGGCCCGCTCGCCGATGCCGTTGACGGTGCACTCCACCTGCCGCGCGCCGCCCTCGACGCCGGCCAGCGAGTTGGCGATCGCGAGGCCCAGGTCGTTGTGACAATGAACCGAGAAGATGGCCTTGTCTGAATTGGGCACGCGCTCGCGCACGGCCTCGAACATGGCGCGGTACTCGGCCGGCGTGGCGTAGCCGACCGTGTCGGGCAGGTTGATCGTGGTGGCGCCGGCCTTGATCGCCGCCTCGACGCAGCGGCACAGGTAGTCGATCCCGGTGCGGGTGGCGTCCATGGCCGACCATTCCACGTCCTCGACGAGGTAGCGGGCCTGGGCCACCGTCTTCAGGATGATCTCGACGACCTCGTCCTCGCTCTTGCGCATCTGGTAGGCGAGGTGGATCGGCGAGGTCGAGACGAAGGTGTGGATGCGGCCCCGCTGCGCGTGGCGCACGGCCTCGCCGGCCCGCGCGATGTCGGCGGGAATGGCGCGGGCGAGACCCGCGATCACCGCGCGCTTGGAGCGGCGCGCGATCTCGGAGACCGCCTCGAAATCGCCGATCGAGGCGATCGGGAAGCCGGCCTCGATGATGTCGACGCCCATCGTGTCGAGGAGTTCGGCCACCGCCAGTTTCTCGTCGAGCGTCATGGTCGCGCCGGGGCACTGCTCGCCGTCGCGCAGGGTGGTGTCGAAGATCAGCACGCGGTCGCGGGCGGAGGCGGGGGAAGTCGTGCTCATGGGATGACCCTGTCGCGGGAACGCCCGGCGCAGCCTGCGGCCGTGGCGGTTCTGGAAATGACGATGACGGCGATTCGCGATCCCCTGAGAGCCCAGGCGCGCGCCCGGACGGCCCTCAGGGGCGGGTAAGCGGCAGGCCGAGGAGGAGCGCGCGCGACCGTGCGGCCGCGAAGGCGGCGCTCTCGGTCACAGACGCTGAGCCGGCTCTGGCCAAGGCTCGTCACTCCGGGCGGGAAGCGGGCCGGTCGCCGGACCCGCATGTCATCGAGGGGGCTACCTATCCCCACCTCCGGCAAAATACAAGCGGACGGCCCCGTCTCCACGGCGGCCTGTCAAGAGGAAAACCGCCGGCCAAGCCCGCGCCGGCCGAGGCTGTGCACAAGTCGTGTCAACCGTGGAAAACCACCGACCCGAAGCGAACACCTGTAACGATCCCGTTAGGCTTTCGGTAACCTAAGATTCGGTGAGAACAAACACCCGTCTGAGGCACGGTTCACGTGTCCGGGGTGCGTCTTGGGAAATTTTGCATGCGTCCCCTGCCGACGCCTCAGCTCCGTGTGCGCAACGCGCGGCGGAGGATTTCTGGCGCTACCGGTGCGGCAACCGCGATTTCGCGCGTTCTGCCCGCCCCGTTACATCCCGAGATCTTACCGGACGTTCCGACGCCGCGTGTCCTCGCGCCCGACGAGATCCGGCTGCAGGCCGACATTGCTGCGATCCTCGACCGTGCCGCGGCCGGCGAGGCCGCTGCCCGCACCGGGGCCGCGATCGACGCCCTGCGCGCGATCCGCGAGGCCGCCGGGGAGGGGGCGTGGCCGGAGGTGGCGCTCGGCACGGTGCGCGCGCATCCGCTCGCCGAGTTGCTCTGGTCTTGCCCGCTCACCGCCCATGCCTATCGGCGGCCGCGGGGCTATCCGGGCGATGCCGGGCTGCTCGACCTGATCTATCGCCACCCCGATGCAGCGGAGGCGGTCGCGGCTGCGGGCGATATCGGCCGCGCGGTCTACGCCGTGACGCGGGATTCGGCGCCCTGCCGCTCCGTGCGCGAGCGCCGGGAGATCCTCGCCCGCACCATCGATCGCGTCGCCGAGGAGCGGCCGGGAGCGGAGATGCTGGCGGTCGCCTGCGGCCACTTGCGCGAGGCCGAGATCAGCGCGGCGCTGGGCGCGGGCCGCGTCGCCCGCTTCCTCGCCACCGATCAGGATGCGGAGAGCCTCCGGGTCGTCGCGGATCGGGCCCGCACCCTGCCGCCGGCCATCGCCTGCCGCCCGCGCAGCGTGCGCGACTTCATCGCGGCGCGCGAGGATCTCGGCCGCTTCGACCTGATCTACGCGGCCGGGCTCTACGACTATCTGGATGACCGGATCGCCGCGCGTCTCACCCGTCGGCTCTTCGCCCTGCTGAAGCCCGGGGGGCGCCTCGTGGTGGCGAATTTCCTGCCGGGGCTCGGCGAGCAGGGCTACATGGAAGCCTTCATGGACTGGTGGCTGATCTACCGGACGGAAGCGGCGATCCGCGGCTTCGCGGGCGAGATCTCGGAGAACGACATCCGCGCCGCGCGCTACTTCCCGGACGAGGCCGGATGCGTGGGCTATCTGGAACTGGAGCGGGCCTGACGCGAGGCCGGGTCGATCTCCTGGCCAGCACCTTGCCCGAGATGGGCCCGTAGCAGTTCGATCGGCATCGGCCGGCCGAGATGGAAGCCCTGGACGAGGTCGACGGGCAGCCCGGCCAGCCGGTCGAGATGGCCGAAATTCTCGACGCCCTCCACCAGGGTCCTGTGGCCGGCATTCCGCACGAGCCCGACCATGTCGCGCAGCATCAGGGCGCCCCGCTCCGTCGAGGCGGCGTGGAGGAAGGAGCGGTCGACCTTCACCACGTCGAAGGGGACGGCCTGGAGGCAGGAGAGGCCCGAGAAGCCGGTGCCGAAATCGTCGAGCCAGACCTGCACCCCGAGCTGCCGCAGCTCGGCGATCCCCTGCAGCACCTCCGGCCGGCTCTCGATCTCCAGGCCCTCGGTGACCTCCACCGCGAGGCGCGCCGGCTGCAGGCCGAGGCTGCCCAGCATCTCGGCGATGCCGAGTACGAAGCCGGGATTGCGGAACTGCACCGCCGAGACGTTGACGCTGATGCGCGGGGCGAGCCCCGGCACCAGCACCTCGCGGCAGGCGGTGCGGATCGCCCAGCGGCCGAGCTCGACGATGATCCCTGTGCGCTCGGCCACCGGGATGAAGGTGGCCGGGGAGATCGGCGCGCCGCCGGGCGCGGTGATGCGCATCAGGGTCTCGGCCGCCTCGATCCGGCCGGTGCGGGCGTCGAGGATCGGCTGGTAGACGAGGGAGACCCGCTCCTGCGCGAGCGCCGTGCGCACGAGGTCGGCCACGCTCTCGTGCAGGTCGAGCCGCTCGGGGTCGTGGCGGTCGAAGGCGCGCACGCAGTTCCGGTCGCTCGCCTTGGCGCGGTAGAGGGCGCGGTCGGCCTCCGTCACCAGCCGCTCGGCCTTGGCGCCGGGCAGGTCCGAGCTGAACACGGCGCCGACGCTTGCCGTCACCGCCCGGATCCGGTCGGGTCGCTGGGCGTGTTCGAGGCCGAGATCCTCGACCACGCGGCGCACCTCCTCGGCGACCCCGATGGTCTGGTCGCGGCTGCCCGAGCGGACGAGCACGATGAACTCCTCGCCGCCGAACCGGCCGATCGAGCCGCCGTGCCGGCTGCTCGCGGCCTCCATCGCCCGGGCGACCGCCGTCAGGCAGGCATCGCCGGCCTGATGGCCGTAGAAGTCGTTGTAGCGCTTGAAGTAGTCGATATCGATCAGGATCACGCCGAACGGCGCGCCGCCCGCCTGCCAGGCCTCCCAGGTGATGCGCAGCTCCTCGTCGATCGCCCGGCGGTTCGGCAGGCCCGTCATGGCGTCGGTGGTGGAGAGCCGCAGCAGGTCGGCGCCGCGCTCGGCGACCTTCTGCTGCTGGATCTCGGCCCGCACCGCGTTGAGGAAGACCCGGTAGCGCTCGCGGTTGAGCTTCCAGTTCACGAACAGGGTCAGGAGGTAGGTGGCGAGGTAGAGCGTGCCGACCACGACCGTATAGGTGGTGCCGACCGGGAACAGGGTGGCGAGCGCCAGGAAGAAGCCCGCCAGGATCGCTCCCGAAGTCGCGGCGGCGAGCCTGAAGCCGAAATTGAAGAACAGGTTCGAGACCATCATGAAGATGATCCCGTAGATGATGTAGTACGACGCGCTGAGATGGTGGGCGCTGAAGCTCGTCAGGCATAGCCACGCCGCGTAGGCGGCGACCACGCCCGCGGCGCATTGCTTGTCGATCCGCGACAGGGGCTGCCCCCTTCGGATCTGCGCGTCGAGGCCGAAGACGAAGGCCACCCAGATGCCGAAGCGGGCGACGCTGGTATAGGCCAGGACGTCGGGGATCAGCAGCGCGTCGGTCGCCGTGAAGATCAGGTAGAGCAGGCCCGCGACCCAGACCGCGGCGCGGTAATCCTGCCGCTCCTGCGCGGAATCGCGGCGCGCACACAGAAGCCGGCCGAGACTCTGCGACCGCCGCTCGTGCCAGCCCTTTGCCAGTTCGCCGTCTATCAGATCGGCAATTTCCGGTTGCATGGTTCGGTCCACGTACCGAACCACATGGCCGCCGTCCCCCTTACGAAACTATGAACCGGCCGATCTCCCCTGTGCGTAAGCGCGCGCCGGCCCCGTCCGCAGGAGGCGGAAGCGGCCGCCCGACACAGTCCACAGTTGTGGAGCGCGGCTCTGGGCGGCCCGAGAACGGTCGCGCGCCTCAGTGGACGACCGGGCGGCTCCGTCCGCCGCGGGGCGCGCGGGCCGGGTTGCGCGGCCGTTTGCGGGCGAGCGGCCGGTCGGGCTCCAGCTCGGAGAACGGGACCTCGAAGAGCGGGCGGTGCTCGGCATCGGCGACCGAGAACCGGTAGCGCGTGAGCTGCGGGTTGCGCGCGCAATCGCCGTGCGAGGTGAAGCCGGCGCCGTGCCGGGCCGTGTCGAGGGCGGCCTGATCGTCCGCGCAGTCGAGCCCTTCATAGTCGAGGCAGACGAGCCCGGACCCGGATTGAACGTCGAAGAAGTACCGCGGCATCGCGTCCTCCGTTCCCGCCCCCGGCCGCGCCGGAACTCTGAGGGCCCGGTCGCGTCCCTGCCAGTGTGCGCGCGGCCGGCCGCGCTGTCACGCGGCAGCGCGGCATGGGCGGGCGGCCGGTCCTCCACCTGGAAGCCGTGTTCGGGGCCTGCGGCGGACGCCCGGAAAGGCGCGTGGGCGCTGGCCTGTACATTGCATGCCATCGTCCAGGCCTCACGCATCCGTGAGGTCGCCTCCGGCCTTTCGCGCCGCACGCCCCATGCCTGTTGAGAGAGTTCCGATGGACCGCACCCCGCTGACCCGCCGCACGCTGCTGGCCGGAGGCGCCGCGCTCGCCGCCCTCGGCCCGACCGGCAGCCTGCTCGCGCAGACGGGCCGTCCGAGCGGCAGCCTGACCTACGGCATCTCGATGACCGACCTGCCGCTCACCACCGGCCAGCCGGACCGGGGCGCGGGCGGCTACCAGTTCACCGGGCTCACCCTCTACGATCCGCTGGTGGCCTGGGAGCTCGACGTGGCCGACCGTCCCGGCAAGATGGTGCCGGGGTTGGCGACGAGCTGGGAGAGCGACCCGGCCGACCGCAAGAACTGGATCTTCAAGCTCCGCGAGGGCGTGACCTTCCACGACGGCTCGGCCTTCGACGCCGACGCGGTGATCTGGAACTTCGACAAGGTGCTGAACAAGGAGGCGCCGCATTTCGACCAGCGCCAGGCGGCGCAGGTGCGCCCGCGCCTGCCGGGCGTCGCCGCCTACAAGAAGCTCGACGCGTCGACGGTGCAGGTGACGACGAAGAGCGTCGACAGCCTGTTCCCCTACCAGATGCTGTGGTTCCTGATCTCCTCGCCGGCGCAGTTCGAGAAGGTCGGGCGCGACTGGTCGAAATTCGCCTTCGCCCCGTCCGGCACCGGCCCCTACAAGCTCGCCGGCCTGACCCCGCGGGTGCGCGCCGAGTTCGTGCCGAACGAGGCCTACTGGAACCCCAAGCGCATGCCGAGGCTCGCCAAGCTGACGCTCTCCTGCGTGCCCGAGGATCTCGCCCGGGTGAACGCGCTGCTCTCCGGCAATCTCGACCTGATCGAGCTGCCCGCGCCGGACGCGGTGCCGCGCCTCAAGGCCGCGGGCATGCGCATCGTCGGCAACGACACGCCGCATGTCTGGAACTACCACCTCTCCATGGCCGAGGGCTCGCCCTGGCGGGACCTGCGCCTGCGCAAGGCCGCCAACCTCGCCGTCGACCGCGAGGGCGTGGTGCAGCTCATGGGCGGGCTCGCCGCCCCGGCGGTCGGGCAGGTCCAGCCGTCGAGCCCGTGGTTCGGCAAGCCGAGCTTCCAGATCAAGACCGACATGGATGCGGCCCGCAAGCTCGTGACGGAGGCCGGCTACTCGGTCCAGAACCCGCTCAAGACCAAGTTCATCATCCCGACCGGCGGCACCGGGCAGATGCTCTCCCTGCCGATCAACGAGTTCATCCAGCAGAGCTGGGCCGAAATCGGCATCCAGGTCGAGTTCCGCACCGTGGAGCTGGAGGTGGCCTACACCGCCTGGCGCCAGGGCGCGACCGACCCGAGCCTGAAGGACGTGACCGGCGGCAACATCGCCTACGTCACCTCCGACCCGTTCTACGCGATGCTGCGCTTCTACGATTCCCGCCAGATCGCGCCGAACGGCGTGAACTGGAGCCATTACCGCAACGCGGAGGTCGACGCGCTCTGCGACAAGATCCGCAACAGCCTCGACACGGCCGAGCAGGACAAGCTCCTCGCCCGCATGCACGAGATCGTGGTGGACGAGGCGGTGCAGGTCTGGGTGGTGCACGATACCAACCCGCACGCCCTCTCGCCGCGGGTGAAGGGCTATACCCAGGCCCAGCACTGGTTCCAGGACCTGACGACCCTGGCCTGAGGGACTTGACCGGCCCCAAGGCCGGCCGCACCTCGCGAGGAGGGCGGCGCGACGGGGCCGGATGTGGGACAGCGTTACGGGCTTGAGATCCGCGCCGCGACCGGTGCCGACGCGGCCGGCCTCGCCGAACTCCTGGCGGCGGCCGGCCGGCCCATCGATCCGCACCGGCTGGCCGAGCGCCTGGAGTCGCTGCGGCAGGAGGGCGGCAGCGCGCTGATCGCGCTCGCCTGGGGACCGCCGAGCGGGCTCGTCGCCTTCCACCGGCACCGGGTTCTCGATGCGGATCTCGCGGTGGCGCGGATCGACGCGCTCCTCGTCGGCCCGGAGGAGCGCCGCCGCGGCATCGGCCGCCTGCTCCTGAAGGCGGCTTCCCAGGCGGCCCGCGTCGCCGGATGCGGCACGCTGCACATGGATGTCGGGCCCGATCAGGCGGATCTGCACGCCTTCTGCGCCGCGACCGGCTTCACCCCCGGCGCCACGGTCTTCGAGCGTCCGTTGCGCAAGCGGAGCTGAGGACGGCCTGTGGACGGCGCCTGTGGAAACCGTGGACGGTTCAGGCATCCTCCGCCTCGCGGGCGGCCACGTCCTCCCGCCGCGGCGGGGTGAGGCCCATGTGGCGGAAGGCGTGGGCGGTGAGGAGGCGGCCGCGTGGCGTGCGCTGCACGAAGCCCTGCTGGATCAGGTAG
>NZ_CABFVH010000057.1 GCF_902141855.1 Methylobacterium dankookense | reverse complement strand
CCCGGACGTCTGTTTCATCTTCGCTCCTGGGGGCTACGATGAACCAGCCATCCTCCGTTCGTGAAGACCCTCAATCTGTCTCAGGAGTGCTGACGGCGGACAGTCGTTGGGACGTACAAAGTGTGAGATTTGATGAGACACGCGCGGGTGCTTACCGACGCTGAGCTGAAGAGGCTCCTCGCTGTAGCGGGGCAGGGACGGTACGGTACGCGCAACCGAGCCGCGCTGATGCTGAGCTACTTGGCGGGTCTGCGCGTGGGCGAAATCGCAGCGCTTCGCTGGGGCGATCTCCTGGACGGGGAGGGGAGGGTGCGCGAGCAGCTCCGTCTGAGTGCGGCTATTACCAAAGGGGGACACGCGCGCGTGGTGTTCATGAACGCGCGCCTCCGCCGTGAGATCGAGCAGTTCCGGTCCAGCCTAGCCGAAGCGCCGCGGGCTTCGCAGCCGGTCCTCATCACTCAGAAGAGGTCTGCGTTCAGCGCCAATGTGTTGGCGCAGTCGATGAAGGGCTTCTACGTCCAGGCTGGCTTAGATGGAGGGTCAAGCCATAGCGGCCGGCGTTGGTTCATCACTCGTCTGGCTCATGCGGGCATCTCGCCCAAAGCGATCATGATGCTGGCAGGTCACCGGCATCTTTCAACCACCCAGCGCTACATCGACGTCAACGATGAGATGATGCGCGCCGCTGTCGAGGTACTATGACTATCACGACCGCTTGAGAGCACCTTCGCTTTCGCTGCCTGTCCGTCTTCCCGGCAAGGACAGGCGGAGAAGAACGGCGTCCTAAGCGCAAGCGCTCATAGTATCTATTTGATGTAAAAACTTCTTTCATCCATTACACCAACATCTATTGAGCGCCTTATACTAGCAATATAATTTGCTGTGTGGGGATGTCTGGAGGAGATGACCTCTTTCACTATAGGATAGAAGGAGGTAGCAATTGAGCAAAAGAAATAATAAGGGGCAAAGATCCTGGCGCTAGGGACTCTAAAATTATTTGTCGCACTGTGTTGGAGATGGGACTTGTCGTGCGCCTCGACATTCGAATCGTAGTCAAAACGGAAATGACTCCAGCAAGTACCATAGGTCACAGCATCTTCGGCGATGTCGTGATCTTCCTCGCCTGATTGAAAATACATCAGGTCGCCTGCGGAAATTTCGCTTTCGTACCATTGCGTCCCCCAATCAGCAAAGTCAGTGGGACTCTGATAGAAAGCTAATCTTGCCCGCCGCAGCTTTGATCCTTCCCAAAAATAGTACAATTGAATAGCATTTCCGCCATCCAGCAAAAATGAGTACTGCCGCCTGTCTACAACGTTGCGGTACTCCTCAAGGTAATTGACGCCCGGAAATATTCCAGGCCTGTAAGCCGGCCATGACACACAGCTACCGTCCAAGACAAAATTTCGATCTAGGATGAGCCTAGGAAAATCGCGCGCAATCGCTTCAAGCTCCTGCATTACGACGGAGGGATTCATTTTATGACTGCGTAGCGCCTAATTTCTTGAGTAAATCTGGGTTATTTTTTAACATCTCAATCAGCAACTCCTCGTCGCTGACCATCATCTCAGACAAAATTGCCTGTTTTTTGGCAATATCGCCATCATCCTTGTTAAGAATGATTCTTCTACGCCGAAGCTCCTCCTCGGATGGGTATGCAAATTGGAGAACGGGATAGCTAGAAAGTAGGCTATCCAATTCAGCCTTGAGCGCGCCCGCGCCTCCGGAAAGCCCAGACATATAAGTCCAACCTCTCGAACGCGTCATGCCGACGAAGAGTGCGTTACGCATTCTAAAAGTGGCGTCACCTACGACAACTTCCGTTCCCATAACGAAGACGATGTTTGCTTCATTCCCTTTTGCACGGAAGGGCGTGCTGAGTGTAACCGCGCCTGGCTCCTTGAATTGCGACGGAGCCTCGATAAAGCCGGGCATGATGGACCGTATGCCCATCTCAGTGAGCAACGATCGTAGGAAACTAAAATCGTTCTTGCATGATCCAACAGCAAGAGAAACCACTATAATCTCATCAGCACTTACACCATCCTGAACAACAAGGCCCTGAATTTTTTGCGCTATCGCTGTAATTTCCTCAACTCTATTCTGATACTCATTAAATTCGACCAGCGACTTGTCATCAAAACCTGAACCTCGAATGAGATTTTCGAGGGTATTCTTGCTATTCCGTTCGGGTCTCTCAAGGACAATTTCGTCCCCTGGTTCAAAGGTACTTTTCACCGTGGGCTGTTGGACTTCATAACCCAGAGCCTCCCAGTCTCGCCTGTGATCTAGCATATCGATGATGCCCTGAGGCCGCCGCAATCCCAATGCTAGGCCATGGGCTGCCACCAGAGATATCCGGGGGTTCCTATAAGAATTTGGAAGGATGAAATCTTTTTCAATCCCGCCAGGATATGTGCCTTCAAGTGCCTCACTGGAGATATTGGGCGAACCATCTTCGGCGTAACCGAACAAATCCTCAGGAGCGGGCATCCTAAGATCGGTCATTGTTTGGAATTCGTCGTAAGCCCACACAATCCGCTTAGGGTCTTTGCAAAGAAGGAACGCGGTTTCGAAGATTGGCGACGAGAAATCTTGAGCTTCGTCGATCAAAATCAAGTCGTAGACTGGGCGAAGGTTTAAGCGATGCTTCGATAGAAATCGCTTATAGATATCTCCCAACGCATCTGACGCGCCACGCACCTCTGAAAATGTCTCCGGCCTATAACCATAGTTTGCACAAACCTGCGAATACAACCCGGGCTGATTCCTACCACCCCAGGCATGCAACACTTCTAAACGCTCCCAGTTTGGATTTTGTTTTGCTTCTGGAATGTAATAGTCAGATATCTTTCTTCGGATCTCGCGATACATACTTTGTGTATTGAAAAGAAAAAGAATTCGAAATTCCGGAAAATCTTTATGTGTAAGCGCCGCTTTCAAGCTTAGTATTACCGTCTTCCCAGTTCCAGCAAGTCCTCTTATGCGCTGAGGCCCACCCGGGATCTGCATGGCAATTCGGCGCTGCGTCTGGTCCAATTTAAAAGTGGTGTTCATTGACACACGTATGAAATCGTCTTTCGTGACAGGCGAACTTACCGGTGGAGCTTTCTTGGACCAATCGTAAGCAGCTGTACCTTCAAGGGCTGCGATACATGCATCGAGGACGTCAGTTGGGAGCTGCGTCGGTTGGCGATTAGCTTCGAGAAAACCTACGATATGATCATTGACTTCGTCGATAGCGATCACTTGAGAGAGGAAATCCCCAACTCCCGATATGCTCGAAAGCTCAGCCTTCGCATTGTGATAAAATACGATGGCGCGAGATATATTTATGTAAAGTCGCCTGGATTTTCGATCATAGACCTTACTTTCTTTTTTGAGACGGTTTTCCACCTCCTGAAAGAAGTTATCCAGAACGATATCTCTTGAGTATATACTTGTGCCGTTGGCGAGATTAAAAAATTCTCCTGAATCGTCAATAGAAGTAAGTTTTTCATCCAAAACATCAATGAGGACTATACCGAAATCGGGCGACATAATAATGAATGTGGGAACATCAGTTTTGTCGCGAACACCTACCGTTGGCTGCTTGTATCCAATTTGGCCTGCTGCCCCTTCTAAGGCACGACTTAAGAACGCGCCAATTTGATTAGCAGCAACGTTGTTTTCTAAGGCCAGCGATCCGGCAACGTATTCCACATCAACCTCGTAAGAGCCCGATCCCTCGACCTAGGATGGGGACGGGTGTTTGTCCGCTGATCGTGACGCTAGCGCTTTTGGCCTCATTCGAGAAGCGTCCGCGGCTTCCGGAACGCCCACAGCTGGTACTGGCGTATCAGGCTCGGGTCCACTCCGGTCTCAGGCGATCGACCACACGCTCAAGCCGCACCTGGCCGTAGTGCTTGTCGATCATCGTTAAGGACGTGCGACAATTCCGGGCCACGTCGAGCACCTCAGCTCCGTTCGCCAGCTGCTCGCTGATATAGAAGTGGCGCAGCGAGTACGGCGTGCGCTTGATGCCGCGATGATCCCGCTCAAGCCCGGCCGCCTTCACCAGTTCGGTGAAGCCGTTGGCGACCGAGCTGATGCGCTTGCCCTGCTCGTTCGCAAACACCGGGTCCGAATCATCAGGCTCTCGGCCCATGCTACGCTCAAACAGCATCCAGAGCGTGTCGAACCACGGGATTGCCGCCTTCTGCGGAATGGCCTTGCCGCTCTTACCCTTGCCCCGCACCTGCAGCCGGATGTCCCGATCATCCACGCTCTTCTTCCTACCGGCGCGGTAGCCCAGCACGTCGCCCCAGTTGAGGTTGTACATCTCGGTGGGGCGCAGTCCCGAGAACGCGCCGATCATCACGTACGCGTGCAGCACAGTGCGATCGCGCCGGGTATGGTCGTCCAGCCGCTTGATGCGCCAGCTGCGCTTGTCACTGGCCCGCACCTCTGCGCCCGTGCCATCCATGATCGGATCCACCAGCCGGCTGAGGCTCACCGCTTCGAGTTTGGCGAATTCGTGCGGCTCAAAGCTCGGCCGCCGGTTGTCCGGCGAGCGCCGCGCCTTGATGCTGATCTCCGGCGGGGTCTTCAGGTAGCCCTGCCGTGAGGCCCAGCGCAGAAGTGCGCGTAGCACTACGCTCTCACCGCGCTGGCGGCTCAGAGATGGTGCTGAGCGCCGCACAGGCCTGCGTAGGCGGTGGCCGTCTCGCTCGTACTCGATGTGTGTGATGAGCTTGCCGGGGCCTTCGGTCCAGTAGGTGCGCCGCCACTCCGTGTAGCGCTCCAGATCCGGTTCGTTGACCGCGTCGATGGGCTTCTGGCCGAAGTAGCCGATGAAGTAGCGGCGAATCACGGCGGGCTCGCTCTTGCCCTGATCCGCCCGGCGCTCGCCCCGTTCCACCTCCCGTAGGATCTGCGCGATGTACGCCTCGGCCACGCTCTCGAAGGTATGCGCCTTTGCCGTGAGCCCCTGCTTGGCGCGGTAGGTGGCCTCGTACCAGATGGCGTCGGCGCGGCGCTCAGCCTCTCGCTGATCGTCCGTGTCGAGCGAGCGCTTGAACTGCCCCTGACCTTTGATGCTGAAGCGCACCTGCCACCGGGTGCTGCCGGCGCGCTGGAACAGCTGGTAGCGCTCGTCTTGTACGTTGCCAGGGGTGCTCACGATGCGGCCCTGTCTGGTTACTGCGGTGCGGAGGACTGCGCTAAAAGTGCGCTAGGGTGCTCCTTGAGCCCCCAGCAAACCGTTACGCCTGCACGATAATTTTTTCGGCTGCGCTAGCGCTGTTCTAGGATTTAAAGCCGAAATCCGTAGAGAGCAAGGCAAACAAAAAGCCCCGCTAAGTGCTTGGCGGGGCTTCGGAATTGTTGGTAGCGAGGGAGGGATTTGAACCCCCGACACAAGGATTATGATTCCTCTGCTCTAACCAGCTGAGCTACCCCGCCATATGCCGACGCGCCATGGGCTTGGTCGCCTGCATCGGCGACGGGATATAGGGAAATGCGGGCTGCCGTGTCAACGGTCCGATGGGGCCGCGCGGGCACGCTCTTCCGCCCTGCATGAAGCCTCGATACGGTCATGGCGTTTCGGCCTCGGCGATCCGGCCGGGCACGCGCTGCTCGCCGACAAGCTGGCCTGCGCCGCGCATCTAGGCCGGGCCGGGCTTGCCGTCCCGCCCCTCCACCTCCTGATCGATGGCGCCTCGCCGAGGCCAACCCGCTGCGGGAGGCGCCGGACGCCCTGTTCGTCAACACGGCCGGCAACTGGATCGTGACGACGCTGGCCTCCCGCCTCTGCCTCGGAGTCGGCCTGCCGCCGGGCCGCGTGCTGGCCGCATGGTGCGACGGCCGGACGGCCTGATCCGGGCGCGCTCCGAGGCGCGAAATCAGGGCGCGGCCTCGCCGATGATCCACTCGCAGAAATGGCGGATCTTCGGCGCACTCTCGTCGCGGGTCCGGTAGGTCAGGAAGTGCATATTCCGCCGGATGCTCTCGAACCGGTCGCCGCCGAAGCGGACGAGCAGCCCGGCATCGATCTCGGCCTGGGCGAAGCACAGGGATTCCAGGGCGAGCCCGAGCCCCTGCGCCGCGGCCGAGATCACGAGGGAGCCGCGGTCGAAGGCCGGCCCGGTCCGCGACGCCGGCATGGGCAGGCGGTTCAGGGCGAACCAGTCCGACCAGCGCACCGGGCTGAACGACGATTCGAGCCGGACCAGCGCCTCGAAATCCTCTAGCGCGGCCACTTGGTGCGCCCGGTCGAAGGCGGGGGAGCAGAGGGCGGCGATCTCCTCGAAGCCCAGCGTATGCGTGGTGAGGCCGGATTCCTTCGCGGCCGCCCCGTAGGAAATGACGACGTCGATCTCGTCGTGGCGCAGCAGGTCGAGGGGCTCGGCATTGGACGACATCCGGATGTTGATGGCGGGCTGCCGCGCGATGAAGCCCGGCAGCCGGGGCCCGAGCCACTTCGCGGCGAAGCTCGGGGTGCAGTGGACGGCGAGCTCCCGCGTCCTGGCCGGCGGGCTGATCTCCGCGCAGACCGCACGGATCGCCCCGAAGGCCTGGGACAGGACCGCGAGCAGGCGCTCGCCCTCAGGGGTGAGGAGCACCTGCCGGTTGGCGCGCACGAAGAGCGGGCGCCCGAGATGCTGCTCCAGCGCCCGCACCTGATGGCTGATCGCCGAGGGCGTGAGACGCAGCTCCTCGCCGGCCCGCGCGAAGCTGCCGAGGCGAGCGGCCGCCTCGAAGGCACGCAGGGCATGCAGGCTGGGCAGATGTTGCAAACGCCAAATCCGTGAATCTCATTCATCGATCCCTGAAAATTCGTCGTTTGTCAAAGATACCGCCGCTCGCCACGATCCGCACAGTGTTCCGAGAACAGGCGCACACAAAACGATCGAGGAGACGCCGTAATGGCGCAGGGTATTGCTGCCCTGCCAGGGGCAATGGTCGACGAGACGGATCAGGTCTATCGCAAGGTCACCTTGCGATTGATCCCGTTCCTGTTCGTCTGCTACGTCGCCGCCTACCTGGATAGGGTGAACGTCGGCTTTGCCAAACTTCAGATGCTGAACGATCTCAAATTCAGCGAGACGATCTACGGCCTCGGCGCCGGCATCTTCTTCATCGGCTACTTCATCTTCGAGGTGCCGAGCAACATCATCCTTCACAAGGTCGGCGCGCGGCTCTGGATCGCACGGGTGATGTTCACCTGGGCCATTATCTCGGCGGCTATGATGTTCGTCACCACGCCGACGATGTTCTACGTGCTGCGCTTCCTGCTCGGCGTCGCCGAGGCCGGGCTGTTCCCGGGCGTCATCCTCTACCTGACCTACTGGTTCCCGGCGAAGCGCCGCGGCAGCATCATCGCGATGTTCATGACCGGCATCCCGATCGCCGGGCTCATCGGCGGGCCGCTCTCGGGCTGGATCATGCACAGCATGTCGGGCCTCTACGGGCTGGCCGGCTGGCAGTGGATGTTCCTGATCGAGGCGCTGCCGTCCTTCGTCCTCGCCTTCGGCGTGCTCGCCTACCTCACCGACAGCATCGCCAAGGCCAAGTGGCTCACCGCCGACGAGAAGGCGTTGCTGACCCGCGAGATCGAGGCGGACAAGGGCGAGGCGACCGCGCACCGCCTGCGCGACGGCTTCACCAGCCCCTGGGTCTGGCTGCTCAGCGTGATCTACCTGTTCTTCATCATGGGCCTCTACGGCGTCGGCTTCTGGCTGCCGACCCTGATCAAGGGTGCGGGCGTCACCGACACGCTGACCATCGGGATGCTCTCCTCCATCCCCTACGGCGTGGCCGCCGTCGCGATGATCGTGGTCGGGCGGATGTCGGACGCGGCCCGCGAGCGGCGCTGGCACATCCTGGTGCCGGGCGTGATCGGCGCCGTCGGCTGGCTCGTCAGCATCCAGTTCAGCACGAACATCGTGGTGGCCGAGATCGCGCTGACCGTCGCCACCGCCGGCGTGCTGGTGACGCTGGCCCAGTTCTGGTGCCTGCCGACCGCCGTCCTGGCGGGGGCGGCCGCCGCCACCGGCATCGCCGTGGTGAACTCGGTGGGCAACCTCGCCGGCTTCGTGAGCCCCTACCTGATCGGCTGGATCGTCGACCGGACCCAGTCGACGAGCCTCGGCGTCTACACCCTCGCCGGCTGCCTCCTCGTCGGCAGCCTCCTGGCGCTGACGATGCCGAAGCACCTCGTCAACCGCTGACCCCCCTCACGATCGCCCCGGTGCGATCCTCGAAAGGTATCGTCATGCTGGACCACGACCACGATCACGACGTCGCCCTGGACCTGACCCCGGACCGCGGCGGCCGCAAGCGGATCTCGATCTACCAGCCCGAGCAGGAGGGCCTGATCTTCCCCGAGACGCCGGATTTCGAGAGCGTCGCGGCGGAGCGGGAATACCGCAAGCAGCACCTCGTCGCCGCCTGCCGCGCCTTCGCGATGCACGGCTTCGACTACGGCTTCGCCGGACATCTGACGGTGCGCGATCCGGAGCGTCCGGAGCTGTACTGGACCAACCCGATGTGCGTGCACTTCTCCCAGGTGAAGATGTCGAACCTCATCCTCGCCGACCACAAGGGCGAGGTCGTGGAGGGCACCCACGCGATCAACCGGGCCGGGTTCGTCCTGCACGCCGCCGTGCACGAGGAATATCCGGACGTCATGGCCATGTGCCACGCGCACACGGTCTACGGCACCGCCTGGTGCGCCACCGGGCGCCCGCTCGACATGATCAGCCAGGATGCCGCCGCCTTCTACAACAGCCACGCCGTCATCGGCGCCTCGGCCGGCGCGGTCGCGGTGGAGAAGGAGAGCGGTTGGTCGGTGGCCCGGGAGATCGGCCGCAACCGGGGCGTCCTGCACCAGAACCACGGCCTGCTGACCACCAGCCGGCACAGCATCGACGACGCGGCGTTCTGGTTCATCGCCCTCGAGCGGGCCTGCCGGCAGCAGCTGCTGGTCGAGGCCACCGGCATCAAGCCGCAGGTCGTGTCCGAGAAGACGGCCAAGTACAGCCGCGAGCATGTCGGCAGCGACTATATCGGCTGGCTGCATTTCCAGACGCTGTACAGCCACATCGCGGCGACGCAGCCGGACATGTTCGAGTAAGGACGCCCTTCGCCGAACCGGATGCCGGCTCGGCGAACGAGAGCACGTCAGAACACGGACTTGGAGCCGTGCCCGATCACAGCAGGATCGGGTACGGCTCCCCTCGTTCGGACCCATATCGATCCGGAGGTGAGGACGGCAGGGCGCTCAGCGCGCCCGCAGCCGCCGCACGGCGGTGTCGCCGGCGGACTGGACGAGGCAGACCAGCGCGATCAGGATGACGATCACCGTCGCCATCACCGTGGTGTCGAAGCGCTGGTAGCCGTAGCGGATGGCCACGTCCCCGAGGCCGCCCGCGCCGACGGCGCCGGCCATCGCGGAGGCGCCGATCATCGAGACGACCGTGATGGTGAGGCCGCCCACGATCCCCGGCAGCGCCTCGGGCAGCAGCACGTGGACGAGGATGTGCCGGCGCCGGCATCCGATGGACTGGGCCGCCTCGATCAGCCCCGGATCGACCTCCCGCAGCGAGACCTCGGCGATCCGCGCGAAGAAGGGGGTGGCGCTCACCGAGAGCGGGACGATGGCCGCCCAGACGCCGATGGTGGTGCCCGCCACCAGCCGGGTGAACGGGATCAGCGCCACCAGCAGCACGATGAAGGGCACGGCGCGGAAGCCGTTGACGAGCGCGCCGACCGCCCGGTTCGCCTTCGGCGCCGGGAGGATGCCGCCAGGCCCCGAGATGACGAGGAAGAGCGCGAGGGGCAGGCCCGCCAGCACCGCGATCCCGGCCGAGACGCCGACCATGAAGAGGGTGTCGAAGGCGGCCTGCCAGAGGCGGTCAATCATCAGTTGCGACATAGCCGATCCTCTCGACGACGCCCCCGAGCGCCCGCACGCGGTCCTCGACGCCCGGATCCGCGCCGGCCGCCGCGACGGCGACCAGCATCCGGCCGACCGCATGGCCCTGGATCCGCTCGATGCCCGCCTGGAGCAGCCGCACCGGCGCGGCCGCGGCCGCGGCGAGGGCCGAGAGGTCGGGCGCCTCCCGCCCGGAATAGGTGATCCGCAGCACGGTCGCCGCGCCGGGCGCGGGATGCGGCCGCAGCCGGGCCGCGAGGTCCTCGGGCAGGCCGCGGGTCAGCGGTTCGAGCAGCGCCCGGGTCGCGTGATGCTCTGGCGCCCCGAAGACGCGCCAGACCGGCCCCGTCTCGGCGATCCGCCCCGCCTCCAGCACCAGCACGTGGCTGCACGCCTCGCGGATCACGCTCATCTCGTGCGTGATCAGGACGATGGTGATGCCGAGGCGCCGGTTGATGTCGCGGAGCAGGCTCAGGATCGAGAGGGTGGTCTCCGGATCGAGGGCCGAGGTCGCCTCGTCGCAGAGCAGGATCTCCGGACGGCTGACGAGGGCGCGCGCGATGCCCACGCGCTGCTTCTGGCCGCCCGACAGGCGCGAGGGATAGGTCTCCGCCTTGGCCTCCAGCCCGACGAGGCGCAGCGCCTCGTCCACCCGGGGGCCGATCTCGGCCCTCGGCACGCCCGCGACGACGAGCGGCAGCGCCACGTTCTGGCGCACGGTCTTGGCCGAGAGCAGGTTGAAGTGCTGGAAGATCATGCCGATGCGGCGGCGCAGGGCCACGAGGCCGTCCGTGTCGAGCGCCGCGATCGGCGCGCCGTCGATCAGGACGCGGCCGGAGGTCGGCTCCTCCAGCCGGTTCACGGCGCGCAGGAGGGTCGACTTGCCGGCGCCCGAACGGCCGATGATGCCGAAGATCGCGCCGGCGGGGATCTCGAGGTCGATGCTGTCGAGCGCCCGGACCTCGCCGGCCGCCGAGCGGTAGGTCTTGGAGAGGGCCTCGAACCGCACCGTGCCGGCGGCCGGCCGGCCCTCCTGCCCGGTCCGCGCGGCGGGGAGGGCGCGCGCTGGCGTCCCCTCGGCGATCCAGCGGGCGGGATCGCGGATCGTGTCGAATGCCAAGCCCGCCATCAGTTCAGCCACGCCAGCACGTAGAGCTTGTCGCTGTCGGCGAAGGATCTGTGGATCCGCTTCTTCACCGCGTCCGAGGCCTGGAACAGGGCCACGAACTTCCGGATCGCCGGGTCGTCCTTGCGCGCGGCCTTGGTGACGAAGCTCACCGCGAAGAGCTTGTCCTCGATGCCGGAATAGATCAGCCCGCTGGTCGGGTCGAAGGTGCCGGCGGCGACGATGAAGTGCGGATAGCCCTGCGCGAGATCGACGTCGCCGGTGACGCGGACGAGTTGCGGCCCCTCGACCTCGGTGAACTTGAGCTTCTTCGGGTTCTCGACGATGTCGTCCACGGTGCCGAGGAAGCCGACATCCGTCTTCAGCTTGATCAGCCCGGCCTTCTGGAGCAGCAGCAGGCCGCGGCCCTGGTTCACCGGATCGTTGGCGATGGCGACGGTGCCGCCGACCGGGACCGCGTCCAGGCTCTTGTGCCTCAGGGAGTAGATCCCGAGATTCTGCAGGATGCCGAGCCCGACCACCTCGAAATCGTAGCCCTTCGCCTTCTCGGCATTCTCCATGAAGGGCCGGTGCTGGAAGAAGTTCACGTCGATGTCGCCGGCATCCAGCGCGACGTTCGGCGTCGTCCAGTCGCTGAACTCGATGACCTTGACGTCGAGCCCCTGCGCCTTGGCCTCGCTCACCGCGGCGTTGACGGCATCGGCATAGGCGCCGGGCACCACGCCGACCTTGAGGCTTTCCGCCCGGGCGGCCATCGCGCCGAGCGTGAGGGCGGCGGCAGCGATCAGTCTCAGGAAGGTCATCGGCAAGGGGCTCTCGGCAAGGGGCTCTGGCGTCTTGCGGCTCGACGGAGCCGGGGGAGGGAACCGGGGGCGTCGCGCCCGGCCGTCCGGGCATCGCGCCGCGGCGGGGCGGGCGCTCGGCGCGTTGGGCAGGACATCGTCCGGGGAGGCGTCTTCGTCGGACGCCCGACAGGCCCGAGCGGCATGCCGCGCCCGTCCCTCGGGACGAGCGCCGCGCTGGCGTCGGGCTGATCATTGACGACGAAGGCTAGAGCAAAGGGTCCCGGTCGAACATTCCAAAGATCTTCGCGTCACGACACGAACGATCCCTATCGGATGCCGAACGGGAAACCTTCCTCTCATCCGCCCGATCGAGCGCGGCGGCGCGGGCCGCGCGGCACGGGGCCTCCGCCCACCCACAACGCGAGCCCGGCCAAGCGCTTGGGACCACGCCCAGGGCTCGGCCTTCCCGGCGGATCGTCCCGGCCCGGCGGGCGCGAAGCGGAAACAACGCCGCCGGAGCAGCCTTGCAAAACCGCAATGAATGACCAATTATCCAGATACAACAATGACTTAGCGAAAAACATGCTCCCGCACGCATCCTTCGCGACCGAAACCTTCTCCGGCGGCCGTGGGCATCAGGAAGAGCCTTCCCACGGACGGATGCGGGCGTCCCAGCAGCCTCTTCCCACACAGGATCGGGCCGATGCGATCGGCCCCAGGGAGTTCGACGCCATGGCGGCAGCGACGGTGATGCAGGGCGACCAGGTCGTATTCGAGCGGCTCGACCTCGCCGAGGCGCTCGGGATCTGGCGCCACGCGCGGGGCCGTGTGGTCGGCATCCACGGCCAGGGCCGGGGGGTCGCCACCATCGACGTGAAGTTCGAGGGCCACGAGACCCTGCAGAGCTACCTGCCCGACCTGTTCCGGCGGGTGCACTGACAAAAGGCGAGGTGGGACGACATGACCGCGACCGCGGCGATCCAGCCGCCGCTGCGCGCCACGAGCCGCAGCACGGCGGAGGACGACGTCTGGGCGGAGCTGCGCGCCGAGGCCGAGGCGGCGCTCATCGAGGAGCCGCTCTATGCCGGGATCGTCCAGGCGACGATCCTCGACCAGCGCAGCCTCGCCCAGGCCTTCGCCTACCGCTTGGCCCACCGGCTCGGCGACGGCGACCTCGCCCGGCTCTCGATGCGCGACCTCTGCCTCGCCGCCTTCGAGGCCGACCCCCGCACGGGCGCCCACGCGGTGCGCGACCTCGTCGCCATCCGCGAGCGCGACCCGACCTGCCGCCGCTATCTCGACCCCTTCCTGTTCTACAAGGGGCTCGCCGCCCTCGAAGGCTACCGGGTCGCGCACTGGCTCTGGCACCAGGGCCGGGCGACGCTGGCGCTCCACGTCCAGAGCCGCATCTCCGAGGTGTTCGGCTGCGACATCCATCCGGCCGCGCGGATCGGCTCGGGGGTCTTCATCGACCACGCCACCGGCGTCGTCATCGGCGAGACCACGGTCATCGCCGACGATGTCTCGATCCTGCAATCGGTGACGCTCGGCGGGAACGGCAAGGAGAGCGGCGACCGCCACCCCAAGATCTCGCGCGGGGTGCTGCTCAGCGTCGGCGCCAAGGTGCTCGGCAACATCCGGGTGGGGGAGGGCGCCAAGGTCGCCGCCGCCGCGGTGGTGCTGCACGACGTGCCGCCCCACACCACCGTCGCGGGGGTGCCGGCCCGGGTGGTCTCGCGCCTCGCCCCGGGGGAGCAGCCGGCGCTGACCATGGACCAGTCCTTCGGCTTCGGCGACGGAATCTGAGCTTAGGACTCCAAGAAAAATCCTACCCCGGAAGATCGCACCACCCGTCCCGTCCAGCTCGGCCGATGGAAGAACAAATTTCCATCGATCGTGCTGTTTGCAGCAGCGCATTCTTTGAATGCGATGCGCCAGGGTAGGCCAGTCTCCAGAGCGGCGTGATTTTGGAAGATCATTCCGTTGACCGGGCTTCCACGCTGAGCTTATCCCTAAATCGCCGCAGCCGGCGGAGCGAATCTGCCGCCCCGGCCGAACCGATACTTCCATCGACCCGAATCGAGAAGATTTCGGGCAGATCCGCGCGGCCTCTCTCCCGAGAACGACGCGGGAATACTTCCTCGCGGCTGCACCTCGCGTGCCGCGGCCCCGCAGCGGGGCCGGACGCCGCCCGACCCAGCAACGGAACGAGACGGCAGGAGAGACCAGACGATGAGCGGACCGGGTTTGAGCGTCAGCGCCTCAGCCGCGCGCAATCTTGCGACGGCGACCGTCACCTCCGTCCAGAACGCGGCCAACACGCCGCGCTGGCTCCTGCGGCTCCTGCCCTTCGTGGACGTCCCGGGCGGCGTCTACCGCGTCAACCGCCGCGCCGTGGTGCTGGCCAAGCCCGGCCGCATCGACCTCGCCGCCGAGGACAAGGGCCGGGTGATCCGTCCCGGCTCGCTGCGCGCCGTGCCGCTGTTCAGCCGCCTGGGCGATGCCGAGCTCGCCGCGCTGGCGGCCAAGTTCACCGAGAGCAAGCACAAGGCGGGCGAGGTCATCCACGAGGAGGGCTCCGACGGCCGCAGCCTCGTCGTGGTCGCCGACGGCACCGTCGAGCTGACCCTGTCGGGCCCCTACAAGGGCCGGCTCCGCCAGGGCCTCGCCACGCGCGGCGACTATTTCGGCGACGGCGACCTCGTCGGCGAGGCCGCGCCGGCGCCGGCCGTCAAGGCGCTCTCGGCCGTCACCCTGCTGACGCTCGACCGCGCGGCGGTCGACAACGACGAGATCCGCGCCCGGATCGCCCAGCATCAGGAGGAGCGCGACCGGCTCAAGGGCCACACCAATTCCCACGGGGAGCAGGGCATCGAGCTCCTGGCGGTGCATGCCGGCGAGCCGCGCCTGCCCACCACCTTCGTCGACTACGAGGTCGATCCGCGCGAGTACCACCTCTCGACCATCCAGACGATCCTCAACACCCATACCCGGGTCACCGACCTCTACTCGAACGAGATCGACCAGCTCCGCGAGCAGATCCGCCTCACCGTCGACGCGGTGAAGGAGCGCGAGGAGTGGGAGCTCATCAACAACTCGGCCTTCGGCCTGCTCAACGAGGTCAGCGGGCGCCAGCGCATCCCGACCCGCGGCGGCCCGCCCACCCCGGACGACCTCGACGAGCTGCTGACCCTGGTCTGGAAGAAGCCCGCCTTCTTCGTGGCGCATCCGCGCGCCATCGCGGCCTTCGGCCGGGAGGCCACGCGCCGCGGCGTGCCGCCGGTGGTGGTGCACCTGTTCGGTGCGCCCTTCATCACCTGGCGCGGCGTGCCGCTGGTGCCGAGCGACAAGCTGCCGATCGACATCGACCCGGTCACCGGCGCGCAGACCACCTCGATCCTGCTGCTCCGCGTCGGCGAGGGCGAGCAGGGCGTCGTCGGCCTGCAGAAGTCGGGCGTCACCGGCGAGATCGAGCCCGGCCTGTCGGTGCGCTACATGGGCACCAACGACCACTCGATCGCCTCGCACCTCGTGACCCGCTACTTCTCGACTGCGGTGCTGGTCGAGGACGCGATCGCCCGTCTCGATAACGTGCTGCTCGGCAACTACCATGACTACGCCTGAGGCGCCGGCTCTCGGCATCCCCTCGGGGAACCCGGGCGAGCTCGCCCACGCGGATCTCGTCGGGCGCCTCGCCCGCGAGATCTACAAGCAGGGGCAGGCCGCGAGCCAGCCCTTCGCCCCGGCGATCCCTGCGGGACCGCAGATCCCGCAGGCGCTGGAGAGCCTGCCGCAGGGGCCCGCCGGCGCTCCGTTCCCGAGCGGCGCGGTCGGCTTGCCTTCGGCCCCGGCCGGGGGCCAGCCCTCCGGTTTCCAGCCGGACGCGCAGGCGCTCGCTTCCCGCTCCTTCGGCGCGCCGCCGGTCGGGCTGCCCGGCCTGTCGGGCCCGAGCCTGCCGAACCTCGCGCCCGCGAGCCCGGCCCTCCTCGACACCGCCGCGATCCCGCCGGTCCATCCGGCGAGCCCGCGGCCGGTCCTGCCGGACTTCTCTTTCCCCGCCGCGTTCCCGGGCGGCCCGGAGCTGCACCGGCAGATCGCGGCGGACCACCCGCGCGCCGCCGCCTTCGCCCGGGCGCTCGCCCCGCATCTCGTGCCGGCCGACCCGTCGAAGGCGGGCGTGGACGAGGCGCAGGAGAGCTTCACCCGAACGGGCCGCCTGTCGCGGGCGCCCGAGGCCCCCCCGTCCGACTACTACTTCCTCGATTTCGACCCCCGTCCGGCCCGCAAGGCCCCGGCCGCCCCCCGCGTCGAGCCGACCCGCTCGCCCGGCCCCGCCCCGCGCCTGACCGCGCAAGGGTCGAGCCCGGTGGCGGCGCCCTTCGACGTGGAGCACGTGCGCCGGGACTTCCCGGCGCTCCACCAGAGCGTCAACGGCCACCCGCTGGTCTGGCTCGACAATGCCGCGACCACGCACAAGCCCAAGGCCGTGATCGACGCGACCTCGGAGTTCTACGGGCGCCACAACTCGAACATCCACCGGGCTGCGCACACGCTTGCCGCGCGCTCCACCGACCTGTTCGAGGGCGGGCGCGAGGCTGTGCGCCGCTTCCTCAACGCACCGACCAAGGACGACATCGTCTTCCTGCGCGGCACCACGGAGGCGATCAACCTCGTCGCCAATTCCTATGGCCGCGCCCATATCGGCCCGGGCGACGAGATCATCGTCTCGACGATCGAGCACCACGCCAACATCGTGCCCTGGCAGCTGCTCGCCCAGGCCACGGGCGCGACGATCCGGGTGATCCCGGTCAACGACCGCGGCGAGATCATCTTCGAGCAATACGCGGCCCTGCTCTCGGGCCGCACGAAGATCGTCTCGGTGACGCATGTGGCCAATGCGCTCGGCACGGTGAACCCGATCGCTGAGATCATCGCGCTCGCCCATGCCTACGGCGTGCCGGTGCTGGTCGACGCGGCGCAATCCTCGCCGCACATGCCGCTGGACGTGCAGGCGCTCGACGCCGACTTCCTGGTCTTCTCCGGCCACAAGGTGTTCGGCCCGACCGGGATCGGGGCGCTCTACGGCAAGAGCGCCTTGCTCGCGGCGATGCCGCCCTGGCAGGGCGGCGGCCACATGATCGAGGACGTCACCTTCACGAAGACCGTCTACAAGGGCGCGCCCGAGAAGTTCGAGGCGGGCACGCCGGACATCGCCGGGGCCGTCGGCCTCGGCGCGGCGCTCGACTACCTGGAGAGCGTCGGGCTTCCCGCGATCGCGGCCTACGAGCACGACCTGCTCGACTACGCGCAGGCGGGGCTCGCCGAGGTGAAGGGCCTGCGCCTGATCGGCACGGCCCGGGAGAAGGCGAGCGTGATGTCCTTCACGATCGCGGGGCAGGAGAACGAGGCGGTGGCCCACCATCTCGACGCGCACGGCATCGCGGTGCGCTCCGGGCACCATTGCGCCCTGCCGGCGCTCCGCCGCTTCGGCGTCGACCAGTCGGTGCGCGCCTCGCTCGCCTTCTACAACACCCGCGCGGAGGTGGACGTCTTCCTCAGGGCGCTCCACACCCTGCCGCGGCACTGACAGACCGGGCGCCGGCCGCAGGGCCGGCGCCCGTCCAGCCCCCAGCCCGGATCAGCGGATCGGCGGCCCCCAGATGCCGAGCGCCGCGGTATCGACCGTGCGCGGCAGCAGGCCCTCGCTGCGGAACGCGTCGGCGATCGTCTGCTGCTCGGAGAGGCCGTCCCGGGTGACGGGCTCGACCTTGTAGCTGCGGCGCGCATTGGCCCGCTCGATCACGTCCGCCTCGATCTTCCACAGGGGCGCCAGCCGCGCGGCGGCCTCGGCCGGGTTGGCCTTCACCCAGGCGCCCGTCTCGGCGAGCTTGCCGAACAGCGTGCCGAGGACCGCCCCGTTCGCCGCGGCGTAGGCATCCGAGGCCAGGTAGTAGCGCTTGTACAGCGACAGGCCCTTGCCGTCGCGCAGGACGCGGGCGTCCGATTGGCGCTGCGCCGCCGTCAGGAAGGGGTCCCAGGCGACCCAGGCCTCGACGCCGCCGCTCACCAGCGCCGCGCGCCCGTCCGCGGGGGTGAGGTAGGCGGGCTGGATGTCCTTGAAGGAGAGGCCCGCCTCGCGGAGCGCGGCGAGCAGCAGGAAATGGCTGCCCGCACCCTTCGTCACCGCGATGCGGCCGCCCTTGAGATCCGCGACGGCCTTCGCGGGCGAACCCGCCGGCACCACGATCGCCTGCGCCTCCGGGGAGGGGGCCTCCTGCGCCACGTAGGTGATGCGCGCGCCCGCCGCCTGGGCGAAGACCGGCACCGTGTCGGCCACATCCGCCGAGACGTCGATCTGGCCGGCATTCAGCGCCTCCATGATCGGCAGGCCGCTGGTGAATTCGTGCCAGGACAGGCCGGTGCCGAGCGCCTTCTCCAGGCTCCCGTCCTGGCGCAGCAGCGCGATCAGCGTCGAGGAGCGCTGGTAGCCGATGCGGAGCGTCGGCGCGGCGACGGCCGTGCGGCCGAGGAAGGCGGGCGCGGCGAGGCCGGCGAGCAGGGAGCGGCGGGAGATCGGCATCGGGACGGGTCCATGGCTGGAAGCGCGAAAGGGCCCGCGCGGCTGGCGCGGGCCCGGTGGGCAGCGCGCTCTCCGTCGAAGTGGGTACCGGTTCGGCGAAGGAGAGCGCGTCAGAACAAGGGCTCGGAGCCACCCGTGACCGCGGCGCGATCGGGGGCGGCTCCGGGATGCGGCGGAACCGGCCTCAGGTCGGCTGGCCGAGGATCCCCAGTATCTCGCGGCGCAGGCGCACGAGCTCGGGATCGTCGCGGTGGCGCGGATAGGGCCGCTCGACCCGGATGTCGGCCCGGATCGCGGCCGGCCGGTCGGAGAGCACGATCACCCGCTCGGCGAGCACCAGCGCCTCCTCCACGTCGTGCGTGACGAGGAGCGCGGTGAAGCGCGTCTCCTGCCAGAGCCGCAGGATCTCGGCCTGCATGGCGAGCCGGGTCAGCGCATCGAGCTTGCCGAGCGGCTCGTCGAGCAGGAGGAGCCGCGGATCGTTCACCAGCGCCCGGGCCAGCGCCGCGCGCTGGGCCATGCCGCCGGAGAGCTGGTGCGGATAGACCTCGGCGAAGCCGTCGAGCCCGACGAGGCGCAGCGCCGCGTCGGCCCGGGCCGCCCGCTCGCGCCCGAGGCCCCGGGCCTCGAGCCCGAGCGCCACGTTCCCGCGCACGGTGCGCCAGGGATAGAGGGTCGGGTCCTGGAACACGAGCAGCCGGGACGGGTCGGGGCCGCTCACCCGCGCGCCGTCGACCGCGATGCGGCCCTCGTCCGGCGGCTCCAGGCCGGCGACGAGGCGCAGCAGCGTGGACTTGCCGCAGCCGGAGGGCCCGAGCAGGGCCACGAAGGCGCCGGGCTCCACGTCGAGGGAGATCCGGTCGAGCACCGGCAAGGCGGCGCCGCGGATCTCGAAGGCGTGGGCGACGGAGTCCACCGTCAGCCGGGCGCCCGCCTCCTGCGCGGCGGGGCGCCGGAGGGTCGCGGCGGCTACCATTGCACCAGCCCCTTCTGCCAGGAGAGCACGCGGTCGCGCAGGCGGAACAGCAGGGTGATCAGCCCCGAGCACATCAGCGCCATCACGATCAGCGCCGCGTACATGTTGGCGTAGGCGGCCCACCCTTGCGCCCATTGCAGGTACCAGCCGAGGCCGGACTTCACGCCGAGCATCTCGGCCACCACCAGCACCGCGAAGGAGCCGCCGAGGCCCATGAACAGGCCGACGAAGACGTGCGGCAGCGCGGCCGGGATCGCCACCCGCAGGACGAGGAAGCGCGGCGAGGCGCCGAGCGTCCGGGCCACGTCGAAATAGGCCTTGTTGACGCCCGCCACCCCCGACCAGGTCAGGACCGTGACGGGAAAGCCCGTGGCCAGCGCGACGAGGAAGGTGCTCGCCGACCAGGAGGAGGGGAAGACGAAGAAGGCGAGCGGCAACCACGCGGTCGCGGGCAGCGGCCCGACGAAGCGCAGCACCGGATGCGCCCAGTAGCCCACCGCCTTCGACCAGCCGATGGCGACGCCGGCCGCGAAGCCGAGCGCCGCGCCGACGAGGTAGCCGCCGGCCAGGAGCTTCAGCGAGGCGAGGATGCTGCCGCCGAGCTTCGGCCAATCCTCCAGGAAGACCTCCAGGATCGCCTGGGGCGGCGGGAAGAACGGCATCGGCAAGAGGCCGAATTTCGCGGTGACGAGCTCCCAGGCGAGGAAGGCGAGGGCCACCACGGCGAGCCAGGGCGTCCAATGGGTCAGGGAGGCGCCGGCCCGGCCGAGCCGTCCGGCGAGCAGGGCGAGCACGGGCAGGGCCAGCCCGGCCCCGAGGGCGCCGCCCGCGAAGGAGGCCGTGTAGGGGAAGTCGCCCGCCTCCGGCAGGGCGTAGGTCGCCCCGGCCAGCGCGAGCCAGGCCGCCCCCGCGCCGAGGGCGGGGAGCGGCGGGCGCGGCAGGGCGGGCGCGTGCGGGGCGGCGCCCGCGAGGCTGGTGAGACTCGCCACGGGACCTCCTCAGCTCAGCACGTCGGCATAGACCCGCTCGGCGAACTTCGCCGTGTCGGTGGTGCGCTTGAGGACGTTCACCTGCTTCAGCTCGTCGCCGTAGAGGACGAGCTGCGCCTTGAGGTCCGAGCCTACCGGTCGATCACCGTGATGCTGGCTGCGCAGCATCGCGGCCAGATCCTCCACCGAGCCCTTGCCGCCATAGCCGGAGAAGATCCGCGCGGCGTCCTCCGGGTTCTCGTGGACGCGGTGGCCGGCCTCCAGCACGGCGCGGGTGAGGGCGGTGGCCGCGGCGCGGTCGTTGCGGATCAGGCTGCCGCGCACCGCCACGACGCAGCAGGTGCGGCTGGCGTACTCGCCGGACAGATTGGTGGCGACCTCGGCGAAGCGGTGGTCCTTCAGCCAGATCCAGGTGCGCGGGTCGGAATCGGCAAGCGCCTGGGCCTCGCCCTTCTCCACCGCGAGGTTGAGGAGGTCGGCCGGATATTGCCGCCACTCGACGCCGCTCTCCGGGTCGATCCCGGCCTTGGCGAGCAGCAGGCCGAAGAAGTTCTTGGCCGGGCTCGCATGGTCGCTGATGGCGATGGTCTTGCCCTTGAGCGCCGCGATCTCGGTGATGCCGGCCGATTTCGCCGCGAGCAGCCGCAGGCAGCCGCCGTGCAGGCCCGCGGTGATCTTCACGTCGAAGCCCTGCTCCAGGGGCTTCAGCCAGCGCAGAGCCATGCCGATGCCCGCATCGGCCTTGCCCGTGGCGATGGCCTCGAGCAGCGCCTCGGTCGAGCCGCCGAAATTGACGAACTCCACATCGAGCCCATGACGCGCGAAGATGCCCCGCTCCTTGGCGCGCGGCGCCGCGGCGGTGCAGATCGCGGTGGCGTTCCAGGCGAGCTTGATCGGCTTCAGCGGGCCGGCGGGCGCCTCCGCCGCCGCGGGGCTGCAGAGCGGGCCGGGATCGAAGGGCAGGGACGGGCCGGGGCCCCAGGCCCGGCCGCTGCTCACGCCGAACCCGAAGGGCAGCGCGGCGGCGGCGGCGCCCGCGCGCAGCAGGAACCGGCGCGACGGCAGGGGGCCGGGGCGCTTTGGCTCGTCGGTCATGGTGGTCTCCGGGTGCCGCGCGACGCGCGACGGGATGGCAACGGGCGATCGACGCGCGGGTCGAGGCGCCCGATCGCTCGGGCGGCTCGTCGGCGGCGTCTTTGGGAAGCGGCACGTCCGAGCGGCCGATGTATTCAGTCTTCAATCACGCCACCGCGATGTCAACGAAAGCGTATTCTCAATCACGCGCGCCCTCGAAGAGAACGCATTCGCCAATTCGTCGCCCGCGAGAACGTTTCTCGCCCTTCATCGATCCGGAGAAAAGGCGCACCCACTTCGGGTCATGGCACGATATAGTGCGTCTGCACGCGGAAGATCGGCGATTATTCAACATCGAGCGAGCATCGCGACGGGAACATCCTTCCTGCGGGCAGATCTTTGGAAATCCGCTTCGTTGACGGCCTGCCGATCCGGTCCGACCCTAAGGCTGGGCTCCCGGACCTGCCGCGGCGGCCTCTCAGCCTGAATTCTCCCAGCCTGAATTCCCGATGACCGTCGCCGTCCCGCCTCCCGATCCCGCACGCGCCGCCCTCGGCCACCGAACATGATCCGGCAACGCCCCGGCACCAGTTCCCCCAGGAGGCACCCATGAGCCTGCTGCCGCCCGAGCGCGTCGCGTTCATCGGCTTCGTCGCCCCGCGCGAGCCCTACAGCTCGGCCGACGAGCAGCGCATCATCGACCTCTATGTCCGCGCCGGGCTGATCCCGCAGGCCCGCGCGCCCCGGGCCGAGGCGATCCGCGATCCGGGGTTTTCCGAAGCGCTCGCGGCCGTGCGATGATGCGGCCGGAGGAACCGACATGCACGACATCGACGACGACCACACCCACGCCCATCACGCCCACGACGACGACCACGCGCACGGGTCCGACGCGGGCGAGCGCTGGAAGCACGACGGGGTGCGGGTGATCCCGGGGGACAGGCTCGACCCGAACACCGCCCAGACGCCCGGCATGTTCCGGCAGGCGGCGATCAACGCGGCCCGCGTCGGCGCCCAGAAGATCTGGGCCGGCACCGTGGCGATCGAGCCCGACGCCAAGACCGGCGTGCACCATCACGGCGACCTGGAGAGCGTGATCTACATCGTCTCCGGCCGGGCCCGGATGCGCTGGGGCGAGCGGCTCGAATACGTCGCCGAGGCCGGGCCGGGGGACTTCATCTTCGTGCCCCCTTACGTGCCCCACCAGGAGATCAACGCCTCCACCGACGAGCCCCTGCACTGCGTGCTGGTGCGCTCGGACAACGAGGCGGTGGTGGTCAACCTGCCCGACGTCGAGGCGGCCGAGGCGCCGGAGACGGTCTACTGGGTCGACCCGATCCACAAGCACCCCTGAGAGACCGGAGACCGCACGCATGGGCCGGGACCGCCGCCTGCATCTCGGCGCCTTCATGCGCCCCGTCGGGATCCACACCGCGTGGTGGCGCTATCCCGGCGGCTACCCGGACGCGAATTTCAGCTTCGAGCACCTGGCGCATTTCGCCCGGCGCCTGGAGGCCGCGAAGTTCGACGCCTTCTTCATGGCCGACCACCTCGCGGTGATGAACATGCCGGCGGCGGCGCTGCGCCGCTCGGCCACCGTGACCTCGTTCGATCCGCTCACCCTGCTGCCGGCGCTCGCCGTGCTGACCGAGCGCATCGGCCTGATCGCGACGGCCTCGACCACCTACAACGAGCCCTACCACGTCGCCCGCAAGTTCGCCTCGCTCGACCACATCTCCAAGGGCCGGGCCGGCTGGAACCTCGTCACCTCCGGGAATCCGGACGAGGCGCTGAACTTCGGCCGCGACGCGCATCTCGATCACGCGGTGCGCTACGCCCGCGCCCGCGAGTTCTTCGACGTGGTGACCGGCCTGTGGGATTCCTTCGCCGACGACGCCTTCCAAATGGATCAGGCGAGCGGCCTGTTCTTCGATCCCGCCCGGATGCACGTCCTCGATCACCAGGGCGACTTCCTGAAGGTGAAGGGTCCGCTCAACATCGCGCGGCCGGTCCAGGGCTGGCCGGTGATCGTGCAGGCCGGCGCCTCGGAGGCCGGGCGCCAGATCGCGGCCGAGACCGCCGAGATGGTGTTCGGGTCCGGCTCGACGCTCGAGGCGGCGCAGGCCTTCTACGCCGACGTGAAGGGCCGGATGCCGGCGGCGGGGCGCGACCCCGAGCAGTTGAAGATCCTGCCCGGCTGCTTCGTGGTGCTCGGCGAGACGGAGGCCGAGGCCCGGGCCAAGAAGGCGCGCCTCGACGACCTCGTCCATCCCGATAGCGGCCTCGCCAACCTCTCGGTGCGCCTCGGCGTCGACGGCTCGGGCTTCGACCTCGACGCGCCCCTGCCCGAGATCCCCGAGACGAATGCCAGCAGGAGCGGGCAGGCGCAGATCGTCGACTACGCGCGCCGGACCGGCGCCACGGTCCGGGACCTCGCGCGCCGGGTCGGCGGCTATGGCGGCCTGCAGATGGTCGGCACGCCGGCCCAGGTCGCCGACCGCATGGAGGAATGGCTGGAGACGCGCGCCTGCGACGGCTTCAACGTGATGTTCCCCTTCGTGCCGCAGGGGCTCGACGACGTGGTCGACACGCTGGTGCCGGAATTGCAGCGGCGCGGCCTGTTCCGCACCGACTACGCGGGCACGACGCTGCGCGACCATCTCGGCCTGAAGCGGCCGGAGAACCGCTTCTTCGCCTGAGCCTCGCCGCTACGCGAGAAGCCCCGTCCGCCGGCCGAGCCACAGGGTGCCGCCGGCGCCCGCGAACATGGCGAGGCCGAAGACCCAGCCGGAGACGGCGCCCGCCATGATCCCGGAGAGCAGCGTGCCGACGCTGCAGCCGAGCCCCGTCATCGCGCCCCAGCCGAGCAGGAGGCCCCCCAGGAGGCCGCGCCCGGCCTGGCCCCGGCTCGGCCAGGCCGGGCGGAACTGCCCCGCCGCCAGGGCCGCGGCGAAGGCCGCGAGGACGAGGCCGCCGACGAACAGCCCGTTCGGGGTCAGCACCGCGTCGCGGACGGCCGTGGCGCAGCCCCGGAAGGTGTCGAGCCCTTCGAGGCGCCCGGGCAGCAGGCCGAGGGCGCCCGCCGCCTGACGGGAGCGCCCGCCGATCTCGGCGGTGACGCCGAGGGGCCCGACCCGCAGATAGGCCAGCGTGCCGATCGCCCCGACCGCGAGGCCGCCGAGCCAGACCGGCCAGCGCCCGGTGAAGACCGCGCGCAGGGGCTCCCGCTGGCGGCCGGATTCCACCGCGGCCGGCTCCGGCAGGCGGCGCAGCAGCGGCCAGGCGAGGGCGGCGAGCAGGGCCAGCGAGAGGGCGAGGCTGCCGGCATAGCCGAGATGGCGCGGCAGCCAGAGCACCGGCGCCTCGGACACGCTCGCGAGGTAGAGCGGGTTCCAGGTGGCGAAGCCGAGGACGAAGCCGGCGCCCGTGCCGAGGAGCGCGAAGGGCGCCGTCGGCGAGCCCTCGCCGAGGCGGTAGAGATGGGCGCTGATGCAGGAGCCGGACACGGCCATGCCGGCGCCGAACGCCGCGCCCGCCAGGACGAGGACCGGCCCGACCGGGCCGATATGCGCGTCCGGCGGCAGGCGCGTGCCGGCGGGGTCCGGCATCCAGGCGCCGAGGACGACCGCGTAGCCGGCGAGCCCCGCGGCGAGCGCCGCCAGGATGCCGAGCATCCCGCGCGGGTCGCCGTGGACGAGGAGGTCGCGCCACTGGCAGTAGAAGCAGAACCGGCTGCGCTGGAGCACGAAGCCGAACAGCGCGCCGAAGCCGAGCGAGAGCGAGAGCCGGGTGCCGCCGGGCTGTCCCGAGAGCCACCAGGCCGCCCCGGCGAGACCGGCGGCGACGGCGAGGGCAAGGGCGACGGGCAGCCCCCCATACGGGAGCGCCCGCCCGGCGAGGCCGGCGGGCGCCCAGTCCCGGGGGAGCGGGGGAGCCCGCTCCGCGACGCGCCCGGTCACTTGCCGCCCCAGACCGTCCCGGCGAGGTTGACCACCGGCACGCCGACCGCGTTGCCGTACTCCGTCCACGAGCCGTCGTAGTTGCGGACCTGGTAGCCGAGGATCCGGCTCAGCACGAACCAGGAATGGCTGGAGCGCTCGCCGATGCGGCAGGAGGTGATGATCGGCTTCGAGCCGTCGATGCCGGCCGCCGCGTAGAGCGCCCTCAGCTCGGCGGGCGACTTGATCGTGCCGTCCGCGTTCACCGCCTTGCCCCAGGGCACGTTGACCGAGCCCGGGATGTGGCCGGCCCGGATCGCGAGCTCCTGCACGCCGGGGGGCGCGATGATCTTGCCGCTGAACTCGTCGGGGGAGCGGATGTCGAGGATCTGCTCGTCGCGCTCCTTCCTGGCCACCGCGAGCACGTCGCCGAAGCGGGCGCGCAGGGCCGGCGAGACCGGCGGCGGCGTGAAGCGCGAGGCGGCGACCTCGGCGCTGCGGGTGTCGAGGGGCCGCTTCTCGGCCTCCCACTTCTTGCGCCCGCCATCGAGGAGCTTGACGTTGTCGACGAGCCCGTACTGCGCCAGGACCCAGGCGCCCCAGGCGGCGAACCAGTTGTTGTTGTCGCCGTAGAGCACCACGGGCGTGTCCTTGTCGATGCCGAGGCGGCGGACGAGGGCGGCGAACTTCTCCGGGCCGGCGATGTCGCGGCTCACCGTCTCCACGAGGTCGGTGTGCCAGACGACGTTCTGGGCGCCGGGGATGTGGCCGCGCTCGAACACGCCGGGCTCGACGCTGACCTCGACGATGCGCAGCCCCTTCGCGTCGAGGTTCTTCTCCAGCCACTCGGTGGAGACGAGGGGGCTGCTCGTCTCGGAGCGGGCGGCCCCGTCCTGCGCGGGCCGCGCCGCCGGCTCCTGCGCGGCGGCCCCGGACAGGGGCAGGAGGGCGCTCGCGAGGAGGGCGAGCAGGGGGGCGGATTTGCGCAGCACGGGACAGGCTCCGGAGGAAGTCGGCACGGCCTCGGACCGGCGCCATAGCGACGCCGTCCCGGGAGACGATCGATGAGCGGGATTCTCGATACTATTCCAGCGAATGGCCGCAGGGGCAAATCAGCATTACACCCGGCATGTCGACCATTTCGACTGATCTCGACGGGAGAAATGCTATCGATGCCGATGGCCGCGCGTCAAGGAAACGTCTTTCCGTTTTACTTCGGCATCACTCACAGGCGCGTCTTCGGAGAGGCCCTTCGACATGAAGGACTATCTTCGGCCCAAGAACGTACGCTGCTCCCGCGCGAAGATCAGGCCTCCGGCAGGCCCCGGCGCGCTTGCAGGGGCAGCTGCGCGAGGTGCGGGGCGAGGTCCGCGGAGGCGAGCACGCCCCCATCGAGCAGCGGGAAGGGGATCAGCGGCGTGACGGCGGCCGGCGGCGCCCCGGGGCGGGAGGCCGGTGCCGAGAGGGCGCGGGCGAGGCGGGCGAGGAGGCGCGTCATGGTCAGGCCTGCCCGGCGGCATCGATGCGGTCATGGCTCGGCATGGATGATCTCCTGTCGGGGTGCCGCCGTCGGGCGGCTTCGAAACGGAGGCCGATCGTTCGCCCCGCCGGGATGATCGTCAATGAAACGCGCAGCCGTTTTCGAGCCCGATCGCGGGACCGAAATCTTCGTCGCCGCGGAAATATGAAAGACGATTTCCTCGGAGACGAAGGTGATCTTCGCTCATCCTTCGGTTTTTGATCCCGGACCTGCCCGGGATCGACACCGAAAGGCCGAAATCGGGTAGACCCGACGTCGGGCGGGGAGAGGGGGATCTGCGGCTACCCATGGCAATCGAACGCGCTCTCAGGCGGAGCCGACCCGATACTGGCGCGGCGGCTCCGCGCCGGTCACGGCGAAGGCCCCGACGATGCGGTCGCGGTAGATCCGCGGGTTGTGCGAGGCGATGGTGCGGGCGTTGCGCCAGTAGCGGTCGAGGCCGAGGCCCTCCTTGACCGCCGAGGCGCCGAGCGCGTCGAACAGGCCGGTCGTCGCCTCCAGCACGAGGTTGGTCACCACCGTCACCGCCTGGTTGACCTCGACATCGGCGAGCACGGTGGCGCGCCCGGCCTCGGGGCTCCCGGCGCCCGCCTCGTGCGCCGCGTAGGCCCGCTGCAGGGCGTCGGCCGCCTTCAGCACCACGGCGCCGGCGGCGTAGGCGTTGCCGCGAACCCGGCCGACCACCGCCTGGACCTGCGGGTCGTCCGCCGTGCGCCCGGCATTGCCGTGGCTGTAGACGCGGGTGCGCTCGGCCACGAGCCGGGCCACGTCCTCCGCGGCGGCCCGGCCGATGCCGGCGAGCGTCGCCAGATGCACGAGCTGGAAGAAGGCCATCGCGTAGGGGAAGCGCGCCGGGTCCGGCTTGATCAGGTCGGGCGCCAGGACGACCCCCTCGAAACGCGCCGTGCCGCTCGCGGTGAGCGCCTGCCCGAACCCGTCCCAATCGTCCACGATCGCGACACCGGGCGCCCGGGTCGGCACCGCCGCCACCACCGGCTGCCCGTCCTCGTCCTCGGCCGAGAGATGGATGTAGTCCGCGAAGAGCGAGCCCGTGGTGTAGAACTTTTTGCCCTCCACCACCCGCTCGGCCCCGCGGCGGCGCACCACCGTGTCGAACTGGCCGACCCTGGCAGGCCCCGTCTCGGAGACGCCGCTGCCGACCGTCTCGCCCGCGCCGATCCGCGCGATCCAGTCGGCGCGCCATTCGGGCGAGGACGAGCAGAGCACGTCCTCCGTGAAGCCGAAATGGGCGCGCAGCGCGTTGGTGACGTTGGAATCGGCCTGCGACAGCTCGATCAGGAGGTTGAACAGCTCCGGCAGGCTCGCCCCGTGGCCGCCGGCCTCCGGGGCGAGCCGCAGGGTGGTGAAGTTGGCCTCGCGCAGCCAGCCGATCTCGGCATGGGGCAGGCGATGCGTGCGGTCGCGCTCCACCGCCGTCGCGCGGATCTCCGCGAAGACCGGGCGGAAGCGGCCGGCCAGATCCTCGTAGCGCCCGCTCGGGCCGGCGCCCCAGCCCGCATCCGTCTGCGACATCGCCTCGGCATCCCATCCTGGTTTCACGGCGCCCGGTGCCGTACAGGACCTGAATTCAGGTCCTCGTGATGAGCCGATGTATCGCTGCTCCATCGCTCGACCGTCAATGAAAGCCAGATGCATAATTCCGGGATGCGGGAGATCTGTTTGACCGTCCCGGCGGCTTGCGCAGGAAGATCTTTCCCGGCGCGTAATGGCGGTCCCTCGCTTCCGCACGCGGCGGAGCAGGAGAGCGGGGGAGGGGGCCCGGATCGCGAGCGCGGAGCAGGGGAGGGGGCCGGGAAGGAAATGCGCTCCGGCCACCCCGCCCGCGGAGAACGACCGTTCTCGATCCCCGGTAAAATTGCAAATCCGTTCCGTTGATCGGAAGATCCGTCTCGGTCTTTGATAGATCACGTGTCGGCAGAGACCTCGTCTGACACCCTGCATTCGCGTCGAACGGTCGGCCCGGACCTGCCCGGGCCGGCCGCGAGAACGCGCGCCCATCCCCAAGATCCGATCAAGATCCGCTCCGGAGACCCCGATGACCGACGACACCCCGCGCGGGGCCCCGACCTCCCGCCGCACGTTCCTGCGTGCAGGCCTCGGCGCGGGCCTCGGCGCGGCGGCGGCCTCGGCCCTCGGCATGCCCGCGGTGCACGCGGCCGAGCGCGTCGTGCGGATCAGCATGCAGCGCTCCTCGGTGCTGTTCACCGTGCTCAAGGTGAAGGGCACCCTGGCCGAGCGCCTCGCGCCGCTCGGGTTCACCCCGTCCTGGCACCTGTTCACCAGCGTGATCGAGCCGATGAATGCGGGCGCCGTGGACATCCACGCGGACGTCGCCGACGCGGTGCCGATCTTCACGCAATCGGCCGGCGCGCCGCTCACCTTCTACGCCCGCGAGCGCGGCTCGCCCGCCGCCGAGGCGATCATCGTGCCGGCGGATTCCCCGATCCGCACGGTGGCGGACCTGAAGGGCCGCACCGTCGGCGTCTCGCGGGGCTCGGGCAGCCACTACGTGCTGGCCGCGGCGCTGAAGCGGGCCGGGCTGAGCTTCGCCGACATCAAGCCGGCCTATCTGCAGGCGCCGGAGGGCGCGGCGGCCTTCGAGAAGGGCAGCCTCGACGCGTGGTCGATCTGGGACCCGTTCCTCGCCTTCGCCGAGGCGAAGCGGCCGGTGCGCACCATCGCCGACGGCAGCGGGCTGACGAGCTATCACCGCTACTATCTCGTCAACGACGGCTTCGTCGCCGCGCACCCGGCGGTGGTGGCGGCGGTCTACGAGGCGCTGGTCGAGGCGGGGCGCTGGGTGAAGGCCAATCCGGAGGCGGCGGTGGCGCTGCTCGCCCCCATCTGGGGCGACCTGCCGCCGGCGGTGGTGGCCGCGGCCAATGCCCGCCGCACCTACGCCGTCGAGCCGGTGGAGCGGGCCCGGCTCGGCGAGCAGCAGGACATCGCCGACGTGTTCCTGGAGGCCAAGCTCATCCCCCGCCGGATCGACGCCACCGCGGTGACGATCTGGCAGCCCCCGGCGGTGAAGGGCTGACGCGGATGCGCGACGCCCCCCGCTTCGGCATCTGGGCCGCCGTCCACGGCTCCCGCGCCGCCCACCACGACCCGGACGAGCCGGACGACGCGAGCTGGGAGCGCAACCGCGCCCTGGTTCTGGAGGCCGAGGCGCTCGGCTTCGATGCCGTGCTCGTCGCCCAACACACGGCGAACCCCTACGACGACGGCCGCGACCAGCTCGAGGCCTGGACCGCGGCCGCGGCGCTCGCGGCGCTGACCCGGCGCATCGAGATCATCGCGGCGATCAAGCCGGGGCTCTACCACCCGGTGGTGCTCGCCAAGATGGCCCTGCAGATCGAGCACGTCGCGCGGGGCCGCTTCGCGCTCAACCTCGTGAATGCCTGGAACCGGGCCGAGTTCGAGCGGGCCGGCCTGCCCTTCCCGGCCCATGACGACCGCTACGCCTATGGCCGCGAGTGGATCGGCCTCGTCGACCGGCTGATGCGCGGCGAGCGCGTCTCGTTCGAGGGACAGCATTTCCGGGTGGCGGATTACCAGCTCCGCCCGGCCGGAACCTATCGCCCGCGGCCGCGGATCTATCTCGGCGGCGAGTCGGAGCCGGCGCGGGCGCTCGCGGCCGACCATGCCGACGTCTGGTTCATCAACGGCCAGCCGCTGGAGGCGGTGCGCGCCCTCGTCGCCGACGTCGCCCGCCGCCCCGCGGCGAACGGGCCGCTCCGCTACGGTCTCTCGGCCTTCGTCATCGCGCGGGACAGCGATGCGGAAGCCGAGGCCGAGCAGGCGCGGCTCCTCGCCCTGGCGCAGCGCGACGCCGCCCTGCGCGCCGATACCCGCGCCCGCACGGATGCGGCGAGCGTGATGTTCGCCAAGACCGACGCGGCCTCCGCGCGCCATGTCGGCACCAATGGCGGCACGGCGGCCGGGCTGGTGGGCAGCTACGAGACGGTCGCGAGCCGCATCCGCGCCTTCCACGCGGCCGGCATCGAACTGTTCATGCTGCAATTCCAGCCCTTCGAGGCGGAGATGCGCCGGTTCGCCGAGCTCGTCCTGCCGCGGATCCGCTAGGTCGCGGACTCATTAAGTTCGCAGCCAGACCCGCAGGGCTGCGAGCTTGACGCTGGCGAGGAAGTTGTCGGGGTCCTTGTCGTAGCGCGTGGCGA
>NZ_CABFVH010000056.1 GCF_902141855.1 Methylobacterium dankookense | reverse complement strand
GGGCGACCCGCGCGGCCGCGACACCCGCGGCGGCGCCGACCGCTGCGCCGACCGCTGCGCCGACCGCCGCACCGGCGGGCAGGCCCTGGGCCGGCGGCGCGAGGGCGCGGTGGAGGTTGCCGAAGACCGGGTTGTCGGGCGGCGCCGCGATGCCGACGGGCGCCGCGACATAGGTCGGCACCGGGACATAGGCCGGGGCCGGCAGCAGGTAGGCGGCGACCGGCGGCGGGGGCGGCGCGAGATCCACGAAATACGCCGGGGCCGGCGCCAGGAACACCACCGGCGGCGGGGGCGGCAGGGCGTAGACCGGGTCGGCGAGGTAGACCACCGGTCGCTCCACGTAGACGATCTCGTCCGCGGGCGGGGGCGGCAGGTCGTAGACGATCTCGGTGAAGCGCGGCGGCGGCGCGAGCGCGGCCGACAGGCTCGCGAGGCGGCGGCGCGCATCGAAGGCGTGCGGCCCGCGCGGATAGCGCCGCAGATAGGACCAGTAGGCGTCCGGGCTGTCGGCGAGCCGGCTCTGGCGCCAGGTCAGCGCCTCGCGCCGCGCCGCCAGGATGGCCCGCACCCGCGCCGCCTGCGGGTCGTTCGGATAGGCGCCGAGGAAGTCCTGGTAGCCCTGGACGGTGTCGCGCTCCAGGCAGAGGGCGAAGGCGTCCTGGGCGCCGATCTCGGCGAGCGGGCGCGCCTGCAGGGCGGCCTGCGGCCGCTCCAGCGGCGGCGCGTCGGGCGCCCGCGCCAGGAACTCGAACGGCACCGTGATGCGCGCGGAATCCCAGGGCACCAGCGCGCCCTTCGTGCTCTCCACCACCCGCAGGCGGACGCGGTCGAACAGCTCGGCCGGGGCGAGGCCGCCGGCGCGGATCATCTCGGCGAGCGCCTTGGCATAGGCGCCGTAGCTGCCGGTCTCGTCGGGGCCGACCGTGCCGGGCGCCGCGTTGAAGGCGACGAGGCCGCCGGCTTCCGGCTCCATCAGGGCGAGGCCGCCGGCCAGGGGCTCGCCCTGGCGCGCGAAGGGGTTGCGCCGCCCGGCATCGAGCACGAGGAAGCGCGCCTTCAGCGGCAGGGCCGCGAGGCGCTTGGCGTAGTCGGAGACGCGGAGCGCCGTCAGCGCCACGTCGGAGGCGGCGTTGATGCGCGCATCCACCGGCGCGAAATAGCTCTCGCCCTCGACCTGGAGCCCGTAGCCGGAGAGATAGACGAAGGTGACCGCCTCGGGGCCGGCCGCTTCCGCCTTCTCGACGAAATCCCGGAAGGCCTGGCGCAGGCCGGTCTCGTCGAGGTCGCGGGCGCCCATCACGTCGAAGCCCGCGGCCTGCAGCGTCTGCGCCACGAGACCGGCATCGTTGGCGGCCGTCGCGATGGGTTGCGCGGGATAGGCCGCGTTGCCGATGACGAGGGCGAGCCGCTTCTCCAGGGCCTGCGCCGCGCCCGCGCCCAACAGGCAGGGGAGCGCGACGAGAAAGGCCGCGACGAGGGGGCGGAAGAGGGCTATCGAGCGCATCGGCGTCTCCGTCCGGGGCTTGCCTGCGGGACTTGGCTTGCCTGCGGGACTGGCCCATCCCTGCGGGGCTTGCCCGGCGGGGACGGATGTCAGGCCGGTAGCGGTGAATCGCGGCTGAACGGTGGATACTGGGCTGTCACGAATGCGCGATGGGCGCGAGGTTGGGCACGCGTGAGCCGGTTCAGCTTCATCCACGCGGCGGATCTGCATCTCGGCAGCCCGCTCAGCGGGCTGTCCGCGCGCGATCCGGAGATCGCCCTGCGCCTCGCCTCGGCCGGCCGCCGCGCCTTCGAGGATCTGGTCAGCCTCGCCATCGCCCGCGCCGTCGCCTTCGTCATCGTGGCGGGCGACGTCTATGACGGCGACTGGGCCGACAACACGATCGGCCTGTTCTTCGCCCGGCAGGTGGCCCGGCTCGACCGGGCGGGCATCCCGGTCGTCCTCGTGCGCGGCAACCACGACGCCGAGAGCGTGATTACCCGTGCGGTCGGCCTGCCGGCCTCGGTCCACACCTTCCCCTCCGTCCGCGCCGACACCCATCGCCTCGAGGCGCTGAAGGTGGCGCTGCACGGGCGCAGCTTCCCGAACCGGGCGGTGCCCGAGAACCTCGCCCTCACCTATCCGGCCCCCGTGCCGGGCTGGTTCAATATCGGCGTGCTGCACACCTCCTGCACCGGCAACGCGGCGCACGAGACCTACGCCCCCTGCACGGTCGCCGATCTCGCCGGCCGCGGCTACGCCTACTGGGCGCTCGGCCACATCCACGAATACGCCGAGCTCGCCCGCGACCCCTGGATCGTCTTCCCCGGCAACCTCCAGGGTCGCAGCGTACGCGAGTGCGGGCCCAAGGGGGCCGTGCTCGTCTCCGTGGCCGACGGGCAGGTGACCGGCGTCGAGCGCGTCGTCGTCGACCATGCCCGCTTCCACCGGATCGCGGTCGACCTGGCGGAAGCCGGCTCGGAGCGGGAGGCGGTGGATGCGGTCGCCGCGGCCCTGCGCCCGCTGGCACCCGAGGGCGAGGGCCGGCTCGCGGCGGTGCGCGTCCACCTGACCGGCGAGACGGCGCTGCACGACCGCCTCGCCGCCGACCGCGAAGGGCTCGCCGCCGAGATCCAGGCCGCCGCCCACCGCATCCACGAGGATATCTGGCTGGAGCGCCTGCGCATCGAGACCGTGCGTCCGCGCGGGGTGCTGCCCGAGGCGGCCGGGCTCGCCGCCGCCATCGATCCGGGAACGCTGCTCGCCGGAATCGAACGCGACCCGGACTTCCGCGCCCGCGCCGAGGCGGCGCTCGCCGAGATCGCCGCGCGCCTGCCGGCCGGGCTCGCTGCGGACGAGGGCGACCTCGCCGCCGATTTCGACGCGCTCTGTGCCGAGGCCGAAGCCCTGGTGCTCGGCCGGCTCTCGGGCCGCAGCTGCTGAGGACCGTTCCCCTTGCGTCTCCTCAGCCTCGATCTCGAACGGTACGGGCCGTTCACCGACCGCCGCATCGCGTTCCGGCCGGATGCTCGGCTCCACGTGGTGCTCGGCGCCAACGAGGCCGGCAAGACCAGCGCGCTCGCCGCGGTCACCGACCTGCTGTTCGGCTTTGGCGAGCGAAGCCGCTTCGCCTTCGTTCATGAGCTGCCGCAATTGCGCATCGCTGCCGAGGTCATGGGCAGCGATGGTCGCCGCCTGGTTTTCCGCCGTCGCAAAAGGCGGAAGCAGACATTGGTCGATCTGAGCGAGGCGCCGCTGCCCGACGACGCGCTCGCCCCCTTCCTCGGCGGGCTGACGCGGGAGGTGTTCTGCCGGGCCTTCGGGCTCGATTCCGCGGCCCTGCGCGGGGGCGCCGAGGAGATGCTCGATTCCGAGGGCGAGGTCGGCGCCAGCCTGTTCGCCGCGGCCTCGGGCCTGCGCGGCTACCGCGCGCTCCAGGCGGGGCTGGAGGAGGAGGCCGCGGGCATCTTCGCCCCCCGCGCCGCCAAGGACCGGACCTTCTATCAGGCGCTCGGCCGCTTCGAGGAGGCGCGCCGGGCGATCCGCCAGGGCGAGCTGAAATCCGGCGACTGGCGCGACCTCAATGCCGAGATCGAGGAGGCTGGCCGCCGCCTCGACGGGATCCGCGACGAGCGCGCCCGCCTCGGCGCCGAGCGCGCGCGCCTGACCCGGCTCAAGCGGGTCGGCCCGCCGATCCAGGCGATCGACGCGCTGGCCGCGCAGCTCGCCGCCGCGCCCGGGGCGGATAGCCCCGATCCCGCCGATGCCTGGATCGAGGCGCTCGGCGCCCGCATCAGGGCGGAAGCCGACGCGCGCGAGGCGGCCGAGGGCGCCGCCGCGCTTCTCGCCCGCAGCGAGGCCGACCTCGCCGCCCTCCCCCTCGATGCGCGCCTGCTCGCCCGGGCGGAGGCGGTGCTGGAGGCGTTCCGCGGCGTCGCCCGCCAGGACAAGGACGCGCAGGACCTGCCGCGCATCCGCGCCGAGGCCGAGGGCTTCGCGCAGGAACTCGAACGGCTCGCCGCGCGGATCGGTCTCGCCGAGGCCGGGCAGATCCGCGCGCGCCAGCCCTCCGATGCCGCGCAGACGCGGATCGAGAGCCTGATCCGCAGCGGCCGGGCGCTGGCCGCCGAGATCGAGCGGCTGGGTCGTGCCGGCGAGGCGCGCCGGGCGGAGGCGGCCGAGACCGAGAACGCGGCGCCGGCCATCGACCCGACCCCGCTGCGGGCGGACCTGCGCAGCCTGTCGGGCCTCAGGGCCGAGATCGCCACCGCGGAGGAGCTGGACCGGGCGATCCGCCGGGAAGCCGGGCTTCTCTGGCTTCAGGCCGGCCGGCTCAACCCGCCGGTGCCCGATCTCGCCGCCCTGGCGGAGACCGCCCTGCCCTCGGCCGAGACCATCGGACGCCATGCCCGCGCCCGCGAGGCCCTGGAGCGCGGCCGCGACCGCGCGGCGGATCGTTGCGAGGCCGCCGACCGCGCGGTCACTGAGACGCGTCGGCGCCTGCAGCTCAGCGAGGCCGGGCGCCCCCTGCCGACGCCGGCCGATCTCATTCGCCTGCGCGCCGCCCGCGACGGGCTCTTCGACGCCGCCCGCGGCGCGGATCCCGAGGCGCTCGCCCGCTACCGCGAGGCCCTCGCCGTCGCCGATGCCGCCGCCGACGATCTCGTGCGCGATGCGTCCCGCGCCGCCGAGCAGGCCGCCGCCCGCGCCCGGCTGGAGGCGGAGCATGCGGACCTCGCCGCCGCACGGAACGCCCTGACCGTCGCGACCGACGCCCTCGCCGAGGCCGAGGCCGCGTGGCAGGCGCTGTGGGCCGGCACGGGCATCGCCCCCGCCGCGCCCGCCGAGATGCTGGCGTGGCTTTCGGAGATCGGCGGCCTGCTCGATGCCCTCCAGGGAATCGAGACGCAGAGCCGGGAACGCGACCATCTCGCCGCCCGCCTCGCCGCCGCCCGCGTGCCCCTCGCTGAACTCGCCCGCCGCGCCGGCCTCGACCCGCTGCCCGACCTCGCGATCGGCGCCCTCCTCGCCCGCGCGGAGGAGCGCGTCGCGGCGCTCGCCGAGAGCTGGGAGAGTGCGCGAGAGGCCCAGGCCCGGACCCGGGCCGCGGCGGAGGAGATGCGGCGGATCGAGGTCGAGCTGGAGCGCGCGCGGGCCCGCGAGGCGGCATGGCGCGCCGAATGGGACGAGGCCCTGCCCGCGATCGGCCTCGCCGGCTGGGCCGGGCCGGACGAGGCCGAGGCCGCGCTCACCGCCTGGCGCGCCGTACCCCCCGTCCTGGCGGATCTCGAACGGCAGCAGCGCCGGATCGACGGACTCCAGCGCGACATGGAGGGTTATCGCGCCCATGCCGACGCGCTGGTCGCGGATCTCGCGCCCGACCTCGCCGGCCTGCCGGTGACGGCGGCGGTGAAGGCCGTGCACGAGCGCCTGCGCGAGGCCCTGGAGGGGCGCGCCCGCCGCGACGAGGTCGGTCGCCGCCGGGACGAGGCCCTGCGCGCTCGCGACGCCGCCGCCGAGGCGCTCGCGGTGGCCGGCGCGGCGCTCGCCGCCCATCTCGGCGATCATCCCGAGGCCGGCGAGCCCGCCCAGCTCCATGCCCGCCTGACGGCGCGGCGGACGCTCCGCGCCGAGCTGGAGGCGCGGCGGACAGAGCTGGCGCGCCTCGCCGACGGCGTGGCCGAAGCCGACCTGCGCAGTGAACTCGCCGAGACCGAGCCCGACGCGATCGAGGCGGCGCTCGTCGGCCTCGCGCAGGCCGAGGAGGATCTCGACCGGCGCGGCCAGACCGCCTTCGCCGACCGCGATCGCGGCGAGCGCCGCCGCGCCGAGCTGGAAGGCGGGATCGGCGCCGAGGTGGCGCTCGCCCAGCGCAAGGCCGCCGAGGCCGAGCTGCAGGCCGAGTCGCGCCGCTGGGCGGTGCTGAAGCTCGCCGGGCTGCTGCTCGGCAGCGCCATCGCCCGCCAGCGGGCCGGCCAGCAGGACCCGCTGCTGACCCGGGCGGGCGCCCTGTTCGCGGCGCTCACCGGAGGCGCCTTCGAGGGGCTGAGCCAGGATTACGACGCCGGCGACACGCCGCGCCTCGCCGGGCGCCGTGCCGGCGGCGGCCTCGTCGCCATCGACGGCCTGAGCGAGGGCACCCGCGACCAGCTCTACCTCGCGCTCCGCCTCGCTTATCTGGAAGACTATGCCGGCCGCTCCGAGCCCGCGCCCTTCCTCGGCGACGACCTGTTCCTCACCTTCGACGACCGGCGCACCGGGCACGGGCTGGAGGCGCTGGCCGCGATCGGCGGCAGCGTGCAGCCGATCCTGTTCACCCACCACCGCCACGTGGCCGACCTCGCGCAGGCCAAGCTCGGCGCGGAGGTGGACGTGGTGGAGTTGTAGCGCGCGCCAGATCGGTCACGCGCTGGAAGACTTAAGGACAAGACGCGGGTCCCCTCTCCCGAACGGGAGAGGGGGCGCGTCGAGCCGGACCCAGGCGGCGGAGCGTCGTTGACGGGCCTGTCTCCGATCGGCCTACGGCCTACGCCCCGAGATAGCGCGCCCGGAGATGGCGCAGGAACGCCTCCGGCCCGAGCGGCGCGCCGGTCGCCTCCGCGATGATCGTGCCGGTCTCGGCGAGGCTGCCGCGTTCGTGGACGGTCCGGCGCAGCCAGTCGCGCAAGGGGCCGAAATCGCCCTGTGCGAGGCCCGCCATCAGGTCCGGCACCGCGCCGCGCGCCGCCGCGAAGAGCTGCGCCGCGGCGAGCGCGCCCAGCGTGTAGGTCGGGAAATAGCCCCAGGCGCCGCCGGGCCAGTGGATGTCCTGCAGGCAGCCGAGCCGGTCGTTCGGCGGCGTGACGCCGAGCAGCCTGTGCAGGCCGTCGTTGAAGGCGCCCGGCAGGTCGGCCACCGCGAGGTCGCCTGCGATCATCGCCGTCTCCAGGTCGTAGCGCAGCAGGATGTGGGCCGGATAGGTCGCCTCGTCGGCATCGACCCGGACCAGGCCGGGTGCCACCCGCGTGCCGAGGCGGTGCAGGTTCGCGGCCTCCCATTCCGGCCCGGAGCGGGCGAAGCTCTCGCGCAGGAGCGGCGCGAGGTAGCGGAAGAACTCAGCCGAGCGGCAGGCCTGCATCTCCACGATGAGCGACTGGCTCTCGTGCAGCGTCATGCCCCGCGCCTGGCCCGCCGGCTGCGTCCGCCACGCGGCCGGGCGGCCCTGCTCGTAGAGGGCGTGGCCGGTCTCGTGCAGCACGCCCATCAGGGCGCGCATGAAATCCGCCTCGTCGTAGCGGGTGGTGATGCGGACATCGTCCGTGGCGCCGCCGCAGAAGGGGTGCAGGCTCACGTCGAGCCGGCCGCGCATGAAGTCGAAGCCCGCGGCCTCCATCAGCGCGAGCCCGATCCGGCGCTGCGCCTCCACGGGGAAGGGCCCCGCGAGCGGCAGCGGTGCGGGCTCCTGCGCCTGGCGCTCGGAGATCGCGGCGACGAGGCCCGGCAGCTCCGCCCGCAGCACGGCGAAGATCGGGTCGATCACCGCCCGGCGCATGCCGGGATCGTAGCCGTCGAGCAGCGCGTCGTAGGGCGAGAGGCCGAGCGCGGCGCCCTTGGCCTGCCCGATCTCCCGCTGCAGCCGCAGCACCTCGGCGAGCTCGGGCGCGAGCCGCGCGAAGTCGGAATCCGCCCGCGCCGCGCGCCAGGTCATCTCCGCTTTCGAGACGGCGCGGGAACTGGCCTCGACGAGATCCCGCGGCACGGAGGCCGCGTGGCGGTGGCCGCGCTCCATCTCGGCGAGGTTGGCGCGCCGACCCGGATCGAGCGGTTCGTCGCGGGCTGCGGCCAGCGCGTCGGCGGTCTCCGGCCCGGTGAGGATCTCGTGCGCGAGGCCGCGCAGCACGGCGAGCTGGTCGGCCCGCCCCTCGGCGGCGCCGTCCGGCATCAGGGTCTGCGAATCCCATCCGAGGATGCCCGAGGCGCCCTCCAGCGCGGCGAGGCGGGCGAAGGTGCGTTCCAGGCTCGGATAGGCGTGCATCGGATCTCCTGCGCGGGCGGCCACCGCCCGGCTTAAGGCCGGGCCGCCCGGCGCGCCAGCGCGTCGCGGGCCGGGGTCCGCACATGGCCTGTGGTCCACGGACGGCTAGGAGAGATGGTGCATAGACACCGATCTCGGGCGCGCTTACACGTATAATTGTGCAGGAACGCCCAACAACTCCCGGTCATCGGCTGATGAACAAAATCGAGCCCGGCTTCGGTATCAACCGCCGCTACCTTCACGACGAGGTCGCCGACCGGATGCGCGCGCTGATCCAGTCCGGCGAGATGGCGCCGTGCACGCGGATCAACGAGAGCGAGCTGACCGAGCTTTTCGGAATCTCGCGCACGCCCCTGCGCGAGGCGATCAAGATCCTCGCCACCGAGGGCCTGCTCGAATTGCTGCCGAACCGCGGGGCGCGGGTCGCCAGCATCTCGCCGCGCGAGATCGAGGAGATGATGGAGGTGATCGCCGGCCTCGAGGCCACGGCCGCCGACCTCGCCTGCCTCCACATCACCGAGGACGAGGTCGCCGACATCGAGGCCGACCACGCCGAGATGGTGCTGGCCTGGAAGGAGGGCAACTCGGCCGCCTACTACCCGCTGAACCGCCGCATCCACGAGGCGGTGATGACGGCGAGCCGCAACACCATCCTGGCGAGCCTCTATCTCAGCCTGTCCGGTCGCATCCACCGCTCGCGCTACTCCGCGCACCAGACCCCGGAGCAATGGACCCGCGCGGTGGAGGAGCACGAGGAGATGGTCCGCCTGCTGCGCGCCCGCGACGGCGCCGGCCTCTCCGCGCTGATGCGGGCGCATATCCGCAGCAAGAAGGCCGTGATCGCGGCGAGCTTCGCCGACGAGGCCGATCCCGCCGCGGCCTGAAGCCCCTCCCGTCAGCGGCCCGTCCAGTCCGGCGGCCGCTTGGCGAGGAAGGCCTCCATGCCCTCGCGGAAATCCCGGCTCATGTAGCACATCAGGATCAGGTCCTCGCCGCGCTCGGGCCCCTCGCCCTCGGCGAGGCGGCGCAGGCCCTCCTTGGTGGCCTGAAGGGTGAGCGGCGCGTGGCCCGCGAGCAGCGCCGCCAGCGCGTCCGTGCGCGCGCCGAGCGCTGCGGCATCCTCCACCACCGCGCCGACGAGGCCGATGGCGAGCGCCTCCTCCGCCCCGAGGAGGCGGGCGGTGAAGATCATGTCCTTGACGCGGGCCGGGCCGACGAGGTTCGAGAGCCGCTTGAGGTTGGCCATCGACAGGCAGTTGCCGAGCGTCCGCGCGATCGGGAAGCCGAAGCGGGCGTCGCGGGTGGCGACGCGCAGGTCGCAGGCCGCGGCGATCGCCGCGCCGCCCCCGGTGCAGGCCCCCGCGATGGACGCGATGGTCGGCACCCGCAGGCGCTCCAGGCTGCCGAGCACCCGGTCCATGAAGCGCTCGTAGCCGAGCGCGTCCTCGGCCGTCTCGAAGCTGCGGAACTGGGCGATGTCGGTGCCCGCCGCGAAGGCCTTGTCGCCCGCCCCCGTCAGGACGAGGACCTTGACCGCGGGATCCTCGGCGATGCGCCCGCAGATCTCGACCAGCCCCTCGTACATGGCGAAGGTCAGGGCGTTGCGCGCCTGCGGCCGGTTGAGGACGATCCGGGCGATGCCGGCCTCGTCGGTGGTGAACAGCAGCTCTTGCTCGGCCATGGCGGCGCCTCCGGCATTTCCCCGAAAGCCCGTCTGGGCCAGGACGGCCCCCTCGATCAAGCATGCCGGAGACGCCGACACGCGAACGGGGGCCCGGAGGCCCCCGCCGCGATCCATGGATAGCGCGTTAGGCGGTCGCGGGCTTCAGGTCCGGCACGGCCTGCTCGGCGTCGGTCGGGGCCAGCACCTTGCCGCGCGGGCCGACCCAGGCGCCGACCCATTTGCGCTGCCACAGGGCGAGGCAGGCAAGGACGACGACGGTGAAGACCGCGTAGGCCACGAAGCCCGGGGCGAAGCCGCCGGCATATTGCTTCGAGAGACCCATCACGTTCGGCAGGATCGCGCCGCCGAGCGCGCCGACCTCGCCGATCATCGAGCCGGCGACCGCGGTGTTGTTCGGCCAGCGCAGCGGCACGAGCTGGAACAGCGCGCCGTTGCCGGCGCCGAGCGCCGCGAAGCAGAGCATGAACAGGACCGTGGTGACGGCGAGCGAGGGGGCCGCGGTGAGTGCCAGGAAGGAGCCGATCGCCGCCATCAGCACCACCGTGAGGACCAGGATGCCGCCCATGCGGTCGGCGAAGTAGCCGCCCACGATGCGGATGCCGGAGCCCATCAGCGCCGCCAGCATGGTCAGGCGCCCGGCCTCGACCTTGGTCACGCCGAACTGCTCGTAGAAGAAGGTCGGCAGGAAGTTCGAGAGGCCGATGAAGCCGCCGAAGGTGATGATGTAGATCAGCGAGAAGGCCCAGCCGTCCTTGGTGAACAGGCAGGAGACGTGCTCCTTGAAGGTCTGCTGGTGGCTGTCCGGCGGCTCCTTGGCGAGCAGGATCATCACCGCGATCGGGATCAGCATCACGGCGCCCGCGAAGCCGTAGACCGTCTGCCAGCCATAGGCTTGGGCGAGCGGCGGCGCGAACAGCACGGCGAGCACGGTGCCCGAGTTGCCGGCACCCGCGATGCCCATGGCGAGGCCCTTGTGCTCCGGCGGGAACCAGCCCGAGCCGAGCGACAGGGCGACGCCGAAGGAGGCGCCGGCAATGCCGAGCAGGACGCCCATGGCCAGCACGTCGTCGTAGCTCGACACGAAGTGGAAGCCGTAGATCATCGCCAGGACGATGACGCCCATCTCGGTGAGCGCGGCGTTCTTGCGGCCGATATATTGAGCGAGCACGCCGAGCGGGAAGCGCATGATCGCGCCCGCCAGGATCGGCAGCGAGATCATGAACCCGGTCTGGGCCGGCGTCAGCTTGTAGGTCTCGGTGATGAACGGCCCCATCGCGCCGTTCAGGACCCAGATGGCGAAGCAGAAATCGAAGTAGAGGAACGCGGCGAACAGCGTCGGGGGGTGACCCGACTTCATCACGGTCTTGAAGCTGGCCATAGATCGGGTGCTCTGCGAGTTCGAAAGCGTGCCGCGCCAGGGCTGGCACGCGTGCCGAGAGGGCCGGACTCACACCGTCCGCTTGTCGGGGCGCCGTTGCCCCGGGGGCCGCGCATTCGCGGCTCGGGGCCCTCTTGCAGCAAGCGTGCCAAGCCCCTGCCGAGGCCTCCTGCACTGGGCCGGAACGGGCTCGGACCCTGCGGTGCAGCAACCGGGCGATGCTTGCTGCGGCGTATGCTGCCTTGCAGTGAGGCAGTGGCGCGAATCTAAGCAGTGCCGTGCCGGCCTGTTGCGCGAAATCGACGGCGGCGCGCGCAGGGCAACTGCGCGGCCTGCACAGGTTACGGGTAAGTCTTGATTTTGCTAGGAGATCCCAGAACGACCTTGGCCGTGCGGGGGCATCCGTCCGGGGTCGCCCCGAGGTTCGCCGATGCGGGCCCGACCTTCTTCAGGGACCTCTCTCACGCCATGTCCGACCCATTCTCCGGCTTCACCCGCCGCAGCCTGCTCGCCGGATCGGCCGCGGGCCTCATCATCGCCGGTCCCCTGCCCGCCCTCGCCCAGCGCGCCGGCGGCTACGACGACGAGCTGCTCTACCAGGACCAGAACGGCGCCCTCTACCGCCGCCGCAACGGCCGCTACGAGCCCTATTCGGGCCGCGTCGACCACGGCCGGCCGGTCTTCGGCGAGGACGAGCCGGCGCCGCAGGCGGGCCGCGCCCCGGCGCCCGCCTCCGATCCGGACTTCGAGCAGCCGCAGACGCCGAACCAGACCGCGCGCAACGTGGTCAACCGGCCGATCGACAACGGGCCGATCGACTATGCCCGCGCCTATGCCGCGATCACCGACGATCCCTTCCCGATCTCGGCCTTCAACTACAAGAAGATGAGCCCGGCCTTCCTGCGCCAGGAAATCGCCTATAACGGCCCGCACGAGCCCGGCACCATCGTGGTCGATCCGCGCGCGCACCAGCTCCTGCTGATCCAGAGCGGCGGCCGCGCCCGCCGCTACGGCGTCGGCGTCGGCAAGCAGGGCTTCTCCTGGTCCGGCACCGCCACGATCAACTCGAAGCAGGCCTGGCCGGACTGGTACCCGCCCAAGGAGATGATCGCCCGCCGGCCCGATCTCGCCTCGCAGATCGACAAGCTCCAGAGCGGGCTCGGCGTCGCGGGCGGCACGCGCAACCCGCTCGGCGCGCGCGCCATGTACCTGTGGCAGAACAACAAGGACACGCTGTTCCGCATCCACGGCACCCTGGAGCCGCACACGATCGGCCAGTCGGTCTCCTCGGGCTGCATCCGGATGATCAACCAGGACGCGATCGACCTCTACGACCGCGTCGCGGTCGGCGCGAAGGTCGTCGTCCTGAACTGAGGCTCGAGGCTTTTCCGATCGCGCTGCGATCGGGAAAGCCTCCAAGCCATTGTTTTAAGCGCCCTCGCCCCGGCGAGGGCGTCCATTCAGCGGCCGTCGCGCTCCATGCGGCGGCGCTCGCCGCGGATGCGCCGGATCGTGCCGGTGGCCGAGCGGTAGACCACCGTCTCCGTCTCGATCGTGTTCGGCCGGAAGCGCACCCCGCGCAGGAGGGCGCCGTCGGTGACGCCGGTGGCGGCCACGATCACGTCGCCGCGGGCGAGGTCCGTCAGCTCGTATTTCCGCGACGGCTCGGTGATGCCCATGGCCTCCGCGCGGCGGCGCTTGTCCGCCGAATCGAGGATCAGCCGCGCCTGCATCTGGCCGCCGGTGCAACGGAGCGCCCCTGCCGCGATCACCCCTTCCGGCGCCGCGCCCGTGCCGAGATAGATGTCGATGCCCGTCTCGTCCGGGCTCGTGGTGTGGATGATGCCGGCGATGTCGCCGTCCGAGATCAGGCGGACGCCCGCTCCGGTGGCGCGGATCGCCGCGACAAGGTCGGCGTGGCGCGGCCGGTCGAGCACCAGGGCGGTGATCTGGGAGGGGCGCACGCCCTTGGCGCGGGCGAGCGCCGCGATGTTCTCGTGGGCGGGGGCATCGAGATCGATCACGCCGCGCGGGTAGCCCGGGCCGATCGCGATCTTCTGCATGTAGACGTCGGGGGCGGCGAGCAGCGAGCCGCGCTCGGCGAGGGCCATGACCGCGATGGCGCCCGGCATGTCCTTGGCGCAGAGGGTGGTGCCCTCCAGCGGATCCACCGCGACGTCGACGGAGAGGCCGCCGCGCCCGACCTTCTCGCCGATATAGAGCATCGGCGCTTGGTCGCGCTCGCCTTCGCCGATCACCACGGTGCCGTCCACCGGCAGGGTGTTCAGCTCCTCGCGCATCGCGTCGACGGCGGCTTGGTCCGCCTGCTTCTCGTTGCCCTGCCCGCGCAGGCCGGCCGCGGCGATCGCCGCCCGCTCGGTCACGCGCGCGAGCTCGAGGCCGAGGATGCGCATCGCGACACCCTGCGACCCCTCGGTCACCGCATCAGCCATCGTTTCCTCGCCCTTGTCCTGGCCCGAACATTTTCGGTGCCGACCGTTGAGATCCGGTAGGGGCGCCCGATGACCGCGCGTGCCGGACAGGTGTTTTCCACCAACCCAAGCGTGTAGGGGCGGTTTCCCGTCCCCGCAATCCGGATCGTTCCGCCTACTCGCGCTCGATGCGGATCAGCTGGGGCGATTCGGCGAGGAGGCCGTCGGCGGCGATGGCGTCGAGGGCGGCGCGGATGGTGCCCTCGGTGGCCGCGTAGGTGATCAGCACCAGCGGCACCGGCCGGCCGGAGCGGCCGCGCGGGTCGTTCACCGCGGCGGTCTCGTCGCGGCGCTGCAGGATGCTCTCCAGCGAGATCGCGCGCTCGGCCATGCGGGTGGCCACGCCCGCGGCGACGCCGGGGCGGTCATGCACGGTGAGGCGGATGTAGTAGCCGCCCTCGTGCCGCTGCATCTCGGCGCGGGACGGCGGGCGCAGGGCGGTGCTCGGGCGGCCGAAGGCCGGGCGCACGAGGCCGGCGGCCACGTCGGTGATGTCGGCGACCACGGCCGAGGCGGTGGCCTCGCCGCCCGCGCCGGGGCCGATCAGGGTCAGCTCGCCCACCGCGTCCGCATCGATGGTGACGGCGTTGGTCACGCCCATCACCTGGGCGATGGCCGAGGATTTCGGCACCATGGTTGGGTGCACGCGCTGCTCGATGCCGGCTTCCGTCGCCTGCGCGACGCCGAGCAGCTTGATGCGGTAGCCGAGCTCGTCCGCCATGCGCAGGTCGAGGGGCTGCACCCGCGAGATGCCCTCGACCGAGACGCCCTCGGCATCGACGGTGGTGCCGAAGGCGAGGCTCGTCAGGATGGCGAGCTTGTGGGCGGTGTCGAAGCCCTCGACGTCGAAGGTCGGGTCGGCCTCGGCATAGCCGAGCGCCTGCGCGTCCTTGAGGCAGGCCTCGAAGGTCAGGCCCTCGCGCTCCATGCGCGAGAGGATGTAGTTGCAGGTGCCGTTGAGGATCCCGTAGACGCGCGCCACCGCGTTGCCCGGCAGGCCCTCGCGCAGCGCCTTCACCACCGGGATGCCGCCGGCGACCGAGGCCTCGAAGGCGAGCGCGACGCCCGCGCTCTCCGCCGCCCGGGCGAGGGCCGCGCCGTGATGGGCGAGCAGCGCCTTGTTGGCGGTGACGACCTGCTTGCCCGCGGCGAGCGCGGCCTCGACGGTCTCCTTCGCCTTGCCCTCGGATCCGCCGATCAGCTCGACCACGCAGTCGACCTCGCCGGAACGGGCCATCTCCACGGCGTCGTCGAACCAGCGCATGCCGGCGAGGTCCAGTCCGCGGTCGCGGTTGCGATCGCGCGCGGCGACGGCGGTGACGCGGATCTCGCGGCCGGTGGCGGCGGTGAGCGCGTCGGAGCGGCGCGCGATCATGCGGACGACGGCGGCACCCACGGTGCCGAGCCCGGCAACGCCGAGGCGGAGGCTGTGTGTCATGGTTCTGGATCCGGGCCCGCGACGGGCGCGGCACTCATGCAACGATTTGCCCGCACCCGCAAGGAATCCGCAGGGGAGCGGGCGATCAGCTCGGGCTGCGCCGGAAGCGGATCGCGGCGGCGATCAGCGCGTAGAGCACGCAGGCGTTGAGCAGGTGCCAGAGCCAGTGCGTCCCGAACGGGATCGCCGGGCAGGCGGCCCTGTCGAGGGTGCGGGCGGTCAGCGAGACCAGGAACAGGCCGGCGACCGCCAGGAGGCGCCGGCCGGCCTCGCGCCGGGCCCCGGTCGAGGGCCGGATCGCGAGAAGCGCCGCCGCGACGCCGGCCAGCGCCAGGATCGCCGGCAGGTAGTCGATCGAGCCATTGCTCGCCTCGGCGAGCGAGCGGCCGGTCAGCGCGTCCAGGGCCGGCGTCAGGCCGAAGGAGAAGGCGAGGAAGGCGAGCGTCACGCAGGCCGCGGCGGCCGTGCCGAGCCCGAGGAAGCGCCGCATCGCCAGCCAGAAATAGCCGTAGATGAACAGCGCGATCGGGATCACGTCGGCGAGCATCGACCAGCGCAGGGCGAGGGTGTGGAACAGGAACGACCCGATCCCCACGACGCCCGTCAGCGCGGCGAGCGCCAGGCAGGGCCGGTCGGCCGGCACCTCCGCCGCGCGCCGCGCGGCCAGGAGCGCGGCGACCAGGAAGGCCCCGTTCGTCGCCGCGTTCAGCGGCTCGGACCAGAAATCGGGACCTGTGCGCTCGCAATAGCTGCGGATGGGCTCGAACCAATCGGGTGACATCGCCGCCCCTCCCCCACCCACGCCTTGTCAGCGCGACGCGAAGATTCGATGACGGGCGCCGGCTTGCGGGAAGCGTCGCGATGCGGATCACCACCTGGAACGTCAACTCGATCAAGCAGCGGATCGGGCATCTGCTCGCCTTCCTGGAGGAGGCGAAGCCCGACGTGGTCTGCCTGCAGGAGCTGAAATGCCAGGACGCCGCGTTCCCGCGCGAGGAGGTCGAGGCGGCGGGCTACGCGGTCGAGACGCTCGGCCAGAAGGCCTATAACGGCGTGGCACTGTTGGTGCGCAGGCCTCTGACGCTCGCCGAGGTGCGGCGCGGCCTGCCGGGCGATCCGGACGACGTCCAGGCCCGCTACATCGAGGGCGTGGTCTCGGGCGAGGAGGCCGCGCCGGTGAGGGTCGCCTCGATCTACCTGCCGAACGGCAACCCGGTCGCCAGCGAGAAATACCCCTACAAGCTCGCCTTCCTGGAACGCCTGCGCCGCCACGCCTGCGCCCTGATGCGGGACGAGACGCCCCTGGTGCTCGCGGGCGACTACAACGTGATCCCGGATGCGGTGGATGCCGCCGACCCGGAGGCGTGGCGCGCCGATGCGCTGTTCCTGCCGCAATCGCGGGCCGCCTTCCGGGGGCTGATCGCGGAGGGGTTCACCGACGCGCTTAGAGCCTGCGACCCGCGCGACGGGGTTTATACCTTCTGGGACTACCAGGCCGGCTGCTGGCAGAGGAATCTCGGCATCCGCATCGACCACCTCCTGCTCTCGCCCCAGGCCGCCGACCGCCTGGTCTCGGCCTCGGTGCAGAAGCCGCTGCGCGGGCTGGAGAAGCCCTCGGACCACGTGCCGGTGACGGTGGAGCTGCTGGACCATTAGGGCGCTCTCCGCCGAAGTGGATTCCGGTTCGGCGAAAGAGAGCGCGTCAAAACAACGATTCTAAGCCGCTCTCTCTCCGTCCATTGGGAGGGAGGCGGCGCCGGCCTCAGGCCGGCTGGATCGCCAGCCTGCCCTTCTGCGTCTCCAGGCTCCGCGCGAGCAGCCGCATCAGCGCGTAGACCGTGTCGATATGCGGGGTGGGCGTGCCGGTGATGCGGCCGAGCTCGATCACCGAGCCGACCAGCGCCTCCAGCTCGATGGCGCGGCCCGCCTCCACGTCCTGCAGCATCGAGGTCTTGTGCGCCCCGACCTTCTCGGCGCCCGCGATGCGCCGGTCGATGTCGACGCGGAAGGTGACGCCGAGCGTGTTCGCGATCGCCTGCGCCTCCTCCATCATGGCGCGGGCGAGCGCCCGCGTGTCGGGGAACTGGCAGATGTCCACCAGGGTGGCGTGGGTCAGGGCCGAGATCGGGTTGAAGCTGAGATTGCCCCAGAGCTTCAGCCAGATCTCCGAGCGGATGTCCCCGATCGCCGGTGACTTGAAGCCGGCCTTGACGAGCTTCTCGGACAGGATCGTCACCCGCTCGCTCATCGAGCCGTCCGGCTCGCCCAGCGTGTAGCGGTTGCCCTCGACCACGCGGACCACGCCCGGCGCTTCGAGGATGGCGGCCGGGTAGACCACCGAGCCGATCACCTTCGAGGCGTCGAGATGGCGGGCGATGGCGCCGCCCGGATCCGAGTTCTCGACCTGCTTGCCGGCATGCGCGCCCTCGTATCCGTGCAGGAAGTACCACCACGGGATGCCGTTCTGCAGGGTGACGACGGCGGTGTTCGGCCCGATCAGGTGCTTGAGGTCGGCCGCGATCGGGCCGACCTGATGCGCCTTGACGGTGAGCAGCACGTAATCGTGCACGCCCGCCTCCTGCATCGACTGCGTCGCGCGCACATCCCGGGCATGGATCTCGGAGCCGTCCTCCTCGATCAGCCGCATGCCCCCGGTCCGGATCGCCTCCAGATTCGCGCCGCGCGCGATGAAGGTGACGGGCTCGCCCGAGGCGGCGAGCTTGACGCCGAGTTGTCCGCCGATGGCGCCTGCGCCGACGATCGCGATGCTCATGCTGGTCCGTCCCTGGTTCCGCCGCTCTCGGTCGTTGTTTCGACGCGCTCTCCGTTCGCCGAACCGGTATTCATTTCGGCTTGAGAGCGCTCTCGATGCGTTCGTACGGGCGTCGCCCTCAGGCGAAGCGATTCGCGAGCACGCCGATCCCGGCGATCTCGACCTCGACCGTCGCGCCGGGCTTGATCGAGCCGACGCCGAGCGAGGTACCGCAGGCGACGATGTCGCCGGGCTCCAGCGTCATCCCCTGCGAGAGCATGGCGACGAGCTCGGCGGGCTGCCGGATCATGTCGGAGAGCGGGTAGTCCTGCCGCACCTGACCGTCCACGCGGACCACGACGCGCGATTCGAGCGGGTCGATGTCGGTCGCGATGCAGGGGCCGATCGGCGAGAAGCCGTCGAGCCCCTTCGCGCGCGTCCACTGCATGAAGCTCGGATCGGCGCGCAGGATGTCGAGGGAGGTCACGTCGTTGAGGCAGGTATAGCCAAAGATGTGCGCCCCGGCCGTCTCCGGCGTCAGGTCGCGCCCGCGCCGTCCGATGACGATGCCGAGCTCGCCCTCGAACAGCAGCTTGCCCGTGCCCGCCGGGATCGCCACCGGCTCGTCCGGCGGGTGGTAGGAGTTCGGCGGCTTGATGAAGAAGAGCGGCGCGGGCGGGTGGTCGAGGCCCTGCTTCTCGGCCATCGCCCGGAAGTTGTTCCACAGGGCGATCATCTTGCCCGGCCGGCAGGGGATCGCCAGCGCGACCTCGGCGAGCGGCACGACCGCCCCGGTCGGTGCCGAGTTGCCGAACAGGTCGCCGGAATGGACATGGATGTGGTCGCCTTCGAGGCGGCCGAAGCTCTCCGCGCCGTCATGGCTGTAGCGGACCCAGCGGGCCATCGGCATCCTCCCTGGCGGCAGGGCCCTGGCGTGGCGTCGCCCGGCTCTCTCGGCCGTCGCCACTTATCTGGCATACGGCATACTGTAGATCTGCCCGAAATGGCGGCCCAAGTCGCGCTTAAAGAATTCGCGGGCCCGTCAAAAAAACTTCACGGGGTCGTTGATGCAGATCAGTCCTGCGACCCGAAACCCGGAACATCCGCCTGACTTGGCCGTTCGGAACCGCCGAAGGCCGGCTGCATATGCACCTGAACGCGACGGGCTCGAGCCCCACCCGCCGCACGGAAGCCGGCACCCCTACCGAAGGAGATGTCCATGAACCGGGATCACATCGAGGGCGGCATCCGCAACCTGCGCGGCCGTGCCAAGACCGCCGCCGGCGCCGTGCTCGGCCGCCCGTCGCCGCAGGTCGAGGGCGCCATCGATCAGGTGGCCGGCGCCGCCCAGGTCGCCTATGGCCGCGCCCGCGACACGGCCGAGGACTATGTCCGCGACGGCCGCCACCTCGCGCACGAGGCGCGCCATCGTGCGCATGAGGCGGGCGAGCGCGCCCACGAACTCTACGACGAGGTGAGCCAGCGCGGCCGCCAGATCTACGACGAGGCCGGCGAGCGCGGCCGGCACTATCGTCGCCGCGCCGAGCGCCACGGCCGGGCGCTCGCGGCCCGTGCGGACGACAACCGCCTCGCCACGCTCGCGATCGTCGGCGCCGTGGCCTTCGGCCTCGGCCTGCTGATGCGCCGCGACCGCTGAGGGGCCGACGCCGCCCGGGTGGACCGGGCGGCGTCGTATAAAGACATCTTTATGTCTTGATTGCTTCGTGGCCCGCGACCTGCTAGAGCGCTCTCAGCCGAAGTGGATGCCGGTTCGGCGAGAGACAGCGCATCGGCATGCGGCCCGGCCACCGGGCCCGGCCCAGCGACACGCGAGAGACGGAGCAACCGACCTCATGGCCAAGGACTACATCGTCAAGGACATCGGGCTGGCCGATTACGGCCGCAAGGAGATCTCGATCGCCGAGAGCGAGATGCCGGGCCTGATGGCGGTCCGCGCCGAGTACGGCTCGAGCCAGCCGCTGAAGGGCGCCAAGATCGCCGGATCGCTCCACATGACGATCCAGACGGCGGTGCTGATCGAGACCCTCAAGGCGCTCGGCGCCGACATCCGCTGGGTCTCCTGCAATATCTACTCGACCCAGGACCACGCTGCCGCCGCGATCGCCGCCGCCGGCATCCCGGTCTTCGCCGTGAAGGGCGAAACCCTCGAGGAGTACTGGGACTACACCTCGCGCCTGTTCGACTGGCATGACGGCGGCCTGCCGAACATGATCCTCGACGACGGCGGCGATGCCACGATGTTCGTGCATCTCGGCCTGCGCGCCGAGCAGGGCGACACCGCCTTCCTCGACAAGCCGGGCTCCGAGGAGGAGGAGATCTTCTTCGCCCTCCTCAAGAAGAAGCTGAAGGAGAAGCCGAAGGGCTGGTTCGCCGGCCTCGCCGAGTCGATCAAGGGCGTCTCCGAAGAGACCACCACCGGCGTGCACCGCCTCTACATCCTGGCCAAGGAGGGCAAGCTGCTCTTCCCGGCCATCAACGTGAACGACTCGGTGACGAAGTCGAAGTTCGACAACCTCTACGGCTGCAAGGAATCGCTGGTCGACGGCATCCGCCGCGGCACCGACGTGATGATGGCCGGCAAGGTGGCGATGGTCGCGGGCTTCGGCGACGTGGGCAAGGGCTCGGCCGCCTCGCTGCGCAATGCCGGCTGCCGGGTCATGGTCTCGGAGATCGACCCGATCTGCGCGCTCCAGGCCGCGATGGAGGGCTACGAGGTCGTCACGATGGAGGACGCGGCTCCGCGCGCCGACATCTTCGTGACCGCCACCGGCAACAAGGACATCATCACCATCGACCACATGCGGGCGATGAAGGACCGGGCGATCGTCTGCAACATCGGCCACTTCGACAACGAGATCCAGGTCGCCGGCCTGAAGAACCTCAAGTGGACGAACATCAAGCCGCAGGTGGACGAGATCGAGTTCGCCGACGGCCACCGCATCATCCTGCTGTCGGAAGGCCGCCTGGTGAACCTCGGCAACGCGACGGGTCACCCCTCCTTCGTGATGTCGGCCTCCTTCACCAACCAGATGCTCGCCCAGATCGAGCTCTGGACGAACCCGGGCAAGTACGAGCTGCAGGTCTACACCCTGCCGAAGGCTCTCGACGAGAAGGTCGCCGCCCTGCACCTGGAGAAGGTCGGCGCCAAGCTCTCGAAGCTGCGCCCCGACCAGGCCTCGTACATCGGCGTCAACGAGGCGGGTCCGTACAAGCCCGAGCATTACCGCTACTGAGGTCGCCCCGCGGCCCTTCGCGGGAACATCATCGGAACATTGGAAGGGTCCGGCCGCAAGGCCGGGCCCTTTCTTCATTGTCAAGGCCGAACCGCAGTGCCGGACTGTGTCTTCTGTGCGTCGCATGCGGCGCAGCATGCATCCGCCTGCATGCCGCGCGTCCTTGGGGCCTTCCGGGACGATTCGCCCCCGGTCTACAGTGGCGGCGAATCTTCCGAGCGCGGTGGCGCGTCGCCGATCTCCCGGCGGCACGCGGACGGCGTGCGGCCTCGCGCCGCGCGGACGCGCCTGCGCGCGCTCGGCACCGGCGACGAGCCGTAAGGGGCGGGTCATGGGTCTCGAACGAACGGCGCGGCTGGCGGCTGGCGCCGGCATGCTCGTCGTCGGCTGCCTCTGGGCGGCGACCGCGTGGCCGGCCGGTCCGGAATCCGGCGCCGTCCTTCACATGCACGGCGTGGCCAGCGTCTCGGTCCTCGGCGGCCTGCTCGCCTTCGCCACCATCCTGTCCCTCCTGCATATCCGCGAGCGCGGCCGCTGGACCCGGCGCGACCGCGAGCAGGCCGCGGCGCTCGATGCCCTGCGCGGCGCGCACGACCGCGCCGAGATGCTGCTGAACGCCGAGCGGCAGATCATCGTCACCTGGGATGCGCGCACCGAGCCGGTCATCGAGGGCGATGTCGGCATCGCCTTCGACGGGCGCCCGATCTCGGGCGCGGCCCGCCGCATCCTGGCCTTCGGCTCCTGGCTGCTGCCCTCCGATGCCGGGGCGATCGAGGCGGCGGTCGAGACCCTGCGCGCCCGCGGCACCGGCTTCCGCCTCGCGCTCCGCAGCCAAGCCGGCCGCAGCATCGAGGCGCATGGCCAAGCGGTGGCCGGCCGCGCGCTGCTGCGCCTGCGCGAGACCAGCGACGAGCGGCGCGAGATCGCCGAGCTGCGCGAGACCCTGGACGAGGCCCGCCGCGGCCTCGCCGCCCTGGCGAGCCTCCTCGACGCGATCCCGCAGCCGGTCTGGCGGCGCAACCGCGAGGGCGGGCTCGCCTGGGTCAACATGGCCTATGTCGCCGCCATCGAGGCCCCGAGCCGCGAGGCGGCGCTGGAGGCCGGCACCGAGCTCCTCGACCGGCCGGCCCGCGAGATGGTCGCCCGCGACGACCTTGGCCGCCGCAGCCAGCAGCCGGTGCCGCGGCTCTCGGCGGTGGTGGCCGGCAGCCGCCGCGTCCTCGACGTGTTCGAGACGCGCCTGGAGACCGGCCGCGTCGGCATCGCGATCGACGTCTCCGAATTGGAGAGCGTGCGCGCGGACCTCCAGCGCCAGATGAACGCCAATGTCCGCACGCTGGACCAGCTGCCGACCGCGGTGGCGATGTTCGACGACCGCCAGCGCCTGATCTTCCACAACGCCGCCTACCGGCAGCTCTGGGACCTCGACGTCGCCTACCTCGAAGGCCGCCCGCTGGACGGCGAGATCCTCGACCATCTGCGCGCCCAGCGGAAGCTGGAGGAACATGCCGATTTCCGGGCCTGGAAGCAGAGCGTGCTCGCCGCCTACCGGGCGGTGGAGGCCAACGAGACCTGGTGGTACCTGCCGGACGGGCGCACCCTGCGCGTCGTCGCCGACCCGAACCCGCAAGGAGGGCTCACCTACCTGTTCGACGACGTCTCGGACCGGGTGAACCTCGAATCGCGCTACAACGCCCTGATGCGGGTCCAGGCCGAGACCCTGGACACCCTGATGGAGCCGGTCGCCGTCTTCGCGGCGGACGGGCGCCTGACCTTCGCCAACCGCGCCTTCGCGACGGTGTGGCGCCTCGACGCCGCCATGCTGGAGCAGCGCCCCCATGTCGAGGCGGTGATAGAGGCCTGCCGCCGCCTCGCCCCCGCGGAGGAGCCCTGGCTCGACATCCGCGACCGCATCGTCGGCCTCGAATCGCGCGACACCCTCTCCTGCCGGCTGGAGGTGGTCGACGGCACCGTGCTCGACTGCGCCGCCCAGCCGCTACCCGAGGGCGCGACCCTGCTGACGCTCATCGACGTGACCGCCAGCGTCAACGTCGAGCGCGCGCTCACCGAGAAGAACGAGGCCCTGGAGAAGGCTGCGCAGCTGCGCGACAGCTTCGTCCACCACGTCTCCTACGAGCTGCGCTCGCCGCTCACCAACATCATCGGCTTCACGCAGCTGCTCGGCGACGAATCGGTCGGCGCCCTCAACATCCGCCAGCGCGAATATGCCGACCACATCATGCGCTCGTCCGGCGCGTTGCTGGTCATCATCAACGACATCCTCGACCTCGCCTCGATCGATGCCGGCTCGCTCGAGCTGCAGCACGAGGTGGTGGACGTGCGCGAGACGATCGACGCCGCCATGCGCGGCATCGAGGACCGCCTCGCCGAGGCCAGCCTCGGCGTCGTCCTCGACGTGCCGCCGGACATCGGCAGCGTCTACGCGGACGGCAAGCGCGTCCGGCAGATCCTGTTCAACCTGCTCTCCAACGCGGTCGGCTTCTCCCGCGCGGGGGACCGCATCGAGGTGATGGCCCGTCGCACCCGCACGGAGCTGATCATCGGCGTGCGCGACCACGGCCTCGGCATGCCGCCGGAGATCGCGGCCCAGGTCTTCGACCGGTTCGAGAGCCATACGCTCGGCACCCGCCACCGCGGCGTCGGCCTGGGGCTCTCGATCGTGCGCTCCTTCGTGGAGCTGCATGGCGGCCGGGTGCATCTGGAGACGAGCCCCGGCGCCGGCACCTGCGTGACCTGCTCCTTCCCGCTGGCCGACCGGGACCCGCAGGTCGAAGCGGCGGAGTAACGAAGCCGGGAGCGGCCGTCCCAGCTTGGCCGAACCGCTTGACGGGCCCTTGGCCACGGCCCAGCACGCTCGCGATGTCCACACTCTCGCACAGCGGCTGGGCCGTCTTCCGCAACGGCGATTTCCGCCTGTTCTGCGCTGCCCGCTTCCTCAGCGGCCTCGCCTACCAGATGCAGGCGGTGGCGATCGGCTGGTTCGTGTACGACCTGACCCGCTCGGCGCTCGCGCTGGGCCTCGTCGGGCTCGCGGGCTTCCTGCCGGCGATGCTGGCGGCCCTGGTCACCGGCCATGTCGCCGACACCTACGACCGCCGGCTGGTGGCCGCGATCAGCTTCGCGGTGCAGGCCGCGGCGAGCTTCGGGCTGCTGGCCTACGCCCTGTCCGGAGCGCAGGCGGCCTGGCCGGTCTATGCCCTGGTGATCGTGGTGGGCACCGCCCGCGCCTTCGCCAATCCGAGCCTGCAGGCCCTGCTGCCGACCCTGGTCTCCCGCGACCTGTTCGGCTCGGCGATCGCCTGGAACTCCTCGCTCTGGCAGAGCTCGTCCGTGATGGGCCCGGCCTTCGGCGGCCTGCTCTATGCGGCTGGGCCCGCGGTGGTGTTCGGCGGCGCGGGCACGAGCTTCGCGCTCGCCTGCCTCTGCGTCGGCGCCATCCGCTTCCGGCCCGCGCCGGTGAGCGAGCGGCCGCGCGTGAGCTGGGCGACGCTCTCGGCTGGCCTCCACTACATCCGCTCCCAGCCCGTGGTGCTCGGGGCGATCAGCCTCGACCTGTTCGCAGTGCTGTTCGGCGGCGCCACCGCCCTCCTGCCGGTCTTCGCGGCGGAGGTGCTGCATGTCGGCCCCCTCGGCCTCGGGGCCCTGCGCAGCATGCCGGCCGCTGGCGCCGTCGCCATGGCGGTGCTCCTCGCCTATCGGCCCCTGCGGCGGCATGCGGGCGTCCGGATGCTGCGGGCGGTCGCCCTGTTCGGGCTCGCGATCGTGGTCTTCGGCCTCTCGACCTCGCTGCCGCTCTCGATGTTCTGCCTGTTCATCACGGGCGCGGCCGACATGGTCAGCGTCTATGTCCGCCAGACCTTCGTCCAGGGCGAGACGCCCGACGCCATGCGCGGCCGGGTCGCGGCGGTGAACACGGTCTTCATCGGCGCCTCGAACGAACTCGGCGAGTTCGAATCGGGCCTGCTCGCCGCCGCGATCGGCGCGGTGCCCGCCGTCGTGGCGGGCGGCGTCATGACGATGCTGATCGCCGTGGCCTGGGGGCGGCTCTTCCCGGCGCTCCGGCAGCGGGATCATCTGCTGAAGTCGGACTGATCCCGGGGTTCGAAGGGGATCATCCCCTTCGCGGGGCCGGGCGGAGCCCGGATCGGACGCCGGGGCTTTGCCCCGGCACCCCACCAAAGGGACGTCGTCCCTTTGGGATCCCCGGATCAGCGCCCCGCCAGCAGCGGCGACCAGGTCGGGTCCGAGGCGTAGGACGGGGTCGGGACGGGCTGCTCCACCTTGCCGGTGATGTCCACCATGTAGAGCTTGCCGCCGCCCTGGCCGCCGGGATCGCGGAAGAACAGCACGTACTGGCCGTTCGGCGCGAAGGTCGGGCCCTCGTTGTGGAAGCCCTCGGTGAGCACGCGCTCGCCCGAGCCGTCGGGCTTCATCACGCAGATCGCGAAGCCGCCCTTGCGCTGGCGGGTGAAGGCGATGAGGTCGCCGCGCGGCGACCAGGCCGGCTGCGAGGCCGAGCCCTCGCCGAATGAGATCCGGTGCGGGTTCGAGCCGTCCGCGCCCATCACGTAGATCTGCTGCGAGCCGCCGCGATCCGATTCGAACACGATCTGCGATCCGTCCGGCGCGTAGGTCGGCGAGGTGTCGATGGCCATGCCGCTGGTGATCGGGCGCTGCGCCTTCGAGGCGAGGTCCATGGTCACGATGTCGGCGTTGCCGCCCTGCTGCACGCTCATCACGAGGCGGCGCCCGTCCGGCGAGAAGCGCGGGCTCGCGCTCATCGAATCCATGTTGCCGACCGCCTGCCGCGTGCCGGTCTCGAGGTTGATCACCTGCACCCGCGGCTGGTGGCCGGTGGCCTGCGCCATGAAGGCGATGTCCTGGGTCGCCGGCGAGTAGCGCGGCGCGACGATGGCGTTCTCGCCGCTGGTGATGGCGCGGACGTTGGCGCCGTCCTGATCCATCACCATCAGGCGCTTGCGGCGATTCTCCTTCGGGCCCGACTCGTCCACGAAGGCGATGCGGCTGTCGAACCAGGGGCCGAGGCCGGTGATCTTGGTATAGACCGAGTCCGAGATCAGGTGGCCCGTGCGGCGGGCATTGGCCGGGTCGGTGGCGAATTGCTGGCCGGTCATCTGCTGGCCGGAGGTCACGTCCCAGAGGCGGAACTCGACCTTGAGGCGTCCGGAGGCGTCGCGCGAGACGCGGCCGGTCACGAGACCCTGCACGCCGGTGGCGCGCCACTTCTCGAAGCTCGGCGCTGCGTCGAATTGCGGCTGCTCGGGGAAGCGTGCCTTGTCGAGGGGCGCGAAATAGCCTGAGCGGCGCAGGTTGTTCGTCACCACCCCCGAGACGAGGCCGCCGAGGCTCGGATCGCCCGCGAAGTCGGTGACCGCGATCGGCAGCGGCTGGAACGAGCCGCCGCCGATGCGCAATTGGAGCTGAGCGTGCGCCGGCTGCGCCCCGACAAGGACGAAGGCGAGAAGCGCCAGGAGCGTGGCGAGGGGCGCCATGCGGCGCCGCGGGAGCGGGCGTGCGTGCATCGGGTCGGTCCGGGGATTGGGTCCTGGGGCGCGGGGGAGGTCGGCGTCAGGTCGCCGTGAACTCGAACTCCGCGTTGATGGCTTTCCAGTCATTGTAATAGGGTGCGTACTGGGCCGGGATCTTGTAGGGCGCGCAGCGGCGGACCGCGCGCAACGCGGCCTGCGCGATCGACTGGTCCACCGAGCTTGCGCCGCCGCGCATGATCCGCGGCTCGGATCCGAGCGATCCGTCCGGGTTCAGGCGGATGTCGAGCACCGGCAGGATCACGCCCTGCGCCGCGCCGGGCGGGGCCGAGTAGCAGCGCTCGATCTGCTGCTGCAGCATACCGACGAGCGCGTCGCGCATGGAGGGCGAGAGGCGCTGCGCGTTGCCCGACGGCGCGCCGAGCGCGGCCACGCGCTGCACGTCGCGACCCGTCGCGCCGGTCGATTGCGAGGGGGCCTTCGAGGCCAGCACCGACTTGATGTCGCCCGCGTTGAACTTGTCGGCGAGTTCGGCCTGCTTGCGGGCCTTGGCTTCCGCATCGGCCTTCGCCTTGGCATCCGCGACCGCCTTCGCCTTGGCCTTCGCGGCGGCCTCGGCCTTGGCCTTGGCGGCGGCCTCCGCCTTCTCGCGCTCGGCCTCGGCCTTCGCCTCGGCGAGCTGCTTCTGGTGCTCGGCCTCCTTGCGCTCGGCTTCCGCCTTGGCCTTCGCGTCGGCTTCAGCCTTCGCCTTGGCCTCGGCGCGCGCCTTCTCGGCCTTGGCCGCGGCGTCCGCCTTGGCCTTCGCCTCGGCCTTGGCCTTGGCTTCCGCGGCGGCTTCCGCCTCCTCGCGCTCGATCAGCTTGGCGAGCTCCTCGCGCTTCTCGGCCTCGGCCTTGGCGGCGTCCGCCTTGGCCTTCGCCTCCGCCTTGGCGGCCGCGGCCTTCTCGGCGGCTGCCTTCTCCGCGGCTTTGGCGGCCTTGGCCGCCTCGGCCTTCTCCGCCGCAGCCTTGGCAGCGGCTTCCGCCATCTCGGCCGCAGCTTTCTCGGCGGCCGCCTTCGCCTCGGCCGGGTCGGGCTCGCTCATGCGCAGAGGCATCTCGTCGGCATGCGCCACCTTCATGTCGGCGGGGCGCGTCGGCGGGGTGGGCGCGTCGACCTTGGCGTTCTCGGGCTCGCGCTCCTCGGGCGTGTCGGCCTTGCGGTCGGCCCGCGGCTTGGCGTCGGAGAGGGGCTTCTCGGCGTCGCGCTGGCCCTTGGTCAGTTCGGAGAACTGGTTCTCGGTGATCACCTCGACGGGCACGCCCTCCTGCGCCTCCGGCAAAGCCGGCGCGGAGATGCCGATGATGGCCGCGGCGAGCAGCACGACATGCGTGCCGGCCGAGATCCAGACACCCGGTTCCCTGCGGTCGAAGGCGATGGGCAAGGTGATCGGCAAGGCGCCTGCTACCTCTGATCGGGCTCGGTGACGAGGGCGACCTTGCGGAAGCCCCCGCCGGTGACGATCGCCATCACCTGGGCGACGCGGCCGTAATCGACGCGCTTGTCGCCGCGCACGAAGACGCGCTCCTCGGTGCCGGCCTTCGCGGTCTCGGTGAGCTTCGGGATGATCGCGTCGTCCGAGAGCTCGTCCTCGCCGAGGAAGACCTGGCCGGTCTGGCGGATCGACAGGGTGATCGGCTTCGTGTCGGAGTTGAGCGGCGAAGCCTTGGATTGCGGCAGGTCGAGGGGCACGCCCACCGTCATCATCGGCGCGGCGACCATGAAGATGATCAGCAGCACCAGCACGACGTCGATGAACGGCGTCATGTTGATCTCGTTGATGGCGCCGCTGCGCCGGCCCCGCCGCCGCCGCTTGCCGCCGCCCTTCGCGCCCGCTGCCATGGCCATGGATTCAGCTCCTTCCGGGTCAGGCGACGAGCGAGAGCCGCTCGTCGATCTGGCGCGACAGGATCGCGGAGAACTCGTCGGCGAAGCCTTCGAGCCGCGACTGGGCCTTGGCGACCTCGGCCTGGAGCTTGTTGTAGGCGAGCACGGCGGGGATCGCCGCGAACAGGCCGATCGCGGTGGCGAAGAGCGCCTCGGCGATGCCGGGCGCGACGACCGCGAGCGAGGTGTTCTTGGACGCGGCGATCGAGGTGAAGGCGGTCATGATGCCCCAGACCGTGCCGAACAGGCCGATATACGGGCCGGCCGAGCCGATCGAGGCGAGGAAGAGGAGGCGCGATTCCAGGCGCTCGACCTCGCGCTGGATGGTCACGTCGAGGGTCTTGTCGATGCGCTGGCTGAGCGACTGGATCTGCCGGCCGGAGCCCTCGAAGGAGCGCTTCCACTCGCGCATGGCGGCCACGAAGACCGCGGCGAGGCCGGTGGCCGGGCGGTCGTTGAAGGAGCGGAACAGCTCCTCCAGGGAGCGGCCGGACCAGAACGCGTCCTCGAAGGAATCCATCTCGGAGCGGATGCGGCGGAACAGCAGCGTCTTGTCGACGATGATCGCCCAGCACCACACGGAGGCGCTGAGCAGGCCGACCATCACGATCTTCACGACGAAATGGGCCTGGAGGAACAGGCCGAGCAGGCTCATGTCGGCGACCGGCGCTTGCACCGCCATGGCATCGGCTGGAGTCATCGGACCTGATCCTCGATGCCCGAAGACGCCCGCGCCGGGACGTGGCGCAGCTGCGCTCGGGTCAAATCGTCGAACGATATCAACGGGAATCGCCGTTGAATCTGTCGAAAGTAAGGGCCACGCCAGCCTTGCGGCCGACGTAATCCGCGCGACGCAGTAAAGGGCCCGGCAGGGTTAAGGATCGGTTGCGGCGGCGGCTTTCGGCGCCAGCGCCCGCCGCAGCGAATCCGGCAGGCGGATCGCCCTGTCGCCGCGCACGCACGCCACCACGACCTCGGCCTGGACCAGGATCTCGCCGTCGCGGGTGACGGCCTGCGCCAGATGCATGGAGGCGCCGCGCAATTCGCGGGTCGCGGTTTCCACCACGAGGGCGTCGTCCATGCGGGCGGGCTTCAGGTAGTCGATCGCCATGCGCCGCACCACGAAGACGAGGCCGCCCGCCTCCCGGTGCAGGTCGGATTGGTCGCCGGCAAGCCCGCGCAGCAGTTCCGTGCGCCCGCGCTCCATGAAGCGCAGGTAGCTCGCATGGTAGACGAAGCCGGAGAAGTCCGTGTCCTCGTAGTAGACCCGCACAGGGAGCCGGTGCGCGTCCGCGAGATCTGTCGAATCCATTGCAGGCCGGGTTCGGGATGCGGCTGGAGATGCCGAAGCCGCGCTGTTTAGAGATGTCGGCCGGCGAATGCGAGGGTGGCCGACATGGCGAAGGCCGCTCCCGCGCGGGAGCGGCCCTGCCTGTCCGAGGCGGTGTCCGATACCGGATGGCGACGAGCGCGACGCCGCCATCGACCCGCGCGACTGCGCGGCGGCGGCCATCCGCCGGGCGCCTCGATCCCGACCCTGGTCGGGATCGAGGCATTTGGGAATCAACCGCCGACGCGGCCGGCGAGCGTGGCCGAGTGGGCGTGCTCGTCCGCGATGAAGGGCAGCGCCTCGTTGGCGAAGCGGCGTCCGGCGGCGCTGTCGCCGTTCTGCGCGTAGGTCTGGTACAGCGCCAGCGTGCGCGCGTCGGAGCGGGCCTGCTCGCGGACATAGGTCCGGTCGAAGTCGCGGGCGGTCGGCGCGGCCCGCAGGCGCTCGATCCGGGCCTGGCCGTTCGGACCCAGCGCGACGCGGCGGCCGGGCTCGGCCGGGCTGTTGTCGACGATCCCGACGCCGCCGAGCACGCCGCCGACGATGCTGGTGCCGAGATTGGCCGCGATGGTGACGGGCGCGAGCACCACGCCGACCGGGTTGTCGAGGCGGGTCGGGATGCCCTGCCGGTCGGAGACGATCCGACCGGTGGCGGTCAGCGAGGTGCCCTCGGGCAGGAGCGCACGGGTGGTGGCCTCACGCTCGACCAGGACGCGGTTGGCGTAGTTGCGGACCCGCGGGTTGCGCGAGCGCTCCAGCGCGATGCGGCTGGCCTCGATGCTGGCGGCGTCCGAGCGCAGGGCCTCGGCGCGAAACTTGGGCGTGTCGGTCGCGGCGGCGCCGAGCGGCGCGTCGGCCCCGATGCGCAGCGGCAGCGCGTCCTGCGCCAGGGCGGGCGTGGCGAGGGCAGCGACGGACAGGCCGAGAGCGGCCAGGACGGTCGTCTTCATGACGGATTTTCCTCGGGATTCTTCAGCGATCGGTATCGTCTGCCGGCGCCCGCGGAGGGGCACGGTCGGGCCGTCAACTTGTGCGCTGCGGTCGTGTTCCGCGCATGCGCAATCCTGTGATCCCGGGATCGGGGGATGCGGGTGCAGCCAGCTCGCGCGGTGCCGCTCGCGGCGAACGGTGTGTTGTCCCAGGGATTTGCGTGCGGGATCGACAGGCTCGCGCGGGGTCGCGAGCGGGGAAGATGATTCCCCCGCGACGATCATGAACAAATCAGATATGCGCCCACTGCATATCCGCGGCTCGGCGCCTCGCCCTCAGCCCTCCGATCCGTCGTCCGGGAACAGGCCGGCCTGCAGGTTCGGGTCCCGCCGCGGCGGGGTGAGGCCCATGTGGCGGAAGGCGTGGGCGGTGAGGAGGCGGCCGCGTGGCGTGCGCTGCACGAAGCCCTGCTGGATCAGGTAG
>NZ_CABFVH010000055.1 GCF_902141855.1 Methylobacterium dankookense | reverse complement strand
GCGGGGGATTTTGATAGAAGCCAGCCCCCCCCCCCCCGATAGGGCTGGCCTTCTATCCACAGGATGATGGGCCGGCTCCGGGGCCGATCCCGCCAGGTTTGGGGACCGCCTGGGATGGGGCTCGGAACGCCCCGAAAACGGGTGAAACGATTTTCCGAAGTTTGCCCGAGGCCCGAAAATTGGCGTTTTATCGAGTCCCGAGAGTCTCTTATGCGCTCTTATGTTCTTCTTATATTGGAAGGCGCATATGGGCCGACGTCGGGCTGACGCGCGCCTAACGTCAGCCTGCGGGGCCTCGCGCCGCCTCAGGGGGCCGGGATTCCCTTTTACCTTCCTTTGAGGCACCCCGTTGACCCGGGACTCCGCGTCGATTCTGCTGAGGGCACACTAACAGGGAGACAGCCCGTGGGCCTCGCAACCGAACTCAGCCTCAATGCCGGCAGCCGCATCGGCATGGTGGGCGCCGGTCTCCACGTGGGCATCCAGCGCGCCATGTCGGACATCCGTCGGGAACAGCGCCGCGAGGTCAGCGCAGTCGAGGACGTGGCCCTCCGCCTCCGGGAAGCCCGCCTCGGGCAGGTCGTTGCCCTGCGCCGTGCCGCCGCCGCCGAGGCCCGGGCCGCCCAGGCCGAGCAGGAGGCCTCCGGGGCGCAGCGCGAGATCCGGCTGCTCCGGGAGGCCCTGCGCGCCGAGCGCAGCCTGACCGCTGGCCTGATGGAGATCTGCGGCGTCGCCTGACCGGGCACCGCGCAAAGCAAAGGGCCCGCCGGGATGAGCGGCGGGCCCTTCTCGATTCAGAAATCCGTGGAGGCGGTCAGTAGGCGCCCCGCGGGCGGTAGCCGCGGCGGTAGACGGGCGCCTCGTCGGGCGTGGCGTCGAAGCTGGGCTCCGGGCGGGCCGGGGTGGCGGCGGGGCCCCGCTTCATCATCTCCGCGACCGCCTCGCGTTCGCCGCGCATGCTTCGCTTCGCCCGCGCGATGATGTCGGCTTTCATCTCCTCGGTGACGAGGAGGGGATCGACCTTAGGCGCCGGCCCGACCGGAAGGAGCCTCGGCAGGAGGGGCGACAGATCCGACGCCTTCTCAGGCATCGTGTGGCGCTTCAGGGCCCCAGGCGCCATGGCGAGCGCGGCCTCGATCTGGGAGTGCGAGAGCGCCCGGATCCACTCGGCCGCGGGCTCCGAGATCCAGCGAATGTGCGGCGCCAGGGCCACCTCGCCGCCGTCGCGGTACGCTTCGACGGCTTGTTGGAGGAAGTGACCGGCACCGACGTGCGGGCGATGCGGAATGGCGTCGCCGACGCCCGCCTCCTCCATCATCCGCTGGATTTCCGCGTCGGTAGCGACGGCGCCCTCGGCGAGGGCCCGGCCGGTGACCTGCGGCGACGGGAGCATGCTCCCGATGACGCTCCCGAGCTCCCGGGCGACGGCGCCGGGCGCCTTGAGCGCGACCTCCGCGGTGATGGCGGCCGCATCGGCGGTGGCGGAGACTCCCCGGTCGAGGGCGCAACCGGCGGCGCGGGCGTGGTCCCGGAGCCACGGGAGCTTCCGGGTGACGGAGGAGACCGCCTCCTCGAAGGCGTCGGAGAGGTAGGACCAGCCGCCCCGCATGGCGCGGAGGACGGCGGCGAGGATTCGGGCCAGCGACTGCATGACTGGGTTCCCTGCGGGGGCTCGGCAACACGCCGGCCCCCTCTGCTCAGGAGCGTGCCAAGCTCACATGCAAGGATCCATGGGCGCACGTGAGCCCCTTGCCCAATACGCCTCCACTTCGGCCCAGGTCGCCCTCTGCCAGAAGGCCTGCCGGGCCGTGCAGCGCTCTGCGAAATAGAAGGAATTCCCCTATTGGGTGGGCCCTGCTCTAGAGCGTGTGAGCCCCTACAAATCGGGTGAGTTCACGCGGTAGGTCGGCCGCGGCCGCCCGGGCGTCGGGTTCCCGCTGCGCGGCCCTCTCAGCGGCGCCCGCCGGGTAGAGGCAATCCCAAGCGGCATTGTAGCCGATTGGCTCTAGGCCGCCCCCGCAGACGGCGAACAGCTCGCCCTCTATTGGCTCGCGGCCGCGCGCGGTCGTGACGAGCTCGCCGACCGAAAGCTCGAACGAGGACATCCACCGTGTCCGTGCCGCGTCACGGCAGTGCGTCTCGGTAGGTAACGACCGCCTGGTGACGAGGCGCACGTGCAGGCTCGTCCGCGTGGCGGCCCAAACGTCGACGCGCCGGACGACTGCACCCGCCCGCAGGACCACTCGTACCGTGACCACGCAGTCCCGATCGGGACTCGAACGATTCATCGTGAATCGTTTTTCCACGTTAGAACCCCTTCTTTTTATGATCCGAATCGATCATACGTTCCTGGCGGCGGTAGATTGCATCACGGGAAAACACAAAGACTTACCTAGTAAACATGGAGGGTTAGATGCATGCAAGGTGGAAGGAGTTCAGGGTGGCACCGGCGGTGCTGAGGCAGCACCTCGCGGCTGGAGAGGGCTACGTCGCGATCGCACGCTTGTACGACGTCGGCGAGCACGCGGATCGGCGCCGGTGCTGCAAGCTGGGCCTGCGCGAGCTGGTGAACGGGCGCACCTCGAACGAGACGGCCCTCCGCATGGCGGTCTCGCGCTCGGACATCAGCATCAAGCGGATCGCCGGGGCGTTCGGCGTCGAGGGGCGCACAATTTGGGCAGCCGCCCGATCCTACGGCCTGCCCAATGACCAGAGGGGGCGCGAAGCCCGCGAGGACACGCGCTGATGGCCCGGCGCGCTCCTCTCCATCACGATGACGCCCGCCGGTGCCTGCAAGCGGCCGTCGACCTCGCCGGAGGCCAGGGTTCTTGGGCCGCCCGTCACGGCCTGACGCAGTCCTACGTCGCCAAGATCCTCGGCAGCCGCCGCGAGATCACGCCGCGAGTCCTAGCGGCTCTTGGGCTGCGGGAGCTCCCCCGCGCGTACGAGCCCGCGGAGCAGCGCCCGTGAACGACATCGACCGCCACATCCACGTGACGCCCAGGCCTCGCGGGCGCACCGGAGGCCTGGCCGCACGAGGCGCCCCTGACGTGGGCCGCGGCCTGGCTGCCCTCCCTCCAGTTCTTCCTCTGGCTCGCGTCGCGCTCCAGCGTCCTCGGAATGCGTGACCCCGTGCCGCGTGCGCAGTGACCACTCCCTTCACCCCGGAGATTTGAGATGCCGAGATCCGTCCTACCCGTCGATCCCGCCCGCCACCGCATCCTCGCCCTGCAGGATCGGGCCCGTGCCGCGTGCGCCGAATACAACCCCACCCCCGAGGAGTTCCGTGAGGTCCTCGTCGCGGCCTGCGAGAGGGCCGGCGGGGTCGAGGCCTGGGCGATGCGCCTCGGCTGCAAGCCCGGCGTCCTGCGCAGCGTGCTCGAAGGCCGCCGGCGGCCCCAGGGGTGCATGCTCGACACCTTCGGGCTCGAATACGTGCCGGCGCTTGGCCGCTACGCCGACCCGCAGCTCGACCGCCGCGCCAACGCGGTCTGGCGCGTCCGCCTCGCCAAGCAGCTCGGATTCGCGTGATGCGCCAGATCTCCCTCGTCCCCCTGCTGGACAAGACCCTTCCGTACGAGCGCGCCGCCCCAGCGGACGAGGCGATCGTGCGGGAGCGCCTCGCTAGGGCGCTGCCCAAAGGCGTCAGCGACCCCGTGATCGCGATCGAGTGCGTCGAGTGGCGCGGCGAGACCTGCTTCGCCGATGTCGTCGAGGCGGACGGCGAGCGGCGAAGGCTGGAGCTCGGTCCCAACCTCAACCCCAAAGACTTCGTGCTCGTCATGCTCGGCGTCGACCCGAACGACTGAACAACCCCCAAACTGGAAAGAGATCATGCCCAAGACGATCCACATCACCGAGATCGACCCCCGTACCGCAAAGAACGCCTTTGGAGATGGACTCACGTTCAGCGAGCGCTTCCGGCGCGGCTTGGATGCCTACATTCACGAGGAGCGGCTGGACCAGATGGAGGCCCAGGTCGTGGCCGACATGAGCCGGCTGGTCGAGAGCGGCGAGTACGTGGCGATCGTCTCCGACCGCGGCATCGTGGGCTACCAGTCCTCTAAGGCTCCAACTGCGCTGTCGAATGCCGAGCGTGCCGCCGCGGGTAAGCGGGTCAGGAAGCGGCAGGCGCGGTCCGGAAGGCCTCAAACCGAGCAGTGAACATTCTCGTCCACTCACCCCTGACCATGGCGGCTCAGTGAACGATCCCGTTCACCAAGGGGACACAAGGTCCCCCTCACGGAGCCTCCGCTAACCAAGCCCCACACCCCCTTTTAGCCGAACACCAACAACTCCGACCCGTCCAACGAGGCGATGGCTGCCCTGCTCGCCGAGATTGCCAAGGTCCGCGAGCTCCCGCTCCCGGAGAGCCTGCTCCCCCTGCACACCGAGACCAACGCCTAACACCCCGCCGGGGCAGTCGACCCGGCCTCTCCTCCAGCCGGCAAATGGGGCGGCTCGAAGAGGGGCCAAGAAGGCAACGGCACCGTCCTCCTCGGAGCCTCCTAGTCACAGGAATTTCGCCATGAGCACGATCATCACGCCGAATGCCCGCACCGCCGCCTTCGGTTGCGCCCGCGGCGACTACCAGGCCGGTCTTCTCAACGGGTTCGGGACGTGGTCCGGCTCCGAGCTCACCGGCCGGGCCGCGAGCTACGGCACGAAGTACCGGAACAGCCGCAACAGCCTCGTCAACCGCCTGAGCGCGGTGCCCAAGCTTTCCGTCACGAAGGCGACAGGCGAGCGCGGCCGCATCGTCGTCGTCGTCATGACGAAGGCGGAGCGCAAGCGGGCCGGTGAGCGCCCGCTCATCGCGTTCGCCGAGCGCATTGTCGAGCGCGCCGCGAAGGCGAAGGCTGCCGCCGAGCGTCACCTCGCCGCCGATCTCCCGGCCCTGGAGGTTATCGCCTACGCCCGCTGAGGCCGCCGGGGCCCCGCGCCCCGGCCCTATCTCCGGACCGCTCGATTCCGAGAGCGGTCCCGACGAGGGCCAGACACCCCGACCCGAGGAGGACACATCGTGCAACTCGCGTTCAATCCTTTTTTTGTAGTCTTCACTCCCGAATTCCGTGCGGAGATCGACGAGATTTGGCGCCAGATCGCGGTGCGCATCGAGCAAAGGGATTACGCCGGCTGCTGCGAGCTGGCGATTGCCGGAAAGGCTCTCGTGGACGCCCGGTACGATTTGTTCGCGTCCCGGCTCGGTATCGAGGAGGGCGAGCTAAGGACCCGCTGCCTCATCGGCAGCATGCTCGTTGGCCCCGTCTATCTGTCCGCCCGCTAGCGGCTCGTTTTCGCAACTCTTCTCGGCGCCCTTGATAGGGGCTACCCTGAGTAACTCTATGGAGTGCCCGCATGGCCGAGACCCGCGAGCGCCTGTCCCCAGAAGAGCGCGCGACGCGGCAGCGCAAGCTCTTGACCGTCGGCACGTACCTCTACGGGCCCTCATGGCAGCAGGCGCTCTCAGATAGGCTGGCGAAGGTCGTCGAGGGCGGTGTCCCGCGCGTGCGGATCAACCAGTGGGCGACCGGCTCGAAGCCCCTCCCGGCCTGGATGCTCCCCGTCCTGGCCGACGTCGCGCTTAGCGGAGCCGCCGAGCTGCGCCGGCGCGCTGAGGTCTTCAATCGGATCGCAGCCGGGGAGGACGTCCCGCCGTCGCTGGACGAGGGCACCCCGCCGGTACAGGGCGAGCCCGACACATCGGAGGAGCCCACGCTGGAATCCGGGCCGACCGCCACGAAGGTTGCCCCCTACGACGACGGCAGCGACTTCGACATCGACGCCCTCGTCGTGAAGTACGCCGACAAGCGCCTGCCCCGTCCCGCGCCGGAGCCGGCCCCAGAGCCGCAGGAGCTCCAGTGGACGAGCAAGTTCGCCGAGGAAGCCCGGGCCGGGTGGCGCGGCCGAGGCCTCTAGGCCTCGTCGCCGACCGGGCTCGCCTCCACCCGCTTCAGGCGGGCCATCCTGCGCTCCTCGGGCTCCTCGGTCACCCCGGCGAGCTTCGACTTGATCTCGGCGATCGTCACCGGGGCGTAGGCCCACGAGTCCACGCCGACGTCGCAGAACAGGCTGGACGGCGGCAGGAGGTCGTGAGTGTGCCCGAAGAGCTGGATTGTGCGGCCGAAGCTGCCCCTCCACGCACGTAAGGGGTAGTGACAGGCAACGACCCTGGCCCCATCCACCGCCATCTCGACAAGCTGCTCGACCGGGCCGGCCCAGGGCAGCGCGAGAGTTGCTGCGTCATCGTGGTTGCCCTTCACGAGGCGCTTCGATCCGTTCAGGGCCGCGAAGATCGAGGCCGCCTCGGCCGGGTTGGCCCCCAGCGCGAAGTCGCCCAGGTGCCAGACCGTGTCGTCCTTTCCAACCCGGGCATTCCAGAGCTCGATGAGCGTTCGGTTCATGTCGCGCACCGACGCGAACGGGCGCTTGCACATGCCGATGATGCCCTCATGCCAGAAGTGCGTGTCGGCGGTAAAGAAAATACTCCTACGAGCCATTTTTACGGGTCCTCGATCGGGACCCAGCGCGCGGCGCTGCAGGTCCCTAGGGTTTGGCGGAGGGTTGGGGATTCGGACGGGGAATCGCGGGTTTCATGACCGCCTCCGGGGTGTCAGGGACCGCTTCTCGACGATGGGCGAGCCGTCGAGCGGTGGCAGCTTCACCAAAGCGATAGCCTCCCTGGCCTCTTCGAACTCGGGGCCGCCCGAATAGAGGCCGAGCGTCATGCCCTTGCGACTGTGGCCGACGATCGCCTGAATGAGGGGCTCGCGCACCCGAGCCTGTTCCAACTTCGTGATGAACCAGCGTCTCCAGCTGTGGAAATTGACCTTGCTCCGGCGGCGGCCCGGCTCCTCATCACGAACCCCTAGAACGGTCGTGTACTTAGTATACCGCTTCGAGAAGTAGGATGAACGCGGCTTCACCGAAGTTGAAGGTGGGCCAGGCCACTCCGGGAATAGGTCGTCTTCAGGCGCCTTGTTGGCGATACGTCTTGCCACAATTTCTTCGATGTCCGGGTGGATCGGGATTTCGCGCTTGCCGCGCTCCTTCTTCTGCGGCTTGAACGTGAAATACCCGTCGAATAGGTTGGCCACCTTGAGGTCAATCACCGCGTCGAGGCGTGCTCCGGTCAGGGCCGCGATCATCATCACGTCCTTCATGCGATCCCCCTCCATGGGCGTGCCCATGAGCAGGCGCTGAACCTCCTCATCCGTGTATTCCCGCTCGTCGTCCTCGCGCTTGGTCTCGGGCTTGTCGATGTTGAGGTCGTGAAACGGGTTCTCCTTCGCGTGCTCGCGCCGGGTGAGCCATGCCCAGTAGAACTTGATCCGGCCGAAATACTTGGCCTTGCTCGCCCAGGACAGGTTCGTGTCGGCGTCGAGCCAGTCGAGGAAGCGGATCGCGTTCCGCTTGTTGATGTTCTCGATGAAAGGCTCGATGTCGTTGGCTTCCAGCCAATCCAGGAGGATCGAGAGAGCGCGGGGCTCGTCCAGCTTCGACCGCGGCTTGATCTTCAGACCGTCGACGAAGGCCTGGTGGTAGTGGGCGATCGGCGTGTCTCCGGCGGCGACCCGCCGGATCTCGGACACCAGCTTGACCGCCTCCGGCTTGGGCACGCGCCGCTGGATGATTCCGTCGGGCGTGTGCTCGTCCACCCAGGTCGCCCCGTCGTTCAGGATCTCCTCGTAGCGCTCCTGGGCGCCCTGGATCATGAAGTCTGCGAGGTTGTCGTCGGCGGTCTCCATGAGCCTGCGGGTCTCCAGGGTGAGGGCGAGGAGCGAGTTACGCTTGCCGCCCCGGGCGGTCCACGCATCCTCGATCCGCTTCTTGAACTGGGGGACGATGAGATCGCGGGCGAGCTTGGCCTCGCCCAGGGCCTTCGTGCCGGTGGACCGGACGAGGCGGCTGCCGAGCTGCTCGCGCAGCTCCCGTGGCACGCCCATGGAGACGCGCCAGACGCCGTCGTGTACGGTGAGGTAGGCCTTGTCCTTGTCAGGCTTGCGGGGCACCGGCAGACCCCCTCCCAGGGGTGATATGAACCGGTTTGATCCGTAACACGACCCGAAACGTCGCGCGATTCCCTGGACTTGCAGTCACTGGAATGGGTTAACGGATCCTAGTCGTCTAATCCCTCCGTCTCCGCCACTCGTCCTGCAGAAAATCGCTGATTTCACAACGATGTAAGGGCGTTCCTCGACGAAACGCGCCCTCGCAGGGCACGATAACGGCATACGCAACCTCCGACATCGGCCGCAATGTCCGAGTTCCTGGTGCGACGCGCCGCCTTCTGGCGCTTCCAGCGCCGGCGTCCACCTGGTCTTCGCCAGCACGACACAGGGGGCATCGTCCGGCAATCCATCCGCATCCGAATCGCGGACGATCCGCGCGGGGGCCGGGCAGGCCGCGCGGCCGCTCGGATCAACGGCGAGCTCCCCCCGCCGGCTCGCCCTTGAGGCGCCGCGGCGTTACAGACCGATCCTTCGTTCCCGGATGCGAGGAGACCCATGCCCCTGAGCCCCGACGACCTGCTGGCGCGGCTGCGCGAGCGCGGCATCGCCTACAAGCTCTACGAGCATCCGCCGGTCCTGACCGTCGAGGCGATGATGGCGGTCTGCGGGGACATCGCGGGGGCGCACACCAAGAACCTGTTCCTGCGCGACGGGAAGAAGACGTACTTCCTCGTCACGCTCCGCCACGACGCGCAGGTCGACCTCAAGGCGTTCCGCTCCGTGCTCGGCGCCCGCGGCGGCCTCTCCTTCGCAAGCTCGGACGCGCTGCGCGAGCAGCTCGGTGTCGAGAGCGGCGCCGTCTCGCCGCTCGCGGCCTTCAACGCCGCGCCGGGCAGCGTCCGCGTCTTCGTGGAGGACAGGTTGCTGGAGGCGGAACGGATCAACGTCCACCCGCTCGTGAGCACCCGCACCCTCGGCCTCGTCCCCGCCGATCTCCTGGCGGCCCTGCGCGACGAGGGACACGAGCCCACCCCCTTCGCCCTGCCGGCCACGCTGCCGGAGGAGGCCGGATCGACCGCGGCGTAGGCGGCGCTTCGGGATCGCCCCGACCGGGTGGGCATGAGGAGCGTCCTCGTCCCACCCACTGTCCCCGAACCCTGCGCGTTTTCCGTAGCCCGACCGGTCTCGCGGACCGAACCGATGGTTGTTCGCAGAGCGGAACGCCTCTAAATCCGCTCTCCCGCAGATCGCGGTGCATTCGGGCCGTGCCCGGCCGTTTCGCGGCGGGATACGGCTCCGAATCGATGTTCCGAAGCGCCTTCTTCGCCGAGCCGGAGCCCGATTTCGGCGGAGAGCGCTCGCAAGGGGTGGAAGTCCGGGACGATGTGCGAACTGCTCGGCATGAGCGCGAACGTGCCCACGGACATCCGCTTCTCCTTCGCGGGCCTCGCACGGCGGGGCGGCGAGACCGGGCCGCACGCCGATGGCTGGGGCATCACCTTCTACGAGGGGCGCGGGCAGCGCAGCTTCCACGAGCCGGAGCCCTCGGCGCGCTCCGAACTCGCCAAGCTCCTGCGCAACGCGGCCATCAAGAGCCGCATCGTCATCGCCCATGTGCGCAAGGCCAATCGCGGCCGGGTGAGCCTGGAGAACACCCATCCCTTCACCCGCGAACTCTGGGGCCGGCACTGGACCTTCGCCCATAACGGGCAATTGCGCGGGGTGAAGAAGCTGCCGCTCGGCGCCTTCGCCCCGGTGGGCACCACCGACAGCGAGTACGCCTTCTGCTGGATGCTCGGACGCCTTCAGGCCCGCTTCCGGCGCCTGCCGCCCGCCGCGACCCTCGACCGTGCGGTGGCCGCCCTCTGCGCCGAACTGCACGCGCTCGGCGTGTTCAACATGCTGCTCAGCGACAGCCGCACCCTCTACGCCCATTGCGGCAAGCGCCTGTGCTACCTGACCCGCAAGGCGCCCTTCGGCACCGCGACCCTGATCGACGAGGATTGGCACGTCGATTTCGCGCAGGAGACCACCGAGCAGGACGTGGTCACCGTCATCGCCACCAAGGCCCTGACCCGCGACGAGGACTGGATCGACCTGGAGCGGGGCGACATCCTGACCCTGCGCGACGGAGCCACCCGCCTCATCAAGGTCGGCGCCTCCAGCTGTTGACGGGCGCGCGCGGGACGCAGCCCGCGTGCGCCCGAAGGTGCATGCGCGGGCGTCATGCGCTACAACAACCTTAACTCAGGACAGAAACGGCCATGCTCGGCCGCATCACTGTCCGCCTCGCCGGGTTCGGACCGCCCGGCGAGTCAAGCCCGCTTGAACCCTGCGACGAGCCATGACCCGCGACGAGACCGACCACGTCCTCACCGACGCGAGGGATGATGCGCCCTCCGAGCGTCCGAACCTGAGCCACGCGATCCGCGCCCATCTCGGCGACTACCTGCGGGACACCTACGAGCGCATCGGGGCGGCCGAGATGCCGAGCCGCTTCACCGAGCTGCTCGACAAGCTCGAGGCGGCGCTGCGCGCCCGCGGCGAGGCGGTCGAGCCCGAGTTCCGCGAGGGCCTGCTCGCCGCCGTGCCGTCCTTGCGCGCCTTCGCGCTCTCGCTCACCTCGAACCCCGCCCGCTCCGACGACCTCGTGCAGGACACGCTCCTGAAGGGCTGGCAGCACCGCAACCGCTTCCAGCCGGGCACCAACCTCAACGCGTGGCTGTTCACCATCCTGCGCAACATCTTCTACTCGGATCACCGCAAGCGCGTGCGCGAGGTCGAGGACCAGGACGGCTCCTACGCCGCCCGCCTCGCCACCGCCCCGCACCAGGGCGACCGGCTCGACGTGGAGGATCTTCAGAGCGCGCTCGCCAAGCTGCCGCCGGACCAGCGCGAGGCCCTGGTGCTGGTGGGCGCCGAGGGCGTCTCCTATGAGGAGGCGGCGGCGATCATGGGCTGCAAGGTCGGCACCGTGAAGAGCCGCGTCAGCCGCGCCCGCGGTCGTCTGGCCGAGCTTCTCGGCTACGACGAGGAGGATCTCGGCTCCGACCGTTTCATCAAGTCGGCGATGCCCGGCGAAGGCTGATTCCGGCTGCCTGCACAGGATATGTGCAGACGGATGAAAGCTCCGCCGAGTGGACGCCAGTCTTCGTCGGTTCGAAAAAAGCGAGTGTTCACAGGCCTCTAGGGCGTTCTCCTCGGGAGGGCGCCCTTTTCTGCTTTTTTGACGCATCCGTTTCGCGAGGTCGCGCGTTACCGGCCCGAGCTTCGCTGCGCCCGGCGCGGCGGACGATCCGAAACGGAGACTTTGAATGAACCTCAAGACCCTTCTCGCCGCCTCGGCCCTCGCCCTCTCGCTGCCGCTCGCTGCCCAGGCCCAGGGCACCCTGCCGGGCGCCGCCCGCGGCGCGGAAGTCGGCGCTGATGCGGCCGGCCCGGTCGGCGCGGTGGTCGGCGGTGCGGTCGGCGCGGCCACGGGCACGGTCGGCGGCATCCTCGGCGTCGACATGCAGCCGCGCTTCCGCAGCTACGTCCGCGAGCGCAACGTCCGCTCCTACGACTATGACGGCCGCGTCGCCGTGGGCTCGACCCTGCCGTCCTCGGGCGTGACCTATTACGACGTGCCGGACGAGTACCGCGTGCGTCCGGGCTACCGCTACACCGTCATCAACGACACCCCGGTGCTGGTCGACCGCGGCCACCGCATCGTCGAGGTCATCAACTAAGCCGCAGACGGCCCCACAGCCGGCCGTCTTCAGGCCCCGGAGCCCCGTGCTCCGGGGCCTTTCTCATGGGCGGGTGACGCACGGGAAAATCAGGCGCCGCCCGACGCAACGCCCACCGCCCGCGGATCGTTAGTGCCTGGATCGGAAGGAGGGTTTTCCATGGGCGGAGACGACGAGGCCAAACTTCCCGAGCCGGTGCGCGACCATCTCGGCCAGCAGCTGCGCGGCGTCCTGCCCGTGGAGACCGGCAACCCGAAATTCCTCGGCGACGAAGCCGCCCCCGAACACTTCGCCCCGCAGATCGCCAAGCTCGAGACCCGCCTCAAGACCCACGAGGAAGGGACCGGCGCGGTCGAGGACGCCCTCGACCGCATCCTCGACGCCTTCGGCATCGCGGGGGAGGCCGGGAAGGGCGCCGCGCCGGACGGGCGCTAGAGCGCTCTCACAGCTTCGGCCTGGCCGCCAGGATGTCGCGGATCTCGCCGAGCAGCTTCACGTCGGCCGGCGTCTCGGGCTTCTTCTCCTCCGCCTTCTGGAGCTTGTTCATCGCCCGGATGACCATGAACAGCACGAAGGCGACGATCATGAAGTTCAGGGCGACGGTGATGAACTGCCCGTAGCCGAGCACGGCGCCCTGCTTCTTGGCCTCGGCATAGGCCATGCCGGACTGCACCTTCGCGGACAGGGGCAGGTAGTAGTTCGAGAAGTCGAGGCCGCCGGTGACCGCGCCGATCACCGGCATGAAGAGATCCTGCACCGCCGAGGTGACGATCGCGCCGAAGGCGGCGCCGATGATGACGCCGACCGCGAGGTCGACCACGTTCCCGCGCAGGGCGAATTTCTTGAATTCTTCCAGCATCGTCGGTCCCTCGCTGGCCGATTCGGCCGGTTCAGGGTGACCGGCGCGCGAGGGTGAGGCCAGCCTCGGCGGCGGGCTGTCCACCGCTGAGGCGAGAATCAGGCCGCGGCCGGGCTCTCGGGCGGCTCACTGCGTGCTTGCGCCTCGAGCTTCTGGCGGCGGCGGTACTGCGCCGCGCCCACGGGGATCGTCGCGAGATAGGCGAGGCTGATCGCCACCAGCGATTCGAACGGGAAGCTGATCAGGAGGCCGAAGGCGGCGACGCCCGCGAGGAAGATCGGCAGCACCCAGCCGCGCGGCACGCGCTTGCCCATGGTCTTGCCGGAGAAGGTCGGCACCGTGGAGACGACGAGGAGCGCGATGACGAGGACGTAGATCAGCACCATCGGGGCCGCCCAGGTCCCGAAATCCAGGCCGAGGAAGTGCAGGTAGAGCGGCAGCATCGCGGTCATCGCGCCTGCGGGCGCCGGCATGCCGACGAAGAAGTCCTTCTTCCATTCGGGCCGGTTGGGATCGTCCAGCATGGCGTTGAAGCGGGCAAGCCGCAGGCCCATGGCGATGGCGAAGATCAGGGCTACGATCCAGCCGACCGACTTCAGGTTGAACAGCGTGAAGCCGTAGAGGATCAGGGCCGGCGCGCAGCCGAAATTCACGAAGTCGGCCAGCGAATCGAGCTCGGCCCCGAAGCGCGAGGTCCCCTTGAGGAGCCGCGCGACGCGCCCGTCGATGCCGTCGAGCAGGCCCGCGACCACGATCGCGATCACCGCCGGCTCGAACTTCCCTTCGAAGGCGAGCCGGATCGCCGTCAGCCCGAGGCAGAGCGCCATCAGGGTGATCATGTTCGGCGCGATCATCCGGAACGGCACCGGCTTGAACCGGCGCGGGCGCGGCTCGTTGGCGTCCGGCTCGAAGGGCGGGAAGAGGTCGTCCATGGGCGGCGCCCCCTGTCTCTAGCCCGTCATATCCGTCGGAACTGGCGCTCGGGGCCGCTGCCGAGATCGGCCAGCACCGTCTCGCCGGCCACCGCCTTCTGGCCGAGCCCGACGAGGACGCGGGTGCCCTCGGGCAGGTAGACGTCGACGCGCGAGCCGAAGCGGATCAGGCCGAAGCGCTCGCCCACCTGCAGCGAATCGCCCGCGCTGACGAAGCCGACGATGCGGCGGGCGACGAGCCCGGCGATCTGCACGACGCCGACGCGCAGGGGCTCGCCCCTGTGGGTCGTCTCGATGACGAGGCCGTTGCGCTCGTTGTCCTCGCTCGCCTTGTCGAGCTCGGCGTTGAGGAACAGGCCCGGCGTGTAGTGGATCTGCCCGATCCGGCCCGTCACCGGCACGCGATTCACGTGGCAGTCGAACACGTTCATGAACACGGAGATCCGCGTCATCGGCACCGGCGGCAGGTCGAGCTCCGGCGGCGGCAGCACCTTGGCGATGAGGTTGACCCGGCCGTCGGCCGGCGACACCACCAGCCCGTCGGCCACCGGCGTGACGCGCTCGGGGTCGCGGAAGAAGTAGCACACCCAGAGGGTCAGAATCAGGAAGATCCAGCCGAAGAACTGGGAGAAGTAGCCGGCCAGCACCGTCAGCACGATGCCGATCAGGATGAAGGGGTAGCCCTCCTTGTGGATGGGCACCAGCACCCGTCGGATCGTCTCGAAGAGATCGGTCATAGGGCTGCGCGTTCTCCCTGCGGCTCGCGACCCGTGCGGGGTCAGGCGGGGCGGATGGCAGTCCCAGGGGCTCCCGTCAACCATGCGGCCGGTCGCGCGATGGTGCGCGACCGGCCGGCGTCAGGGCTGGCGGGCGGATCAGGCCGCGCGGCGCATCGGCTGCAGCTCGGCCGGCACGGCATCGGTGTGCACATCGAACTGCACGAGATGGGCCGTGCCGAAGCTCGTGGTGAGCGCGCAATCGGTGGCGTCGCGCCCGCGCGCCATCACGATGCGGCCGATGCGGGGCCGGTTGTGCCGGGCGTCGAACGTGTACCAGCGCGGGCCCTCGGGGCCGTCGAGGAACACCTCGAACCAGGCCGAGAAGTCCATCGGCGCCGGGTCTTTCGGCACGCCGATATCGCCGAGATAGCCGGTGGCGTAGCGCGCCGGGATGTTCATGCAGCGGCACAGCGTGATCGCGAGATGCGCGAAGTCGCGGCAGACGCCGACCTGCTGGGCATGGCCGTCGCTCGCGGTGCGGGTCGCATCCGCCATCTGGTAGTCGAAGCGCAGGCGCCGATGCGCGTAATCGACGATGGCCTGGACGCGGGCCCAGCCCTCCGGAGCATTGCCGAACAGCGACCACGCGATCTGCGAGAGCTTGTCGGTGTCGCAGTAGCGCGAGCCGAGCAGGTAGACGAGCACGTCGTCCGGCAGGTCCTGCACCGCGATCTGGCGGGCCTCCGGCGCGACCGCGTCGGGCTCGCCGGAATCCTGCACCACGAAATCGGCCGACATCGTGATGCGCCCGCCCGGCGCGACGATGCGGGTGCAGACATTGCCGAAGGCGTCGATGCGCTGGCTCGCCGGCACGGGCGGATCGAATCGGATCACCTCCGGCGTGACGAGATCCGCCCGGCGCTCGGGCCGCACGTTGAGCAGCAGGTTCATCGGCGTCGGGCCGAACGTGTCGAAGGCGAGGGTGAAGCCGGTGCGGATATGCATGGTGAGAACTGGATCGGTTCCAAGCTGATGCGCCGCAGCGAAGCGGTTCCAGCCCTCAACACGGTCGCGACATCTCAGTTCCGGCCCTCATGCCGGCGACGAACTCAAACGCTGCTCAAATATCGGCCAATCTTGGTTCGAGCGGGTAGGCCGTATCCGCAAGCGATTCCAGATCGCACGCGGGTACCCCCGCTCGATCGGGCAAGGCGATGGCATAGGGACGCCCTATTGCCGTGCGGATGCGAGTCGGAGCCGGAGCGCAACTGGCTCTCTGTAAGGCGCGGGTCCCCCCTCCCGTGCGGGGGAGGGACAGGGTGAGGGTCGAGAACTGGCCGGATTGATCGGAACGGCTGCTCGCGGATCCCCTCCCCCTTGCGGGGAGGGGTTTGGGGTGGGGGTGGTTCAGGATGAGGCGTAGCGGTGCCGCCTGCACCACCCCCACCTCCGGCTCCTCCCCGCAAGGGGGAGGAGAGGCCCAGCGCCGACTGACGCGACCTCTCCGGACACTTCTCGTCCCTCACCCCAACCCTCTCCCGAACGGGAGAGGGGGCCCGAGCCTCAATCGGAACCGCAGATGATCCGTAACGGCGCTGGAGCGGCGATGAAGCGCGCCTTTCCTCTGCGATCGCCCTGCCCGAACGGGAGAGGGGGCGTCGAGACTGATGGGCGTCGTCGTGCCGATCCGGCGGCCGTGCGGCGGGGTGCGCTACTCCGCCGGAACGGGCTCCGGCACCGGCGGCGTCTTGGCCTCGACCGCCTCTTCCCGGTCCTCGGCCCGCTTCAGGGCCTCGCGGGCGGCATCGGCCTCGCGCTGGCGGTTCCACATCGCGGCGTAGACGCCGCCCTGGTCCAGCAACCCGTCATGGTCGCCGCGCTCCACGATCACGCCGCGGTCGAGCACCAGGATCTCGTCGGCATTGACCACCGTCGAGAGGCGGTGGGCGATGACCAGGGTGGTGCGGCCTTGGGCGACCCGGTCGAGGGCGTCCTGGATCTCGCGCTCAGTGAAGGAATCGAGCGCCGAGGTCGCCTCGTCGAGGACGAGGATCGGCGGTCCCTTCAGGATGGTGCGGGCGATGGCGACGCGCTGCTTCTCGCCGCCAGAAAGCTTGAGCCCGCGCTCGCCCACCGGCGTGTCGTAGCCCTCGGGCAGGCCCTCGATGAAGCGGTCGATCTGGGCGAGGCGGGCGGCCTCGCGCATCTCGGTCTCGGAGGCCTCCCAGCGGCCGTAGCGGATGTTGTAGCCGATCGTGTCGTTGAACAGCACCGTGTCCTGCGGGACCATGCCGATGGCGGCGCGCAAGGAATCCTGCTGGACGGCGGCGATGTCCTGGCCGTCGATGGTGATCCGGCCGCTCTGCGGCTCGTAGAAGCGGAACAGCAGCCGCGACAGGGTCGACTTGCCGGCCCCCGAGGGGCCGACGATGGCCACCGTCTTGCCCGAGGGCACCGAGAAGGAGACCCCGCGCAGGATCGGCCGCTCCGGATGGTAGGCGAAGTGCACGTCCTCGAAGCGCACCACGGCCTGCCCCGCCGCGAGGGGCTTGGCGCCCGGCCGGTCCGCGATCTCCGGGTTGCGGTGGAGGATGCGGAACATGTCGTCGATGTCGATGAGCGCCTGTTTGATCTCGCGGTAGATCATGCCCATGAAGTTCAGCGGCATGGAGAGCTGCACCAGCATGGTGTTGGCGAGCACGAAGCCGCCGATCGTGGTGCGGCCGGCCATGATGTCGCGCGCGGCGAGCCACATCACCGCCGTCATGCCGATGGTGAAGATCACCGCCTGCCCGGCATTGAGGACGGCGAGCGAGACGTAGGTCTGGGTCGAGGCCTTCTCGTACTTGGCCATCGATTCGTCGTAGCGGGCCGTCTCGCGCGCCTCCGCGCCGAAATACTTCACCGTCTCGTAGTTCAGGAGCGAATCGACGGCCTTGGTGTTGGCGTCGGTGTCGGAATTGTTCATCCGCCGCCGGATCGCGATCCGCCACTCGGTCGCCTTGTAGGTGAAGCCGAGATAGGCCGCGACCATGGCGAACACGACGGCCGAGTAGAGCCAGTCGAACTCGTAGGCGAGCACGCCGAGCACCAGCACGAACTCGACGATGGTCGGCACCAGTGTCAGCACCATCAGGCGCGAGAGTTCCTCGATGCCGTTGCGCCCGCGCTCCAGCACGCGGGTGAGGCCGCCGGTCTTGCGCTCCAGGTGGAAGCGCAGGGACAGGCGGTGCATGTGCTCGAAGGTCTGCAGCGCGAGGCGCCGCACCGCGTGCATCGCCACCTTGGCGAACAGGCCGTCGCGCACCTGCGTCAGCGCGGACATCAGGATGCGGGAGAGGCCGTAGAGGCCGATCAGCAGCATCGGCGCGGCGAAGAGGCCGCTCGGCACGGCCTCGGCCTGGCCGCCGATCGCGGCCACCAGCGCGTCGGTCACCCACTTGAAGGTGAAGGGCATCGCCATGGTGGCGAGCTTGGCGACCAGCAGCAGGCCGAAGGCCAGGAAGACGCGGCGCTGCAGGTCCAGCCGGCCGTGGGGCCAGAGATAGGGCCAGAGCCGCCGGTAGGTGGTGACGAGTCCGGGGCGCTCCGGCACGGAGGGAGCCGGGCTCGCGGGTTCGGTGGTCATGCGGGCGCTGAACGATCGGGCAGGGGCGGGCGGGCCCGCGGGAAATCCGGACCCCGGCAGGCGGGGGCGAGCCCGATATAGGTCGTCGGCCCCCGCGCCGCATCCGCCCGGCGGGCAGGGGGCGGTTGCATGGCGGTCGGCCGCGGCAGATCAGCCGCGCTTGTGGCCGCCCGGCCCGGCAGCGCCCCCGGTCGCGCCCCCGGTCGCGCCCTTGTCCTCCGGCAGCACGAAGATCTGGCCCGGATAGATCAGGTCCGGATCGCGGATCTGCTCCTGGTTGGCGTCGTAGATCACGGTGTAGCGATTGCCGCGGCCATAGGCGCGCCTGCTGATCTGCCAGAGGCTGTTGCCGCGCTCGATCCGGGCCGTGTTGATCTCGGGCACGAAGACGCTGCCCGCCCCCTGCGGCGCGCCGCCTCCGGCCGCGTCCGCGGTCTTCGCCGCGCCGGCGGGCTGGCCGGGAGCGCCGACCGAGGGGGCGGGGCGCGCTCCACCGGCCGGCGCGGGGGCGGCCTCGGGCCGGGGCGTCTCGGAGCGGGCGTCGCGCTGCGCTGGCCGGGCCGGACCGGATGGCGGGGCGGCCTGGGGCCGGCGTCCCGCCTCGGGAAGCGCCGCCTGGGCGCCGGGCCGGGCGGGCTCGGACGCGGCGGAGCCGGGCTTGCCTGTCTCGGACTTGCCTGTCTCGGGCTTGGCTGTCTCCGGCTTGGCCGCCTGGGGCCTGGCCTTCTCGGACGGCCTCGCGGCCTCGGACTTGGCGGCCTCGGTTTTGGCGGCCTCGGCTCTCGCGGTCTCCGTCGGCTTCGGCGCGGCGGTCTCGGCGCTCGGTCGTGCCGCATCCGACCGTGCGGCGACCTGCACTGCCGTCTCGGGCACGGTGAAGGGCACCTCGGCCCGGATGCGGACCTTGCCCGTCTCGGAATCGACCTGATCGACCCGGATCCGGTAGGCGCCGGGGCGCACGCCCTTGCCGATGGTGAAGGTGACCTTGCCGTCCGCGCCGGCCCGCGCCGGGGCGATCAGGGTGTCGTTGAGATAGAGCCGCACCGCCGCCCCCGGGGGGGCCTCGCTGCTCACGAACAGGCGGCCGCTCTCCTGCGCGTCCACGCTGACGATGCGCAGGGGCGTCGCCTTCGCGGGCTTCGAGCCATCGGGCGCGGGGTTCGGGGTCGGCTCGGGCTGCGACAGCACGGCGGTCGGCCGGTCCGGCGCGGTGAGGGCGACGAGGGGCTTGCCCTCGGGCGTGGGCGGCAGGGCCACCGCGACGCTCTGCTTCGAGCGCACCTCCCGTCCGTCCGCGCCGGTCGCGCGCAGCACGATCTCGCTGCTGCCCTGCGGCAGGGGCGGCGGCACTATCGCGAACTGGCCGTCACGGTCCGCCCGCGCCTGGGCGACGGGCTTGCCGTCCACCAGCAACTCCACGGTCGAATCGGGCCTGGCCCGGCCCGCCACGACGGATTCGCCGTTCGGCTCCACGCGCACCACGTCGAAGCTCGGCGCGGCCGGGTCGGTCTTGTCCGCCTCGTTCGTGGCCGTCCGCGGTGCATCGAGCGTGGGGGCCGGCGCCGGCGGGCTCGCCGCCGCGCCCGGCCCGCCGGGGGGCGTCGCCTCGGGCAGGGCGGCCACGGCACCGCCATCGGGCCTCGCGGCGGGCGGGGCCGCGAGCGTGCGCGGGGCCGCCGCGTCGCCCGTCGGTGCCCAGCGCTCGCGCAGGTCGCCTCCGAACAGGGCAAGCACGAGCCCCAGTCCGGCGACGAGCCCGCCGAAGGCGAGCGCGAGGCTGCGCCCCAACACGGTGGACATCACGGTCCTCACATCTCCTCCTGACGGATCCGGGCGCGCGCCTGCTGCCCGAAAAACGTCGACTGTCCGGGGCATAATACTCTACATGGATCGCGCACCAAGCCGCCCCGTCGCTCGCGTAGGGGATTCCCGCGCGAATTCAGCACTTTGGCCCCGCCCATGCCGTGCGGCGCCGATCTTGCGGCTGGGATTGCGGGGCGCGGCCCGCGCCCGGCTGGCAGGTTTCGGGGAGCCGGGCTCCGCGCGACCTGCTATGCACGTGAACGGTTGATGGAGGAGGCCGGATGGCTCCGGTGAAGACGGTCTGTGTCTATTGCGGCTCCGGCTTCGGGCAGGATCCCGCCTTCCGGCGGGCCGCCGAGACCCTCGGCACGGCGCTGGCGCGGGCCGGGATCGGCCTCGTCTACGGCGGCGGCGATGTCGGCCTGATGGGCACGGTCGCCCGCGCGGTGATGGAGGGCGGCGGCCACGTCACCGGCATCATCCCGGACTTCCTCCAGGCCCGCGAGCACATGCTGGAGGAGATCCAGGAGACCATCGTGGTGGGCGACATGCACACCCGCAAGCGCCTGATGTTCGAGCGCTCGGACGCCTTCGTGGCGCTGCCCGGCGGCATCGGCACCCTGGAGGAGCTGGTCGAGCAGCTCACCTGGGCCCAGCTCGGGCGCCACCGCAAGCCGATCCTGTTGGTCTCGGTGGCCGATTTCTGGAAGCCCCTGCTGACGCTCTTCTCGCATATGCGCGACCACGGCTTCATCCGCGAAGGGCTCGACCTCAGCTACCTCGTCACCGCCGAGGCCGAGGAGGTGGTGCCGCTGCTGCGGCGGGAGGCCGGCCGGCGCGGGGCCGATCCGGCGGCCGAGCGCTTCGTCGAGGAGCGGCTGTAAGCCCTTCGTCTCGCACCGCACAACCGGCCGTCCGCGCAAGCGTGGCGGCCGGGACACACGCCGCTTCGCCGCACAGGAAATTCTGCACCGCACGGGAGCCTCGCCGGGACCAGTACGTTCAGACTGGGATCACGCACCCCGCGTCGGCCGCCGGCCGCCGCGCGTCGCGGGATGCGATCTCCGGAGTGAGCATGGCTGAGAATTCCCGACCCGCCTCCACGGCCCGCGTGGGGCGTGCCCGCATCCAGGAAGGCCTGCCCTATCCGCTCGGCGCCACCTGGGACGGCCTGGGCGTGAACTTCGCCGTGTTCTCGGCCTACGCCACCAAGGTCGAGCTCTGCCTGTTCGACGACGCGGGCGAGCAGGAGATCGAGCGCATCGAACTGCCCGAGTACACGGACGAGATCTGGCACGGCTACCTGCCGGACGCCCGCCCCGGCACGATCTACGGCTTCCGCGTCCACGGCCCCTACGAGCCGGAGAACGGCCACCGCTTCAACCCGAACAAGCTGCTCATCGACCCCTACGCCAAGGGCCTCGTCGGCTCCATCACCTGGAACCCGGCGCTGTTCGGCTACAAGATGGAGACCGGTGACGACCTGACCTTCGACGATCGCGACAGCGCGCCCTTCACCCGCCGCTCCCGCGTCATCGATCCGGCCTTCACCTGGGGGCGGCACCAGAAGCCGCACGTGCCCTGGGAGAAGACCATCGTCTACGAGGCCCATGTGAAGGGCCTGACCAAGCTCCACCCCAAGGTCCCGGAGAAGCTGCGCGGCACCTATGCGGGCTTGGGCAACCCGGACGTGCTCGACTACATCAAGAGCCTCGGCGTGACCTCGGTGGAGCTCCTGCCGGTCCACTCCTTCGTCCAGGACGACTACCTGCAGGAGAAGGGCCTCACGAATTACTGGGGCTACAACACGATCTCGTTCTTCACCCCCGCCCGCCGCTACGCCGCGGTGCCGGACTTCGCCTTCTCCGAGTTCAAGGAGATGGTCTCGCGCCTTCACGGCGCCGGCCTCGAGGTGATCCTCGACGTGGTCTACAACCACACGGCGGAGGGCAACGAGAAGGGGCCGACCCTCTCGTTCAAGGGCATCGACAACGCCTCCTACTACCGCCTGCTCCCGGGCGAGGCGCGCTACTACATCAACGATACCGGCACGGGGAACACCTTCAACCTCTCGCATCCGCGGGTGCTGCAGCTCGTCACGGACAGCTTGCGCTACTGGGCGACCGAGATGCAGGTCGACGGCTTCCGCTTCGACCTCGCGACGATCCTCGGCCGCGAGCCCTACGGCTTCGACGAGGGCGGCGGCTTCCTCGACACCTGCCGGCAGGATCCGGTGCTGAATTCCGTGAAGCTCATCGCCGAGCCCTGGGATTGCGGCCCCGGCGGCTATCAGGTCGGCGGCTTCCCGCCGGGCTGGGCCGAGTGGAACGACCGCTTCCGCGACGACGTCCGCGCCTACTGGAAGGGCGATGGCGGGCTGCTGCCCGATCTCGCCTCACGCATCACCGGCTCGGCCGACAAGTTCGACAAGCGCGGGCGCAAGCCCTGGGCCTCCGTGAACTTCCTCACGGCCCATGACGGATTCACGCTGCACGACACGGTCGCCTACAACGACAAGCACAACGAGGCGAACGGCGAGAGCAACCGCGACGGCCACTCGCACAACCTGTCCTACAATTACGGCGTCGAGGGCCCGACCGACGATCCCGCCATCCGTGCGGTGCGCCTGCGCCAGATGCGCAACATGCTGGCGACCCTGTTCCTCTCGCGCGGCACGCCGATGCTGCTCGCGGGCGACGAGTTCGCCCGCACCCAGAGCGGCAACAACAACGCCTATTGCCAGGACAACGCGATCTCCTGGCTCGACTGGGACGCCATCGGCGCCGAGGAGCGCGACCTCGCCGAGTTCACGCAGCGCCTGATCATCCTGCGCAACGCCCTGCCCATCCTCAGCCGCGGGCGCTTCCTCTCGGGCCGCTACGACGAGGATCTCGGCGTCAAGGATGTGACCTGGCTGCGCCCGGACGGGGCCGAGATGGAGGGCGAGAACTGGGGCGACGGCGGCGCCCGGGCACTCGCGGTGCTGCTCGACGGCCGCGCCCAGGCCAGCGGCATCCACCGCCGCGGCGGCGATGCCACGCTGCTCGTCCTCTACAACGCCTATCACGACCTCGTGCAGTTCACCCTGCCGGAGACCATGGGCGGCGATGCCTGGACGCGGCTCCTCGACACCAACCTGCCCGACAGCCAGGCGATCGAGCATTTCACGGCCGGCGACAGCTACGACGTCACCGGCCGCTCGATGCTGATGTTCGTGCTCAAGCCCGAGGACACGCCCGGCGACGCGCCGACCGAGATGGAGCGCTCCTACCAGCACGTGATGCAGGCCTTCGAGCGGGCCAACATCGAGAACGTGCATTTCCATCTCGACGCGGACGGCTGAGGGACGCGCGGCCCGTCCACGGGATTTCCGGATTGCATTACGGATCGCGGGACGGGCCTGGGACGTTCTCTTGCGCTGCGGCCGCCTGCGCCGCAGCGTGCCGGCGCGGTCGGGCGCGCGGCCCGGTATCGCCGGCATGAGCGCTGTCACGATCCGCGTGTCCGCGACGGGTTTCGAGGGGTTGGTTGGGCGATGGCCAGGATATTGTTGGTCGAGGACCACGAGGAGATCTGGGACTTCCTCTCGCGCCGGCTCAAGCGGCGCGGCTACGACGTGATCCTCGCCCATGACGGCGAGGCCGGCGTGCAGCAGGCCCGCACGGGCCGTCCGGACGTGATCCTCCTCGACATGAACCTGCCGGTCCTCGACGGCTGGTCGGCGGCCCGCGCCCTGAAGGCGGGCAGCGACACCCGCACGATCCCGATCATCGCGCTCACCGCGCATGCCATGTCGGGCGATCGCGACAAGGCGATCCAGGCGGGCTGCGACGACTACCACCCGAAGCCGGTCGATTTCTCGAAGCTGCTCAGCCAGATCAGCGCGGCTTTGGGGGAGACGGCCTCGGCGGGGTGATTTCCCCTCCCCCTTGCGGGGAGGGCTCAGGGGTGGGGGTGGCTCAGGATCGAGCGTTTCGGTGCCTTCTGCACCACCCCCACCTCCGGCTCCTCCCCGCAAGGGGGAGGAGAGGGCCCGCGGCCGATCCGGACTGTCTTGCGTGAACCGGGCCGGGAGGCCGTGAGGAGACGATGAGCGACGATCCCGTCACCGCGCAGCGGCTCAAGCAGGGCCTGCCGATCTTCGTCGCCCTGGCCTCGGTCCTGCTCGTGGTGGCCGTGATGGCCGCGCTCTATCTCGGGCGCGACATCCTCGTGCCCGTGACGCTCGCCATCCTCCTGAGCTTCGTGCTGGTCCCGGCCGTGCGGGCCCTGCGCCGCCTGCGCGTGCCCCGGGCGGCCGCGGTGCTCCTCGTGGTGACGGTCGCCTTCGGCGCGCTGTTCGGCATCGGCAGCCTGATCGCGAGCGAGGGCGCGCAGCTCGCCTCCGACCTGCCGCGCTACTCGCTCACCATGCGCGACAAGGTGGCGGCGCTCCGCGGCGCCACCGCCGGGACCGGCACGCTCTCGCGCATCATGGACCTCGTGCAGGATCTGGGCGCTGCCCTGCAACCGCCTCCGCCGGTGGAGGTCAAGGGCGAGCCGGGTTCGGCCACGCACCCGCTCACCGTCGAGATCAAGGCCGCCAAGGCCAGTCTCGTCGAGACCGTGCAGATCTTCGCCGGCCCCGTGCTGCACCCGCTCGCCACCACCGGCCTGATCCTGATCTTCACGATCTTCATCCTGCTCCAGCGCGAGGATCTCCGGAACCGGGCGATCCGCATCGCGGGCTCGGGCGACCTGCGCCGCACCACCGCCGCCATCGACGACGCGGCGAGCCGGCTCTCGCGCTTCTTCCTGGCGCAGCTCGCCCTCAACGTCGCCTTCGGCGTGGTGATCGGCGCCGGCCTCTGGCTCATCGGCGTGCCGAGCCCGACATTGTTCGGCGTGCTCGCCGCGGTCCTGCGCTTCGTGCCCTATGTCGGCGCCGCGATCTCGGCACTCCTGCCCCTCGTCGTGGCCGCCGCGGTCGATCCCGGCTGGAGCATGCTGATCTGGACCGCGATCCTGTTCGTCGTGGTCGAGCCGATCTGCGGGCACGTCGTCGAGCCGCTGCTCTACGGCCATTCCACCGGGCTCTCGCCGATCGCGGTGATCCTCGCCGCCACGATCTGGACCTTCCTGTGGGGCCCGATCGGGCTGGTCCTGGCGACGCCGCTGACCGTCTGCCTCGTCGTGCTCGGCCGGCACGTGGAGCGGCTCTGGTATCTCGACGTGCTCCTCGGCGACCAGCCGGCGCTGATGCCGCCCGAGATCTTCTATCAGCGCATGCTCGCGGGCGACCCCGCCGAGGCGGTGGACCAGGGCCGCGAGTTCCTGAAGGAGCGGGCCCTCGTCACCTATTACGACGAGGTCGTGCTGGCGGGACTCCTGCTCGCGCAGGACGATCTCTCCCGCGGCACCCTCGACCGCGATCGGCAGGAGGCGGTTGGCGCGTCGATCCGCACCGTGGTCGACCGGCTCGGCGCCGCGCCGATCGCGCGGTCGCGGCGCGGCAAGACCCGCATGGCGAGCCGCGAGGCCGCCGCCGCGGTGGCCGCCGCCGGTCCCGACCGGCAGGTGGCCGGCGTGGTGCTCGGCCGCGACGACCTCGCGCCGAACTGGCGCGGGCGCACGCCCGTGCTCTGCGTGTCGAGCCGCGGCCCCTTCGACGAGGCCGCCACCCTGATGCTCGCCCAGACGCTCGGGCGCCACGGGCTCCAGGCGCAGGTGATGGCGATGAAGGCGCTGCGCGAGGGCGCGCGGCCCGAGCGGATCGACGAGATCGCGCTGATCTGCTTCTCCTATCTGGAGCCGGTGAGCCTGTCGCAGATCCGCTTCACCGTGCGGCAGGCCCGGGCCGCCGTCCCGGGCGTGCGCATCCTCGTCGGGTTCTGGCGCGAGCGCGATCCCGCGAGCCTGGAGCGCCTGCGCCGGGCGGTCTCGGCGGATGTCCTCGTCACCTCCCTCAACGAGGCGCTCGCCGCGGTGCAAGCCGCGTCGCGGGCCCCAGGCACCCACGCCCCCGCCGAGGCTCCGCGGGAGCCGTTGCCCGCCCTCGCCCACGCGCCGGCCTGACGGGCCGGGACCGAATGCCGCTACCCCCCGACATCACCGAAAGGCCCGACAGGCCGTTGGCGACCGGGCGTTCATTGTCGTCGAGCGACATCGACCCAGATTCCAGCGCTCTCCACCGAAGCGGATGCCGGTTCGCCGTGAAGAGAGCGCGTCGAAACAACGACTTGGAGCGGTGCCCGACTTCAGTGCGGTCGGGCCGTCCGCACAGGCCGAGAGCGAAGGTGCGAGCACGCCCAGATGGCTGATACGCCCGAGAAACCGCCCATCAACGGCATGGCCCGCGTCGAGACGGGGGCATCCGCGGACGTGTCCAGTCCGACCAACGACATCTTCTTCGCCGCCGTCGAGACGACGCGGATGCCGATGATCGTCACCGACCCGCGCCAACCGGACAACCCGATCATCTTCGCCAACCGCGCCTTCCTGGCGATGACGGGCTACGTGCCGGAGGAGCTTGTCGGCCGCAACTGCCGCTTCCTGCAGGGTCCGGACACGGACCCGGAGACGGTGGACCAGGTGCGCCAGGCGATCCGCGAGCGGCGGGAATTCGCCACCGAGATCCTGAACTACCGCAAGAACGGCTCGACCTTCTGGAACGCGCTCTTCGTCAGCCCGGTCTACAACAACGCGGGCGAGCTCGTGTACTTCTTCGGCTCGCAGCTCGACGTGTCACGGCGCCGCGACGCCGAGGAGGCGCTCGGCCAGGCGCAGAAGATGGAGGCGCTGGGCCAGCTCACCGGCGGCATCGCCCACGACTTCAACAACCTGCTCCAGGTCATCGTGGGCTATGTCGACATCCTGGCCTCCGGCCTCGCCAAGCCCGATGCGGACCGGGCGCGGCTCGGCCGCGCCACCGAGAACATCCGGCTGGCGGCCGAGCGCGCCACGACCCTGACGCAGCAGCTCCTGGCCTTCGCCCGCAAGCAGCGCCTCGACGGGCGCGCGGTGAACCTCAACACCCTCATCGAGGGCATGGGCGAGATGGCCGGCCGCTCCCTCGGCGAAACGATCGAGGTCGCGCTCGACCTCGATCCCGATCTCTGGAACTGCCGGGTCGACCCGACCCAGGCCGAGGTCGCGCTGCTCAACATCCTGATCAATGCCCGCGACGCGATGCCGGACGGCGGCACCGTGCGGATCGGCACGGAGAACCTGGCGGTGGGGGAGGGGGAGGGCGTCTCCCTCGGCGCGCTGCGCCCCGGGCGCTACGTTACCGTCTCGGTCACCGACCACGGCACCGGCATCCCGGCCGGCGTGCTCGCGCGGGTGATGGACCCGTTCTTCACCACGAAGGAGGAGGGCAAGGGCACCGGCCTCGGCCTCTCCATGGTCTACGGCTTCGCCAAGCAGTCGGGCGGCGCGGCGCAGATCGAATCGCAGGTCGGGCACGGCACCACCGTGCGGCTGTCGTTCCCGGCCACCGACGGCGAGGCCGGCGCGAAGCCGACGGTCTCGCCCCGGGCCATGGACCGCCCGGGCACCGAGACGATCCTGATCGTGGACGACCGCGAGGACGTGGCCGAACTCGCCCGCACCATCCTGCGCGATTTCGGCTACACCACCCTCGTCGCCTCGAACGGGCGCGAGGCGCTGGAGATCCTCGACGGCGACGAGCGCATCGACCTCCTCTTCACCGACCTGATCATGCCGGGCGGCATGAACGGCGTCCTGCTCGCGCGTGAGGCGCGGCGTCGGCAGCCGCGGCTCAAGGTCCTGCTCACCACGGGCTATGCCGAGGCGAGCCTGGAGCGAACCGATGTGGGCGGTTCGGAGTTCGATCTCCTGAACAAGCCCTATCGGCGCACCGACCTGATCCGGCGGGTGCGCGCCGTGCTCGACGGACCGACCGGGGTCGGCTGAGCGCGCCGGGGGCGAGCGAGGAGAGCTCCGATGTCCCGTGGCGACAAGTCGAAATACACCGACAAGCAGGTCCGCAAGGCCGAGCACATCGCGGATTCCTACGAATCCCGCGGCGTGCCGCACGACGAGGCGGAAGCGCGGGCCTGGGCCACCGTCAACAAGGACGATGGCGGCGGCAAGCATCCCGGCGGTTCGGGCCGCGGCCGGTCGACGGGCCACCCGGCCGCCCACAAGGGCGGGGAGACAGGCGGCGCGAAGGGCGGAGCCGCCTCGGCCTCGCGCACGGCCGAGGAACGCTCGGCCTCCGCGAAGAAGGCCGCCGCGACCCGCAAGGCGCGCGCGCACTGAATCGATCGCTCAGCGCGCCACGCTCCAGCTGGTGGTGCCGTCCTTGTTGTCCTTGACCGCGACGCCCAGCGCCTTGAGCGCGTCGCGGGCACGGTCCGAGGCCGGCCAATCCTTGGCGGCGCGGGCCGCCGCCCGCTCGGCGATCAGCGCCTCGACGCGGGCCACGTCGATGCCGGCGGCCTCGACGCTGGCCTCCGCGCGGGCGCTCGCGGTCTGGCCGAGAAGGCCGAGGAGGCTCGCCCCCGCCTTCAGCGCGGCCGGATCGCCGATCTGGTGCAGCTCGGCGAGGGCCGCCGCGGTGTTGAGGTCGTCGAGGAGCGGCTCCAGCACCTGATCCGGCGCCTGCGGCGCGGGCGCGGCGTCGCCGGCCGTGCCGTACCAGCGCTCCAGCATCCGGCTCGATTCCTCCAGGCCCCGCAGCGTCCAGTCGATCGGCTGGCGGTAATGGGTCTTGAGCATGTTGAGCCGCACGACCTCGCCCGGCCAGTCCTTCAGCACGTCGCGGATGGTGATGAAGTTGCCGAGCGACTTCGACATCTTCTCGCCCTCGACCTGCAGGAAGCCGTTGTGCAGCCAGGTCCGGGCCATCACGGGCGTGCCGAAGCAGCAGCGCGACTGCGCCACCTCGTTCTCGTGATGGGGGAAGATCAGGTCGATGCCGCCGGCATGGATGTCGAAGGTCTCGCCGAGATGCTTGGCCGACATCGCCGAGCACTCGATGTGCCAGCCCGGCCGCCCCGGCACCGCGATGCCGGCGGGCGAGTCCCAGGCCGGCCCGCCCGGCTTCGAGGGCTTCCAGAGCACGAAGTCGAGGGGCGAGCGCTTGTAGGGGGCGACCTCGACGCGCGCGCCCGCCTCCATCTCGTCGAGCGGCCGCTTCGAGAGTGCGCCGTAATCCGGCATCGAGGGCACGTCGAACAGGACGTGGTCGGCCGCGACATAGGCGTGGCCGGCCAGCACCAGCCGCTCGATCATCGCCACCATCTCGCGGATGTGATCGGTGGCGCGCGGCTCGATGAAGCGGGGCGGGCGGCCCGCCACGTTCACGTCCTCGGCCATCAGCACGCCGAGGTCGCGCACGTCGTTGTGGAACTGCGCCAGCGTGCCGTCGGTCAGTTCGCGGATGGTGATGCCGCGCTCGGCGGCGCGGGCATTGATCTTGTCGTCCACGTCCGTGACGTTGCGGGCATAGGTGACGTGCGCCTCGCCGTAGAGCTGGCGCAGCAGCCGGAACAGCAGGTCGAAGACGATGATCGGGCGCGCATTGCCGATATGGGCCGCGTCGTAGACTGTCGGGCCGCAGGCATACATCCGGACATCGGCCGGATTGAAGGGGGCGAACGGCTCCTTGGTGCCGGTCAGCGTGTTGTAGAGCCGCAACATCGGCATCCTGAAACCCATCCTCCTGCCGTCCGCCCGCCTTGCCCGGCGGGGCCGGCGGCCCGCTGCTTCAGGCCGGAAACTCGCCTGCGCGCTCAAGCACCTGCCGGCCGGACCGGCCCTGTCCCGGGCGCGCGCCGCCTCCGGCCAAGCCACGGTTTCGCCGGATCCGGCCCCCGCGCCTGTTGCCGATCGGCGACGGTGCCGCCCGCCGGATCGGGCTAACCCAAAACGGTGATGAATTCGAGAAGGCCGGCGGCGGTCACCGCCTCCGGCCAGGGCGGTCGAGGCGCGAAAGCCTTTGTTTACCGCATCGTCGGACCCTCGCCGCGGGCTCTCCCTGCATGCCTCATCGGAACCTCAAGGAATCCTTCATGCGCGCCTCGACCGCCGTCAGCGCCCTCATCGCCACCATCCTGTCCGGCTCGCTCGTCATCGCCGCGCAGGCGGGGGCCGAGACGCCGAAGGTCGGCGGCCATGTCGAGAAGACCTTCCTGATCCCCTCGAGCGAGGGCTACGGCGTCGCCGACTGCCTGACCACGCCGGGCAGCGCCTGCGGCCAGGTGGTGGCGGATTCCTGGTGCGAGGCGCAGGGCTATGCCTCCGCCAACGCCTTCGGCATCGCCGCCGCCGAGGAGTATACGGGCGCGATCGACCTGCCGGTCTCGAAGCCCGCCGACCGCCCGCTGCGCATCACCTGCCAGGATTGAGCGGGAGGCCGGCCGTCATCTCCGGCCGGCATCCGCCGTCAGCGCAGGAAGTCCCCGCATTTCGGCGGGACTTCCGTGCCCCAGGGCATCAGCGGCACGGTCGAGGTCGAGTTCTTCGGCGAGCCCTGGATGACCTTGTCGGAATAGACCATGTAGATCAGCGTGTTGCGCTTGGCGTCGCAGCCGCGCACGATCTGCATCGACTTGAAGATCAGCGACCGGCGCTCGCTGAACACGACCTCGCCCTGCTTGAACTTCTCCTTGAACGAGACCGGCCCGACCTGCCGGCAGGCGAGCGAGATGTCGGAGACGTCCTCGGCGAGGCCGAGCGTGCCCTTGATGCCGCCCTTCTCGGGCTGGGTGTAGTGGCAGGCCACGCCTCCGACCACGGGATCGTCGATGCCGTAGACGACGAGCTTGTCGTTCGGCGTCAGCGGCCGCCACACCGTCGACTTGTCGAAGATGCGGTCCGGCTCCTGCGCCGCCGCGCCGGTCGCCAGCAGCGCGAGGCCGAACGCGCCGCCGAGCGCGCAGCCTGTGAGACCCCGAAACAACATCGCCGTCCATTCCCCCGTCGTAACCGTGGCCGTCATGTAGGAGGGCTGTCGCCGCCGCGCGAGGGGGGGTAGAACTGCCGAGAGCCCGCTCGGTCGATCCCGATGCGGGCCTTACCTGATCCGCCGGGCCCGGCCCGGCCCGGTCCCGCGTTCGGCCGTCCCACGGGTTCGGTCGCCTAAATCCTGGTCGTTTCGAGTCCCGGTCGCCCATGCTGCCGATGCGCCCGCTCTTTCGTCGGATCGCCTGCACGCTCGCCGTCGTCGCGGCTGCGTGGAGCGTGCCCGCCCCTGCCCAGGAGCCGGCGCCCGCCGCCGCGCCCGCACCCGTCTCGGCGCCGCACCCCTCCTGCCCGCGCTACCGGGCCGAGCTCGCGAGCCTCTCGGACGGAGCCAGCGTCACCCGCGCCCTCCAGAGCGAGATCGGCCGGCTGGAAGCGTATTACCGCAGCCTCAACTGCGAGGGCGGCAAGTTCCTGTTCTTCGATACGCGCCCGCCCCAGTGCGGCGCCGTCGAGCAGCGCATCCGCGCGCTCAACGCCACCTATGGCGGCACGGCGAGCGAGGACAATTCCGCCCGCCGGCGCCAGCTCCAGGCCTTCATCGCGTCGAATTGCGGTCCCGGCCAGTCGGGAGCGCCCGGCGAGCAGCATGCCCGCGGCGGCGCGCAGGTGATCTGCGTGCGCACCTGTGACGGCGGCTACTTCCCCATGAAGAACCTGCCCGAGGGCCGCGGCGGCGCCGACGAGATGTGCCAGGCGCTCTGCCCCGGCACCGAGGCGGTGGCCTACTCGATGCCGAACGGCGACGACGCCCTGCGGCAGGCGGCCACCGTGAAGGGCAGCAAGGCCTACGCGTCGCTGGCCAACGCCTTCAAGTTCCAGAAGAGCTTCGTGCCGAACTGCTCCTGCAAGCCGGCGGACAAGAGCTGGGCCCAGGCGCTGGTGAAGGCCGAGAGCATGATGGTCCGGCACAAGGGCGACATCTTCGTCACGCCGATGCAGGCCGAGGCCCTGTCGCGGCCGAAGGTGCGCCTGACCCTGGTCGGCCGGGCCGACAAGACCGCCGCCGAGATCGCCGCCGACGCCGCCGGGCGCGCCGCCGGCACCGATCCCAAGGTTGATCTGAAGGCCGATCCCGCCGCGATGACGGCCTCGACCGACGGGGCGACGCCCGTGACCGACCGTGCGAACGTGCGCATCATCGCCCCCGATCGGATCGCGGTGCCGCGGCGCGAGGCGCCCTGATCGGGCGACCCGGGCCTTATTTTTTGGAACCATATCGATGCGGGCGGGTTCGGATCGGCCGAACCCGCTCGACGTCGTGCGCCGATCCAGCCGATCGGCGCACGGCTTCGGGCTGACCTCGTCACGCGCGTTCCCAGGCCGGTCTCCGGCAGCCGCATCCGCGGTGGGGCGCCCAGCGAAAGCCGATCGATGCGGAAGATCCGCCTGCTCCTTCTCGCCGGAACCGTTCTCCCGGGGCTCGCCCTGCCTTTCCCGGCCCTCGCGCGGTCCGGCGAGTCTGCGGTGATGCTGCTGGCCCAGGGCGGCCCGGATCAGGAGCGCGGCCCCCGCGGCGGCGGCGAAGGCCCGCGCGGCGGCGGTCCGCGGCCGGAACGCGGCGCTCCCGAGCGTGGCGCTCCCGAGCGTGGCGCACCGGAGCGCGGCGGGCCGGAGCGCGGCGG
>NZ_CABFVH010000054.1 GCF_902141855.1 Methylobacterium dankookense | reverse complement strand
GCCGGTCTTGCGGGCGGCCTCGATGAAGACCTGGAGGTTGGCCCGCGCCGCGCGCTGGCCCACGAACTCCGACAGGCTCAGCGGCCGGATGCTCGACTCGGTGTCGTCCGCGACCTTCTCGGGGCTCAGGAGCGGGTTGGCCGCCGGCTTCTCCGGCTCGGGCTCCGGCTTCCGGGTGAGCGTTCTCGGCTTCCTCATGGATCCTTCGCGCGCGACCGACGCCCCTGACGACGCCCCTGCCTTGGCCCAAGCCGGCGCGCCGCTCAAGCGCCCGACCTGTTCTGGAGCGCGCTACTGGAGGACCAGCGGCATCGCCTCGACGCCGAGATCGGCCACCCCGCGGGCGGCGAGCGAGGCGCGCAGGGCGGCGCTCACGGGGGCGCCGCCCGTGAAGGTGCCGACGACCGCGGCCATGCCGGCATCGGCCCTGCGCGGCACCGGCCCGATGAGCTGGACCACCCGCCGGGCGATCGCCGGAGCCGGATCGATCCAGCTCACCGGCCAGGGCGCGATGCGCTCGAAGCGGGCGCGCAGCAGCGGGTAATGCGTGCAGGCGAGGCAGACCACGTCCGTGCGAGCCCCGTCCTCGGCGGTGACGAAGCAGGGCGCGATCTCGGCCGCGAGCGCCGCGTCGGAGACCGGCTCGCCGGCGAGCTCGGCCTCCGCGTAGTTCGCGAGGTTCGGCGAGCCGACGAGGGCCACCCGGCAGGTCTGCGCGTAGGTGGCGATGAGGTCGCGGGTGTAGGAGCGCGCCACCGTGCCGGGCGTGGCGAGCAGCGAGACGAGGCCGCTGCGCGTCGTCTCGGCGGCCGGCTTGATCGGCGGCACGACGCCGACGAAGGGCGTGCGGAAGCGCTGGCGCAGGGCCGGCAGAACCAGGGTCGAGGCGGTGTTGCAGGCGATGACCACGAGGTCCGGCCGGTGCACGGCGATCAGCCGCTCCATCACCGCGATGACGCGCGCGACCAGCGTCGCCTCGTTCAGCCGGCCATAGGGGAAGGCGGCGTCGTCCGCCGCGTAGACGTAGCGCCCATCCGGCCGGACGCGGCGCACCTCGTCCAGCACGGTGAGGCCGCCGAGCCCGGAATCGAAGACCAGGATGGTCGGCTCCGCGGAGGCGGGCACCGCTCCGACGGACAGGGTGGCCCCGGCCATGAGATCGATCCGCATCTGTCCGCGATACCCCGTACGCTTCGAACCGGCAGTGTCGGAGGCGAGGGTTAAAGCCATCTCACTGCGGCCGGAAAAAGGCTCCCGATCTCCACCGCCGGCCGCACCGGGGCCGGATGCCGCACCCGCGTCGTCGGAGGCAACCGGGGCCATATCTCCTCCGAAAGAACTCTCCGGGGAGCAGAACGTTTTCCGGTGACGTGCAGACAGAGGACGATGCGATGGCAGCGACAGCGGCGACCCGTGAAGCCCCGGCGGCGGAGACGCGGGCGGCCTTCCCGCCCCCATCGGTGGACGCCCGGCCGGTCGACCGCGAGGCCTGGCTGTCCGCCTTCCGGCACGTCCGCGCCGAGACCGAGCGCCGCGCCGCGCCGCTCTCGCGGGAAGACCAGCAGATCCAGTCCATGGCCGATGCGAGCCCGACCAAGTGGCACCGGGCGCACACGACGTGGTTCTTCGAGCAGTTCCTGCTGCGCGAGCACCTGCCGGGATACGCGATCCACGACGAGCGCTGGCACTACCTGTTCAATTCCTACTACGTCGCGGCCGGCCCGCGGCAGCCGCGCATCGCGCGCGGCCTGATCACGCGGCCCGACGCGGAGGAGGTCGCCGCCTATCGCCGGCATGTCGACCGGGCGGTGGAGGTGCTGCTCGGTCAGGCCGCCCCGGCGGCGCTGGAGCTGGTCCTGCCGATCCTGGAGATCGGGCTCTACCACGAGCAGCAGCACCAGGAATTGATCCTCACCGACATCCTGCACGCCTTCGCGCAGAACCCGCTCGGCGCCACCTACGACGCGGGCTGGCGCTTCCCGAGGCCGCATGCCCGCGGCGGTGCCGTTGAGCTGGACCGCGCCATCGCGCAGGTCGGCCATGCGGGCGCGGGCTTCTCTTTCGACAACGAGCATCCGCGCCACGATGCGCTGATCCTGCCCTGCGCCATCGACCGGGCGCTGGTCACCAACGGCCAGTGGCAGGCCTTCATGCGCGACGGCGGCTACGAGCGGGCCGACCTCTGGCTCTCGGATGGCTGGATCGCCGCACAGGGTGAAGGCTGGGAGGCGCCGGGCTACTGGCGCCGCGAGGATGCGGGCTGGAGCGTGATGACGCTCGCCGGCCGCCGCCCGGTCGAGCCCGACCTGCCCGTTACCCATATCAGCTACTACGAGGCGGATGCCTATGCCCGCTGGGCGGGGCGCGACCTGCCGAGCGAGGCCGAATGGGAGGTCGCCGCCGGGGCCGGGCAGCTCGACGACGCCTTCGGCCTCGTCTGGCAATGGACCCGCAGCGCCTACACCGCCTATCCCGGCTACCGGCCGCTGCCGGGTGCCCTCGGCGAGTACAACGGCAAGTTCATGGCCAACCAGTTCGTGCTGCGCGGCTCCTCCGTCGCGACGCCCGAGGGCCATGCCCGCCTCCCGTACCGGAACTTCTTCTACCCTCACCAGCGCTGGCAGTTCACGGGCCTGCGTCTCGCGCATCAGCGCGCCTGAGCCCGTCGCATCGAGGAGCCCGCCCGTGACCGTCAAGCCCGTGTTCACCGCCGCCACGCCCGTCACCCAGGCGCCGGAGCCGCGCGCCTTCCTGGACGACGTCGTCCACGGATTCTCCCAGGCGCAGAAGACCCTGCCCGCCAAGTACTTCTACGACGCCGCCGGCTCCGACCTGTTCGAGGCGATCACCCGCCTGCCGGAATATTATCCGACCCGGACCGAGTTGCGGATCCTGGAGGCGAGCGGCCCCGAGATCGCCGCCGCCCTGCCGCGCGGCGCGGCGCTTGTGGAATTCGGCAGCGGCTCGACCGCGAAGGTGCGGCGCCTGCTGCCGCACCTGCCCGACCTCGCCGCCTACGTGCCTGTGGACGTCTCCGAGAGCTTCCTGCGCCAGCAGGCCGCCGCCCTCGGGCGGGACTTCCCCCATCTGCGCATCGAGCCCGTGGCTGCCGACTTCACGCAGCCCTTCTCGCTGCCGGCGGATCTCGACGGCGCGCCGCGAGCCGGCTTCTTCCCGGGCTCGACCATCGGCAATTTCGAGCCGGCCGAGGCCGTGCGCCTGCTCCGCCAGTTCGGCGCCATCCTCGGCGAGGGCGCGGCGCTCGTCGTCGGCGTCGACCTCGTGAAGGCGCACAACGTGCTGGAGGCCGCCTATGACGACGCGGCCGGCGTCACCGGCGCCTTCAACCGCAATGTGCTCGAGCGGATCAACCGCGAGCTCGACGGGGGCTTCGACACGGAGGCCTTCGCCCACCGTGCCGTGTTCAACGCCCGGGATTCGCGCATCGAGATGCATCTCGTGAGCCGCGTCGCCCAGAGCGTGGCGGTGGCGGACCGGCGCTTCGACTTCGCGGCCGGCGAGTCGATCCACACCGAGAACAGCTACAAGTACACGGTGGAGCGGTTCCGGGCGCTCGCCGCTGAAGCGGGCTGGACGGCCGGCGCGGTCTGGACGGACCCGGAGGCCCTGTTCTCGGTGCATGCGCTGCGGCGTGGCTGACGGAAGCTCGAGCCTTACAAGCATGTCAGGGCTCTGCCCTGACGACCCGCCGGAGGGCGAAGCCCTTCGGAAACCCGGATCTCAGCTCGCGCGCTTCTCCATCAGCGCCTTGACCTGCATGAGCTGGTCCCAGACCTGGCCGGGCGAGGTGCCGAGCGCGGCGAAGCCTGCATTGACGCCCCAGTAGATCCCGAAGCAGATCAGCGGGACGAGGATCCAGGCCAGCATTTCCTCGCCGCGCTTGCGCCGCTGGCGGCGGCGGCGGCGCTGCTCGCGCGCCGTCAGCTTCTTGGGCGCGGGAGCATACTGGGTTTGCGAGAGGGGCCCCTCTTGCAGGTCATCGGTCATGGAGCCCCTCCGGATCGCGGCGGCCCCCCAACAGGCGCCGCCGCGCTCATACCGTCCCGGCCGCGATCACGGAAGCCTGAGCGCAAGCTCAGGCCCGGACGAGCGGCACCTTCGGCACGGTGCGCACGCCCTTGCCGCCGGGTCCGCCCTTGTCGTCCTTCGGCGGCTTCTTGCGGCTCGTCGCCCGCGGCTTGGAACGCTTCTTCTTCGCCGCGTTGGTGACGTCCTTCTCGGGGCGCGGCGTGACCGGGCCCGCCGGGAACTCGAAGCCGAGCGAATCCTTCACGCCGGCCTTGGCCTCGGCATCCTCGGGCTTCTTCAGCACGACCCGGACCGCGCCGCCATCCTTCAGGCGCCCGAACAGCACCTCGTCGGCGAGCGGCGTCTTGATGGTGGACTGGATCAGGCGGGCCATGGGGCGGGCGCCCATGGCGTCGTCGTAGCCGTTCTCCACCAGCCAGTCGCGGGCCTCGTCCGAGAGCTCGATCGTGACGTTGCGGTCGGCGAGCTGCGCCTCGAGCTGGAGGACGAACTTGTCGACCACCTTGGCCACGACCTCCTTCGGCAGATGGCCGAAGGAGATGATCGCGTCGAGCCGGTTGCGGAATTCCGGCGCGAACAGGCGGTTGATCGCCTCCACGTCGTCGCCCGAGCGCTTGCTCTGGGTGAAGCCGTAGGCCGATTTCGCCAAGTCCGAGGCGCCCGCATTCGAGGTCATGATGATGATCACGTTGCGGAAGTCGACCTGCTTGCCGTTGTGGTCGGTCAGCTTCCCGTGGTCCATCACCTGCAGGAGGATGTTGAACAGGTCCGGATGCGCCTTCTCGATCTCGTCGAGCAGGAGCACGCAGTGCGGATGCTGGTCGATCCCGTCGGTGAGCAGGCCGCCCTGGTCGAAGCCGACATAGCCGGGCGGCGCGCCGATGAGGCGCGAGACCGTGTGCCGCTCCATGTATTCCGACATGTCGAAGCGCAGCATCTCGACGCCGAGCGAGGATGCAAGCTGCTTGGCCGCCTCCGTCTTGCCGACGCCGGTCGGGCCGGCGAACAGGTAGGCGCCGATCGGCTTGTCGGGATCGCGCAAACCCGCCCGCGCCAGCTTGATCGCCGAGGTGAGCGCCTCGATGGCGTTGGTCTGGCCGTAGACGACGCGCTTGAGGTTCTCGGTGAGGTTCTGGAGGACGACCGCGTCGTCCTTCGACACGGTCTTGGGCGGGATGCGGGCCATCGTGGCGATGGTCGCCTCGATCTCCTTGACGCCGATGGTGCGCTTGCGGCGCGCCTCGGGCAGCAGCATCTGCGAGGCGCCGGTCTCGTCGATCACGTCGATCGCCTTGTCCGGCAGCTTCCGGTCGTTGATGTAGCGTGCCGACAGCTCGACCGCCGCCTTCACCGCGTCGGTGGTGAACTTGAGCTTGTGGAATTCCTCGAAATACGGCCGCAGGCCCTTCACGATCTCGATCGTGTCGGGGATCGAGGGCTCGTTGACGTCGATCTTCTGGAACCGGCGCACCAGGGCGCGGTCCTTCTCGAAGTACTGGCGGTACTCCTTGTAGGTGGTCGAGCCGATGCAGCGCAGCGTGCCCGAAGCCAGCGCCGGCTTCAGGAGGTTCGAGGCGTCCATGGCCCCGCCCGAGGTCGCACCGGCGCCGATCACCGTGTGGATCTCGTCGATGAACATGATCGCGTTCGGGTGGGCCTCGATCTCCTTCATCACCTGCTTGAGGCGCTCCTCGAAGTCGCCGCGGTAGCGGGTGCCGGCCAGCAGCGTGCCCATGTCGAGGGAGAAGACGGTGGCCTCGGCCAGGACCTCGGGCACCTCGTGCTGGATGATCTTGCGCGCGAGCCCTTCGGCGATCGCCGTCTTGCCGACGCCGGGGTCGCCCACCAGCAGCGGGTTGTTCTTCTGCCGGCGGCAGAGCACCTGGATGGTGCGCTGCACCTCGGCCTCGCGGCCGATCAGCGGGTCGATCTTGCCGTCGCGGGCCTTCTTGTTGAGGTTGACGCAGTAGGTGTCGAGGGCGTCGCCCTTCTTCTTGGCGCCGCGCGTCTCGCCATCGTCGCTCGGCCGCTCGGAGGCGCCCTCCTCCTCGGAGCCGCGCACGGGCTTGGCCTCCGAGGCGCCGGGGCGCTTGGCGATGCCGTGGCTGATGTAGTTCACCGCGTCGTAGCGGGTCATGTCCTGCTCTTGCAGGAAGTAGGCGGCGTGGCTCTCGCGCTCGGCGAAGATCGCCACCAGCACGTTGGCGCCCGTCACCTCCTCGCGGCCGGAGGACTGCACGTGGATCACCGCGCGCTGGATCACGCGCTGGAAGCCGGCCGTGGGCTTTGCGTCCTGCCGCCCGTCACCGGTGAGGTTCGAGAGCTCGGTGTCGACGTACTCGACGAGGCTGCGCTTGAGGGTCTCGATCTCGACGTTGCAGGCCCGCATGACCGCGGCGGCGTCCTGGTCGTCGACCAGCGCGAGCAGCAGGTGCTCCAGCGTCGCATATTCGTGGCGGCGCTCTCCGGCGAGCGCCAGGGCGCGGTGGAGGGCTTGTTCTAGGCTGCGTGAGAAGCTGGGCAAAGCTGGCCTCGGTGTGGGTGCCTATTTCTTTTCCATAACGCACTGGAGAGGATGTTGGTGTTTGCGCGCAAAGTCCATGACCTGCGTCACCTTGGTCTCCGCGACCTCGTAGGTAAAGATGCCGCACTCGCCCACCCCGTTGTGATGGACATGCATCATGATCCGGTAGGCGTCCTCGTGGCTCTTGTTGAAGAACCGCTCGACCACGAGCACCACGAACTCCATGGGCGTGTAGTCGTCGTTGAGGAGCAGCACCCGGTAGAGGCTCGGCCGCTTCGTGCGCGTCCGCGTGCGGGTGATGATGGCGGTGTTCGAGCGGTCGTCTCCTCCCGAGCCGCCGGTATCGCCCGCCATCAGGGGAACACGCGTCCGGCCCGGCGCGGCGCCGGCCGGCGAACGTACGGTGCCCAGTATCGGGACCTGAATCATCTCTCTCGAACCGAACCCTAGTGCGGCAGCCGGAGCCGCGATCTCGTCCGTCCCGGCGCGCGTGAGGCGCAGCGGCAGGCGCGCCCTGCAATCTACAGATCGATAGGCGACTTCGCCAGTCGCCTGCGCGCAACTGTCCGAGTGCGGAGGGCGGTTCCGTCGGCTCCAGCGGACCCGCCCGGCGCTCAGCCGGCCCGCACTGCGGGAATGCGGGCGAGGTCGTTCAGGAGCGCGAGCGAGAGGTTCCAGAACACCGGCATCCGCGCTGCGGCGAGCTCGCCCGTCTCACGCAGGTAGGTCGCCTGCACCGTGAGCACCTCGGCGGTGCTGCGCGCGCCGGCGAGCCGCCCGGCGGCCGCGACCGCGATGTCCTGCGACTGCTTGGCATAGTCGTACCACTCGATGCCGATCGACCACGCGGTGCGCGTGGCGGCGCCGAGGCTCTTCAGGCCGGAATCGGGCAAGGCCCGCGGCCGCGCCCAGTCGGTGCCGAACGGGGCCCCGAAGGGCCCGGCGAAGGACTGGAACAGGGAAGGCTGGAAAACCGAACCGCCGTACATCTGACCTCCCGGACCGCAAGACGACAAAGCCTAGTTTTGTGCACTGCAGCAACTCGGTCAAGGGCTGAGTTGAAGTCTCACCGTGCCTTGATTTTGCCGGGTTCCATTAACCGGCGCGTAACCGCGCCTTCCTAATCTTCGACCGATGCGGCGACGCCACGGCGATGGCGTCCAGGCCGCCTGAATGGTGCGATGCAAACCGGCCGGTGCCGGTCTGTCGAGGGCGATCGAACGTGATGCGTAGCGTACAAAGCCGCTCCCGGACGGTTCCGGCGCTCGCCGCGGCGCTGGCCGCCGCCGCGGTGCTCACGGCGATGACCGCGCCCGCCGAAGCGCGCCGCCGTTCGCATCATGCCCGTTCCGGCGGCGGCTACAACCCGCCCTACGCCGCCATGGTGGTGGACGTGAAGACCGGCAAGACGCTCCACGCCGTGAACGAGGACGCGCTGCGCCACCCGGCCTCGATCACCAAGGTGATGACCCTCTACATGCTCTTCGAGCAGATGGAGCGGGGCAAGTTCGCGCTCGATTCGGAGCTCTCCATCTCGGCCCGGGCGGCGATGCAGTCGCCCTCGAAGCTCGGCCTGCGCCCCGGCTCGACCATCACCGTCGAGGAGGCGATCAAGGCGATCGTCACGAAGTCCGCCAACGATGTGGCCTGCGCCATCGGCGAGAACATCGGCGGCTCCGAGGAGCGCTTCGCGCAGATGATGACGGCCAAGGCCCACGCTCTGGGCATGAGCCGCACCACCTACATCAACGCCTCCGGCCTTCCCGACGCCGACCAGATCACCACGGCGCGCGACCTCACCATCCTCGCCCGCGCGATCCAGGACCGCTTCCCGCGCTACTACCGCTACTTCCAGACCCGCTCCTTCGCCTTTCGCGGCCGGGTGATCGGCAACCACAACCGCCTGCTCGGCACCGTCGAGGGCGTGGACGGCATCAAGACCGGCTACACCCGCGATTCGGGCTTCAACCTGATGACCGCGGCCAAGCTCGGCGACCGCCAGATCGTGGCGATCGTGCTCGGCGGCAAGTCGGGCGCCAGCCGCGACCGCATCATGGCCGACCTCGTGCGCGGAAGCCTGCCCCGCGCCTATGCCGGCGCCCGTCAGACGGGGCCGCAGGTCGAGGCCGCCGAGCGCGCCCGGCCCGCGGTGGTGGCCGATGCGGTCTCGCGCACCCGCACCCAGCTCGCCTCCGCGGACGACGACGAGGTCGAGACCACGAGCTCGACCGACCGCAACCAGCCCCTCGACATCTCCCCATCCCGCTCGACCGCCACGCCCGGCAGCGGAGGATTTGCCGGCCGCGCCCTGCCGAAGGCCGCCCAGGCCTATGCCGGCAGTCCCGCCCAGGCCCCCTTCCCCGGCAGCGCCAAGTCGGAGGCGCGCCTCGCCTCGGTCGAGTCGTCCACTGCACGCGCCGAGGCGCCCAAGGCCCTGGCCAATGGTCCGCGCGTGGTGCCGACCGCCTGGGTGATCCAGCTCGGCGCCATGGACGACGAGGGCAAGGCCAAGTCCATGCTGGCCGAGGCCCGCGCCAAGGTCGGCGGCAGCCTCTCAAAGGCCGCCCCCTACACGGTGAAGGTCGAGCATGGTGGCGCCACGCTCTACCGCGCCCGCTTCTCCGGCTTCTCCGAGCAGGAGGCCGCGCAGGATGCCTGCGCCACGCTGAAGCGCAACGGCTTCAGCTGCTTCGCCACGCGGAGCTGAGCGTTCGACATAGCTCTCGGCGGCCCTTGGGCCGCCAGCCAGCCGCGATCCGTTCGATCGCGGCGAGCGCGGACGGCTGCCCGCCCGCCTCCAGTCTCTGAAGTCTCTGACAACGCGCGTGGAGTATCAGCGATGTCGGTTCGTCAGTCTGTCGCGGGCCGCGTTGAGGCGGGCCGCCCGCTCGGCGCTTCCGCCCTGGTCGGGATGGGCGCTCTTCATGAGGCGCCGGTGCGCCGCCCGGATCTCGTCGGCGGTCGCCCCGCGCTGAAGCCCCAGGAGCTGGTACGCCTCCTCCTCCGTCATCGCCCCTGGCTTCGCCGTGCGGAACGGCCCCGGGTCGCGATCAGCCTCAGCGTCTACACGCCAGCCGGGACGCCGGCGGTCGAGATAAGCCTCTAGCAGGCGCAGGCCGTCCGGATCGCGCGTCCGGCAGAGCCGCACGAGGTCGCGGACATCCGCCGGGCCGAGGGCGTCGAGGCGCGTGCCCGCCTGCGGTCCGGCGACGATCCGGCCGCCCAGCGGCTCGTCGCCGGGGCCGACCTCCAGCTCCACGAGGGCGGAGCGGAAGAGCCGCGGGCGCGGCGCTCCGGTGAACCCCCTCACGAAGTCCCGTGCGCGCCGGCCGAGCCCTTCCGTCCCCTCCATCAGCCAGAGGCCGCCGAGCCCGAGGACGAGGGCCGGCACCAGCTGCCCGCGCAGCATGAACAGGGCCGCCAGGGCGAGCGCGCCCCAGGAGGCGGCCCGGCGCACGAGGCCGGCGGTGAGGCGCGGATCGAGCGTGCGCCCGTTCTTCGAGAGCCACCAGAGGCCGAGGGCGGCCAGGATGCCGAGGACGAGGAGCATCAGCGCCGCACGCCGAAATCGCCGCTGACGCGGCCGCCGATCCGGATGTCGAGCCCGTCGCCCTGCGCGCGGAAGCCCTCGCGGCGGGCGGGCCTGTCCCCCGTGCCGCAGCCGGGCTGCGGCGGCAGGCGCACCCCCTCGGGCGCGTCCTCCGGACAGAGGCGCGAGCGCGCCGGCGTCTCGGCCGTTCTCTCGGCAGCCTGGGCGGCGCCGGCCGCGAGGGCGAGGACGATCGACAGGGCGAGACGGGTCACTGGCGGTTCTCCGCGACGTCGGCGGTGGTGACGCGCACGTTGCGCGTGCGGCCGTCGCGCTCCACGGTGAGGTCGACGGACTGGCCGACCCCCGCCGCCTCCAGCGCCGCGGTCAGGTCGGCGAGCCGGTGCACCGGCTTCTGCCCGACGCCGACGATGACGTCGCCGACCTCGCCGGTGGACGGATCGACGCCGCGCAGGCCGGCACCGGCCGCGGGCGAGCCGCGCAGCACCCGCAGCACCACGACCCCGTCGATGCCGAGCCGCGCCGCCGTCGCCTCCTGGCCGGCGATGATGCCGATGCCGGGATTGCGCACGCGCCCGATGCGGATGAGGTCGGGCACCACGCGGTTCACCACGTCGACGGGCACGGCGAAGCCGATGCCGGCGCTGGCGCCGGAGGGCGAGAAGATCGCGGTGTTCACCCCGATCAGGCGTCCGGCGGAATCGAGCAGCGGGCCGCCCGAATTGCCGGGGTTGATCGCCGCATCGGTCTGGATCACCCCCGAGAGCTCCCGCCCCTCCCCCGTCGGCAGGCGGCGCTGCAGCGCGCTGATCACGCCGGTGGTGAGCGTGTGGTCGAGGCCGAACGGGTTGCCGATGGCGAAGGTCGACTGGCCGACCTTCAGGTCCGCCGAGGTGCCGATGGCCAGCGGCGGCGGCATGCGGCTGACGCGGCCGAGCCGCAGCACCGCGAGATCGTAAGCGGGCGAGGTGCCTACGAGCCGGGCGGGCACCACCTCGCCCGAGGAGAGCCGCACCGCGATGGTGCCGCCGGACTGCGCCGCCGCCTGGACCACGTGGTTGTTGGTGACGATATGCCCGGCCGCATCCCAGACGAAGCCGGTGCCGGTCTGCGCGTTGCCGCCCTGGCCCTGCTGCTGCTCGTCCGCGTCGTCGAGGCTCATCAGGGCCTGCCCCCGCGCCGCGCCCTGCGCGAAGACGTGCACCACCGAGGGGCTCGCCCGCTCGAACAGGGCGACCGTGCTGGTCTCGGCCGGCGCGAGATCGCCGCGCGCCGTCACCGCCCGCGGCGTCTCGGCCGAGAACAGCAGCGCCGTGAGGTAGGGCTGCGCGACGAACAGCGCGAGCAGGACCACGACCGCGGCCAAGGCCACCCGCACAAAACGATCCGGCACGGCCGTCCTGACCCCCTGGTCCCGGTGGAAACTGAGCATTGCGGACACAGTCCGGCGCCCGCGTCGGTCGCCCGGGCAGCCCTTAACTGGTCGTTCAGCTTGATTCCTTCAACACCAAGGAGGCCCGGCCGCAAGCGAGTTGAAAGCGTGCGACAGCGCACGACACGGCCACGCTGGACGGGCTAACGAAATGGTCATCACTGGCGGGGACAATCTTCGCAAGTGACAATGCAGTGTTCGACGCTGAAGCAAGGCATCACAGCCCGCGACTTCGGTCGAGGCAGTGCGGGTTCTCGACACAATCGTGGCCCGACGCTCGAAGATGGTTGCGAAATGATCGCATTGCCGCCGCAGAGATGCTGCCATTCACGACGATAACATCGAGATCCGCTCGTGCCTGTCCCCATGGCGAGCGGGTGCCTGGACGGACGTAGACGGTTCGGAAGGAAACCAGACATCATGGAAACCGAAGCTCTCGAACGGCCCGCCGATCTGACGATCTGGCGCTCGGTCCCGGCGAGCTCGCCGCTGGCTCAGCCCGAGCGGTTCGGCACCCTGCGCGAGGCGATCGCCGCCGCCGCGGGCGCGCTCACCGACCCCGGCAAGCAGCCCTGGATCATCACCGAGGAGGGCGAGATCCTCTCCCCGAACTGGATCCGCACCTACCTCAACTGAGGACCTGCCGGAGGGCCTTCATCGGTCCTCGACTGCGACACGCGATGCTTGGCGCCCTGCGCCAAGCCCGGTTCCGGGCGCATCCCCGGTGCGATGGCCGGCACAACCGGCGGTATCAATCGTGTGCCGAATTCCCGTGTCGCGTTACGGTATGTGAATGCGCCGCCCGGCTTGCGGCGTAGAGTGCGGCACGGTCAGGCGAGTTATCCCCCCTCTCGCTCGGCCGGCGCCGCCGACCGGACGTTCCTCCCGATCGCTTCCGCGTCGGCGGCGCCCCCCCTGCTCCCGAAGCGTCCGCGGCATCCCCGGGCGCGTTCCCGCGGGATCAGGCCGAATCCACCTCGCCGAACGCCTCCAGGCCCATCCGGTCGGGGTTGATGCCCGCGAGCGCGCGCTTGGCTGCCTCCAGCGGATGCTCGGATTCGATCCGCACCGACCGCAGATCCGCGCTCTTGTAGACCGTCACGATGGTGTCCATCACCTCTGTGAGCGTCGTGCGCTTGTCCTCGGGCGCGGCGATCAGGAGCTGCAGGCCCCAGGCGCCGTAGAGGTCGACCAGCGCCTGGCTGTTGCGCACGTCGAGCTTGGAGAAGGCCTCGTCGAGGAGGCAGAGGCCGAGCCCCGGATTCTCGTCGCCCGGCCGGTCGCCGGGATAGTAGGCGCTGGCGAGCGAGGCGGCGATCGCCACGTAGAACGGTGCCTGCGCCTCGCCGCCCGAGCCCCGCAGCGCCCGGCTCGACATGGTGGTGCGGCTGCCGTCGCGGCCCTTCATGCCGATCTCGTAGACGAAGTAGTTGCGGTAATCGGCGAGCCGCGCCGCGTCCTCGGCGCCGCCGATCAGCGCCTGGATCTCCTCCAGCGCCGCGCTCATCGCCCCCGCCTCGCCCGGCACCAGCAGCGCCTGAGCGGCATCGGGCGAGCGCGCGACCTCGGTGGCCAGCGCGTGCACGGCTGCGTAGCGCCGGTCCACCGCCGCCTCGAAGGCGTAGGTCTGGCCGGTGAAGCTGCGCGACGACAGGCGCTCGTTGAGGGCGTCGAGGCGGGCATGGACGCGTTCGAACTTGTCGGCGAGCCGCGTCAGCAGATCCTCGGTCATCAGCCGGCGCATCTCGCCCTCGGCCCGCTCGGCCTGGGCGCGGTAGCGGCGCAGCTCGTGCCCGGCCACCGCATCGTGCTCGCGCTTGGCGAAATCGTAGCCGAGGCTCGCCGGGGCCTCGCCCTGGCCGAGGGGGTTCGCAATGCGCCACTGCGCGCAATACTCGGTGAGGTCGCGCTCGGCGGCGCGTCCCTGCGCGCGGGCGCTCTCGGCGGCCTCGCGGGCGAGCGTGCGCTCGCTGGCGGCGAAGCTGCTCATCGCCTTGCCCTCGGCCTCGGCGAGTTCCCGGCGTACCGACGCGACCGGGGCGAGATCGACCGCGACGCCGCGCAGGAGGCGCACGCGCAAGGGGTCGCCGCCGGCGAAGCGGTTGAGGGCGCTGCGCCGCGCCGCGAGCGCCGCGCGGGCGGCCTCCCGGGCCGAGCCGAGCCGGGCCTTCAGCGCCGCCTCGTCGGCGAGCATCCGGTCGAGCTTCGGCTCCAGCTCCTCGGAAAGCTCGCGCAGATAGGCGACGCGCTCGGTGTTCAGCGCCTTGATCTCGGCCTCGAGGCTCCCTGCATCCTGCTTGGTGATGGCCTCGCGCTCGGTGGCGAGCGTCCGGCGCCGGCCTTCCAGTCCGTCCACCTCGTCGCGCAGGGCATCGACGTCGTCGAGCCCGCGTTCGATCCGGGCGCGGATGGCCACGGCCGCGCGGGCGGCCTCGCGCAGCACCACGGCCTCGTTGCGCAGGCGCCGCGCCTCGGTGACCGCCGCCTCGTGCAGGCGCCGGCTCTCGGGGGTCGGCCCGCGCTTGCCCCGGGTCATCAGGAGGTCGACCGAGCGCGTCACCGTGTAGGCCATGCCGGCGGTGGTCCGGCCGGAGGGCGCCACGGCACGGCTCATGTGCCGCAATTCCTCGTCGTTGCGGGCGAGGTCGTAGCCGCCGATGCGCACGCCGAGGAAGGCCTCGGCATGGGGGTCCGTGGTCTCGATGACGGAGAGCGGCCCGTCGTCGTCGCGGCGCGCCCGGTGGCGGGCGGTGTCGGTGGTCTTGACCAGGATGCAGCGGCTGAAGCGGTCGCGGCCGCCCTGGAGCACCTGCAGCGCCTCCTCCAGGCGGTGCGGCTCCACCACCATCGCCTCGCGGGCGCGACCGAGCAGCCCTTCGAGGGCCTGCCCCCAGACCGGATCGACGATCTCGGCGAGCTCGCAGATCGGGGTCGCGTCGATGCCGCGGCGGGCGAGCTCGTTGCGGAAGGCGATGGTGTCCGAGGAGAGCCGCGCCGACGAGCCGGAGACGGGGGCCGGCGCCGTGCGCTCGGCCTCGGATTCCTTGGCGCGGGCGCGGATGCCGATATCCTCGGCGGCGCGCTCGAGGGCATCCTCGAACGGGCCGAGGCGGGCGAGCCGCTCGACGATCCCCGCCAGCGCCCCGTCCGCACGCAGCAGGTCCGGCAGCGGCGCGTCCTTGCGAAGCCCCGAGCGGGCGCAGGCCTCGGCGAGGGCGGCGGCTTCCGGTGCGGAGGCGCGCATCGCGGCGAGCACCGGCTGGAGCTTGCCCATCTGCGCGACGAGGCCGACGAGGTCGCCGACGCGGTTCGTCAGGTCGCGCCGGTCGCGCTCCAGCATGGAGAGGCCCAGCGTCGAGGCAGCGAGCCGCCCTTCGGCGGCGCTCGCGGCGACGAGCGCCTTCTTCTCGGCAATCTCGGCATCGATGTCGCGCACGAAGCCGCGGCTCGACGCGACGCTCTCGCGGGCGATGCGCAGGGTGTCCGCGCCCTCGCGCAGACGGGTCCGGATGCCGAGCAGATCGAGGCAGCGGCGGCGCAGCTCCGCGCTCGCCGCCCGGGCCTCGTGGGTCGCGGCGGCGAGCACAGCGTCGCCCCAGGTCTCGTAGCGGTTGAGCAGGCGCTTCAGGCGGTTGAGCTTCTGCTCCAGCTCGCCGATCGTCTCGAGGAGCGCGCGCCAGTTCTCCACCGACTGGCGCACCCGCTCCACGTCGAGGGGCTCGGCATCGAGCACGAAGGAGCGCACGAAGGCGCTGGTGTCGAAGATCGGCTTGAAGGCGACGGCGTTGGCGAAGCTGCGCAGGAAATGGCGCGGGTCCGGCACCGGCGCGCCCTCGCGCAGGGTGGAGAGCAGTTCCGCGGTGAAGCGCTCGCCGGAGGCGCGGAACTCCTCGAAGGTCTCGGCCTTGCGGCGAAGGTCGGCCGCGATCTCGCTCCAGGGCGCGGTGTAGCTGCCCTCCCCGTTCTGGCGGGTGTAGTCGGCGATCTCGAAGCGGTGGCCGGTGGCGATGAAGCGCGAGAGCACGGTCTCGCGGCTCTCGCTGGCGCGCGCGGCGAGCGCCAGCCCCACCGAGACGATCCGGCCGGTATGCTCGTTCTCGAAGACCAGGACGAGGATGGTCTCGCAGGATTCCCGTGTCGGCCGGCCGCCCTCTGCGGGATCGCTGATCCAGCCGAGGCAGTAGTCGCGCACGGTGCGCGCGCTGCGGCCCGAGGCCGAGGCGTTCAGCGCCAGCCGGCTCGCATTGTTGCCCGCGAGCACGGTGCCGACCGCGTCGAAGATCGTGGACTTGCCGGCGCCCGTCGGCCCGACGAGCGCGGTCGCGCCGCGGACACGGATCTGCTCGCGCCGGATCAGGTACCAGTTCGAGATCGCGATGTCGGTGAGGCGGTACACCCGGTCTTGCCACAACGGTTTTCGAGCGGGCCGGCGCGTCGGCCCGGTCAAGGAATCGACCTTGGGACCGGCCCGGAGGCAGCGCGTCGGCGCGACCTCGCGCGAGGCCGCGCCGCCCTGTTGCGGGCAACGCCGTGCGGATGCAACCCGGGACCCTCTATTCGCTGGGGTCTGCGGACTCGGCCCAGGCCTGGATGCGCTCCAGCCAGCCGTCCGAGGCGAGGACGAGGATGCCCGGCAGCACCGAGACCGGGGTGATCCGCTCGGAGCGGTCGCGCTCGCCCATGCGCAGGCCGCCGCGGCGGGAGAACAGGCGCAGGATCTCGATGAGGCGCGCCTCGTCCGGCGGGTCGGAGCGGGCGGCGGTGCGGATCGTCTCCACGAGGTCGTCGGTGGTGCACTCGACCACGCCGTCCGTGGAGATGCGGTGATCGCGCACGCCCTCCTCGTAGGCGAGGCGCAGGCTGAGCAGGACCAGGGTCTCGTCCTTGCGCAGCCGCTCGGCGACGATGTCGTGCCGAGCCGAATCGGCCGGCAGCGTCAGCGAGACCATCTGGTCGCGGTGGGAGACGGCGAGCTGGTAGCCGAGGCAGGCGAAATAGTCGGTGAAGAAGGGCGCGTAGTGGCGGGCGAGCTCGTAGGAGCGGCCGATGCCGGGGGTGTTCGAATAGATCACCTGCCCCTTCAGCAGCACCTGCAGCGCGCGGGACAGCTCCTCGGCATCCGGCGCCCGGGCGCCCGGGGGCGCGGGCTCGTCGCCGTCGACGATGGCGCGGAAAGGTTCAAGCATCGGCGCGGCGTTCCAGCACAAAATCCGGGCAGTCGAGCCAGCCGTTGGAGAGGCGCTCGCTCAGATGCGTGACGGCGAAGCGCGCGCCGAGCGCGCCCTCGAACAGCACGTCGATCTCGCGCAGGCGCTGGAACACGATGAAGGCGTCCACGTCCGCGATCTCCAGCTCGGAGCCGCGCAGGGCGCCGCGCTTCGGCAGCCGCGCCTCCACGAATTCCGCCATGCGCTCGGGCGTCACGGTGGTGCGGCGGCGGAAGGCGGCCTTGGCCTCGACGAAGGCCTCGATGCGGGAATCGACCACGATCTCGGGCAGCGGGTCGATGTCGATCGGCGCGCGCAGGCGCCGCGGCGTCGAGAGATGGGGCTCGCCGATGGGCGGGCGCAGGAGCGAGACGTCGGCCGCGACGTCCGGCGCCGCCTCGGAGGCACCGACCGCCCGGAGTGCCGCGGCGGTGCGCTCGATGCCGAGCGAATCCGGCCGGTCCATGTAGCGCACGGCCGCCGCGATGCGGCGCTCCATCCGGGCGACGACCTCGTCCACCGCGTCGAGATGCCGGTCGATCCCCTCGAACACGGCCAGGATCTCGGCAAGGTCCGCGCGCACGGCACGCTCCCCGGCCTCGACGTTCCCGGCACGGCCCTCACGCACCAGACCCTCGGCGAGCGCCCGGATCATCAGCACGTCGCGCAGGGCGCGGCCCGCCTCCCGGACGATGGCCGAGCGGAAGCGGAACGGGTTGAAGCGGGTGTGCAGCGTCCGGTAGTCGCTGATCAGGTGCCGCTCGACGAAATCCTCGAAGTAGAGGCGGAAGGCGGCGCGCCGGTCCTCCTCCCGCAGGATGCGGTCCTCGATCTTGCGCATGGCCCCGGCGAGGCCGCGCAGATGGGCGAGGAAGGCATTGGCCTCGCGGGCGGCGTTGGCCAGCGCCTCCGAGCGCTCGGCGGGGTTGGCGAGCGCGCTCTCCAGGCTGCCGAGCACCTCCAGCACCGCGCCGCCATAGGAGCGGGTCTCGCCGCGCTCGATGCGCGAGAGCTCCTCCAGCAGCAGCCGCGCCTCGGGGTCGAACTCGACCACGGGCACGTAGCGCTCGCGCCGCTCGATCAGCCAGCCCGATTCGAGGAAGCGCCGGTAGAGGGCCGAGCGCCGCTCGACCGCGTCCGGCGGGAAGGTGTCGTCGTCGGCAAGCTCCGGCGTGTCGTAGCTGCCGGCGAAGGCGCCGATCTCGGCGAGCAGCTCCGCCTTGCGCATCGGCTCCGAGCCGATCACCCGCCGGTGCAGATGCAGCAGCAGGGCCGCGTTGAAGGCGCGGCTCGGCGAGGCGAGCGGCCGGAACAGGTCGTCGGGAAGCTGTGCGAACAGCACGATGTCGACCTGCCCCGGCGCGCGTCTTACTTCGCGCCGAACAGCTCGACGTCGAAGAGCAGCGTGGCGTTCGGCGGGATCACGCCGCCCGCGCCGCGGGCGCCGTAGCCCATCTCCGGCGGGATCACGAGGGTGCGCTTGCCGCCGGCCTTCATGGTGGCGACGCCCTCGTCCCAGCCGCGGATCACCTGACCGGCGCCGATCTGGAAGGTGAAGGGCTGGCCGCGGTCGCGCGACGAGTCGAACTTCTTGCCCTTCTGGCCCTTCTCGTAGAGCCAGCCGGTGTAGTGCACGGTCACCTGCTGGCCGGTCTTCGGCTCGGGGCCGGTGCCCACGACCTCGTCCTGATACTTCAGGCCGGAGGGCAGGGTGACGAAATCGGCGTTGGCGGCAGCGGTCATGGCGATCAGCGCAGCTCCTGCGAGCGGAAACAGACGAGGCATGGGTCCTCCCCCGGGTCGGCGTCCCGCGCCGCCCGTCGGCGGGCCTCTTACCAGCCTTGGGCTCCCGGAGGCCAGCCGGCGGGTGGAGCCGTTCGCGCCCGTCCCGCGTTGAGGGGGCATGCCGACCGCAGACATCGTCACGCCGCAGGACTGGGACGCCCGGGTCGACCGGCTCTCGGAGAAGCTCCCGGAAACCCTGCGCCGCGCCCTCGACTGGCTGCGCGAGCCGTCGCGGCTCTGGCTGCGGGTCGGCGCGGCGATCCTGTTCATCCTCGGCGGGATCTTCTCGATCCTGCCGGTGCTGGGCCTGTGGATGCTGCCGGTGGGCCTGGCGCTGCTCGCGCAGGACGTGCCCGGGCTGAAGGTGCCGCTGGAGAAGTCCGCCCGCTGGATCGAGGCGACCTGGGCCAGGCTCAAGGCGCGCTGGCGGAGCTGAACCTTCAGATCTCCGCGCGCGCATCCTCCAGGAGCTGGGCGAGGCCGGAATCGACCTCCGCCGCCAGGAGCGCCCGTTCCGCCTCGGTGAGGTCGGAGGCCCAGCCCTTGCCGGAGAAGCCCTCGGCGCAGCGGGCGCGCTCGGAGCCGATGAAGGCCTCGGTCTCCTCGGCCCGCGTCCGCATGGCGTGGACGAGGCCGAACCAGGCGGCGCGCTCCACCACCGCGAGGCGGGCGCGCAGGCGGATCATCACCGCCCGCTCGGATGAGACGGTCTCGTCGGACATCAGCGGCGCTGCTCGCAACGGGTCTTCACGTAGCTGTCCTTGGCGATCTCGATGCCGGAATTGGCCGCGATCACCGGGCCCTGCACAAGGCATTCCTGCAGCGTGTGCGCGGGACCGGTCACCACGTCGATGGCGGTCTCGCGGGTGCAGTCCGGTGCCTGCACCGTGTTGGCGCAGATGAGCGCCACGACGATGATCTGGTTCATGCCACCTCCCTGCCCCGCCTCTGCGAGCGGGTCGGGACGATTGAAGACGCGGCAGCCGGCCCCGGCAAGAGGCCGCATCGACGCGGCGCCGGGACCGGCCCGATCTCACGATCACGATCGCGGATGTCCCGGGCCGGAGTTCCAGGCGCGGACCATTCGGCCCTGCCGCCCTTAAAGCCCGCTCGAACAGGCTCTCAGGCGCAGAACGTCTCGTCGAAGGCGTAGCCGGAGCCGCGCACGGTGCGGATCGGATCGGGCTGGCGCGGGCGGTTCAGCGCCTTGCGCAGGCGGCCGACATGCACGTCCACCGTGCGCTCGTCGATATAGACGTCGTGTCCCCAGACGCCGTCGAGGAGCTGCTCGCGCGAGAAGACGCGGCCGGGGCTCTGCATCAGGAATTCGAGCAGCTTGAACTCGGTCGGCCCGAGATGGATCTCGTGGCCGCTGCGGCGGATGCGGTGGCTGACCCGGTCGAGCTCGATGTCGCCGGCCGCCAGCAGGTCGGCGACATGGGCGGGCTTGGACCGGCGCAGCAGCGCGCGGACCCGGGCCAGCAGCTCCGGCACCGAGAAGGGCTTGACGATGTAGTCGTCCGCTCCGGTGCCCAGGCCGCGGACGCGGTCGCCCTCCTCGCCGCGGGCGGTGAGCATGATGATCGGCAGGCGCTCGGTCTCGCGGCGAGCCCGCACGCGGCGGCACAGCTCGATCCCCGAGAGGCCCGGCAGCATCCAGTCGAGCAGGATCAGGTCGGGCGCCTGCTCCGCGAGGCGCAGCTCCGCCTCGTCGCCGCGGGCGGCCACGTCCACCGCGAAGCCCTCCGCCTCCAGGTTGTAGCGCAGGAGGGTGGTGAGGGCCTCCTCGTCCTCGACGATCAGGATGCGCGTGCGCATGTCGGTTCTCCGGGCGCCCTGGGCCGAGCCCCGCTCGGCTCAGGACGGTACGCGTATGGTCCTCTGTTCCCGCCGGCCGGATGCCGCCGCCTCAGGCGGCGCCCGGCGTCACCGTGGCGTAGTTCGAGGCGTCGTTCTTCGGGCGGTCGCCGGCCGGGGTCTCGCCGGTGACGAGATACTGGATGGTCTCGGCGATGTTGGTGGTGTGGTCGCCGATGCGCTCGACGTTCTTGGCGCAGAACAGCAGGTGCGTGCAGAATGAGATGTTGCGCGGATCCTCCATCATGTAGGTCAGGAGTTCGCGGAACAGGGAGTTGTACAGGGCGTCGATCTCGCCGTCCCGCTCCCACACGTCGTGCGCCGCCTTGACGTCGCGGCTGGCATAGGCGTCGAGCACGTCCTTGAGCTGCGCTTCCGCGAGGTCGCTCATGTGCTGCACGCCGAGGATGATCTTCTGGCCGACCGGCTGGTCGCTGATCGCCACGACGCGCTTGGCGACGTTCTTGGCGAGGTCGCCGATCCGCTCCAGGTCGCCCGAGACGCGGATCGCCGAGATGGTCTCGCGCAGGTCGATGGCGAGCGGCTGGCGCCGGGCGATCAGGAGCACCGAGCGCTCCTCGATGTCGTGCTGGATGGCGTCGAGGCGCTTGTCGGCCAGGATGACGCTCTGCGCGAGGGCGGAATCGCGGCGGACCAGCGCGTCGGTGGCCTCGGTGACCATCTTCTCGGCGATGCCGCCCATCTCGGAGATGGAGCGGCGCAGGTTCTCCAGGTCGGTGTCGTAGGAGGTGACGATATGGTCGGCCATGGCGGGATCCTCGAATCGGCTGGGACGGGCGGGCCGGAATCTCAGCCGAAGCGGCCGGTGATGTAGTCCTGGGTCTGCCGCTTCTCCGGGTTCATGAAGATGCGGTTGGTGGGGCCGAACTCGACCAGCTCGCCGAGATACATGAAGGCGGTGAACTGCGAGATGCGGGCCGCCTGCTGCATGTTGTGCGTCACGATGGCGATCGTGAACTCGTTGCGCAGCTGCTCGATCAGCTCCTCGATGCGGCCGGTGGAGATCGGGTCGAGGGCCGAGGTCGGCTCGTCGAACAGGATCACCTCGGGGCGCTGCGCCACGGTGCGGGCGATGCAGAGGCGCTGCTGCTGGCCGCCCGAGAGGCCCATGCCGGACTGCTTGAGCTTGTCCTTCACCTCGTCCCAGAGCGCGGCCTTGCGCAGGGAGGATTCGACGCGGGCGTCGAGCTCGGCCCTGGGCAGCTTCTCGTAGAGACGGATGCCGAAGGCGACGTTGTCGTAGATCGACATCGGGAAGGGCGTCGGCTTCTGGAAGACCATGCCGACGCGGGCGCGCAGGTCGTTCAGGTCGACGCGCGGGTCGAGGATGTTGGTGCCGTCGAGCAGGATCTGACCTTCCGCGCGCTGCTCCGGATAGAGGCTGTAGATCCGGTTGAAGGTGCGCAGCAGGGTGGACTTGCCGCAGCCCGAGGGGCCGATCAGCGCGGTCACCTGGCGGTCGTGGAAGTTGAGGTTGACGTTCTTCAGGCCGTGGAACTGGCCGTAATAGAAGTTCAGGTCCTTCACGGCGATCCGGACGGGGGCGCTCGAATCGGCGTTGGCGCGGGTGGCGGGCTGGGTCAGCGCCTCGGTGGCGGCGGTCGCAGCGGCGGTGCTCATGGGAAAGGTCCTTCCGGCCGTCGTGTCAGCGGGCGCGCTGCGGCTTGATCACCACGCGGGCGACCACCGACAGGGCGAGGATGGCGAGGGTGATGAGGAGCGCGCCGGCCCAGGCGAGCTGCTGCCAGTTCGGGTAGGGCGAGAGGGCGAACTGGTAGATCATCACCGGCAGGTTCGCGACGCCGCCCATCAGGTTGGCGTTGAACCAGCTGTTGTTGTTGAGGGCGGTGAAGAGGAGCGGCGCGGTCTCGCCGGCTATGCGGGCCAGCGCCAGGATGATGCCGGTGACGATGCCCGACGAGGCCGCGCGCCAGGTCACGCTGCGGATCACCGTGGAGGCCGGCGCGCCGAGGGCCGCGCCGGCCTCGCGCAGGGTGCCCGGCACGAGGCGCAGCATGTCCTCGGTGGTGCGCACGATCACGGGCGTCGCGATGATGGCGAGCGCCACGCCGCCGGCCCAGCCCGAATAGGTCCCCATCGGCCGCACCATCAGGGTGTAGACGAACAGGCCGATCAGGATCGACGGCGCCGAGAGCAGGATGTCGTTGAGGAAGCGGATCACGTCCGCGAGCTTCGAGGTGCGGCCGTACTCGGCGAGGAAGGTGCCCGCCATCACGCCGATCGGGGTCGCGACCACGATGCCGATGGTGGTGAGCACGAGGCTGCCGAGGATCGCGTTGGCGATGCCGCCGCCCTCGGTGCCCGGGCCCGGCGTCGGGTGGGTGAAGAGGGTCGGCGAGAGGCCGCGGATGCCCTCGACGATCAGCATGAGCAGGATCGAGCCGAGCACGATCGCGCCCAGCACGGTGGCGAGGGTGCAGGAGATGCGCAGCATCCGGTCGGCGGTGCGCCGGGAGGGACGCACGCGGCTCTGGCGGACGCTCGGCGTGATGGTGGTCGCGGCGTTCATCGAAGGCTTCCTCAGGCGACCTTCACGCGCCGCGTCAGCAGGCGGGCGATGATCAGGACGATGAAGGTGATCACGAAGAGGAGGCAGCCGAGCGCCATCAGGGCGTTGAGCTGCAGGCCGTCCGCCTCGTTGAACTCGTTGGCGATGCGCGACGCGATGGTCGAGCCCGGATCGAAGATCGAGGCCGAGAGGCGGTTCGCGTTGCCGATCACGAAGGTCACCGCCATGGTCTCGCCGAGCGCGCGGCCGAGGCCCAGCATGATTGCCCCGATGATCGAGACGGAGGCCTGCGGGATGAGGACGTGGCGCATGACCTCCCAGGTCGTGCAGCCGATGCCGTAGGCGCTCTCGCGCAGGATCGTCGGGATCTGGTCGAGCATGTCGCGGGCGATCGAGGCCACGAAGGGCACGATCATGATCGCCAGGATGAAGCCGGCCGTCAGGATGCCGACGCCCGAGGGCGCGCGGGCGTAGAGCAGCGTGCCGACCACCGGCAGGCCCTCGACGAGGTTCGAGACAGGCACCTGGACGAAGCGGGCGAAGAGCGGGGCGAAGATGAACAGGCCCCACATGCCGTAGATGATGCTGGGCACCGCGGCGAGGAGCTCGATCGTCATGCCGACCGGCTTGCGCGCCCAGCCCGGGCAGAGCTGCGTGAGGTAGATCGCGATGCCGAGCGAGATCGGCACGCCGATCACGAGGGCGAGCAGGGCCGAGGCCAGGGTGCCGATCACCGCGACGAGGGCGCCGTACTGCTCGGTGCCGACGTTCCAGGCGCTGGAGGTCAGGAAGCCGAACCCGAACTCGCGGAAGGCCGGCCAGCCCCCGTAGACGATCGAGCCGATGATGCCCGCGAGCACCAGGAGCACGATGATGGCGGACGCGTAGGCCGCGCCCCGGAACAGGCTGTCGGCGCCCTTGCTCGGGCCGCGCCGCTGGGCGGGGCGCTGCGTGTCGGCCAGCGCGATCTGATCAGTCAAGGCGGTCATCCGCGGTTCTCTTCACCGGGGTGGGCGTTTAGCGCGCGGATGCGACCGGCGCGAGGGCGGGCGACGGGCTCACGCACCATCAATTCCCGGCGAGGCGCCGGGATACACCATCGAAGAGCGTAGGTTCCGGGGGGACGGCGCCGTGGCGCCGTCCCGGTGTGGTCAGGTTGCCGTCGGGCAGCCGCTCACATGCCGAGGACGGGCTTGCCGTCCTTGCCCTTCACGTTCTTCCACTCCTCGTGGATCTGGGCGACCACGTTGTCCGGCAGCGGGACGTAGTCGAGCTCGGTGGCCATCTTGTCCCCGTTCTTGTAGGCCCAGTCGAAGAACTTCAGCACCTCGGCGGACTTGGCGGCGTCGGCGGCCTCCTTGTGCACGAGGATGAAGGTCGCGGCGGTGATCGGCCACGCGTCGTCGCCGGCCTGGTTGGTCAGCGAGATGCCGAAGCCGGGGGCGGCCTTCCAGTCGGCGCTGGCGGCGGCGGCCTGGAACGCCTTGTCGTCGGGCTGCGGGAACTTGCCGGCCTTGTTCTGGATCAGCGCGTAGCTGAGCTTGTTCTGCTTGGCGTAGGCCGACTCGACGTAGCCGATGGCGTTCGGGACCTGCTTGACGCTGGCGGTGACGCCCTCGTTGCCCTTGCCGCCCTGGCCGGCCGGCCACGAGATGGTGGTCGCCGCGCCGTACTCCTTCTTCCAGCCCTCGGAGGCCTGGGAGAGGTAGGTGGTGAAGATGTTGGTCGTGCCGGAGGCGTCCGAGCGGTAGACCGGGGTGATCGTCGCGTCGGGCAGCTTCAGGCCGTCGTTGAGCTGGGCGATCTTGGGGTCGGACCACTTGGTGATCTTGCCGGCATAGATGTCGGCGATGACCTCACCGGTGAGCTTGAGCTTGCCCGGCTCGAGGCCGGCGATGTTCACCACGGTGACGACGCCGCCCATCACGGTGGGGAACTGGACGAGGCCGTCCTTCTCGAGGGCCGCGCCCTTCAGCGGCGCGTCGGTCGCGCCGAAATCGACCGTCTTGGCCTGGATCTGCTTGATGCCGCCGCCGGAGCCGATCGACTGATAGTTGAGGCCCATGCCCGTCTCCTTGCGGTAGGCCTCGGCCCACTTCGAGTAGACCGGGAACGGGAAGGTGGCGCCGGCACCGGTGATGTCGGCGGCGCGGGCCGGCAGGACGAGCTGGGCCGCCGCGAGGCCGAGGGCGAGCGCGTAGGTGAAAGGCTTCACGTGATTCTCCGTTGCCGCCGGGTGGACAAGCACCGCCGGGTGGACGTGGCGTCGACCGCGTATCGTCCGAGCCGGCCGCAGCCGGCCCGGCATCCCCGGCCGGGCTCGCATCTAAGTCCCGGCGCTTGCGGCCCTATGACACGGATGTGACGTCCGGATGACACCGCTCGGCCGCGGTCCCGGCTACGGTCCCAACACGCCCCTGGGTTGTGCCTGGAGCCTGCGTGGCACGGTTCGCGCCCTTCGCGCGTTTCTTTCACAGGCGAAGCCCGGATGTCGCCGCCGGCGCGAGTTTAGGGGAGCTTCATGACCGTGGGCAATTCGCTGCCCGACCTGGAGGCGTCGCGCCCGGGAGGCGAGGACGACGCGTTCCTCGCGCTGCATGCCGAGCGCGAGAGCGTGGAGCGCGCGCTCACCCTGGCCCAGGCCCGCCAGCGCTTCAGCCAGGATCCGGCCGAGGCCGAGGGTGCGAGGACCGAGGAGGCCGACCTCCTGGCCCGTCTCGACCAGATCATGACCCAGATCCGCGCGGCCGAGTACAAGCGCCGGCCCGGCGCCCGGCGCTGGTAGGAGCGGGGTTCCGAGGAAGTCCCGCGCCCGTCAGTTCGGGCGGCGCAGGGCGCGCTCCTTGCTGCGCAGGCGCAGGATCAGGTCGACCTGCGAATCGGGGATGGGCAGCTTGTCGATGCTCGCCTCGTAGACGGAGCGCAGCGATTCGCCGAGGCTGCGCGTATCGACCGGGCGCCCTGCCCCGTCCTGCCCGCTCATGGCTTCAACTTTGATGGCCGACTGGCTCATCCTCTCCCCCGGCGCGACCCAGCGCGGGCTCCCGACCCTTGGCCCGCGTCGGACCAGCATGGGCCGGAATGGTTAAGAGGCGGTAAACCTTAAGCCTCTGGTAACCTTGACCATTCGTTTCACGCCCCTGCCGCCTGGAGCAGGCTTGCCGCCGCGGCGCGGGCCTCGTCGGTGACCTGCGCGCCGGCCAGCATGCGGGCGATCTCCTCGCGCCGCGCCGCCTCCGGCAGGGAGGCGACCCGGGTCGCGACGCGGTCGTCGCCCTTCACCGGCGCCTTGCTGATCAGGAAATGGGTCTGCGCGCGGGCGGCGACCTGGGGGGCGTGGGTCACGCAGACCACCTGCACCGTCGCCGAGAGCCGGGCGAGCCGCGCGCCGATGGCGTCGGCCACGGCACCGCCGACGCCGGTATCGATCTCGTCGAAGATCAGGGTCGGGGCCGAGCCCTTGTCGGCAAGCACCACCTTGAGCGCCAGCATGAAGCGGGAGAGTTCGCCCCCCGAGGCGACCTTCATCATCGGGCCGGGCCGGGTGCCGGGATTGGTCTGCGCCCAGAACTCGACGCGCTCGGTCCCGGCGGGATCGCGTGAATCCGGGTCGGTCGCGATCTCGGTGATGAAGCGGGCGCGCTCCAGCTTCAGTGGCGGCAGCTCGGCCTTCACCGCCGCGTCGAGCTGCTTGGCGGCCCGGCGACGCCCGGCCGCGAGCTTCTCGGCCGCCTGCGCGTAGGTGCGCTCCGCGTCCGTCAGCGTCCGCTCCAGGCCGGAGAGCGCCTCCTCGCCCGCATCGATCGCCGCCACGTCGGCGACGTAGCGCTCGCGCAGGGCCGCGAGGTCGTCGGCGGCCACGTCGTACTTGCGCGAGGCCGCGCGGAGGGCGAACAGGCGCTCCTCCACCCGCTCCAGCTCACGCGGGTCGAACTCGGTCTCGGCGACTGCCGCATCGAGCACGGCGCGGGCCTCGTCGAGGGCGACGAGGGCGGCGTCGAGGGCCGAGACGCAGGGTTCGACCAGAGCCGGAAGCTGGCTCGCGCGGCGCTCCAGCTTGCGCACGGCGGAGGAGAGGTGCGGCACCATGGAATGCGGGCCGCCGACCGCGTCGAGCGCCGCGTTGAGGTCACGGGCGACCTTCTCGCTCTGCTGCATCACCGTGCGGCGCTCGGCGAGCGCGGCCTCCTCGCCCGGCTTCGGATCGAGCTCGGCCAACTCCTCCACGGCGTGGCGCAGGAAGTCGGCCTCCTTGCGCGCCGCCTCGACGCGGGCGCGGTGCTGCTCCAGGGCGGTGCGCGCGCCCCGCACCCGGCGCGCGGCCTCGCCGACCGCCGCGAGGGGGGCCTGGAGTCCGCCGAAGGCATCGAGGATGGCGCGGTGCGTCCCGGCATCGGAGAGCGCCCGGTCGTCGTGCTGGCCGTGGATCTCCACCAGGGCCGCGCCGATCGCCCGCAGCACCTGCACGCCCACCGGCTGGTCGTTGACGAAGGCGCGGGTGCGCCCGTCCGCCATCTGCGTCCGGCGCAGGATCAGGTCGCCCTCGGTGTCGATCTCGGCCTCGGCCGCGATGCGGCGGGCCGGATGGTCGAGGGGGGCGTCGAACACGGCCGTGACGCTGCCCTGGCTCTCGCCGTGGCGCACGAGGCGGCCGTCGCCGCGCCCGCCGAGGGCCAGCGCGAAGGCGTCGAGCAGGATCGACTTGCCCGCTCCCGTCTCGCCGGTCAGGACGCTCAGCCCGTCACGGAAGTTCAGTTCGAGCTTGTCGATCAGAACGATGTCGCGGATCGCAAGCTGCACGAGCATGCTGCGGCACAAATCCCTATGATGCGCCTCTGTCGCGGCAGAGGTCGTTTAGCCCGAAGGATCGCCGAGTTCACGCCGAAAATACGCGCCGTGCCGACGCACCGGATGCGGCGGCGCCGCGTCCATGGACGGGTCAGGCGAGGAAGCCGCGGAAGTCGAAGCCCGCGATCCGATCGCTGAACGCTGTGTTCGGCTCGGATGCGCCGCCGCCGATCAGGGCGGTCTCGAAGGTCGCGCCCGTCTCGGCCGCCGGCTCCTCCGGCCGGAGGAAGGGCGCCGCGTAGTGGGTCTCGACCGGGCTGAGCTCGCCCGCTGCGCGCCGGGCGGCGAGATGGGCGCGGACCTCCTCATGCGTGAGCAGGGCGGCCGGCACGGCGCCCTTCGCGCGCAGGTGCTTGAGGCTGCGCGCCCGCGCGATATCGGGGCCGAGCCGCGAGACGTGCAGGATCCCGATCCGGCCGAACGAGCCGGGGCGCATGGCCGCGACCACCTCGGGCACGTGGAGGTTGTGGCCGACATGGCGGATGCGCGTGCTGAGGTCCGACCGGACGACGGCCTTGCCGGCCACCGTGCCGGCGACGAGGCTCTCGGGCGAGATGTCGAAGCGGAGCGGCCGCGACCAGTCGAGGCGCCCGTCGCGCTCCTCCGGCACGGTCAGGTTCGGGAACCACGTGCCCGCATAGACGCCCTCCGCCCCGCGCCGGAGCAGGTCGAGCAGCGGCTCCCGGCCGATCCGGCCCTCCGCATGCCCGAACAGGAACTCGTCCGCGTCGAGGACGCAGACGTAGCGGCAGTTGCGCGCGAGGAACCCGTAGAAGGCGGCGTTGAGCTCGGTGTCGTGGATCGTGTCGTAATAATGCGGGTAGTCGAGGATCAGGATCCGGTCGCGATAGGCGTCGAGGATCGCGAGGTGGTCCGGATCCGTCGAGCCGCAATCGAGGATGACGAGGTTGTGCAGCCCGACGATGCCGCGATGGTAGTCGATCCATTGCGGCAGGAGGTGGGGCTCGTCCTTCACCTTGAGGACGAGCTTCAGCAGCGTGTTCCGGCCGGGCGCGAAGTCGAGGCCCATCGGGCGGCCGATCTCCAGCCAGTCGCGATAGGCATGGGCCCAGGAGGCGAAGTGGAAGCGCCGCGCCGCCTGGTACGTCTCCCGCGAGAAGGAGGCGGAGCGATGGCCGAACGGCTGGCTGCACAGCTCGAAGCGGCGGTATCCGGGATTCTCGAGGAGGAAGAAGTAGGTATCCCTGAGCTTCACCATCCGGCGCCGCCTCAGAGCAGCTCGGTCAGCCGGACGATGCGCGGCTGGTAGGGCTCCTCCGCGGCCACGCGCGCTTCCAGGGCATCGATCGAGGCGGCGGGGCGCGAGACGTCGATGCCCTGGAGCTGCCAGGGCGCCAGCGTCCACCAGCGGCTGGCGAGCAGCCGCGCGATCAGCGCATCGTCGAACCGGTAGCGCACCACCCGGCCCGGATTGCCCGCCACGATCGCGTAGGGCGGCACGTCCCGGGTGACGACGGCATGCGCCCCGACGATCGCTCCCGTGCCGATCCGCACGCCCTGCCGGATATAGGCGCCGTGCCCGATCCAGACGTCGTTCTCGACGACGATGGTCCGGCCCTGGACGAAGGGCTCGCGGTCCGTGAGGTCCGGCCGGAAGGCGTGCAGCGACGCGGCACCCTCGAAATCCCGGCCGACATTGAAGACCGGGTGCGGCAGGTAGAAGAAGGGCGAGGTGCTCAGCCAGGCGATGGAATGGTCGCCGCGGCCCATCTGCACCGACTCGCCGATCGAGACGTACCGCCCGAGGGTGACGTTGTTGTAGTAGCCGTTCACCGCATAGCTGAAGCTGCCGATGGCGATGCGGCCGAAGATCTCCATCGATTGCAGGCTGCAGGGCGATTCCAGCACGCAATCGGCGGGCAGCGCCATGGCGCCCGCGGGCGGGCTGGTGTCGATCCCGTGGGCGTGGAGCTTCTGCTTGAGGTCGGCCGTGACGATGTAGCGCCCGTCCGGCGTCAGCTGCGGCGAGGCCGGCGGCGCGGGCGGCGGTTCGGCGGGGGCGGCCGCGCGGATCTTCGGAAGGAGACCGGCCCTCCGCAGAAGCGTCTTCGTCCGTCGTGCGAGCATCTGATAGGGGCTCCGCCTGATCCAAGCGGAGCCCCTATCAGTGAGCCCGCGCGGCGCCTGAGCGAGGACCGGATCCGCCATCCCGAAGGGATCGAACGGATCCGGTATGACGCGGCGATCCGGAAACGTGAAGAGCCGTGCCGGATCGCTTCGGATCGGGCACGGCTCGGATTTGGGTCCCGATGGTGTCGGGGGTTACTCGGCCGAGGCGGTCTTGCCCAGCACCGAGCGGTAGACCTTGCTCAGGAAGGACGACTTCTCCTCGCGCGGCTCGAGGCCGCCGGTCGCCAGGAGGGCGTGCGCGTCCTTGTACCAGGGGCTGTCGGGGAAGTTGTGCCCGAGCACGGCCGCGGAGTTCTGCGCCTCGCCGGTGATGCCGAGCGCCATATAGGCCTCGGTCAGGCGCATCAGCGCCTCCTCGGCGTGGCGGGTGGTCTGGTACTTGGCGACCACGTCGCGGAAACGGTTGATCGCGGCCGGGAAGCTGCGCTTCTCGAGATAGAAGCGGCCGACCTCCATCTCCTTGCCGGCGAGCTGGTCGCGGGTGATCTGGATCTTGGCCTTGGCGTCGGCGGCGTATTCCGAGGTCGGGTAGCGCTGCACGAGCTCCTGGAGGGCGACGAGGGCCTTCTCGGAGCGCTCCTGGTCGCGGGTCACGTCCGGGATCTGCTTGTACTGCGACATCGCCATCAGATACTGCGCGTAGGCCGCATCCTTGCTGGCCGGATGGCGCTGCAGGTAGCGCTTCGAGGCGTTGATGGCGTCGTCGTACTTCTGGCCCTGGTAGTTCGAGTAGGCGGTCATCAGGAGCGCCTTCCGCGACCAGTCGGAATAGGCGTACTGCTTGTCGAGGCTGTCGAACTTCTTGACCGCGGCCTCGTAGTCGCTGTCCTCGATCTTGGCCAGGCCCTCGCTGTAGAGCTTGTCGGCCGGCGTATTCTCGATGATCTCGGGCTTGTACTTCTCGGCGAAGAGCCCTGTCGGGTCGAAATCGCAACCGCCGAGGCCGAGGCCGAGGGCAGCCACGAGGGCGGCCGAAGCCTTGCGAGTGCGGGGGGTGAGGCGCATCTGCGGTTCTTTCCCGAACGGGCCCGGGCCCACCTCACGCGGGGTGGGCCGCCTTCCTGAGATCTGGTTCCGAGCCGGGACTTCGGCGATCCGGCGCGGGTTGCGCCGCGACCGCCGCGGGTCCTTCACGGATGCTTCACCGTGACGCTCGATTCGGGCGCGAAAGCGGCAGGGGCGCGGCGCCCGCATTCCGCAAGCTGCTGTGTCGCGGATGCAACGGTTCTGGCGGTCAGAGTTCCGCGGCGAAGGCCGCGATGCCGAGGCCGACGCCGAACTCGGCGAGGGCGGTCTCTCGGCGGGGGCCCGGCGCCTCGACGATCGCGTAGTTCGCGCGGTCGGCGAACAGGGCGGTGAGGACGCCGACATTCATGCGGTGGCCGCCGCAATAGGAGCGGTAGGCGCCCTGGATCGGCAGGCCGGCCAGCGCGAGGTCGCCGACGGCGTCGAGAATCTTGTGGCGGACGAACTCGTCGGCGAAGCGCAGGCCTTCCGGGTTGACCACGGCGGTCTCGCCCACGGCGACGGTGTTCTCGAGGGAAGCGCCCAGCGCGAAGCCCGCCTTCCAGTAGCGCTCCACGTCCTTCATCATGCCGAAGGTGCGGGCGCCGGCGATCTCGCGGCGATAGGCGGCGGCGCTCAGGTCCATCGCCTTGCGGCTGCGGCCGATCACCGGGTTGGCGAAGTCGATCTCCACGTCGAGGCGGAAGCCGCGGTCGATCGGGCGAAGCTCGGCGAAGGCGGTGCCGGCCTCGATGCGCACGTGGCGCAGGATCTTGATCCAGCGGCGCGGTACGCCGCAGCCGGCGACGCCGACCTTGTCGATGGCCTTGACGAAGGGGAGCGCGCTGCCGTCGAGGATCGGCATCTCGGGGCCGTCGATCTCGACCAGGGCGTTGTCGATGCCGAGCCCGAAGAGGGCGGACATCAGGTGCTCGATCGTGGCGACCGCGCCGCTGTCGACGTCGCCGATGACGGTGCACAGCTCGGTGGCGGAGACGCAGGCGTGGTGGGCTTGGATCAGCCGGTCATTGCCGTTGGGCATGCCGGTTCGGAGAAAGGCGATACCGTGATTGGCTGGCGCTGGCCGGATCGTGATCTCGACCGGGTTGCCGGAATGGACGCCGATGCCGCTGAGGGTCACCGCGCCCTTGAGGGTCGTCTGCTGGTTTGATCGCATTCCTTAGCCCTCGGCCGTGACCCCGCCGCTGGTGCCCGGCTGTCCGCCCGGCACCGCGCCCTCGATCCGTCCGCTGCTTGAGTCCCTGCGTGTCGGCAGCCTTCGGCCACCGCATTTCTCATCGTTCGCAAGTTTTATAGCGGTGCACCAAAGGGCGGCCAAATCACGGATTCTTACGCTCTGTTACAGACACGCTTTCGCCAACATTCAGAAAAGAATTGGTCCATCAACATGTTAACAGATGGTTAACCGAGCTTGAAGCCGAAGGCGGGGCTGTGGCCGAGATGCACCATCGCTCCGCATGCATGCCTGATTGTGCAATGCAAAAACCCGCCCTCCCTCGCGGGTGGCGGGTTCTCGAAGGCGCGTCGGGGCGCCCCGGGCCGTAGCCCGGGGCCGTCGCGTCAGTTGGCCTGGCGGCGCAGGAAGGCCGGGATCTCCAGGTGATCGTCGTCCATCATGCGCGGCTGCGGCGCGGCGCGGCCCTGCGCGTCGAGGTTGCCCTGGGGCGCGCGGTAGGCCGGGGCCGCGGGCGGCACGGCGCTGCGCGGGGCCGGGGCGACGGGCGCCTGCGGCTGGGGCGCGCGGGGCTGCTGGGC
>NZ_CABFVH010000053.1 GCF_902141855.1 Methylobacterium dankookense | reverse complement strand
GCCACCCCGCGGGAGAGCCCGCCTGCTACAGCGCTGTGAAGGGCGCGCAGGCGGGCTCTCCCGCTACCAGCGAGCTACACCACCATCAGGGACACGACCCCATGTCGCCGGATGGGTCGTTCATCCGCATGGCGAAGCCGCGGGTGACCGGCTTGGCCTTGTCCGAAATCTTCGCATTGCTGCCGCCCATCGAGAAGCGGGCGGTCACCGGCACCGTCTTCCGGAAGTGGGGCGCCTTCGAGAGAGCGGCGGCGCCGGGGGCGGGCGAGAACGTCCCTGTCAGGCAGATTCCCTTGGCGCCGCTCGCCCGCACGCCGGGCTGGTTGCCGCCGGCTGCGAGCTGCGCCGCGACGATGGAGGCGGGATCGACCTCTTCGGCCGAGGCGGCGGTGAGGAAGCAGGCCGTCGCGGCCGTGCAGCCGAGGAGCGTACGGAGCCAAGTCATGGGGCGTCTCCCGTGATCATTGGAGCCGCAGGCGCGACTCTGCAACTATTCTAATTGTGCACAATTCGATTGCAAGCCCGGACAGCCGTGCCGCTCTCGCCGCGGCACCATTTCCGCGCTATCGGCGCGGCATGCTCAGCCCTCTCGTCGCCGTCCCGCTCGCCGCCGCCCTCTCGGCCGGCCTGATCGTGCGCCTGCGCCCGCTGCTCGTGCGCTACGCGCTGGCCCGGCCGAACGCCCGCTCCAGCCATACCGAGCCGACGCCGCAGGGGGGCGGCATCGCCGTGGTGACGGCGGCGCTCTTCGCGGCCGGAATCCTGCGCACCTCCGATCTGGGCGATGTCGGCGAGTGGCTGGCGCTCGCCCTCGGGACGGTGGCGCTCGCTCTGCTCGGCGCCATCGACGACATCCGCCCGCTCCCCGCCGCGCTCCGGCTCGCCGTGCAGGGCGCGGTGGTCGCCGCCCTCGTCGCCTTCGTGCGCGGGCGGCTGTTCCCGGACCTGCCGCTGCCCGTGGAGCGGGCGCTCGCGGTGCTCGCCGGCCTGTGGTTCGTCAACCTCGTCAACTTCATGGACGGGCTCGACTGGATGACGGTGGCCGAGATCGTGCCCGTGACCGGCGCCCTCCTGATCCTCGGCGGTCTCGGCCATCTGCCGCCCCTCGCGATGCTGATGGCGGCGGGGCTGTTCGGGGCGATGCTCGGCTTCGCCCCCTTCAACCGGCCGGTGGCGCGGCTCTTCCTCGGCGATGTTGGCTCGCTGCCGATCGGGCTGATCACGGCCTGGCTGCTCTACCGGCTCGCCCTCCAGGGAGGGCTCGCCGCGGCGATCCTGCTGCCGCTCTACTACCTCGCCGACGCGACCCTCACGCTCGCCCGCCGGGCGGCGCGGGGCGAGCGCGTCTGGGAGGCGCATCGCAGCCATTTCTACCAGCGGGCCACCGTCAACGGGCTCTCGGTGCCGGGGGTGGTCGGCCGCGTCTTCGCCCTCAACATCGTGCTGGCCGGGCTCGCGGCGGCGACCTTGCTTTGGCCCGGATGGCTCGTCAGCCTGGGCGCGCTCGCCCTCGGCGCGGCCCTGGTGGCGGCGCTGCTCGCGCATTTCGCCCGCCCGCAGGAGGCACAGTGACCGGACATGTGGCGCTCACCGGCGCGACCGGCTTCATCGGCCGCCACCTGCTGCGCAGCCTGACCGAGCGCGGCTACCGGGTGCGGGTGCTGCTGCGCCGGCCCGTGGAGGTGCCGGAGGGGGCGGCGAGCGCGGTGGTCGGCGACCTGACGCGCCCGATGAACATGGCCGCGGCGCTCTCCGACGTCGACGCGGTGGTGCATTCGGCGGGGCTCGCGCATGCCATGTCGGGCGCGCCGGAGGACGATTACCGCACCCTCAACACCGAGGCGACGCGGCGCCTCGCCGAGGCCGCCGCCCGCGCCAAGGTGCGCCGCTTCGTCTTCCTCTCCTCGATCCGGGCGCAATGCGGCGCGACGAGCCCGCACCCGGTCTGCGAGGACGATGCGGAAGCCCCCACCGACGCCTATGGCCGCTCGAAGCTCGAGGCGGAGCGGGCGCTCGCCGAGACCGGGCTCGACTGGGTGGCCCTGCGCCCCGTCCTCGTCCACGGGGCCGGCGTGAAGGGCAACATGGCCGCCCTCCTCAGGCTCGCCCGCTCGCCCTATCCGCTGCCGCTCGGCGGGCTCTCCGGACGGCGCTCGCTGATCTCGACGGAGAGCCTCGCCGCGGCGGTCGACGCGGTGCTGAAGGCGCCGGGCCCCTTGAACCGCGCCCTCGTCGCCGCCGATCCCGACCCGCAGACCCTGCCCGAGATGGTGGCGGCCCTGCGCCGCGGCCTCGGCCGGGGCCCCGGCCTACTCCCAGTGCCCGGCGCACTCCTCGGCCTCGCCTGCCGGCTCACGGGCCGCGAGGAGATCTACGACCGGCTCGCCGGCGGCCTCGTCGCGCGGCCGGACGGCCTCATGGCCCTCGGCTGGCGCCCGGCCATGCCGACGCCGCAGGCGCTGGCCCTGCTGGCACGCGACGGCGGTTAGCGCAGCTCCGGCAGCGCCGCCGCGGGCTCCGGGGCCGCGCCCTCGACCTGCCCGGCCTTGCGCTCGCGGAAATGCGGGATCGCGGCCTCGAACACCGCCTCCGCCGCCGCCCGGTCGCCCGCGGCGACGGCCTCGCGCAGGCGCGCCACCCAGGCGTCGAGGCGGGCGCGGTCGGCGAAGACGGGGCGGGCCGCCATCACCCCGTCGATCCCGTCGAGGCTGACCCGGGGCTCCTCGCGGGCGAACAGGATCTCGTTCAGGCGCTCGCCCGGCCGCGCGCCAGAATAGTTGATCTCGATCTCCTCGCCCGGCTCGAAGCCGGCGAGCCGGATCATGCGCTCGGCGAGATCCCGGATGCGCACCGGCTGGCCCATCTTGAGCACGTAGACCGCCGCGCGCTGGTCCTCGGCGGCCGCCTCCGCCACCCGGGCGTGGCGCGCCTCGCCATCCGCGTGCGAGGCCGCGGTGAGGACGAGGTCGGCCGCCTCGCGCACGGTCATGAAGTAGCGCACCATGTCGGGATGCGTGACCGAGACCGGGCCGCCGCGGGCGATCTGGGCCTTGAACACCGGCACCACGGAGCCGACCGAGCCGAGCACGTTGCCGAAGCGCACGGCGATCAGCCGGGTCGGGTGGCCCGGAATCTGCGCCTGCTCGGCGTCGCGGGCCTGGGCCACCATCTCGGCGAAGCGCTTGGTGACGCCGAGCTGCGAGACCGGCTCGATCGCCTTGTCGGTGGAGATCATGACGAGCGCCCGGGCGCCCGCGGCGAGCGTCGCGTCGGCCACGTTGATCGAGCCGAAGACGTTGGTCTTGATGCCCTCGCTCCAGTCCTGCTCCAGGTAGGGCACCTGCTTGAGCGCGGCGGCGTGGAACACGTAGTCGGGCCGGAACTCGGCGAAGATGGCGTGGACGCGCTCGGCGTCGCGGATATCGGCGATGATGCCCGAGACGCGGCCGCCCGCGGCGAGCACCAGGGGGTTGCTCAGGATGCCGTGGAGCGCCGGCTCCGAGTTCTCCAGGACGAGCACATGGCCCGCGCCGAAGGCCAGCGCCCGCAGGCAGATCTCGGAGCCGATCGAGCCGCCGCCGCCGGTGACGACGACGCGCCGCCCCTGGAGGAAGCGCTCCAGGCGGGGCCGGTCGATGGCCACCGTCGGGCGCAGCAGCAGGTCCTCGATCTCCAGCGGCGCCAGTTCGGCCTCGCGCGCGCCCTCGCCGAGGCTCGCGACCCGCACCAGCGGCAGGCCGAGCCGCCGCGCCTGAGCGACGAGGGCGTCGGGCTCGGCCTCCAGCGCGCTCGGCGCCGCCACGAGGCGCCGCACCGGCTGGCCCTGCTCGGCGAGCCGGGCGATCACCCGCTCCAGATCGGCGAAGCCGCCGAGCACGGGCACGCCGCGCATCATCTGCCCGGCCTCGTCGGCGCGGGGCGACAGGATGCCCTTGGGCGCGAGCTTCTTCACGGAGCCCGATTCGATGGCCCGCAGCAGCACCTCGATGTCGCCGCCGCGGCCGAGCAGCAGGGTCGGCACCGTCGCGCCGCGCGCGCTCGATTGCCGCGAGCGGGTGTATTTCAGGTAGCGGAAGGCGAGCCGGGTGCCGCCGAGCAGGAAGATCTGCAGCACCCAGTAGAGGACGATGGCGATCTTGCCGAAGAAGTAGAACCCGTAGAGGTCGGACGAGACCAGCACGTAGTCGATCAGGAGGAGCGCGAGCGCCAGCACGCTCGCGGCGCGCACGATGCCCGCGAGATCCGGCAGCGAGGCGAAGCGCCACTTGGTCCGGTAGAGCCGGAAGCGCGCGTAGACGAGGCCCGCGAGCAGCAGGAAGGGTGGCAGCAGCAGCGGCAGCGCGTGCAGACGCTCCGTCAATTGCGAGCCGTGGAAGCGGAACGCGAAGGTGAGGAGGACGGCCAGCGCCGTCGCCACGAGATCGTGGACGACCATCGCGGCGGTCTTGGCATGGCGCGGCTGCATGGGTGGGCGCGGTATCCGCCGCGGGCCCGGCCCTGTCAACGCGTGGCGCCGTCACCCCAGGCTCTGCCCGGACCCGCGCGCGGGATGATCCCTCTCGACAGCCGGTTCAGGTGAGGTCGCGCAAGGCGCGGGCTGCCGCCTCGTCCGCCTCGTCGATGTCGGGGGCGTCGATGTGGCGGTAGCGGGCCTGGATCAGGCCGAAGGCGCCGAAGGCCACGTGGCCGGCCGCGACGAGGCCCAGCAGGACGGCGCCGTATTCCTGCCGCCGCAGCAGGGCGAAGGCCTCGGCCAGCCCCTTCACCTCGGAGGAGCGCTGGTACCACGCCGCGACGATGAGGAAGCCGCCGATGATCAGGAAGGCGACGCCGCGCGCCGCGTAGCCGAAGCGCCCGATCGGCTTCGCCCAGCGCGCCTGGGCGGGCCCGAGCAAGAGGCGCTCCGTCACGTCGCCGCGCGCGGCCTTCCACAGGAAGCCGAGGCCGCCGCCGACGATCGCGGCGCCGATCAAGGCGAGCAGCCAGCGCCCGAAGGGCCGGGCCATCACCCAGGCGCTCCAGTCGCGCATGCCGTCGCCGCCGCTCATGCCGAGCCCGAGGCTGAGGCTCGCCGCGGTGAGCGCGAGGCCGCCATAGATTCCGGCGCTGATCAGATGCGCCGCCCGCACCGCGAGGCCCTTCGGGGCGGTGCCGCGCCGGTCGGCATCGGTGACCGCCTCGACGGCGCGCCAGACGGCGAAGCCGGCGAGCCCGAGCGCGATGGCGCCGACGAGCACCGGCCCGAACGGCCCGCCGAAGACGGTCCGCAGCGCCCCGCGGCTGTCGCCGGCCCGGCCGCCCGCCCCGAGCGCAGCGAGGACGGCAAGGCCGCCGACCACGCAATAGACGAAGCCGCGCGCCCCGTAGCCGAACCGCGCCAGCCGCTCCAGGGTGTTGCGCCCCCCGAGCCGCCTCACGGGGCCGGACGCTGCGGCTTGCCGGAGAGCGACACGTAGAAGCCGAGCCCGTCCTGGGCGGGCAGGGTCTGCAGGCGCTCGATCAGGCCGCGGCGCTTGGCATCGAGGAGGAGGCGGCCGGTGGGCTGGAACAGCGTCTCGCCGCCGCCCTCGGGCGGCGGCGCGAGGCGGATCGCCACCGTCTTGCCCTTCCCGAAGCGGCTGCGCTCCAGCATGTCCTTGAGCGAGGCTTCCGCCGTGGCGCGATTCGCCCCGCGCAGGTCGAGCACCGCCTCGGCATCGGTGACGCCGAGCGAGCCGCGCAGCTTGTCGGCGTAGAATTCTTCGAAATGGGGCAAGGGCAGGGGACCTGACGGGGCTCAGAAGACGATGTGCTTGTAGATCGCCGAGACCGGGACGCATCCATCGCATTCCGGCAGATCCAGGTGTTCGCTGGCCTGGAGGACCTGCATCGTCCAGTCCGTTCCGCGGCGCCAGACCTCGACCCGCGGCTCATTCTGGTAGACGATCAGAAAGACCTGAAGGCTTGATACGGTTCTATAAAATTCGGCCTTGCGGCCACGATCCTTCAAGATGGTGGACGGCGACAGCACCTCGGCGACAAGGACCGGGTCAGTCGCGTAGCCATCGGCCAGCAAAGGCCCGCAGCGCATGACCACGTCCGGAATCGGGGCGTAATCGTCAGCGGCCTCGCTCAAGACGGCTAGCCCGGGCAAAGCTCGACAGCCGCGAACCTCCACAAGATCGTTCAGGCGCTGGATCAGGTTCAGAACGATTGTCTGGTGACGTTCGCCCGGCGGCGACATCAGCACGGGCTCGCCGTCGAGCAATTCCCAGCGCTCGTCATCCGGACGGCTCTCAACCCAGATCTGATACTCGGCGACGCTCATGCGCGCGTCGCGTCTCGCGGCCAGCGCCATCGGGGCCTCATCCTGCGAACGCAGGGCGGGATGGTAGCATCGCGGATCCTGTCCGCACCAGCGACATCCCGCGGGCCGCGACGGAGCCCGACGCATAGGTCAGGATTCCGATGGACACGCTCGGCGATCCGGGCTGCGCTGCGCCGAGCGGATCCGCGTCGTGGGCGCGTGGCGGGCGTCTTCCGATGTCGCCCTGTCCTCTGCCGCTTCGCCTGCGGCGGCTAGAGCGCTCTCCGCCGAAGTGGGCGCCGGTTCGGTGAAAGAGAGCGCGTCACAACAAGGGCTTAGAGTCGTGTCCCGATCCAACGTGATCGGGCACGGCTCTAGGTGGCCACCGCGTGAGGCCGCCCGACCGCCGGGGCCGAAGCCCCGACGGTCGCTCTCGAAGCAATCAGCCGTGCACGAGCACGTTGCGGAACTGCCAGGGATCGCTGGTGTCGATGTCCTCGGGGAACAGGCCCGGGCGGTCGGCAAGCGGGGTCCAGTCGGTGTAGACGCCGACGACGGGGCCGAGATACGGGGTCTGGACCTCCAGGCAGCGGCGGAAATCCATCTCGTCGGCCTCGACGATGCCGGCGTTCGGGTTCTCCAGCGCCCAGACCATGCCGGCGAGCACGGCCGAGGTCACCTGCAGGCCCGTCGCGTTCTGGTAGGGGGCGATGGCGCGGGTCTCCTCGATGGAGAGCTGCGAGCCGTACCAGTAGGCGTTCTTCGCGTGCCCGTAGACGAGCACGCCGAGCTCGTCGATTCCGTCCACGATCTCGTTCTCGTCGAGGATGTGCTGGCTCTCCTGCACCTTGCCGGCATTGCCGAACATCTCGTGCAGCGAGAGCACGGCGTCGTTGGCCGGGTGGTAGGCGTAGTGGCAGGTCGGGCGGAAGACGGGCTTATCGCCCTCGCGCACCGTGTAGTAGTCGGCGATCGAGATCGCCTCGTTGTGGGTCACGAGGAAGCCGAACTGCGCGCCGACCGTCGGCACCCAGGTGCGCACGCGGGTGTCGGCGCCGGGCTGGAGCAGGTAGATGGCGCAGCGCGAGCTGCCCTTCTCCTGCTCGCGGGCGTTCTCGGGCTTCCAGGTCTCGTGCGTGCCCCAACCGAGCTCGGCCGGCTGGTTGCCCTCGGAGACGAAGCCTTCGACCGACCAGGTGTTGACGAAGACGCCGCGCGGCTTCGGGGTCTTGGCGCGCTGGGTGTCGCGCTCGGCGATGTGCACGCCCTTGACGCCGAGATCCTTCATCAGCGCCGCCCACTCGGCCTTGCCCGTCGGCTCGGGCCGCTCGAGGCCGGTATCGGCGGCGATGTTCAGGAGCGCCTGCTTCACGAACCAGGAGACCATGCCGGGATTGGCGCCGCAGCAGGAGACGGCGGTGGTGCCGCCGGGGTTCTGGGCGCGGGCGTCGAGGATGTTCTCGCGCAGCGCGTAGTTGGTGCGGTCGCCCTGGCTCTTGGTCTTGTCGAAGTAGAAGCCCGGCCAGGGCTCGGCCACGGTGTCGATGTAGAGGGCGTCGAGTTCGCGGCAGAGTTCGAGAATCGCGCGCGAGGAGGTGTCGACCGAGAGGTTGACGCAGAAGCCCTGGCCGCCGCCCTCGGTGAGGAGGGGGGTGAGCACGTCGCGGTAGTTCTCGGCGGTCAGCGCGACCGTCTCGAAGCGCAGGCCGTGCTTCTCGGCCAGCGGCTTGTGGGTGTCGACCGGGTCGATCACCGTGAAGCGGGCGCGGTCGTACTCGAAATGGCGCTCGATGAGCGGCAGGGTGCCGCGCCCGATCGAGCCGAAGCCGATCATCACGATGGGACCGCTGATGCGGCCGTAGACCGGGTGATGGGTCGGCTTGTCTGTCATGATGCGGCAGGTCCTCGATAGGCTTGGGCGCCCCGGCAAAGGGGTGCCTCGTGGTTAAGCGGGCAGTGTGACGAAGCGGCGACAATCCGGCGCTCGGCCCGGAGGCGGGCTCGCGGCCGCGATCGGCCCCGGGGCCGCAGCTCTCGCGCGAGGGGGCCTTACTGGGGCCGCGCGATCCTGCGGTCAACTGCCGAAGGTCAGGCCGCGGGCGCATGGATCCCGTGCAGGATACGCAAGGCCCCGCCGCCGGGCGAGGCGGCCGAAGATCAGATCTCGCCCGCCTCTCCTCGGCCGGGACCGTCCGCGGACCAAGCATCTCCGGCGCGCCGCATGTAGAACTATTGCACATATGCCGGTGCCGCATGCGCCCCGTGCGGCGGGGCGCGTTGCATGCGTCCGGCGAGACCCACACATTCCCCTCAACAGAAGGTCCCAAGACCTCGCGACACCTCGTTCGGGAAGCGCCGCCTCACCTGGAGTTCACGCGATGCTCACCGTGCTCGTCGCCCAGTGCCCCACTCCCGCCGAGGAGCCCCTCGACCGCGATCCCGGCCTCCTCACCCTGGCCTTCGCCCTCGCCCGCCATCTGCGCCGGGGCGCCCGCGCCGTCTGATCCGGGCCGGATCCGTGCCCCCGGCCGCCCCTGCGCGGCCGGATGTGGGCGGATTGCGTCCGTCCCCCATGAGAGCTAGAGCCGTCCGGCGGTGCAGGCCGCTTTCGAGAACGACTCTAAGCTGTTGATTGCGCGCACCTTCCCGTCACCGGCGAGGAGCGCGCCGGCCGCCATGCCGGCCGAGGGGGATGGACTGAACGCATGCCGATACGCGCGCCCTTCACCGCCCGGCCGCCGCTCGCAGCCGCCCTGCTGCTCGCGGGCCTCATGACCGCGTCCATGGCCGCGGCGCAGGAGGCCGAGCCGGAGGCGGCTCCCGCCGCCGAGGAGAGGCCGAAGCCGAAGCCCAAGCCGGCCCCGCGGCCGAAGCCGGCCCCGGCCAAGCCCGCGGAGAAGGCCGCCGAGAAGCCGGCGGACGCCAAGTCGGCGGAAGCCAAGCCCGCCGAGAAGGCGGCCTGGCCCGCGGGCGCCGACACCGTCACCGAGACCTATGGCGAGTGGACCACGAGCTGCGCCCGGACCGAGGCGCAGGTCGCCTGCATGGTCATGCAGACGCAGGGCGACCGGAACACCGGCCGGCGCCAGTTCGCCTTCGAGCTGCGCACCCCGAGGGACGGGCGCGCCGAGGGCGTGATCCTGATGCCCTTCGGTCTCGCCATCGAGCCGGGGGTGTCGTTCAAGCTCGACGAGGCGACCCTCGGCAAGGGCGCCTTCTACATCTCCTGCACGGCCGAGGGCTGCCTCGTGCCGGTGAGCTTCCCGACGCTCGCCACCGACTCGATGAAGACCGCCAAGACCCTCGTGGTCACGGGCAAGAAGGCCGCCAACGACGAGGCCGTGACGATCTCCCTGCCGCTCGCCGGCTTCGCCACCGCCTTCGAGCGCGCGGCGGCCCTGGGGAGCTGACCCGGGGGCCGAACGACTCGAGGACCGAACCGCGGAGGCCGGCCAACGGCCCCGCACCATACGGGAGGATAGGATGAGAGGATTCGCTGCCGCGCTCGTCGGCGCCTGCCTCGCCGCGCCCGCGGCTTTGGCGCAGGCGCCGGAACCGAGCACGCCGCCAAGCACATCGCCAAGCACACCGCCAAGCACGCTGCCGAGCGCACAGCCGCCCCCGCCGCCTGCCGAGGGTGCGGGGCCGCAGCTCGACCGGAATCAGGCGCTCGCGGCCAAGCTCGCCGGGCTGGTGGGCTTCGTGAACGTCTCCTGCCCGGAGCTGCGCGGCGAGCCGGATCTGCTGAACGCGGCCGTGCGGCGCCTCGGCATCGAGCCGGAGGCGCTGAACACGGGCACGCTCCATTTCGCCGCCACCGCCTATCTCGAGAGCTACCGCAAGGACGTGCCGGCCAATTGCCAGCGCGCCCTCGACACGTTCGGTCCGGCGAGCACCCTGGTCCCGAACCTCGTGGTGCGGCGCTGAGATGATCGCCGGCAGCGCCCATTAAGCCGCCGTTAGCCGCGCCGCGCGACACTTGTCCCCAGTGTGGCGCGGGCGTCGCGCCCCGTGAGCGCGGGGCGTCCGCCGCTCTCGGGTAGCGTTCGGATGGGGGCGGAGCAGGTGAAGGGCCTCGCCCGACATCCGATCGATCGCTGCGCGATGCGGATCCCGGCCCCGGTCGCGCGCCGCCCCGCCTGGGCCTGGAGCGCCGCGCTCGCCCTCGTCCTCGCAGCCGGCCAGCCGGCCCGGGCCGCGCAGCTCGTCCTGGCCAAGGGCGCGGAGAGCGGCGGATACGGCCGCATCGCGCTCACCTTCGACAAGCCCGTCTCGGTGAAGGCCAAGGTCGCGGGCGGCGTGCTGCTGCTGAGCTACGGCGAGCGCAGCACCGCCTCCGGCGAGCGGCTCGCCGACGAGATGCCGAGCTACGTCGCGATGGTGCGGCGCGACCCCGACGGCACCGGCCTGCGCATCGCCCTGCAGAAGCCCTACCGGGTCAACGTGCAGGAGGCGGGCGAGCAGGTCTTCGTCGACCTCCTGCCCGAGGGCTGGTCCGGCCTGCCGCCGCCGCTGCCGCCCGAGGTGGTGGCCGCCCTCGCCCGCCGCGCGGTCGCCGCCGAGGCGGCCCTGAAGCAGCGCAACCCGCCGCCGGCCCGCCGCACGCTCGCGGTGGAGCTCTCGCATCTGCCGACCCTGACGCGGCTGTCGTTGCGCCTGCCGCCGGGCACCCGCTCCGAGACCCTGCGCGAGGGCGCGGCCACGCGGCTGCGCGTCGCCGGCCCCTGGAGCTTCGACATCGCCGAGGCCCGCGGCCGGACGAAGCCGGCCCTGGCCGCCCTGACGGCCGAGACGGAGGAGGGCTCGGCGAGCCTCGTCCTCACCCCCGCCGAGGGCTTCGCGGTGGCGGTGGAGCGCGAGGACGACGCCGTCCTCATCGACGTGGCCGGCCCACCGAAGGAGCCCAAGGAATCGAAGGAGGCGAAGGCGGACCAGAAGGCCGACCTGGCCTCCGACCGCAGGGGCGACCCGAGGCCCGAATCCGGGACGGACCGGAAGGACGCGCGGCCGGCCGGGGAGGGGCGCGCGCAGGCGCGGCCCGCGCCGGAGCCCGACGCGCCGCTGCGCCAGCCGGGCAACGGCCTCGTCTTCACCTTCCGCAGCCTGCCGCCGGCCGCCCTGTTCGAGCGGGCGGGCATCGCCACCCTCGCCTTCGAGACGGAGGAGAACCTCCTTCCCCAGCCCGGCCCCGATGCCCTGAAGCCCCTCGGCGAGCCGCGCCGGGCCGGCCCGCTCCTGCTCGTCCGCTTCGCGGTGCCGCCGGGGCGGCTCCTCGACCTCACGCCGGTCGCCACCGGCTCGGGCGCGGGCTGGGAACTCGCCGCGGGCGAGTCCCTGAGCCCGAGCGAGGGGCTGCTCGCCGCCCGCCAGCCCGGCGCGGAGGGCCGCAGCGCCGTGACGGTCGACCTGCCCCGGCCCGGCTCCGCCACCTGGATCGACCTCGACGGCGCCCGCGTGGCAGTGGTCACCTCCCGCCCCCGGCGCCCGGCCGGCATCCCCAAGCGCCAGCGCTTCGTCGATTTCGAGCTGCTGCCGAGCCGCCTCGGCGTCGCGGTGCTGGCGGGCGCCGACGACCTCTCGGTGCGGCCCGACCTCGACGGGGTGACGATCGCCCGCGACGGCGGTCTGCTGGTCTCCTCGGTCTCCCGCCGGGAGGAGGCGACGCTCGCCGAGGCCGGCGCCCCCACGATCGACCGCGAGGCCTGGGAGAACGCCAAGCGCGGCAATGTCCGCGAGAGCCTGCGCGCCCTCTTCGCCGAGGCGGCGCAGGCGCCCCCCGGCGAGCGCGGCCCGCTGCGCATGGCCCATGCCCGGGCGCTGCTCGCCAACCGGCTTGAGGTCGAGGCGCTGGCGGCGCTGGAAACCGCGAGCACGGACGATCCCCTGCTCGCCGCCCAGCGCGACACCGCGATCCTGCGCGGCCTCGCGCTGACCCGGGCCGGACGCTTCGCCGAGGCCCGCAAGGCGCTGACCGGCGACGTGCTCGACCGCGATCCCGAGGCCGTGCTCTGGCGCGCAACGGCCGAGGCCGGGGACGGGGCATGGCGCGCCGCCGAGACGGGGTTCCGCAAGACGCTGGCGCTGGCCGAGCGCCTGCCGGACGACCTCTACGCCGAGGTGATGGCGGCCGCCGCCGAGTCGGCGATCGAGACCGGCGACATCGACGCGGCGGTGACGCGCCTGGAGCGCGCCGCCCGGCGCGAGCGCAAGCCCGAGATCAAGGACAGGCTCGCCCTGGTGAAGGCCCGCGTCGAGGAGCTGACCGGGCAGACCGTGGCGGCGCTGGACAGCTACGAGCGGCTCGGCCGCAGCCCCACCTTGCCGGTGGCCACCGCGGCGGCCTTGCGCCACACCCTGCTCGCCCTGAGCACCGGCGCGCTGAAGCCCGACGCGGCCATCGCCCGGCTGGAGGGCCTGGGCCTGACCTGGCACGGCGGCCCCATCGAGGAGGCGATCGTCGCCGGCCTCGCCCGCAGCTACGCCGCCGCCGGGCGCTTCCGCGAGGCCTTCACCGCCACGCGCCGCGCCGCCGCGGTGTCGCCCGCCTCCGAGACGACGCGGACCCTCAACGCCGAGGCGCAGGGGCTGTTCGACGACATCTACCTCGCCGGACGCGGCGACCACCTCTCCGGCATCGCCGCGGTGGCGCTCTATTTCGACTTCAAGGAATTCGCGCCGATTGGCCGGCGCGGCGACGAGATCGTGCGCCGCCTCGCCGACCGGCTGGTCGGCCTCGACCTGCTCGATTCCGCCGCCGACCTGCTGCAATACCAGGTCGACAACCGCCTCACCGGCCCGGCCCGGTCGAGCGTGGCGGCGCGGCTCGCCACGGTGCGGCTGATGGACGGCAAGCCGCTCCAGGCGCTCCAGGCCATCGACGCCACCTACCTGCCCGAGCTTCCGGCGGAGCTGCGCCGCGCCCGCGCCCTGATCCGCGCCCGCGCCCTGTCCGATCTCAGCCGCACCGACCTCGCCCTGGAGACGATCGAGGACGAGAGCGGGCCGGAGGTGGCGCGGCTGCGCGCCGACATCCTCTGGGCCGCGCGGCGCTGGCGGGCGGCGGGCGAGGCGCACGAGGCGCTGCTCGGGGACGTGTGGCGCGCGGGCAGGCCGCTGGACGACGCGGCCCGCGCCGACGTGATTCGCGCCGGCATCGCCTACGACCTCGCCGACGAGCGCATGGGGCTGGAGCGGCTGAAGGCCAAGTTCTCCGACACCATGGCCGAGAGCGCGGATGCGCGCACCTTCGCGCTGATCACCGGCGCCAACCCGACCCGCCAGCCGGGCTTTCGCGAGGTGGCGCAGCGCGCCTCCAAGGCCGAGACGCTAGCCGCCTTCCTCGCCGAGTACCGCAAGCGCTATCCAGAGACCGCGGTGCCCGAGCGCGGCCGGCCGGCGGCGCCCGCGGGGGAGGGCCCCCAGAGCCGGGCCGAGGCATCGGCCGGCGCCCCGCCGGGCTGAGCCCGGATCCGGGCCGGTCGCGCGACCGGGGCACAGGCCGAACGGTGGCGAGACGGCCTCGGCGCCCACCCGCGCGAAGGCGCGGCGGGCGTCTCCGGCAACACCACACTAACGCTCCGTTACCCACGTCCGCAGGCCGCCGCGCGGCATACACCGCGGGTTAGGCACCCGCGCCGAGTCTCGCGCGACGGATGCGGCGGGCGAGGTGGTCATGGCGGTTCTCGTCGAGGAGGCGAAGCGGGGCGCGCTCGGGCAGACGGCGCGGCGCGCCCGGGCCGGCGCCCTGAGCGGGGACGTGCTGCCGGATCTCGCCGCGGCGGAAGCCCCCTGGCGCGCCCTGGAGGCGCTGCCCGGCGCGCTCGGCACGCCCTATCAGCGCTTCGACTGGGCCGCGGCCTTCGCGGCCGCCCTCGCCCCCGGCGAGACCTGCCGGGTCCTGATCCTGCGCGACGCCGCCGAGCGGGTGCGCCTCCTCCTGCCCCTGGTGCTGCGCCGCCGGGGCGGGCTCACCATCGCCTCCGTGATCGGGGGCGCCCATGCGAACTACCACCTGCCGCTGTTCTCCGGCCGCGACGCGGCGGCCCTGCCGGCGGAGGAGCTGCGCCTCGCCCTGCGCGCGGCCGGGCGCCGGGCCGGCATCGACGCGATCGACCTCGGCAACCAGCCCCGGACCTGGGACGGGGCGGTCAACCCCCTGGCGCTCGGCGCCGACCCCGCCCCGAGCGACGGCTACGGCATGATGCTCGGCCCCGATCCCGAGGCGAGCGTGCGCCGCGCCTTCGGGGGCGATGCCCGGAAGAAGCTGCGCAGCAAGGAGCGCCGCCTCGTGGAGACGGTGGGGCCGCTCGCCTATCGCTGCGCCGGGACGGCGGAGGAGCGCGCCCGCTTCCTCGCCGCCTTCCACGCCCAGAAGGCCGCGCGCTTCGCGGCGATGGGGATCGGCGATCCCTTCGCCGACGGCGCGGTGCGCGCCTTCCTGGACCGGGCGGCGGCGGGCGAGAACCCGGCCATCGAGGTCCATGCCCTGGTGGCCGAGACGACGGGCCGGGTGCTCGCCACCTTCACCGGCGCGGTCGATGCCGCGCGCTTCAGCGGGATGACCACCTCCTTCGACGCCGATCCGGAGGTGTCCCGCAGCAGCCCGGGCGACCTGCTCCTGCAGCACCTCGTGCGCGACCAGACCGCGCGGGGCCGCCGCAGCCTCGACCTCGGCATCGGCGAGGCGCGCTACAAGGCGAGCGTGTGCGACGAGACCATCGAGATCGCGCGGCCGATCCTGGCGGTCACCCTGCGCGGCCACGCCTACCGGGCCGCCGCGACCGCGCTCACCCGGGCCAAGCGCCGGATCAAGCGCGACCCGCGCCTCGCGGGCCTGCGCGACCGGCTGGCGAAGCTCAAGGGCTAAGGCCGATCAATCGCTTCAGTTTACACCGGGCCTCTCCTCCCCCTTGCGGGGAGGAGCCGGAGGTGGGGGGTGGCGCAGGATCGAGCGGAGCGGTGCCGTCTGCACCACCCCCACCCCTGACCCCTCCCCGCAAGGGGGGATACCCGATCCGGACGTGCCTGCCCCGCGAGGTTGCAGCCCCGATGGCTCAGGCCGCGGTGAGACGGAGGCCTTCCTGCTCGGGGCGGCGGGCCGGGCGGTCCTGCGCGACCAGCACCTGGCCGGCGCCGGCATCCTCGGCGAGGCCGAACAGGTCGCCGAGTTCCGGATCGTCGGCCGACGCGTTCGAGGCGAGGACCACGCTGTCCACGTGGCGGGCGAGGGCCGGCACCAGGGCGACCGGGCCCGGCACGAGGCGCAGGCGGCAGACCACCCAGTCATAGGCCTCGGACGCCGCTTCCAGGGCGATCGCCAGCGCCTCGGGCTCGGCCAGCAGCGCCGCGGTCTCGAAGCGGCCGGTGGCGATGCGCTGCAGGCGCCGGTCGCGCGTCGGCTGGATCACCTCGGCGAAGGCGGCCTCGCCGGCCACGAGGTCGGTCAGGCCCGGCTCCTCGGCCTCGGATTCCGGGCCGTTCACATCGATCTCGAGGGTGGTGCCGAGCGCGCTGAGGCTGCCGGCGAGCGGATGGGAGAGCCCGGTGCCGCGGGCCTGGGCCGGCGTCTCGACCACAAGGACCAGACGCCCGGCGCCGCGGCGCGGCCCCTCCTGCAGCCGGCCGATCAGCGGGCCGAGGTCGAAGCCGGCCGGCTCCGGCGCCGGGGCGGGCGTAGCAGGCGGCACGGCGGGCGGCAGGGCGGCCTGGCCCGCGGCGGGGGCCGCGCTCGGGATGGCAGGAGCAGCGGGGAGGGCAGGCGCCTCGGCGACCGGCGCGGCGGCAGCGGCGGCCGACGCCTCGCCCGGCCAATGGCCCGGGGGCAGCGGCTCGGGATAGGCGAAGCGCTCAGGCCCCGCGGCCCAGGCCGGCGCGCGCGCCGGCTCGGCCTCCGACCCGTCCTCGGGGTGGCGTCCGCCCTCGGCATCGGCCAGGAGGTGGCGCCCGATCACCGCGCCGGCCGAGAGCATCAGCGCGAGCAGGGTGGCGAAGGCGACGATCGGAACCTTCTTCGGGAAGGAGGGCAGTTCCGGCCGCACCGCGCGGGAGACGATGCGGGCATCGGCCGGCGAGGCGGTCTCGGCCTCGCGGGCGGAGGCCTCGCGGTAGCGGGCGAGATAGGATTCGAGCTGCTCGCGCTGGGCCTTGGCCTCGCGCTCCAGCGCCCGGAGCTCGATCTCGCTGGCATTGCCCTTGACGACGACCTCGCGCTGGCCGTCGACGGCCGCCTTGAGGCTCTCGACCCGGGCGCCCGCGATGCGCTGATCGTTCTCCATCGTGCGCACGATGCGCTCGGCCGCGGCCTTGATCTGCTGGTCGAGATCGGTGACCTGCGCCGTCAGCTCCTTGATGCGCGGATGCGCCGGCAGCAGCGTGCGCGATTCGAGGGCGAGCTGCGCGCGCACCGCGATCCGGTTCTCCACCGTGCGGCGCACCAGCTCGTTGTTGGCCACGTCCGGGATCTCGAAGGCGCGGCCGTCCTTGATCATCTCCTTGATCGCCTTCAGCCGGCCGGCGAGGTCGGCCTGGATGGTGCGCGCCTGGGAGAGCTGCGTCGAGAGCTCGCCGAGCTGCTGGGCGGTGAGCGGCTGGCCGGTGGTGCCCGGCGCCGACACGAGGCCGTTGCGGGCCCGGAAGCTCTCGACCTTGGCCTCGGCCTCGGCCACGCGCTTGCGCAGCGACTCGATGTTGCCGCCGAGCCAGGTCGAGGCGTAGCGGGCGGTGTCGACCTTGGCCGCCTCCAGCGAGGAGAGGTAGAGCTCGGCCACGGTGTTGGCGCCCGCGGCGGCGAGATCCGCGTCGCGCGAGCGGAACTCCACCGAGATGATGCGCGACTTGCCGGCCGGGAAGACCAGCAGCCGGTCGAAGTAATTGTCGAGCACCCGGTCCTCGGCCGGGCGGTCGAGGGGGTTCGGGGCGATGCCGAGCAGCATCAGCACCTGCTTCACCGGTCCCGCCTCGCCGGCGGAGGGATCGAATTCCGGGTTGCCCACGAGCTTCAGCCGGCGGATCGCCTCGCGGGCGAGGTCGCGCGACATCATCACCTGGACCTGGCTCGCCACCGCCTGCTCGTCGGGGGGCGTGACCTGGTCGGAGCGCTCCTGCGCGGTGCGGGCGAAGGCGGCCTCGCGGCTCTCCAGGAGCACCTGGGCCGCGCCGGTATAGCGGGGCGCCACCACCTGCACGAACACCCCCGCGGCGAGGGCTGCGGCGAGCGTCGGCACGGCGATCCAGGCCCAGGACCGGCGCAGCACCGCCGGAAGCTGCGCGAGGTTGAGCCCCTCCCGCGCCGGCATTCGGGCGGGATAGGTCGCGCGGGGGCTGATCTCGGTCATGCACGGCCTCGGAACGCCGGGAAGTCTGGTCACGTCCCTGGGACGGCCGCGGGGCATTAGAGACCGTTAAGGTTGCCCGAGAGTTAAGGCCGATCCGCCCGCTCCGGGACACGGCGCCGGCCGAGGTGAGGCTTCATTAACCCTAACCGATTACACCGACCGCATTCGGGTGACCTGACCACGGCCTAGGTGATGAACCGGCGCGCACTCCTTCTGACGCTCGCGACCAGCCTCGCCCTCGGCGGATGCCTGCGGCCGGATTTCCGGACCGCGGACCTCGACGCCACCGGCACCGGCTCGATCGGCACACGCTACACGCTCTCGGCCGGCGACAAGCTGCGCGTGATCGTGTTCGGCCAGGACAACCTCTCGAACATTTACGCGGTCGACGGTGCGGGGCGGATCGCCATGCCCCTGATCGGCGCGGTCGCCATCGGCGGCCAGAGCACGGCGCAGGCCACCCGCACCATCGAGGCGCGGCTCGCCGCCGGCTACGTGCGCGAGCCGCACGTGACGGTGGAGATCGACACCTACCGCCCGTTCTACATCCTCGGCGAGGTCACGACCTCGGGCCAGTACGCCTACGTCAACGGCATGACCGTGGAGAGCGCGGTGGCGATCGCGGCCGGCTTCGGCCCGCGCGCGGCCCGCGACTACGCGGTGCTGACCCGCGACGGCCCCGGCGGCCTCGTCTCCGGCATCGTGCCCATGACCTATCCGGTCCGCCCCGGCGACACGATCGTCGTGAAGGAGCGGTTCTTCTGAGTCTTCGCCCGGGGCACCGGCCCCGGGACATATCCATGTCCCAGCCACCCGAACCGGGCGAGCGTCCGGTCGGGTGCTGCGGGCAGACATGCGCCGACGCCGTCCATGCCCGACTTGCGGCCTTCGCAATTTTCAGTCATTCCTGAAATTACGAGACTTGGAGCCGGCTGCGATCCGTCGTGATCGCAGCCGGCTCCCGGTCGTTGGTGTGACGCGCGCTCCCGCCGAGCCGGCATCGCCTCCGGCTCCCGGGGCGCCTTGAGCGAGGATCGGCATGGACCTCCTGTCCGGCATCGACGCCATCGTGCTCGCCCGCGCGCAGTTCGGCTTCACGGTGGCCTTCCACATCGTGTTCCCGGCCTTCTCGATCGGGCTGGCGAGCTACCTCGCCGTCCTCGAAGGGCTGTGGCTCTTCACGGGCCGGGAGGTCTACCTCAACCTCTTCAAGTACTGGTTGAAGATCTTCGCCGTGGCCTTCGCCATGGGCGTCGTCTCCGGCATCGTGATGTCCTACCAGTTCGGCACCAACTGGTCGGTCTGGTCGGATAAGACCGGGCCGGTCCTCGGGCCGATGATGGCCTACGAGGTGCTCTCCGCCTTCTTCCTCGAGGCGGGCTTCCTCGGGGTGATGCTGTTCGGCATGAACAAGGTCGGGCGCGGCCTGCACTTCATCGCGACCCTGATGGTGGCGGTGGGCACCTGCTTCTCGGCCTTCTGGATCCTGTCCGTGAACTCGTGGATGCAGACGCCCACCGGCTACGCCGTCAACGCGCAGGGGCAGTTCGTGCCGGCGGATTGGTGGGCGATCGTCTTCAACCCGTCCTTCCCCTACCGCCTCGTGCACATGGTGCTGGCGGCCTACCTCACCACCGCCCTCGTGGTCGGCGCGGTCGGCGCCTGGCACCTGCTGCGCGACCGCGCCAATGCGGGCGCGCGCACCATGTTCTCGATGGCGATGTGGATGCTCGCCTGCGTGGCGCCGCTCCAGATCCTGGCCGGCGACGCGCACGGGCTGAACACGCTGGAGCACCAGCCGGTGAAGGTGATGGCCATGGAGGGCCACTTCCAGAGCCATCCGGACGGGGCGCCGCTCGTGCTGTTCGGCCTGCCCGACGAGCAGGCGGCCACGGTGCGCTACGCCATCGAGATCCCGAAACTGTCCTCGCTCATCCTGAAGCACTCCTTGAACGCGCCGCTGAAGGGGCTCGACACCGTGCCGCGGCAGGACTGGCCGCCGGTGCCGATCGTGTTCTGGTCGTTCCGGGTGATGGTCGCCATCGGCTTCGCGATGCTGGGCCTCGGCCTGTGGAGCCTGTGGGCGCGCCTGAGGGGGCGGCTCTACGCCATGCCCTGGCTGCACCGGGCGGCCCTGGCGATGGGCCCGGCGGGCTTCGTCGCGGTCCTGGCCGGCTGGATCACCACGGAGGTCGGGCGCCAGCCCTACACGGTCTACGGATTGCTGCGCACCGCCGATTCCGTCTCGCCGCTCCAGGCGCCCGCGGTGGCGGCCTCCCTTCTCGCCTTCGTGCTCGTCTATTTCGCGGTGTTCGGCATGGGCGTCCTCTACATCCTGCGGCTGATGGCGCACGCGCCGCATCCGGGCGAGCCGGGCCTCGAGCCCGGCCTGCCGGTCCGCGCCGCCGGCGTGACCCCGGCCCCGGCGGTCGATCCCGACCGCCATCTCCAGCCCGCGGAGTGAGACGATGCTGCCAGCCATCGACATGGACCTCTCGGTCGTCTGGGCCTTCGTCATCGCCTTCGCGGTCTTCGCCTACGTGGTGATGGACGGGTTCGACCTCGGCGTCGGCCTGCTCTTCCCGGGCCTGCACCCGGGCGAGGAGCGCGACACCGCCATGAACTCGATCGCCCCGGTCTGGGACGGCAACGAGACCTGGCTGATCCTCGGCGGCGGCGGCCTGTTCGCCGCCTTCCCGCTCGCCTACGCGATCATCCTGCCCGCGCTCTACGCGCCGATCATCGCGATGCTGCTCGGGCTGATCTTCCGCGGCGTCGCCTTCGAGTTCCGCTGGCGCGACCCGAAGCACCGCGCCGCCTGGGACGTGGCCTTCACCGGCGGCTCGCTGGTGGCGGCGCTGGCTCAAGGGGTCACGCTCGGCGCGCTCCTCCAGGGCATCGCGGTGGCCGGCCGCGGCTATGCCGGCGGCTGGTGGGACTGGCTGACCCCGTTCAGCCTGATCACGGGGGTGAGCCTCGTCGCCGGCTACGCGCTCCTGGGCGCCACCTGGCTGATGATGCGCACCGAGGGCACCACCCGCATCCATGCCCGGCGCATGGCCTTCCGCTTCGGCATCGCCACCATCGCCTGCATCGGCCTCGTCAGCGCGGCGACGCCCTTCCTCAACCCGACCTATGCCGGGCGCTGGTTCGCCTGGCCGAGCGTGCTCGTGACCGCACAGGTGCCGCTCCTCGTGGTCGTCGGCAGCGTCCTGTTCTTCCGGGCGCTCGCCCGCGACGCCGAGCGCGCGCCCTTCCTGCTGGCGCTCGGCCTGTTCGCGCTCTCCTATGCCGGGCTCGGCATCAGCATCTTCCCCGATATCGTGCCGGGCCGGGTGACGATCTGGGAGGCGGCCTCGCCGCCGTCCTCGCAGATCTTCATGCTGGTGGGCGCGAGCGTGCTGATCCCCGTCATCCTCGCCTACACCGCCTATGCCTACTGGGTCTTCCGCGGAAAGGTCGGCGCGGAGGGCTACCATTGAGCGCGCGGCAGCCCTCACGGTCGCCCTCCTGGCCCGCGCGCCTCGGCTGGTTCGCCCTGCTCTGGCTCGGCGGCGTGGCGGCGGTCGGCATCGTGGCCTACGGCCTGCGCCTCTGGCTGAGGGCGTGACGCCGATGCAGCTGCCGCCGCTCGTCCAGACCTTCGTGCTGCATTTCGGCGAGATGGGCTCGCGCTGGGGGATCAACCGCACCGTCGGCCAGATCTACGCGCTGCTCTTCGTCGCGCCCCAGCCGCTGTGCGCCGACGAGATCGTCGAGCGGCTCGGCCTCTCGCGCTCGAACGTCAGCATGGGCCTCAAGGAATTGCAGGCCTGGAACCTCGTGCGCCTGCAGCACGTGCCCGGCGACCGGCGCGACTATTTCTCGACGCCCGACGACATCTGGCAGATCGTCCGGACCCTGGTGGAGGAGCGCAAGAAGCGCGAGGTCGACCCGACCCTGACGCTGCTGCGCGAGATCCTGATGCAGGAGCCGCGCGACGCGGAGGAGCGCCACGCGCAAGGTCGCCTGCGCGAGATGCACGACCTCTTCGAGCTCTTCGCCGGCTGGTACGGCGACGTGCGCCGCCTCGACACCGAGCGCCTCGTGCAGCTCCTCAGCCTCGGCGCCAAGGTGCAGAAGGTGCTGGAGCTGAAGGACCGCCTGAGCCTCGGCGGCCGCCGCCGCGACGGGTAGCTTCGCGCTTCCTTTACCGGTCGGACGGAGACTGGTGGGATCGGGAGCCCGTGCCGGGCCGCCAGGAACCCGCCGGATGGTCTCCACAGAGCTGCGCCACCGCCTGTTCGAGGCCGGGTTCCGCGCTGCCGCCGCGACCGGGGCCAATGCCTGGCTCGCGCCGGTGGCCCGCGGCCTCGGCCTGATCCTCACCTTCCACCGGGTCGATCCCGAGCCCCCCGCCGCCTTCGCCCCGAACCGGCTGCTCGGCATCACCCCGGACTTCCTCGACGCGACGCTCACGGAACTGACCGCCCGCGGCTTCGAGATCGTCGGCCTCGACGCGGTGCCGGAGCGTCTCGCCGCGCCCGGGGCCAGACCCTTCGCGGTGCTGACCTTCGACGACGGCTACCGCGACAACGTCGCCCACGCCGCCCCCGTGCTGCGGCGGCACGGCGCGCCCTGGACGCTGTTCGTGACGAGCGACTTCGCCGACCAGCGCGGCCGGCTCTGGTGGGTGGAGCTGGAACGGGCGGTGGCTCGCCTCACCCGCATCCGCATTCCGGTCGCGGCGGGGCACCTCGACCTGCCGGCGCGGAGCCCGGAGGAGAAGGCGCGCGCCTTCGCGGCGATCTACCGCGACCTGCGCGCCGGGCCGGAGGAGCGGCTCCTCGACACGATCGCCGCCCTCTGCCGGGAGGCGGGCTTCGCGCCCGGCGAGATCGCCGCCGAGCTGTGCCTCGACTGGGACGGGTTGCGCATGCTCGCCCGCGACCCGGCCGTGACCTTCGGCGCCCACACGATCAGCCATCCGATGCTGGCCAAGCACGCGGACGGGCGAGCGGCCCGCGAGATCGCGGACGGACGGGCGCGGCTGGAGGCGGAGATCGGGCGCCCGGTGCGCCACCTCTCCTATCCGGTGGGGGATCCGGGCTCGGCCGGCGCGCGGGAATTCGCCATCGCGCGCGAACTCGGCTTCGCCACCGCGGTGACGACGCGGCCGGGCCACCTCTTCGCGGCCCATGCCGGGCACCTGCACGCCCTGCCGCGCGTCTCGGTCAACGGCTGCCACCAGTCGCGGGCGGCCCTGCGCGGGCTCCTCTCCGGCGTGCCCTTCCTTGCCTGGAATCGCGGGCGGCGGCTCAACGTGGCGTGATCGCCCCCCGCCGCCTCAGCGCCGCCGGCGCCGGCCCCGGCTCTCGCCGCTCCCCACCGTGAAGACCGCGGCCTGCCGGCCGTGGCGGCCGTAGCGGCGGCGCCCGCGCCGCGTCTCGACGGCGGGCTCCTCCGCCTGCGGGATCGCGAGGGGCGTGTTGGCCAGGGCCTCCGCCTGGAGATTGGCCTGGGCGTTCGCCGGCACGGCGGGCGTGGTGGGCAACTCGCCCGCGGCGTAGCCGCCCGCGACGTTCCTGGCGGCGGGCCCGAACATCGACAGGCACTGGTTGTAGGCGAGGTCGTTCTTCAGGCGCTCGCAATCGTTGATCGATCGGGGCGTGCCCTGGGCGAGCGCCGGCAGCGCGGCGGCGAGGAGGAATCCGATGGCGAGGGGCAGGCGCGGAAGCGGTCGATGCATCGGATACGGGGTGCGCGAGGGGTAAGGCGCGCTTCTCTCGCCCGAGTGCGGCGAAAACGAGGGGAAGCCGGCCGCCCCCTAACGATCCGGCCGCTCCATCCACTTGATCAGCGGCATCAGGGGAATGATCCAGGCGATGCCGAGCACGCAGTAGATCACGGTCTGTATCGCCGGCGGGGTCTCGGCGATCCGGCTGTCGGCGAGCGCCATGGCGAGCGGCGCGTAGATCATCACGAAGGCCAGGATGGCGATCGTGCCGACCAGGGTGCGGGCGCGGCGGCGCATGGGACGTCTCCTTGAAAGCAGGGCGCAGGGGCGCTGCGGCAAAGCCGGGCGTTGCCCCGCGCGCCGGCATTGCCTAACCCGAAGCCGACCTCAACCGGAAGGATGATCGGCGTCATGCGGCTTTCCACCACCGCCGGACGGGAGCCCGGCGCGGCGGGCGACACCGCGCGCAATCCCGTGCGGATCTGGCTCTACCTCGTCGCGGCCCTCGTGGTGGCGATGGTGGCGGTGGGCGGCGCGACCCGGCTCACCGGCTCGGGCCTCTCGATCACCGAGTGGAGGCCGGTGACCGGCGTGATGCCGCCGCTCTCGGCGGCGGACTGGGCGGCCGAGTTCGAGAAGTACCGCGGCACGCCGCAATACCAGATCCTGAACCAGGGCCTCGGCCTCGCCGACTTCAAGGTGCTCTACTTCTGGGAATGGGGCCACCGCCTGCTCGGGCGCGTCCTCGGCCTCGTCTTCTTCCTGCCGCTCGCCGTGTTCTGGTGGCGCGGCATGCTCTCCCGCCGCCTCGGCCTCGGGCTGCTGGGGCTCGGGCTCCTCGGCGGGCTCCAGGGGGCGATCGGCTGGATCATGGTCGCCTCGGGGCTCAAGCCCGGCATGACGGCGGTGGCGCCCCTCAAGCTCGCGCTCCACCTCACCACGGCGAGCCTGATCCTGGCCGGCCTCGTCTGGCTGGCGGCGGGCGAGCGCCGCGGCCGGCTCGCACCCGCGCCCGGCAGCGTCCGGGCCATGGCCGTTGCCCTGCCGGTGCTCGTGCTGGTGCAGATCTTCCTCGGCGGCCTCGTCGCCGGCTCGCATGCGGGCCTCGTCTACAACACCTGGCCCACCATGAATGGCGCCCTCGTCCCGCCGGCCTCCGAGCTGTTCGCGGTGCGGCCCTGGATCGAGAACTTCGTCGACAACCTCGCCCTGGTGCAGCTCAACCACCGGCTGACCGCCTATCTCATCGTCCTCCTCGCTGTGGTCCACGCCGTGCATGCCCGGCTCTCGACGCCCGTGGGTGCCGCCGGACGGGCCGCCGGCATCGCCGTTCTGGCCCTCGCCCAGATGGGCCTCGGCATCGCGACCCTGCTGCTCGCCGTACCGCTCTGGGCCGGGTTGGCCCACCAAGTGCTTGCCATGGGCGTGCTGGTGATGGCGACCGTGCATGCCCGGCTCAGCCTCGGCCTGGGGCAGGGCGCGCCGGCCGCGCCGAGCGGGGCCGAGCCCGCCTTCGGCTTCGAAGGTTTCGCAGGAAGCGGGATCTGAAAGGCCACGCTTGCACCGGACCTGCCCAAGAGTTCGGCGCAGGTCTGAAAGCCTTCGCGCCTGCGGCAGCGCTTGTTGCACAGCACAATCGTTGACCATGCGACATCGAAGCCGGGGATCAGCTGTATTTACGCAGTCTGCACAAGGAACGACTTGGCCACGGGAGGCTTATAGTGCTGCATTGCAGGAGGGTGCAGGAGACCCCGATGTCGCTGGCAGAGGATGGCAGACCGTTGTCGGTGACCTGGCACTACACGCCGCGCGAGATGTTGGCGGACGGCGTGGTCCACGGGCTCGGGGTGGTCCTCGGCCTCGCCGGCGCGGTGGCGCTGGTGACCAGCTCGCTCACCGCGCATCTCGGCTGGGGCGAGCGGGCAGCGATCGTCGTCTACGCCACGGCGATGGTGGCGATGCTCGGCGTCTCGGCGACCTATAACCTCTATCCGGTGAGCCCGCGCAAATGGCTGCTGCGCCGGGCCGACCACGCGCTGATCTACCTGATGATCGCCGGCACCTACACGCCCCTCGTCACCCTGGTCGGCACGGGGACGACCGCCTGGGCGCTGCTGGCGGTGATCTGGCTGGTGGCCGCCATCGGCATCGCTGTGAAGCTGTTCCTGCCCGGCCGCTTCGACCGGCTCTCGATCGGCCTCTACCTCATGCTCGGCTGGAGCGGGCTCCTCGCCTACGAATCGGTGATCGCCGCCCTGCAGCCGACCGCCCTGTGGCTGCTCGCGGTGGGCGGCCTGCTCTACAGCGTCGGCGTCGTCTTCCACGTCTGGCGCAGCCTGCCCTTCCAGAACGCGATCTGGCACGCCTTCGTGCTGGCCGCCACCGCCTGTCATTACGGCACCGTCTGGGCCAGCGTCTCCGGCGCCTCGGCGCTGGCCTGAATCCGGGATCCCAGAGGGCTCAGCGCTTTGGCCGGAAGCCGGAGCTGTATACCAGGGCTCCGCCCTGGACCCGCGAAAGGGATGATCCCTTTCGAAGCCCGCTCTCAGAAGTCCGCGTGCAGGCGGGTGCCGAAGAAGTGGGCCGGGCCGCGGTCCTGGTTGTAGGCGGGGTTCGAGACGAGCTGGTAGTCGAGCGTCACCGTGACGAACTTCGTCAGGTTGAGCGCGTAATAGGCCTCGAAGGCGCGCTCGGGGGCGTAGCTGAGGCGCCCGTCGCCGATGAGGAGGCCGAGGCCGCCATTGGCGAAGTAGTCCCGGTGCGAGCGCGAGATCGCGTTCATGGTCGCGCCCAGGCCCACCGTGTCGAGGGGCCGGTCCCAGGCCGCGCCCTTGATCGAGACGCCGCCCGAGAGGCTGGCATCGATGTCGGTGAAGGACAGGCTCTCGTTGCGCCCGTCATTGACGCTGGCCCGGGCGAAGATGCCGATATCGTCGCGCAGGGCCTGTTCCAGGTTGACGTAGAGGCCGCTCTTGCGGCGCGGGCGGCGGGTGGCCTGCACGGCGTCGTTGATGTCGGCGAAGACGCCGCCCTGCGTCAGGGCCACCACGGTGCGGTAATTCGCCGTGTTGCCGACATTGGTGAAGGCGCCGAGGCGGACGCGGCCGGGCTGGTCCAGCACCGGCAGGGTGTGGCGCGTCTCCAGCTCGACCACGGCGCCGGCCCGCTCGAAGACGCGCGGGTCGAGCACGTCGCTGGAGGGCTCCTTCGGCACCTGCGTGTAGGCGGCGCGGATCGCGAACTCACGGCGGTTGTACTCGACGAAGACGCCCTGCGTGAATCCGGGCAGGTTCGCCGGGAAGTCCCAGGCCGAGGCGCCCCAGAGCGACCAGTTCATGAAGTCGACGCGCGGATCGTGGGCGTAGATGTTGCCGTCGAAGAAGTCGCCCAGCGCGAACTTGCCGGCGACCACGGTGATGCGCTCCACGTCGCGGCGGGTGGCGACCTGGTTCGGGCCGTCCGGCACGTCCTCGGTCTCGCCGCCGAGGCCGAAGGTCTGGCGCACGAAGTAGCGGTTCGAGCGCAGCTTCGGGAAGGGCGCGCCCGCCTTCTGCGCCTCGCCGTTGACGAAGCCGGCGACGCCCAGCGTCCGCGACAGGCCGAAGCCCTGGCTGAATTCCGGGTTGTAGTAGAGCTCCGTGCCTTCCCACAGCTTGAGGCCGAGGAACAGCGTCGCCGTCGTGGTGGCCTGGGCCTGATGCGGCAGCAGGCTCTGCTCGCCGCGATAAGGCGAGCGGAAGCCGGGCACGCCCTGGTTCACGAAGGTGGTCTGGCCGTGCAGCGAGAAGCGGTCGCTCACGGCGGTGTCGGGATCGTGCGGCGCCACCTCGTCCGCCTCGGGCGGCAGGCGCAGGCCCCCGGGATACCAGGAGAGGCGCGCGAGCATCTGGTTCGAGACGAAGCCGGCCCGCGTCGAGACCGGGCCGCCGGCGGGGCCCGGCACGGCGCCGAGATCGAAGCGCCCGGTCGAGCCGAGATCGATGTAGCGGTAGTCGAGCCCCAGCGCGATCTGGTCGGTGACGGCGTACTGGATGCCCGCACCGAGGGTGAAGCCGAGCTGGGTCTGCTCCCTGCCCGCGGTGGCGGCCGGGCCGCCGGCGAGGTCGGGATAGGTCGCGAGGATCCGCGTGGTCGCCCCCGCGAGGCCGAAGGTGGCGTAGACCAGCGCCCGGTCGAAGCTGTAGCCGAACCGGCCGCGCAGCATGCCGTAGCCGTCGGTCTTGGCCCGGATCACGTCGAAGGCCGGGTCGGCGGCCTCGTAGCCGAAGCCGAGGACCGAGGAACCCACCGGCCGCTTGAGATTCGCCGCGGAGAGCTCCGCCTCGATGCCAGTGAGCCAGGGGCCGCGCTGCCAGTTCCAGCCGCCGAACACGCCGCCCACCGCCGTGGTCGATTCGCGGCCCCGGTCCGAGCGGCCGGTGGAATCGCCCGTGCGGAAGGCCGGGACGGTGCGCCCGCCGATCGTGGTCGGCCCGAAATCGAGGGCGCCGAAGGACGCGCCTGCACTACCCTGCAGGCCGACATAGCCTCCCGACCAGTCGGCGAAGCCCGGCAGGGCGCGTGGCGCCGCCGGATCGGCCGCGGCCGCGAGGCACGGGACAAGGCAGAGCCCGACGCCGAAGGCCGCCCCGGCCCATCCATCCTTCATGCGCGCCCCCGCTCGCATCGCCCACACCTCGTCCCCGTTGCTCCGGGGCGAGATATAGCCAGTGCTATAATTCTGACAACAGGGTTCAGCGCCGGTCGTCGCAGGCGGGGCGGCGGCGTTGCAAAAATGCCCCGCCCGGGTGACGCCGGGATGACGGAGGGCGGCCGAGGGGAATACGGTGCCCTCGCTGCCCGTATCAGGCCGGCCCGGTCGCCACCGGCCGCTCCAGGTCGGCGCCCCATTCCGACCAGGAGCCGTCGTAGAGCCCGCGCGCTGGGCGCCCGAGGGTGTCGAGGGCGAGCGAGACGATCGCCGCGGTCACGCCCGAGCCGCAGGTGGTGAGGATCGGCCGCTCGGGATCGATGCCGGCCTCGGCGAAGATCGTGCGCAACTCCTCGGGGCTCTTCAGGCGCCCGTCGCGCTGCAGCGCCGCATAGTGGAGATTCCGGGCGCCCGGCATGTGGCCCGGCCGCACGCCGGGGCGCGGCTCCGCCTCCTCGCCGCAGAAGCGCGGAGCGGAGCGGGCATCGACCACCTGCGCCGAGCCACCCGCCAGCGCACGGGCGATGTCGCCCGCATCCGCCACCGCGCCGTTGTCGAGGCGGGCGCTGAAGTGGCGGCGCTCGCGGGGCAGGGGGTCGCCGTCCTCGGTCGGATAGCCGGCGGCGATCCAGGCGGGCAGGCCGCCGTCGAGGACGAGGGCGTCGCGCACGCCGAAGGTGCGCAGCATCCACCAGACGCGGGGCGCCGAGAACAGGCCCATCCCGTCATAGACCACGATCTGCTGCCCGTCGCCGATGCCGAGCGCGCGCATGCGCGAGGCGAACACCTCGGGCCGCGGCAGCATGTGCGGCAGGCCGGAGGTCTCGTCGCTCATCGCGTCGATGTCGAAGCGCGCAGCCCGCGGGATGTGCGCGGCGCGGAACTCCGCCTCCGGGTCGCGGCCGGCGGCGGGCAGGTACCAGGAGCCGTCGAGCACCACGATGTCGGGTGCGTCGAGGCGCTGATGGAGCCATTCGGCGCTGACGAGGGGCGAGGACGCCATATGTCTTCAGTCCTATTCTCGGTCCGGATACGCGGCCACTCAACCACATCCCGGCGCGCGGCGCGACCGGATCAGGCCCCGTAGAAGGCGCGGTACCACGCGACGAAGGCCGGGATGCCCACCGCGATCGGCGTCTCGGGCACCGTGCCGACGAGGCGGCGCAGCAGATCGGTGGAGGCCGCGGTGCGGGCGACGTCGCCCGGGGGCAGGGGCTTGAGGATGCGCTCGGCCCGGCAGCCGAGGGCCTGTTCCAGCGCATCGATCATCGCATCCAGGCGGACCGGCCGGCCGCCGCCGATATTGACGAGCCGATAGGGCGCGCAGGCGCTCAGCGTGTCCTCCGGGCCCGCCGGCTCCCCCTGTCCCGGACGGGGCGGGGGCACGTCGACGAGGCGGCGCATCGCCTCGACGAGATCGTCGACATAGGTGAAATCCCGCTCGGGCGTACCGTCGCCGAAGACCTCGATCGCCTCGCCCGAGAGGATCTTCCGGGTGAACAGGAACAGCGCCATGTCCGGCCGGCCCCAGGGCCCGTAGACCGTGAAGAAGCGGAACGCCGTCGTCGGGATGCCGTAGAGATGGCTGTAGGAATGCGCCATCGCTTCCATGGCGAGCTTGGTGGCGGCGTAGAAGGTGAGCGGGCTGACCGCCCGGTCGGTCTCGCGGAAGGGCAGGGCGGTGTTGCCGCCATAGGCCGAGCTCGTCGAGGCGAGCAGGAGGTGGCGGACCGGGTGCGCCCGCACCGCCTCCAGCAGGTTGAAGCTGCCGATGAGATTGGCGTCGGCGTAGGCCTGCGGATTTTCAAGGCTGTAGCGCACGCCTGCCTGGGCCGCGAGGTGGATGACGATCTCGGGCTTCGTCCTGGCGAGGAGGTCGCGCAGCAGGCCCGGCGCTTCGAGGCGCCCCTCGACCGCCTCGAAGCACGCCTCGTGGGCAAGCTCGGCATGACGCGCGCGTTTCAGGCCGACATCGTAATAGTCGGAGAAGCCGTCGAGGCCGGTGACGGCGTGGCCCTCGGCGAGGAGCCGGCGGCAGAGATGGAACCCGATGAACCCGGCCGAACCGGTCACGAGGACGCGCATCGCTCTCCCCCCGAGCCCCAGACGGGGCCGGCCCTACACCGGCCGCCCGGCCGCCTCAAGCGGGAAAGCCGCGAATCATTCAGGCCCCTCGGACGGGCGCGGCGGCCACGGGGGCGGGCCGGATGCCGCCCGCAACGGGGGAGGGGGTTGCAGCCGGGGCATGCCTGGGAATCAACCCTGAAGCCAACAGGGCGGCGGAAATTCAGTATTGCGCCGCAGCGCGCGCGCGGAATCATCGCACAGGTTACTATTGGCATACCCAACGTCCGCCTGCGCGCGGCCGGGCCGGCATGCGTCGGCTCGCCCCAGGGACACGGGGTTGTTTTCGTATGCAAGAACGCCAGCTATAACAGCAAGATGACATGCGCCGTGGACCGTCCGGTCGCGCGGCGCGTCCCCGGGCCCGCGAAGCCCGGCTCCGCACGGGTGCAGGGCCGGTTGCCGCGATGCCGCGGATAACCCCACCGCTTGCCGCCTCTCCGGCGGGCCGCCGGCCCGATCCGTGAGGCACCGAACGCCCCAGGTCCGATGAATCAACTCGTCCGCATGTCACAGATCGGCGAAGCCGAGACCATCAAGGAGCCGTCCGCCGAGCTGCGCGTGCCCTTCGCGCAGTCGGGCGCCTTCGTCTGCAAGTTCATCATCGGCGAGCCGACCGAGCGCGCCATGTGCTGCGGCGCGCCCGTGCAGGACGGCAAGAGCTGGTGTGCCTTCCACCGCCGCATCGTGTTCGAGCCGACCCGCCCCGGCCGCATCCGCTGAGGCCTCCGCCGGTCCAGACCGGGCCGGCGAAAGAGCAATCGAGCGCCGTCGCCTGACGCGCTCTCTTGCGCCGAACCGGCATCCCCTCGTCGACCGAGAGCGCTCTAGTCGAAGCCGTCCCCGTCCTCCAGGGGCCGGTAGATCCGGATCGCGCGCCCGTCGGGATAGACGACGGTGCGCCGCCGGACCACGAGGTAGCCGGCCGCCTCCGCGCTGCCCAGCCGCTCCAGGCGCGGATCCGCCATCGCTTCGCGCGGGGGCGCGACGCCCACGGGCAGCGGCTCGCCATAGCGCAGGTGCCGCAGCGCCGGCCGGGCCGCATAGACCACCCTCCGCTCCTCCTGCACCCGCGGCGCGGCACGCGCCACCCGCGGGCGCGCCGCCGTCACGCGCCTGGCCTCACGGCGGGCGGCCCGCACGGGCTTGCGCGGCGCCTCGGCCCGGGCGGCGGGCGGGGCGGCCTTCTGCGCGGCGGGCGCCTCGGCCTTCGGATTCTCCTTCGGGGCATCGGCCGGCGCCACCTCGGGCTGCACGGCCGGCGTCCGGGCCGGCGGGGCGGTCCAGCTCCCGGCGGATTGGCCGGCTCGGGCGCCGGCCGAGCCGAGCAGGGCCATCACCAGGGCGAGGACGAGACGGGATCCGAGCGGCATCGCACCCTCCGGACGGCGGGGACGGCGCAACGCCGGGCCCTGCAACGGACGGTAGCAACTGCTTGAGTATACGTCCACGCGGCGAGCCCCGCGGCGGGCGCGGGGCTCACGCCCCACGCATCCGCCCGACGCGGCCGAGCTTGGCTCAGGCGGCCCCTGCGCCGCCTTTTCTCCACCGAGGACGATGGAGACCGGGCGGGTCCGAAGCCCGCTCCCTCCGCCATCCTGGAAATTTCCTCCCTCACAAGAGCCGATTGGAGCCGATCCCTCAGAGGCTGCCCGTCCCTTCGGCCCGCATGACGCACCATTGACCGCGTAGGGCGCTTGTCCTAGAAAATCTAGGTCAAATGCCCTAAAGCGCGCCGAGGGCGTTCCGCCGGGCGTGCCACGAGGGTGAGGACCAGAGATGGTGGCCAGCGAAACCCGCCGGCAGATCGTGGATGTCGCCGACCGGCTCTTCTACGAGCGCGGCTTCGAAGCCACGTCATTCGCCGACATCGCCAAGGATACGGGCCTCTCACGCGGCAATTTCTATTACCATTTCAAGACCAAGAACGAGATCCTCGAGGCCGTGATCGCGCAGCGCGCGGCCCATACCGGCGCCATGCTGGAGGCTTGGGAGCGGGAGGCAGCCTCTCCCGCGGAATGCATCCGCAGCTTCATCCACATCCTCATCAGGAACCGGGCGAGGATCATGGCCTGCGGCTGCCCGGTCGGAACGCTCTGCGACGAGCTGGCGAAGCGCGATCACGCGGCGAAGGACGACGCGGCCCGCCTGTTCGCCCTGTTCCGGGATTGGCTCTCCCGGCAATTCGCCAGGCTCGGGCGGGACGAGGATGCCGACGCGCTGGCTCTGCACGTCCTGATGCGCAGCCAGGGGATCGCGACGCTCGCCACCGCCTTCCGCGACGAGGATTTCATCCGCCGCGAGGTCGCGGAGATGGAGGCGTGGCTGCTCGCCCAATGCCCCGCCGCGCCACAGGCCGAGGATCGCCGACGCCTCTGATGGAGAAGACCATGTTCGTCATCACCCTCCGCTTCGCCGACAAGGCGAGGGCGCCGCAATTCATGGACGCGCACAAGGCCTGGATCGGGCGCGGCTTCGACGACGGCGTCTTCCTGCTGGCCGGCAGCCTCCAGCCGAATGCGGGCGGCACGATCCTCGCGCACAATGCGTCGCCCGAGGCGATCGCGGCCCGCGTGCAGGACGACCTCTTCGTGGCCGAGGGGGTGGTCAGCGCCGAGATCCTGGCCGTCACGCCGGGGCGCACCGACGATCGGCTCGCCTTCCTGAAAGCCTGAACCATGGCTGCGACGCGTCCCGGTCCGGACGGGCATCCGCGCTGCCGCTGGTGCATGGCGGCACCCGAATTCCTCGCCTACCACGACGCCGAATGGGGCTTTCCGGTCGATGACGACCGGCGCCTGTTCGAGAAGCTGTGTCTCGAAGGCTTTCAGTCGGGCCTGAGCTGGCGCACCATTCTCGCGAAGCGCGAGAATTTCCGCGCCGCCTTCCACGGGTTCGACATCGACCGGATCGCCGCCTTCACCGAGGCGGATGTGGAGCGCCTGCTGACGGATCAGGGGATCGTCCGCCATCGCGGCAAGATCGCCGCCGTCATCAACAATGCCAGACGGGCGCAGGACCTCGTGAAGCGGGAGGGATCTCTCGCCGCCTATGTCTGGCGTTTCGAGCCGAGGCCGGAGGATCTGCCCGCCCCGCAGACCGCATCGACATCGCCCGCCTCCATCGCCTTGTCCAGAGACCCGAAGAAGCGCGGCTGGTCCTTCGTCGGTCCGACGACGATCCATGCCTTCATGCAGGCCATGGGCCTCATCAACGATCACGTGGACGGGTGCGCGGTTCGCGCGCATGCGGCCGAAGCCAGGGCGGCCTTCGCACGACCGGCCTAGGTCGCGAACCCATAACGGTGGGCACGGGTGAGGCGTGCCGTCGTTAACCCTCTGGCGAGGGAGGGTTCTGGATGGCGCGGTTCGACCTGACGGAT
>NZ_CABFVH010000052.1 GCF_902141855.1 Methylobacterium dankookense | reverse complement strand
GTCTCGAGGCGCGCGGCCGGGCTCGGCAGCGCGCGCGCCCGCCGCGGCAGGGACTCGGGCCCCGGCCGGAGCGCAGGCGGCGCGGGGGTGGGCTCGGCACCGGCGGCGGCGAGCAGGGCCGCCTCGGCGGGGTAGAGCCCGCGGATCACCTTCAGCGCCTCGAACGGGCGCTCCTCCGCGATCAGCGCGTCCGCGGCGAGGAGCCCGTCCTGGAGCGCGGGCTCGCGGGTCGCGACCAGGATGCCGGCGCGCAGGCCCGCATAGAGGTCGCGCGCGGCTTCCGCCTCGGCGGGGGCGATCAGCATGGTCTGCACCGCGAAGTAGAGCTGGCGCAGGGGCGTCGTCGCCTCCTCTGCCTGCAGCACGTGGCCCTCCAGCAGGAAGGTGGCGTCGTTCAGGAGCTCGATCCCGACCTTGCGGTCGACGCGCAGGACGGCCCCGTTGATGTAGACGCGCTCGCCGGCGCGCAGGGACAGGCGCATGGAGGGCCTCACCGCAGGCCGTCGCGGATCGAGGTGTTGACCTCGATCAGGGCGGCGAGGCTGCGCTCGGGGGCCTGCAGCACCTCGCCGACCTCGCGCATGGTCCAGACGCCGATCGAGACGAGGTTGGCCCTCAGCTCCTCCGGCAGCCCGTTCTCCGGGTCGAGGAGGTCGGCGATCAGGATGTTCCAGAGATCCTGCACATAGGCGATCGCCGCGGTCCGCTCGGGGCCCGTCGCGCCGCGCGCCTCGACATTGCGCAGCATGTCGAGCGCCTGGTCGAAGGCGAGGCGCTCGCGCTCGCGGCTCAGCGCCCCGGCGTCCTCCAGGATCTCGGAATAGGAAAACCGGTACATCTCTCGCCGATGCCTTCTCGCGTGTCGGGTGCCCGGTGGGCCGGGTCGTCCGGAGCATGCTGCCACGTGACGTGAGCGGCGCGCTCCAACTCTCTGGTCTCGTTGGCTATTCCCGGGCGGTTGCCTGTCCGGGATCGTGCTTCGGCGGCCGAAGCCGGCAAGTTAGGAGATGAAGGAGACGAGGCTGAGCTGCCGCAACTGGGCGGTCAGCGCGTAGGACATCTGGATCTGCGTGGTCAGCGCGTCGACCCGGCTCTTGGCCTCGGCCGGATCGACGGATTCGAGCCGGTTGATCTCGCCGCCGAGGAGCTTGGCCTGGCTGTCGAGGCGGGCATTGGCGGCGGTGACCTTCGCCTGGGTGCGGCCGAGATCGGCCTGCTGGGTGACGAGGCCGCCGCTCGCGGTGCCGAGGAGCCCGAGCACCCGGTTGGTCGCGGCCTCCTGCGCCCCGGAGGAGAGGGCGCTCAGCCCGGTGGCGGAGGCGATGGCGTAGGCCATGGCGAGGCCGCGGAACGGGGCGGCGTTGGCCGAGGCCGAGCTGGCGACGCTCTCGCTCAGCGAGATCCGGGCGGTGAGCGTGCGGCTCGAGGCCTGCGAGACGTCCGTCTGCCACGCCGCGTCCGAGAACAGGGCCGCGACGGGGCCGCTGTCGGAGAGGAAGGCCTCCATCTGCGGGGCGGTGATTGCGGCCGCGCCAGCGCTGCCGGGGGCGGTGCCGAAGGTCGCCTGGAAGGCCGCGGCCACCGCGGCCTTGATCGCTGCCGCGCGGCCCTCCGGGATCGGGCTCTCCCGCGTGTTGGTGCCGCCGAACACGTACTGGCCGCCGGCCGAGGCGTTGAGGCCGGCGAGCAACGCGTCGAGGTTGCTCGTGCCGGTATTGTCGGCCGTCCCGGCGCGCTCCCCGCTCGGCAGGCCGACCAGCGCCGCCGACATCGCGTCCGCCGCCTTCTGGATCTGGGCCAGCGCCGTCTGGCTGGTGGACAGGCGCAGCGCGGCGACCCCGTTCGAGTCCTTCAGGGAGGCGATCTCGTCCGCGCTCTGGCGCAGGCCGAGGCTGCGGCCGACCCCGGTGCCGAGCGCCAGCCCGAGATCGGCGCGGCGCCCGCTGGCGATCTCGGCATTGGCCGTGGCGAGGTCGCTCTGCATCCGGGACAGGCCGCTGCGCGGCGCGTTCCAGAAGGTGAGGCTGGAGATGAAGCTCGTGGTCATCATGGCCGGCGGGAAGCCTGTCCGAACGGAGGGAGAGGAGGGGTGCGGCGCGCGCCTAGCGCACCGCCTCCATCAGGGTCCTGAGCATCTCGTCCACGATGGTGAGGATCTTGGCCGAGGCAGTGTAGGAGCGCTCGAGCTGGAGCGTGAGCGCGGTCTCGTCGTCGCCGTTGACGCCGACTGCGTTCGACAGCGCGGTGCTCGCGCGGGTGAGCAGCGTCGCCTGGTAGTCGGCCTTGGCGGAGGCGTCCTTGCGCTGCCCCTCCAGCCAGCCGGCGGAGGCGGCGGCGAAGTCGGCAAGGCTCGTCGTGGCGGCGATCTCGGTGCCCGCGCCGAGGCTGCGTGTGGCCGAGAGCGCTGCGGTCAGCGCGTTCAGGCGGTCGGGATAGGCGGCGTCGCCGCCCGCAGGGTTCTGGCGGTAGGCCGCCCCGTTCAGGCCGCCGTCGCGCAGCAGGGCGGCGTCGCCCCCCTTCTGCGGGTCGGCCGCGGCGTTGACCGCGATCAGCGCGGCGAGGTTCGCCGTGCCGGCGGGCAGGCTGCCGTCTGCCGTGACCGTGAACAGGCCGGCCTTGGCCGTGAGCCCGCTCGCGCCGCCGCCCTCGCGGAAGGCGTCGACCAGGGCGCCCGCGATCGCGTCGAGCTGCGCGCCGTACTGCGCGGCCGGCTCGTCGCGCAGGGCGGCGAGCCCCGCGATGCGGCCTGATTCGAGCGGCATCGGCGCGTCGGCGCCGGTGACGGCGACCCCGTCGATCACCACCGTCGCGGGGGTGGTCGCGGTGGCGGGATTCAGCACGACGCTGCGCGCCCCGCGCTCGAACAGCGGCACGCCGCCATCCGTGTAGATCGCCATGTCCCCGCCCGCGCGCTCGACGGTGGAGATGCCGACCTCCTCCGCCAGGGAGCCGAGGATCCGGTCACGGTCGTCGAGGGCGTCGGTGACGTCTGCGCCCGCGGCGAGGCCGCGCATCACCGCGCGGTTGGCGGTGTCGAACTGGCCGAGCAGGTCGTTGACCTTGGAGACCGAGGCGGAAAGCGCGGTGTCGGCGTCGGTGCGCACCGCCTGCACGGCCTGGGCCGCCTCGTTGAGGCCGCTGGCGAGCTCGCGCGCCCGGTCGATCGCGGCGCGGGCGAGGTCGGCGTTGTCGGGCTGGTTGGCCGCCGCCTGGAGCGCGGCGTTGAAGGCGCCGAGCCGTCCGGCAGGCGAGGTCTTGTCGGCGGCGTCGCCGATCGTCTGGGCCAGGGTCCGCAGCCCGTCGAGCCGGGCGCTCCCCGAGGCCGCGTCCGAGGCCGCCGCGAGCTTGCGGGCGAACAGGGCGGCGTCGGTGGCCCGCGTCACCACCACGCGCGCGGTGCCCTCCCCCGTGACGAGGGTGGCGATCTTGCGCGAATAGGCCGGGTCGCTCGCTCCCGCGACGTTGCGCGCGGAGGCCGCGATCTGGCTCGACGTGGCGAGAAGCGAGGAGCGCGCCGTGTTGAGCGCGAGCTGGAGACCCATCGGTCGACTCCGGGAGGGACGGCGCGGGCGGGGTGCCCGCACCGCTCGGAAGCCTGGCCCGATCGCGGGGCGTGGGCTTCCGAGCCGTTGATGTCGGCGTTCGCGCCCGTCAGCGCTTCAGGTTCATCAGGGTGTCGAGCAGCTCGTTGCCGGTCATGAACACCTTCGAGTTGGCGGTGTAGACCGACTGCGACTCGATCATCGTGGTGAGCTCGGTGCTCACGTCGACGTTCGACTGCTCGAGCGCGCCGGCCTTGATGGTGCCGCGCCCGCTGCGCGTGGCCGTGCCGATCTCGATGCTGCCCGATTCCGCCGTCGTCTCGTAGACGTTGCCGGCGCGCGGCTGCAGGTTGTCCGGGCTGCGCACGTCCGCGAGCGGGATGCGGAACACGGCGGCGCGGCTGCTGTCGGCGAAGGTGGCGTAGACGGTGCCGTCGGTGGCGATGCTGACCCCGGTGCCGGCCTTCGGCGCGGAGCCGTCGGCACTGGTCTTGACGTCGTACTCGGCGCCGAGCTGCGTCAGGCTGCCGAGGCTCACGCTCATCGCGGGCGTGCCGCCGGTGCCCGCCAGCGTGATGCTGGGCGTGCCGACCGCCTGGCCCTTGGCGTCGAAGCTGACGGTCCCCTCGCCCTGCTTCACCGGCGGCGTGGCGCGGTCGTAGACCTGCACGGTCCAAGTGTCGCTCGCGGTCCGCGTCATGTAGACGTCGAGGGGCACCTTCTGGCCGAGGGAATCGTAGGCCACCACCGAGGTCTTCTGGCTGTAGGTACCGGCAGCCGTGCCCGGCGCCGTCGTCTGGACGGCCACCGACAGGGGCAGGTTGCCGGCGAGCTTCGCCTCGGTGGAGGCCTGGGCCTGGAGGCCGGTGGTCGGCAGCGTGACGGGCACCAGCCCGCCGTCGATGTTCGGCTCGCCGTTGGGCAGCAGGCCGTAGCCGAGCAGCGTGAAGCCGCCCGCATTGACGAGGTTGCCGGTGGGGCCGTCCACCACGAAATTGCCGGAGCGGGTCAGGTAGGAGGCGTTGTTGGCGTCCCGCACCATGAAGAAGCCGCTGCCCTGGATGGCGAGGTCGGTCGGCGAGGTGGTGAAGGAGACCGGACCCTGCTCGCTCACCGAGCGGCGGATCGTCGTCTCGACGGCACCGGAATTGTAGTTCCCGGAATCCGCCGAATCGAGCAGCAGCGAGGAGAACTCCGTCGCGGTGCGCTTGTAGCCCGTGGTCGAGGAATTCTGGATGTTCTCCGCCACCGTCGAGATCCGGTTCGACTGGGCGTTCATGCCCGAGACGCCGGTGCGGAGCACGCCGATGAGACTCATGCGGACACCTTCAGGTTCATAGTCTGATGCTGGGAATCGCGGTCTGTCCGGGCGGCATTAGGCCGCCACAGGCTTGCGCGGGGCTGGGAGGGGAGCGCCGCGCTCATCCGCGCAGCGCCTGGGCGAGTTCGAGGAAGGCGTCCCGGCTCGGCGCTTGGCCGGGCTCCTGGCGCATGGCCTCGTAGATCCGCGGCACGAGGCCGATCGCCTGGTCGAGTTCCGCGTCGGTGCCGGCGCGGTAGCCGCCCATCAGGCGCAGGTCCCGCGTCTCCTCGAAGCGGGCCATCATCGCTTTCAGCTTGCGCACGAGGTCGCGCTGCTCCGGCGTCCAGACCTCGGTGGCGAGCCGCGAGATCGAGCCGAGCAGGTCGATCGCCGGGTAGCGCCCCTGCTCCGCGATGGCCCGGTCGAGGACGATGTGCCCGTCGAGGGTGCCGCGGATCGCGTCGGCCACCGGGTCGTTGTGGTCGTCGCCGTCGACCAGAACCGAGAATACGCCCGTGATGCTGCCCTGCCCTTCCAGGCCCGGCCCCGCCCGCTCGAGCAGGCGCGGCAGGTCGGAGAACACGCTCGGCGGGTAGCCGCGGGCCACCGCCGGCTCGCCGGCGGCGAGCGCCACGTCGCGGGCGGCATGGGCGTAGCGGGTGACGGAATCGACGATGAGCAGCACCGACTCGCCGCGGTCGCGGAAGGATTCGGCCACGGCGAGCGCCACCTTCGGCGCCTGGCGGCGCATCATCGGGCTCTCGTCGCCCGTCGAGACCACGATCACCGCGCGGTCCCGAGCCTTGGCGATCGGCCCTTCGAGGAACTCGCGCACCTCGCGCCCGCGCTCGCCGACCAGGGCCACCACCACGCTGTCGAAGCCGGCGGCGTCCGCGAGCATGGCGAGCAGCGTCGACTTGCCGACGCCGGAGCCGGCGAAGATGCCGATGCGCTGGCCCGCGCAGAGCGGCGTGAACAGGTCCATCGCCCGCACGCCCGTGCCGAGGGCCTCGCGCACCCGGGCGCGGGCATAGGCGGCGGGCGGGTCGGCATCGAGGGGGGCGCTGCGCTCGCCCGCTTGCAGGGGGCCCTTGCCGTCGAGGGGGCGGCCGAGGGCGTCGATCACCCGGCCCTTCCACGCGGGGTCGGGCCTGAGCTCGGCGGCCCCGAGCCGGAAGACGCGGGTGCCGATGCCGGCCTCGATCCGGGAATCGAAGGATTTCAGCGTCGCGCCCTCGGCGTCGATGCGCACGATCTCGCCGGTCTGCTCGCGGCCGTCCGCCTCGAAGCCCATGCGGTCGCCGAGGCGTACGAAGGCGCTGATCCCGCCGACGCGGCAGGCGCTCGCCGAGACCTCGCGCACGCGGCCGCCGACCCGCACGAGCCCGCCCTGGCCCAGGCCGCCTTGGCCCGATCCGCCCTGGCCCAGCCCGGCCATCACCCCTTCGAGACGTGCGAGCGCGTCGCCTGCCATGCGCCGGCCCCTACCCTTGCGGCCCGAGGGACTTGACGGCGTCGCTGAGCGAATTCTCCGACTGCGCCGTCATGCTGGCGGCGCTCTCGAAGGTGCGCTGGATGGTGATGAGCTTCGTCATCTCCATGATCGGGTTGACGTTCGAGCCTTCGAGATGCCCCTGCACGACGCCGATGCGAGTGAAGTCCTGCACCGGCCGGGCGGGCAGGCTCGGGGTCACCGCGTTCGGGCCGGCGCGGGTGATCGCGGCCTTCGGATCGAAGGTGAACAGGCCGATCGCGCCGACCTGGTTGATCCCCTGCATGATGCTGCCGTCGCGGCCGATGGTCGGCGGCCCCTGCTGCGGGTCGAGGAGGAGCGGCGCGCCGCCGGGATCGAGCACCGGCTGCCCGGCGAGGTTGGTGAGCCGCCCGGTCGCGTCCATGCTGAGCCGCCCGTCGCGGGTGTAGACGGGGCCCTTCGGGCCGCCGACGCTGAGCCAGGCGTCGCCCTGCACGGCGACGTCGAGGGGGGCGTCGGTGCGGGAGACCTGCCCGGAGGCGCGCGAGATGAAGGTGTCGCCCGAGCCCACGAAGGCGACCGCGCCGCGGCTCGCCTGGGCCATGAGCGCCGAGAACTTGGTCTCCTCCGCGCGGTAGCCCGCCGTCGCCATGTTGGCGACGTTCTGGGCCGTGGTGTTGAGGCGCTTCTCCAGGGCGATCTGGCTCGAGAGCGCGACGTAGAGGCTGTTCTGCATGGTCTCAGCCCCCGAACCGGAGGGACTGGAGGCCGGCCAGCATGTCGGCGGTGATGCCCGAGCCCGATCCCGTGAACAGGGCGAGCACCGGCGCTGCCTGGGTGTTGTTCTGCGCGTCCCAGATCGCCGCGAAGCGCTTGGCCAGCGCCTCGACCTTGGCCGGATCCTTGAGGCTCGGGATGTCGATCTTGGACGCGATGACCTCGGCGCGCCGCGTCAGCGCGTCGCTCGTCGCGGCCCCGCTCGTGGCCGGCAGGCCGGCCAGCGTGTTGGCGACCTGGGAGAGCGCCGAGTCGCCGAGGATGTCGTAGGCGCTGGTGACGCTGGAGGCCTTGCGGGCGAAGTAGAGGGCGAGGCGCACGCCCGTATCCTCGGCGCCCGCATCCTCCTCCAGCGACTGGCGCAGATAGGCGTCGACCACGCCCTTCATCCGGGCGTCCTGCGCCGTGCCGGTGCCGAAGCCGAGGTCGAGGGCAGTCCGCGAGGCGTCCGACAGGGCGATGGATTCGACGAGCACCGTGCGCTGCGAGCCGGTGGCCGCATAGGAGGTGTCGGCATCCGCGCCGTCCCCGCCCGCGACGCCGTCGGCCCCGAAATCGGTGTAGCTGGTGGTGGAGAAGACGAGGTGGCGGCTGGTGTCGAGGGAGGCCTCGACCTTGCCCTTCAGGCCCGCCTCGCCGCTCGCGGCGATGCGGCCGTTGATCGCCGCGACGAGCTCGGACGGCGTGACCGCGGAGAGGTTCGCGGCATAGCCCAGCAGGGACTGCCGGTTGAGCACGATGGTGCCCTTGTCGCTCGTCTTCGCGTCGAGCTTCGTCGTGAGCGCGAGGCCGATCTCGTTGGTGCCGCTGAAATCGTAGGGGCCGGTCAGCGCGAGGCTGCCGGTGGCCTGGGCGGCGCTCGCCGGGAGGGTGACGCCGAGGCTCGACAGGTCGTCCGTGCCCATGGCCGAGGTGCCGAAGGCCTTCGAGAAGTCGAAGGCCTTGGCGAAGGCGACGTAGCGGTCGTCGGCGAGCCGGTTGGCGAAGCTCGTGGAATCGGCGGTGCCCTCCGTCAGGACTTTGCGCATGAAGGCCGTGGCGTAGGTCATGTCCTCCAGGCCGTAGGCCTTCATGGCGTAGGCGTAGAGCCGCCGGTCGGCGAGCAGGTCGTCGACCGAGGTCACCTTGCCGATATTGGCCTCGTAATAGGCGGTCTCGCGGGCGACCGTCGCCTCGGCGGCCTTGCGCTTGATGGCGGTGGGCAGGTCCCGGGCGATGAGCGCGTAGCTGGTGAGCGTGCTGGTCACGTGCGCGCCTCCGCCTCGGGCAGGGTCTCAAGGGTCATCGCGTCGGCCATCCTGCGCGCTCGGATGGAGACGGCTCTAGGTGCGGTCCCTTGCTCGGGGCTTGCCTGGAGGGATGCCGTGGGGCGGCCTGATACCAGACGGCGATGAGCTCGATTCATCGCAGTCCGCCCGCGCGCAGTGGGACGGATCTTGGCGGCGGCGGCCGTCCGCCGGGCGCGTTGATCGCGACCATGGGTCGGGATCAACGCATTTTGGTATGAGCCGGTCACAGCCGCGTCGGCCCGATGATGGTCTGCGTGGTGATGACCACCCAGCCCGCGCCGGTGTTGCGGATGGCGAGGACCCGGCCGGCCCCGGGCAGTTCGGACCCGGTCGAGACCCGCACGAGCCCCGTCGTCCCCTGCAGCTCGGCGCTGCCGGCGCCCGCCCGCAGCAGGCTGTAGCCGGCCTCGGCCGCGGGCTCCGGCTGGTCGGGCGCGGCCGAGGCCGCGCGCTCGGGGATGGTGCCGGTCGTCGTCGGGTCGAGGTCGGGGATCGCCGCCCGCGCCGGGGCATCGGGGGGCCGCTTCCAGGCGAAGGGGCGAGTATCGGCCGGCAGCACCGCCTGGACGGCGTAGGGCCGCGACTGGCCGGCGATGACATAGCCGGCGAACCCGCTCGCCGTCAGCGCGAGCAGCAGGGCACCGCCCATCACCGCGCGCTCGATGCCGGCCTCCCGGGCGCGGGCGCGCGTCACCGCGCCGGCGAGCGGGCGCTCGGGCAGGCGCAGGGGAAGGCGCCGCGGCGGGGCTGGCGTCTCGGTTTGCGTCCGGGCGCGGGGCGGTCTGGCCGGGCGGGCGGTCATGGCGGGGGCGGCGGGCTCCGGGGCGGATTCGCGTGCCCCAAGGGGTGCCGGGTTATGCTTGACGCTTCGTTAACGGGCCGGCGCTAGGCCTGTCCGCGAAGCCCGCCAACCGGATGCGCGACCGGCGATGACCGATGCCCTGCCCGACGCGCCCGCAGGCGCCTCCGCCGACGTTCCCGCTCATGTCCCCACCCGGGCCAAGCGCCACCGCGTGGTGCAGCAGGGGCGGATCGTGCTGGCCAGCCGGATGATCGCCTGCGAGATCCGCGACCTCTCCGCGAGCGGCGCCAAGCTGCGGGTCGCCCCCGCCCTCGACCTGCCGGAGGTCTTCGAGCTGGCCATCGCCGCCCACGACCTGCGCATCCGCGCCGTGCGGCTGCGCTGGCGCCGCGGAGAGTTCGCGGGCGTCACCTTCGAGCCGGGCTGCTTCTGAGGGCCTGTCCGACGGCTCTCCTCCGTCCGCGACTTCAGACCCCAGGATGAGGTCGAGAGGGGGGATCGTCGCAGCCCGGTGGGCATCGCGGTCGAGCAGGATCCGGCGGGAATGTCCCGCCCCGCGATTCGGCCGGCCCGCGCGCTTAATAGGTTGATAATCCGATCCTGCCAGAGTGCGGATATCGGCGGCCGGGCTCTCCGGGCACGGCGCCGAATGCGAAGAGTCTCAGCGGCTGGGCTTCGTCCCAGAGACATGATGTCGGTCCGCTGCACCGGTGAAAGTCCGGATGTCCAACGCGCAGAGTCGCCCCGGCCTCCGGGGCCAGCGGTCCGCCACGGCCGCGCTGCCCCGGTGCAAGCCCGGATACGGACCTCCTCCCGCACTCTCATTCCCGGAAAGCTCGACCCGTGACCAGCCTGCTGACCAACTCCGCCGCAATGACGGCGCTGACCACGCTCAAGACCATCAACCAGAACCTCGACACGACCAGCAACCGCGTCTCGACCGGCCAGCGCGTCTCCAACGCCTCGGACAACGCCGCCTACTGGTCGATCGCCACCACGGTGCGCACCGACAACGCCTCGCTCTCGGCCGTGAAGGACTCGCTCGGCCTCGGCTCCTCGTCGATCGACATCGCCTATAACGGCGTGACCAGCGTCCTCGACCAGCTCAAGAACATGCGCTCGAAGCTGCAGACCGCCCTGCAGCCGGGCGTCGACCGCTCGAAGGTCCAGACCGAGATCGCGGCCATCCAGAACAACATGCGCGCCATCGCCGATTCCTCGGTCTCGAACGGCCAGAACTGGCTGTCCACGAACTCGTCGAGCTCCGACTACTCGGCCACGCGCAACATCGTGGCCGGCTTCTCGCGCAACTCCGCCGGCACCGTGACCTTCTCGAACGTGAACATCGACGTGGCCGGCATCCGCCTCTACGACGCCAGCACCACCGGCACGCCGGCCACCAGCGCCAAGGTCGTGGCGGGCGCGGCCATCAGCGGCACGCTGGACTTCAGCGGCGCCAAGCAGGCGAGCCTCGACATCGCCCTCGCCTCGGGCGGCACGCAGACGATCACCCTCAACGCCACCTCGCTGCAGGCGCACGTCCAGGACATCACCAAGGTGACGAAGGACGAGCTGCTCTCGGCGATCAACAACAGCATCGTCGGCAACACGACGCTCAACGGCAAGGTCAACGCCACCCTCGACGGCTCGGGCCGCCTGCAGTTCGAGACGATCGGCGTCGGCTCCACCGGCACGGGCGCGACCCTGTCGGTGGCGATGAACAGCACTACCAGCGTGGTGAATATCGGCTTCGGCACCACCACCACGGCGGCCACCGCCGCGGGCACCAACTCCACCGGCGGCGCCCAGAACGGCATCCTGGACGACGGCTCGACCTCGGTCGACAGCCTCGCGATCTGGACCGCGGGCTCCGGCTCCGTGAACGACACCACGATGAAGAGCTTCATCGACCTCGTGGAATCCGCCATCGCCAAGGTCACCGACGTCGGCACCAAGCTCGGCGCCAGCAAGACCCAGGTCGACGGCCAGAAGTCGTTCTTGGACACCCTGATGAAGGCCAACGACCGCGCCATCGGCACCCTGGTCGACGCCGACGTCGAGGAGGAGTCGACCAAGCTCAAGGCGCTCCAGACCCAGCAGCAGCTCGCGGTCCAGACGCTGTCGATCGCCAACTCCGCGACGCAGAACGTCCTCTCGCTCTTCCGCTAAGGGCGGGTGAGAGGCCGCCCGGCCCCGCGCCGGGCGGCCAGGACGGACAAGGCCGCGCCCTTCCGGGCGCGGCCTTTTCATTTCCAACAGGCGGCTGGGCGGATCAGCCGACGAAGGTGTAGCCGGCGAGCCGCTTGGCCTCGATCGGGTCGTGGCCGAGGCGCGCGCGCAGCTTCTTGCGCAGCTTCGAGATGTGGCCCTCGACCACGCTCTCCTCGCAGGCCGTCTCCAGGTCGCCGTAGACGGCCGCGAAGATCTGGCCCTTCGTCACCTGCCGGCCGCGGTGCTTGGCGAGATATTCGAGGATGTGCCGCTCGCGCCGGGGCAGGAGCAGGCTCTGCCCGTCGATCTCGGGATCGCGCCCGTCGGCGTGGACGACGAGGCGGCCGGCCCGGTCGGGCGTGGTGGCGGGGGCCGCGCCGCGGCTCACCCGGCGCCGGATCGCCGCGGCGCGGGCGATGATCTCGCGCACATGGACGGGCTTGCGCACCACGTCGTCGATGCCGGCGGTGAACAGCGCCAGGGTCTGCTCCAGGGAGCGGGTCTCGTTGAGCGCGATGATCGGCGCCTGCGAGAGGCTGCGGATCGACATGGTGGCGCCCGGGCGGTCGCTGCAATCGCCGAGCACGAAGCCCGTCACCGCCGCGAGGTCCTGCGCGGGGGTCACCGAGAGCCAGTCCTGGAAGGTCTCGGCGAACAGGCCGCGGGCCGCGACGCCCTCCGCGGTGAAGCCGGCCACGTACTGCTCGGTGACGCTCGCGCGCTCGTCGACGACGATGTACATCTCAAGCTTTTCCCGGACAAGCAGCGTCGTTCGCCCGGCGCGGAGCCGATCGACTTGATCTGCCGACGTGAGCGAAAGTCTTCCTGGCCGGGACGGCGGCGCGAAACCGTCGTTCAGGGCGCGAAGTCCCGAAAAGACCCCGCGATCCGCTCCCGGCTGTGAACCGTTCGTTAAGGAGACTTCTTTCCGGAAATGGTTAACGCGGTGTTAATGATGCACCGCACCCGAGGCGATGGCATGCAATGTGGCGCCGCTGCCACACCCTCCCGGTGGGCCGTCAGGCCTTGGCGCCGCGCAGCCAGGCGCGGACCTGACGGAGATAGGCGGGCGGCAATTGCGCGGCCTCGCCCGCTTCGAGCACCGCTTCGAGATAGCCCGGCCGCGGCACCCCCGGCCCGGCATTGCGGCCGAGATAGATCAGGGCGCGCCGGACGCCGCCTTGCGCGGAGACCGGCTGGTAGGCCTTGACGTAGAGCCCGCCCGAGACGCCCTCGTAGCGGTCGAGCGCCGGCACGTCGGCGAGCGCGAGGTCCCAGAGCACGCCCCAGACGGTCTCGCTCGCATCGCGCACCACCGAGGCATAGCCCTCGCGCATGATGACGAAGCGATGGCGCTGCAGCCGGCCCTGCCCGACCAGTTGCGAGGCTGGGCAGCGCAGCGCCATGGCGGCGGCGTCCATGTTGGCGCCGTAGGCGAAGTAGAGGGGCATGGTCCGGACGCCTGCGCCGCGCGTTCCCGGGCGCGATCACCGCGCCCCGGTTCTTGGAGCCTGTTCGACCACGCTTCCAGCAGTCGGCCAGACTTCGAAGATCCCCACCCGCCCCCTCAGGATGAGGTCGTGGGTGGGAAGGCCCGGTGATGTCCGGTCGGATAGGCGCTCAGGCGAATTCGAGGATCACCGCGTCGACGGCGAGGCTGTCGCCTTCCTTGGCGTGGATCTTCGAGACCGTGGCGTCGCGCTCGGCGCGGAGCACGTTCTCCATCTTCATCGCCTCGACGACGGCGATCGGCTCGCCGTTCTTCACCTCCTGGCCTTCCTTGACCAAGATCTGCTTGACGAGGCCCGGCATCGGGCAGAGCACCTGCTTGCCCGAGCCGCCCTGCTCCTTCACCGGCATCAGGGCGGCGAGCTCGGCCTCGCGGCGGGTATAGACCCGGGCCTCGGCCGCCGCGCCCGCGTGCTGGAGCGCCACGCCGTTGAGCACGCCGCGCACCTGGATCGCGGCGCGGTGGCCGTCGATCGTGCCGGTCCAGACCGGCTCGCCCGGGCGCCAGTCGCTCGTCACGAGGCGGGCGGTGCCGTCGGGCTCCGTCACCACCACGCCGTCGTCCCCCTGCGGATCGACGGTGACGGGATGGGCCTCGCCGGCGAGCAGCACCACGCGGTCGCGCTCGAACTTCAGCAGGCTCGGATCGCGCATCTGGCCGGAGATGCCGCGCTTGCGCTGGTTGAGCTGGTGGTCGATGGCCGCCGCCGCCGCCATCATGCGCTTGGCGACCTCGCCCGCGGGCTGGGGCGCCACGAAGCCCTCGGGGAACTCCTCCGCGATGAAGCCGGTCGAGAGCTGCCCCTCCTGCCAGCGCGGATGCGCCATCAGGGCGGCGAGGAACGGGATGTTGTGGCGGATGCCGTCGATGGCGAAGGCGTCGAGCGCCTGTCCTTGCGCCGCGATCGCGTGGGCGCGCGTCGGCGCCCAGGTGACGAGCTTGGCGATCATCGGGTCGTAGTGGATGGCGATCTCGCCGCCCTCCTCCACGCCGGTATCGTTGCGCACGATGGCGTCGCCCTGGCGGCCCTCCTCCGGCGGCAGGTAGGTGGTGAGCCGGCCGATCGAGGGCAGGAAGTTGCGGGTGGGGTCCTCGGCGTAGACGCGGCTCTCCACCGCCCAGCCGTCGAGCTTCACCTCCGATTGCGTCAGCGGGAGCGCCTCGCCCGCCGCGACCCGGATCATCAGCTCGACGAGGTCGAGGCCGGTGATCATCTCGGTGACGGGATGCTCCACCTGGAGGCGGGTGTTCATCTCCAGGAAGTAGAAGGACTTGTCCTGGCCGGCCACGAACTCGACGGTGCCGGCGGAATCGTAGTTCACGGCTTTGGCGAGGGCGACCGCCTGCTCGCCCATCTTGCGGCGCGTGGCCTCATCGAGGAGCGGCGAGGGCGCCTCCTCGATCACCTTCTGATTGCGGCGCTGGATCGAGCACTCGCGCTCGCCCAGGTAGATCACGTTGCCGTGCTTGTCGCCGATCACCTGGATCTCGATGTGGCGCGGGTCGGTGATGAACTTCTCCACGAAGACGCGGTCGTCGCCGAAGGAGGAGGAGGCCTCGGACTTGGCGCGGGCGAAGCCCTCCGCGACCTCGTCGGCGGAATGCGCGATGCGCATGCCCTTGCCGCCGCCGCCGGCGGAGGCCTTGATCATCACGGGATAGCCGATCTCGTCGGCGATCGTCACGGCATGCTCAGGGCTATCGATCACGCCGAGGAAGCCCGGCACGGTCGAGACCTTGGCCGCGGCCGCGGCCTTCTTCGACTCGATCTTGTCGCCCATCGCGGCGATGGCGCCGGGATTGGGGCCGATGAAGACGATGCCGGCCTCGGCAAGGGCCTTCGGGAAGGCCTCGCGCTCGGAGAGGAAGCCGTAGCCGGGATGGACGGCCTGGGCGCCGGTCTTCCTGCAGGCCTCGACGATCTTGTCGATCAGCAGATAGGACTGCGCGGCCGGGGCCGGGCCGATATGCACGGCCTCATCGGCCATGGCGACGTGCACCGCGTCGCGGTCGGCATCCGAGTAGACCGCCACGGTCTTGATGCCCATGCGCCGCGCCGTCTTGATGACGCGGCAGGCAATCTCTCCGCGATTGGCGATCAGGATCTTCTCGAACATCGTGTGCCGCACTCGGACCGTTAGCTTCCCGGGATTCGATCCGGGTTCTCGAGGCCCGGTCGACATGTCCGATAAAGCAGATGCGCGGCGGACGGAAGCTGTGCTTTTGGGCTCCTTCCTGAGGTGAGGGTCGGGCGGCGGGGTTCAGCCGGAGGGATCAGGCGGCGAGCGCGAAGACCGGACGGCGGATCTCGGTGGGCTGCCGCGTCCAGCGATTCGCCTCCAGCGCGAACACGGTGAGGTTCTCGGCGCTGGCATGGGCCTCGCGCACGATCTCGACGGCGATGCGGGCGCCGACCGGGGTCGGGCCGGTGCGGCCGGCGAGCGAGCCCGCGAGCCAGGCGGCGGTCTCGCGCTCGATCCGGCCGGTGGGGCGCTCGCCCCAGACCGCGAAATCGACCACCGCCTGGATCAGGAAGTCGCCGAAGGAGCGGTCGACCTGCGGCACCGCCCGCTCCAGGGCGATGAGCATGTCGGCCTCGTCGCGGCTGGTGATCCCGTCCGGGAGCACGTGCCGCACTAGGCGGCGCACGTCGGACTCGGTGATGGCGCCGGCCGACTGGGTATGGTTGCAGAAGTGCTGAAGAGAAAGCGTGATCATCGTTCGATACCTCTCCGGACTTTGTTGTCGCCGGTGCTTGTTCCCTGATGTAATCGACTATGCTCCCGTGGGATCCTTTGAGAAGTTAACGGCAGAATCTGAACCCGTGTTCAGGTAAACGCTCGCTCACGAAGCAGGCTTTCGGGATTCTTGACGCGGTGGGCCGCATTTGAGGCGCGTCGCGCTCCCATGCCCCTTGCGGGCAGGGATCGGGTGTGGGGGCAGAAGGCACCGCGCCCCGCTCGATCCTGCACCACCCCCACCTCCGGCTCCGCCCCGTAAGGGGGCGGAGAGGCCCGTGGACGAGCCGGACGGCATGCCGCTTCGCGGAAGCCGGGATTAAGAATAAAGGCCCCGCGAGAGCCCAAGCCGACGGAACGGTCGCGCTTGCGCCGCATTGACCGCACTCTCAGTCTCGATGCCGGCCGCATGGCCGCCCGCCCGGAGTCGCCCGCATGTCCCTCCTGAAATGGGCCTTGATCTGCTTCGTGATCTCGGTGATCGCGGGCGGCCTCGGCTTCACCGGCATCGCCTCGGGCGCCGGCGCCCTGTCGCGCATCCTGTTCGGCCTGTTCCTGCTGATCGCGATCGTCATCGTGGTCGTCGCCTTCGCCATCGGGCAGGCGGTGTTCTGATCCGATGGAGACGGTGCTCGCCGGCCGGACCTGCCTCGTCACGGGGGCGACCAACGGGATCGGCTACGAGACCGCCCTCGGCCTCGCCCGCCGGGGCGCGCGCGTCGTCCTCGTCGGGCGCGACGCGGAACGCCTGGCGCGGGCGCAAGCCCGGATCCGCGCCGCGCTGCCGGGCGCCGACCTCGCCACAGCGCGGGCCGACCTCTCCGCGCAGGCCGAGATCCGGCGCCTCGCGGCCGAGATCCGTGCCGGGCACGACCGGCTCGATGTGCTCGTGAACAATGCGGGCGCGATCTTCGACCGGCGCGCCGAGACCGTGGACGGGATCGAGCGAACCTGGGCCCTCGATCATCTCGGCTACGTGCTGCTCACCCTCGAACTCCTCGACCTGATGAAGGATGGGGCGCGGGCGGGCCGCAGGCCCCGCATCGTCAACGTCGCCTCGGCGGCGCATACGCGCGGGCATGTGGACTTCGACGACCTGGAGGGACAGCGGCGCTACGGCGGGATGAAGGCCTATGCCCAGGCCAAGCTCGGCAACGTGCTCTTCACCGCCGCGCTCGCCCGGCGGCTCGCGGATAGCGGCGTCACCGTGAACGCCCTGCATCCCGGCGTCATCCGCTCGGGCTTCGCCCGCGACGCGGGCGGCCTGCTCGGGTTCGGCTGGAGCCTGATCCGGCCCTTCCTGTCGACCCCGGAACAGGGGGCGGCGACCTCGCTCCACCTGGCCTGCGCGCCGGAGCTTGACGGTGTCAGCGGCCGCTACTTCGCCCGCTGCGCGGAAGTTGTGCCCTCGCGCGAGGCCCGCGACGCGGGCGTGCAGGAGCGGGTCTGGGAGATTAGTCTCGGCCAGATCGGCTACTGAACAGGGCCGCAGGTGCGCCGGATCACCTTGTGATCACAACTTTGGGTCAAATTATCCGAATTGCATTGCATCCCAGGCTGCTCGGTCCAAAGCTTGTTTCGGACAAGTGGGCGGCACCGAGCGATGGACGACGCGTTCGAGGACCTGATCGACCGGATCTACGAGGCGGCCGCGATCCCGGACCTCTGGGCGGCCACGCTCAGCGCGATCGCCCGGTTCGGTGAGGGGGCCGGCGCGCTTCTCTTCACCAGCCAGGGCGACGAGTTCCGCTCCATCGCCTCCCCCGAGATCGAGGAGGTCGTGGAGGCGTTCATGGCCGGCGGCTGGGCCGCCCGGAACGACCGCCCGGCCCGGCTCTTCGCCCGGCAGCATGCGGGTTTCCTCACCGATCTCGACGTCTATACCCGCGAGGAGCTCGACACGAACCCGCTCTTCACGGAGTTCCTGCGCCCGCGCGGCCTCGGCTGGGGCACGGCCTCGGCGATCACGGTGCCGAGCGGCGAGCAGATCGTGGTGGACGTGGAGCGCGCCTATGCCGACGGGCCCGTCCCGGCGGCGGTGGTGGAGCGGCTCGACACCCTGCGGCCCCATCTCGCCCGGGCCGCCACCATGTCGGCGCGCCTGCGCCTGCAGGCGGTGCAGGTGGCGGCCGACGCCCTCGACCTCGTCGGCCTGCCCGCAGCGATCCTCGGGCGACAGGGCCAGGTCCTGGCCATGAATGGCGGGGCCGAGGCGCTGCTCGGCGGCGCCCTGCGCGAGGGGCGCCGCGTCGCCCTCGCCGATCCGCGGGCCGACCGCCTGCTCGGCGAGGCGGTGGAGGCGCTCGCCACGGGCGCGCTCGAGGCGGCGCGCTCGATCCCGGTGCCCGGCACGCCCGAGCGGGCGCCGGCCGTCGCCCATCTCCTGCCGGTGCGGCGCAGCGCGCGCGACCTCTTCGCCGCCGCCGCGGCGATCCTCGTCGTGACGCCGGTGGCGCACGGCATCCTGCCGGGCCTCTCCGTGCTGGAGGGCCTGTTCGACCTCACCGCCGCCGAGGCGCGGGTCGCCCGCTCCATCGCGAATTGCCGCACGGTGGAGCAGATCGCGGCCGAGTCCGGCACCTCGCCCCAGACCGTGCGCTCGCAGCTCAAGGGCGTGATGGCCAAGACCGGCGTGAGCCGCCAGGCGGAGCTGGTCGGCCTCCTGGCCGGCGCCGCCCTGCCCCGGCTCTGATGCGCGTCGCCCCTTGACGCCTCGCTTCTTGCCCCCGCGACTGCGGGGCGGCGTCCGAACCTAAGCCGCCGCCCGTGCTCCCGCCGAGGCCGTCTGCGCCTGGATCTCGATGAAGACCCGGGTCACCTCGGGGTTGGCCGCCTTGAGCGCCCGGTCGAGGCGGCTCACCGCGGCCTCCACCGCGCCGGCATCGAGGTCGTCCGCCATGTCGAGGCTGACATTCACGAGGATGTCCCGGGGGCCGAGATGCTGGGTCAGCACCTCGTTGACGTGGCGCACGCCCGGCTCCGCCCGCACGACCGTGTCGATCGCGGCCACCACCTCCGGGTCGGCGGCCTCGCCGATCAGCAGTCCGTGCGTCTCGATCATCAGGAAGATCGCCATGCCGACGAGGACGAGGCCGATGCCCACCGAGGCCCAGCCGTCGAGGGCCGGCCGGTCGAGGAGATGGGCCGCCACCACGCCCGCCATGGCGAGGACGAGGCCGATCAGCGCGGCCACGTCCTCCACGAGGATGGTGAAGAGCGACGGGTCCTTGCTGCGGCGGATCGCGGTGATCGGCGAGCGCCCGCCCGTCTCCGCCCGGAAGGCCCGCACCGCGACGAGGCAGGAATAGCCCTCGGCGAGAATCGCGAAGCCGAGGATCGCCACGTTCACCCAGAAGCCGGAGAGGCGGATGCCGAGCACGGTGGCGTCGGCCGCCGGCTCGGGATGCATGATCTTCTCGGCACCCTCGTAGATCGCGAAGATGCCGCCGCCGAGGAAGATCATCAGCGCGACGACGAAGGCGTAGAAATAGATCTCGCGGCCGTAGCCGAAGGGATGGCGCGCATCGGCCGGCTTCTGCGCTCGCTTCATCCCGACGAGGAGCAGGATCTGGTTGGCGGTGTCGACCACCGAATGCGCGCCCTCGGCGAGCATCGCGGTCGAGCCGGTGAGGGCGGCGCCCACGAACTTCGCCACGGCGATCGCGAGGTTGGCGCCCGCGGCGGTGTAGATGGCGCCCGTGCTCTCGGCCATGCCTGCCCTGTCTCCCGGCTGGTCGGGCGCCGGTCCAGGCGCTGCGACGAGGCGGGAATGAGCCGCGGGCGGCCGCGGTTCCGCGGGTGGACGGCGGCGGGCGGCTTGCGGCATCGTTGGAGCGCTCTCCGCCGAAGTGGAAGCCGGTTCGGCGAAAGAGAGCGCGTGAGAACAAAGGTCTGGAACCGTGCCTTGTCGCAACGCGATCGGGCATGGCTCTGGCGCGCGAGACCGACACCCGGAGCGAGCATGCCCGCCTACGATCCCGACAACATCTTCGCCAAGATCCTGCGCGGCGAGATCCCGGCCCACACGGTCTACGAGGACGACCACACCCTCGCCTTCATGGACGTGATGCCCCAGGGCGAGGGCCACACCCTGGTGATCCCGAAGGCCCCGTCCCGCGGGCTCCTCGACGCCGAGCCGGATTCCCTCGCAGCCCTGGCCCGCAGCGTGCAGGTGGTGGCCCGCGCCGTGAAGGCGGCCTTCGCGGCGGATGGGCTGACGGTCTTCCAGTACAACGAGCCGGCGGGCGGGCAGACGGTGTTCCACCTGCACGTCCACATCATCCCGCGGCGCGAGGGCGTGCCGCTGAAGCGCCACGAGGGCGGCATGGCCGACCCGGCCGTGCTCGCCGCCCATGCCGAGCGTATCCGCGCGGCGCTGAAGGGTTGAACGTCCCAGGGCTCCGCCCTGGAACCCGCGAGAGGGCTGAGCCCTCTCGACACCCGGAATCAGGCGGCGGGCGCGCTCTGGGCCATGCCGGTGAGGAGGCGGCGCAGGGCCGTGTTCTCGGCCTCCAGCTCGGCGATGCGGCGCAGGAGGGCCGAGACGTCGGCCGCCGGCTCCGCCGCGGCGGGCGAAGCGGGCTTCGCCGCATCCTCGAAGGTGACGCCGACGCCGTCCTCGCGGCGCCAGCGCAGGGTGGCCCGGTAGGTCCGGTCCTTCTGCGGGATGTAGAGGTCGAAGACCTCCGGCAGGGTGGCGGTCTCGGACAGGCTGATGCGGGCTCCCGTGGCGGAGAGGTCCCGCACCAGGCAGTCCATGCTGGAGGCGCCGTTGTTGAAGCGGATGCGTCCCTTCAGGAACACCCGCTGCCGCACCTCCTGGCGGTGCTCCGCTGACATGGCCATGCCCCTCGGATCGAATACGTCCGGGCGACCCTGCCATCCCAGCCGTTAAGGAACGTTTCCCCCGATCTCCGACTCGGACCTGAAGTGCGCCGGCGCGTGGTCGGTCGTTTTGTCCTCTCCCCTCAAGTCTCAAGATGCAGGGGAGGCCAGATGCTGGGACACGCCTCATACGACATCCGGGTGATCCCTTCGGGATGGCGGATGTCGCCTTCGCTCAAGCGCCGCGCGGGCTTGCTGAGACCGCGTCCGTTCCGATCAACCGGACACGGTCTCAGCCGATGTAGCGACGGTCCACGGTCTGGAAGAGGTAGAAGCCGTTGAAGCGCACGGCCGTGTCGGCGGCCCGGCCGTCGAAGTCGAGGGGCAGGCCGCCCTGGTTCTCGAGCTTGCCCTCGAAGGTCCAGCGTCCGCCGCCCAGGAAGGTCGGCACGGTGCAGGCCTCCGGCACCGCGCAGCACAGGCCGTCGATGGCGCGCAGGCGGAACAGGTTGTAGCTTCGCATCCGAAGTCCTCCGCTTGGCCGCCCTCTGCCGAGCCCGCGCAGCGCCGCGTGTGCGCTGCGAAGAATCAGCTTGACCGTGCTCATAATGGCACAATCCGTCGGGTTTATGTCGACTCGTTTGCGGGGACGTTTCTCTCCAGTTCGTCGAGCCAGATCCGGGCCGATCCGTCGGAGGGCGCGCGCCAGTCGCCGCGGGGCGAGAGGGCGCCGCCCGCCGCCACCTTCGGCCCGTTCGGCAGGGCCGAACGCTTGAACTGGCTGAAACCGAAGAAGCGGGCGAGGAACACGGCGAGCCAGCGCCGGATCTCCGGCAGGGGGTAGGCGACGCGCTTGGCCTCGGGGAAGTCCGGCGGCCACACGCCCCGCTCCGCATCGCCCCAGGCCTGGAGCGCGAGGAAGGCGATCTTCGAGGGCCGGAACCCGTAGCGCAGCGTGTAGAACAGGTTGAAGTCCTGCAGCGCGTAGGGGCCGATCGTGGCCTCCGTGCTCTGCGGGCTGTCGTCGGCGTCCATCGGCACGAGCTCGGGCGAGATCTCGGTGTCGAGCACCGCCTGGAGGGTGCGGGATTCGTCCGGCCCCACCTGCCCGCTCGCGATGACCCAGCGGATCAGGTGCTGGATCAGGGTCTTGGGCACGCCGGCATTGACGGCGTAATGGCTCATCTGGTCGCCGACGCCGTAGGTGCACCAGCCGAGCGCCAGCTCCGAGAGGTCGCCGGTGCCGATCACGATGCCGCCGTGCCGGTTGGCGAGCCGGAACAGGTAGTCGGTGCGAAGCCCCGCCTGCACGTTCTCGAAGGTGACGTCGTAGACCGCCTCCCCCTTCGCGTAGGGGTGGTCCATGTCGGCGAGCATCTGCCGGGCGCTCGGCCGGATGTCGATCTCGGCCGCGGTGCAGCCCATCGCCTGCATCAGCGCGTGGGCGTTGGCCTTGGTGCCCGCCGAAGTGGCGAAGCCCGGCATCGTGTAGGCCAGGATGTCGGAGCGCGGATAGCCCAGCCGGTCGAAGGCCTTGGCGATGACGAGGAGGGCGTGGGTCGAGTCGAGGCCCCCCGAGACGCCGATCACCGCGCGCCGCGTCCCCGTCGCCTCCAGGCGCTGCGCGAGGCCGGCCACCTGGATATTGTAGGCCTCGTAGCAATCCTGCGCGAGGCGGGCTGGATCGGCCGGCACGAAGGGGAAGCGCTCGACCCGGCGGCGCAGGCCGAGATCGTCCGCCGGCGGGTCGAGCCGCACGGCCACGCGGCGGAAGGGCGGCGCGCTCGAGGCGCGCGCATTGTCGTCGAAGCTGCCGGTCTGGCGCCGGTCCTGGGCGATCAGGTCGAGGTCGATGTCGGCGACGGTCGCCACCGGCCCGAGGGGGAAGCGCTCGCCCTCCGCGAGGCGCACGCCCGACTCGTCGATCGAGGTCTGCCCGTCCCAGGACAGGTCGGTGGTCGATTCCCCCTGCCCCGCCGCGGCGTAGACATAGGCGCAGGCCCCGCGCATCGAGGCCGCCCGGGTGAGGAGCGCGCGGGACTCGGCCCGCCCCACGGTGATCGGGCTGCCGGAGAGGTTGGCGAGCACGCTGGCCCCGGCGAGCGCCGCGCGCATGCCCGGCGGCTCCGGCACCCAGAGGTCCTCGCAGATCTCGATGCCGAGGGTGAAGCCGGGCAGGTCCTCGGCCTCGAACAGCAGGTCGGTGCCGAAGGGCGCCGCGTGGCCCGCGACGCGGATCGTCTCGCCCGCGATGCCGGCGCCGGGCGCGAAGTGGCGCTTCTCGTAGAACTCGCGGTAGTTCGGCAGATAGCTCTTGGGCACCACGCCGAGCAGCCGCCCGCCCTGGATCGCCAGCGCCGTGTTGTAGATCCGGTTGCGCCAGCGCAGCGGCGCGCCGGCCACGAGGATCGGACGCAAGCCGGCCGAGCCCGCGATCACCCGGGCGACGGCCGCCTCGACGGCATCGAGCAGGGTCTCCTGCAGGAACAGGTCCTCGATGGCGTAGGCCGAGAGGCCGAGCTCGGGGAAAACCGCGAGCACCGCCCCCTCCCCGTGGCAGGCCCGCGCGAGGTCGAGCAGCGCCTCCGCGTTGCGTCCCGGCTCGGCCGGATGGCTGCGGGTGGTGCAGGCGGCCACGCGCGCGAAGCCGTGGCGGTAGAGCGAGCGGAAGTCGGCAGGGGCTTGGGAAGGGCTTTGGGTCACGGTGCGGGCCGGCCTCGCGATGGGGCGGGAACAGGTCTTCAGATAAGGCGCGCGGGCCCGGGGCTCCAGCGAAAGGCGCGGCCCGGGTTCCCGCGGCCGCTCGCTCCGATCCGGCCCCCTACTCCGCCTCCCGCCCCTCCAGGCAGGCGCGCAGGACGGCCGGTGCGCCGGCCAGGAACATCCGCACGTCGTCGGCGATCACCGGCCCGGTATCGGCCGGCACCGGCCAGCCGTACACGAACTTGCGGATCGCGATGTAGAAGATCTGGCCGTGCAGTGCCCAGGCCGTCTCCTCCTCCCGCTCGGTGAGCGGGACCGTCTCCGGGTCCGGCAGGCCGAGATGGGCGCGCAGCTCCGTGCAGACCGGGCGGATCAGGCTGTCGCGCACCACGGCGAGGTAGCGCGGCGCGATGTCGTAGCCGGTCAGCCCCGCCGAGACGAAGATCCGCACCCACTCGTAGTCGAAGATGCGCTCGGCATAGTCCCGGTAGAAGCGCACCAGCCGCTCCTCCAGGGGAAGCGTGCGGTTGCGCAGCAGCAGGTCCCAGTGCGGGTTCCAGCGGCTGACATAGACGTGCTCGTAGACCCGGTCGATCAGGGCCTCTTTGCTCGGGAAGTAGCGGAAGATCGCCGAATGCGAGATGCCGATGCCGCGGGCGAGCTCCCGCGTCTGGCCGCCGAAGCCGTGCTCGGCGAAGAAGCGCGCCGCCGCCGCCACGATCTGGCGCTCGCGCTCGGCCGCGGGCAGGCGCCGCCGCCCGGCCTGCGCCGCCTCGTCCCGGACGCGTCCGCGGACGAGCCCCTCCTCCGGGAAATCGTCCTCCGCGAAGGCGTCCTCCGGCATCCGTGCGGCGATCGTGGGCGGGAGCATGGCGTGAGGACCGGTCGTTCGCGCGGGCGGCGCCTGCCGCCCCACCAGAGACTTGTACCGCCTGGGCGCGAAAGTTCGACCAGGCCCTCGCGCATCGCGGGGCTGCGGGAGGGGCGGGATTAGCGCGCACCCGAGCCGGAGCGGGTGTCGTTGCTCCCGGCGGACCATCCGCGCGGGGCCGAAGACGCGTGAGGCGCGCTGACCGGAGCGCCACAAACCGGTTGCGGGGCCGATCATGCGGGCATATACCCGCATCCATGCCATCCGACCTGTCCCCCGATTCGCCGGCCGACCCGCCCTGCACCTGCACCGCCCTGCGCCGGGCGGCGCGCTCGGCCACCGCGGCCTACGACGCGGCCCTGCGGCCGGCCTCCCTGCGCGTCACCCAGTTCGCGATCCTGCGCATCCTCGCCCGGCTCGGCCCCCTGCCGGTGACCCGGCTCGCCGAGGAGGCGGCCCTCGACCGCTCGACCATGGGCCGCAACCTCGACCCGCTGGAGCGGCGCGGCCTCGTGCATCTCGCGCCCGACCAGGGCGACCGCCGCGCCCGCGTCGCCGCGCTCACCGAATCCGGCGCGGCGGCGATCGAGGCGGCCCTGCCCCATTGGCGGGCGGTGGAGGCCGAGATCGGCGCCCGCCTCTCCCCCGGCGCGCTGGCCTCCCTCGCCGCCCTCGCCCCGCGCTCCTGATCCCCGACCTCTCGAGACCCAGAGAATCCGCCATGCCCGCAGGACCGAAGACGCGCGCGCCCGGAGGGCTGCACTATGCCTGGGTGATGGCCGGGATCACCTTCCTGGTCCTGCTGATCGGCGCCGGGATCCGGGCGACGCCCGGCATCCTGATCGTGCCGCTGGAGCGCGAGTTCGGCTGGTCGACCGCGACGATCAGCGCCGCGGTCGCCGTCAACATCTTCCTCTACGGGCTGATCGGTCCCTTCGCGGTGGCGATCATCGAGCGCTTCGGCCTGCGCCGCTCGGTCGCGTGCGCGCTCCTCATCCTGGCGGCCGGCACCGCCGCCACGATCTTCATGCGCGCCTCCTGGCAGATGGTGGCCCTGTGGGGCATCCTCGTCGGCTCGGGCACCGGCATGGTGGCCAACGTGCTCGGCGCCACCGTCGCCGGGCGCTGGTTCGGCAAGCATCGCGGCCTCGTCGTCGGCCTCCTGACCGCGAGCAGCGCCACCGGCCAGCTCGTCTTCCTGCCGCTGCTGGCCAACATCGTGGTCGATCACGGCTGGCGCGCGGTGGCGCTCACGGTGGCCGCCACCGCGCTCGGCCTCGTGCCGCTCGTCGTGCTCCTGATGCGCGACCGCCCGGCCGATCTCGGGCTGCCCCGCTACGGCGAGAGCGTGATCCAGCCCGCGCCGAAGACCGGGATCAACCCGGCCCGGCGCGCCCTCCAGGGCCTCGCGATGGGCCTGCGCAACCGCGACTTCTGGCTGCTGGCCGGCACCTTCTTCGTCTGCGGCGCCTCCACCAACGGCCTGATCGGCACCCATCTGATCCCGGCCTGCCTCGACCGCGGCATCCCGGAGGTGACGGCGGCGGGCATGCTCGCGCTGATGGGGATCTGCGACCTCCTCGGCACCACGGCCTCGGGCTGGCTCACCGACCGGGTCGACGCGCGCAAGCTGCTCGCCTGGTATTACGGCCTGCGCGGGCTCTCGCTGATCTTCCTGCCCCAGGCCTTCGACGGCAGCCTCTACGGCCTGTCCCTGTTCGCGGTGTTCTACGGGCTCGACTGGATCGCCACGGTGCCGCCGACCGTGAGCCTCGCCGGCAAGGCCTTCGGCGAGGAGAATGCCGCGCTGATGTTCGGCTGGATCGCCGCCGCCCATCAGATCGGCGCGGCTGCGGCCGCCTGGGGCGCGGGCCTCGTCCGCACCGGCACGGGCGACTACGCCTCGGCCTTCGTCTCGGCGGGCTTCCTCTGCCTCGTCGCGGCGGCGATGGCCCTGATGATCGGGCGCGGCCTCGGCGCCGGCCGGACCGAGCCGGTCCCCGCCTAAGCGGGCTCCGAGGGGGCCATTCCCTCGGCGTGCCGCGCGGCCTGCGGCGGCATCGCCCGCCCGCGCAGGGCGGTCGCGGCGAGGACGAGGCCGGCGACCGAGACCGCCGCCGCGAGCAGGGGCAGCTCGCGGTAGTTCGCTCCGAGCGTCAGCGCCGTCCCGCCGAGCCAGGCGCCCGTGGCGTTGCCCAGGTTGAACGCCCCCTGGTTGAGGGTCGAGGCGAGGTTCGGCGCGTCGCGCGCCGCCTCGACCACCCAGACCTGAAGCGGCGAGACCAGGGCGAAGGCTAGCCCGCTCCAGACCACCAGCACGGCGACCGTCGCCACGCCGAAGGGGGCGACGAGGGTGAGCAGGCCGAGCACCGCGACGATGCCGAGGAAGCCGCCGACCACGGTGGCGAGCAGGTTCCGGTCGGCAAGCCGGCCGCCGACGAGATTCCCGACCGTCAGCCCGATCCCCGCCGCGAAGAGCACGCCGGTGACGCCCTGGGCGCTGAAGCCGGAGACGCCCGTGAGGAAGGGCGTGACATAGGTGAAGACCGTGAAGAAGCTCACCGAGGAGAGGGTGGAGATCAGCATCGGCTTCAGCACCGGCCAGCGTCCGAGCGCCCGGAACTCCCGCCCGAGCCCGCCGCGCGTGCCCGGGAGGCCGGCCGGCACCCAGAGCCCGATCGCGACCAGCGCCGCGACGCCGATGCCGGCCACCGCCCAGAAGGTGGCCCGCCAGCCGAGCGCCTGGCCCAGGGCGGTGCCGAGGGGCACGCCGAGCACGTTGGCGAGGGTTAGCCCCGCGAACATCAGCGCCACCGCCTGCGTGAGCCGCTCGGGCGGAACGAGGTCGCGCGCCACGATCGCGCCGATGCCGAAGAAGGCCCCGTGCGCGAAGGCGGTCCCGACGCGCGCGAGCATCAGCAGGCCGTAATCCGGCGCCAGGGCGCAGCCGAGATTGCCCAGGAGGAAGGTGAGCATCAGCGCGAGCAGCGCCGTCTTGCGCGGCAGCCCGGCCGTGGCGATCGCCACGAGCGGTGCGCCGATGACGACGCCCATCGCGTAGCCGGAGACGAGGTAGCCCGCCTGCGGGATGGTGACCCCGAGGCTGTCCGCCACCTCGGGCAGGAGCCCCATGATGACGAATTCGGTGGTGCCGATGCCGAAGGAGGCGACGGCGAGCGCCAGGATCGGGGGTGTCAGCATGCCGGCTCCGGACAGCACGTTCCGCCGAAGCGGCTTGTGCACTGCGAGATAGGCCGAACATGGCAAGCCACGCGCACCTGCCTACCGCCCGGGGCGGGAGGCTGATGCGCATGGCGGACAAGGCTCTTCCGCTTGATCCGCGTTGCGGCGCGGCGCAGGCGCCGACTCAGGCCCCTCTCGGGGCGGGCGCTCCGGATCGGGGCTGCGGCTGAGGGTTACTCCGCGGCCTGCGCGTCCTGGGCCTTGCGCCGGTTGCGGGGCTTGGCGGCCGGTGCCTCGGCTTCTTCCGGCTCCTTCGGCTTGCGGCGCTGCTGACCGAGGCCAAGCGCGCGGGCGAGCTCGGAGCGCTGGGCCGAATAGCTCGGCGCGGTCATCGGGTAGTCGCGCGGCAGGCCCCATTTCTCCCGGTAGGTCTCGGGCGTGAGGCCGCGCAGGGTGAGGTGCCGGCGCAGGGTCTTGTAGGGCTTGCCGTCCTCGAAGCTGATCAGGTTGTCGTTGGTGATCGACTTCCGGATCTGGGCCGGCGTGAGCTTCTCGATCGCCTGCGATTCCGACGGCGCCGGATTGGACAGGGCGACGAGGGCGGTGTGCACACCTGCGATCAATCCTTGTAGATCGCTGGGCGGGACCGAATTGTTCGACACGTAAGCCGCGACGATTTCGACAGCCAGGCTGATGTGATCGGCACTCTGCTCTTCCATGACCATATCCATTGCGATGGACGCTCCTTCAGGCGCGAAGATCGATCCATCATGGGGGCTGGTCAAGGGTTATATTCCGGAAAACGTGGATTTATAGGCTGTTTTGTACACGATCCGGGATCGGTGCGCGCAGAATGCAGGAAATCACTGCATTGATGGCTTGCCGGAGAAGGAATGCGGATCGCTCCGGGCGCAGTGACAAGCCTGAGAAAGCAGACGAAATGTGTCGTTCAATTATCTGAAAATGAAGGAAAAAGACTGAACTTCGGTCTCATGCCGGAGGTGGTCGGCATGGAGCGGGCGAGCATCCCGGGCAGAGTATAAATGCACCCTCCGGTTGTAAAAATCGGCAAATTGAAGTAGAAGTTTTGGAGTGCCCAAATCCATCGGGCACAAGACGGCGCTGCGTCCTCGGTGAGGCGCCGCCTTCGTCGGACCTGTCCGGGAATGGCCGCCGCATCCCCGGATGGCCCTTCGTGGAGATGGCCGCGGAACGCCGTGGGCGCAGCCGCGTTCGCCCGGCGATCCCTCCCTCACGGAGACACGGCGAAACCCATGGCGACCCAGATGACCACCGGCCTGATCCACGACATCTTCAGCGGCGAGCCGAACCTCACCACCACGGAGCGCGCCGTCTCGGTCGCGATCGGCCTCGGCATGGCCGCCGCGGCCGCGCAGCCGCGCCCGAACAAGTTCCTCAGCCTCGCCGCCCTGGTCGTCGGCGTCGGCCTGGCGCTGCGTGGCGCCACCGGCCACTGCGCCATGAAGGCGGCGGCGCAGCGCCTCTGAAAGAGCGAAAGGACTGGTCCCGGTCGCGAGGCCGGGACCTGCCCCATCATCGAACGCGAAAATCGAACACGAAAAGGGGCGCCCCGCGGGGCGCCCCTCTCCGTTCGGGCCGTGCCGCTCCGTCAGAGCGTGGTGGTGCGGCTGCGGCTGGCGAAGAAACCGTAGATCGCGAGCACGACCACCGCGCCGACGATGGCGCCGATGAAGCCCGCCCCCTGGTTCGGCCCGTACCAGCCGACCGCCTGGCCGATGAAGGTCGCCACGAAGGCGCCGACGATGCCGAGGATGGTGGTGAGGATGAAGCCCGACGGCTCGTTGTCGCCCGGCATGATGAACTTGGCGATGACGCCGGCGAGGAAGCCGATGATGATGGTCCAGAGAATTCCCATGACAAACCCCTGACGCGAATTGCGAGTGCCCACAGAACGCGCCAGCGGGGCGGCAGGTTGCCGCGGAAAGCTTGGGCGCAGCGGATTTTCTGAGGCCGCCCGCCCCGGAGGCCGCGCCCGCCCTTTACGGGGCGGTCCGCCGGTCGCAGAACGGCGCCCGGCGCGTCCTGCGAGGCGCGCGGGCTAAGGAGACGGATATGGCGATCGAGCGGTTCGAGCCGGGCAAGCGGATGTCCCAGGCGGTGGTCCACGGCGACACGGTGTACCTGGCGGGCCAGACCGCGAAGGATACGGCCGGCACCGGCGTCACCGCGCAGACGCAGCAGATCCTCGACGAGATCGAGCGCCTGCTCGCGGCGACCGGCAGCGACAAGGACCACATCCTGATGGCCACCGTGTACCTGTCCGACATCGCCACCTTCGACCAGATGAACGCCGCCTGGGATGCCTGGGTCTCGAAGACCAACCCGCCCGGCCGCGCCACGCTCGAGGCGCGGCTCTGCGCGCCGGACTACCTCGTCGAGATCGTGGTCGTGGCTGCGAGGGCTCGGTGAATCCGCTGCGCCGCGCGTTTCTCGGGGCGGGTCTCGCCGCGGCGCTCGTCCTCGGCGGCGGCCTCGCCGCCGGGGCGCAGGAGCGCGTCGTCAACGTCTACAACTGGTCGGACTATATCGACCCGAAGGTGCTGGAGGCCTTCACTCGGGAGACCGGGATCAAGGTCGTCTACGACACCTACGACAACAACGAGATCCTGGAGACGAAGCTGCTGGCCGGCCGGTCCGGCTACGACGTGGTCGTGCCGTCGGGCCCCTTCCTGCAGCGGCTGATCCGGGCCGGCGCCTTCCAGCTGCTCGACAAGGCGAAGCTGAAGAACCTCGGCAACGTCTGGCCGGAGATCGCGGGCCGGCTGGCCACGTTCGATCCCGGCAATGCCTACGCCGTCGACTACATGTGGGGCACCACCGGCATCGGCTACAATCTCGGCCTCGTGCGCGAGCGGCTCGGGCCCAACGCCCCCCTCAACAGCTGGACCACGGTCCTGAACCCCGCATCCGCGAACAAGCTCAAGGATTGCGGGATCATGATGCTCGACTCGCCCGAGGATCTGATCCCGAGCATGATGCCGGCGCTCGGCGCCAAGGGCGACTCGAAGCGCTGGGACGACATGACCCTCGTCACCGACGCCCTCTACAAGGTCCGGGGCACGGTGCGGAAGTTCCACTCCTCCGAGTACATCCAGGCGCTGGCCAACGGCGACCTCTGCGTCGCGGTGGGCTATTCGGGCGACGTGCTCCAGGCGAAGAAGCGGGCGGACGAGGCCAAGAACGGCGTCGAGATCGCCTACGTCATCCCGAAGGAGGGCGCGCTGATGTGGTTCGACGCCTTCGCCGTCCCGAAGGACGCGGCCCACCCGGCCGAGGCCCACGCCTTCATCGACTACATGCTGCGCCCCGAAGTGGCGGCGGCCAACACCAACTTCGTCTCCTACGCGAGCGGCGTCCTGCCGGCCAAGCCCCTGGTGAAGCGGGAGATCCTCAACAATCCGGGCATCTATCCGGACGAGGCGACGATGCAGCGCCTGTTCACCAACACCGCCTGGGACGATCGCACACAGCGCTTCGTCACCCGGCTCTGGACCCGGGTGCGCACCGGGCGGTAGAGCGCGCTTGAGCCGAAGTGGACACCGGTTCGGCGCATGAGAGCGCGTCGAAACAGGAGCCTGGGGCCGCTCCCGATCGCAACGCGATCGGGAGCGGCCCCAGGCCGGGAGGGGGCAGCAGGCTCGACTTGTCGGGGCCGCGTTAGCCGGCCGCTTACCCTGCCGCCGCAAAGGCTTGGGACCCCGGCCACCCCGGCGGGCGGCATTAACCGCCCGCCCACCGCCGCGGCGTCAGATCTCCCGGAACGCGGCCGTCCGCCGCCCCAGGGAGCCCTGCCGTGGTCGCCGCCTTCAGCCCCCTCGATTCCGGTCCGCCCCGCCGCATCCTGCACGTCTTCCGTGCGCCGGTGGGCGGCCTGTTCCGCCACGTGGTCGATCTCGTCCGCCTCCAGGCCGCGGCCGGGCACAAGGTCGGCATCGTCTGCGATTCCAACACCGGCGGCGCGCGCGCCGAGCAGGCGCTCGCCGACCTCGCCCCCCATCTCGCCCTCGGGGTCCGCCGGGTGTCGATGCGGCGCAACCCCCATCTCGGCGACCTCGCGGCGCTCCGCGCCGTCGCCGCCCGGGCCGAGACCGTGCGGGCCGACGTGCTGCACGGCCACGGCGCCAAGGGCGGCGTCTATGCCCGGCTCGCCGCGGTCGAGGCCGGCGGCCGCCCGGTCATCCGCGCCTATACCCCGCATGGCGGCAGCTACAACTACCGGCCGGGCAGCCTGCTGCACCGGCTCTACATGGCGGCCGAGGGCGTGCTCGCCCGCCGCACCGACGTGTTCCTGTTCGAGAGCGAGTTCGTCGCCTCCCGCCACCGCGCCTATGTCGGCGTGGCGGCCTCGGTGACCCGCATCGTCCATAACGGCATCGGCGAGGTGGAGTTCGTGCCCGTCGCCCGGGCCGCGGACCCGTTCGACCTCCTCTACGTGGGCGAATTGCGCGAGGCCAAGGGCCTGCCGGTTCTCCTCGAGGCGCTCGCTCGCCTGCACGCGCAGGGCCGCCGCCTGCGCCTGCTCATGGTGGGCTCGGGGCCCGATGCCGAGTCCCTCGCCACCCTCGCTGCCGCCCACGGCCTGAAGGATGCGGTCGCCTTCGAGCCGGCCCAGCCGATCCGCGGCGTGCTCGCCCGCGGCCGCATCCTGGTGGTGCCCTCGCTCGCCGAATCCCTGCCCTACGTGGTGCTGGAGGCCGCCGCCGCGGCGATGCCGATGGTCTCGACCAATGTCGGCGGCATCCCGGAGATCTTCGGCGAGGCCGCGGACATGCTGATCCCCGCCCGCGATCCCGTCGCCCTCCAGGCCGCCATCGCGGCGCTGGTCGACGAGGCGCCCGAGCGCGTGAGCGCCCGTTTCCGCGCCCTCAGCGACTCGGTGCACGAGCGCTTCTCCATGGACCGCATGGCCTCGGACGTGCTCTCCGGCTACGCCGCCGCCTTCCGCGCCCAGCGCCGCAGCGCCGAGGCGCCGGTCCCGGTCAAGGTCTCGGAGCCCGCCTGAGGAGCGCGCCGAGCCCTGTCGCAGAGGCGTGATCGGCCCTTTTAAGGGTTCGGAGAGATCGCTCCGCGACACTCGCCCGCAAGGGTCGTCCGGCGGCCCGCCGCGCCGCCTCCCGCCTTGAGGTCTGAGCCTCCGATGAGTGCCTTCGATGTCCGCGATCTCCTGAGGGCGGCCGGGCAGCCCGGCGCGGCCGGCGACACCGAGCTGCGCGCCGGCGCCGTCCCGCTCGCCGAGGCCGCCGCCCCGCCGCAGGCCGGCCCGATCTCCAGCGTGGTGGTCAGCGGCCTCGTGCGCCTCTTCGAGTTCGCCCTCGTCGCGCTGCTCGGCGCGGCGCTGCACCTCCTGATGCTGCGCGGGGTCGTCCCCTTCGGCCAGCGCTACGCCCTGGCGATCGGCGGCGTGGCGGTGCTCGCGGTCGGCCTGTTCCAGGCGGCCGGCACCTACCGGATCGCGGCCTTCCGCAGCTTCTTCAAGACCGCGGTGAAGCTCTCCGCCGGCTGGTCGCTGAGCTTCCTCGTGGTGGCGACCGCCCTGGTGCTCGCCAAGGTCGCCGACCATTACTCGCGCCTCTGGCTCGCCACCTATTTCGGCAGCGGCCTGCTCGTGCTGCTCTCGGCCCGCTTCGCGCTCTCGGGCCTGATCCGCGCCCAGACCCGGCAGGGCCGCTTCGACCGGCGCACCGCGATCGTCGGCGGCGGCAAGGCCGCCGAGGAGCTGATCGCCGCCCTCGAGACGCAGTCCGACAGCGGCATCCGCATCGTCGGCGTGTTCGACGACCGCAACGACGACCGCTCCAGCGACGTCGTGGCGGGCTACCCCAAGCTCGGCACGGTCAGCGACCTCGTGGACTATGCCCGCCACACCCGCCTCGACCTGATCGTGTTCACGATCCCGATCTCGGCCGAGGCGCGCATCCTGCAGATGCTCGGCAAGCTCTGGGTGCTGCCGATCGACATCCGCCTCTCGGCGCACGCGACCAAGCTGCGGCTTCGTCCGCGCAGCTATTCCTATCTCGGCTCGGTGCCGGTGCTCGACGTGTTCGACAAGCCGATCGCCGATTGGGACGTGGTGACGAAGGCCCTGTTCGACCGCTGCGTCGGCGGCCTGATGCTGCTCGCGCTCGCCCCCGTGATGCTCGCCGTGGCGGCGGCCGTGCGCCTGACCTCGCGCGGGCCGATCCTGTTCCGGCAGAAGCGCCACGGCTTCAACAACGAGCTGATCGAGGTCTACAAGTTCCGCTCGATGTATGTCGACCAGTGCGACGCCACCGCCAACCGCATGGTGACCAAGGGCGACCCGCGGGTGACCCCCGTCGGCCGCTTCATCCGCAAGACCTCCCTCGACGAGCTGCCGCAGCTCTTCAACGTGCTCAAGGGCGATCTCTCCCTCGTCGGCCCGCGCCCCCACGCCCTCCAGGCCAAGGCCGCCAACACCCTCTACGACCAGGTGGTGGACGGCTACTTCGCCCGCCACAAGGTCAAGCCCGGCATCACCGGCTGGGCCCAGATCAACGGCTGGCGCGGCGAGACCGACACCAGCGAGAAGCTCCAGCGCCGCGTCGAGCACGACCTCTACTACATCGAGAACTGGTCGGTCCTGTTCGACCTCCAGATCCTGCTCACCACGCCCTTCGCCCTGCTCAAGACCGAGAACGCCTATTGAGGCGGCCGGCCGCGGACATCGCGTCGCGCTCCCATCCGGACGAGGGCGGTGACGCGGGATCAGGTCGTTCCGGACCAGGGCCGGGCCCTGTGAACATCCGGAACGGGCTCGCCCTCTCCCCTCTGCGAGAGAGGGCGGCCCTCGCGTGAGCGAGGGTTCGGGTGAGGGGAGCAAGGGTTCCGGACGGGAGAGGGGGCCTGTCGCGGATCCCGCGAATACGCGGAAGACAGCGCACGCGCCTTCGGCCCCGCGCGGATTGTCCGCCGGGGGCATGGCTGGCGCGGTCGGGGTGACGCGGGACGCCGCGGAGCCCTGAACGCAACGTTGCAAAGCCGGCTC
>NZ_CABFVH010000051.1 GCF_902141855.1 Methylobacterium dankookense | reverse complement strand
GGTCCACATGGCAGATCCAGGTCAGGTTTCAGCACCCTCTTGGAATCACTGCCATCCCGGCCACTCAACCCTGCCTCAGCCCCTTATCGGACGGGCTCTCAGTCGAGAAAACGATACGTTGCTCGCGTGATGGGAGGTTCTGCCGTGGAAGAGCGGGAGACGGGGGCCGCCGAGATGCCGCAGGCCGGGATCGTGCTGGGCGCGCGCGGCCTGCCCTTGTCGCGGCGCATCCCCTTCGCGCGCCAGGTCGCCGACACCCTGCGCGACCTCATCGTGCGCGGGGAGCTCGCCGCGGGCAGCCGCGTGGTCGAGCGCGTGCTCTGCGAGCGCCTGAACGTCTCGCGCACCCCGATGCGCGAGGCCCTGAAGCTCCTCGAGGCGGACGGCCTCATCGAGATCAGCCAGAACCGCGGCGCCCGGGTGATGTCGCTCACCTCCGCGGAGGCGCGCCACCTGTTCGAGGTGATCGCCGAACTGGAAGGCCTCGCCGCCGGGCGCGCCGTGCTCACCGCCGACGCGGCGGCGCTGGCGGGGCTGGAGGATCTGCACGCGCAGATGCTGCGCCACTTCGAGGCGCGCGAGAAGGATCCCTATTTCGAGCTGAACAGCCGCATTCACGACCTCGTCGTGAAGCTGTCCGACAACCCCGTGCTGATCGGCAGCCACGCCACCCTGATGCTGCGGGCCCGCCGCGGCCGCTACGTCGCGATCTTCGATCCCGCCCGCTGGGCCGAATCGGTCGGCGAGCACGAGGCGCTGATGGAGGCCTTCCGGGGCCGCGACCCGGAGCGGGCCCGGACGGTCTGGCGCCAGCATCTCTGCCGCACCGGCGAGACGGTCGCGGACGGGCTGGATCAGGCCGGCGGTCCCACCCGCAGCACGGCCTGGTGAATTTCCAGGGGCGTGCCCTGGAAACGCTTGCTTTTTTAAAATGGCATGCAATTTGGATGTCGCTGCCGCGACGCATCCGGGAGAGGTCGCCATGGCCCGCACGTACGACGCATCCTTCAGCCGCCGCACCCTCCTGCGAGGCGCGGCCGGCGCCCTCGCCCTGCCCGCCCTCGGCGGCGCCGCCTTCGCGGCGGGGCGCGGCCCGGAGGACCTGCGCAAGGCGGGCGTCGCCCGGGTCGGCTGCGAGGCGGCCTACCGGCCCTTCACCTTCCGCGACGGCGGCAAGATCGTCGGCTACGACGTCGACCTCGCCGGGCTCCTGTTCCAGCCCCTCGGCGTGACGGTCGAGATGGTGGACACCGCCTGGGCCGGCGTCATCCCTGCCCTCTACGCGGGCAATTTCGACGTGATCATGACCTCGCTCACCTACACCAAGGAGCGGGTCCAGAAGGTCGGCTACACCATCCCCTACACCGAGGCGACGCAGGAGCTGCTGATCCGCGCGGGCGATGCCGGCACGATCAAGTCCCTCGACGGCATGGCCGGCAAGATCCTCGGGGTGAAGCTCGGCTCCGCCGGCGACACCATGAAGACGGCCCTCGAGGCGAAGCTCAAGGCCGCGACCGGCAAGGGCTTCTCCGAGATCAAGACCTACGACGACCACCCCGCCGCCTATCTCGCCCTGGCGCAAGGCTCCGTCGACGGGGTCATCAACGCCCTGCCGACCCTGACCCAGGTGACGAAGGACGCGCCCGGCCGCTACGCCATCGTGCGCGACATCGGCCCCCGCAACTGGGCCGGCATCGGCCTGCGCAAGGAGGATGTCGCGCTGACCACCTTCCTCGACGAGCGCATCGCGGCGCTGAAGGCCTCGGGCGAGATCTACGCCCTGCAGGAGAAGTGGTTCGGCATCCGCATGGACCTCGCCGACAAGGTTCCGACCTTCACCTGAGCCCCTCCCCGATCCGACCATGACCATCGATTGGGCCGTCGTCACGATGGCCATCCCCCTCCTCGCCCAGGGCGCGCTGACCAGCCTGAAGATCGCCGCGCTGGCCGGCATCCTCGGGCTCGCGGGCGGGGTGGCGCTCGGTCTGATCTCCCTCGGCGGGCCGGCCCCCGCGCGCCTGGTGGTGCGCGGCTATGTCGACTTCATCCGCGGCACGCCGCTGCTGATCCAGATCTTCATCGTGTTCTTCGGCCTGCCGATGCTCGGCTGGCGGCCGGGGGAGTTCATCTCCGGCGTGCTCGCGCTCTCGCTCAACAGCGCGGCCTACGTCGCCGAGGTGGTGCGCGGTGCGGTCGGCTCGGTGGAACGGGGCCAGAGCGAGGCGGCGAAGTCCATCGGCATGACCCGTGGGCAGATCCTCGTCCACGTGCTCTTGCCGCAGGCGATCCGCCCGATGACGCCGGCGCTGACCAACGACCTGATCACGCTCGTCAAGAACACCTCGCTGCTCTCGGTGATCTCGGTCTACGAGCTGACCCGCTCCGGCCAGGCCATCATCGCCTCGCATTTCGTGCCGCTGGAGATCTTCGCGCTGCTGGCACTCTACTACTACGTGATCATCTCCTGCCTCGCCTACGTGTCGCGGCAGCTCGAGCGGAGGCTGCCGGCATGGTGAGCACCGCGCTGCACGCTCCCGCTCCGCCCCTGGCGGTCCCCGCCGCGCCGCTCCTCTCCGTGCGGTCCCTGCGCAAGAGCTACGGCGCCCGCGAGATCCTGAAGGGGATCTCCTTCGACCTCGCCCGCGGCGAGACCCTGGTGCTGATCGGCCCCTCGGGCTCCGGCAAGACCACGGTGCTGCGCTGCCTCAACCATCTGGAGACCCCGAGCGGCGGCGAGATCCGTCTCGCCGGGGAGAGCGTCGGCGGCGAGCCGGGCCCGGACGGGCGCTGGCGCCCCTTAGGCGAGGCGGCGCTCGCCCGGCAGCGCCGCCGCTTCGGCTTCGTCTTCCAGCGCTTCAACCTGTTCCCGCACCTCTCGGCGCTGGACAATGTCACCATCGGCCCGCGCCGGACGCTCGGCCTGTCGCGCGCCGAGGCCGAGGCGCGGGCGAAGGCCCAGCTCGCCCGGGTGAGCCTCGCCGAGCACATGCACAAGCGGCCCTCCCAGCTCTCGGGCGGGCAGCAGCAGCGCGTGGCGATCGCGCGGGCGCTCGCCATGGAGCCGGAGCTGATCCTGTTCGACGAGCCGACCTCGGCCCTCGACCCGGAGCTCGTGCACGAGGTGCTCGACGTGATGCGGGGGCTCGCCCGCGAGGGCCTGACCATGATCGTCGTCACCCACGAGATGCGCTTCGCCCGTCAGGTCGCCGACCGGCTGATCGTGATGGAGGACGGTGCCATCGTGGAGGAGGGGGTGCCCGAGGCGATCTTCACCGACCCCAGCGACCCCCGCACCCGCCGCTTCCTGACCCACGTCCTCGACCGGTGAGCGACATGGACGACCCGAATCCAGCCGAACCCCTCGACCTCCTCGTCACCGGCGTCACCGCGCTCACGGGCGAGCCCGGCGCCGCCCCGATCGCCGATGCCCGGATCGGCATCCGGGCCGGCCGCCTGGTCGGCATCGAGGCCGATGCGGGCGAGCCGCCGGCCGCGCGGAAGACCCTGCACCGGCCGGGGCGGCTGGCGATTCCCGGCCTCCTCAACATCCACACCCACGCCAATCTCAGCATGGTGCGGGGCGTGGCCGAGGATCTCGGCTTCGCCCCCGCCTACACGCCGGGCATCCCGCAGGGGCACATGGTGCGCCCCGACGAGGCCTACGCGATCGCCCGGCTCGGGGCGCTCGAGGCGATGCTGTTCGGCTCGACGCTGATCAACGACACCTTCGTCCATGCCGACGTGGTCACCCCCGCCATGGCGGAGCTCGGCCTGCGCGTCTGGTCCTGCGGGCGCATCCACGACGTCGATTTCAGCGGGGTCTCCACCGGCCGCTGGGAGCACCGGGACGCGATCGGCGAGCGGACGCTGGACGAGGCGCTGGCGCTCGCCGAGCGCTACGAGGGCAAGTCGGACCTGCGCATCGGCGTGCAGCTCGCCGCGCACGCCCCCGACACCTGCTCGACGCCCTTCCTGCGCCGCATCCGCGAGGCCTCGGAGCGCACCGGCCTGCGGGTGACGACGCATCTCTCGCAGAGCAAGGTCGAGCTCGCCCGCATCCGCGCGCGGGACGGGCTGAGCCCGCCGGAGCTGCTCGACGAGGTCGGCCTCCTGAACGACCGCCTGCTCGCCGCCCATTGCATCCATGTGAGCGCCGACGACATCGCCCGGATCGGCCGGGCCGGGATCACGGTGGCGCATATCGCCAAGGGCAACGCCACGGGCGCCACCATCGCGCCGACCCAGGCCCTGCGCGCGGCCGGCGCGCGGCTGAGCCTCGGCACCGACAACATGCATGCCGACATGGTCGAGGTGATGCGCTGGGCGCTCGCCGTCGGCCGCATCCAGCAGGGCGCGGTCACGGCCGACTGGCAGCCGGAGACCGTGTTCGAGATGGCGACGCTCGGCGGCGCCCGGGCGATGGGGCTCGCGGACGCGATCGGCAGCCTCGCCGTGGGCAAGCGCGCCGACCTCGTGCTCCTCGACCTGCGCCGCCCGCACCTGACGCCGGCGCGCAACCCCCTCGGCACCCTCGTGCATACGGCCCAGGGGCGCGACGTGGAGACGGTGATCGTGGACGGCGAGGTCGTGGTCGAGGACGGCCGTCCGACGAAGGTCGATGCCGAAGCGGTTCGCCGGGAGGCGGAAACGGCCATCGCGGCCCTGTGGGCGCGGGCGGCCGGCGGCTGAGAGAGGCCGCGCGAGTTCCAGGACAAGGTCATCGTTTTCGTGAAGATCCTTCTTCTCAACCCCAACACCTCCGCGGCGATGACGGAGCGCATGGCCGAGGCCGCCGCGGCGGCCCTCGCGCCGGACGTGCGCGTCACCCCGCTCACCGCCATGCGGGGCCTGCCCTACATCGCGAGCCGGGCCGAGGCGCAGCTCGCGGGCGCCGCGGTGCTGGAGACGCTCGCCGAGCACCAGGCCGGCCACGACGCCGCTGTGATCGCCGCCTTCGGCGATCCGGGCCTCGTCGCCGCCCGCGAGCTGTTCGACCTGCCCGTGGTCGGCATGGCCGAGGCCGCCATGCTCACCGCCTGCATGCTGGGCCAGCGCTTCTCCATCGTCACCTTCTCGCGCAAGCTCCTGCCCTGGTACGAGGACGCGGTGCATCAGGCCGGGCTGCATGCCCGCTGCGCCGGACTGCTCGCCGCCGAGGGCGAGTTCCGCTCGGTGACCGAGGTGCAGCACGAACTGGAGAGCGAGATCGTGGCGCTGGCCGCGCGCGCCGCCGAGAACGGGGCCGACGCGGTGATCCTGGCGGGCGCGCCGCTCACCGGTCTCGCCGCGCGCGTCGGGGCGGCGGTGCCGGTGCCGCTGGTCGACCCGCTCGCCGCCGCCCTGGGCCAAGCCCAGGCGCTGGTGCGGATGGGCGCGCGCGCGCCCGCCTCGGGCCGCTTCGCCCGCCCCGGCCCGAAACCCGCCACCGGCCTGTCCCCGGCGCTCGCCGCCTGGATCGAGCACCGGGAGGGGGAGCCGGGCTGACGGCCCGCCTCCCCGCTCGGTCTGTGGCCCGCTCAGGCCGGCCCGCTCAGGCCGGGAAGCGCAGCACCGCCCGCGTGCCGGGCCCGTCCGCGTCGTAGGCGATCTGCGAGCGCAGGTTCGTCGCCATGGCGCGGATGATGCGGGAGCCGAGGCCGGTGCCGCGCGGCGTGCCCTGCCCCGTCCAGCCGACCCCGTCATCGGCCACCGTCAGCACCAGCGTGCCGCCGCCCTCCGGCTGGATGTGCACGCGGATCTCGCCCGACGAGCCGGCCGGATAGGCGTATTTGTAGGCGTTGGTGACGAGTTCGGTGACGACGACGCCGAGCGAGACCGCCTTGTCGGTGGCGAGGCGGAGCGGCTCCGCCTTGAGGCGGATGGGGTGGTCGCGCCCCGCCGCTTTCATGGCGGCCTCGAGCTCCTCCACGAGGCTCGCGAGATAGGCGTCGATCTCAACCGCCTCCACGTCCTGCGAGGTGTAGAGGCGCCGGTGGATCCCCGCGATGGCCGAAATCCGAGCCTGCATCTCCTCCAGCGCGCTCTTGGCGGCCGGGTCCGAGACGGCGTTGGTCTGCATGCGCGCCAGCGCGGCCACCAGCGCCAGGGAGTTCGCGACGCGGTGGTTCACCTCGCGCAGCAGGAGCTCGGCCCGGTCGCGCGCCTCGCGCACGGCGGCCTCGGCCCGCTCCTTGTCGCGGCGGAGCGCCGCCTGGCGCAGGGCCGTGTCGACCGCCTCGCCGAGAAGCTCGCGGAAATGGCCCTGCACGTCCTTCCAGACGTAGTCGACCGCCCCGGCCTTCAGCGCGGCCACCGCCACGCGGCTGTCCTCCGAGCCGGTGACGTAGATGACGGGGGGCGCGTCGGGCAGGGCCCGGATCTCGGGCAGGAGCTCGAGCCCGGTCCGGCCGGGCATGTGGTGGTCGAGGGCGACGGCGTCGATGCCGCCCTCCGCCAGCCGCGCGAGACCCGCCTCCCCGCTCGCCACCGCCTCGACGGCGTAGCCGCGCGCGGAAAGCGCCCGGTGCACGAGGCGCGCGAGGCCCGGATCGTCGTCGATGTAGAGGATGCGGCCCCGCGCCGGCATGTCGGAACTCATGGGGCGGGGCTCATCGGGCGGCGTTCATGGGTTTTCCGGCACCTGCATCACCGAAAAGAACAGGCCGAGCTGGCGGATGGCGTTGGCGAAGCCGTCGTAATTGACGGGCTTGGTGATGTAGACGTTGGCGCCGAGATCGTAGCAGCGCTGGATCTCGCGCGCGTCGTCGGTGGTGGTGAGCACCACGACCGGCGAGCGCTTGGTATGCGCGTTCGCCTTGATCTTCTCCAGGATGTCGAGGCCCGTCATGTCCGGCAGGTTGAGGTCGAGCAGGATCAGGAGATGGCGCCGCGCGCTCGCCTCGCCCGAGCCGTCCGGCCCGAACAGATAAGCCAGGGCTTCCGTTCCCGTCCGGCAGGGAACGATGTCGTTGTTGACGCCGGCCCGGCGGATGTTGCGCTCGATCAGGCGGGCATGGCCCTCGTCGTCCTCGATCATCACGATGCAGACGGGATGCATGGAATTCGTCCTCACTCGGCCGCGAGCGGCGGGGCCGCGGCCCCGGCGGCGCCGTCGCGCGGCAGGGTCACGCTGAAGGTGGTGCCGATCCCCGGCTCCGACGAGACCGTGATGCGCCCGCCGAGGGAACGCACCAGCGCCTTGACGTGGGCGAGCCCGATCCCCTCTCCCGGCCGGTCTTGGGCGCCGGCCCGGCGGAACAGCTCGAAGATGCGGGCATGGTCCTGCCGGGCGATGCCGCGGCCGTTATCGGCAACCGCGTAACGCACGCGGCCCCCCGCGATGGGCTCGCCCGTGACCGTGATCCGGCCGGGGCGGGTGGGGTCGAGATACTTGAGCGCGTTGTCGATCAGGTTGCCGAAGATCTGCTGCACGGCAAGCCGGTCGGCCACGATGTCGGGCAGGTCGGCGGCGATCGCGACGCGGGCGCCCGCCGCGTCCGCCTGATGGCGCTGCGCGTCGGCGAGGCCCTGCATCAGCGCGGCCATGTCGATGGGTTCCGGCCGGAAGCTGCGCCGGCCCTCGCGCGACAGCTTGAGGATCGCGGCGATCAGCGCCTCCATCTTGGTGATGGCGGCGCGGATGAAGCCCAGCGCCTCCGCCACGTCGCCCTCGATCTGGGGCGCCTTCGGATGGCCGGCGGTCGCCTCGCGGATATCCGCCTGCACCGCCTCCAGCTCGCTCGTGAAGCCCATCACGTTGACCAGCGGCGCGCGCAGGTCGTGGCTGACGATGTAGGCGTAGCGCTGGATCTCCTCGTTCGATTCCCGGAGTTCGGCCTCGGCCTCGCGCTGCTCGGTGATGTCGGTGTGGACGCCGACCCATTCGCGGATGGCGCCCGCCCCGTCGAGCACCGGCACGGCGCGGATCGCGTAGGTCCGCCACGCCCCGTCCTTCGAGCGCACCCGGTGCTCGTGCACGAAGGTCCGGCGCCCGGCCACCGCCGCGTTCCAGGCGTCGACGCTCGGCTGCCGGTCGTCCGGGTGGACCGCGTCGGCCCAGCCGAAATCCTGGTACTCGGCGAAGGACTGCCCGGTGATCGCGGCCCAGCCGGGCTGCTCGCCGGCCATGCGGCCGTTGGCGTCGTTGGTCCACATGATGCCGCGCACCGCCTGGATCGCGGCCTGGAAGCGCTGCTGCCCGTGCAGGATCGAGGTGAGCAGGCGCGCATTGTCGAGGGCGACCGCGGCCTGGGCGGCGAAGCCCGTGATCAGGCGCTCCTCGCGCGGGCCGAAGCGGGCTGGCTCGGGATGGCCGAACAGCAGGGCGCCCAGCGTCTCGCCCGAGCCCGACATCACCGGCACCGCGAGGTAGCTGCGCACCGGCAGGTGGCCCGCGGGCATGCCCCCGTGCGAGCCGTAGCGGGCATCCTGCGCCACGTCGTCGGAGCGCACCACGCCCTCGGCCAGGAAGGTCGGCTTGAACAGGTTCGTCGCCCGCGGCAGGCCGAAGCGGGTGAAGGCCTCGCGCGGGCCGCCGGTGAGGCTGAACAGGCGCCAGACCTCCTCCGCATTGCCCTCGGCGCCCGCCGGCACCCGCTCGAAGAAGGCGCCGTAGGCACCGCCGACGAGGCGGGTCGCGGCCTCGATCACCGTCTGGACGAGGCGTTCGACGTCGTGCTCGGCCACGAGGGCCGGCCCGGCCCGGTTGAGGAGCTCCAGCCGGTTCCGCTCCTCCTCCAAGTCGAAGCGCGCCGCTTCCGAGCGGGCCTGCGCGCGGCCCTGCGCCAGCGCCGCGCCGCCGAGCGCCAGGGTCACGAGTCCGCCGAGGCCGAGGATCCAGGGCCAGGCCTGGCCGGACGGGTCGCGCATGAAGGCGGGCGTGGTCGTCGCGGTGAGCGTCCAGGTCCGCCCGGCGATGGGCACGCTGCGTCGCGCCGTCAGGCCCCCCGCCTCCGCCGCCCGCGGCCAGGCCGGAGAGGCGTAGAGCGGGCTGTCCGCCCCCGGATCCGCCCCAGGCTCCGGCCCGTCCTGGATCCTGAAGGCGAGTTCCGGCGCGCCCCCGGCCGCCGCGGGGATCGAGACGTAGGGGAAGAAGTCGCCGGCCCGGAACGGGCTGTAGGTCCAGCCGACGAGGCCGGCCCGGCGCGCCGCCTCCGTTTCCGGCACCGCGCCGCCCGCATAGACCGGCAGGTAGACGAGGAAGCCCGGCTGCTTGTCCCGGTCGATCTCCTGCACCAGCTCGACCCGGCCGGAGAGCGCCGCCTCGCCGGTGTCGCGTGCCCGCGCCATGGCGGCGCGGCGCACGGGCTCCGAGAACATGTCGTAGCCCATCGCCGCGCTGTTGCGCAGGTCCAGGGGCTCCAGCGCGACGATGGCGCTGGGCTCCGTGCCCGGCGGGTCCGGCCGCAGCCGGAACTCGGGCAGGCCCTGCGCCCGCATCGCCTCCGCCAGCACCAGCCCCTCCTCCGGCCGGAAGCGGCGGGCGAAGCCGATGCCGCGGGTGCCCGGATAGAGGTCGGCGAGGCGCAGGCGGGCGACGTAGGCGGAGAAATCCGCCCGCGTCACCGTCTCGCTCGCCGCGTAGAGCCCCGCCGTGCCGCGCAGGAGCGCGACATAGGTGTCGAGCCGCTCGCGGATGCGGTCCGCCTGCTGCGTGGCGAGGCGCTCGAAGCGGTCGCGGTCCCGGGCCCCGCTCACCTGCCGGAGCTGCAGGGCCACCGCCACGCTGGCGGTGAGCCCGGCGATCAGAACCACGGCCGGCAGGAGATAGGAGGCCGCGCGCGGCGGCGCCGGCCGGGGTGGGGTCAGGGCGGGGATGGGATGCGATCCTGCCTCGGGGAACTCCGAATCTCTCTGGCATCTTGCGGATGCAGGCGCCAGCCTCCACCCCGCGGCGGGTGGAGGCGTGCCGTAAGGAGGCGGGATGGGCGAGGATGGCGAGACGCGGGCGGCGCAGGCCCTGGCGCGCGCGGCGGAGGCGGGCCGCCGTCTTGCGGCCGCCTTCGCCGGGCCGGCGGGCCGGGACGCCCTGCCCTTCGCGGTGGTCGAGGCCTTCGATGCCGAGATCCGCGGCCGCGTGGAGCGCGACCCCCGCATCGAGGACGAGCGCGACCGGGTCCTGATCACCGCGGTCAAGCTCGCCGAGACCCCGCCCGAGGAGGGCGAGGCGGTGAAGGCCGCGCGCGCCCATCTCCTCGACGCGATCGATTATCTGGAACAGGCGGTGCTGCGCCTCGGCGTGGTCAACCGGGCGGGCGCGAAGGCGGGGCTCGGCACGGCGGGCGGGCGGATCGGGCCCGCGCGCCGGCCATGATCGACCCTCCCCCGCGTGGCGCGGGAGGGAGCGGCGGCCTCAGGGCTCCTTGAAGCCGTAATCCGGCACGCCCTCCTCGTTGCCGTAGTACTTGTAGGGCAGGAACTTGCCCGAGAGGTTCATCTTCACCCGGTCGCCCTTGTTGTTCGGCTCGCGCTCCATGGTCATGTTGAAGTCGATCGCCGACATGATTCCGTCGCCGAACTCCTCCTGGATCAGTTCCTTCCAGGTCGTGCCGTAGACCATCACCAGCTCGTAGAAGCGGTAGATCAGCGGGTCGGTGGGGGGCATCTGCGGGATCGAGCCGCGATAGGGCGGCTCGTTGAGCATGCGCTCCTCGGCGGCGGAGAGGCCGAACAGCTCGGCGGCCTTCCTGGCCTGCGCCTTGGGCAGCTTCATCTGGCCCATGCAGGCCGCGGTGATCAGGATCGGCGAGAGGCCGCCGATCTCCTCCTGGATGTGCTTCCAGGTCCAGCCCTTCTCGCGCTTGATGTCGAGGAGCTTCTCGGTGAGGTCTTCGCGCTTCATCGGGTCTCTCTGGGGCTTCCCGGCGGGCTGGATGGCGGTTTCCGGTGCGGGCCGCCCCGCTTGCCCCGTGTCCCGGGCGGGCGAGGACGGCCGCGGCACGTCGGTCGGAGGGGCCGAATCCGACGACGCGGGCAAGCAAGCGCCGCGCCACGGGGCGCCTCCGGCCGGCCGGAAAGGCCTCTCCCCGCGGACCGCGTTCCTGCGTAGAAGACGCCTCTCGGAACGGGGCGGGGACGGGATCGAGGCATGGCCGCCGCATCGGCGCACGACATCCGGCTGGAGATCATCGACCGGCGCCCGCGCAGGCCCCGCGGCGGTCCGCGCCTCCTGTTCGTGCACGGCATCGCCGTCGGCGCCTGGATCTGGGACGAGCACGTGCTCCCCTATTTCGCCGAGGCTGGGTTCGAGGCCTACGCGGTCAGCCTGCGCGGGCATGGCGGCAGCGGCGGCCACGAGCGGATCCGCTCCTGGCGGCTCTCAGACTACGTCGCGGATCTCGACGCAGCGGCGGAGCGGGTCGGCGGCCCCCTCGTGGCGATCGGCCACTCCCTCGGCGGCGCCGTCATCCAGGACTGGGTGCGCCGGGGCGCGCGGCCCCGTGCCATGGCCCTGCTCGCCTCGGTGCCGCCCTGGGGCCTCGCCCTCTCGGCCCTGCGCATGAGCCTGACGAGCCCGGCCCTGTTCCGCGAGGTGCTCACCCTGAGCACGAGCGGGGTGCGCCATGCCGATCCCGCGATCCTGCGCGCGGGCCTGTTCTCGGAGGACGTGCCGGAGGCGGTCTTCCGCCGGTTCATGGCGCGGGCCGGCGAGGAATCGCCTCTGATCGGGCCGGAGCTGCAGGGCCTGCCGCCCCGGGCCCCCCTGCCCTGGCAGGCCCCGCGCAGCTTCGTCCTCGGCGGCGCCGAGGACCGCTTCATTCCCGCCGACGAGGTCTGGCGCACCGGCGCCTATTACGGAGCGCGGCCGGTCATCGTCCCGCGCCTCGCCCATGCCCTCATGCTGGAGCCGCGCTGGGAGGCGGCGGCCGCTTCCCTGCACGACTGGCTCGTCGGCCTGCCGCAGGAGGAGGCGCCCTAAAGCCGAGCGCGGGATCCGTCTTGCCTCGCCGGCCGGCTGCGCCTTAAGGTTGTGCCAAGGGGGTCTGGCAGGACGAGGGTTCCGTGCTGGACGACAGCTTCACCTACGGGGGCCTGCTCATCGGGCTCGCGGCGCTCGGCCTCTGGCTCCGCCTCGCGATCCGGGCGCTTCCGACCTTCGAGACGCTGCTCGCCCGCTACGAGCACGATCCCGCCCCCGCGGAGCCCTGGCCGTTCGGCCCCGCGACACGGTTCGCGGCGCGCCTCACCGCCCTCGCCCTGGTCTTCAGCGCGATCGGCTACGCCATTCCCGATTGAGAGCGGCGTCGGTTCCGGCTCAATCCGCCGCGGCCGCATGCGCCGCGGCCTCGGCCCGGTGGCGTGCCTGCCGCCAGTCCGCGGGCTCCTCGAAGGTGCCCGCCCACAGGCCCCGCCGGGTCGCCCAGGCACGGCGCTCCTGCTGCAGGTAGGCCTGCGTCTGGCGGCGGTTCGCCAGGGCGTGGCCGTGGGCGGCCATCCAGGCTGCGACATCCTCTCCCCCGACGCGGCAGACCGCCGAGACGCGGCCCCGGGCATCCGTGCTCCGGGGCTCGCAGGTGACGTCGGCGGTGCCGATGTGCCCGCGCAGGGCCGCGGCCGAGGCCTGCCCGCAGCGGTAGCTCGTCCCGTGCGCCGTCTCGCAGGTCTGGGCCGCTTCCGGCGCGTCGATGCCGTGCAGGTCGATCCGCTTGCCCATCAGCTCGATCGTGTCACCGTCGATCACCGTGGCGTGCCCCGTGATCGGCTCGGCGGCATACGCCGGCAGGGCGAGGGCTACGAGGAGCAGGGCGATGGTCGGGCGCAGAATGGCGGTCGGGCGCGGCATCAGGATCCGTGTCGGGTGCGAAAGGGGTCGGTCGCGACGACAGCACGGCTTTTTGGCGAAATCGCGCAGCCGGGGCGGCCGGACCGTCGGGCATCGCCTCGTCCTGCACGGATCGTGCCTGCGACATTTTGGACACGCGCCGCATGCGACCCGCGGTCGCGGCGTTGAGCCGGCACGGCCCTTGCCACTGCAGGGGCAAGATCAATCGCCGACCGGAGGAGACGCGCGCCGAACGACAGGGAATGCTGCATGCTCTACGGGCTCTACTTCCTCACCTGCCTCGTCGCCAATCCCACCCACTGCGTGATGCGCGTGCACCACTTCAATGAAGAGGTGCAGACCCCGATGCAGTGCATGACCGTGGCCCAGCCCCAGATGGCCGCCTGGCAGAACAGCCACGACCGCTGGCGCGTCGCGCGCTTCCGCTGCGGCAAGCCGCCGAAGGACGACGGCACCCGCATCTGATCCCATACCGCACGCCGATCCCCGCCCACGGCTTGAGCCGCGCGCCCGGAGCATGGCTCGGGCTGCGCTGCCACGCCGCCGGGAACGTCGGGGCCGCGCCGCCGGTTCTGCCGCTCGGGCGCGTCGCGAGCGAAGGAGCGGTCGGCTGCCATGTGCGGAATTGCCGGAGAGATCAGGTTCGACGGCCCGGCCGATGCGGGCGCGGTGCGCGCCATGATGGGCTGCCTCGCGCCCCGCGGTCCGGACGCCTCGGGCCTCCATCAGCAGGGCCGCATCGCCTTCGGCCACCGCAGGCTCAAGATCATCGACCTCTCGGAGGCCGGCCAGCAGCCGATGGTCGATTCCGAGCTCGGCCTCGCGGCCGTCTTCAACGGCTGCATCTACAACTACCCGGCCCTGCGCGAGGAGCTGTCGGCCAAAGGTTACCGCTTCTTCTCGACAAGCGACACCGAAGTCATCCTCAAAGCTTATCACGCCTGGGGAAGAGCTTGCGTTCATCGGTTCCTCGGCATGTTCGCCTTCGCGATCCACGAGCGCGACAGCGGCCGTGTCGTGCTCGGGCGCGACCGGCTCGGCATCAAGCCGCTCTACCTCGCCGAGGTGGCGGGCGCCCTGCGTTTCGCCTCCTCCCTGCCGGCTTTGCTCGCCGCGGGCGAGGTCGACACCGCGATCGATCCGGCGGGCCTGCACACCTACATGAGCTTCCACGCCGTGGTGCCGGCGCCGAACACCATCCTCAAGGGCGTGAAGAAGCTGCCGCCCGCCACCCTGCTCACGGTGGAGCCCGACGGCACCCGGCGGCAGGAGACCTACTGGACCCTGGAGGTCGGCCCGCGGCCCGAGGACGCGACCCTCACCGAGGCCGATTGGCGTGCCCGCATCCTCGACATGCTCGCGCTCGCGGTCGAGCGGCGCCAGATCGCCGACGTGCCGACCGGCGTGCTGCTCTCAGGGGGGCTCGACAGCTCGCTCCTCGTGGCCCTGCTCGCGCACAAGGGCCAGACCGGCCTCAAGACCTTCGCCGTCGGTTTCGACGCAGTGAACGGCGTCGAGGGCGACGAGTTCAAATATTCCGACCTCGTCGCGGAGACTTTCGAGACCGACCACATCAAGATCGCGGTGGACGCCGCGCGCACGCTCGAGGCTCTGCCGCTCGCGATCCGCGCGATGTCCGAGCCGCAGATGAGCCACGACGCGGTCGCCTTCCTGCTCCTGTCGCAGGAGGTCTCGAGGCACGTGAAGGTGGTGCAGAGCGGCCAGGGCGCCGACGAGATCTTCGGCGGATACCATTGGTACCCGAAGATGGTCGGCTCGACGGATCCAGCCGCGGACTATGCCCGCGTCTATTTCGACCGCGACCATGCCGAGATGCGCGAGACCCTGGCCCCGGCATGGCTCGGCCCGGACTACAGCCGCGACTTCGTGGAGAGCTTCCTCCGTGGGATCGCGGCGCAGGACCCCGTCGACAAGATACTCCAGCTCGACACGCAGATCATGCTGGTGGACGACCCCGTCAAGCGGGTCGACAACATGACCATGGCCTGCGGCCTGGAGGCGCGGGTCCCCTTCCTCGACCACGAGCTGGTGGAGCTCGCCGCGCGCGTGCCCGCCGCGCTGAAGGTGAAGGGCGGCGGCAAGCACATCCTCAAGGAGGCCGCCCGCGCGGTGCTGCCCGCCGAGGTGATCGACCGGCCGAAGGGCTATTTCCCCGTCCCCGCCTTGAAGCACATCCGCGGACCCTACATGGACTTCGTGCGCGACGTGCTCGACAGCCCCGCGGCGCGGGAGCGCGGCCTCTTCAGCCGAACCTACGTCGACCACCTGCTCGCCGATCCCGACGGGACCCTGACGCCCAAGGGACATTCGAAGCTCTGGCAGGTCGCCCTGCTGGAGGCCTGGCTGCAGGCGCACGACATCTGATCCCGCGTCCGGTCGATCGGACCGGACGCGGGATCAGCAAGCCCGCACGGCGTCTGAGCGAAGTCGACATCTGCCATCCCGAAGGGATCAACCGGATGTCGTATGAGGCCGGTTCATCGCGCGGGGACGTGATCGGCTTTGCCGGCTCGCGCCCCGCCGCTGCGCTCAAGGTGACGCGGTTTCTCCACGATCGTCCGGAAAGGCGAGCGCGGGACAGACACGGGAGGGAGCCCCATATGTGCCGCTGGATCGCCTACCGGGGCCGCACGATACCGCTTGAGCGCTACGTCACGGAGCCCGCGCACTCGCTCGTCTCGCAGAGCATCCAGGCGCTGGAATCCACCGCCGCCACCAACGGCGACGGGTTCGGCCTCGGCTGGTACGGCGACCATCCCGAGCCCGGCCGCTACCGAGAGGTCCAGCCGGCCTGGTCGGACGACAACCTGCGCTACCTCTGCCGCCACCTGCACTCGCACCTGTTCTTCGGCCATGTCCGGGCGGCGACCGGCACGCCGATCACCCGGCCGAACTGCCATCCCTTCACCTGCGGCCCGTGGCTGTTCATGCACAACGGCTATGTCGGGGACTGGACCCGGCTGCGCCGCCGCATCGAGGCGCTGATCCCGGACGAGCTCTATCCGACCCGCGGTGGCACCACGGATTCGGAGGCCCTGTTCCTGGCGATCCTCGGCGCCGGGCTGATGGGGCCGGGCGGCGAAGCCGGCGAGCCGCGCGACCCCGTCGCCGCCACCGCACGGACGCTCGCCACGATCACCGACCTCGTCGGCGGCAACGAGGGCGGCCACCCCTTCCGCTTCACCGCGGCGCTCGCCGACGGGCGCGACCTCTACGCCTTCCGCTACGCGGCCAACGACGACGCCAACAGCATGTACTACCGCGAGGGCGAGGCCGGCGTGGTCGTCGTCTCCGAGCCTCTCGACCGGGAGCCAGCCACCTGGACACCGGTGCCCGACAACAGCGTGGTGATCGCGCGGCGGGACGAGCCGGTCCGCGTGGTCTCGCTCAAGGAATATGGGCTCGACCGGCCGGCCCCCCTGCCCCGCATGCAGGTCCGCCTGCGCGCCTGATTCGGCGTGGACGTCGTCGGAGAGCGGGGATTGTCGTCCGGGGGCATCCGGTCGATCCAGTATTGATCCATGTGGTTTCTGCAGCGCCGGGCCGGAGGTAACAGCCGCGGCTGCGGACCAGCATGGTCGTCAAAGATCCCTCGGCCGATCGGGGCTGGTCGACGGCGGCAAGGGAGCGGCGTGCATCCCCGGCCGGCGAGGTCTGCGCAAGACTCGGGGGCCGGCCCCTTGATCGGCCCCCCGGAAAGACAATGTCGGGGGCGACGACAACCAACTGGATCACAGATGGCAGAAGAACTTCAGGGTCAGAATCCCGACATCATCGCGTACGCGGGTGACATCGTCGCGGCCTACGTATCGAACAATCCGGTGCCGGCCGCCGAGCTGCCGGCCTTGATCGCCAAGGTCCATGCGGCGCTCGCCGGTCTTGCCGGTGCCGGATCGGTTGCAGCCGAGCCCGAGATCGAGGTGGAGCGGCCGACCCCTGCCCAGATCCGGAAGTCGATCACCGACGAGGGAATCGTCAGCTTCATCGACGGCAAGCCCTACAAGACCCTGAAGCGGCACCTGACCAAGCACGGCCTCACACCGCAGGCCTATCGCCAGCGCTACGGGCTGCCGGCGGATTATCCCATGGTCGCTCCGGGCTACGCGGCCCAGCGCTCGGCGCTCGCCAAGGAGATCGGCCTCGGCCGTCCCGGCGCCCAGGCGGAGCGCTCGGGCGGGCGGCGCGACGCCGCCTGATCCGGATCCGGCGCCCGGCGAGGGCGCCGATCTGTATTCACGATGGAATTCATTTCGATCGCCCTGACGAAGCGGGGCGGCTGTCCTGTGCTGCCTGAGATTTGGGCTGGACTGTGGCAATCGACGGGCCTAATCCGGCGCGGAAACGGGCTCGACCCGAGACGAATCGGGAGGAATTGCCATGAACCGTCGTGAGACGTCCTCTCCGGCGCGCGCCCAGGCGCGCAATTCCGGCGACCGCAGCGAGGCCGCCATCCTGTGGTCCGCGATCCTGGCGGATCGCCGCGCCCGCGACGAGCCCGGCGCGCGCCTGCGCGCCCTGCTCCTCGCCCAGATCGACGATACCCGGCGCTGATCGTCAGGGCCTGCGCCGCCGCCACGCATCGACGTTGAGATAGAGGGTGCCGCCTGCGACCATCAGGGCGAGGGCGTACCACGTGAGCGCGTAGACCAAGTGGTCGTTGCGGAAGCGGATCACTGTCAGGCCGCCCACGGGGTTGGCCTCTCCCGAGCGTTCCGCATCGACGAAATAGGGCGCGATGCCGTCGGGCTCCGCCGAGAGGCCGCGCGCTTGCGCGATCGCGGCCACATCGCGCGCGTACCAGCGATCCGTCGCCGGGTTGTTGGTGCGGAGGAAAGCGCCCCCCGGCTCGGTCAGGCGCAGGAGGCCGGCAAGCGCGGTCTCGCCCGCCGGTGGCGGCGGCGCGGAGCGCTCCGGCACGAAGCCGCGGTTGACCAGCACCGTGAAGCCCGCGCGCGTCCGCAGCGGGGTCAGCACCCAGAATCCTCCGCCCCGCTCCGTCACCGCCTGGACCAGGGTGTCGCGGCCGGTCAGGTAGGTCCCGATGAGCGCGAGCCGCCGATAGGCGTCGCGCTCGCCGATCTCCGGCCAGGCACCGGGCCCGGGCGGTGCGGCGGGCTCGCCATGGGCATTGGCCTCGACGCGGGCGATGAGGTCGAGCTTCCAGGCCCGGCGATGCAGCTGCCAGGTACCGAGCCCGAGGAGGGCGGCGACGAGAAGCACCGCCAGCGCGTCGATGACGGCAAGCCCGGCGAGGCTGCGTCGGGTCGTGGCAGGTCCCGTCCGCATGGCCGTTCCCTTGAGCGAGAGAGCTGCGGAGCCCGCTGGAACGATGGCCGGTCCGACGCGAAAAAATACGTTCCGACAAGGAGATGAAGCACGTCCCTGATCCATGAGATCAGGGACGTGGGCCATCCACGGCTTCGCCTTATGGTCCATCCTCCTCGGGTCACGAGAGGATGGACGCAGCCCTCAAGGGGCGTGACGCATGTCGTGCACCGACATGGGCATCATGTTGCTGTTGAGGTGGTGCATCACCCAGAGCGAGCCGGTAAGCGTGATCACCACGAGGGTCACCGTGAAGATCAGGGCCAGGATGGTCCAGCCGCCTTCCGACTTGGTGTTCATGTGCAGGAAGTAGACCATGTGGACCACGATCTGCACCGCCGCGAAGGCCATGATGATGATCCCGGTCCAGAGCGCGCTCTCGACCGGGCGGGCCATCACCAGCCAGAACGGGATCGCTGTGAGGATCACCGAGAGCACGAAGCCGGTGACGTAGCCGCTCAGGGAGCCGTGGCTCGCTCCGTCGTGGTGGCCGTGCTCGTCGCCGTGGTGGGCCGTCTCGGCGCTCATTGCAGGACTCCCATCAGGTAGACGAAGGTGAAGACGCCGATCCAGACCACGTCGAGGAAGTGCCAGAACATCGACAGGCACATCAGCCGGCGCTGGTTCTCGGGGATCAGGCCGCGCTGTGTCACCTGTACCATCAGCACGATCAGCCAGACGAGGCCGAGGGTGACGTGCAGGCCGTGGGTGCCCACCAGCGTGAAGAAGGAGGATAGGAAGGCGGAGCGCTGCGGTCCGGCGCCCTCGTGGATGAGGTGGCTGAACTCGTAGAGCTCGATCCCGAGGAAGGCCGCGCCGAAGAGCCCGGTGATCGCGAGCCAGACCTGCGTCGCCGCTTGCCGGCCCTTGTCCATCGCGATCATCGCGAAGCCGTAGGTGATCGACGAGAACAGCAGCATCGCCGTGTTCAGCGCGACGAGCGGCAGGTCGAACAGGTCCTTCGGGGAAGGGCCGGCCGCGTAGTTGCGCCCGAGCACGCCGTAGGTGGCGAACAGGACCGCGAAGATGAGGCAGTCGCTCATCAGGTAGATCCAGAACCCGAGCAGGGTGCTGGTCTCCGGATGGTGCTCCTCCTCCAGGTGGAAGATCGGCTCGGTGCCGGGGGGCGCAGTGTCCGTGTGCATCATCGAGGTCAGACCCGTCCCGCCAGCACGGCGGTGCGCTCGTTCTCGGCCCGGACGACGGTGTCGGCTGGGATGTAGAAGTCGCGGTTATAGTTGAAGGTGTGGACGATCGAGACGATGAAGATCGCCGCGAAGGAGAGCGCCGCCAGCCACCAGATGTACCAGATCATGGCGAAGCCAAAGACGACGCTCAGGCCGCCGATGATCGCACCCGTGCCGGTGTTCTTCGGCATGTGGATCGGCCTGAAGCCGTTGAGCGGGCGCGCGTAGCCGCGGCTCTTCATGTCGTACCAGGCGTCGAGGTCGTGCACGACCGGCGTGAAGGCGAAGTTGTAGTCCGGCGGCGGCGAGGAGGTGGACCATTCGAGGGTCCGGCCGCCCCACGGATCGCCGGTCGTGTCGCGCAGGGCCTCGCGGTTGCGGATCGAGACGACGATCTGAACGAGCAGGGACAGGATCCCGCACAAGATCAGCACTGCGCCGCAGGCCGCGGCGATGAACCAGGGCTGCAGGGTGGGATCATCGAAGTGCTGGGTGCGGCGGGTGACGCCCATGAGCCCCAGCACGTAGAGCGGCATGAAGACGAGGTAGAAGCCGACGAGCCAGCACCAGAAGCTCATCTTGCCCCAGAACGGGTCGAGCTTGAACCCGAACGCCTTGGGGAACCAGTAGTTCACGCCGGCGAACATGCCGAACAGAACGCCGCCGATGATCACGTTGTGGAAGTGCGCGACCAGGAAGAGCGAGTTGTGCAGCACGAAGTCGGCCGGCGGCACGGCCAGCAGCACGCCGGTCATGCCGCCAATGACGAAGGTCACCATGAAGCCGACCGTCCAGAGCATGGGCAGCTCGAAGCGGATCCGGCCGCGATACATGGTGAACAGCCAGTTGAAGATCTTCGCACCCGTCGGGATCGAGATGATCATCGTCGTGATGCCGAAGAACGAGTTCACGTTGGCGCCCGAGCCCATCGTGAAGAAGTGGTGCAGCCAGACGAGGTAGGAGAGGATCGTGATGACGACGGTGGCGTAGACCATCGAGGCGTAGCCGAACAGGCGCTTGCCGCAATAGGTCGAGGTCACCTCGGAGAAGATGCCGAAGGCCGGCAGGATGAGGATGTAGACCTCCGGATGGCCCCAGATCCAGATGAGGTTGAAGTACATCATCGGATTGCCGCCGAGGTCGTTCGTGAAGAAGTGCGTGCCGACGTAGCGGTCGAGCGACAGCAGCACGAGGACGGCCGTGAGGATCGGGAAGGCGGCGACGATCAGCACGTTCGTGCACAGCGAGGTCCAGACGAAGACCGGCAGCTTCATCATGGTCATGCCCGGCGCGCGCATCTTCACGATGGTGGCGACCAGGTTGATGCCCGACAGCAGGGTGCCGATACCGGCGATCTGCAGGCCCCAGATCCAGTAATCGACCCCGACGCCCGGGCTCATGTCGGCGCCCGAGAGCGGCGGGTAGCCGAGCCAGGTGGCGCGCGAGAACTCGCCCACGAACAGCGAGATCATGGTGATGACCGCGCCGGCCACCGTCATCCAGAAGCTGAAATTGTTCAGGAACGGGAACGAGACGTCGCGGGCGCCGATCTGCAGCGGCACGACGTAGTTCATCAGCCCGGTGACGAACGGCATCGCCACGAAGAAGATCATGATCACGCCGTGGGCGGTGAAGATCTGGTCGTAGTGGTGCGGCGGCAGGTAGCCCTCGCTCGGCCCGAAGGCGATCGCCTTCTGGGTGATCATCATGATCGCGTCGGCGAAGCCGCGGAGCAGCATCACCAGCGCCAGGATGATGTACATGATGCCGATCTTCTTGTGGTCGACCGAGGTCACCCAGTCCCGCCAGAGCGGGCCCCAGAAGCGGAAATAGGTGATCGCCCCGAGCACCACGACGCCGCCCATCGCCACGACCGCGAAGGTCACGAGCAGGATCGGCTCATGGTAGGGGATGTCGGCCAGGCTCAGACGTCCGAAGACGAGCTTCTGCAGGTCGAGATTCGTGAAGTCGAGGTTCGAGAACATGGGATCGGCTCTCTGGCGATGCGTCGGCTGACCGCCGGCCTCAATTGTTGTTGCGCTGGGCGGGCGCCACGGACCCGTCGGAGCCGGGCGCGGAATGGCCGCCATGGTCGTGGCCGCCATGGCCGCCCGCGGGCGGCGCGCCGCCGGGTTGCGGCTCGGACCGCGGCGGGCGGCCGGAGGCCGGCACGGTGGCGCCGGGGGCCTCGTCGCCCTGCTGGATGTGCCGGTTGTCGTAGCGCAGGCGCTCGCGATTCTCGTGGCTGTGCACGCCCGCGCCGCCGGCCGCGTCGATCTTCATCATCTCGCTCATGCACATCTTGCCGGGCAGGGCGCACATGTTGACGATCCGGCTGAAGAGGCCGTCCGCCGCGGAGGCGTAGTAGCGCACGGGCTCGCGCTCGCTGGGCTTCTCCAGCTCCAGATAGGCGTCGCGGCTGAGATCTTTGCCTTCGGATTTTACTTTGGCGATCCAGGCGTCGAAGGCGGCCTCGTCGAGGCCGTGGAATTTGAACGTCATGCGCGAGAAGCCGCTGCCGCTGTACTGCGCAGACAGCCCCTCGTAGACGCCAGGCTTGTTGATCACGGCGTGGAGCTTCATCTCCATGCCGGGCATCGCGTAGACCATGCCGGCCAGGGCCGGGACGTAGAAGGTGTTCATCACCGAGGAGGCGGTGATCTTGAAGCTGATCGGCCGGTCCACCGGGGCGGCGAGCTCGTTCACCGTGGCGACCCCGTATTCGGGGTAGAAGAACAGCCACTTCCAGTCGAGCGCCACGGCCTGGACCTCGAGCGGCTTGGTCTCGGCCGCCACCGGCTGGCCGGGCGCGATCCGCGAGAGCGGGCGGTAGGGGTCGAGGGTGTGGGTGCTGATCCAGGTCAGCGCGCCGAGGGCGATGATGATCACCAGCGGCACGGACCAGATCACCACCTCGAGCTGCGTCGAGTGGTGCCAGCCGGGATCGTAGGTCGCGGACTTGTTCGAGTCCCGGTAGTGCCAGGCGAAGATCAGCGTCAGGATGATCACCGGCACGATGATCAGCAGCATCAGCCCCGTCGAGGCGATGACGAGGTTGCGCTGCTGCACCGCCACGTCGCCCGAGGGGTTCATCACCACCAGGTTGCAGCCGGCGAGAAGCCCGGCCAGCGGCAGGACGAGCGCGGCCCGGAGCGGGCGGGCGCGGGCGGCGAGGCGCTGCGCGCGCACCGTGAGAGCGGAGATGACCGCGGCGATCGACATCGAGTCCCCGATGATTCCCCCCGGCCGCGCGGCGCGGCGGGACGATGTGGAAGGCGCGGCCGGCAGCCGCGCCGCGTGAGCGTCGTTCAAGGCGAGGCCCGGCTACATCTGCCGGATCTCGGAGCGGTTGAAGGCGAGCGCCAGGATCGTGGCCACCGCGCCCGAGAGCAGGTAGAGGCCGACGCAGGCGAGGCCGAACTTGGCCGAGAGGCCGAGCGCCACGAGCGGCGCGAAGCCGGCCCCGAACAGCCAGGCGAGGTCCGAGGTGAGCGCCGCGCCGGTATAGCGGTAGCGCGAGCCGAACCGCGCGGAGATGGCGCCCGAGGACTGGCCGTAGGCGAGGCCGAGCAGCGAGAAGCCGGCGAGCACGTAGACGGTCTGGCCGATCACGTTCTCCTCGATGACGAGGGGCGCGATGCTGCTCGCCACCGCGAAGGCGGCGATCAGGCCCGCCGAGATCAGCAGGTGCATGCGCCGCCCGATCTGGTCGGCCATCAGCCCGGAGAACACGATCGCCCCCGCGAACAGGACGGCGCCGCCGAACTGCACGAGCAGGAACTCGCCCGCCGAGCGCTGCGTGAACAGGGTGATCCAGGAGATCGGGAAGATCGTGACGAGGTGGAACAGGGCGAAGCTCGCCAGCGGCACCAGCGCGCCGATGAGCACGTCGTCGCCATGGGCCTTGAGCAGGCTGAAGAAGGTGGTGGGCTCGAGCCGCCCCTTCTCGATCAGGCTCTCGAACTCGTCCGTGGCCACGAGGCGCAGCCGGGCGAACAGGGCGACCACGTTGATGGTGAAGGCGCAGAAGAACGGGTAGCGCCAGCCCCAGTCGATGAAGTCGGCATGGTCGAGGTTCATCACGAAGAAGGCGAAGAGCAGGCTCGCCAGCATGAAGCCGACCGGGGCGCCGAGCTGGGGCATCATCGCGTACCAGCCGCGCCGCTCCACCGGCGCGTTGAGGGCGAGCAGGGAGGCGAGCCCGTCCCAGGCGCCGCCCAGCGCCAGCCCCTGCCCGATCCGCAGCGCCGCGAGCAGCCAGATCGCCGAGACGCCGATCGTGTCGTAGCCCGGCAGGAAGCTGATCAGCATGGTCGAGCCGCCGAGCAGGAACAGCGCGATGGTCAGCTTGACCCCGCGGCCGTGGCGCCGGTCGACCGCCATGAAGATCACCGAGCCGATCGGCCGGGCGATGAAGGCGAGCGAGAACACGACGAAGGAGTAGAGCGTCGCCTTCAGCGGGTCGGCGAACGGGAAGAACACCTTCGGGAACACCAGCACCGAGGCGATGCCGTAGACGAAGAAGTCGAAATACTCGGCCGCCCGCCCGATGACGACGCCGATCGCGATCTCGCCCGGCGCGACCTTGTGGTCGGTCATGGCGAGGCGCGCATCGCGCTCGAGAGGGGCGGAGTTCGCCATGGCGTGGTCCGGTGTCATCTGAATGCCATCCCCGCGCGAAGCGATCACGACCGTCCGAGCGGGCGCGCCGTACCTACCGCATGGCGCGGCCCGCGCAAGGATCCAGGCCCCGCGCCGCGCGGGACCCAGGCATGCCGGCCAAGGTGTCCGGTGCAGGGCTCGCACGACCCTGCCGACCGGCCGGGACGAAGGATGAACGGACGATAAGTAAGCCTCGCGCCGGTGGAAAGTCTCGCATTGTCGCGGGCGCTCCATAGATCGGCCCGGGTGTCATCGCGTGCCATCGCGTGCCATCGCGGCAGGCGGTGCGGCGGTTCGCATGTCCGGGCCTGTCCGGACCGGGAGGGAAGAGGGGATGCCGAGGCTCGGGTTCCGGCGGGAGCGGGCTTTCCTCGCCGCGGCGATCCTGCTGGCGGCGGCGGCCGCGACGGTGCTGTGGCTGTCGCGGGCGACCACGCTCACCGTGGCGGTGGCCCCGGCCGGCGGCACCGAGCCCGCGGTGCTGCGCGCCATCGCCGCACGGCTGTCCGAGCGGCGCCGCTCGGTCCGGCTCGACCTCAAGCCCTTTCCCGGCGTGCGCGAGAGCGCCGAGGCGCTGCAGGCCGGCACGGTCGATCTCGCCGTGGTCCGCCCGGACATCCTCACCCCCGACAAGGGGCTGACCCTCGCGGTGCTGCGCGAGCAGGCCCTCCTCGTGGCGGCCCCCGAATCGGCCGGCCTCGCCGCGCTCCCCGATCTCGCCGGGCGCCGGGTCGGGGTGCTGGCCGAGCGCGTCTCCGACCGCGCCCTGATCGAGGCCGCGCTCGCCCATTACGGGCTCGCCGCCGCACCCGGCGCGGAGGCGCCCGAGGATGCCGCGACCCTGGTGCCGGTGGCCGAGGCCGAGCTGAAGGCGGCGCTCGCCGCGCGGCGGATCGATGCGGTGATCGTGCTCACCACCCCGACGACGCCGGCCGCCGCCCGCCTCGTCGGGCAGGCCGGGCAGGCCGATTCGGAGGGCAAGGTGCGCCTGTTCGGGGTGCCGGACGGCCCGGCCCTGATCGCGCGGATGCCGCGCCTGCAGGCGGTGGGCGTGCCCGCCGCCCTGTTCGGCGGGCGGCCCCGGATCCCGGAGGAGGAGATCGCCACCGTCGGGACCGCCTACCGGCTGATGGCCCGCGCCGACCTGTCGCGCAGCACGGCGGCGGAGGTGACCCAGAACCTGTTCGAGATGCGCGGCGCGCTGGCCGAGGCGCTGCCGGCGGCCGCCGACATCCAGGCGCCCGCCTACGACAGCACCGTCGCGGCCACCGCCGCGCGCTTTCCCATCCATCCGGGGGCGATGGACTATTTCGAGCGCGAGCAGGAGGGCTTCATCGAGCGCTACGAGACCTGGATCTACCTCGTCGCCTTCCTCGGCGGCGGCATCGGCTCGGCGCTGGCCTGGCTGCGCCAGCGGGTGTTCCGGATCCGCCGCGAGCGGGTCGAGACCGCCACCGAGCGGCTCGTCGAGATCCAGGCCGCGGCCCGCGAGAGCAGCGGGCGCGCGCGGCTCGACGGGCTCGCGGACGAGATCGACGGGCTTGCCGCCGAGATCGCCCGCGAGGCCATCGAGCGCCCGGCCGAGCTCCGGACCCTCACCGCGGCGGCTGTGGCGGTGGACGCCGCCCGCTCGACCGTGCGACGCAAGGCGGGACTGGAGGGATAGGGCGCTCCCGGAGCGCGCCGCCGAATCGGGACGAGAGCCTTCTCCATGATCCCTGAGATCACGGAGAATGCTCTATCTGATTGATTGTGCTGCATTTTCTTTCACGGAACCGGAAGAAGCCTCCGTGGAAAATGCTCTCGTCGGCGGAAGGCGCGTGTCGGGAATGCTCGAGGCCGGCCACGGTCCACGCGTGCGAATCCGCGCGGACGAACCGCTGCCCGGCACATATCCCACCTCAAAAAAGTCCCGATGCTCGTGCTGTGCGGGCAGCGGCCCCACGTCCGGACGGAAGCGCCCCGTTTCATGCTGAAGACCGCCTTCGTTGCCGCCCGCGACCGCCAGCGGCTCTCGGAGATCGCCACGATCCTGATCGGCTTCGGCGTGAACCGGGTCGTGGACCGGCTCGGCCTGCGCTACCTGCCGCTGCTGCCGCGCCGGAAGCCCCGGGTCGACGTGACCCGCCTGTCGGAGCCCGAGCGCCTGCGCCGGGCCATCGAGGCGCTGGGGCCGACCTTCATCAAGTTCGGGCAGGTCCTGGCGAGCCGCCCCGACCTGCTCTCGCCGGCCTGGACGGAGGAGCTGGAGAAGCTGCACAGTCAGGTCTCCCCCGTGGCCTGGGAGACCATCCGGCCGCAGCTCGAGGAGGATCTCGGCGCCAGCCCCCACGAGGTCTTCGCCGAGTTCGACATCAACCCGATCGCCTCCGCCTCGATCGCCCAGGTCTACCGGGCGCGGCTGCACACGGGCGAGACGGTCATCGTCAAGGTGCTGCGCCCGAACCTGCGCAAGATCATCGAGGCGGATCTGCGCCTGATGGCGCACGGCGCCCGCATCGTCGAGACCGAGTGGCCGGACATGGCCCGCTACCAGCCGCGCGAGCAGATGCGCCACCTCGCGGAGGGGCTGAACGGCGAGCTCGACCTCCTCAACGAGGCGCGCAACTGCGAGGTGCTGGCCCAGATCTTCGAGGGCCGCGACGACATCGTCTTCCCGAAGATCTACTGGGAATGGTGCTCCGAGCGGGTGCTCGTGCAGGAGTTCATCGAGGGCATCCCGCCCAACGACGAGGCCCGCCTGCGCGAGGCCGGCGTCGACAAGAAGATGCTCGCCCAGAAGGGCACCGACGCCTTCCTGCGCATGGCGCTGATCGAGGGCGTGTTCCACGCCGACCCGCATCCCGGCAACATGCTGGCGATGTCCGGCAACCGCATCGGCTTCATCGATTTCGGCATCATCGGGCGCCTCTCGCGGCGGCGGCGCAACCAGCTCCTCGTGCTGATCGGCGCCATGCTGAAGCAGGACGCGGACGGGCTGATGGCCGTGCTCCTCGACTGGACGGGGGCGAGCAACCCGGACATGACGAAGCTCCAGGTCTCGGCCCAGGCCTTCGTCGAGAGCCATTCCGCGATCCCGCTGAATCTCGGGCTCGTGCTCACCGACTTCATGACCATGGCCCGCGAGAACGACCTCGCGATGCCGACCGACCTCGCGATCCTGTTCAAGGGCCTCGTCACCGCCGACGGCGTGATGCGCCACCTCGACCCGAACTTCGACCTGTTCGCCGCCGCCGGCCCCACCGTGCGCGCGAGCATGCAGACGCAGTTCTCGCTCTCCGGGCTCAAGGCCAAGGCCGAGGCGCTCGGCGTCGGCCTCTACGGCGCGGCCTCGGAGCTGCCGACCCTCATCCACCTGATGCTGGTGCGGCTGAAGCAGGGCAAGGTCACCGTCGAGATCGAGATCAAAGGCCTCGACAAGATCACGCGCGGCATCGAGCGGGCCGCCGCGCGCGTCGCGGTCGCCCTCGTCGTCGCGGCCTTCGCGACCCAGCTCGCCCCGCGCCTGATCGATCTCGGCACGCCGGTCTTCGTGACGATCGGCCTCATCGTCTTCGTCCTGGGCGTCGGCTGGCTCGTCCTACTCGGAAGAAACAAGTGAACCGAGCCCGCGCGAGGCGACAGTCAAGCTTTCCGTGTCAGGGAAATCAGTGATGGCAGGCACAGGATGCTTGTGCGGGCCGCGCACCGTGCTAGCTTGAGCGTACCCTACGAATCGCGGGACCGCGGTCGAGGCGCATGATCAGAAGCGGCTGAAGCCGCCGGGCTGCGCCCGAGCCAGGAAACCCTGCCGCCGCCCTCGCGCGCTCGTCGGGTCGGGTGCCGATGCGTCCGCACGGTTGCGGGCCATGAGCGGCGCCGCGGGGGCGGCGATGGACACGATCACGCTTGTCGGGAGAATCCCTGTCGAGGACGGCGGCGTCACGCGCCGCCTCGCTTCGCTGGAGACCGAGAACCGGCATCTGCGGGCCCTGCTGATCCAGGCGCACCGCCAGGCCGATGCCGAGCTGCTGCGCAACGCGCGGCTCGGCCAGATCGTCGCCTCCGAGCGCGACGCGAGCCGCGCCGAGGCGGAGCGGATCCGGGCCGAGTCCGAGGCCCTCGACGCCAAGCACCGGATCGACCTCGCGGACCGGAGCGCGCGCCTCGCCGATGCCGAGGAGCTGAACCTGCAGCTGCGCGCCAGCGAGGAGTTCAACCGCCGCATCCTCTGGACCAGCACCGATTGCGTGAAGGTGCTGGACCTCGACGGGCGCATGATCACCGTCAGCGCGAACGGCCCCGCCATGTTCGGGGTGGCCAACCACGCCGCCCTGATCGGCCAGCCCTGGGCGGCCTTCTGGTCGGCGCCCGAGAGCCGGGCGGCGGTGAAGGCGGCCCTCGACGCGGCCCGGGCCGGGCGCCCGCGCCGCTTCCAGGCGCGGCTGGGGCGCGGCGGTGCCGAGACCTGGTGGGACATCGCGGTGACGCCGATCGACGGGGCCGACGGGCGGCCCGAGCGGATCCTGGCCGTGTCCCGCGACATCACCGAGCTGAAGCAGAACGAGGACCGCCAGACCCTGCTGATGCAGGAACTCGCCCACCGGGTGAAGAACACCCTGGCCATGGTCCAGGCGATCAGCGCGCAGACCCTGCGCAACGCCGATTCGCTCGCCGCCGCGGGCGAGGCGCTCGGCGCGCGGCTCTTCGCCCTGGCCCGCGCCCACGAGGTGCTGCTGCAGGGCTCGTGGTCGAGCGCCGGGCTCGCCGATCTCGTCGGCACCGCGGTGACGCTCCATGGCGGCGGCGAGCCCGGCCGCTTCGCGGTCTCCGGCCCCGACCTGACGCTCGCCGCGCGCACCGGCCTGACGCTCGCGCTGATGCTGCACGAGCTCGGCACCAACGCGGCGAAGTACGGCGCGCTCTCGACGCCCGCCGGCCGCGTGGCGATCACCTGGGAGGTCGCCGGGCCGGAGGAGGCGCGCCGGTTCCGCTTCCGCTGGGAGGAGAGCGGCGGGCCGCCGGTGACCCCGCCCGCCCGCTCCGGCTTCGGCTCGCGGCTGATCCAGCGCAGCCTCGCCTACGGGGTCGGCGGCTCGGCGCATCTCGCCTATCCCGAGACCGGCGTCGTCCTGACCCTCGACGCGCCGCTCTCCGGCCTCGTGGCGGGATGAGGGCCGCCCCTCTCGGGCCGGTAGCCGTCGCGCCTTGACGGGGGCGGGCACGGGGAATAGGCCCGCCCTCGCCGGTTCGAGAGAGCGCCCGCGGATCCTGATGCCCGAAACCCCTCCCGAGCAACCCGTCGTTCTCCTCGTGGAAGATGACGGTCTCCTGCTGATGGAGGCCTCCGACACCCTGTCCGACGCCGGCTTCACGGTCCTCGAGGCGCCGCATGCCGACAAGGCCCTGAAGGTGCTGGAGAACCGCGACGACGTCGGCATCCTGATGACCGACGTCGACATGCCCCAGGGCTCCATGGACGGCTTCGCCCTCGCCCGTCTCGTCGCCGATCGCTGGCCGTCGATCCCGGTCCTCATCGTCTCCGGCATGGGCACGCCCGGCCCGGACGACATGCCCGATGGCGCCCGCTTCATCCCCAAGCCCTACGAGCCGACGACCCTGGTGCGCACCCTGCGCGCCTTCGCCCGCCGCGCGGCCTGAGCCCGGCGCAGGCGAGCTCCCTCTTCGCCTCCGAACAGAAATCCTGATCCGATGACGGACGCCAAGGCCACCCCCGCCAAGACCCACCGCTTCGCCACGCGGGCGATCCATGCGGGGGCGAGCCCCGACCCGGCCACGGGCGCGCGGGTGCAGCCGATCTACTTCACGAACGGCTTCGTCTTCGATTCGACGGAGCAGGCCGCCGACATCTTCGCCATGCGGCGCACCGGCTTCTCCTACTCGCGCGGCTCGAACCCGACGGTCGCCGCGCTGGAGCGGCGGGTGGCCGACCTCGAAGGCGCCAAGGCCGCGGTCGCCGTCTCCTCCGGGCAGTCGGCGGTGCTCCTCGTGCTGATGACGCTGCTGCGCTCAGGGGACGCCTACGTCGCCTCGCCGCGCCTGTTCGGCGGCTCGCTCGGCCTGATGCGCCGCCTCGACGGGCGCTACGACCTGCATCCCCAGTTCGCCGCGGGCCTGACGCCCGAGGATTTCGAGGCGGCGATCACGCCGCGGACCCGGGCGATCGTCTGCGAGTCGATCGTCAATCCCTGCGCCGCCGTGATGGACCTCGAGGGCATCGCCGCGGTGGCCAAGCGCCACGGCCTGCCCCTCGTCGTCGACAACACCCTCGCCTCCCCGGCCCTGATCCGGCCGATCGAGCACGGGGCCGACATCGTGGTCCACTCGACCTCGAAGTTCCTCGGCGGCTCCGGCCAGACCATCGGCGGCGTGATCTGCGATGCCGGCCGCTTCGACTGGGCGCGCGCGGACCGCTACGACCTGATCAACGCGCCCTGGCCGGATTACGAGGGGCTGGTGGTGCGCGAGCGCTTTCCGGACATGCCCTTCGCCGTGGCCTGCCGCCTGTTCGGCCTGCGCGACCTCGGCCCCGGCCTCTCGCCGATGAACGCCTTCCTGACGCTCACCGGCATCGAGACGCTGCCGCTGCGCATGGCCCGCCACTGCGCCAATGCGCGGACGGTGGCGGCCTATCTTAAAGACCATCCGAAGGTCGCCTGGGTCAGCTATCCGGGCCTGCCCGGGCAGGAGGGCGCGGCGCTGGCCGAGCGCTACGTGCCGCAGGGGCCCGGCTCGATCTTCACCTTCGCGCTGAAGGGCGGCGAGCCGGACGCGATCCGCTTCATCATGGGCCTGGAGCTGATCTCGCACCTCGTGAACATCGGCGAGATCAAGTCGCTGGCGATCCACCCAGCCTCGACCACGCACCGCCAGCTCCGCCCCGAGGAGCGCGACGCCGCCCGCGTCGGCTCCGAGACGGTGCGCCTCTCGGTCGGCCTTGAGAACGTCGAGGACCTGATCGCCGACATCGCGCAGGCGCTGGCCAAGCTCGACTGAGCAAAGGTACGCTACGCCGACGCGTCCAGGCCGCGGCTACTCGCAGCCTTCCGCCGCGAGGCGGCGGACGATGGTGACCTGACCGGTATTTTGGACCGCGCCGCGTGAGAGGCTACGGCATGGCCGCTCCGATCAACGGGCGATTATCGAGCCCTCAGCGCATCACGAAGGGGTTCGGCACGTCCTCGGCGAGGTTGATCCAGACGCTCTTGGTCTGGAGATATTCGTCGATCGCCGACTGGCCGTTCTCGCGGCCGATGCCGCTGCGCTTGTAGCCGCCGAAGGGCGCCATCACGCTCACCGCCCGGTAGGTGTTGACCCAGACCGTGCCGGCCCGGATCCGGTCGGGCAGCCGCAGCGCGCGGCGGAGGTCGGTGGTCCAGATGCCGGCCGCGAGGCCGTAGAGGCTGTCGTTGGCGATCTCGACGGCGTGGTCCTCGTCCTCGAACGGGATGATCGAGAGCACGGGGCCGAACACCTCCTCCTGCGCGATGCGCATGGCGTTCGAGACCTCGCCGAAGATCGTCGGCTGCACGAACCAGCCCTGGGCCAGCTCCGGCGCCTCGGGCCTGCCGCCGCCGAGCAGGCAGCGCGCGCCCTCGCTGCGGGCGACCTCGATGTAGGACAGCACCTTCTCGCGCTGCGGCTGGGTGGTGATGGGGCCGACCTGGGTGGCGGCATCCATCGGATTGCCGAGCTTGGCCTGCGCGGCGAAGTCCACGAGGCGGCGGGAGACCTCCTCGTAGACCGAGCGCTGCACGAGGAGGCGCGAGCCGGCGATGCAGGTCTGGCCCGAGGCCGCGAAGATGCCGGAGATCGCGCCCTTGACCGCGTGGTCGAGATTGGCGTCGGCGAAGACGATGTTGGGCGACTTGCCGCCGAGCTCCAGCGTGACGTGCTTGATGCCCTTGGCGGCCGCCGCGTAGACCGCGGCACCCGTCGCATCCCCGCCCGTGAAGGCGACCTTGGCGACGTGGCGGTGCTCGCAGAGAGCCGGCCCGACCTCGGCGCCGTAGCCCGTCACCGTGTTGACGACGCCGTCGGGGAAGCCCGCCTCACGCACGAGATCCATGAGGGCGAGCGTCGAGCAGGAGGTGAACTCGGACGGCTTGATCACCACGGTGTTGCCGGCGGCGAGCGCTGGGGCGAGCTTCCAGGTGAGCAGCATCAGGGGCGAGTTCCACGGCGTGATGCAGACGATCACGCCGAGCGGCTCGCGCTTGGTGTAGGTGAACAGATCCGGCTTATCGAGCGGCAGGACGCCGCCCTCGATCTTGTCGGCGAGTCCGCCGTAATAGTGGAACCACTCGGGGATGTAGCGGAGCTGGCCGACCATCTCGGCGTAGAGCTTGCCGTTGTCGCGCACCTCCAGGGCCGCGAGCGTTTCCGCGTCGCGGGCGACGAGGTCGCCGAGACGGCGCAGGAGCTTGCCGCGGTTGGTGGCCGAGAGGGCCGGCCACGGCCCCTTGGTGAAGGCAGCGTGGGCGGCCTCGATCGCGGCCTCGGCATCCTCCGGGCCGCAGCGGGGCAATTCGGCCCAGTCGCGCCCGTCGAAGGGGTTGGCGGTGGTGAACCAGCGCCCGGTCGCGCTCTCGCAGGCGCGGCCCGCCACGGTGTTGCGGAATCGTTCGAGCGCCATCCTGCCTCTCCTCGCGTCCCGGAGCCTCGCGCAGCACGATCTAGAGCGCTCTCCGGCGAAGGGGACGCCGGATCGCCGTCACCGGTCGGAGGCGGGACTCGGCGCCGGGGCCGCCAGGAAGTCGAAGTCGCAGCCCTCGGGCGCCTGCGTGACGGTCCGCCGGTAGAGCGCCTTGTAGCCCCGCGTCGGGGCCGGCGGCGGCGTGAAGCCGTCCATCCGCCGGGCGATCTCCTCGGGCTCGACCAGCAGGTCGACGCGCTTGTCGCGGATCGAGAGCCGGATGCGGTCGCCGTCGCGCACCGCCGCCAGCGGACCGCCGATCGCGGCCTCCGGCGCCACGTGCAGCACGATCGAGCCGAAGGCCGTGCCGGACATGCGCGCGTCCGAGATCCGCACCATGTCCTTCACGCCGGCCTGCGCCAGCTTCTTCGGGATCGGCAGGTAGCCCGCCTCCGGCATGCCCGCCGCGTGCGGGCCGGCATTCTGCAGGACCAGGATGTCGTTCGCGCCCACCGCGAGGTCCGGATCGTCGATGCGCCGGCTGAGGTCCTCGAGCCCCGTGAACACCACGGCCCGCCCCTCCGACTCGAACAGCTCGGGCGTCGCCGCCGCGCGCTTGAAGATCGCCCCGTCCGGCGCGAGGGTCCCTGAGAGCGAGACCAGCCCGCCCACCGGCGAGACCGGATCGGAGGATGACCGGATGATCGCGCGGTCGGTCCAGCCGGCCGGCTCCTCCAGGCGCTCAGCGAGCGTCCGGCCCTCGATGTCGAGGGTGTCGAGGTGCAGCAGCGGCTTCAGCTCGCGCAAGAGTGCGCCCATGCCGCCGGCGGCGTGGAAATCCTCCATGTAGCCCTGGCCGACCGGCTTCAGGTCGACCAGAACCGGGGTCTCGTCCGAGATCTGGTTGAAGCGCTCCGGCGGGATGCGGATGCCGAGCCGGCCGGCGATGGCCGTGAGATGCACGATGGCGTTGGTCGAGCCCGACAAGGCCATCAGCACCCGGATCGCGTTCTCGACCGACTTCTGCGTGATGACCTGGGAGGGGCGGATCTTCGTCTCGATCAGGCGCACGGCGGCGCGCCCGCTCTCCTCGGCCGCCACGAGGCGGTCGGAATGGACCGCCGGGATCGCGGCGGTGCCGGGCAGCGACATCCCGAGCGCCTCCGCGATGCAGGCCATGGTCGAGGCGGTGCCCATCACCGCGCAGGTGCCGGCCGTGACCGAGAGCCGGCCCTCGACCTCGGCGATCTCCTCAGCGTCCACCGTGCCGGCGCGGTACTTCGCCCAGAAGCCGCGGCAATCGGTGCAGGCGCCGAGGCGCTGGCCGCGGTGGCGGCCGGTCGACATCGGCCCGGTGACGAGCTGCACCGCGGGCAGGTCGGCGGAGGCCGCGCCCATGAGCTGGGCCGGCACGGTCTTGTCGCAACCGCCGATGAGCACGACCGCGTCCATCGGCTGGGCCTGGATCATCTCCTCGGTGTCCATGGCCATGAGGTTGCGGTACATCATGCTGGTCGGGTTGAGGAAAACCTCGCCGAGCGACACGGTGGGGAAGGGCCGCGGCAGGGCGCCGGCCGCCAGCACGCCGCGCGAGACCGCCTCGACGAGTTCCGGCATGGAGCGGTGGCAGTTGTTGAAGCCCGAGGGCGTCATGGCGATGCCGACCACCGGCTTCGAGAGCAGGCCGGGCGAGATGCCCATGGAGCGGGCGAAGGAGCGGCGCAGGAAGCGGGCGAAGTCGCGGTCGCCGTAATTGGTCAGGCCCCGGTCGAGGCCGATGGATCCGATCTGCACGGCGCTTCTCCACCCGGGGATGGCCGCGCCGGTCCACCCGGCGCGCCTCCTGGGCGGGAAGTCTAAGGCGCGGGGGCGGGCCGGGCCAGTCGGGGAGGCAGGCTCAGTGCGGCTCAGTGCAGGGGCGCGCCGCGAAGCCGGCGATCTGGCGTTCCGTCATCGTCATCCTCCGTGGTCGGGGTCAGGCCGAGAGCGCGGCGGCCGCCGCCACGCTCGCGAGCACGATCGTCGGCTCCAGGGCGTTGAACGGCCGGTGGTCGATCCGGTCGTTGATGGCCGGCGTGTCGGCGAGGAAGATCGCGTCGAGCTTCGCCCGCTCCGCCACCCGGGCGACGCGCACGAAATGGCCGATCTCCACGAAGGCGTCCGGCCGGCTCTCCGGCAGGCGCCAGGCGGACGGATGGACGCCCGAATGCAGCAGGTTGACGTTGAGGTGGAGCTGACGCGCGGCCATTGCCTATTCCTGAAAATGCGTCACGACAGGAGCGCGAACGGCCCGAGAGCCGTTCCCGATCGCGCTGCAATCGAGATCGGCTCTAAATCTTTGTTTTGACGCGATCTCTTTCGCCGAACCGGTATCCACTTCCGCGGAAAATGCTCTAGGTCGCGAACCCATAACGGTGGGCACGGGTGAGGCGTGCCGTCGTTAACCCTCTGGCGAGGGAGGGTTCTGGATGGCGCGGTTCGACCTGACGGAT
>NZ_CABFVH010000050.1 GCF_902141855.1 Methylobacterium dankookense | reverse complement strand
TCGCCACGCGCTACGACAAGGACCCCGACAACTTCCTCGCCAGCGTCAAGCTCGCAGCCCTGCGGGTCTGGCTGCGAACTTAATGAGTCCGCGACCTAGAGCGCTCTCAAGCCGAAGTGGATACCGGTTCGGCGAGAAGAGAGCGCGTCAAAACAAGGACTTGGGGCCGTACCCGACTGCAACGCGGTCGGGCACGGCCCCAGGGCTCAACCATCCATGAGGGCGCCGCTTCGGCGAGGCAAACGGCGACGATGTCCGTCCGGCGGCGCTCGGCTTCAGCCCGTCTCGCATGTCCGCGTCGCAATCGGTGCGAGACAAAGCCCGTCCGCGGAAAAACGGGGCTCGTCACCCGGCTTGCCACGCATCATCCAGTCACGCTTGGCGTGCAGATAGCCGAGCAATCTCGCGAGGTCGGCGGCCTTCTGTTCGAGCCTGGCGACCTGCGTGTCGATGATCTCGACCTCGCGCTCTGCCGACAGCCCGTCACTGAGGAGTTCGCTCGCGATGTCGGCGATCTCCTTGAGCGGCATGCCCAGCGATTGCGCGAAGCGGATCATCAGCGCGGTGGAAACATCCCGCTCGCTGAAAATCTGATAGGGATTGCGACCGCCCCGAGCGCCGGACCGGGGCGACAGCAGACCTTTGCGAACATAGAAGCGCACGGTGTCCTGGCTGAGGCCAGTCCTCTGCGCGAACTCTCCGATCAGCACCGCAATCACCCCTTGACCATGGACCATGGTCCACCCTTATGGGGTCAGGCTCCTCAATTGTGGAGCCGAGTTCATGGCAGACGATCCGAGCCAGTCGCGAACCAAGCGTCTGGCTTTCGTGACGGGAGCGACAGGGCTTCTCGGCAACAATCTGGTGCGCGCACTGATCGCGGACGGCTGGCGGGTGCGGGCGCTGGTGCGCTCCCCGGACAAGGCGCGGCAGCAATTTGCGGGCCTCGACCCGGACCTCGACCTGGACATCGTACGCGGCGACATGCTGGATGTTCCAAGCTTTGCGCCGGCCCTGGCGGGTGTCGACACCGTATTCCATACGGCCGCCTATTTCCGCGATTCCTACAAGGGCGGGCGGCATTGGAAGGCGCTCTACGCAGCCAATGTCGAGGGGACGCGCGATCTGATCGATCACGCTTGGCGCGCCGGCGTGCGGCGCTTCGTCCACACCAGTTCCATCGCCGTTCTGCATGGCGCTCGGAGCGAGGTCATCGACGAGACGATGTTGCGGGACGAGCGCGACGCGGACGACTATTACCGCAGCAAGATCCTGTCGGATCGCGTCGTGCTCGGCTTTCTCGACAGGCATCCGGATTTCTGGGCCACCCTGGTCCTCCCCGGCTGGATGCACGGGCCGGGCGATATCGGGCCGACCTCGGCGGGGCAGACGGTCATCGACGTCGCCCTCGGGCGCCTGCCCGGCGTGCCGCCCGGCTCCTTCTCGGTGGTCGATGCCCGCGATGTCGCTCGAGCAATGATCCTGGCCAACGACAGGGGACGACGCGGCGAGCGCTATCTGGCAGCCGGCCGTCACATGACGATGGCCGATCTTCTGCCATTGATCGCGCACGCGACGGGCGTGCCGGCGCCGAGCCGCCGGATCCCGCTGTGGCTGATGCGCCTGCTCGCCGCCGGTCATGAGGTCTATGCGCGGCTCACGGGACGCCCGGTCCTGCTGAGTTGGGCGATGGTGCGCACGATCGCCACCGAGGACGAGCGCTCGCGCTACGATCCGGCCAAGGGCGAACGCGAACTCGGCCTGCGCTTCCGTCCCGTGGCCGAAACGCTGCACGACGAAGTGGACTGGCTCCGTGCAAACGGCCTCGTTCCGGGGTGAGTGGGATCACCCCGGCTTGGCGGGCACCGGGACCGCTTTCGCGCGGTGTCGTCCCGATGCCCCGTTCGAGCGGGCTCGGCTGATCGGACCACGCCGCGGCGCAACTCCTCGAGCATCTTCCATGATCGTCGGATCACAGAAGATGCTCTATCTCATTGCTTGTGCCGCATTTTCTTTCGCGGAACCGGCAACCATCTCCCCGGATAACGCTCTCGTACGACAGGCGCCCCCGATCTCGGGCTTGCCCGGGATCGGTTCCCCGTTGCCGATCTCGGGCAAGCCCGGGATCGGTCGGGAAGAGGGGGGCATGCTGCCCCAGCCGAAGCCATCAAGCTGGGACCGGTTCCAGGGCCCGGCGTCCGCGCACGCCGCGCCTCACTCCGCCGGCACGCCGTGGTGGGAGGCGGGGGCTACGCCTGCATCGGGCTCGGCCCGCATGCCGGCCTCCACGTCCTTGCGGCGGAACAGGCGCATCACCACCACGAAGAAGACCGGCACGAAGAACACCGCCAGCACGGTGGCCGAGATCATGCCGCCCATCACGCCGGTGCCGATGGCCTGCTGGCTCTTCGAGGCGGCGCCGGTCGCGATGGCGAGCGGCACCACGCCGAAGATGAAGGCGAGCGAGGTCATCACGATCGGGCGGAACCGCAGCGTCGCCGCCTGGATCGTGGCGTTGACGATGTTGGTGCCGGGCTTCCAGAGGTCGCGGGCGAACTCCACGATCAGGATCGCGTTCTTGGCCGAGAGGCCGATGATCGTGATCAGCCCGATCTTGAAGTAGACGTCGTTGGGCATGCCCCGGAGATAGACGGCCGCCACCGAGCCGATCACGCCGAGCGGGATCACCAGCAGCACCGAGAACGGGATCGCCCAGCTCTCGTAGAGCGCCGCGAGGCAGAGGAACACGATCAGCACCGAGAGGGCCAGGAGCAGCGAGGCCTGGGAGCCGGCCTGCTTCTCCTGGAGGGACTGGCCGGTCCAGGTGTAGCCGAAGCCCTTGGGGAGCTGCGTCATCAGCCGCTCCATCTCGTCGATCGCGTCGCCCGAGGTGTAGCCGGCCGCCGGCTCGCCGGTGAAGCGCACCGCCTGGTAGCCGTTGAAGCCGACGATCTGGGCCGGCCCCATGCCCCACTTCACCTCCGCGAAGGAGGAGAGCGGCACCATGGTGCCCTGGCTGTTCTTCACCGCGTAGTTGAGGATGTCGGCGGTGCTCATGCGCTGCAGCTGCTCCGCCTGCACGTAGACGCGCTGCATCTTGCCCCGGTTCGGGAAGTCGTTGGCGTAGACCGAGCCGAGATTGACCTGGATCGTGGCGTTGATGTCCTCGAACTTCACGCCGAGCGCCGCCGCCTTCTCGCGGTCGATGATCAGCTCCGCCTGGGGCGTCGCCGGCAGGCCCTCGATCTTCACCTTCTGCAGGATCGGGCTCGCCTGGGCGAGCTTGAGGAGCTGCGCCTCGGCCGCGGCCAGCGCCGAGTAGCCGCGCTGCGCCCGGTCCTGCAGGCGGAAGGAGAAGCCCGCCGCATTGCCGAGATTGTCCACCGGCGGCGGCTCCTGCGCGTCCACGATCGCGTCGCGGTAGCCGCCGAGCGCCTTGTTGGTGCCCTCGACCAGCGCGGCGGCCGAGTTCTTGGCGTCGCGCTCGCTCCAGGGCTTCAGCGTCACGAAGGCCTGGGAGAGGTTCGGCCCCTGGCCCGAGAACGAGAAGCCGTTGAGCATGGTCACCGTCGCCACGCCCGGCTGCGCCATCAGGTGCTCCTCCACCTTCCGCACCGCGGCCTGCGTCCGGTTGAACGAGGCGCCGGGCGGGGTCTGGATGTCGACCGTGAAGAAGCCCTGGTCCTCCACCGGCAGGAAGCCCTCGGGCAGGCGCAGGAAGGCGAAGGCCGTTCCGGCGACGAGGACGAGGTAGATCACCATCACCCGGCCGGACTTCTTGATGAACCATTGAGTGCCGCGCCCGTAGCGCGCGGTCTCGCGGTCCACGATCCGGTTGAACCAGCCGAAGACGCCGCCCTTGGCGTGGCCGTGGCCCTTCGCGACGGGCTTGAGCAGCGTCGCGCAGAGCGCCGGCGTGAGCGTCAGCGCCAGCAGGGCCGAGAAGGCGATGGAGGTGACCATCGCGATCGAGAACTGCCGGTAGATGATGCCGACCGAGCCGGGGAAGAAGGCCATCGGGATGAACACCGCCACCAGCACCAGCGTGATGCCGATGATGGCGCCCGTGATCTGGTCCATGGCCTTGCGGGTGGCCTCCTTCGGGTGGAGGCCCTCCTCGTTCATGATGCGCTCGACGTTCTCGACCACCACGATGGCATCGTCGACCAGGATGCCGATGGCCAGCACCATGCCGAACATGGTGAGCACGTTGATCGAGAAGCCGGCGAGCAGCATCACCGTGACCGTGCCCATCAGGGCGATCGGCACGACGATGGTCGGGATCAGGGTGTAGCGGATGTTCTGCAGGAACAGGAACATCACCACGAAGACCAGCACCACCGCCTCGACGAGGGTCATCATGACCTTCTTGATCGAGGCCTTCACGGCGGGCGTGATGTCGTAGGGGATGTCCCATTTCAGGCCCGGCGGGAAGAACTGGGCCAGTTCCTCCATCTTGGCGCGGATCGCCTTGGCGGTCTCCAGCGCGTTGCCGTCCGGCGCCAGCGTCACCGAGATGCCGGCCGCCTCGCCGCCGTTGAGCCGCGTCGAGAACTGGTAGGCGTCGCCGCCGAGCTCGATCCGCGCCACGTCGCGCAGGCGCACGTTCGAGCCGTCCGGGTTGGCCCGGAGCACGATCGCCCCGAAATCCTCCACCGTGTTGAGCTGGCCCTTCACGATGATCGGCGCGGTGATGGTCTGCTTGTTCGGGCTCGGCTGCGCGCCGATGGCGCCCGAGGCGATCTGGATGTTCTGGTTGCGGATCGCCTCGGTGACGTCCTCCGGCGTCAGCGAGAGGCCGCGCAGCTTGTCCGGGTCGACCCAGACGCGGAGCGAGCGCTCCGTCGAGTAGAGCGTGGCGCGCCCGACGCCGGGGATGCGGCGGATCTCGTTGATGACGTTGCGGATCAGGAAGTCGCCGAGCCCGATCTCGTCCATCTTCCCGTCGGTCGAGACCAGGGTGATGATGTTGAGGGTCGCGGCGGAGGCCTCCTCCACCAGGATGCCGTTCTGGCGCACCTCCGCCGGCAGGCGGGCCTCCACGCGCTTCAGGCGGTTCTGCACCTCCACCGAGGCGAGCGCCGGGTCGGTGCCCGGCTGGAAGGTCGCGGTGATGTTGATCGAGCCGAACGAGTCGGTGGTCGATTCGAAGCTCAGGATGTTGGCCGCGCCGTTGAGCTCGTCCTCGATGAGACGGGTCGTGCCCGTGTAGAGGCTCTCCACGGAGGCGCCCGGGAAGGCGGTGGAGAGGGCGATCTGGGGCGGCGCGATCACCGGGTACTGCGCCACCGGCAGGAGCGGGATCGAGAGCGCGCCCCCGAGGATGATGAACAGGGCGACGACCCAGGCGAAGACCGGCCGGTCGATGAAGAAGCGTGCCACGTGCTGCGCCTCCTCAGCGGACCTGGGAGGCGGCTTGGCGCTTGGCCTCGCCGTCGCCGGCCTCGTCGGGATCGTGCGGCTTGCCGGTCTCCGATTCGTGCGGGACCGTGCGGTCCATCGGCTTCACCTGGATGCCGGCGGTGATCTTCTGGAAGCCCTCGACGACGACGCGCTCGCCGGCCTTGAGGCCCTCGCGGATCAGCCAGTCCTGGCCGACCACGGGGCCGACCTCGACGGGCTGCAGCATCACCGTGTCGCCCTCCTTCACCACCCAGACCTCGGGCTTGCCGTCGGCGGTGCGCTGGACCGCCTGCTGCGGCACGGCGATGGCGTCGGAATCGATGCCCTGCTTGATCCGGGCGCGGACATACATGCCCGGGAACAGCTCGTCGTTCGGGTTCGGGATCAGCACGCGCAGCGTGACCTGGCCGGTGCTCGGATCGGCGGTGACGTCCGAGAACAGGAGCCGGCCGGCCAGCGGGTAGAGGCTGCCGTCGTCCATGATCAGGTGGACGTTGGCGGCGTCGTTCTCGAGCTTCGAGAGTTCGCCGCTGGCGAGGTCCCGGCGCAGCTTGTTCAATTCGCCGACGGACTGGGTGATGTCCACGTAGATCGGGTCGAGCTGCTGGATCGTGGCGAGCACGCCCGTGGAGCCCTGCTCGATCAGGGTGCCCTCGGTGAGCAGCGCCCGGCCGATACGGCCGGAGATCGGCGCGCGCACGTCGGTCCAGCTCAGGTTGAGCTTGGCCCGGTCGCGCGCCGCCTTGGCGCCGGCCACCTCGGCCTCGGCCTGCTTCTTGGCCGCGTAGGCGGTGTCGTACTGCGCCTGGCTCGCGGTGTTGCGGGCGAGCAGGGTCTCCAGGCGCTCGGCCTGCTGGTTGGCGAGCGCGAGCGCCGCCTCCTGGCGGGCGAGCGTCGCCTCGGCGCTGGCGAGGTCGACCTCGTAGGGGGCGGGGTCGATCTTGTAGAGGACGTCGCCCTCCTTCACCGCCGAGCCCTGCTCGAACAGCCGCTTGATCACGAGCCCGGAGACGCGCGAGCGCACCTCGGCGATCCGGGTCGGCGCGACGCGGCCGGGCAGGTCGCGCAGATAAGGGATCGGCTGCGGCGCCACCGTGATCACGCCGACCTCGGGCGGCGGCGGGGGCACCGGGGCCGCAGCCTGGCGCTGGTTGCAGGCCGACAGGGCGACGAGCGCGGCGCCGATCAGCGTCGCGGCGGGCCACCGGACCGCGCTGCGCAGGCGACGGGCGGGGAGGGGGCGAAGGGTCACGGTCACGGCGCTCCTGGAGACACGCATCACGGATCGGGAGGGCCGGGCGCGACGGGCGCGGCCATCCGGGGGTCTCGGGATCGCGCCCCGATGCGGCCGAGCGGGCTCGGCCGGACCCGCGGCTCGAAGCCTCGCACGGACCTCCCGGTCACCGGGAGGGCGCCCGCCGGCCGGGACGGCGCGGGGGGCGTTTCGCGAGAGGCTTCCGCGCGGGCCGGGCGCGTCGCCGCCATCATAAGCGGGCGGCGCGGTCGGACGCGGCGGTCGACCCGGACGGTATCGGCGACGATGGTGGCAACCCGAAGACGTGAGGCCTTCGGAGCCGTCCGCGATGCCGGCCGGGGCCGCTCAGGCGATCCTGGGCGGGCGCTCGGGCGCGCTGCCCGCGGCAGGGCGGGGCAGGGGGTCGGCGCTGCGGCGGAAGGCGGGGCGCGGCTCCCGGGCGACCGATGCGGCACCCGCGGCCACGAAGCCGCTCCGCTCGCCGGCCGGCTCGTCCACGTCGAGGGTGATCTGGAGGGCGAAGCGCTGGGCCGGGCAGGCGGTGTCGCGCACCTTCGCAGCGGCGCAGGGGCGGTTCGGCCGGATCTCGGCATCGGCGGTGGCCGGCAGCCCGGCGAGCAGCAGCAGCGCCAGCGTCGCGAGCAGCGACAGCAACGCGGCAGGATGCACGGAACGACGGGCGCGGGCCGCCGTGAGGGTCACGGGTCCGAAGGGCACGGCTTGAGAATAGGGGTTCGGCGTGGTGCAGCGCAATCGCCTGCGACATCCTGTCAGGCCCCCTGTCCTGGGGATGACGGAACCATTCCGGGCCGAGGAAAGAAAGTATTTTCCCTTGTCGATCCGCGGCTTCCGGTACGCGCCCAGAAATTCATACTCCCGTCAAGAGGGCTGTTGCGCAGATCCCACAGGCATCGTGCAGGACGCTCGGCGGCGGCGTCCGGGCCCGAAGCCGCCGCAAATGCTGGGCTTGTCGGACGGACGGATCTGACAGGAGACCAGAACCATGACGAAGCGCATCGCCGTGCTCGCCCTGGCGGCCGGGCTCGGCCTCGGCGCGAGCCCGGCCCTGGCCGGCCCCCTCGACAGCGGGCCGCTCGCCGATTTCATGAACATCTTCAGGACGCAGGCGATCCCACGGGAGACCGTGGCCTGGTCGGGGAAGGAGAAGCCCGGCACCATCGTCGTCTCGACGAGCCAGCGCCGGCTCTACTACGTGCTCGGCGGCGGCGCGGCGATCCGCTACGGCGTCGGCGTCGGCCGGCAGGGCTTCTCCTGGTCGGGCGTGAAGACCGTCACCATGAGGAAGGAATGGCCGGCCTGGCGCCCGCCGGCCCAGATGCTCGCCCGCCGCCCCGACCTGCCGCGCTACATGGCCGGCGGCCAGGACAACCCGCTCGGCGCGCGCGCCCTCTATCTCGGCTCCTCGCTCTACCGGATCCACGGCTCGAACGAGCCCGAGACCATGGGCGCGGCCGTGTCCTCGGGCTGCATCCGCATGACCAACAAGGACGTGGTCGACCTCTATGACCGCGTGAAGGTCGGCACCAAGGTGGTCGTCCGGGACTGAGCCCGGGATCGGCGGATGGGACCGGCAAGCGTGGCCGGTCCTATCGTAGGTGAATGTGCATCGGCTCCGGGCCGTGCATGATCGCGCATGATCTTCGTGACCGACGCGTCCGGCCTAGCGACCTTCACGAGCCCGGACTGGACCCGGGTCACGGGCCAGGCCCCGGCCGAGGCGACCGGAGACGGCTGGCTCGCCCGCGTCCACGCGGACGACCGCGAGACGGCGCGCGCCATCCTCGCCGAGGCGACGCGGCTGCGGGTGGAGTTCTCGCTCCGCTACCGGCTGTGCACGGCGGCCGGCGCGCCGATCTGGGTCCATGCGGGGGCGGTGCCCTCCTTCGGGCCGCCGAACACCACCTTCCTCGGCTTCTTCGGCTCGATCAGCGAGACGGAGCCCGATCCGGCCCAGGCGGCCACCGGCGCGGTCGGGCGCTACCAGCCGCCCCCGCCGCCGGACGCGCCCCAGGGCACGGTGCTGGAGCGGGTGGCCGACCATCTCCTCTACGCGCACGCGCTGATCGACGCGGACGGGGCCAAGGAGGTGCTGCCGCCGATCCGCGAGGCGCTGCTGCGGATCGGGCGGGCGCTCGCCCGCACGCAGGACGGCGTGGACGGCAGCCTGAACTGACGGACCCCGCCCGGGCCGATACGGCCGGGCGGAGCCGCGCGGCCCTCACTTCGGCATGAAGGCCCAGTAGTCGAGGTCGAGGATCACGGCCGGGTCGTAGCCCTCGCCCTGCTTGTCCGGATGGGCGCCGCAGGGCTGGTTCTTGGTCGCGACCGTGCGCAGGCGCAGCAGGCCGACATCGTCGCGGCCGATATCGGCCGTGTCGAGCACCTCGCTCCAGGCATAGACGGTGTCGCCGGAGAAGAGCGGCGCCACGTGCCGCCCGGCATTGATGCCGGCAAGCGCGAAGGCGTTGGCGAGCCCGTTGAAGCTGAGCGCGCGCGCCAGCGAGATGACGTGGCCGCCATAGATCAGGCGCCGGCCGAAGCGGGTGTCCTTGGCGGCGTGATTGTCGAAATGCACCTTGGCGGTGTTCTGGAACAGGCGCGTGGCGATCTGGTGCTCGGCCTCCTCCACGGTCATGCCGTCGACATGGTCGATGCGCTCGCCCCGGGCATAGTCGCCGAAGCGGTGCGGGCTCCCGGCGAGGTCGAGATCGTAGGCCGAGACGTCGAGCCGGGGCAGGGCGCCCGCGAGGTCGCGCGGGTCGACGACCCTGGCGAGGCTCGGCACGTGCTCTTCGCCGATCACCGCCTCGGGGTCGCGCTTGCGCACGAGGACCCAGCGGCAATAGCTGAGCACGGTCTCGCCCTTCTCGTCAGAGCCGACCGAGCGCACGTAGACGACGCCCGTCTGCCGGTTCGAGCTCTCCTTGAGGCCGATCACCTCGGAGACGGTGGAGAGGGTCTCGCCCGGATAGACCGGGCGGCGGAAGCCGCCCTCCGCGTAGCCGAGATTGGCCACGGCGTTGAGGGAGATGTCCGGCACGGTCTTGCCGAACACCACGTGGAAGGTGAGCAGGTCGTCGAGCGGGCTCCGCGGAAGCCCCAGCGCCCGGGCGAAGGCGTCCGAGGATTGCACGGCGAAGCGCGGCCCGTAGAGCGCGGTGTAGAGCGCCACGTCGCCGGTGGTGACCGTGCGGGGCGTGGCGTGCCGGATGGTCTCGCCGAGGCGGTAATCCTCGAAGAAGCGGCCGGGATTGGTCTTCATGGGGGGCGTTTCCTCGGGGCCTGTCTCAGCGCGTGTAGACCAGCGTCTGCGGCGGGATGAACTCGTGCAGCAGGCGGCTGACGAAGAGCAAGAGCAGGATGAGGATGATGGGCGAGATGTCCACGCCGCCGAGGTTCGGCAGGAGGTTGCGGATCGGCCGCAGCACCGGCTCGGTGACGCGGTAGAGCACCTCGCCGATCTGGGCGACGATGGGGTTGCGCACGTTGACCACGTTGAAGGCGACCAGCCAGCTCAGCACCGCGCTCGCGATGAGCACGTAGATGAAGAGCTGCACCACCGTGTCGAAAAGCCAGAGGAGGGCGTACATGCGCGGGTTCGGAGTCCTCGAATCGACGCGGGCGCCAGTGCCCGCACGGGCAGCGCATAAAGGCTTGAAACGGGAATTGACAGGCTGAGCCGCGCGAGCCTAAAAGGCCCGCGTCCCCGGACGGGGCTGTAGCTCAGATGGGAGAGCGCCGCAATCGCACTGCGGAGGTCAGGGGTTCGAATCCCCTCAGCTCCACCACCAACTTTCGCTTGAAAATTGGTGTGTGGCATCAAGGACTTGGGGAGTGGTAGCTCCCGGATAAATCCCAATTCCTCCCACGCTGCTGCTTCGCTAAATCCCAGGCGTGGTCCGGTTTTCGACAGGATATCCACGCCACCCCCGCGCGGCGACGGCGGGCAAGCCTCGGTGTGCCTGACCTACGCCGTGCACGTTGGTAGAGGGCGCGCCGGCCGGTGAATGTCGAAGCCTGCACCGGCTTGGCGGGACCGCCGCCGTCCGGACCGGATGCTCCAAGGATTCCGAGCGGCGGGGGCTACAAGGCCGCGCCGAGCCCGATGCGGAGGCGGTACTGCCACGTCAGCGAGAGGCAGACGCCTTCGAGGCTGGCCCAGATGTGGGCCGCATCCACGCCGAGCTGGAACAGGTTGCGCTGGAAGACCGCGCGGGTGTCCCGCGGGATCACGAAGCTATTCTCCGCCATGCCGGGCGGCGTCCACGCCGAGGCCGGATCGGGGTGGGCCGAGAATAGGCCCTTCTGGCTCGCGATGCGGGGCGCCAGGGCGGAGGGCAGCAGGAAGCCGACCTCGGCGATCTCGAAGGGGCCGGGACCCCGCTCGGGGTCGATCATGGAACTGCCGCCAAGCGGGTGCGCGTACACGATGGCGTCCTCGTTCGCGGGCTGGCTGGCAACGGCGAAGAAGCAGGCAATGAGCGGATTGGTCGTCCAGTCGAGCAAGCGGGTCGGGAGACCGTAGTGCTGACCCAGCGCCAACCAGTCCCAATCCGTCGCCCCGGGCATCGCGACGTGCAGCCTGGCCTCGCGCTTGAAATCCTGGAACAGTTGCCGTTCGTGGCGCGGGTCGAACTCGGCGCCCCGGCCGGCGCTGGGCTTGCACTCGAAGGCCTTCGACGCGCAGCCGCGGAACACCCATCGTGAGTTCATGCGTGCCGCCAGGAAGGCGTGGAACGCCTGCCAGCGCTCCTGCGCCGGCCCGCCCTCTCCATCGCCGGACCCCGATGGTCCGGGCGGGGACGGCGTGCGCTCAGGCGCCCGCGGGCGCGCCGGGGCGGGTGGAAACCGTGGCGGCCTCAACGGGTGCCCTCCCGGCCGCCGGTCACCGCAGGCATGCCATACACGTCCGGTAGAGCGCCGTGGCGAGATCGTGCGTCACCTCGCAGCCGCTTCCCGAGAACATCGTCAAATCCCCGCCGGAGGCCGTCTCGGCGAGCAGCACCACCGGCATGCCGTTGGCTTGCGCATAGCCGACGTGAAGGTTCGTCCCGAGGTCGGCGACGTCACCCAGGGCGAGGAGGGCCGAATGGGGCACGCGGGGCCGGGGCGGCCAATTCGCTCGCGTGGGTGAGCGGGGGCCGTCGTCCGCGAACGCCGTCTCCGTCCTGAACCCGAGCGCGTCGAGGTAAGCGGCCGCCTCGTCGAAGAGCCATCTTTGGGCCATGGTCCGGCGCGGTCCGGACAGGTAGACCCGGCAACCCGACGCTGGGCGCCCGGGCACCGCCTCCATCCCTTCGAGCTCCTCCGGCGGAGGCAGCGGCAACCGAGCCCCGTCGTTGAACCACGCCACGCAGCGGGACGCGAGGTCGGCCGCCCCCACGGCGTCGAGGCCACGCTCGCCCCAATAATGCGCGAAGGCCGCGCAGAAGACGTCGCCGGCCCCGATCCTGAACCAGCGGCGGGCGGCGTACGCCGGCACCGGGATGCCGGGGGCGTCGCCCCGGTACACCGTGGCACCGCCGAATGCGTGGCGCGACACGACGAGCGTGGCGCCCTCGCGGGCCATGACGCCGGTCGCGGCGTCGCGCGGGTCCGGGAGCGGCCCGAGCCGGACCAAGTCGGCATCCTGCACCACGTAGGCGAGTTGCTCCGTCGCCCGCGAGCCGGAACGCACGAAGGAGGACGCGGGGTCGGCGGAGCGCGGGTCGTAGACCGCCCGGCCGGCCGTGAGCCGGGCCGTGCCCTCCAGCATGCCGAACCCGAGCACGACGTCGCCGGTGACGGCCAGGTCGGCGTAGCGCCGGCCGGCCTCGGGAACCCAGCTCTTGCGAAGGGGATGCCAATACTCGAATTCGAGCCGCTCCCCGATGGCGACGATGTCCGTCTCGACCTCGAAGGCGGCCATGGTCGCCCGGAGGTCGCCGGCCGACTCGGCGTACGCATACGTGCTCAGGCGAGTGCCCGGGGACAACGCGCTCACCGCCATGGCGGCGCGTGCGCCCGAACCGAACAGGCCGGCCCAGGCGGGGAACGCGCAGCTCTCGAAATATGTGCCGCCGACGACGTTCACGCCTCGGCTCTCGTGACCGTAACGGTGCAGCGCGTCGCGCCGACATCCTCGATGAGGGCCTCGAACCGCACCCCCTGGCCGAGGCAGCCGAGCAGGCTCACGAGGCCGCGGAACGCGGCGAGGGCGCCGACGGTCGCCCCGTCGGTGGTGCGGCAGACTGCGGTGCTGGCGCCCGCGCCGGCCACGAGGTCTACCTCCAACACGTCCCCGGCCTGCAGGCCGCGCGTGGCGTCGCGGCGGACACCGATCAGGTCGACCGTGAAGGTCAGGTCGCACTCGTCGGACCCTGTCCGGACCTGTCCCATGCCGTACGGCATGCGGCGGCGTTTGGGTGGAAGCCCTCCGCCCATTCGTCAGCCCTCCGCCCGCGCCGCGTCCGGTCGGTCCGGGGCCGCGCGGGATGCCTTCGCGTCGGACCGCAGGCCGAACGACCGCAAGGTCTCGCGATGCTTCTCGCATCCGCGGCACCGCCCGCAGGCATATTCCATGACGTGACAGGAGAATGTCGCACCGAGCGCCGAGGCGGGAAGGCCGGACGCCGCGAGAAGGGCCGGCCCGCTCAGGTGGCGTGCGGGCGCCACGACGCGCACCCCACCCTCCTGGAGCCGCATCAGGCGGTCGAGCGTCCGCAGGAACGGGGCGCGTCCGTCGGCGTGGACATCGGTCGCCACCGTTCCGATGAGGATCTCCGACAGGCCTTCCGCGACGAAGCGCATGCCTGCCAGGGTGACCAGGATCTGGTTGCGGTAGGGCCACCATTCGGGGGCACGCGCGAGCGCGGCGGGCTCCCCGCCGGCCAGGGGGCCGAGGCCAAGCGCGGACAGGTCGACCTGAAGCGTTTCGAGCCGCAGCCCGAACTCGGCCGCGATGGACGTCGCGGCAGCCCTTTCGCCCGCCGCCGGCCGCTGGCCGTAATCGACGAACAGGCAGGCGTCCGGCCTCTGCCACCAAGCGAGGGCGGTCGAATCGAGACCGCCGGAAAACAGCAGAACCTTCATCGCAGCGAAGCCCACACAACCCGATAGAGGGCGGAGGCGAAATCGTCGACGACCTCGCAGCCGGTGCCGGCCAGCATGGTCAGGTGATGCTCGTCGAGGCGTTCGGCCAGCACGACCACGGGGATGCCGCGCGCCCGCGCATGTCCAACCTCGAAGATCGAGCCCGGGTCCGCCCCGTCGAGCAGGGCGAGCACGGCTTGGCAGCCGTCGAGCCCCGCGAGGTCGGCGGTGGCGAGGGCGACGGCGCCGCCCCCCGTGCCCACGTCGTGCAACGGCGAGAAGACAGACGCGCCGAGGGCGTGCAGCCGGTCCCGTGCCTCCTCGACGAGCCAGCGTTGGGCGATGTGGAAGAACGGGGCCGCGAGATAGACGCGGCCGGGCTCCCCGCCCACGGGTGCGAGCGCCTGGTCGGCGGGGTCGGCGGGGTCGGAGGCCGCGGGCAGCGGCAGCGAGCGCGTGTCGACGAAATGGTGGACCGCGCGCGACGCCAGGTCGGCCGCCGCCGCGGCGTCCAGACCGCGCTCGCCCCAGTGATGCGCGAAGGCGGCGCTGAAGACGTCGCCCGAGCCGATCTTGAACACACGGGCGGATCGATAAGCGGGCACCGCGACGGGGTCGCGACCAGGCCGGTGGACGGTCGCGCCCGAGCAGCCACGCTTGACCACGACCACGTCGGCCGCGTGCAGGGCGAGAACGGCCTCGCCTGCGGCCGGCCCCTCCTCGCCCGTCGCCCCCTCCGCCTCCCCCTGGTTCAGGACTACGGCCAGGGCCTCGGCCCGGGACCCGTTGGCGCGGAACGGGACAACGTCGTCGCCCTGCGGGTCGTGGACCGCCCGCTCCGAGGACACGACCGCGTCGCCCTCCACGAAGCCGAAACGCAGCACGACCCGCCCCTCGACCGAGAGGGCAGGGTGTCGCGTCGGCGCGGCGGGCCGCAACGTGGCCGGCGAAAGGGCATGGAAGTAGCCGAAGCTGATCTCCTCGGCGATGGGCATTACCGTCGCCGTCACCCCGCAGGCGTGCATCGAGCTCTCGACGTCGCGGGCCCAGCCTGCGAAGGCATAGGTGTGAAGGCTGCTGCCCGGCGAGAGCTGCCCGACCGCCGCGGCGGCACGGCCGCCCGAACCGAACAGCCGCCGCCAGCGCGGGATCTCGCAGATCTCCAGGTAGGAGCCTCCGGCGACGATCAACCCAGCACCGGTGCGATGGCGACGCGACAGAGGAGGCGGCCGACCTGCGTCACGGTCGCCGCGTAGCGGTGGTGGGTGCGCAGGCAACCGAGAAGTTCGTCGAGGCCTTCGACGTTCGCCAGCGTGCCGACCACCTGCCCGGCGGGGCGGGTACGGCACACGGCGGTCTCGAACGCACCCGCCCTGTGCAGCGCGACGTCCAGGACGTCGCCGATGCGCACGACGGCGACGACGTCGGCCCGGACCCCGGTCAGTTCGACGTCGTAACTGAGGTCGCAGGGCGAGCCCGTCGGCGCGTTCCCGCCCTCCGATCCGGCGGTCGAGCCCGGCGCTCCCGGCCCTGCACCGGCCGGCGCGACCAGGCGGCGGCCCGAACTCTTCTTGCTGCCCCCCGACATCCCGCTTGCCCGGCCACTGGTGAAGGAGACCTGATGTCTTATCGGCCTCCGCCGTCGCCGGTCAAACCGGTCCCCGGCCGATGTTGCGCATCGCCCGCCACATGACGGCATCGACCAGCGACGGCTTCGCGTCCAGGGCCACGCAGAACTGCAGGAAGCGCCGTTCGAGCGCCTCGTAATCCCGCGGGAGGCGGATCGGCCGCTCGAACAGGCCGATCAGGAGGCCTGCACGGATGATGTGAATGTCGAGGATGGCGACCTCGTCCGAGCCCAGCCAGTTCCGGGTGACCCACGAGGCGGTCTTCGGACCGACGCCGGGCAGGCGCATCAGGTGGCGTCGGAAGGCCAGGGCGTCGCTCGACGGCGGAGGATCGGTCTCGATGAGCGTCAGCGCGTCGGCGAGCCTGCCCGCCCTCTGCTTCGGGAAGCGGTAGCGCACCGACCTTTCGCCGATGCGGACCGGCCTGCGCAGGAGGGCCTCGATCTCATCGGCCCCGGGACGACGGCCAGGCTCGAAGATCCCATCCGCGGCGAGCGCGCGATGGACCGCGTGGTTGACTTCGGCCGTGATGCCGTAGCCCCCGAGCAGACAGAAGCCGATCTCGTGGGCCAGGCTGACCTCCCGCCCCACGAACCCGTCGACCGGCTCGCTGGCCCGACCGACCATGAAAGCCCAGAACGCGGCACTCGGCACCCATTCCGGGCGCCCCCACCGCACCCCCGGCATCAATTCGGCCTCGGGGTCCGCGGGAATCGCCGCGACCGACCGCGGCCTTCCGGATGTCTGAGCCTGCATCCTGCGCGCCTTGATTATTCGTTTCAATTCGATTTTATTGACTTCATGAGCGGAAGCAAGCGGGCGGCTGACGGCGGGGATGCGCATGCGCTGGCGATTGCCCTCGGTCGCGCGCGTCGAGAGCGCGGGCTTACGCAGGCTGCCCTTGCCAAGATCCTCGGCGCGAGCCAGGCGACCGTATCGAAGCTGTTGGCTGGGCAACATGAGCCTAGACCCGGGCTGCATCTCGCCGCGGTTCGGTTCATCGGTGCGCACCCGTCGGAGGATCCCGCGGCTTCCTCGGACCTGACGCGGCGCGTGGAGGCGGCTGCAGGGCAGTCGGTCGCGTTCCGAGCGCTCCTGGAGGCCGCGGTGGCACTGTTGAATGAAAACGAATAGCGGCACCGGGCGGTGCGGCAAGGTCGGGACCGTCGTTCTCGACGTCGGATGGAACGTGCCCCGGGAGCAGGCCGAGGTGGCGCGCCAGGGCGGCGGGACCCGGCGCCTCGATGACGAGCGCGGGTGCCGCCTGCCCCAGGGCCTGGTCGCTCAAACGAATGCATCCACGGCGGGCAGGCCCCGGCATGATCGCGGCGCCCGGGCGCCGGCGGCATGCGGCCCCTTCGGCGTGGGATGACAATGGTCCGGCGTGCGGTTACGGCGTCGGCCGAGGTGTTTGCCGACTTCGAACGGATCGGCTTGCCCTCGGCCTGCCCGACGCGACGTCGCCCGGGCTACGCCATCGCCTTCCCATCGGCAGGAGCATTTGTCTCGGGGTGCCCCACGCCTTTCGCATGTTCAAGGCCATGACGGATCTCGGCTTCGCCCAGGGCGAGGCGCTCGCCGTCGGTGGATTGATGGAGATTTCCCGGCATCCCGATACCCGCTTCAACGGCGAGGCTTGCCTCGACCGGCTGTGCGAGGGAGGCTTCGCCGAAGAGGCCGCGGAAGCCGTGGCCAGCGCGTTGCGCCACTGCTTCCTGTCGGAGAAGGCCACCGCGCAGTATGAGCGGACCAAGCTGAAGACGGCGCTGGTTCGCGGCGGCATCGCCGCCGCGAAGGCGGACGCGTTCCTGGCGACGCTGGAAGGTTCGGTCGTCACGCGCCGCACGGCCGAGGTCAGGCGGCCGGTTCCGCACGCTCCGAGCCCCGGCCGGGTCGTGATGTGCGATTTCACCTACCTCGTGAAGCCGGAGATGCAGAAGGAGCGGCGGGCGATCGTCGTGTCCTCGCGCTCGGCCGGCGCCGCCGGGCGCTGCACGGTGGTGCCGGTGAGCAAGAGCCCGCCCCGGGAGAACAACACCCACCATTTCCGGTTCGAGCCGGGCACGTACCCCTTCTTCCACCAGACCGACCCGGTTTGGGCCGTCTGCGACCACATCTACACCGTTTCCCTGGTCCGGCTGTGGCAGGTCAACGTGAACCGCCGCCCGGCGCAGCCGTCCATCTCGCCCGCCGAGCTCGCCGGCATCCGAGCGCTCCTCGGAACCGTGCTGGGCCTCGATCATTGACCCGGCGAGGCGGATATGCGATATCCCTCTCACTCGCTGGAGGCGGGCTACACCGTCTTTTCAGCTGACCGAAGATGCTCGCCATCGGAGGTCGGGGTTTGCCTGCGGGTATTCCCCTCAAACGAAAGCCCCGCTCAGGCGGGGCTTTTTCGTTGGCGGCATGCGCTTCGAACGCACAACGACCGCCGTACACCCACGCTGCACTCCCTCTTGGCACACGTCACGGCACGAGAGGCGAGAGCTTAAGCCTGGCGAGGGCCGGCCCTGCATCCGGGCGTCGGCGCCCTCGGCCGACGCGGGCTATGGCCGATCCGAGGCGGCAGCCTGGCAGAACCGAACGAGGTCTGCAGGATCGACATCGTCGGACACGGCCCAGAACCAATCCAACAACTCGGGCAGCCACTGGCGACCGATGCAGCAGCGCGTGCGCCCGGGCCGGCTCAGGTCGAGGCGCGACAGGGTGCCGGCCATGACCAAGCGCCGCTCTCGATGGACCAGGACGTGAAGTTCGGCACCGCTGCACGCGATCCGAACTTGGGTCTCCGGCGTGCCGACGACGAGGGCGATCTCATCGCCGCGCATCGAGTCCTTCGCTCCAAGGGAAGCGGTGCACTCGGCGAGGAACCGAACGAGCTTCCGGCCCGTGAGGCGGACTTGGCGCGCCGGGAACCGTGCGACGAAGGGTGAGCGCTCGGAATGCGACCGGCGCGGCGGTCCGAAGTTCCGCGTCGAGGTCTCGCCGGCGAACGCGCGCCATGGCGCAGCCAGTGCCTCCAGCACGGACAACCACTCTCCAACGAGGCAGTACCCGGTCGGCGGCGCCCCATCCCTTGCGGTCAAGGAGGCAACGAGCGTTCCCCGCACGATCAGGCGAAAGGCCCGCGCGCCCGCCGCGGTGACCAAGCCGCGGATGACCATGCCGGGAGCGATCTCGTGCTCGCTCATGGTTCCGTCGGCGGCCCGGCTGCGCGGCGGCGTCACGACCGAGAGCAGGGCGACGAGAGACAGGACGTGCAGGCGACGCGCGTCGCCGAACGAGGTGGTCATGTGCGCTCCGAGTCCATGTTTGCGTTGGATGGTCGAACGGTCGGTTGGCCGCGGACTTGCCGGGTCTCGATCTCCGCCAGCGCCCTGCCTTCCTGCGCAGGGAGCCGATCTGCGAGGCGATGGATTCGCCTTGCCATGGGCGGGCGATCAGTCCCGACCCGGCCCGGCGGGACCGGACCTGCCTTTGCTGCGGGGCTTCTTCGCCGACGGGCTGTAATGCGTCCCGTCGAAGTCGACCCAACCGGCCTTGCGAAGCCGCCGCATCGCGGCCAGGAGGGAATTGTCGCGCGCCTCGGTCCGCTCGCCCCCGTCCCAGTCCCTCAGCTGTCCGAGCAGCTCCCGGGATGTCAGGGGCATGCCTGCGCGCTTGAGGAGATCGTACGCAGCGGCGCTCACCCCCTTGAGCGGGCGGGGGGACCTCTTGGGCCGAGGACCGGCTTGCGGTGCCGCGACCTCCTTGGCGCTTTGCGGCACCCGCTGCGCAGGCTCCGGGGATGGAGGCGGCGTGACAGCCTCGGCACCGCGCCCGATGGGCGCCGATGCCAGCCAGTTCGCCAAGGCAGGGGGCACGACCGCCGTTCCGGACAGGAAGGCGTCGGTGACGACGCGCTTGAGCACGGGCTCCGCGTGGAGCCGCCAGTATTCCTCAGCCCGCTCCGCCGCCCAATCCGAGTCGCCCATGGTGCCGTACCTCCGTTGCGCCACACTAACCTCCGACGGTTACACGTCCACATGGATATCTAAGCGGAGTTCGAGGCGACGCGATTTATCCACAGAGAGTTTCGCGTCACGGCGGAGGGATGGCCACGGCGGATTGCAGAGATCCTGGTGGACGTGGGTCGGCCGTCGACGTGGGGAAGGCGACAACGTACCCGACCGCTCCCGCGCTCGGCGACGGAGCAGGCGCCCAGGTCGCGGAGCAAGTCGCCGCCTGGGCGGCGGCGGTGAAGGGGCAAGGCGTCTTTCCAGCCGGACCTCGTCCTGGTCTGGGCGACCCGAAGCAGCTTCGGACGCGGCCTTGCCTTGACCGCTCAGTAGCGAGCTGAATCCATTGGCTCACCGTACGCAGTCCCATGGTCCGCGATGTTCCGCCCGTCCTCGATCTTCTTCGCAAGCCGCAAGGTGCACGCCCTGCGCGCGCAACTCGCCAATGTCCGGCAGCCTATCGCCGAGGCGACCGCTCGACAGGTCGTCGCGTTGGCGTGGGGGTGGCAGTCCTGGAGCGAGTTGCTTTCGGCGCTTGAGACGCCCGGCACGCCCACGCCGCTCGACGAGGAACTCGTCGGCCCGGATGCCCGGGCCGGGGCCATGAGCCTCATCAACAAGCGTATCGTGGGACAGCGCAGCAAGAGTTCCAGCTGCGCTCTCCAGACCGTCGTCGGCCTGCCGCCGCCAGTTTGCCTATCGCTGAGCGCCTTCCTGCGCCTGACCGGACGTCATCCCGTCGGCACTTGGCTGACACCTGAAGCATACCGTGAATTGTACGAGGCATCCGTCGCGCCGAGGCCGGATTGGGCCCTGGATCTCCTGGACCATAAGCGACGGTCGCGGGAGGTGCCGCAGCGGTTTCCACTTCCGCCGGATCGACCACGCTGATCGAAGGACTCCGACGTACAGGTCACGTCGCCCGGGGGGGAGCAGCGGTTTCGGGCGGATCGGTCACGACTTGGATCAGGTGACCGGGCCATCGCCAGCCTTCCCCGAGCCGTGGATCGTGGCAAGCTGCCGAGATGGCCGGCCGGTCTGCCGGGTTCCGCTCGCGACCGACGTACGGGCATGGCTCAAGCGCTGCTATGCCGGTCTCGACGCCTCGCTGGCTTGGGACCTGCGCAGCCGTCGTCGACGAGGACGACGGCGTCGTCAGAGAAGCCAATGTCGGGCGTACCACGGCGGCGGCGCTGGGGGGGCTCGGCCTGCCTCTGATCGGCAGTTGACACGAGACGGGCGCTAGTGGGCTAAGACCGACGTCGCAGTGTTCCACGTCGTGTGCATGGACGTGCATGGCGCCCGCGGGGCGATGGCCCACGAGACCGCCCGCGATGGAGTTCGGGATCACCCAGATGCTGCGCACTGGCTGGTTTCTGCAAGTGCATGGCGCGGCGCGCCGGACAATGGAACTGCGACCCCTACTGGACAGATGCAAGACGCCGGTGCTGGCGAACGGCGACGTGGAAAATGGGATCTGAGGCTCGTTGCGGCCGTTTGGGATCAAGCTTGGCACTGTCAAGCGTCATACATCCTGAGAGCCGGTGCGAGGACTGACGGTCGATCTGCCGTGCGGGGCCGCCGTCCTCGACCTGCCGTTACGGACGCCTGCGGCGATGCTGTAATGCCTCGACCGCTCCAGCCGTCTCAACCGCATGGTGCCGAAACTCGCCCGCGCGCGGTCTGCCGTCGCGTGGTGACCGCGCCCGGCCTCGGAACGATGGTCGGCCGAACGGGTGACGGCTTCCGAGACAGGATGTCACGCCGAGGCAGCGCCTCCGGAGGAGCGGGGCTGTGGCCACGGCGAGCTCATCGTCGCCTTCCGTCGAATTATGCACGGCCTTCCGTCCTGGCCGCCCAATTCACACCGCCGCCGCGGAGCAGACTGCAGTAGTGACGGGTAGGTCGCATGCGCCGCGCGGACCTGTTAAACGCTTCCGTCGGCACGGTGGAAGCGTTCTCGACCAAACGGCATCAGTTTAGAACCTTTCCATTTTGCCGCTCGAAGAATTCGGGTGCAACGACGTCGCGGGGTCCAGATTGCATCATGAGAATACTTGCCGTCGAGGATGACGCATCGACGCTAGCCTTCCTGATGCCAGGCCTTGAGCATGCGGGACATGATGTCGTGCCGGCGCACGCCGGCCTCGACGGGTTGAGGCTGGCCGTTGCGGACATGTATGACGCACTCGTCATCGACCGGATGCTGCCGGCCCCCGATGGCCTCTCGCTCGTCCGGCGCTCGCGGGCGCAGGCCGTTCAGACGCCGATCCCTGTTCCTGACCACGATGGCGGGCGTCAGCGACCGCGTCGACGGCCTGGAGGCAGGGGGCGACGACTACCTGGTGAAACCCTTTGCCTTCGCGGAATTGCTCGCGCGCGTTCATGCCCTTGGGCGCCGCCCGCCTATCCGGCGCGTCGAGACCGTGCTCCGGGTCTCCGGCCCGCTCCGCGCATGCCGGCGGCGCGATCATGGCAGGTTGAGCTTGGCCGGTCGCCAAGGGGCACAGACCCTCAACGCGACGAGCCCCGCGAAGGCTGGGCCGATGAGACCGGAATTGGATCAGGCGTCGTGAGGCCATGTACGACTCGCCAGGCACCATGGCGTTTCCTACGGCATTCAGCACGTGTCGAACGGACAGGAAGCCCGGGTGTTCAGGAAACCGATTTCGACTTGTTTTCATGGCGTGACCGGGCCGATGGGCCATGAAGGGGCCGTCGCCTTGGGCGGGGAAGCTCGTGGCTTTCGCGGGCGTATCACGGGCATCGCCGCCGGACCGGGCAGCGGCCTGCCCCCGGACGAACTTGAGCGCCGTTTGATCGAGCTCGGGATCGTCGAGGGAGCCCAGGTAGAGATCCTGCACGAAGGGCTGTTCGGTCGCGACCCCATCGCCTTGCGGGTCGACAGTGCCGTCGTCGCCCTTCGCCGTCAGGAAGCGTCGTCCATCCTCGTGAGGCCGGAATGAGCGCGATCCCCCAAGCGGGTAGTGCGGTCGTGGCTCGCGTCGCGCTGGTCGGGACACCCAACAGCGGCAAGACCGCGCTGTTCAACCGTCTCACCGGAAGCCGCCAGAAGGTCGCGAACTATCCCGGCGTCACGGTCGAGCGGAAGAGTGGGCCGCTGGCCCTGCCGTCCGGGACCAGGCTGCAGCTGTTCGACCTTCCGGGCACCTACTCCCTCCGCGGGCGCAGCCCCGACGAGGTGGTGACGCGCGACGTCATCCTCGGGCGGCGGGACGCCTCGGCGCTTCCGGACGTCCTAGCCTGCGTCGTGGACGCGACGAACCTCCGGGTCGCGCTCCGGCTCGTGCTGGAGCTGAAGCGCCTCGGCCGGCGGATGCTGCTCGTGCTCAACATGAGCGACATCGCGAAGCGCCGCGGCGTCATCATCGACGAGGCACGCTTGGCCGCCGAACTCGGCATGCCCGTCGTCACCTCGGTCGCGGTTCGCAAGGACGGCACCGAGGGGCTGCTTGCCGCCCTGGAAGGCTTCTCGAACGGCGCGCAGGCGCAGGCGGTGGCGGAGTGGTCCGAGCCGGGTGCGGCCGAGCTTCGCGCCCTGCAGCGGGAAGCGGACCGAATCCTTGCCGCGGCGGTGTCGGCCGCTCCCAAGCCCGACACGCTGACGACCCGCCTGGACGCGGTCCTGCTGCACCCGGTCGCCGGCCTCCTCATCCTCCTGGCCATGCTCTTCGTCATGTTCCAGGCGGTGTTCACCGGCGCCAAGCCGCTGATGGACGTGATCTCGGGGGGCTTCGAGGCCCTGGGCGGCCACGTGGCCGGAGTGTTGCCGCCCGGCCTCCTCCTGAGCTTCCTGCAGGACGGCGTGATCGCCGGCATCGGCAGCGTCCTCGTCTTCCTGCCGCAGATCATGATCCTGTTCCTGTTCATCCTCCTCCTGGAGGATTTCGGGTACATGGCGCGGGCGGCCTTTCTGATGGACCGCATCATGGGAGGTGCGGGCCTGCACGGCCGCGCCTTCATTCCCCTCCTGTCGAGCTTCGCCTGCGCCATCCCCGGGATCATGGCGACGCGCGTGATCGACCAGCGCAGGGACCGCCTGACGACGATCATGGTGGCGCCGCTGATGACGTGCTCCGCCCGCATCCCGGTCTACACCCTCATCATCTCCGCCTTCATCCCGAGCCGGGAGGTGGGGGGCCTGTTCAACCTGCAGGGCCTGGTGATGTTCGGGCTCTACGCCGCCGGCATCGCCAGTGCGCTGCTCGTGTCCTTCGTCGCCAACCACATGCTGTGGAACGAGAACCCGACGCCGCCCTTCATGCTGGAACTGCCGGACTACAAGGTGCCTGGCCTGGGCAGCGTGCTCCTGAACCTGTGGCAGCGGCTGAAGGCGTTCCTCTATCGCGCCGGCACCACGATCTTTTCCATGATGGTGCTGATCTGGTTCCTGGCCTCGTTCCCGCGACCGCCTGCGGGCGCCGAGCACCCGGCGATTGACTACAGCCTCGCCGCCGCCATCGGCCGCTTCATCGAGCCGGCCCTGGCCCCGCTCGGCTTCAACTGGCAGATCGGCGTCGCGCTCATCCCCGGCATGGCGGCGCGCGAGGTTTCCGTCGCCGCCCTCGGCACCGTCTACGCGGTCGCGGGCGGCAGGGAGGCCTCCGAGCAGATCGGCCAAACCCTGGCGCAGCAATGGAGCCTCGCCACGGGCCTCGCATTCCTCGCCTGGTTCATCTTCGCCCCTCAATGCGCCTCGACGCTCGCCGTCATCCGGCGGGAGACGGGAGGCTGGCGCTGGATGCTGGCCGCCTTCGCGTACATGTTCGCTCTCGCCTATCTGGCAGCGTTCATAACCTTCCAGGTCGCCTCGCGCGTTCTATGACCGCGAAATCGGCGCTCCCTCAGGGGCTTCGGCTCGTCCATCACGAACCCTGGGGTGCGGCCCTGCAAGGTGCCACTACGCAAAAGCGCGGCTGCTACGAGTTCGGCCGCTGTGCCCGGCTTGCTGCTGTTGGTGCATTTGGGCGCCACTCTAGCGATAGGTGGCCGGCAGCCGTGCACGGCACGGAGAGGGCCAGATACCGATGCTATTTTGGTTGCCGGGCTAGGGGTAGAAGACCTGCTATCTGCTGCGGGATCCTGACAAAACGTAGCTATCCAGCGTCAAAAAATGGTGCATTTGCAAATAGATACCATAGAGAGCAGACATTTGGGCGACCCGTCTCCGCTGGCTCCCAAGCGGAGGCTCGGGGGCCAGCGGAGACCAGTCGCCCAATTTTGAGATGTCTGCCGTAAATTATTGAAAGATCAATGACATCGGGCGTTTTGCGAGGAGGCGCAGTCGCTAGCTGCCCACTTGAACGGATCAGTGCCGTCTGAGTGTGATGCCGAACCGGCCGCCTTATGGTAGCCAACCCGGCATTCAGGTACCGAACACCAAAGTTCCGTACTGAAGCAACCTAGAGCTAAGAAGAGCAGCCATTGCGACGGCGTCTGTTCGACTCGGCTGCTAACCCGAAGCACCCGTTCTTCGAGCCCTCCCTGGCCTCGCCAGGGATGCCGGCCGTTTCCGTCGTCTGCCCTACAAGCGGTAGACGGACCGTTCCCCCGTAGGACGACCCTCAGTCCCGGCCTGCGGATTGCGCTGTCAGCCTGCCTTGCGGGCGTAGCGGCCCTTGTCTCGCGGCTCGAAACACCCACGGTGGAGACCTGCTTATCCAACAGCCAAGGCTCCCAAGAGGGCGGGGGCGCCGTGTGCAAGGAACCGCGGCGGCATCGACGCTTTCCGATGGTACCCTAGCGCGGCCGCGAGGTGCCGGCCGCCTGGATCGAGCCTAGCCGCGAAGGTGATTGCATATGGATTGGTACGACCGCCGCGAAGCCTGGCAGGCACAGGCCGACGACGCCCGCGATGGGGCGGCCACCGATTACAGCCGGGTCATCCACTCCGCGTCGTTCCGGCGTTTGCAGGGCAAGACGCAAATCCTGAACCTCGGCGACAGCGACTTCTACCGGACGAGGCTCACCCATTCGCTTGAGGTCGCGCAGATCGCCGGCGGGATCGCGCGGCGGTTCGAGAAGGTTCATGCCGACCATGCCGCCCGGCAATACATCCCCGACCTCAGCATGATCCAGGCCGTGGGCATGACCCACGACCTCGGCCACCCCCCGTTCGGCCACGGCGGCGAGGTCGCCCTGAATTTTTGCATGCGCAGTGCCGGCGGTTTCGAGGGCAACGGCCAGACCCTGCGCATCCTGTCCAGGCTGGAAAAGTTCTCCCAGGCCGCCGGCGCGAACCTGATGCGGCGCACCCTGCTCGGGGTTCTGAAGTATCCCGTGCCCTTCAGCCTCGCGATGAACGCGAACATCCGCCCCGCCCTCCACGTCGGCCCGGAGACGATCCGGATCATCGACCGCGAGGCCTCCAAGCCGCCCAAGTGCTACCTGGATTGCGAGCAGGACGTCGTCGACTGGATCCTCGCCCCACTCAGCGAAAAGGACCGCAACGCCTTCACCGACGCCCGCGGCCAAGAGGGCAAGCACCGCAAGCCCCTCCACAAGTCGTTCGATTGCAGCATCATGGACGTCGCCGACGACATCGGCTTCGGCATCCACGACCTTGAGGATGCCCTCGCCCTTGGCCTGGTAACGCGGGCGGATTTCGAGGCGCACGTGCCCGAGGAGAAGAGCTCCAGTTTCCTCACCAGCCTCAAGGAGAAGTACCCGGATGAGTTCGGCAACAACGTCTATGAGGGATTCCTTGACCGTCTGTTCGGTGCCGGCGATACCCGGAAGAGGTGCATCAGCCGGATGGTCCATCACCTGATCACGAACTGCGTGATCGAGACCAGGGAGGAGTTCGACGAGCCCCTCGTTCGATACCGGGCTGCCATCGAAGTCGGAGCAAACACCTTCCTGGAAGCGCTGAAGGAACTGGTCCGGGAGGTCGTCATTCACAGCCCGGGGGTCCAGCACCTCGAATTCAAGGGTCAGGGTATGGTCGTTGCGGTTTTCGAGGCCCTCGCATCGGAGCCGAAGTCGTTCCTGCCGCGGTCGACCTACGAAGCGTACGAGAAGGCACCTGACGGTCGGCGCGTAATCTGCGACCACGTGGCCGGGATGACCGACGCCTTCCTCATGCGCACTTACGAGCGCTTGTTCAGCCCGAGGATGGGTTCCGTGTTCGACCGCCTCTGACAACCCGTCGCCCGGTTTAAGCGAGCGACCCATGATCCCTTCCCGCTCCCGGCCCACCTCAACCCCTGATGCGTAAGGGCTTCACCGATGCCGAAGGGTCGGGCCGGCCGGTGCGGCCTCCCTCCCGGTGCCGGCGGAATGCTGAGGCGGCAGCCTTGCCCCGCTCCATCTTGCCGGGGCGCGGCATCGCCACGGCGCCGTACATCTTCGGCGTCCGCATAAATCCGTCGAACAGCGTTGCCTGCTACTCGGTTCGGCGGCTGTTCGTCACGATCCCTTTCGGTCTCGACTTTTGGAGATGCCCATGAAAGCCATGCTGGCCTCCTGGCAGTTCTGGGCATTGCTCTCGGCGGCATTTGCCGCGCTGACGGCGATCTGTGCCAAGATCGGGATAGAGAACATTAACTCGGACTTCGCCACCTTCATCCGCACGGTGGTGATCCTGTGCGTCCTCGGCGCGCTTCTGGCCGGCACGGGCCAATGGCAACCGCTCGATTCAGTTTCGGGACGAACATACCTGTTTCTTGTCCTATCGGGGCTCGCCACCGGTGGATCGTGGCTCTGCTACTTCCGCGCCCTGAAGCTCGGGGATGCCGCCCGCGTGGCGCCCATCGACAAGTTGAGCGTCGTCCTGGTGGCGGTCTTCGCGACCATCTTCCTCGGAGAACGCCTGACCGTCCCCAACTGGTTGGGCGTCGGCCTGATAGCGGCCGGCACGATCCTGGTCGCCTACAGGAGCTGAAGGCTGGCCGCGTGCCCTTTCGCCCGGAGGCGTACGCAGGAGAGCGACCGGGACGCCGCGACCAGCACGCGCGATGGCCCATCGCCATCGAGCGCTCTCTGCATTCGTTCCGGCGCCCAACGTCCAGGTCCTTGACGCTCGCCGTCCAAGAACACGGCTGGCGGCGCCTAGGCCGCGTCCCTCTTCCGCCCGGCAGGCGACTTGCGTCGGCGCGCTCGATGGACGGCCGGGGCCACGCCGCCGTTCCTGGCGTAGCGCGAGCGCCTGGGGGACGGGCCACGCCACTGCGCCGAACCCCGAAGCATATTGGCCAAGCGCCCGACATCCAAGCCGTCGAGAAGCTCAGGGAAGCGCAGCGCCCATAGCTCCAACAACCGGTCCCAACTTCCGCTGCGGACCAGCCGGCGCACGGAATTCACGAGGTTCCGTTCATCACTGAACCGCTCCGGCATCCTGCGCCATGAGAGGCCGGTCCGCAGCGCCAGGATCACCGCCTCCAGCAGCAGCCGGCCGGGAATGCCCGGCGTGCCCTTGAACGAGATCTCGATGGACGAATGCAACAGCGGCTTCGAGGCCAGCCATTGCTCGTCGGTCAGCGCATCCTGGCCATCCAGGGCGTGGAAGCGTGCGGCCGGCCCCCTGCGCTTGCGCCAATCATCACCGCCAACCTTCCAGCGCGCCCGCGCGGCCTCGACCGGACCGAGGTCCAGTCCGGCCACGAAGGACGGGTCCGCCTCGCGAAGGAGGTCAATCAGGATCTGGTCCCCCGCAGCATAGACGAACCGCGAGAGTGCGCGCCGCATCTCCGGCGCGTCGCCGAACGCCGCCGACAGCAAAGGCAGGCCCGTCCGGAGCCGGAGCAGGAGGGCGTCGACCAGGGCCCGCATCGAGATGTGGCGCGAGTCATTCCTGTGGCCCGTGACGTCCGGGAGGTGCTTGGCGACGAGGGCCCAACGCGTGTCGTCGATCCGATAACCTCCACTTGCCATAAGCCGCTCGGCGTCTTCGCGAAGGCGGACATGGCGTCCCATCGGCTGCTCGACATCGACATGGATCACGTCCAAGCCAACACCGGGCGAGCCGCAGCTCCCGTCCTCCTGCAGGAACGCCAAGAAGTCCAGGTGGATGGCCAGGCCCAAGGTCCCCGCCAGCCGGCCATCCCGCATGACCACCACCCGCTGGACGAGGCGGGCAAGGGCGGCGGAGACCTTCGCCTCCGCCTCCGTAAAGGCCCTGAATGGCACCCGCTCGATGAGGTGATCCAGCGTGGCGGATAGCGTTCGAAGCCTCTCACCGGCTTCGTCCACCTCGGGCAGTTCGGCGAGGCCCGCCGAACGGGCCTGAAGGTCTGCGAGCTCCCCCGTCAGCCGGCTCCTCTCCTCGGACAACAGGTCGGATGGGTAGGTCGATTCAAGCTCCTTGACGAGCGCCCGGCGAAGCTGTTCGCGCGTGACCGCAATCTTACGCTCAACATCCGCACGGGCGGCACGCCGCGCCGCGGAAGCCTCACGCAGCGAGCGGTCGACGGCAGCCGCGAAATCCTCCTCGCCGACGAAGGACCGCAGCTTGCCGCAGACGGCTGTGAGGACGGCGCGCTCCACGGTCTCGTGCATAACAGAGTGACGCCTCGCCGGGCAGCAGCCCCCGTCCGACCAGACGTTGCAGGTTAGCTGTCGACCACCCAAGGTGAACCGCTGGCCTTCGACCCCGGCGCAGTCGCACGTCGCCTTTCCGGCCAAGAAGTGGCTGTGCTCGAACTTCTGCTTCCCCCGGGGGCGTCGCTTCTCGTTGACAGCGAAGAACAGATCGTCCGGCACAATTCGAAGATGCTCGAAGTAGTTGCGCGTCATCTCGCTCGGATGCCGACGCTGAACGGTGACCTTCCCCGACTTTCGGTCGAACGTATTCAAGGTAAATGGATAGTACCATCTACCCGTATAGGCCAACTGGCCCAAAACATTCGCAACGGTCGATTTCGTCCATCTGCAATCCTTTGTAGGTCCTGCAACCCCGCGTTCCTTCATGATCCGGCCGATGTTTCGGTAGGAAATTCCCGCGGCTGCCATTTCAAAGATTGAAAATATGGTCTTCTCTTCCTCGGGGTGACGCACGAGGAAGCCCCTTTCTTCGCCGTACCGGTATCCGAAGAACGCACCGGAATGGGCACCGCCCTGGGCAGCGTGCTGGAACCTGCCCATGCCCATGATCAGGGTGCGACGGTCCCGATCCGCCTCGGCCTTGAGCGCCGCTTCGATGACTTCCTTCTTGTTGAGTGCCTTGAAGTCGCCGGCGCTATGAAATTCCACGCCAAGCTCATTCAATTCCTCGCATACTTCGACCGCATCGTAAGTTTCGCGTGACCACCGGTCAAAGTCCTCAACCATGATGACTTTTATCTTGCCGGACCGACAGTCTTCGAGCAAACGCTGCAGGCTTTCACGATCACGCATGGATCGGGCGCTTCGAGCAGGGTCGTCATACAGCACGTAAATCGCGTAACCGAGCTTCCTCATGTAAGCGGTTACAACCTTGACCTGGCGCTCGATGCTCATCTCCTTCTGCTTATTCGAGGAGTAGCGAGCGTAGAGGCCCACGGGCACAAGCTTGTCCGGCGGGCCGAAGCCGTCACGGCGTTCGACATCCAGGTTCCGTCGAAGGGCCAACCGGTCCAGAGGGCACAATGCCGTCGTATCGACCACTTGCCGCAGATCTACGGCGCCAGGCATCAGGTCGGTCGTCCGTTCACCGTGGGCCATCGCAACGCCGCTCCATGCGAAGAGAAGGAAGAATTGCTTGCCTGAGGATGCGATAGCCGGGACGTGCGCGGGTTCGCTTTACGTCCATCTCGGTGCGCCGGATGGCCTTCGTTCGACTTCGCCCGCGACCGTCACGTTCTCCTCGACGCGCATAGCCGGGTCGCAGGCGGTCATCCTTGCAGACATTCCGGTAGCGACCGGCGTTCGAATCCATGCCGCGCGACGTACCGTACGCTTCGGCTCGCTCCCGCCGAGACGCGACTTCAGGCGCTTGGCCGTGATTTTCGTCTCTCCCGTCCACGGGGCCGGGTCTCCGCTGCACCATCGCGACGTGATTTTCGCATCCTGGCCGGAGCATTTCGCGTCACGGCGACATCTAATTCCAGGTCGCCCGCGTACAAGTCCCGACCGGCAACTTTCCTATCCTGTCCGCCCGCGTCCAGCCTTTGGGCATCCGACCGTTCGGCGGCCATCCCCACCAAGCCCTCGAACAGAGCGTCTAAAACCGTGAGCGGCCGTCCTGAACTCGACGCTTCGCTTCGAAACCTCCGGATGCCGAACGACATCGTCCGCTCTCCCTGTTCCATTGAAAATGCCCCCGGATCGCGCATGGCGGCAGGCGTACGAGACACGCGCGTCGGTCGCCCCTTCCGGGACGGCCGCGCCGCATTGACGAAATGTAGATGAAGTCGCCAATTATACCGTAAGTATATATAACTGCAATATCGGGTGCCGATCCGGAACTCGTCGCCATGTGCGGCGACCGACCGGACGAAAGGGCATCGCGACCGCAGGCGGTGCCGAAGGTAGCCTCTCCAGTTTCGGGAGACCGTTCCCGCTCCCGACGAACCTCAACGGTCGATGCGGAAGCGGTATGGCGCGTTACGAGGTCGTGGAACCGCCACCTGACTTGGGATATCCGCGAGCGCCACCTCAGACCTTGTCGTCCCAGTCCCCTGTTGCGAATGCTACGTCGGTACTGGCAAGTGTCCAGGGCGTCGGCTTCGACCCGTACCAAGCAACCCGCGAAGGGGATTCACGGCGCTTGCAGGGCGGCTAGGCTCGGAGCAATCGGCTTGCTCCCGAGGAGCGAAAGCAAAGCCGCCGACTAAAATGACGTTGGGACCGATGGGCCCAAGACCGTCCCTGAACGCACTCGCCCTGTGCTTGTCGTCGGTCTTGCCGTGTCCTTGCCGAACTCTCGTTACCGAAGTTCCCGCAATCCACAGGTCCACACGGCCACCCTGGTCCGACGCGGTGGGCGTGCTGGCCAAGCAGGTGGATCGGCGGTAAAATATACTGGTGATATAAAAAATCTTATGCCGCCAAGTACCGACGGGGCTTGGCGGCCCCGCCCTGCAGATCAACTGCACCGACCGCGAGGACATGGCCGCGATTGGTGCCAGACGGTTAACAACTCCGGGTCCCCAGACACGAAGCGCACTCTAGCAACGGGAGCGAGACGATGAGGCACGCGAGTCCGCGCGACGTTGAGCAGGATAAGGCTCCGTCAAGCTCAACCGGAAGGGCGACACGCCGGCGCCTTCCGCCGACCAGGGAACGGTTGGGCAGGCTGAGGGCGGTATCAGACCGCGTCGTCGGCTCCATCGGAGACGATGAGGAGACCCAAGGAGCCTTCGTGGAGGTGATGGGTCCCGAACTGCTCGACGTCGCGTTCGACGAACTCGGGGACCTCGCCTTGGTCCGCGGCGAGCTATCGGACAGTTTGCGGCTCCATGTTACGACCCGGCAGCGTCTCGACGAGGAAGATCTTTGGTAACAAGAGACCAATATGATCATATACTGCCTAAAATTCAAATAAATTTAACCCAACGAGGTTGTCGGGAAGCGCCGGATACTTCGCAAGATCTAACTCGGCGTTTGTCCGCCCGCTCGGCGTACAAATACGGACCGTCTGCGTGCCGCCCGCGGTATCAACAGGTCGCCTCCTTCGTCGCCAATCGTGGCTCCGACGCGGTCGGCTTCCCGAGGCGGTCGGCAGCGGGGACGGGCACACCTTGAAGCGCGGCGTTGTGGCGGCCACGCGCCCGCTATTGCGGGTGACGGCCTGGTCGGCGTGCCGCTGCAGCCCCGCGCTCCTACGTCTCGGCGATCAGGTCCTTGATGCGGCTGGCGAGCGTCTCCAGCACGAACGGCTTCGTCAGGACCTGCATGCCGGGGTGCAGGTGCCCGCTCCCGAGGACCGCGTTCTCGGCGTAGGCGGTGATGAACAGCACCTTCAGGTCGGGCCGTCGCTCGCGGCCGGCATCGGCCATCTGCCGGCCGTTCATGCCCCCCGGCAGCCCCACGTCGGTCACGAGCAGGTCGATGCGCACGTCCGATTGCAGGACCTTCAAGCCGGCGACGCTGTCGGCCGCCTCGATGGCGGTGTAACCGAGATCCTCAAGCACCTCGGTCACGAGCATGCGAACCGAAGGCTCGTCGTCGACGATCAGCACGGTCTCGCCCTGTCCGGCGGGCCCCACCTCCGCAAGCCTGCGCGCCACGTCGTCCTCGTCGGTCTCGCCGTAGTGGCGCGGCAGGTAGAGGCAGACCGTGGTGCCCTGGCCGACTTAGGAGTAGATCCGGACCTGGCCCCCGGACTGCCGCGCGAAGCCGTAGACCATCGACAGGCCGAGGCCCGTCCCCTGGCCCGTAGGCTTGGTCGTGAAGAACGGCTCGAACACCTTGTCGATGATGTCCGGCGTCATGCCGGTGCCGGTGTCGGTCACGCAGACGCTGAGGTACTGCCCGGGCGGCAGGTCGTGCCGGCGCGAGCCGGCGTCGTCGATCCACTTGTTGGCGGTCTCGATGGTGATGCGGCCGCCGTCCGGCATGGCGTCGCGAGCGTTGATGCACAGGTTCAGCAGCGCGTTCTCCAGTTGGCCGGGGTCGATCAAGGCCGGCCACACGCCCGAGAGGCCGACCACTTCCAGGTGGATGCCGGGCCCGACCGTGCGCCGGACGAGTTCCTCCATGTCGTGGACGAGGCGGTTCACGTTGGTGGGCTTGGGGTCGAGGGTCTGGCGCCGCGAGAACGCGAGGAGCCGGTGCGTGAGGGCGGCGGCACGCTTGGCCGCGCCCTGCGCCACGGTCATGTAGCGGTCGAGGTCGCCCATCCGCCCCTGCGACATCCGGGTCTGCATCAGCTCCAGAGAGCCCGAGATGCCGGCGAGCAGGTTGTTGAAGTCATGCGCCAGCCCGCCGGTGAGCTGCCCGACCGCCTCCATCTTCTGCGACTGCCGCAGGGCCTCCTCGGTCTTGGCTAGGGCCTCGGCGGCCTCCTTCTCTACGGTGAAATCGCGCCCCACCGCGTGGATGAAGCTCGCGTCCGGCACCGCCGTCCACGACAGCCAGCGGTAGCTGCCGTCCCTGTGCCGGTAGCGGTTCTCGAAGCGCGGGATCACCGCGCCAGCCGAGAGGTCGCCCACGGCCGCCGCGGTGGAGGCTGCGTCGTTCGGGTGCAGGAGGTCCGTGAACGAGCGGCCGACGAGCTCGTCCTCCGACCAGCCCAACAGGGTCGTCCAGGCCGGGTTGACCGCCACGATGACCGCATCGAAGCGCGCCACCAGCATCACGTCGGTCGACAGGCGCCACATCCGGTCGCGGTCGCGGGTGCGCTCCTCGACCTGCTGCTCAAGGTTCTCGTTCAGGCTCTGGAGCTGCGCCGCCGCGCGCCTCCGGTCCTCGATGTCGGTGTTCGTGCCCACCCAGCGGACGACGGCGCCGTCGGCCCCGTGGATCGGCTCCGCGCGCACCAGGAACCACCGGTAGGTCCCGTCGGCCCTCCGGATGCGGAACTCGGTCTCGTAGGGAGTGCCGGTCGCGAGCGAATCGGCCCAGGCGCGTCCGGCCGCCTCGACGTCGTCGGGATGGACGATGGCGGCCCAGGCCGTCCCGTCGAGTTCGCCCGGGCGGGCGCCGCAATAGGCGTAGACCTGCTCGTTGAACCAGTAGAGCGCGCCGTCGGTCGTCGCGGCCCAGACGTGGTTCGGCATCGCCTGGGCGAAGGCGCGGAACTGCGCCTCGCTCTCGCGCCGGCTCGCCTCGGCACGAAGGCGCTCGATGGCCGCCCGGGTCCGCTCGGCGACGTCGCGCACGAAGGCGAGCTTGTCCGGCCGCCAGTCACGCACGTCCCGGTCGTGCAGGAAGAACAGCGCCACCACGCGGCCGCGCTCCATCACCGGCAGGTTGATCAGCGCACGCACGCCGATGCCCAGGAGATGCTCCGGGGCGCCGGCGGTCCGCGGGTCGACGGTCACGTCCGCGATCACCACCTCGCGACCCTCCGCGAGGCCGGCGCGGACCTCGCCGTAGTCGCTGAGGCGATGACGGCCCGCGACGCTGGCGACGCCGGGCGCCGTCCAGTCGCGCTCGATCTCGACGGTGTCGAGGGTCCCGTCGACGGTGCCGTACCCGGCCCGGTCGAGGCCGAGGGTGCGGGCCATGACCTCGGCGGCCGCGTAGGCCATCCCGGCGGTGTCGCCACAAGCCTGGAAGCGGTCGCCGAGCTCGATCAGCGCGGTACGGAACGCGTCCTGGCGCCGGCGCTCTGTCAGGTCGCGCGTCACCGTCCCGTAGCCGGAGAGCGCCCCCTGCGCGTCGCGGACCGGGAAGATGGTGTAATGGATCGGGACCGCAGCCCCGGTGGCGAAGTTGCGGAACGCGAGGTCGCCCCCCCAGAAGCCGGCCTCCCGCACGGCCGGAAGCGCCTGGCCCAGCACGGTCGCCTGGTCCTCCGGGACGAAGTAATCCACGAGGTTGCGGGCGCAGGCCTCGTCGAGGCCCGCCAACCCGACCAGCCGGCGGCCGGCCTCGTTGACGTATTCGGGCATACCCGCCGCGTCGGCGATGCCGATGAAGTCGGTCGATTGCTCCACGAGGGCGGCGAGCCGCTGCGCCCGCGCCTCGGCCGCACGGGCCTCGGTGACGTCGCGCACGGTGCCGACGAAGCGCACGGGCTCGCCGTCCCGGAAGACGGTGTGTGTTTCGGCGTGCAACTTTGACCCCTTGAGGCGGGGGATCGGCGTCCAATTCTGACCCCCTAACCTCGTTCTCGCAGACTGCCCTCTGGTGCGGCCG
>NZ_CABFVH010000049.1 GCF_902141855.1 Methylobacterium dankookense | reverse complement strand
GGGCACGGGCGCAGTATCGAGTGCACGTGCCCCCCTGGTTTTTCCTTGGATCCTCGATTCTTACTGATGGAGTAACGCCAGGACAACTATTCGATCTGTATTCCATTCGCTTTGGAAGGGGGCGCACGTGCCCCGGGCGCTTCAGGTCAGCGTGCGCGTTCAAGCTCCACAAGCTGTGTAGGTTCTCGGTGCACGCTGCCCTCAGTTTCGGAGGTCATGGAAAAGGTAGTAGCCCCTCAGCAGGACTGCTTCGAGCGCAGCCTCCGGCTGAAGTTCCTTCATGTCTGGGTCTGCGGCCTACACGATGCCGCGAAGCGTCCAGACTTGCATCCTGGAACAAGCCCGGCGCAGGGTGGCCTTTAAGACCGGCACAGCACAGCCCCGGCTCTCGCCTGCGGCAGATGACATTGTAGACCTCTGCGGCGGGTATCGCGCTCTACGGTCTGACATCCGGAGGCGTGTAAAGTAGACCAGCTTCAGCACAGCAATAACCTAATGGTCTGAGTTAGAAGTTCGTTGGCAGAGCCTCGCGACGTTGGCAAGGACGTCAATGGCGGCCTTCGTCCAGACGAACGGCTTGGAATGGCAGTTCGTCTCAGCGATGTAGCTCTGGATCGCAGCTTCAAGGTCTTCCGTGCTGGTGAAGGCGCCGCGTTCCAGACGGCGCCGGGTCAGCAGCGCGAACCAGCACTCAACCAAGTTCAGCCACGACGCGCTCGTGGGGGTGAAATGCTAGTGAAACCGCGGATGTCACCTGACCGTCATTTTGGACCGGGCTAGGTGAGAGGCGACTGCATGGTCGCGGCCATGGGTAGCTGGAAGGCCAGATCCGCGAAGCTGACGGGTGCTGGCGGTCGGTAGCCCAGCGACGAACGCGGCCGGACGCGGTTGTAAGTCTTCTGCCACAGCCCGATCACGATCTGCGCCTCCCGCATCGAGTAGAAGATGTCTTGGTGTAGGCACTCGTCCTTCAGCTCTGCTCGGAGATCTCCGCCTCCTTAGCTAAACCAGCGCCAAGCTCTCGCCCTGCACCGTCTGACCTTCAATCTGGCGCAGCTTCAGCACAACCTGCTCCGCGCTTGGCCTCTGTCCTCGCCGCATGCCCGACTCCTCCGGTCCTGGCTGATCCTCTTAATCAGCCCGGTCCAAAGCCAGCCAGACAGGTCACAACCTCCCGAGCCCTCTTGCTGCGCATGGCGCGAACCACAGTGATGCCCATCGACGGCTCTGAAGCGGCGAGCTCGCGGTAGCGACCGGTCTCCATTCCCACGATGGCGATCCGACCAGCCTCATCGTAGTGCACGCCCCAACCATAGCGTTTGGGCAGTATAGAGGCGCGCATGCAGGGATGGGACCTGCTGAACAGGCTTGCGCGTGCGCTCACCTCGTCGGCCGGTGGGATGGCCTTGTGGTGCCGGTACACCTCCCAGATCAAACCCTCGTGATCGTACCGGTACGGATCGGCTGAAAGGAGCATGTGCTGGAGTGCGGGAACGGTTGGTGCACCTCCACGGGTCTGCGGGATGACGCTCGCTGTCACCGGGCAGTCCGCGCCGACCAGTACGAAGGAGTTCCTGATCGTTCGCATGCGCGCTGTCTCTCTTACCCTCGCGAGGGCAAAGGCCTGCTACTCGCAAGGGGGGCAGGCACATGCAACGGGCTGCCGGGATCGGCTCGGTTCAACGCGCCGCCGTCGCGTCCCGCGCGCCGCCCCGCGTCGGCCGCCTGTCGGGGCGAGAGGCAACCGCCTCCGCCCGGGCGGGACCCGAGCCCCGCTTTCCGATGACCGAAAATCGACCTTCCAGCGCTGCTCAAGTGACCGCGAGCGGCAGAGCCGGCAGCCATTTCGTAACGCACGAATGGTTAATCTCGGCAGCCTTCGAAGGGCGCGATCCCGCGCACTGGAACTCTCAACCACTACGTGACGTCCATGCGGCTCTCCATCAAATCCAAGCTCGCAACCCTGTCCGGGGCTCTCGCCTTGGTCTCCGTCGGGCAGGCCACCCTTGGCGTCTCGGACTTGGTCGTCATACGACACAACATCGACGAAGTGGCGACGAACTGGCTGCCGTCGGTCGACGTCATCAACCGCCTCAACACCGCGACCCGCGACAACCGGGTCAAGCTCTACCGCTTCGTCGTGGCCTCCCCGACTCCCCAAGCCCTTGCCGAGAACAAGAAGGTCCTGGCGGACGTCCAGGCCGACATCGCGCATCTGGGCAGGACCTACGAGAGCCTCATCGCCTCGACCGAGGAGCGCGCCATTTACCGGCGCTTCGCGAAAGCCTGGGCCGAGTACCGGAAGGAGGAGCTCGCCATCGTCGCCAGCATGGAGGCCGGGCGCCAGGCAGAGGCGCTCGCCCACCTGATCAAACCTGAACTCGCGGCGCTCGCCGGCGAAGGAACGAGCGCGTTGAAGGATGGCGTCGAGCTGAACAAGCGCGGCGCCGAGGCGGCGAGTCAGCAGGGCGAGGCCCGCGCCGCGGTGGCGATCCGCAACGCCTTCCTCGCCGCGGTCCTTGCCGTGGCCGCATCGGTCTGCGCCGCCCTGTTCGGCCTGTTCGCGGTCTCTCGCCCGATCGCCCGCATGACGGACACGATGGGCGCGCTGGCCGGCGGCGACGCGACCGTCACCGTCCCCGGCACCGAGCGGCGCGACGAGATCGGCGCCATGGCCGGCGCCGTGCAGGTATTCAAGGACAACCTTCTCCGAACCCGCAAACTGGAGGAGGAAACCGCCCTGGCGAGGGCCGGCGCGGAGGCCCAGCGGAAGGCCGCCATGCGCGAGATGGCCGGCGCCTTCGAGCAAGCCGTCGGCGGCATCGTGGGCATGGTCGGCGCCGCCGCGACCGAGCTGCAGGCGACAGCCCAGGGCATGGCAGGCACCGCCGCGCGCGGCCGAGCAGTCGAACAACGTGGCGGTCGCCGCCGAGGAGGCGGCGTCGAACGTCAACACGGTGGCCGCCGCGGCCGAGGAGCTCGGCTCGTCGGTGCTGGAGATCGGTCGGCAGGTGAGCGGTTCCGCCGCCGCCGCACAGGCCGCCGTCGGCCAGGCGGACCAGGCCGCCGGGCTCGTGCTGACGCTGAGCGCCGCGGTGTCGAAGGTGGGCGACGTGGTGACGCTGATCTCGAACATCGCGAGCCAGACGAACCTGCTGGCCTTGAACGCCACCATCGAGGCGGCGCGGGCCGGAGAGGCTGGGCGTGGTTTCGCGGTGGTGGCCGCCGAGGTCAAGGAGCTTGCCGGCCAGACCGCCCGCGCGACGGACGAGATCGGCGGCCATATCGGCGAGATCCAGGCTTCGACCGGCCAGGCCGTCGTGGCCATCGACGCGATCGCCGCGCGCATCCGCGAGATCAGCGGCGTGGCGACCGGCATCGCCGTGGCGGTGGAGGAGCAGGGCGCGGCGACCCAGGAGATCGTGCGCAACGTCGCCCAGGCGGCGGACGGCACGAGCGAGGTCACCTCGAACATCGCCGGGGTCGCGGCCACGAACGGCGAGACGGGCGCGGCCGCGGCGCAGGTCCTAGCCTCGGCCTCCGAACTCTCGCGCCAGTCGGAGCAGCTCACGGCCGAAATGTCCCGGTTCCTGGCCACCGTGCGCACCGCCTGAAGGCGGGGTGGGGCTGCGACGTCCCTTCGACGCGATCGAGGCCCACGACGAGGGCCTCGTCGCGCGCTGGAACGCGGCCGTCCGCCCCGGCGACACCGTCTGGCACCTCGGCGATTTCTGCTACCGCTGCACCGAGGCCCACGCCCGGGAGATCTTCGCGCGCCTGAACGGCCGCCGGCGCTTCCTCGTCCGCGGCAACCACGACCGCATCGCCGCTCGCCTGCCCTGGGACGGCATCTTCGACGTCGCCCACGTGCAGGTCCCGCTTCCCGACGGGTCCACGCAGGGGGTGTTCTGCAGCCACTACGCCCACCGCGTGTGGCCAAGGATGCACCGGGGCGACATCCACCTCTACGGCCACTCGCACGGCACGCTGCCCGGGACTGCGACAAGAACCGACGTCGGCGTCGATTGCTTCGATTTCCGCCCGTTACCCTCGCCGAAATCCGCGTCCGTCTCGCCGAGAACGCCGCCCGCGAGAGGGGCACGCCATGACTTGGTCGCCCGCCCGCCGGCTCTGGGCTTTCAGCGACCTGCACCAGGAATGGCCCGAGAATGCCTGGGACCCGGCCACGCACGCGCCGCCGGGCGGGTTCGACGTGGCCGTCGTCGCGGGCGACGTGCATATGCCGCTCATCCGCTCCCTCGTCTGGCTGGCCGAGCGCCTGCCGGGCGTGCCCGTCGTCTACGTGCCGGGCAACCACGATTTCTGGTGGAACCGCGGCGAGGAGCGCTACACCCTCGCCGACCAGATGGCCCGCGGCCGCGAGCTCGCCGCACGCCATGGCATCCACCTGCTCCTCGACGACGCCGTCGTCATCGGGGGCACGCGCTTCGCCGGCGGCACCCTCTGGACCGACTTCCGCCTCGGCTCGTTCAGCCTCACCCACCGGATGCGCTCGGCCCAAGGCCGCTTCGGCATGGTCGATTACCGCCGGATCCGCACCGGTTCCCGGTCTCGACAACGGGTCGAGCCCGAGGAGATCCTCGCCCTACACCGGGCGACCCGCGCGTTCATCGATGCCACGCTGGCGGTCCCGCACGAGGGCCCGACCGTCGTCGTCACCCACCACGCGCCGCATCCCGACAGCCTGCCCGGCCCGCACGCGGATATGCCGTGGTACTACGCCGCGGACCTGCGCGACCTGATCCATGCGCGCGCGCCGGACCTCTGGGTCCACGGCCACGTCCACCACGCCGCTGACTACCTGGTCGGGCGCACGCGGATCGTCTGCAAGCCACGCGGCCACGCCGACGAGGCCAGCGGCTTCGATCCCGCCAGGGTCATGTGCCTCGAACGCTGATACGGGCGGCCGGTCGCGGGCCGCCGGCCGGCATCGGGCCGGCTCAACGACCCGTCGCCGCCTTCAGTGCCAGGACGTCCCTTACCAATCGCACCCCGGCGTTCGCAGCGGCCGTCTTGGCGAGGAGGTACTGCACCACCAGCCAAGCGAGGAAGCCGGCGGCTACGCCCGCGCTGGGCACGAGGAGGAAGCCGAGCGTCCCAAGGAGCGGGATGAACAGGGCGCTGAGCGAGGCGTAATCCCGCAGGAGCAGGAAGACGCGGTTGGCGTCCTTCACCACGACGTCGTCCCGCATGCCCTTGTAGAGGCAGTACCATTCCGCGTTCTGCGCGACCGGGTCCTCGGGGAAGTCGCCCCTGTACTTCCGGCGCAGCTTCGCCAGGTCCACGCGGGCGTCAGCTTGCGCGTGCTCGCTGAAGGCCCGGTGTCCGGGAAGCGCGTGACGTCGACGCCAGTAGACAAGCTTGCCCTTGAGGTCGACGCCCAGGAGCTGGTTCAACACCGTCGCCATGAGGCCGCCGAACCCGATCGAGAAGAGCGCCCGCCACTCCCGGAGCACGCCCTCGGCATCCGAAAGGCGGACCGCTTCCCAGCGGACGCAGCCGTAGAGCAGCAGCGCGTTCGCCGCCACCGCCAGCCAGAGCGTCAGGTTGTTCCGCTCGTTCAGGGACACCGGACCATCCCAGGCTCCAGGTTGCGGTCCGGAAACCAGAAAGCCTGCCCGTCGTCGCGGACATGGACCTGGATATCCCCATGCCGCCGCGTCGACGCGACCCGGTCAGAGAAGTTCCGGTACTTCGCGCTCGCGTCAGTGGCAGGCCTGCCGCCGACCGACATGACGGTGAGGACCGGCGCGATGTGGCGGACGGCCTCCATGTGGTAGCCGCTGTCGCGGCCGTGATGGGACGCCTTCAGGACGGCACCCCGCAGGCCGGCACCGTAGAAGCGGACGATCTCGTCCCAGGCGAGTTCCTCGGCGTCGCCGGCAAGCAGCACGTTCCGGCCGGCATGGTGGATCCGCAGCACGATGCTGACATCGTTGAAGGTCTGACGTTGATTGCAGGCCGCCACGATCCCCGGGGTGGGAGACAGGATCTCGATGCCGTCACCGCCGGCGAGGCCGTCCGGTCCTTGATTGAAGGCGAAACCGTAGGTCCCGCGCGTCGGCCGCAGGCAGCCCGGATCGGCCCGCAGGGCTTGGTAGAACTCCCAATCATCCCGGTCCGCACCACTCCGGAACGACGGTTGCCCCTTCGCGTTCGCCGTGTCCCAGAAGTTGTCGAAGCCGATCTCGCGATGGAGGCGGGCAAGCCCGCGCATGTGGTCGAGATCGGGATGGGTCAACACGAAGCGCCAGAGCCTCCTCCCGGGAAACACGCGCCTCATGTAGGCGATCGGGTCGGTGAGTTCCCGGCTGCCCCTGGCCTCGACCAGTTCCCGGGCCTCGAACAGGTGGCGCGCCTCGATCGCGCTCGCGAGGTCGGAGAGCGGCGAGGCAGGAGATGAAGGCGCGAGCAGCGCCGCGAGGATGCCATCGGGCGCCATGCTCGGTCTCGGCGCCGGGATCGCGCCGAAGGCACCGCCAATCGGCGACCACGACGGAGGTGCACTTGTGGAGGAAGCGTCACACTCGGCACAAGCCCGTTCGGGCTATTGCAGGTCGTAGGGGGCAACCGTCGTTCCCGGTGGGCCGTGGGCCGCGGTCCACGCGCCCGCCTGGTGGAAGGTGTTCACCGCGGCCCAACCCGGTCCCCGCATTTCGGCATGGGCCCGGACACCAACCTTCGCCATGGCGGCTCCAGCCAAACGGTTCCGGAGGAAGCTCGGAGCCGCAGGGTGCCCCCCAGCCCGAAGGGAAGAAGCTCCGGCGCCATGCGGCGCCATCCGGCCATGCGTCACGTGCCACTCGGCTCCGTAATCCACAGCGGAGGCGAAACGACGCGTGTAGCCTACCTGTTCCGATGCGTTGATGGACGCGACCGGGGCGGTCCGGCCGCAGGTTCGCAGGTGTGGAATGCCCAAGATTGGAAGCTATGGACCCGAGGAACGTGCGGCCGTCCTTGAGCGGCAACGGACCCTGAAGATGGCAAGGTCCGCCCACGCCTTCGTCCGTGGCAACACCCTGAAGTTCTACGAGTGGCTGGATGGCTTGGCTCGCGGCACCCTACCGGAAGGGCCGCCGGTCTGGATCTGCGGCGACTGCCATCTCGGCAACCTGGGCCCGCTCGCCGATGTCGATGGGCGCGTCGACATCCAGGTCCGCGACCTCGACCAGACCGTTGTCGGCAACCCGACCCACGACCTCGTCCGCCTCGGCCTATCGCTGGCGAGCGCTGTGCGCGGCTCGGACCTGCCGGGGGTCGTTACCGCGCGGATGCTGGAAGAGATGGTCCGGGGCTATGCGCAGGGGCTCGGCGCTCCCAGAAGTAACGAGGAGCCGCCGGAACCGGACGTCGTGCGCACGGTGCGTCGACGAGCCCTTGGTCGGCACTGGAAGCATCTCGCCCGCGAGCGCCTGAAGGACGTCGAGCCAAGGATCCCGCTCGGTCGCAAGTTCTGGGCGCTCGACGCGGCCGAACGCGAGGCTCTCGATGGCCTGTTCCGTCGTGACGAGGTGTGCGGCCTGTTGTCGGCGCCGGACGGGTGTGGCGAGGAAGCCGACGTCCGCCTCATCGACGCGGCCTACTGGATGAAGGGCTGCTCCTCGCTCGGCTTCCTGCGCTACGCCGCGCTCGTGCGCATCGAGGAAGATGGCAAGCGTCGCCTGGCGCTCGTCGACCTGAAGGAGGCGGTCGAGCCGGCGGCGCCGGCGGCCCCCAGCGCGGAGATGCCATCGGACGCGGCCAAGCGGGTGGTGGCCGGTGCCCGGGCGCTGTCGCCGAACCTGGGCGAGCGCATGCTGCCGGTGCGCCTCCTCGACAAGCCGGTGGTGATGCGGGAACTCGCCCCGCAGGACCTGAAGCTCGACGTCGACCAGTTCACCCGCGAGGAGGCGGTGCGGGCGGCGCACTACCTCGCCTACGTCGTCGGCAAGGCCCACGGCCGCCAAATGGACGAGGCTGCGCGTTCGAACTGGCGGGCGGGGGGTATGCGCGGCACGGCGGTCGGCGAGCAGGCGCCGACCTGGCTCTGGTCTAGCGTGGTCGAGCTCGCCGGCCGCCATGAGGTCGGTTACCTCCAGCACTGTCGGCATTATGCCATCCCGGAAGCGGCCTAGGCTCCTGGCTCGGCGAGCGTCGTGGCTGTCCGAAGGATGGGGCGACGCTTGGCGCTGTGCGGGGCCGATAGGACATTCGTAACGCCGCCGGATGCCTGGCCTGGAGTGTACAGCCCGGAACCGTCGAGGGTCACGCGCTGCTACTACGGCATGGATACGCTCGACGATACCGTGCGCTCGATCCTCGCACTCGCGGCTACCTACAAGCCCGGCACCATCATCAAGGCCGAGCGAGTCGTGGACGAGTACCTCGACGAGTTTAAGGGCTACCGGGCGCGTCGGGCCGCGATGGACGCCCTGCTCCGCGAGCTGGCATCGCCGGAGCGCCAAGCCCGCAACCGCGGCGGCTTGTTCGAGCTGATCGAATTGCATCTGAAGCGCCGGCACCGCGAGTTCGCGCACCTGTTCCAATAGGTGCCGACGTTCCAGGCCAGACCCTGCGATCCCGAACCGGCGCGCCACCGCCCGTTTCAGGCTCACCCCTCGCCGGAGTTTGTATGCATAACTGCACCGTTCGGCGTCGGGACGAGGCCAGGTTCGGATCGCATCTCGGCCGGGCGACAGAGAAGCAAGAGCCGGTCTCCCTCCGTCGCCTTGCCCAGTTCGTGGTCGAGCGAGGGGAAATCGAGGGTGCCGTCGCGGCGGATGACCAGCAGGCAAGGCACGTCCCCAGCCGCCGCGCCGGCTGGAGCGATTGCGAAACGCCACCCGGCTGAGTGCCGCCCGGATAGGGTCTCGAAGTCGAACCCGCCGTCACCCAGCACCTTGCCGCGCGAGTCCCGGCTCACACCCGTCTCGGCATGCAGAAGGTGGTCCTTTGAGGGTGCGAGTTGGTAGACCCGCTCGCGCCCGAGCTCCGGGGCCAGACGGGTGCATACGAGGGCATTATAGAGCTCGTCCCTCGTCGCCGCGAGCAGGCGGTCAGGCGGTTGGTCGGCCAAGCCCTCCTCCGCCTCGCGCGACAGGAGCTCGGCCTGAAGGGTCGGCACGCCTGCAGCCTGGGCCGTCCGCAGCGCACCGGGATAGGTGTCGACTAGCACCACCGGCACGCCGGCGCGATGCAGTGTCAGGGCCAGCTCGCTCGACCAAGGTGAGGCGCCCACGATGGCGAGCCGCTCCGCGTCCGCCGCCACCGAGAGGCCGAGCCGTCGAGCGAGTGGCCCAAGCGAGAAGCCGTGTGTGAGCACCGTCGCGACGATGACGGCGAACACGGTCGGCTGGATCAGGTCGCCACCCGCATAGCCCGCCTCGCTGAGCCTCGGGCCGGCCAGGCCGGCGACCGCGGCCGCTACGATGCCGCGCGGTCCGATCCATCCCACGAACAGGCGCTCGCGCCAGGTCAGATCGCTGCGCCAGGTCGCGAGCCAGATCGCTGCCGGCCGCACCACGAACAGCGTCGCGGCCGTCAAGGCCAGGACCGGGAGTGAGACCTTGCCGAGGACCGCGAGGTCGAGGTCGGCGGTCAGGACGACGAAGAGGCAGGAGACCAGGAGGACGACGAGCGCCTCCTTGAACCGGCGCAGCTCCGCGATGCCGGGCACGTGGAGGTTGGCGAGCGCAATGCCGAACACGGTCGCGCCGATCAGCCCGGCCTCGTGCATCAGGAGGTTCGGCACCGCATAGGCGACGAGCGCCAGCGCCAGCAGCAGCGGCGTCTTCAGGGTCTCCGGCACGAGGTCGCGCCGGAACGCCCAGGCCACGAGGAAGGCCGAACCGACCCCGAGCACGGTCGCCGCGGCCGCCCCTTCGGCAAGATGCAGCGCCAGGTCGGTGACCGCCTCCTCGCCTGAGCGGTGCGGCAGACCGACCAGGATCTCGATGACGATGGCGGTGAGGATGGCCCCGACGGGGTCGTTGACGATGGCCTCCCACTTCAGGAACGAGGCCGAGCGGCGTTCCAGCCGGGCATGGCGCAGCAGCGGCAGGATCACCGTGGGGCCAGTCACGACCAGGATGGCCCCGAACACGGCGGCCGGCCCCCATAGCATGCCGCCAATGAGGTGGGCGGCGAGCGTGCCCAGCACGAAGTTGATGGGCAGCGCGATGGCGGTAAGCCGGAGCACGCCCTCGCCGGCCGCCCGCAGTTCGCGGAAGTCGAGCGCCAAGCCGCCCTCAAACACCACGATGGCCACTGCCAAGCCGATCAACGGGCGCAGGTTCGGCCCGAACGCCTGGGAGGGATGGAGGAAGCCGAGCACCGGGCCGACGAGGAAGCCAAGCCCGAGCAGGAGGACGATGGCCGGGATGCGGAGCCGGGCGGCGAGGACCTGGGCCGCGACGCCGCCGGCGACGATGCAGAGGACCGCCGTCGCCACACCTTGTTCCATACGCAACGCTCCTCGGGGCTGCGACCGGTAAGGCCGCCCCGGACAACGTCCGCGAGCGCCGTGTGTCCCCGCCGCGACTGCCTTCAGGGCGTGCCGGAGGCCTCGGCCCCCGTCGTACGGGGGCGGAAGGGGCAACGCCACTCCTCGCCCACCGCCCGGCCGCTGTACTGGCGCGCCTCGGAGACCTCGCCGTGCCGCGAAAGCATCGGGTTGATCGAGCCGGCCAGCGCCTCGTCCCGCTGCAGGATGGAGGAGCGCAGCTTCTCGTAGCGGCCCGCCTCGCGCAGCTGCTCGAACTGAGCGTGCAGGTTGAACACCAAGGCGGGCGACGAGAACCGCCGTGCCGGCCGGCTAGCGTTCGGGTGTAGGCCGACCACGAAGAACGCCTCGCCGGCGAAGCTCAACGAGAAGTGCGGGCTGTCCGGGTCCTGGGCGACGCGCCCGTCCCAGGGATGGCCGAGCCAGGCGTCCTTATCGGCCAGGGACTGCACCCGGTCCCACAGGTGCCGCTCAAAGCCCTCCTCATCGAGGTCGCCGGGCCCTTCGAACACGACGGCGAAGCTCTGGAAGAGGTCGGGCTTCGCACGGTAGCGCGCCGCGAAGGCCATCATCGCCGGGTAGATGCGCATGTCGTCCCAGGCTGAGGTGATGTCGCGGGCGACCAGGATCCGCATCTGCCCCTTCGACAGGGCGGACTTGGCGCCGACGCACGGGAAGCCGGCGTCGCGGATGAAGGCTCGGAGGGCCTGAGCCTTTGGATGATTGGTGTCGTCTCGTGGCAGTTGCATCGGAACTCGGCACGCACGTCGCACGGATGCCCGCGGAACCGGCAGGAGGCGCCGCGGTCTCAGGCAACGGAGCCGCTCAAGCCGCGTTCCGCGCGTCCCAGGAGGTGTCCTACCTATCCACAGCCAGCGGCCCCTCCCGGCCAAGCCGGGTGAGCGCCTCGATGAAGTTGCGCATCTCGGAGAGCCTGAGCCGCTCGTCGGTGACCTGTTCGTCCAGGCCGAGGCGCCAGGCGAGGTCGCGACGTCCGGGCTCAGCGTGCAGGGCATCGATTTGCTGCGCGTATGCCTCGACGTCGTCCTGGCTCCTCGCCAGATCCGCCTTGACCAGAGTGTCGGATTGGCGCCGCAGGGCGCCGGCCACTTCGTCGAGGCCGATCTCGGGATGGTACTGCACGCCCCAGAACACGCCGCCATCGAAGCGGATCTCGGCGGCCTGCACCGCGGTAACGCGGTTGCCGGCGAGCAGCGTCGCCCCTGATGGTAGCGCCTCGACCTCGTCGGTATGGATGGCGGGCGCATCGTAAGCCGCGGGCCGTCCAGACAGGAGCGGGTGCGCGCGTCCTGCCTTGGTCGGCGCGATCCGCCGCGCGAACCCTGCCTCCGGACTGCGCGCGTTCGGGCGCACGCTGCCGCCGGCCGCGACGGTCGCGACCTGCAGGCCGGCGCACGAGCCGAAGGACGGCGTGCCCGAGGCGAACACGGCCCGCATGAAGGCGACCGTGCGCCGGGTTTCCGGCGTTTCCTCGTAGAGGTGCAGCGGCGAGCCCGTCAGGAACACCGCATCTTAGCCGTCGAGGCTAGCCCCGAGCGGAAGCGAGGCATCGGCGTCGGCCGGCTGGATGCGGTCGCAGGCGGCGCCCGGCGCGAGCCTGCGCAGAATGTCGAGGTAGGTCTCGCCCGAGGAGCGGCCGACGCTGGTCCGGCGCTTCTCGCGCGCCTCAGGCGTCTCGCTCTCGGCGACGAGGAACCTCAACGTCGAAGCGGATGAACTCACGATTCCTCGGCTTGTCAGTGGCCCCGGGGCATGGGGAACCAGGGGCGCAGGGTCGCCACCCCTGCCGTGAAGCGCGCGTTCGAGATGGCACTGAGGGTCGCGGCCGAAGCGCCGGCCGCCTTGGCCTCTGCCTCGAAGGCGTTGAGCCGGTCCAGCAACACGTCCGCCAAGGCCGGGATGACCGACAATGAGCGGTCGGCGAGCATCTCGTGCAGCCGGCGCATGTACGGGCAATCCTGATCGTGTTCGGCCGCCATGGCGCCTCCGCCTTCTACGGGACACTGCCCCTTTCCCGCCCAGGGAGCGTCTTGGACAACCTCCGCCAGGAGGAAGGGTTTGCGCGAGCGACTGCGGCATCCTGATCCGGAAGACAGGCCGCCGCCGCGCCCCACGTTGGGGAGCCTTTCCCCTTCCAAGGCTCCCGCATGTGGTACCTCTACGGCCTCGCCATGCTTGCCGGGCTCGCAAACGCTATCCAGCCCGGCCCGAACTCGACCCTGGCCAAGGCTTCGGCTCAGCCCTTCTTTGCCGGCCTCGTCGTGGTCATCGTGAGCGGAACGGCTTTGCTGGTCACGGGCTTGGTTTCGGGGCGGCTGAGCGTGCCGAGCTACGAACAGGCAACGCATATCCCCTGGTGGGCCTGGTGCGGCGGGGTACTCGGCACCGTGCTGACCTTGTCCCAGCTCTTCATCGCCCCGAAGCTCGGCGCCGCTCCGTTCCTCGGTACCCTGGTGACGGTGGGCGTTCTCGCCTCCATCGTCCTCGACCATTACGGCTGGGTCGGGTTCGAGGTGCACCAGGCCAGCATGTGGCGGGTGCTCGGCGGCGTACTCATGGTGGCGGGCGTCGCGTTGGTCGCGCTCTTCTGAGGGTTTCGAACCCGGGGTCAGGCGGCGCCGGCCTTGCGCTCGGCCCCGTCGACCTCCTCCTCGGTGGGCAGCTCGCAGCGGTTATGGATGTCGGTGGCGGCAATCGCCCCGTGGCCCATCGCGACCACGACTTGGTCGAGGCCGCGTACCACGCCGCCGGAGGCGTAGAGGCCCGGCACCGTCGTTCGGTTGTGTTCGTCGACGACGAGCGCGCCCGTGCCGTCATGCTCGGCCCCGAGACCCAGCGCGAGCTCGGCCCGCAGCTTCAGCCCGAGCGCCGAGTAGAGCACCTCGAAGCGGTGCTCCTCCCCACCTTCCGTGCGCAGCCGCGCGAGCCTGCCGTCCTCGATGCCGATCCCGACGACGGGCTCGTGGACGACCTTGATGCCGTGCTCGTTCACCCGTTCGCGCTCGCCCGCGTCGAGGTCCATGCCCTGGCCCAGCGTCAGCAGGGTCATGTCGCGGGAGTAGGGTGGGCCACGAAGACCGCCTCGCCCAGGCCCCTGTCGCCATGGCCGATCACCGCGATGCGCTTGCCCCGCGCCTCGTAGCCGTCACAGATCGGGCAGTAGCGCACGAGGCCCCGACGAACGGCGTCGGGCAACTCGGGAAGGGCCGGCTCCACGTCGTCCGCTCCCGTCGCGAGGAGCACCCGGCGCGCCCGCACCTCGCGCACAGCTCCTGCGCAGCTTCGATGCGGGCCGGGAAGCCTCCCTCGTCCTTGCGCAACGCCGTGACGGTTCCACTGACGACGCGCACCTCGTGCCGCGCGAGGTGGTCACGCTGGCGGGCGAGGATCTCCCGTCCGGGGATGCCGTCGGCTAAGACCGGGATATTGTGGCTGATCGGTATCCAGGAAGCGCGGGAATCCCCCGCGTCGACCACGAGGAAGCGGCGCTCGAAGCGAGCCAGGTAGAGCGCGGCTGTCAGGCCAGCCGGACCACCGCCCACGATCAGGCAGTCGAGAAGCTCGTCGAGGTCTACCGTCCAAGGCTCGGCCATTCGCTCATCCGTGCCGGAGGGGAACTGCCTTGAGGTGACCGCCCGCAACCTGCATCGGTTCCGACGCGGTCGGCGCTCGGCGTCACGCCACCCCCGGCCGCGTCGGATGCGCAATGTGGCTAGGCCGGAACCCGGCCGTCCGGCGTGTAGCGGTCGATGGCCTGCGGGAGGTCACGGGAGAGGCGTGACAGCAACTCGTCCCGGGATAGGCCGGTGCGCTGCGTCAGGGTCGCAAGCACGTCGGGCCCGATGGCCTGCTCCAATTGGTGCGGCGCGATCTCCTGGTTGGGTCCATGGTTCACCCAGGACTGCGCGGCCGGCCCGTGGCCGGCCTGGTGGAAGCGCTCCAGCATCTCGCCCAGGCCGCTGTTCAGGAAGCCGCCGGGCCCCGCACTGCGCTGGTTGCCCAGAAGGCCGCCGAGAAGGCCGCCGAGACCTCCGCCCAGGGCTCCGCCCAGGCCGCCTTGGCCGCCGGGCGCGGCGCCGTGGCCGGACGGTGCAGGCGCACCCTGGCCGGCACCACCGAGCAGCTCCGCGAGTTTGTCCCTGTTCTGGTAGCCAGCCAGCGCCAACAGGCCCAGCAGCGCCGTCATGGAGGGATAGCCGTCGCTCATGTCATTCCTTCTGTCACGAGGCAGTGGAAACCGCCTTCATCGCTCGATGCGAGGGCCGGCACCCGAACCTCGGGGGCGCCGGCCGCCGGTGTCGGACTGGCAGGCGCCGCTTACGGCCGCCGCGGCATCGGACCGAGGTTCAGGCCCGTGACGGTCGGGTGGACGGCGCCCATTCGGCCGCCGAACCACGAGGCGACCGCGCCGAGCACCAGCGCGAAGAAGCCGAACAGGGCGCCGCGGGAGACGGCCTTGCGCGTCAGCTCGGCGGCCTGCTTGGCCTGCTCCTTGGCGCTGTCGGTCGCTTGGCGGTACTGCTGCTCGTACTGCTGCACCTGTCCCTTGGCCTGATCCACCGGGATATTCTGCGCCTTGGCTAGAGCCTCCGCCGCGCGGTTGCGCGCCGCGTCGGCCTGGGCGGGGTTGCCGGTGAGGGCGGCGCGCATCGCGGACACGGCCGCATCCTTCGCCGCTGCCGGGTCCTGTCCGGCGGAAGCGCCGCGGACCGACTGCTCAATGGAGGAGAACGGGTCGCTCACCTTCGACAGCGAGGGCGCAGCCGTCTGCGCGGCCGTCTGCACCGCACCGCCGGCCGTGTTCGCCAGGCCGCCGGCCACGCTGCTGAGCGAGTTGAAGGCGCCGCCGAGCACGCCTCCGACCGTCGAGGACAGCAGGTAGAAGATGACCAGCGTGGTGAAGGCCCAAGCCGTCAGGCCGTGCCAAGCCGCGGTGTTCTCCTTCGGCTTCCCTGAGAGGCGGCCCGCCGCGTAGGCGCCGGCGAAGGAGGCGACGACGCCGGACAGCGTCCACCACAAGCCCGCACCGATGGAGAAGGTCTGGGCGGAGGGATTGTCGCCGCCCGCCGCCGTCAGCGAGGCAGCGCCGATGCCCAATCCCAGCAGGTTGAGGAGCAACTGCACAACGAGGGCGACGACCACGCCCGCGAGCACGGCGCCCCAGGAGATCTTGTTGAGCATGACGGAGCGCATGTCCTCCGTCGGCGTGACGGAGCTGGTGTGCGGGGCGTCGTGGTCCCCGCGGTTGCGCGGCGTGTCGGGCGTGCCCGGCGTGACGGTCGCGGTCATGGTCATCCTCCCGGACAGCCCGGCGCTTGATGCGGCTATCGGTCAGAATCGTCCGGCGGAGGTCGAAGTTCCGGGGATTAACATTGCTGGGCCCGGAGCGGTCGCGGTGCTTGGGCAGGCTCCTCGCGGCCGTCCCGCACCGTTGACCGGCGAGCGGCACGGTAGGCTCAGCCGGCCGCGTCGCGTGCCAGATCCGGGGCGTGGAGCAGCTCGGCGAGGCGTGGGTCAAGCGGCTCGTCGACCACGGGTTCGTACATCTCCTGCATCTGCCGCCCGAGGCGCTCACGCGTCAGCGCGTCGAGCACAGGGACATCCGCGCCGATGCGGGCGTCGCCGCTATCCCACTCCACGTTCATTTCAGCCCTTCCTGCCGCCCCGCTCGTGGCGTCCGATCTCCGTGCGGCAGGCCGGCGAGAGGTCGGCCATGTTCTTCCGGAAGCAGGCTTGGACCTCCGGCCCGTCCGGCGGGAGGTCGCCGCAGTAGGTCGCGTAGTCGCCACTGCAGCGCGCCTTCAGGGCTTCCCGGTCGGGCTTGGATGGGGAGCCGGCTCTCGCGTCCAGGCCCACGGCCGCGAAAGCGATGGTGAGGGTGACGACGAAGCGATGGTGCATGGGCTGGTTGTCCTGCGCGTGCGTGGGGTCCCGGGTTCGGGTGACGGCGCCAGCGCGCGCCGTCACCGGCAGGTCAACCCCCGCCTGGCGTCCGAGGGTCCCCGCGCCTATGGCCCGGCGCGGCCGTATCCACGGCGGGGCGCGGCGGGCCCGGGCGGCGGGATCAGCCGTCAGGCATGCTTGAGGTCGTCCGGAACGTTGCCGCCGTTCTCGGCGAGCTTCTGCACGACCTGCTTGTGCAGCCAGACGTTCATGGTGGCCGAGTCCTCCTTGTCGCCCGTGTAGTGCAGCTCGTCGGCGAGTCGCTTGCGGGCCTGCAGGCTGCTGTCGAGGTCGAGCAGCTTCATCAGGTCGACGATGGAGCGCTTGTAGTCGAGGTTCTGGCCCTTCTTCGAGGCAAGGTCGGCGAGCACTTGCCCGACGTCGACATTCGCCTGACCGGCGCCGGCCGGGCCGGCCGCGACTGGGGATGGCGCCCCGCTCATCGAAGGCGCCGCGGCGCTGCTGGCCGAGCCGGTCGGGCCATTCTGGCCCTGCGCCGCGGCCGACACGCTCGGCGTCTCCGAGGCGTGCGGGGCTGCCGCCTGGGCGCTGGCGCTGCCGCCGAAGATCTTCGACATGATCGACCCGAAGATGCTCATCCGTTCCTCCGTATTCTGGGCCCCAGCGGGGGCGAGCGCTCGATAACGGGAGGTCAGGCCAGCCGTTCCCCTGCGACGCTCGGCCCTGTGGAGAGGTGCCAGCCAACGGCAACCATCCCCTGGCCCGCCGATTGTCCGCGTGGCCCCTGGTTGGGCCGAGATGGGCGTGCGGCAACCTCCTGCCGCCGCCGGGGGAAACGGACGTGCAGCAACCCGACGAGACCGAGCCGGTTCGGCCCGACCTGGATGTCCTGTTCGCCGCGGTCGAGGCGACGGGCGAGGCGGTCCTGATCACCTCGGCCGAGCTCAACGAGCCGGGCCCGCGCATCGAGTACGCCAATCCCGCCTTCACCCGCATGACCGGCTACGCGCCCCGGGAGGTTCTCGGCAGGTCGCCGCGCCTGCTTCAGGGCCCCGGGACCGAGCGCGCCGTGCTCGACCGCATGCGCGCCGCGCTCGCGGTCGGCGAGCCCTTCCAGGGCGAGGCGGTGAACTACCGCAAGGACGGCTCGGCATACGTGGTCGAATGGCTGATCACGCCCTTGCGCGACGCCGAGGGCCGCATCGTGCGGTGGGTCTCGGCACAGCGCGACATCACCGAGCGGCGGGCCTACGAGGACCGCCAGGCGCTGATGGTGCGCGAGCTGCACCACCGGGTGAAGAACACCCTCGCCACCGTCCAGGCGGTGCTGAACGCGACAGTGCGCTCGTCCCTCACCATCCCGGAGTTCACCCGCGCCCTGTCGGGCCGCATCGCTTCGCTGGCCCGCACGCACGCGCTGATCACCGAGGACATCGCCCAGGCCGCCTCGTTCGACGGGCTGCTGCGGGCCGAGCTCGACCCCTACGGCGAGCGCGGCCGCCTCACGCTGGAAGGACCCAGGGTCGTGCTGCCGTCCGAGATCGCGGTGCCGGTCGGCATGGCCCTGCATGAGTTGACCACCAATTGCCTGCGGCACGGGTCCTTGGCAGACCCGAACGGGCGCCTCCAGGTGACGTGGTGGATCGAGGAGGGACCGCCCGGGCGCAGCCTGCGCTGGGACTGGGCGGAGCACGACGGGCCGCCGGTCGGGCATCCGACGCGCGAAGGTTTCGGCCATCGGCTCCTCAACAAGGTCCTGGCCACGCAGACGGGGGCCGAGGTCGCAGTCGATTTCGCCCAGGACGGGCTACGGGTCTCCGTCCGCATGCCCTTGCCGGCGACCGGCGCCTGAGGGGAGCCTTCGGTCCGCCGGTCCGCATCGTCAACCCCGGACCACTTGTCCTAGGTCGCGCCCGCATGCGCGGTCACGACGAAATCGAGGAGCGCCGTCAACGAGCCGCGGTCGTCCCCCCACCTCCAGGTAACAATCGCGCCCGCATGCGATGTCGCGCGTCGCCGCCGCTGATCCTGCCCGCGAGCCGGACGGCCTTGCGCCTGGAGTGCTCCGCGTCGGCAAGCTCCGTGCCCTCGTCGTCGCGCGATCCGCCCCCATCGAAGACGTCGAAGAAGTAGCGCGGCACCGCATCCTCTCGTCGAATGCGCTCCCTTCGAGCCGGCGTCTCGACCCGGCCCGACACCCGCGCACACCTGTGTCAAAGGTCAGCGCAAGCTTCGTGCGCGCGGCCGAGGGCGGGCCCGGCGGTTCAGGCGTTGCTCCTGGGCCTGATCTCCACCACCTTGCCGAGCTCCCTCGTCTCGGTGGGATTTCCGAGCACCTCGGCGACCTTGCGGGCGAGTTGCTCGCGCTTGAACGGCTTGCCGATGAGCTGCACGCCGTCGTCGAGGCGACCGTGGTGCACGATGGAGTTCTCGGTATAGCCCGACATGAAGAGCACCCGCACCTCCGGCCGGACGGACCGGACGCGCTCCGAGAGCTCCCGGCCGCGCACCTTGCCCGGCAGCACCACGTCGGTGAGCAGCAGGTCGATGGCGGTCGTGTTCTGCCCGAAGACGCGCAGCGCCTCCTCGCCGTCGGCCGCCTCCAGCACCCGGTAGCCGAGGTCGACGAGGATGGCGCAGGCGATCTCGCGCACCGCCGCCTCGTCCTCCACAACCAGCACCGTGCCTGTGCCACGCGGGAGCTCGATGGGCGCGCCTGTCCGTTGCGACGGTGTGGCCGCCCCGACCGCGCGCGGCAGGTAGAGCTTCACCGTGGTGCCCTCGCCGGGTTCCGAGTAGATCTTCACGTGCCCTCCCGACTGCTTCACGAAGCCGAACACCATGGCGAGGCCGAGCCCCGTGCCCTTGCCGTCGGGCTTCGTCGTGAAGAACGGCTCGAACACGCGCGCGACCACCTCCGGCGTCATGCCGTGTCCGGTGTCCGAGACCGCCACCATGGCGTAGTCGCCGGGCACCACCTCGGCATGGTGCCGCGCGTACTCCTCGTCGAGCACCTTGTTGCCGAGCTCGATGGTGAGGCGTCCGCCGCCCGGCATCGCGTCGCGCGCGTTGAGCGCCAGGTTCAGGACCGCGCTCTCCAACTGCGCCGGGTCGGCCATGGCCGGCCACAAGCCGGCGGTCTCGACGTAGCGCACCTCGATGGGCTCGCCGAGCGTGCGCCGCAGCAGCGGGATGAGGTCGGGCATGGTCGCGGCGAGATCGATGGCGGCGGGCGCCAGCGGCTGCTTGCGCGCGAACGCGAGGAGCTGGCCGGTGAGCGTCGCCCCGCGCTGGGCCGCCCAGGCCGCGCGCTCGACCCGCTGCTGCAGCTTGGCGTCGCCGTCGAGCTTGGCCCGGACGAACTCCAGGTTCCCGAGGATGACCTGCAGCAGGTTGTTGAAGTCGTGCGCGATGCCGCCGGTCAGCTGACCGATGGCCTGCATCTTCTGGGCTTCCCGGAGCACGCCCTCGGCCTGGGCGCGCTTGGTCATGTCGGAGATGGTCAGCACGAAGCCGCCGTCCGGCATCGGGGTGCGGCGGATCTCCAGGTGGGGCCCGTCGGCCCGCTCGCGCTCGTAGGTGACCGCCTCGCGCGGGTTGCGGCTGCCGTGCCGGATCTGGTCCTCGGTCTCCAGCGCCGGGCGGCCCGGCTCACCCGTGTGCTCGACGAAGGCGGCGTAGGTGGTGCTCGGACGCAGCATCGCCTTCGGCAGGTCGAGCAGGACCTGGAAGCACTCGTTCCAGCTCGCGAGCTTGCGGTCGGGCCCGAACACCGCGACGCCCTGGCTGAGGCTGTCCAGCGTGGTGCGCAGGCGCAGCGCCAGGTCGCGCTGCTCGGCCTCGGTCCGGTAGGAGCGCGACCAAGCCTGGTTCAGGAGGCGTGCCGCCCAAAGCAGGGTGAGGACCGCCAGCGCCGAGCCGGCGATGACGAGCCAGCGCACCCACCGGGCGCGGGCGTCGTTCTGGGCGAGGCGCGCGTCGAGCAGCCGCTGCTCGTCGGCGAGCATGGCGGCGAGAACGTTCTCCGCCTCGCGCATGTCGTTGCGGCCGGTATCGGTGTTGACGATGCGCAGGGCCGTCTCAAGGCCGCTGTCGCGACGCGCCTGCACGGTCTGGGCGAGCTCCTCCAGCTTGTGCTGAAGGAGCGGCGCCAGCGCCTGCAGGCGCTCCTGCTGGGCGCCGTTGTCGGCGGTCAGCTTCTGGAGCTCGCCCTGGAGCAGCCCGATGCGGTCGCGCGCCGTGTTGTAGGGCGCGAGGTACTCGTCGCGGCCGGTGAGCAGGTAGCCGCGCTGGCCGCGCTCGGCGTCGCGCAACGCGATAGCGAGGTCCTTCGTGGTTCCGAGCACGCGGTAGCTGTGCTGCGACCACTCGCGGGCGGCCCGCGACGCGTTCAGCCGCTCCCAGGTGACCGCGCCGACCAGCGCCAGGATGACGACGAGTACGCCGAAGACCAGCAGGTTGGCGCGCGTGACGAGGTAGCGGGTCATCGTGCTCTGGTTCGGCGAACGGCGGGGAAAGGCGGCTTGCGCGCCGGGATGTGGGTCACGTGCGCTCGCGACCGGTCCGGCGCAGCCTCGCACGCGATTGCGGGATTGTTGGGGCCGCGGCCCCGAGCTTTACTCCCGTGGCGCCGCGTCGCGCGCTTGGGCAAGGAGGCTCCGGCGCACCTCCGAGTCCTCGACGCGGATGAAGGCCTGCAGCAACGCCGACGCTTCGGCCAAGCTGGCCGTGCTCCCCTCCGACGACACCCCCGCGCCATTGCCTTGCTTCAGCAGGGTCGTGGCGACGCCCAAGGCGTCGGCGATCTGGTCGAGCGTCCGTGAGCCTTGGCCGGAAGCTCGGTCCCGATGGCTTCATCGCCATCCAAAAAGGCAGCGCCGTCCGTCGTCTTCTTCGCGTCGTCGGGGCCGGAACAGGTCACGAGCGCTTCCCGCAGCTATGCTTGGCGATTGTGCTGTCGATGCCGTCGAGGGGCAGGAGCCGGAGCGTGCGGGCGGCAACGCCCGCGCCCGGGATGCAGCGTCTAGGCCGCGGCCTCGCCCCGCCGCTCCTGCATGGAGGCGAGCGGCGCCTCCAGGCGACAGACGAGGCCCGTCGGCGCGTAGGTGAGCCGGACCTCGCCGCCGACCTCGGCCGCGAAGCTGCGCTCGATCAGGCGCGAGCCGAAGCCGCGGCGGGCGGGCGGGCTCAGAATCGGCGGCCCGCCCTGCTCGGACCAGGTCAGGCAGAAGCGGGGCGCCCCGGCCGCGTGCACCACGTGCCAGCGCAGGTCGACCACGCCGCCCTCGTTCGAGAGCGACCCGTACTTGGCGGCATTCGTGGCGAGCTCGTGCAGCGCCAGCGCCAGCGAGAGCGCGGCCTTGGCGGACAGGAGTACGTTGGGCCCGCTGATCCGGATGCGAGAGGCATCGGCCTGGCGGTGCACGCAGAGCGCGCCCTCGGCCACCTCTCCGATGGGCGCCTCCGTCCAGCTTGCCTGGGTCAGAATGTCATGGGCGCGGCCGAGCGAGATCAGGCGCGCGGCGAACGCCTCCCGCATCTCGGCGACGTCGCTCGCCCCGCGCAGGGTCTGGCTGGCGATGGCCTGCACAAGAGCGAGCGTGTTCTTGACCCGATGCTGAAGCTCGCCGGTGAGCAGGCGCTGGTGCTCCTCCGCGCGCTTGCGCTCGCTGATGTCGAGCATGGCGCCAATCATGCGCGTCGCACGACCATGCTCGTCCCGTATGACGTAGCCGCGGTCGAGGATGTCAGCGTAGGAGCCGTCGGCGCGCAGGAAGCGGTACTCGTCGGTCCAGACCGTGCCGGTGCCGTCGATGACGGCGTGGATGGAGGCGTCGATGCGGGCGCGGTCGTCCGGGTGGATGTGGCCGATCCACCAGTCGCCGGTGGGCTCCGCGGCCTCGGGCCGGTGGCCGTGGGCAGTCTGGAGCGCCTCGTTCCAGAGCACGTGGTTGGTGGCGAATGTCCAATCCCAGATCGCGTCGTTGGTGGCGCGTGAGACCAGCCGGTAGCGCTCCTCGGTCTCGCGCAGCGCCTGCTCGGCGCGGCGGCTCCCGGTGACGTCGCTCGCGAAGCCGATGAGGCGCACCGGCCGCCCGTCCTCGAACAGGGTCTGCCCCTTGGCGGACACCCAGCGCTCGGTCCCGTCTTCCGGGGCCATCGTGCGGTACGTGACGTCGTAGACGCCGTCGCCGGCCGGGTCGACCGCGGCGCGCACGGCCTCGTCCGCTCTGGCACGGTCGTCCGGGTGCACGCGGGCCAGGTGCACGGACAGGTCGACGGGGGCGTCCGGCGGCAGCCCGTAGAGGGCGAGGATGCGGGCATCCCACTTCAGCTCGTCCGAGACGAGGTCGTAGTCGAACACGCCGGTCCCGGTCGCCTCGACGGCGAGCCGCAGCTGCTCGCGGGCCTGGCGCAGATCGTCCTCGGCCTGGCGCCGGTCGTGGATGTCGATGGCGATGCCGATCCAGCTCTCGACCGGGCCGTCCTGGCCGCGCACGGGTTTGCCGCGCGCCAGGAACCAGCGGTACTGCCCGTCCGAGGCCCGGCGGAACGGGATCTCGACCTCGTAGTGGCCCTCAGTCGCGACCGCGTGCCTCCAGACGCCGAGCACCCGCTCGCGGTGGTCGGGATGGATCGCACCGGCCCAGCCGTCGCCGCCCGTGTCGCCCGGGGTGAGCCCGGTATACGCGTACCAGGTCGGGTTGCAGTAGGTGATCTCGCCGGCGGCATCGCCGAACCAGACCACCTGCGGGCTGACCTCGACGAGGGAGCGAAAGCGCAGCTCGCTCGCGTTGCGCTCCGCGGCTTCCGCGCGCTGCCGGGTGCGGTCGCGCAGGATCTTGACGAAACCCTGGACCGTGCCGTCCGCGCCCTTCAGCGGCATGAGCTCGCCGTTGGCCCAGAACTGCTCGCCGCCCTTGCGCAGGTGCCAGCGCTCGTCGGGCGCGAAACCGTCCTTCAGCGCCAGCTCCATCTCGGCCTCCGGACGGCCGGCCTCGCGGTCCTCGGGCGTGAAGAACACATGGGCGGGGTCGCCCAGCATCTCCTCCTCGCGCCAGCCGAGGACGCGCTCGGCGCCGGCGCTCCAGCGGGTGACGCGGCCGGCTCGGTCCATCGCGATGATGGCGTAGTCCGTCGCGCTCTCCAGGATGCGCTCGTGCAGCTCTCTCTGAACCTGCTCGGCGCGGGCGCTGCGGCGCGCCTCCAGCAGCGCCATGCTCTGGCGGGCGAGGCGCCGCAGGCCGTCCTGCTGCCTCTCCGTGAGTTCGCGCGGCCGGGTGTCGAGCACGCAGACCGTGCCGACCGGGTACCCGTCCTCGGTCCTGAGCAGGGCGCCCGCGTAGAAGCGCAGGCCGGGCTCGCCGGTCACGAGCGGGTTGCCGGCGAAGCGCGGGTCCCGCGCCGCGTCGGGCACGTAGAGGAAGTCGCTCTGCAGGATGGCCTGGCGGCAGAACGAGGTCTCCAGCGGGGTCTCGCGCACCCCGAGGCCCACCTCGGCCTTGAAGAACTGCCGCCTGTCCCCGATGAAGTTCACGACCGCGATGGGCGTGCCGCAGATCTCGGCCGCCAACTCGGCGACGTCGTCGAACTCCCGCACGCGCGGCGTGTCGAGGATGTCGTAGCCGGCGAGCGCCCGCAGGCGCGCGTATTCATTGGTCGTTTGGCTGGGCCGCCCCATGGCAGGGTCACGCCCGGGAACCGCTTTCCGTTCCATCCGCGCGGCGCCCTCTCAGACGGCCTGGCACATCTGCTTGTCGCCCGTTTGCGCTGGTCGCAGGGACACCAGCGTGCCGGAGGCGTTGTAGACGGCGCCCAGCACGGTCTCGAAGTGGCGCTTGACCGCGCCGTGGCACTCGCAGGCGGAGGCCTCCACAGCGGGACGGCTCAGGATGATGATGCGCCCGCGACGGACCTGGATCAGGCCCTGCTGCTGCAGGGTCCGCAGCGTGCGCGTCAGGTAGGAGCGTTGCACGCCCAGGAGTTCGGCCAGCACCTCGTGCGTGACCGGCAGGACGTCGCTGCCGAGCCGGTCCTGAAGGCCCAGCAGCCACCTGGCGCAGCGCGCCTCGATGGTGTGGCTGGCGTTGCAGGCCACCGACTGCAGAACCTGGGCAAGCAGGCAGTCGGAGTAGCGGGTGATCAGGTTCCGGAGGCCCGGCGAGGTCTGCTTGACCTGCTGCAGCACTGTAGCCTCGATGCGCAGCACCGAGCCGGGGATCTGCACCACGGCCCGGCTGAAGGCCGGCAGGGAGCCCTGGCTCACCACGCCGCCGACAGCGCCCTCGCGCCCGACTGTGGCCGTCTCCACGGCGCGTCCGTCCTGCAGCCCGATGAGGAGGGCCGCCACGCACTGGCCGAGCGGAAAGGTGATGTGGCCGACGTCCTCGCCTGCGTCGAAGAGCACGTCGCCGCGCCGGTACTCCTTCAGCTCCAGGTGCGGCTTGAGCAGGGCCTGGTCGGGCAGGCGAAGGGAGGCGAGGAGCAGATTGCCGCTGAGGGGAGCGTCGTTGTCGGGGGGCATGGGTCAGCGCGGCGGGTTCGGGTGCGGTTGGCTCGGTCGCAAGCTCTACCGCGGCACCCGTCGCGATGTCTGTTCATAAGTGCACAAAAGACTGGAAGGCCGGCGACCTTCATCGGTTTGCCGCGCGCCGGGCGCCACCTGCCTTAACCCATGCAACCATCGGCGCCGGAACGGTTTCTAGGTTCGTACGCTTCCCGCTCCCCATGCCCTTGCGTCGCGATGCCCCGCTACTTCCTTGACTTCCTGGACGGTGAGATGTGGCTGAAGGACGAGGAGGGGCAGGAGTATCCGGACCTGCAGGCCGCGCGCGACGCGGCGATAGCGGCCCTGCCCGACGTCGGGCGGGAGGCGCCGCCCGCGGATGGGCGAAGGGCGTTCGTGGCCTACGTTCGGGACGAAGGCGGTGCCCGGCTCTGCACCGTGCGGCTGGACCTCGCCGCCGAGTGCGACCCGGAAAGCGAGGGCTCGCATCCCTGAGGCGTCCGGATGCCGGCACCTCCAGAGAGGTTCAGGCGGCCACCTTTGTCCGGAGCACGGGAGCCGCCGCACGATGCGTCCGGTTCCGCCCGCCGGCCTTCGCCTCGTAGAGCGCCGTGTCCGCCCGGCGGTAAAGGTCGCCCATAGCACCCCCGCCCGCGGCATCGACGGCGAGGCCGACGCTGACCGTGACGGCGCCGACGCCTGGGCCGGACGCTGGTACCGCAAGCGTCGCCACGGCACGATGGATGGCCTGGGCGACGCGGTTCGCCTCGTCCTCGTCCGTCTCCGGCAGCAGCACCGCGGATTCCTCGCCGCGGATGCGGGCGACGAGGTCGTCGGGCCTGTGCACGCTGGCCCCGAGGCAGCGGGCGAGACCCCTCAGCACCTCGTCCCCGACCGCGTGGCCGTAGCGGTCGTTCCAGCGCTTAAAGTGGTCGGCGTCGACGATGAGCAGCGACAGCGGCCTGGCCGTGCGCCCGGCGCCCTTCCGGGCCCGCTCGAACTCCTCCTCGAACCGGCGCCGGTTGGCCAGTCCGGTCAGGCCGTCCGTGCGCGCCAGGTGGGTGAGCTGGGCTTGCATGGCGGCGCGGCGCCGGAGCTCGCGGCCGAACAGCAGCGAGAGGAAGACGGTCAGGCCGCACAGGACGAGCACGAGCGTGCCGATGACCGCGGCCTTGGCGCGCCAGCCGGCCTCGATGTCGGCGGTCGCGAGGGCGACGTTGAGCACCAGCGGCAGGTCGCCGACCCGGGTGAAGGCGTAGTGCCGCTCGACCCCGTCGCGCACCGAGGTCCCGACGAAGGTGCCGGACCGCTCAGCCACGAACCGCTCGAAGGTCGGGGCGCCGGCGATGTTCACGCCGATGTCCGCCTCCTCGTAAGGGTGGCGCATGATGCGCGTGTCGTCGCGCAGGTAGAGGTTTATGGCGCCGTCCCGCTCGAGGCCGAGCTGGTCGAACAGGCGCGAGAAGTAGCTGAGCTTGAGGGTCCCGAGCGCCACTCCGCCGAAGGACCCGTCCGGCTTGTCGATGCGGCGGCTGAAGGGGAGCATGCGCTCGCCGGTCAGGCGCGAGACGAGGGGCCGGGCGACGTAGAGGCCGAGGTCTGCCCGCTCACGGTGGATGCGGAAGTAGTCCCGGTCGGCGTAGTTGCCCTTGCGTGCCGGCAGGGCGCCGGAATCGGCGGCGATCTCGCCCCGCTCGTCGATGACCAGGGTGACACCCACGTCGCGGGCCGTGCCGGCGCGGTCGAACAGCACGAGCTGGCGCATCTCGGGGCGGACCGCGTCGAGGCCCGGCGTGCGAAGGTTCTCGACGACGGCCTGCGCGAGAGGTCGATGATCTCGACGTTGCGGGCGATGTCGCGCTCAATGACCTGGAGCAGGTTTTTCGAGGTCTGCTCGGCCTTGTCCCAGGCGTCCCGGCGCAGGTCGAGCAGCATCAGCCCGGAGACGACGAGCATGCCGACGGGCGCCAGCACGCCGAGCGCGATCACGGTGCGGGCGGAGCGGAGGCGTCGCGCGAGCGGGCGCGGCAGGGCCATCGGCGGGCACTCCCAAGCGTTGTCCTTGCTGGGTTGCTAACGCCCGAAGCCCTTACAGGCGCTTTCGCCGGGCGTCGTACGGGCCCTTTAACCGCATCGTGCCTAATATCGGGTTTGTCGGTTCCGTAGGATTGTGGCGCTCGCCGCGGCCCGCCTGCGCACGCCGACCGCGGCGGGAACCAGCTTCTTGGATGCTCGGTCCCCGCGGCTACGGCCTCAGGCGTTGCCGCGAGTGCCCGGCCTGATGAGATCGAGCATGAACCGCGTGCCCGGCTTGACGCCCTCCCAGCCCGCCCTCCGGTCGCACGCTGTCAGCCGGAGGGGCATCGCGGGATGTATCGACATTGGCGGGCGAACGGTCCCCGGGCATCAGTGCGCCGGGCGGGCGTCTGTCATCGGGCCTCCGGGCCGCGCGGCGACCCGAGCAGGGCGGCATGAGCCTGGACGAGGACATCGAGCGGCAGCCAGGGTTGGCGGGTGCACACGGCCTCGTCGGGCAGCCGTTCACGGCACGTCTCCGGCGTGCCGGTGGTCAGCACGACCCGGATGCCCGGCCGGAGCTTGCCGGCGGCCGTCGCCAGCCCGTGCCCGTCCAACTCCCCATCCAGCGTCGCCTTGGTCAACAGCAGGACGATCTCCTGGCCGCGGCGCCGGAGCACCTCGACGGCGGCCTCGCCGCTCGCGCAGGTGACCACGTCAAGCTCGGTCTCGCCGAGGAGCATCTCGGCGCGGTCCCGGGCGGCCGCGTCCTCGTCGACGACGAGGGCCAGGCGGGGCGTGTGGGTGGCATCCGGCATCAACTCTCCTTCCGTGTCTCAACGACCTCGACACGTTCGGCGAGAAGGTCAGCCAAACGCTTCCAATCCTCGGGCAGGGTCTCCCGCAGGAGGTCGTCGTAGGCTTCCTCCAGCCCGTGGCCGACCCCGTGCAGGCATGGATCCTGGGTGGCCGAGGAACGGCTCGGATGCCGCTGGTGGCACTGGCGCATGGTATCCCGTCCCGGGGCGGCGCCTTCCCGACAGCCCTGGCCTCGCGTTAACATGGGTCAAATTCGTTCACACCAATGGGCCGGGATGCCGTTGGTTTCAGCGTGGCCGTTCATCAGGGCGCGGAGGCCGGGGCAGCGACGACGTGTATCAGCCCTCGCGGAAGCGGGCGGCGTAGGCGTCGCCGAGGGCCGCGAGCTGGCCCTGCATCTCCAGCGCCCGCACGCGCCGGCGGCGCGAAAAGCCGAGCATACCTTGGCGACCTGTTGGCCATGGCAAGCCGACGCCGCGGTCAGTTCGTCGGCGACGGCGTTCAACGCGGCGATGCCCGTCGCGGACGCCGCCATCCTATCGAGTATGGCGTCCCTCATGGGCCGCGGATAGCGCGCCTGGAGGCTGTGCGTACCCGTGCCTCGTTGACCGACTGCGTAGCCGTCGCCGGGAGCCCGGGCGGCGGCCCGACGTTGTCGGGCACCACCCTGGTCGGAGCCCTCGATGCTGAACCCGTTCTGTGCCGCGTTCCTTCTCGCCGTTGAGGCGCAGCGGGTCATCGAGTTGCGGTTGGTGCGGCTGGCCTGGGGCGGCGCGGAGGCGCAGGCGGAGATGGTGTCGATGGTCGGCGAGAAGGTTGTGGCCGCATTGGAGGCCGCCAACACGCTCATGACGGGCGGCTCGCACGACCAGGTCATAGCCCGCTACCGGGAGCTGGTCGCCGACAACACGCGCCGCCTGACGGCCTGAGGAGACGGGCGGAGGCAGGTCACGGCCAAGCCGGTCAGGTGCCGCATCGCCGACAAGCCGGACGGGCGCTTCGCCGTCATGGCGGTGCTCGCCTCCGGTAAGGTCTTCCGCCGCAAGGGTCTTGCGACCTTGGCTGAGGCCGAGGAGGCCGTGGACTGCCTGCGCGCCGTCATGACCGCATGCGGGACGCCCGTGGTCTCGGATGCCTCGGCGCGGCTCGGCGTACGGGTGGGGTACCGGATCGGCCATGCTGCCGGGGACGGCGGGTTCTAGTCGCCTCAAGGCTTGCCCAGAATCTCTTGGAACGGGATCTCGAACAGGACCCGTCCCGCCTCGTCGGCCACGACGAAAGCGTACCCACGCGGGTGGTCCCCGGCGCGCAGGAGCTCGGCCGTCAGGCCCGGGACGGCGGCGCAGGCTTCAAGGTAGGCAGCCTCGGCGCTGGCGAGCTCCAGGCCGGTGTCGTCGGCCTCCAGGCGCCCGCGGGCGCACACGTCGAAGAAAAACACCGGCATGGGGGTGCATGCTCGCGCCCCCCTAACGGCAACCCACCTCGCGCGGTTCGGTGTCCATGCGACGGGGGACCGGCCGCGTCGGAAGGCGGCGTCGGCCCCCCGCGTCGGATCAGTCTCGTCCGTGGACGAGCAGGCCGAGCAGGTAGCCGACGCCGAGCGCCGCCACGAGCGCAATCAGCGGGGCCTCCTGGACGTGGCCGCGGACCGCCGCGCTGCCGCGTCGGTAGGCCTCGTCGGCGCCCGGCAGCCGCTCGCGGCCGGTCCGCAAGGCGCCGCGCGCGATCTCGCCCGCCTGTCCGGCGGCCTGGCTCGCCTGACCAGCGATGTCGCGCGCCGCATCTTTGGCTTGCCCAACTAGGTTCTCGACCGTGCCCCGCAGCTCCGTCGCCTGCCCATCCGCCTTGGTCTCCTTGTCGCCGGTCAGGTCGCCCGCGGCACCTTCGGCCTGACCTGCCACCTTCTTGACCTCGCCGGTTACCCGCTTCTCGTCCATATCGACCCCCATTGGCGAACGGCGCGCCCTCGACGCCTCAACGCGGAGCTGGGCAATTCGGCCCACATGGGCTCGGGCGGAGATTGCGGAACTCACGCAACGCCCTACCATTTCTGACGGTCCGAACATGCGCTCGCGAGAGGATACGCCACGATGCCCGACCGTTCCCGGGATCCTTCACCCGGTTCCGTGGGGCATAACCCCTCCCCGGGCGTGGGCCTCGCGGGGGCCATCCGCGAGCAGGTCCAGGGCTACGCCGCCAACCGGAAGCAGGATGCGGTCCGCGCCGTCTCGGACGTCGCCGCGGCCATCCGCGAGAGCGGCGCGAGCTTCGGGGGGAGCCCACACCTCAAGGCGTTCTTCGACAGCGCGGCCACGGGCGTCGAGGAGCTCTCAGAGGACATCGGCCGACGAACGGTTGGCGAGCTTTACGACGAGGTCGAGGCCGCCGTCCGGCGCCGACCGGGCATTGCCCTGGCCGCCGCCGCCGTCGCCGGCATTGCGCTGGTCCGCTTCTTCAAGGCGTCGACGATCAGGCCGATCCCGCGGTCTCACGCGGTGGTGCCCGTCGATGTCCTGCCCGTACCGGATATCGAGCGTCGTTCATGAGCGAGCCCAGGCCCCGAACCGTCCCGGAGCTTGCCGGCGACGCCATCCGCGAGACCCAGGAGCTTGTCTCGACGGAGATCCGGCTTTTGCGCGCCGAGATGGCCGAGAGCCTGCAGCACCTCATGCTGGCCCTGGGCTTGTTCATCGCCGCCGGCGTGTTTGTCCTGACGGCGTTGCTCGTGTGGATCTTCGCCCTGGTGAAAGCCTTGGCGGTCCTGCTCCAATCCGACGCGCTGGCCGCGCTCGTCGTCGGGGGCGTGTTCGCGGTCATCGCCGTTGCCTTGGCACTGTTCGGGCGCAGCAAGGCATCCCTCTCGGGGTTGGAGCCGACCCGGACCGAGCGGCAGGTCAGGCAGGACGCCGCCATCATCACGGAGCGCATGGGCGAATGAGCAAGTCGGCGGACGAGTTGGAGCATGAGGTCGAGGCGACGCGCGGCAGGCTGGAGACCACGCTGTCCGACCTGTCGTCCCGCCTGAACCCGCCGAGCTTGGCCGAGGAGCTCACGGGGACGCGCGACCCGGGCGGCGCCGTAAGCCTCACCGCCGAGCGTGTGACCGGCGCGCTGCGCGAGAACCCGCTTCCCGCCCTCCTCATCGGCGCCGGCCTCGCCGCCCTCGTCTTCGACGCCGTCACTCGCCAGGCCGAGCGCCGCCGGTTGCGCATTCTGTCCGACGAGGCCCTGCGACGTCCTTCGGACAGTGCCTTGCCGGGCAACCGCCCCGACCGTCTGGAAGGCAAACTACGACGATGCCCTTGAGGAGACCTTCCCCGGCAGCGACCCCGTTTCGGTGATGATCACCAAGTAACCCTCGGTCCAAGCCCTCGGCTCACGGCCCTTGCGCAACGAGCGCGGGTCGCGTGCATCCGCGGACGGCGTTACGGCACGAACCTGCCGCCGCAACGTTCTCCCTGCACCCGAAGCTCCACACCAGGAGCGTGCTCCAGCAGGGCACGGTAGGGTCGCCCATATCCGAAACTAAGACGACCCGGCCCGAGCGGACGCATCTTCATTCGTGAGACGGTGAGGCGTGCGAGGAGTTCGGAGCCCGCACGGGCGTCAGCGGCGAGAAGCTGCGCAAGGCGATCCGCATTGTCGGTTCTCGCGTCACGACGTTGGCCTCCTACCTCTGGGTCTGATGCTGGGAACCTTCCGGCGCTCTGAGGCAGGCCGGTGCGGAAGGCGAAGCAGATGGCCGAGGCGTCTCCTGAGTGAACGGCAAGCGGTGGTGCAGCACGAGCGACCAGATCCATCCGCGCCAGGGTCCGCCGGCGACCGGCAGGAATCGATCTCCATGAGCGGTTTCGGGAGCACTTCGTCTGGAGCGCGGGGCTGAAGGCGGCGAATGACATGTTTCCGCTCGCCCATGACTGACCGCGTTCCTGCCTGCCGTCCCATCCTTCACCGTACGATAAGCGAGCCGCGTCAGGGTGGCGGTTGCCGCCGGCGACGAAGCGGTTCCGTCCGGGCGACGGCATCGCCGCGTAGATGCGGCACACCCGTCGCGCGCTTGGCAGGTCGCGGGCGCCCGAAGGACGAGCGAGCTTGCCTCGGACGCCGCTGGGAAGCGGGATGCCCGGATTGGCAATGGAGAAGCTTTGCCCGATGCGGGAACCGGCAGCCCTCATGATCCTCTCGGGCGGCCCGGCTGGAATCGGCGGGGGGCCGCCACCCCTGGGCCGGCAGGGGAGGACACGACGGTGAACAGGCCCCCGAAGGCGGTTTCCGCGGACGGAGGAAACGTGCATCTCCCGCGGGACCGATGGTGCGCCGAGGCCGCGTGGACGACCTTGCAGGCACGGGGCGTCGTACCGACGCCCCGTGCCTACGAGGTGCTCTTCATCCATTTCAGCGGGACCGATCCGGAGATCAGCCGGCGCTTGCTGCCGTTGCTCTGCGACGAGCGGGCCATCCTCGACGAGCATCTCGAAGAACTGCACGAGCTCTGCCGCGCGAATGCGCGCGAGTCGGACGAGACGGTGGACGCAAGCGCACAGGCGCTGACGGACACGGCGGAGGGCCTTCTCGAAGACATCGGATCGAATCAGCGGTCGTTGTGCGGGTACGGGCATCACCTCGCCCTCTGGGCGACGCAACTCCGGCAGCAGGCCTCTGTCGAGGAACTGCTCAAGGCGGTGACGGTGCTGTCCCTAGAGACGGGCCGGGCCGGCGAGCGCAACCGCTTGCTTGAGGACCAACTCTCGGCAGCCACAGTCCGGATCGCCAAGCTGAGGCGGGAGCTGGCCGATGCCAGGCGGGAGGCCGAGGTCGACGTCCTGACCGGCATCCCGAACAGGCGGGCCTTCGAGAGATCGCTACGGCGGACCGTGGCAGAGGCCGAGGCGGGCGCCGGCGGCCCATTCACGCTGCTGATGCTCGACGTCGACCACTTCAAGCGCTTCAACGACCTGCACGGGCACCGGACCGGTGACAACGTGTTGCGTGTCGTCGGCAGGCTGCTGGCGGACGGCGTGAAGGCGGGGGACACGGTGGCCCGATACGGCGGCGAGGAGTTTGCCGTCCTTCTGGCCGATGCGGACCTGCGCGTCGGCGCCGCGGTGGCCGACAGAATCCGCACCTCCGTGGAGGCATGCCGACTGGTCAAGAAGGACTCGCGCGAGCCGCTTGGCCGCATCACCGTGTCGGTAGGGGTCGCACAGTACGGCCCGGGCGAGAGCGGCTCCGACTTGATCCACAGGGCGGACGAAGCGCTCTACGAGGCGAAACGGGAGGGGCGGAACCGGGTTCGCCCGATTCCCGTCACCGACGCCTCGATCCGATGACGCGGGCCGGGACCGTCGCCGCCCCGGCGAGGCGTCCGGTAAGGTCTTGGGGAGCGGCATGGTCCCGGACGCCGCGAGCGGGCGCGCCTCGGGTCCTTTCCGTGGTGGGCCCGCCGTTCCGGGCGGGACGCGGCATGCGAACCTCGGCAGCACGGTCGGGCGCAAGCAATCGGCCAAGTCAGGAAGACCAGCCCTGCGGGGAACATGGCCGAGGTGGTGATGATGGCGACGACTTCGCGATGTTCGAACAGCCGATTGTTCTGGTGGGCGACATGACGCGCTTGGCTCGGGAGGCACTCGCACGCCTTTAGCCGCGGCTCGACCCGGGAAGGTGCCAAAGATGTTCAACCGGAGCTGAGGGCCGCCCTGTTCCACGCGCCTGCGACAGGGCGACCCGCGGAGCCGATGGCCTCGTGCGTACGCCTCAGGCATCGCGGGCGAACTCGGGGCCCTACGAGGCCCGACAGAGGAACGGATCTGCACGGTCCTGGTCCGCCTGTCGAGCGTCCGCTCCTGATGACAGCCAGTGAAGGGGCAGGAAGGGACCCGGCGCGTCTTCTCCAAAAGTCTGACGACCCTGGCCATTGCCGCTTGATCCAGGTCAACCCAAGCCGAGCCAACGCGGGTACAACGCAACGCCCAGGGGCCAAACGCCACGGGGCGCGCGGCGCTTGTCGAAGCAATCCTAACGTCGTCCGGCTTTTGGGCGACTGAATTTCCCCTGATCGACCGCCGATACGGCACAGAACGAGGAGACGCCGATGAACAAGCCGGAATTCCTGGCCGACGCCAAGACCAAGTCGCCCTTCTCGGCGCGCTACGACAACTTCATCGGCGGACAGTGGGTCGCGCCCGCAGCCGGCCGCTACTTCGAGAATACCTCGCCGATCACCGGCAAGGTCATCTGCGAGGTCGCCCGCTCCGACGCGCAGGACATCGAGAAGGCGCTGGACGCCGCCCACGCGGCGAAGGACGCCTGGGCCCGCACCGCGCCGGCCGAGCGCGCGCGCATCCTCAACAAGATGGCCGACCGGATGGAGGAGAACCTCGATCTGATCGCCCTCGCCGAGACCTGGGACAACGGCAAGCCGATCCGCGAGACGACCCACGCCGACATCCCGCTCGCCATCGACCATTTCCGCTACTTCGCCGGCTGCGTGCGGGCGCAGGAGGGCTCGATCTCCGAGATCGACCACGACACGGTGGCCTACCACTTCCACGAGCCGCTGGGCGTCGTCGGCCAGATCATCCCGTGGAACTTCCCGATCCTGATGGCGGTCTGGAAGCTCGCCCCGGCGCTCGCGGCCGGCAACTGCATCGTCCTCAAGCCCGCCGAGCAGACCCCCGCCTCGGTGCTGGTGCTGATGGAGGTCATCGGCGACCTGCTGCCGCCGGGCGTGCTCAACGTCGTCAACGGCTTCGGCCTGGAGGCCGGCAAGCCGCTCGCCTCCTCGCCCCGCATCGCCAAGATCGCCTTCACGGGTGAGACGACCACCGGCCGCCTCATCATGCAGTACGCCTCGCAGAACCTGATCCCGGTGACGCTGGAGCTCGGCGGCAAGTCGCCGAACATCTTCTTCGCGGACGTGGCCAACGAGGACGACGACTTCCTCGACAAGGCGCTCGAGGGCTTCACCATGTTCGCCCTCAACCAGGGCGAGGTCTGCACCTGCCCCAGCCGCGCGCTGGTGCACGAGTCGATCTACGACCGCTTCATCGAGCGCGCCGTCAAGCGCGTCGAGGCGATCACGCAAGGGTCGCCCCTCGATCCCGCGACCATGATCGGCGCCCAGGCCTCCTCGGAGCAGCTGGAGAAGATCCTCAGCTACGTCGATATCGGCAAGCAGGAGGGCGCGCAGTGCCTCACGGGCGGTGAGCGCAACGTCAAGGACGGCGAGTTCGCGGGCGGCTACTACATGAAGCCGACCGTGTTCCGCGGCCACAACAAGATGCGCATCTTCCAGGAGGAGATCTTCGGCCCCGTGCTGTCGGTCACGACCTTCAAGGACGATGCCGAGGCGCTCTCCATCGCCAACGACACCCTCTACGGCCTCGGCGCCGGCGTCTGGACCCGCGACGGGACCCGCGCCTACCGCTTCGGCCGGGCGATCCAGGCCGGCCGCGTCTGGACGAACTGCTACCACGCCTACCCGGCCCACGCGGCCTTCGGCGGCTACAAGCAGTCCGGCATCGGCCGCGAGACCCACAAGATGATGCTCGACCACTACCAGCAGACCAAGAACATGCTGGTCAGCTACTCGGCGAAGAAGCTCGGCTTCTTCTGAGACGGGCGAGCTCCCTTGCAGGGGAAGCGCCCCGGCCCTCACCGCCGGGGCGCTCCCCGCTACGGTTCTTCCCGGGTGATCCGGTCGAGACCTTCCATGACTGCCTCTTGATCTTGGTTGATCGCCTACACTGCCTTTCAGGTGCGTCGTCTCGCGCTCCGGAAGAGCCCTAGGTCTCCTGCGCGACGCTCCGCCGGAACGCTCGCGCCGGAACGTCCCGCCGGGGCCTCCAACAGATCGAGCTCGCCCGGGTGGCTGACGGGTCGATTCCTAGGCTTAGATCGCCGTAGCGCGTCGAGCATGGCAAGCGCCTCGTTTCGCAGGTCGCGCTCGGCCGCGACGGGGTCCTCCGTGCGCAATCGTTGCCCGCCCAGGGCTTCCGCCGGCGCCGCCCTCCACGGTTCGGCGCCAAGCTTGGTCGGTTGCATCGGGATCGCCTCCGGCATGCCGGACGCATCGACGATCCGTCCGTGCTGCTGGTTGGCCGGCATACCCACACCGAAGCCGCGCTTCGGCTCAGGGGCGCGGCCCATTCCAAGGGCTTGAAGCACGCGACCGGCAGCCAGGGCATCATCGGCCGCCTAGCCCGACCAGGGCAGCGCCGCATGTGCCTCGTCCAACCCGGCCCAAGCACTTTGTTTGGCATCGCAGGGGATACGGGCGAGCCTCGTGGTCAAGGCGGTGGGGCATAAGCGGCGGCGCCCAGCGCGTTCCTCGATGCCTCACCCACTGGGCTGCACGATCTGGCCCAGCGCTTGATGCCGTCCGAGCGGCATGCGATTCCCACGAACGAACATGCGTTTCGAAATCGACTGCAAAATATCGTTATTTCAAGGTAATCCAATGAATTATCATGAGTGGCTTGCTCGGCTCAACGGTGAGGACAGTCGATCTTGACATCGAGCACATCGGGTAATTCAAGAGGAAGGTCATACCCCGATATCAGTGCCACCGGTATGCCCGGCGCGACCTCGGCCATCCCTTCGCCGGTTTCCAAAGCGCAGGAAGGCGAGCGCGAATGCCCGCTCCCGCTTGCCCGCTCACGAAGTCCGGATTCAGCGACTGAACCCGAAATGGCTTCCGTCGCCCGTCTGCCGAAGATCGGCCGGGTGTGTTTCGGCGTGCAACTTTGACCCCTTGAGGCGGGGGATCGGCGTCCAATTCTGACCCCCTAACCTCGTTCTCGCAGACTGCCCTCTGGTGCGGCCG
>NZ_CABFVH010000048.1 GCF_902141855.1 Methylobacterium dankookense | reverse complement strand
GCGCCACCACGCGCAGGCTGCCTAACCTCTCAACCAAGGTGGACCAGAGCCTCCGTTCCTGAGCACCGCAAACCGTCTCAAATCATCTGACGACGGACAGGCGCGGTCGCGCTCGCCCTCGGTGATGATGCCGTGAACAGAGAGGAGCGTGATCGCTTTGCTGATCGCGTCAGCCCGCTCGGCGTCGGCAGGCGGCAGAGCCGGAACCTGCTCCGCGAAGCTCGGGGCGCCCCAGCCAAACTGGATAGTGGGACGCATCATTCGTCGCCCTCCTCATCCGGGTAGCGGTAGAAGCCGACGATCTTGGCGATTTCGTAGACCAGTTCAGGCGCGTGCTCGTAGACACGATCTTCGGCAGTCGCCTCCGGACACGAGATGCGGTGCTTCTCGATGAAGGCTCGGCAGAGGTCGTGGAGGGGATCGTTCGCGTCAGGCATCATCCTATCCTGCTCTGGCTGACGCGGCTTAAGCCGCCGATTGGGTGGAGGGGGTTAGGCGGCGCGCTTCGCCAGCAGTGACGCAACCTGCTTTTCAACGGCGGCAAGCTTTTCAGCGCTCAGCTTGACGAGGGCGTGCCGGCCAGTTGGCGCGATGATGTAAGTTGGCAGCCCTCCGAACACAGCCGCGTCCCACTGAGCGTGCACGCCGTCTCGGAAAGGCGTCCGGTCGGCGAGGTCGCACGTATCCCAATCGACATCTGCGCCGCCCTGCATCGTGCGCCCGAGTTGAACCACCGCATACCCGGTACCCGGATCATTCCGGATGTCATGCTGATGCAGAGGGAAGACGAGTTCATAGTGACAGACGCGCGGATGAGATCCGTCCTGTGTCTCCTCCCAGCGGAGCTGAAGGCGAGGCGCCGGTAGATCGTCTGGCCGCGCTACGGCCGGAGCATCATAGGAGACACGCAAAAGATCGGCGATCTTGGCCTGCGCCTCCCTGATGGCACTCACAGCCTGTCTCTTGAACGACTTGAAGACCGGCTTGAGGAGCGCGTCAGCCTCCTTGTTGGCGGCAGTCTGAGGCATCGCAACGCTCCCTTCCGAGATATCTCGCATCACGCCTCGCACCATAGGATGATCCGTGCTATGACGCAATCCGAGATATCTCGGAAACGTGCAGATAATGGCTCGGCAGGCACAACCCTTGACGGCATCGGAGATATCTCGTTCAACCCGTCGTGTGGCGCGACCGAAGAACGAGCATGAGCCGGTGCTGATCCGGTTCGTCCCAGGCACCCGCGAGCGGATCAAAGCCGTGCTCGCCGAGGGTGAGGACAATGCTGGCTTCGTTCGGAGCGCGGTGGATCGGGAAATCAGGCGCCGCGAACGCACCCCACCGAAAACCAAACCCTCCACCCCCTAACCAACCGCTCAGGAGACAACCCGACGCACGGGGATGCCGGATGCCTCTGCCTTGCGGGCGAACACCTCAGCAAAGGCAGGCCATGTGGCTTGCAGGTAGGCGATGTGGCGCTCGCAAGCCTCTTCTACCGGCAGCCTTTCAACCCAGTGCCCGCGCGCCCTCGCTTTCCTGACAAAGGCGAGCCCATCTGCCGAGCCATCGTCAGAGTGCAAGGCGTAGACGCCCCGCTCATTAATGGCGGCGAAATCGTAGCGCTCGCGCATCGCCTCAAGCTCCCGCGGCAGGGCAGGGAAACTTGAGGGCAGCCTTGTAGGCCGCCGACGTGAACTGTGGGTCAAGCTCCAACCCCGCAACACATGCCCAAGCGCGTGCTCGCCGACGCTCGTCTATCTCGCGCGTCAGTGACGGGTCCCAGGCGAAGTCCAAGGCCAGCAGCCGCCGCACGCTTCGGTCCTGCCAGTGAGCCCGCTGGAACGGGATCAGGCTGAAGCGATGCGGGGTCGGATGGTCCACGCAGACGAAGAGTTTGCGGAGCGGCGTGTTGCCGACCTCGACAACCCAATTCTGCGAGGGGCTGAAGGCGTCCGCCCGGCCAACGAGGCATCGGACCTCTGTTCGGGCATCTGACGCCCCCTCCCCTCGCATCCAAGCCTCAGCGGCCAGCTTCATGCGAGCGTGCTGAAGCCCTTCCGTGCCGCAGAGTTCCGGCTTCTCAAGGGAGGCTCGCTCGCACACCTCATACGGGAGCCGAACGATCCGGACGGCGATCCGCCCCGACGCGAAGCCCGCAACCAGATCAGGGAAATCGGCAGCGATGTCGCGCGGTCCCCAGCCATCACGGCTTCGTGAGAACACCCGCTCCATTCGAAACATGAGGTTGGACAGCTTCCGCGGCTCCACCCCCCTCCCTGGGTTGGGAGGCGGCTCAAAAGCCATGTGATTGCATGGAGCTTCCGGAGGGGTTTGGAAGTCGCAAGCCATTGATCGGGCATCCATCTGGAAGAACGGGCGAGGCCTCCAAACTTCCTTCATCCTTTCGGATCCTGACCCGGCCCGCCGCTCGTCGCGGCGCGCGGCTGCGTTTCCTCAATCATCCTGCCCCTTCGGCAGCGCCTTGCCCGGTCCGTGGACGCGCCTTGCCGCCTCTCCTTCCCCTGCACGCAGGCCGTCACGACGGGGCCGCTGTGGCGCACAGGCCACGTCCCCTCGACCCGGCTGACCGACCCTGCGATTTGGTGCTTGCCAGCCGGCCCGACCCTGTGTAGACACCCCCTCGCGATCCCCGATAGCTCAGTTGGTAGAGCAGGCGACTGTTAATCGCCTTGTCGCAGGTTCGAGTCCTGCTCGGGGAGCCACCAGGCTCCTGAACATCTTCAGTGACTTAGACGGGACCCCTCCCCCTGTGCAGGTGGGGGGTGTTACGGTCGGTGTTACGCCGTTTCCGAGCCCGTGTTCCGGTGCGGTTCACCCTTCAACCCGTTGCCGATCAGCCGCCATCCTGCTGGCGTCTCCTGGCCGCGCGCAGCTCCGCCACCCGGGACGACTGGACCACCGCGCCGCGGGCGTAGAGCATGGTCGTCGTCATCTGCGTGTGGGTCGCGGTCCGCATCACGTCGACCGGATCGGCGCCGGCATCGAAGGCCTCGGAAACCGCGCCCGCCCTCGAATCCATGTTCCAGAGGCCGTCCGGCCAGCCGGCCGCGCGGGCGATCTTCCGGAAGGTGTGCGAGAAGTGGCTCGCCCGCCAGGGCAGCCCCGACCGCTCGTCGACCACGATGGGCCCGACCAGCCGCGGCGGCAGCTCGGCCAGGATCTGCGGATGCAGGTTGAGATCGTGCTCGGCGATCTCCTCGCCGTTGCTCTTGGACGTGGGCTTCTGGAGCAGCCGCCTCGCGCTGATGTGGTTCCAGGTCAGGCCCCAATCCCAGATCCAGCCGTTGTCGGTGATCGCGCCCGGGGCCTGCTCGCCCGCCTTGAGCCGGCGCCACTCGCCGATCACGTCCTTCTGCCGGAGGCCCAGCTCGAACTGCAGGGCGACCGCGAGGGCGATGCTCGGCCGGCCGGCCTCGTGCGCCGCGGCGCGCACCGCCGTGATCTGCTCGTGGGTCGGGCGCATCTTGCGCGCGCGCGGCGCCTTGAACTCCATCCGCTCGAGCATCTTCGCCAGATCGAAGCTCGCGGTGTTGCGGAGCTCGCAGCCGTAGCTGACCACGCGGCGCAGGGTCTGGATGCCGGCATAGGCGCTGCGCTTGCCCTTGGTCTTCTCCCACTCGCGGTACCAGCGGCGGACCTCGCTGCCGGTGACGTCGTCGAGCTGCTGATCCCCGGCCATGTCGACGAGCTGCTGCGCGTACTTGCTGTAGAACCGGCGCGTGTCGGGCCGGAGCTCGTGGAAGGGCGAGGCCTCGTCGGTCTCGAAGGAGCGGCAGAGCCAGGAGACCGTGCCCGCCGGCGCGTGGGTGCGCTCCGGCGCCCGGTTCGCGAGCCACTGCCTCAGCTCCTGCTGGAGGATCACGCACCGGGCGGAGAGCTGCGGCAGCTCCCAGCTGCTCGGCAGCGCCACCGTCTTGACCGGATAGCCCTTCCGGGCCGCGTCCTCGCCGCAGATCCAGTAGAAATCGACCCGGCCGGTCTTGCGCTTCATCCGACGCAGGCCGGGCGTCGGGTACGCGTCATCCTTAGCCATTCTGGCTCCCTCTCACCGACTCGTTCGGCGGCGAGAAGGATCGTCCACGACATGGTGGCGCTGGTCCAGAAAGGCGCGCACCGCCGGCCAGTAGCGGCCGCCGAATTCGGGGTCGACCTTCGGCAGGCCGCCGCGCTCCAGCACCACCGCCAGGCCGGTCCAGTATTTCGCCCGGGTCGGGCCCAGCACCGCCAGGGCGATCTCCTTCTCGTCCGGGTAAAGGCAGCAGGGCTCGGCCGAGAGAGGCGGCTTGGGGCGGCGCTTCGGCTCCGTCATCGCCGAGCCCTCCGGGCCTCACGGCGGCCCGCCTCGGTCGCGAGGTAGCCGATCCCGGTCTCGTTGCGCGTGCGGCGGATGTAGCCGAGGGCCGCGAGCTGGAAGCAGACGAGCTGATCGGCCGGGCCAGCGACGTAGCTCGGCCCGGTCCGGATCACGTCCTCGAGGACGCTGAGGGTATAGTCGCTGAGGAGGAAGATCTCGGGGCGGCTCATGCGGCCACCGCCGCGTCGGCCAGCACCAGGGTCGTCACGTCCCAGCCGATGAGGCACCCCTGCCATATGCTGGTGTCGTGCGTGTCGCGCCAAAAGCGCGCCATGGCCTCGATGTCCTCGAAGCCGTCGCTGACCGCGAAGGAGTCGACCGCGCGCACCGCCTGAGGCTCGCCCGCGGCCTCGAACGTGCTGAAGCCCACCTCGACCAGATCGGTCAGCACAATCGGATTCGGAGCGCTGAAGTCGAGGCTGACGCTCTGAAAGCGGTCGCAGACCGCCCGGCCGATCAGCTCGCAACTGCTCGTGCGCATCCCGACGTAAAGCTGCAGCTGCTCGCCGGGCCGGGCGTGCCGGCTGCGGCCGCGCCGGAAATCACGCAGCGTATGCGGCTTCACGCGCTCGCGGATCGGCTGCATGAACTGCCGCTTGAAGCTGTACGCGACCATCAGCGGTTCTCCTGCGCTTCGATGTTCAACGGTGCCCCGCGAAGCAGAGCGTCCACCTCGCAGGCGATTCGAAGAGCCTCAGGGTGCAGGTCGGGCTGCGCGGCGGTGAGGCCGGTGAGATAGTCGAGCGACACACCGAGAGCGCGAGCAATGCCCACCGCGGTCGCGATGGTCGGGTTGCGGGATCTGCCCTGCTCTATTTCCCAAGCGTGCGATTTCGCGATGCCGGCGCGATCGGCGAGGGCTTGGAGAGACAGGCCGCGATCCTGCCGGAGCTTGCGCATCCGCGTCGCAATGGTGCCGGCGATGGCCTCGGTCACAGCCCGAGCGCCTTCTTGATATCGAGCTGCGCCTGGACGTAGCCGGTCGCCAGCGCGTCACGCACCAGGTCGCACATGCGCCGGCCGATCAGCCTCAGGATGTCGTCGTGCAGCGGGACCGCCGGAGCATAGAGATGGCCCTTCCAGTCGAGCCGGGTAATCTCGTGCCCGTCGATCGGTTCTCGGTTCGTATCAAGGCTGTCGCGCGGCCGGCCTCGAACGATGATCACCCCGTCCTTGACCGTGCTGTAGATCTCCCAATCCGAGCGGATGAAGAACAGGTTCCTGACGTCGTAGCTCATGGCTACCACTCCCCCTCATCCTCGCAGGCGAACTCGTCGTGGCAGGTGCACTCGCAGGGACCGCCGTCATCGTCGATGAAGCTCGGGTCGCCGCTCTCCTCGTAGGCGGGGATGCGGTACCGGGAGGCCCAGCAGTCGTAGGCGTCCCGGCGCGGGCAGGCGCAGCGCTGTCCTGAGGGCGAGATCATGCGGTCTCCTCCACACGCTCCGCTGCGGCCGCCTCGGCGAGGTGCTGCTCGCAGGCGTCGAGCACCGCATCGCCGCACTCGGGATGGAAGTGAGCGAGGGTCGGGCCGCTGAAGGCCACCGTCTCGCTCTGGTGCATCCGCATCCGCGGCCCATTCGGGCGGACCGGCTTGCCGCACCAGGAGCAGGTGATGCCGGGCCGAGTCGACTCACCCATGGCGCACCTCCGGCATGCCGTTATGCTCGACCCCATCCAGGAGGCGGCCGGCGGCCTTCTTCCCGACGCGGAAGGTGTCTGAGGCCGGATGCCAGCGGCCTGTCCGTGAGCCCTCCATGCGGGCGAGTTCGCGGTTAAGCCCAGTGAACCATGGTATGTCGGGGCCCCAATCCCCCCACTGCTTGAAGAAGAAGGCCACTCCGGCTGCCGCGCATTGCTCAAGGATCCTGCGCACCCATGCCGGATGCATCGGCCGCGCGCCGGGCCCGCTTTCGCCGCCGACGATCACGAGGTGGATGCCCGTCAGGTCGATCTCGCCGAGGTCTTCGAGCAGCGGCTCGATCGACAGGAAGCGCACGATCGCCGGCACCGCCCGCAGGTGGTCGACGTTGCGCAGGCGCGCCCGGTCCTCGACGGTGGTGCCGAGCCAGACGTTGCACCAGCCCTCGCCCCAGGCCGGTGCGCCGATCTCCGGGCTCGGCAGCATCTTGGCGATGTTCTGTGGCCGCTTCGTCAGGAGCAGGAAGTCGAGGTTCGGCGCGCGGGCAATGAAGTGCCACGCGTCGTTCCGCCAGCGGTCCCAGACCTGGTTGTCGAAGAAGTCGGCCAGCGAGTTCGAGAACACGCGGTGCCGCTCACCCGCCGCGGCGGCAGCGGCATCCCACTTCACCAGCTTGCGCCAGTTCGCGGGTGCGGTCCGGCGGCGCTGACCGTCCCAGAGCTGCGCCTGCCCCGTGCGCTTGGCCCACGAGGCGGCATAGCAGTTGTCGCATGCTGGGCTGATCCGGGTGCATCCGACCCAGAAGTTCATCGTGTGGTGCGTCCACTCGATCTTGCTGTTCTCAGCCACGGCTCGCCTCCCGCTGCGCGAGGGTGCCCTTCATGGCGTCGAGCGCCATCTCCAGGAGCGCGCGGCCGAACGGAATCTGCCCGTGCTCGTTCGCCGGCAGGCTCTCCGGCATCCAGCGCTCGATGAAGCGGACTGCGTCCTCCAGGCTCTGGGCCTCCCGCTCCTCCGGGAACTCGGCCTGGGAGCGCTCGACGGCGGCGCGATAGAGCGCCTCGCCGGCCGGATTCGCCTCGGGCCCGCCGGGCGGGTTCGGATGCGGCATCAGGCTTGCGGCGCGGAAGCCCTGCTCGAAGGCAGCCCACAGCGCGCCGTCAACGTGCGCCTCCTGCTGCGCCCATTCGCGGATCTGGCCGTAGCGCTGGCGTTTCTTGTAGGCCTCCCACGCGATCATCAGGGGGTGGTCCTGCGGGACCTGTCGCGACGCGGTGCTGGTCTCAGCCATCAGACAGGTCTCCTACGAAGGACTGGCCGGACGCGCTCAACGCCCCGCGCGGGGGACGGCCTGTGCGGGACGATGGGCGGATCGGGCTGCATCCCGCCGCTGCGGGTCAGGCGCACGATGGTCTCGGCGTAGAAGGGCACCCGCCCCCGGCCGCCGCACTCGTTGCAGCCGCGGCGGAATCGGGATTGGTCGAGATCTTCGGGCGGCCCGTCCGGGCAGCACGACGAGCACCATGCGCCGTTGCCGACGAGGTAGGGATCGTGAAGGTGATCGGCGCGCAGGCCCATCAGGCCCGCCCGCTCTGAGGCTGCGCACCGTGGTGCACGGTGGTGTGCTCATCCGGCAGGTTGAAGAGCGTCCCCTTCAGGCGCTGCTTGATACCGACGAGCATGTGGAGTGACCGGCGCCAGGCGGGATCCGGCTCGGCCGCGGACAGCGTCATCGTCAGGCTGCCGATGACGTTCGCCATCGCATTCTCCGCGAGGGAGAGCGCCCGCTCCTCGCTCATGCCGAGGTCCAGCATGTCGGCGATTGGCCGCATCACCGATTCGAGGCTTTCGACCAGCATCCGCTGCTCGCACGCATCGAAGGCGTCGGAGGGCGGGCGCGAGAAAACCCGCTCCCGAGACAGCCGCAGGCCCTCCTCCCACAGCTCGCGGGTCGGCGTCAGCGTCGTCATGCTGCGGCTCCAAACAGATCGGGTTGGGCGGCGACAGGCTCAGTCGGGCGTGCGATGATCTCGGCCTCGGCGACGGTTGGAGGCCCTGCGCGCCGCGCGCGCGCCTCGATGAAATCGGTGAGCACGATCTCTGTGACGGGCGAGGTGCCGTGCCAGAGGTCGCGATAGTGACCGGTGTCGATTCCGCAGTTGGGTTCGAGGATGATGCCCGTCTGCGCGAGAAGCTTGTCGTGAGGATCAGACGGGCAGTGCAGGTAGCCGTTGCCGATGCCGTCCCGGACGGTCGTGGGCCAGCCGCCGTTAGGGCAGTTTGAGTAGCGGAACGGTGCTGAATTCTGCGGCAGGATGAACACGCCGCGGTCTGCGAGGTCCGACGCGATGTCGATGACATGCATCTCGAACTGCTTGCCGGTGAACCGGGGCGCCGAGGCAGCACGTTTGATCGCGCCGAAGGGTGGATTGCTGATCGCGAGGTCGAAGCGGCCGAGGCCCGGCGGCAGGGCGAACACGTCGCCGACAATCCAGCGCGCCTCCGGGACCAGCTTCATTCCAACGGCGGCGTAGTCCGGGTTGGCCTCGATGCAGACGAGGTCCGTCACGCCGTGGATGTTGTGCCAGAGGCAGGCCAGCGACAGCGTGCCCATGCCGGCACAGAGGTCTATGATGCGGCCGGGTCCAACCTCGACTGCGAAGTCGCAAGCCAGCCCCCAGGGTGTGAAGAAGGCGCCGGCGATTGAATTGATATGCCGGGCGCTCTCCTGCCAATGCTCGATGACGAACTCGCGCTCGTCATCGGAGAGCCGATCCTTCGTCAGGATCTTCTCCGCCTCTGTATGCGCCTTGGCCTGGACTTTCGTGAGCTTTGCCATCTAAGCCGCCGTTCCCTCAATCGGGACCGCAGCCGGCCGCTTCTGCTTCGACTTCGCCGCATGGCGGCGCGCATGCGCCCACGCCCGGATCTCGGGATAGGTGACGCCCTGGAGCGCTCGCCACGCGTCGCGGCACTGCTCCAGGTCGAACATCGAGACGTGTGTCTCGTCCCGTGAGAGCCCCATCCGGTCGGCGAGGAAGGAATAGACCCGCACACGGGCGGCGCGCCGGATCTTCTCCCGGGCGGCCTCGCTCTCCGGCTCGTAGGCGCCGCAGCGGTCGGCGAAGCGCCACAGCGGATCCACCATGCGCTCGTGCAGCTTGATCCGAGCGGCCCGCAGCTGCGGGCCTGCGAGCGTCCCGAGCGGCCGGTCCGACCCCTCGTGGCAGCCGACATAGGCGCCGCAACCGTCGCAGACGTAGATCCGGTTCGCGTGCAGGTCCGAACGGCCCGGGTAGATCTCGCGGCCGTCCGTCAGGCGGGAGAGCTTCTGACAGGTCGAACAGGTCGGCGGCGTCACCGCGGCAGTCATGGTTCCCGCTCCGGCGAATGGATCAATGCATGATGACGTTGAGAGGGCGGTGCTCGGCCTGGGGAGCCTGATGCAGCTCCTCCTGGATCCGCCGCTGCAGCTCCGCCGGCAGATCGGTGCCGGGCGGCAGACCCTGGACGTATTCCCGCATCAGGATCGCCGAGGCGCGGGCCAGCGCATCGATCACCTCGCGGACGTTGGCGGCGCCCGGGTGCTTGGCGTCCTGGTCGTTGCCGATGGTCTCGACGATTCGCTTGGCCAGGGCGTCCGCAGTGGGTGTCATCGGGTGCACCTCTCGGCAGACCTGCCGGGATTGAATCACGGGTTGCGGCGTCGATGCGGACGAGAACCCCTCGAGGAAATCCGCCGCCCGCTGTCCGCGCGTGAGGCCCTGGCCCAGCGCTTCGTGGCCGATGAGAACGTACCGATCCTTCGGGTCTCGAACGGGCATAAGGGCCTCGATGTTCCGTTTCCGTTCTCGCTAAAGAGCACTACTGGTTGTAGGACCGCAAGCTCACTGCGAGGCAGAATCGGCGATGGCTGAGTTGTTCACGTAGTTCACAGGCCATCCTGCGAACCCACCACAAGACGCTTGATGGCGTTTCGTGGGATGCGCGTTGGCGATTTGCGTTCCGCCAACAACGCGAGTTGAGCACGGTTCGGGACGCCTCGCAACCCGAATGGCGAATGCGTTGGCGTTTTTTGTTCAACGCATTTGCGTTTTATCGCTCTGGCCGCTTGAACGGGCGCGAGGGCCACCGCGAGCTGCGGGGTCGCCTCTGCCCTGGCTTTTTTTCCGACATCGCCTTGAGGTGCGCTCGGTGCGAGTCCCTCAGGTCGCGCGTGCGCTGAGCCCGCGATTTGTCGTGGTCCTTCCGGAGCAGGTGCTTCTTCTCGACGGCGGGCCCGTTGGTGCTCTCGCTGTGGTGGCAGGGCGAGACGGCGAACAGGAAGTCCGGGTCGAGCTGCGCCGGGATGTAGTCCTTGCCGTCCTCGCGGATGGGCCGCGTGGCGAGGCCGGGGATGTGGTGCCACTCGCAGTCCCAGATGGACCCGAGCGGGGCGCCGCTGAGGTAGCAGCGCCCGGCCTGCCGGGCGAAGATCGCTTCCTTCAGGCGCTTGCCGGGCTGCCGGCGCCGCGGCTTCGGCTGCTCAGGCCCGGCCATGGGCAGGAGACGCGGCGTGGAGCCCCGAATCGAATCGCTCGATGGCGACCCGGCGCATGTCGCCCGTCACGGCGGCAAGGCCGCGATCGGCGTGCTCCAGCGATTCGGCCCGGTCGCAGACCATGTTCGCCAGGATGGTCTGCATCACTGCCGCTACATCGATCCGCTGCTCGCCCCTGAGGAGGTCAAGCACCTTGTCCCGCAGTTAGAGCTGCCGATCGCGGCTGCCGGCCCACGCGCGCCCGGTCGTCTGCCCGATCAGCTCGGCCATCCGATCCTTCACGGCGTCGCTCAGCGCCTCGTTGCCGAGCTCTACCAGCAGCTGCCGGGCGAGCACGTGGGTCTCGTTGATCAGCCGGCGCGCCCGGCCGGCATTCGGCGCCGAGGTGTGCGCGCCGTTGGCCAGTGCGGTTGCGATGGCGACGCCGATGACGCCCCAAGATGCGCCGGACGCCGCGAGGATCTTCTCGATCTGGTCCGCGAGGACGCCGGCCTCGGCCAGCTCCCGGGCTTCCTGCTGTCCGATCTTCATAGCTCCACCATCCTCCGGTCGACCAAGCCCAAGAAGCACGTGGCCGTGGCCGCCGCGTCCCCGAGGGCGTCATGCTGGTTGCTGTGCTCCTGGCCCGTGAGGAGCTTGTGCAGGCGGGCCAGCGACGGCCATTTCCCGTCGCTCGTCATGGCCGCGCCGGTCCGCATGGTGCAGAAGCGGCGCAGGCGCGTGCGTCTCAGGCCCTCGTCCCGGGCCTTGAGCAGCATCAGCTCCCGCTGGATCAGCGCGGCATCGTTCGAGAAGGAGTGCGCCACCACGGTGCGGACGCAGCCGAGCGCCGACACGAAGTCGAGCAGAGCCACCTTCGCGTCGACACCCCACCGGGCGCAATCCTCGGTGCTGTAGCCGTGGACCGCCTGCGCCTCGGGCGTGATCTCCCAGCCGTCCGGCCGGATCAGCGAGCAGTACGTGTGCATCAGCCGCCGGTCGGTGGAGTGCACGACGAACCCGAGCTGAACGATCCGCGGCTGCACCGGATCGTCCAAGGGCTTGTCGCGCACTACCAGTCCCGACGTCTCCACGTCGAAGGTCAGGACGCTCATCGCGGATTCCAGTAGAAGGTGTGCACCACCGCATCGGCCGAGAGGCGCGCGGGATTGGCGCGCTCGCAGATGAATCGGGCGGCGTAGCGCGCCCCTGCCCTGATCGGTCGCCGCACCTCGACGATCAGGAAGGCCGTCCGGCCCCGGGGCGCCTTCACGTAATGGCCCGGCACGGGCAGCTCGCCGTGCCAGGACGTCATGGTGAGGGTGCAGAGGCCGGGAGGCATCACGCCGGCTTCGAGTTCTTGATCCGGAAGCGCACCGTGCGGATGTTCAGCGCATCATCCTGCGGCAGCTGTGCGATCTTGCCGGACTTCTCCAGGGCCTCGTACCGATCCTGCACCTCCTGCTTGTTCTTGGAGCTGTCGAGGTCGATGACGATCTCCTCCCAGATCTTCCGCGCCGCCGGATCGCTGGGGGCCACGTCCGAGCACCGCTCGATCATGGTGGAGACCGGAGGTGCTGCAGCGGGCGCGGGCTCCGGCCTCGCCGCGGCCGGCTGCGGCGTCGGATCAGGTGAGGCGGGGCGGGCCGCCGGGGGCGGCGGGTCCGGCTGCTCCCCGTTCTTGGCGGCCTCGTAAGCGCTGGCCGCCTGCCTCTGGCTGCGCGCGGCCTCCTCCTTGCCGATCTCCTCGGCTCGCGCGCCGTAGATCTCGCCGACTTCGCGCTCCTCCGCCTCGTTGAGTTTGCCCTCGAACTTCGGGCCGTAGGAGACGGCGAGCGCCCTCAGCTCCTCACGCGTGTTGCAGCGCGCGCAGTCGTTCTCCCAGAAGCGGAGGAGCGCACCGACCGAGAGGGCGTTCGGAGGCGCCGGCTCGGGCGACGGGGCCGCGGCCGGTGCGGGCTGCGGCTGCGGCTGCGGCTGCGGGGCCGGCTCCTCCCGGTGCGTGGCCGCCGCCGCATCGGCATCGCGGTCGCGCCGGGTGCCGCGCTGCCGGGGCTCCTCCTTCTTCGCCTCGGGCGCCTTCCGGCCGGGCCGGGCCGGCTCCGGGTCAGACGCGCGCTGCTGGGCGACTGGTGCAGGTTCGGCTGGGGCTGGATCGGGCCGGGCCGGCTGCTCCACGGCAGCCGGTGCCTGCTCCTGCTGTCCGCCGGCCGGCTCGTCCTTGCCGTCGTCCTCCTGCGCGGCCAGCGGCGAGCCGCCGAGCGCACGCGTCGTGATGCGCGTGTCGCCGAACTGCGCCTCCACCGTGGTCTCGCCCTCGCGGATGGCGTTGAAGGTGCCGAGCAGATCCACCAAGTGGTCGGCCGTGATCTCGTTGATGCTGGCGACGCCGAACTTCTTGAAGACCTGATCGGCTGTGACGCCCAGCATCGAGAACTGCCCGACCGCCTTGATGCGCCGATCGTTGAGGGTCTTCACGTCCCCCACGATTCGGCTCATGCAGGCGTCGAAGGCCGGTCGCCAGATGAAGGGCGGGATGCACTTCAGCACGCTGTCGCGCTGCGCGATCGAGGCGGCCGCCATCATGGTGACGCCGATCAGGTCCGCGTCGTAGCGCTTGCCGCCGCTGTTCGTGATGCGGCGGGTCACGTCCTGCGCCCAGACGTTGTTGCTCTGGAGATCGTGGCACTCGCCGCGCACCACGATGAAATCCCGGCCCTCGTCCACGATCCGGGCATCCACGCGCAGGTGCCCCCACGAGGCCGCCAGGATCTCGGCGAAGCGGATCGAGGGGCCGCGGATCGTCTTGCCCCCGCGGCTCAGGGAGTAGATGCACGATTCGGCGGTCTGATCGTCGCCCGTGCAGTACTGCACGAGGTTGCGCGACACCTGCTGCAGGCTGCGGGGGTAGGCCTTCGCCGTCGAGATCTGGACGTCGATAGCCGCGCGGGTCGCGGCATAGGTCCCGGTCTTCTGCAGCTCCATCCGACCGGCAAACCCCGGCTGGTTCTGGCTCGGGCTGTCGTCGTCATACATCGGCGTTTTCCTCGGCAACGGGGGCGGGAGGGTTCAGGGCGGCGCGGAACACGAGGGCCACGCAGCCGAAGGCGATGCCGGTCGAGAACCCGGCCTGAGCAGCATGCTCGTTCCCGTCAGCTCTCAGCCGGCCAGCTTCCACGGCGAGGCCGGCCGCCGATTCCTCGAAGGCGGTGGCCACTCGCTCGAAGAAGGCGGCGAGCTCGGGAGGCAGCAGGCCGGCTTCGCGCAGATCGGGGATCGGCAGCTCGGCGCTCGGGACGAACGTCTGGATGCGCCCGTCCCCGCCGGTCCTGGTCGCCCAGCCGTTCTTCCGGGCCCGATGCCGGGCGGTGCCGTATGTGATGCCGAGCCGGCTGGCGGTTTCGTCATAGGTCAGCCACTCGCCATCACGGTTCACAGCAGCCATCGCGGCACCTCGTCGATCGAGAGTTCCTGGGGCTCCTCGAGGCTCACCCACGGACCGGCCGCGCCGAAGTGGTTGTGGTAGGTGGTGAAGGTGTCGAGGGCGGCCTCGACATCCCGCTGAGCGATCTCGATGAGAGGGTTCTGGGGCTGCAGCAGCTTTGCCTGCGCGTAGGGCGAGCCCTGGGATTTGAAGAAGACGAAGGCGAACAGCATCGTCTGCGCGGTCGCGACGCGCTCCAGCCATTCCCGGTCGACGAAGCCGTGCACGATCCCGTCCCGGATCATGCGCTTCGCGTGCGCCAGCCCGTCCATGTAGTGGGCGGCCTGATGCTTGTAGCCGGCCGCGGCCTCGGTCACCGCCTGCGCGAGGGGCTGGCCCGGCTTCACCCGGCCGAAGCTCTTGAGGTCCGAGATCACCGCGCAGCGCCGGTCCTGCCAGCGGACCACCCGGAGATAATCGAGGCGCGCCTTCAGCCGGACGCCGCGCCGGATCCAGAAGATCGACACCTCGCTCTGGCCGCCCGCGAAGGACCGCGCGAGGTGCGGGTTCTTCGTGATGTAGGCCGACGCCAGCATGATGCGGCGATAGGCGGTGTCGGTCAGGATCTCCCGGCCGTTCCGCTTGGCCTCGGCGAGGATGACGTCCTGGATCTTCACACCGGGATCGATCGCGTGGATGCGATCCGCCATCGATTCCTTGGTGCCCTTGTCGAGCAGGCCGCGGTTGCGCAGCCACACCTTCATGTCCTCGGCGGTGACCAGGACGTCGGGCCCCTCCGGCTTTGGCGCGTAGAGGCCCTGGAAGGCGTTCGTCCCTTCGAGCACGAGCTTGTGCACCGCCCGGCCGAACGTCAGCGCGTCGGTATCCTCCTGCGTCTCGGGATCCGGGTTGCCCGCCCACGTCCAGTGGAACTCGGACGGGGCCACGAGCAGCCGGCGGAGATCGGTCGACCCGAGCGCCGGATCCGCGTGGTAGGCGTCCTCCGAAAGTCCGAAGTAGACGCCGGGCTCCATGCCCTCGTGCGGAATCACCGGCTGCATGGCGCGCTCACCACGAGGTTGGCGATCAGGCCGATGACGGCGAGGGCGACCCAGAGCGCTAAGGGCGAGTGCCCCGCCGCCGCGACCAGGACGAGCAGCCCGACGAACGCGAGACGGGAGGTGACGGGCTTACGCAGCATCGTGGTTCTCGGCAGCGGTTGGCGCTGAACCTGCACGATTGGCGTTTCATCGTCAACAAACGCAAACGCGTTGGCGTCTATTGCGCAACGGTTTGTGGTGCGGCACAAAAGGAAAGGGGCCGCCCCGAAGGACGGCCCCCAAACCCGAACGGATCTCTCGATCCCTGGACGCTGAAACCCGCCAACCCCAACAGACCGACGCGGTGTAGGAGCCGCGAAGGTTGAGAAAGGCAGGTGCTGCCGGACGCGGCCGGTCTTCCAACAATATAGCTGTCTGCGCTCAGCCGCTCAAGGCGGGCCGATGCTTGCGTTGATGATTTCTGCCCACGTCTGGACCCGAAAACGCCATTGCCGCGGATCGCATCTCCGGGAACCGGCGCGGTGCGTTCGACTGGCTGGGCCAGCGTGGGATGGAGATCAAGCCCAAGGGGTCTCGTCGAGAGAGCACATGCCCCGATCTCCCAGCAACGGATTGCTGAAAAAGTCGCTCGTCGCCAAGGGACCGTTCCCGCTGGTGGCGCGGGCTCTGCAACTCCCGGCTCCGTCCGGCACGCAGAATCCCCGCAAGACGCCTCCTTCTCCTTTTTTGAGGAGAGGGCTAGGTCTCGTCTTGCGGGATACACTCCCTCACCATCCAGCACGAACCCCTGGTTTAAGGATAAGGCAGAACGGTTCCGTCCCTAAAATTGATGATGTTGAAGAATCACGGTTCCGTTTTCTGAGCGATTCCGGATGTAGCGCAACCGCCGCGCGCGAGCGGCGCCCGATCGCACAACCACAGCGACCGATCACACGGCGATCCGTTCACGAAATTGATCCAAGCTGCGGCTGCAGGCGTCTGAGCCTTGCGCCAGATTGGCGTTTATGCTGCAACGTCGCCAACGCACGGCGGTGTGAGAATCCTCACCCGGCGCCTTCCGGACGATCAGCAAGGGAGACCTGCATGGCACCGATCATCGGCTTCAATTCGCGGACCGGAGGCAGCGCGCCGACCGAGAGCGCTGCGCCCAAGAAGAGCGGGAACCCCTTGGATCCGCTGAACGTGCTGGTGCCTGCCGACAACGCGCAGGTCGAGGGCACGGAAGAGCACGTGATCGAGATTGCCCCGCAAAACGCAAACGGATTGACGATAAGCCTTGCGTTGGTGGTGAAGCCCGGTCATGGTGGCGTCAACTCTGCAACGCCCGAGGTGACCTGGGATACGCGGGGGACGGGTTGGCGTATTGAGGGTCCGACGATGGATGCAGATGGCAAGCCGCAGTATGGCGGCTATAAGCCCCGCGCTGCCGAGATGTTCTTGGCGGATTTGCAGATGTTTCTGGACCGGAACCCGAAGTGGGGGCAGATCGCCCTCTTGAAGGCCGGTAATAACGACCATCGGATCATCACGAGGGTCGAGGCTGGAGAGAGCTATCGGCTTGATACGCTCGAGTCCATCGCGGAGACCATGAACAAGGCGGAGCGTGGCGAGTTGAACCCCGACGATTTCCGCAACCTCCGGCGCGACAAGGGCGGAAATGAAGACGGGGTGGAGTCCTCCAGCCAGGGGCGTCCCGCCAATGACCGAAAAGTCCGTTCCCGCGTCACACGAAGCAAACGCTGATCCGATCGGCAGCGGCGATCCCGACACCGGGATGCCGCGCTTCCTGCGGGATCGATCCTCTCAGGGTTCCGCAGGCGAACCCTCCCCCGAGCCGGGCGCCATGCCCACCACCGAAGGCGACGGGGACGGGACCGGGTTCATGGACCCCGAACCTCCCTACAAGGCGAACGACGCGGATACCCGGGCGGCCGAGCAGGTGCTCGAGCGCCAGGCCTCCGGCCACACGGCCGAGGATGTGCTCGGGTTCACCGAGCAGCCCCTCGTAGTCGGCGACGTCGCCCGGGTCCGCTTCGGCACGAAGCGCAACCAAAGCGAGAAGAACGGCACGCTCCTCTCGATCGAGGATGCGACGAACGCGCGCGTGCGCCTCCACGGCTCGAAGGATCCGCTGGGCGAGGTGTTCCCGATCACCCGGATCGCGACCGAGCCGGTCAACGGCGGCAAGCCGACGACCACCAAGGCGTCCCAGCGCGAGGCCGGGAAGCATGCCGTCCACATGACGGAGTACCGCGAGGCCAAGGCCGGCAACGCGCCGGCCGCGGCGCGGCCGTCCGATGGGTTCGCGCATGCCAAGGCGGCTGCCGACGACGAGGAGGCCCCGCTCCCGAAGCGCGCCCTGCGCAAGGGCGACAACGGCGGCGTGTCCGAGTCGACCATCCTCCGCCACCTCGGCGTGATCCGCGCGGCGAAGGAGGCCGTGGCCTCGGCCACCGGCAAGCTGCGGGAGAAGGTCAAGAAGGCCAAGGACGACGGCGTCGACACCAAGACGCTGAACAAGCTGCTCGACGAACTCAAGATGTCGCCGGACGAGCTGACCGACAACATCAACCGGGAGAACGATTACCGCCGCGCGGTCCATCTGCCGGCTGCCGCGCACATCCATGTGTTCGGCGAGGAGGATCGGGACACCCACGAGAAGCGGGTCAACCACGCCAAGGAGGCCGGGTACCAGGCCGGGTACCGCGGCGCCGACATGAGCAGCAACCCGTATCCCGACATCAACGACCCCTGCCACCAGGCCTGGAACGAGACCTGGAAGGTCGCGCAGGGCCACCTGCTCGGCCGGGGCATCAAGGCGCTCGACGCGTGACGTGCATCGTCGGCCTCGAACACGAGGGCCGGGTCTACATCGGCGGCGATAGCGCCGGTGTGGACTCCCGCTACGCGCTGACGGTGCGCGCCGACGAGAAGGTCTTTGCCCGGGACGGCGTCGTCATGGGCTTCACCTCCTCGTTCCGGATGGGCCAGCTGCTCCACTACGCCCTGGTGCTGCCGCGGCAGGCGGAAGGCCAGGACGACATGGAGTTCATGGTCACCACCTTCATGGACGCCGTGCGCACCTGCCTGAAAGCCGGCGGGTACACGAAGGTGGAGAACGCGGTCGAGGAAGGTGGCACCTTCCTGATCGGTCGCAAGGGGCGGCTCTACACCATCCAGGACGACTTCCAGGTGGCGCGCGCCTCACTCCGCTTCGATGCGGTGGGCTGCGGCGACCTGATCGCCCTCGGTGCGCTGTGGGCGAACGAGAAGTCGGAAGGCATCCACACGCCTGAGGGTCGGGTGCAGCATGCGCTGATGGCCGCCGAGCAGATGAGTGCCGGCGTCCGCGGCCCCTTCAAGATCGTCTCGGCCTGAAACGGTACCGCTGAACCGGGCATCGGGCCCACGGGAGAGCCAGCATGAGCGAAACGATCGAGAAGCCCAAGGTCACCCTGATCCAGGGACAGGACACCCGGGTGCAGCGCGTGCGCGTCGGCGATGTCGAGGTGCAGGTGCTGAACGCCGGGGTGGTGATCGTGGGCGGCAAGATGGCGGTGGCCATGACGATCATCGACGCCGAGATCGGGACCGAGCTCGCCGACGAGCAGGCGCCGGCCGCCTGATGCGTGTGCTGGGCATCGATCCCGGCAGTGCGGCCGGGTACGCCTACGGGCTACCCGGCCAGCAACCGAAGAGCGGCACCATCCGCCTCGATTCCGGCATGTCCAACGGCCGGCGCTTCGCGACCCTGGAGGGCCGCATCCGGAACCTAATCGGCGTCTACGAGATCGACATGGTCATTCTGGAGGCGCCCTACATCCAGACCGATCCGAGCAGGTTCGACATCCAGGTGGTGCGCCTCGGGTACGGGTATCAGGCTGCGATCCTGATGGCCTGCGAGAAGGAGGGGATCGGCGCCGAGCGCATCACGCTGGTCGAATCGACGGTGTGGCGAAAGTACGCGCTCGGCCGCGGCAACGCCCCGAAGGATGTCCGGCCCTTCAAGGATGGCCGCGAGTGGCTGAAGCAGGAGGCCATCAAGACCTGCGACAAGCGCGGTTGGCCGATCCGCTCTCAGGACGAGGCCGAGGCCTGCTTGATCTGGGAGTGGGGCTGCGAGCAGATCGAGCCCGGCGTCACCCTCGACCGCCTGCCGCTCTTCGAGATGACGACCCTATGATGCACAGGATGGCCCGAGGCCATCCGCCCATCATGTTGCCCATCATCATCGTCCGCGCTAAATCATCAATCCGTTGATGATTTTATCAGGCGGAACATGCCGATGGCAGCCGCGGCGCCCAAGACGACCGACCGCAACGAGCTGATCCTGAGCCTCTGTGGGGAGCACGACTCGGCGACGATCGCCGCGCGGGTCTACCGAGAGCTGGGCGCCTACCTCACTCCGAACGCGGTCAACTGCGTCATAGACCGGGCGAAAAGGGCTCAGGATCCCCGTGCGTTAGCCCGCAAGAGCCGGCGGGGCCGCCGCAGCTCGTCGCCCTGGAACCGTCCCCGGAAGAAGAGCGACGGGCCGCCGAAGCCCGTCCTGGCCGTGGACCTTCCCGAGCCGGAGGTGCTTCCGCCAACGGCTGTCTTAATCATCAACGCGTTTGCGAAAAGCTGCAGATTCCCTTTGCGCGGGTCGGGCATCGGCCTTATCGTTTGCGGTGCCGACGTTGCCGAGAAGAGCTCGTACTGCCCGGAATGCCGGAAGCGGACGATCCTTCAGGACGAGGGGAGTAGGGCCCCTGCAGCTGCCGGCATCCCGAACGACCGGACGCTGAGAAGCAATGAAGATCGTGCAGTTCCGCGCGCGCAGCCGCGCGTCGAGCAACGTGTTGCCGTTCCCGCAGGCCGACCGAAGCGGGAGAAGCCCGTCACCGCAGCGAGGACCCGGGGCCGCCCGAAGGTACGGGCTGGCATCGACGGTGTTGATCTCGCCGGCCTCCCGCCTCTTCCCGTTCGCATGCGGCGTGGCCCGCGCGTCCTGGAGCCCAAGCCTCCTCAGCGGACGTTCTTCGATCGCGGTCAGCTCGACCTGTTCGGTCCAGCCACCTGCGCCGGCTACATCGACCGAGGCTTCCGAGATTACGGGGGCCGCACATGGCTGACGGCGAGCGCCTTCCGGCAGGCCACTTCTTCGCCGGGCTGAAGCGGAACGGCTACCCGGTCATCATCACCGACCCGCCCTGGAGCTTCACCACCAGGTCCGAGGCTGGGCAAGGCCGGTCGCCGAGCCAGCACTACAGGACGCGTCCTCTCTCCGAGATCATGACCGACCCGGTCGCGGATCTCGCTGCGCCGGACTGCCACCTGTTCCTCTGGACGACGGGCCCGATGGTCGCCGCCGGGATGCACGTGGAGGTGCTGAAGGCGTGGGGCTTCAAGCCTTCCTCTCTCGCCTTCGTCTGGCTGAAGACCAACGACCCCGACGCGATTCGCTACGCGGACTCGTGGGACGAGGTCTTCTTCATGGGCAACGGCTTCACCACCCGGCAGAACGCCGAGCTGGTGATCCTCGCCCGCCGTGGGGCGCCGAAGCGCATCGCTACCGACGTCCGGCAGGTGATCGTCACGCGGCGCTGGGAGCATTCCCGCAAGCCGGCCGAGCTGCGCCGCCGCGTCGAGCGCTACACCGGGGCCAAGGGTGTCGAGCTCTACAGCCGCTCCAGCGGTCCCGGCTGGGACGTGTGGGGCGACGAGGTCGGCAAATTCGACGTGGTCGGGTGACCGCCATGAGCCAACACGACCTCTTCGCGGCGGGGGCTCAGCGGCTCGTCTATGACGATGCTGTCGCTCTCACCCTGGCCTCGCTCCGGGCCTATGGCTCGACGCATCGCCACTGGTGCATCGCGTGGTCCGGCGGCAAGGATTCGACCGCGACCCTGACGCTCGTCATCCACCTGATCGAGACCGGCCAGCTCGACCGTCCCGAGACGCTGACCGTCTACTACGCCGACACCCGGCAGGAGCTGACCCCGCTCGCGATCGCGGCGGCCGAGATCATGGCGCAGCTCGCGCGCTACCCCTGGATCCGCCTGCGCGTGGTGACGGCTCCGCTCGACAAACGGTTCCTTGTCTACATCCTTGGCCGGGGCGTGCCGCCGCCGAACAACAACACGCTCCGCTGGTGCACCCGCCAGATCAAGGTTGATCCGATGGCGGCAGCGATCGAGGCTGACCTGGTGTCAGCGCCGGCCGACGACCTCGGCCACAATGGCGGCCCGCCGCTCGACCACGTCGTCCGCGGCGCCGACGGCGAGAGCTTCGTCATCCCGGCGAGCGAGGCGGCTACGGTCCTGATGATCACGGGCGTGCGCCAGGGCGAGAGCGCGATCCGCGACCGGCGCATCGAGATGAGCTGCTCGAAGGACGGTGCTGAGTGCGGCCAGGGCTGGTATCAGCAGGTGCTGCCGAACGCGAAGGGCATCCGCGGCCGAATCGCGACGCTCGCGCCTTGCCTGCATTGGCGCGTCTGCAACATCTGGGACTGGCTGAAGATCTTCGCGCCGATGCCGGCCTATGGCGGCTGGGCAACCGCCGGCATCGCCGACGCCTATGGCGGTGATGATGCCGAGGACCTTAACGCACGCACGGGCTGCAACGGCTGCCCGCTGACCGAGAAGGATACGGCGCTCGACAACGTCCTCAAGCAGCCGGCCTGGGCCTACCTCGCGCCGCAAAAGCGCCTGCGGCCGATCTATCGGGCGCTACGGCGGCCAGAGAACCGGCTGCGCAAGCCGGGTGCCGAGATCCTGAAGGACGGTTCGCTCGCCAAGAACCCGCAGCGGATGGGGCCGCTTACCTTCGAGGCGCGGCTGTGGGCTCTCGGCGAGATCCTGGCCATCCAGGCGGAGGTGAACGCAGCCGCTGATGCGCAGGGCCGGCCCCGCCTCGACTTGCTCAACGCCGAGGAGGAGGCGCGCATCCGCGAGTTGATAGCGGCCGGCACCTGGCCCCAGGGCTGGGAGGGTGACGAACCGACCGCTGACACGCCGCTCGATGCCGTGTTCCCGGACGGGACCGTGCAGCCGCTGATGGTCTAAAGATCATGCAGATCCCGACCCCATACAACATCGAGGCCGAGCAGCAGATCCTTGGCGCGCTGCTCGTGCGCGACGAGATCTATCACGACATCGCGGCCGAGGTCGGCGGCGAGGACTTCTACGACCGGACGCACGCCGCCCTCTTCCGGACGATTAACCTGCTCGTGGACACCGGCAAGCGGGTGAACGCCGCCATCGTGCTGGACTTCCTACAGGCCGACGACAAGGGCGTGCGGGTCAAGCCCGACTATATCGAGGTGCTGATGGATGCCGTCATCGATCTCGGTGACACCATCCACTACGCGAAACAGGTCCGCGATCTCGCCCGCCGACGCCGCTGGATCGACGCCGCAGTGGACGGCATCACGAGGATCGGCCGGCTCGACCCGCTCATGTCGGCGCAGCTCGTCATCGACGAGGCGGACGTCCAGATCCTGAATTCCTCAAAGGTCGATGTCAGCGCGGTCCGCACCATCGGCGAGTGGGCGCAGCTCGCCACCTCGAGGGCGATCGCAGCCCTCGACCGTCCCTCCGCCGAGACCAACGGCATCAAGTGGGGGCTGACCGCCGTGGACAATGTCGCGGGCCCGCTTCTGCCCGGCAAGCTCGGTGTGGTCGGCGGCCGGCCGGGGTCAGGGAAGTCCGCGCTCGTCGGCCAAGCGGCAGAGAAATTCGGGACGCAGGCACCCGGCTACATCCAGTCCCTGGAGATGGACGGGGAGGAGTGGGCGATCCGCTCCATGTCGCAGCATCTCGACATCCCGGCATGGCGGATCGAGCACGCCCGCATCAACATCGCCGACGCCGAACAGCTCGATACTACCGCGCGCGAGCTTCGCAGGCTGCCGGTCTGGATCGACAAGAGCCCGCGCATGGATATCGAGAAGATCCGTGCCCGCGCGATTCGCTACAAGCACAAGTTCGGCATCAAGTGGATGATCGTGGACCACATCCACATCATCGAGCCTTCGTTCAAGCGGCAGGAACGCTCTGACATCACCGCGAAGGCAGCGGAGGAGCTGAAGAAGATCGCCAAGGAACTCGGCATCGCGGTGATCGCTCTCGCGCAGATGAACAAGGAGGTCCGGTCGCGCGACGACGGCCGGCCACGCTCCGGCGATCTCATGTTCTACTCGTCGATTGAGCCGCACGCCGACTGGATCATCTTCACGCACCGCCCTGAGATCGCGCACGCCGAGCGCAAGCCGGACATGACGAACCCGGACTCGCTCGATGTGAAGAAGTGGCAGGACAAGATGGCCCTCCTAGAGGGCAAAGCCGAGATCATTAACGGCAAGCGCCGCGGCGGAAAAGCTTATCAAACTCAGGAATGCCAGTTCATCGGCGAGACCATGCGCTTCCGAGATCTTGGCTTGAAGGAACTCCCCCTCTCCGCTGCCGAAGAGATGGCGCGGTGGTGAACCCGCATCGTGAGGAGACTCTGCGTATGCCCCGCATCACTCCGGACACCATCGAGCGCATCAAGGAGCGCCTGACCGTCTCCCAGGTCGTCGGCCAACGCGTGCAGCTGCGCCGCGCCGGCCGCGAGTGGCGCGCGCTCTCACCCTTCACCAAGGAGAAGACGCCGAGCTTCTTCGTCAACGACCAAAAGGGCTTTTGGCACTGCTTCAGCTCGGGCAAGCACGGCAACATCTTCGACTTCGAGATGGAGCTGTCGGGCTGCACCTTCCCGGAGGCCGTGGAGCGCCTGGCCGCGGATGCCGGCGTCGATGTGACCCGGGATGGGGTGTCGCGCGAGACCGCGGAGTCGAAGGTGGCCCGCGCCTCGGCGATCGAGGTGCTGGAGTGCGCGCAGGCCTTCTTCGTCGACCAGTTCCGCCGGTCGGAGGAGGCCATCGCCTTCGTGCGGCGGCGGGACCTTCGGCGCCGAATCGTGGGACAGCTCGGCATCGGCTGGGCGCCGGATGGCGGCCGCGCGCTCCTGGAGCACCTTGCCGACCATGGGTTCAGCACCGCCGACGCGGTCGCGGTCGGGCTCGCCACCGACCCCGAGGACCCCACGGCCCCGAAGCGCGACTTCTTCCGCCGCCGGATCACCTTCCCGATCCGCAACCGGGCCGGCGAGGTCATCTCCTTCGGCGGCCGGGCCATGGAGGGCGGCCAACCGAAATACCTGAACGGCCGGGAGACCCCGCTCTTCGACAAGGGCCGCAACCTCTACAACATCGACCGGGCCCGTGCGGAGATCGCGCGCAGCGGCGTCGCCATCGTCGTCGAGGGCTATATCGACGTGGCTTCCTGCGTGCAGGCCGGCATCGAGAACATCGTGGCGCCGCTCGGTACCGCCATGACGGTGGAGCACCTGCATGCCTTATGGCGCGCGGCGCCCATGGTCCTCTACATGGCGGATGGCGATGACGCCGGCAGCCGCGCCGCGGACCGGACGCTGGAGACCGCCCTCCCCTGGATCTCCGGAGACCGGCGCATCGCCTTCGCCGTGATGCCGGCCGGGACCGACCCGGACACCCTGGTGCGCAGCGCCGGCACGAACGGCATCCGCAGCGTCCTGCGCTCGGCACAGCCCACGGTCGACCGCCTCTGGCAGATCCTCAGGAAGGAGACTCCCGGCGACGGGCCCGAGGACCGAGCGAAGCTGGAGACCGAGATCCGCAGCCGCCTCGAGGTGGTGGGCGAGCCCGCCATGCGGCGCGCCTTCACGGACGAGCTGGGGCGCCGCGCGCGCCGCCTCGGCATGGCTCGCCCGCAGCTCGGGCCCAGCGAGATTGAGCGCCGGTTCCGGCCCACCGTGCCGCCGCGCGAGGCCGCCCTCATCATCGCCATCATCGAGCACCCCGAGTATCTGGAGGCGGAGCTCGAACGCTTCAGCGCCCTACGGCTGGCCGCGCCGATCGCGCAGGCGGTGCAGGAGCGCATGATCACCAACGCGTCGGCCGGGAACGCGCCGATCGCCGGGCCCGAGGAGCGGGACATCGCTATCCTCCGGCAGGCCTTACCGCAGCCCCTGCCCTCCTTCGTGCTCCGGCTGGATCTCCAGGCCTTCCAGGCGGCCATGTCCCTGAGTGCTGCGCAGTCGAGCCGCCGGACCCTGCGGGCGAGCTTCCACGCCTCATCCTGAGGTGCGGCTTCGGCCCCCTCAGGCCAACCTTGCCAAAGGGGGCGGTGCCGTGCTGATCCTCGGGCATGATCGCTGCTCGAATCGCCCTGAGCCTTGGCCTCTCGATCGCCGCAGCCGCGCCGGCAGCCGCGGCGCCCTTCGTGCGGACGGTGACGGTCGATCATGCGAGGTTCGCGGCCTGCGCCTTCAGCGTGCTCGATCGCGAGTATCCCGACCAGATCACGCTGACCGACCTGCGCGGGCTCGAAACCATCAGAATCGTTGGCACGATCACTGCTGTCGGCCTCATCAGCTCGTCCACACAGCGATGGCTGGAGATGGAGATCCGAAAGGCCGGCAAGGGCGCGGTCGTTGAGGTGCAGCCGAAATTCACGATCTTCGGCGACGATCACTATGCGCAGCGTACCTGGAAGGAGATCCAGGGCTGCCTGCCGCCCGCCTGATCACCAGAAGTGCCGCCCGAACAGGGCGAGGCTGATGCGGTTCACGAGGCTGATGCGGCCGCGCGGGCTCCGCCCGCGGAGGTAGCCCTGCACGGCGGCCCTGTTGCCGGCCCTGACGGCATCCCGGGCCGCGGGCGAGATCCTGGCCGGGTCCATCTGCTGAATGGCACGCTCGACCCGGCTGGCGACCGGCCGGCCGTAGGCCTTGCCGATGTCGGGGATCTCCTCCGCCAGCACCTCTTCCCTTGCCCTGAAGAACCAAGCGCCCCCCTCGACCTTCCGGCCGATCCGCGCCCAGAGGTCGGTCGTCACGTCGGCCGCGGTCGCCGCGACAGTCGGATCCTCGGCATAGGTGCGGGTGGGCGTCGGGGGCTTGTGCCCCCGGCTTCCGTGCGATGCAGCCTGACGCATCGCGAGCGCGAGATCGGCAAGGCTGCTCACCGCTTCGCCTGCATCGTCCGGTAGTTCTTGCAGTAGGCCGCCGCCCAGGTCTGCCGAGCATCCTCGGTGTCCGGCTTCCTCACATGAGCGAGGTATTCCTCGAAGGCCTTCGGGAACAGCGTCACGATGTTGAGCTGTCGCTCATGCAGCTCAGACACCGCCCGCGAGGCCGCCGATAGGTGCATCAGCGCCGTGGGGAAGCGAGCCGACCAGATTGGGTCGAAGGCCCGGAACACGTCCTCGTTGGGATAGGCGATGATGAAGCGGTGATCGGTACCCGCCACCCAATCAATGAAATCCTGGACCGTCTCCTCCATGCTGAGGAGAAAATCCCGATACTTGGGCGAGATGTTCCAAGAGCGCCCGCGCTCGGCGTCGACCAGCCAGTCCTTCGGCTCACCGATCATCGCCGCCGCCTCCGCCGGGGACAGTCCCAACAGCAGCCGGAGTGCCTTCAGATCCGTGGTCGTCTGGATGTCCACTGCTCGCCGCCTCCTCTCCATCATCGCTTGTGTTCAACCCTCGTGCGGCGCGCCACAGATCCTTCAGGAGGCGCTTCTCGACATACCGCTTGGCCTCGCTGGCCGCGTGAGTCGAGAAGCTTTCCCGCAGCTCGCCGGTCTTCTTGTCGGTGACAGGGGGCCGTGACCACCGAGGCTTGCCCGTCACCTCATCAACGTCGCCGCGCTGCACGAGGTAGCGGAGCCGCGCGATGAAGAGCTTTTGGTACCGGGTGAGATCTTCCCGGGCCTCAACATCCTCGCCGACCAGAGGCCGGGGGCCGCGGCCCATGCCACCGATGACGCTGCCACCGACATTCCACATGGCGGAGCGCCGCTCAGCGACGTAGCCCATCTTGATGGCGAGATCCTTGTCCTTGACCCGCCGCTGGCGCTGCCCGTCGATCACGGCCAGCCCCATCCGCTTCCAGAGCGCCGCCGGAGACCGATAGGCTGCCGGGTCACCACACTCCGCGATCACCTTGGCCAGACCAGCGGGGCCGAAGCCGCGCACACTCTTGGCGAAGGCAGACAGAGTGTGCTGGCCCGCTAGCTTCGTCATCCGCCGCTCGACCGGCTCCTCCATCTGCGTATGCAGCCGGATCGATGGCAGGATAGGGCCGACAGCCATGATCAGATCGTCGGCCGCGGTCCCGTTCTGCACCTCGGACCACAGCTTCGTGGCCCGGACGTTCCAGCGCTTCTTGACGGTCTCCCAAGGTGTGCTGTCGATCTCCTCCTGAGAGGGGGCGCAGAACCGCCGACAGATCGCGTAGGCCGTGAGCTGGAGACTGATGCGGGACCGCATCCACGAACGGCGCACCCTGCCGAGCTGGACGATTTCGGCGACGAGAGCATGACTTCCTTGGTCGTCACGGTACTTCTGGCTCTCGTCGCCCCGGCCGGAGCCGGAGGTTTCAGGGCCAGGCACTCCTACCTCGGATGACGGGTGACTCTCGGCCTGCCCCTGCCCGCCTAGGCGGGAAATTTGCTGATCAGGCACTGGACGACTGGTTGCCGGGGCGTTTGCGGCCTGATCAGCCCCGCCGGAGCGGGAAGTTTGCGTGTCGGACAAGCCGAGCATGGATGTCGCAGGTACTGTGGTCCGACACGCCCCGCTTGCGCGGGAGCTGGTGCGACGAGGCAACTGCATTTTGGTTGCCGAAGCCACACTGGCCTCGTCGCTCGACGCCGAGGCGCCGATAGGTTGGGGATCAGTCGTGCCCATCGAGGTGGACGGCATTTCTCTGGACTGATCCCCACCCGCCTTGCGGCGGGAAGGTTTGGCGCCGGACAACCCTTCAGTGGGTGACAAGGTAGCTGTGGTCCGAGCGCCACCGGCATCGCTGCCGGATGATTTGGGAGAGGGCGTCCCAACAATGGGGGCCATCCCGCTCATGGCCCTCTCCCTACCGTCCTCGCGGACGGATTCCTTGCGATCCTCAAGCATCGGCCGCCTCCACGCTGGCCTTGATGGCGATCAGATCGGATTCCTTCAGCACGTCCCGGACGCGCTTCTCGCCGGTCACACGTTCGGCCACGCGGCGCACGAACTCGGCGCGCGCCTGCATGGTCCCTGCCCGCTTCAGCCACATGTCGGCGGCACTCAGCAGATCGTCGCGCGTCGCGTTGCCGATCAGCAGCCCGCTCGGGAGCGGGAAGTTGTCCATCAGGCCGGCCATCGCGCCAGCCAGCACACGCACGCCCTCCCCCTGTTGGGCCACCCCGGAAGGCGCCTGTACGGCCTTCGCCCAAGCGCTCTGACGGGCGCTCCCGATGCGACTATGGATCAGCTGGGAGCAGTGGTCCCAGACCATTTCGTCGGCGAGGGCCTGATACAGGTCGGGCCGCGCGCGGATGGCTTCATAAAGAGCCTCAGCCGCAGCGCCAGCGTCGCCTTCGTGCTGCTCCTGGCATTCCTTGACCAGGCTGATGAGTTCCTGACGTGCAGGTTTGGGAGTGATGGCGTTCAAAGCGCATTCCTCGGGTTGCGAGCCGGCCCTTGCCAGCTGCGTTGATGATTAGATGCTGAGATTTGCGTTGGGTCAATACCGTATTGCAGAATTTTGGCTTCAGTAGAGATGGGGGGCAAGCCCCCCAACGTCATTTTGCATCAAGCCGCAGCCAATACGTGCGCCGCCAATCATTCATGGCGCACGCAAGATCGAACAGGTGAGCTCGGGTGTGCATGTCGCTTCCGGCGGTCGCGCGTTCCTCGACCATGGCGCGGATACGGGCGGATCCGACACGAGTGAAAACTGATTCTGGACCGGCCTGAATGGCCCCAATTTCGGTGTCCAGATACCAACCTTCTGCCGCAGCCGCATCCTGATCGCGCTCGGTCCAGAGTATCTCTATGTAAGGGAGCCCAGACGCGTCTCGAAGCATGTGCCAGAAAAGCACCTTAGAGGCGGTTCGTTCTGAGGTACCACCGCTCGAAGCTGTTTGATCCGCGTCCATCTCACTCAGCGCACTCGGCGCCGAGAGATTTAGCTCCTGCAGAAGTCGTGTCGCTTCACGGCCTAGGAAGGCGGGTGGGCGACGACCTTCCTCCACATGCCGATCGCGCGCCTCGCGTAGGATTGCGATTTGCTCTGCCGTTCCGACGTTGTGGCGGGTAAGCCGGTTTTCAGCCAACAGGCGGCCTACAATCTCATAGAATACCGATATGCCAATCTCACCGAGCGGGTATTCGGGATGCGGTTCCTTTACTTCAGACATGACTGATCTCCTGATGCGTGCGCGGTGATGGGAGTAAGAGCGTGTAGATTTTCGCCAAACCGAATGGGAATGGATCAGGATGGCTACCAGTCCCTCGTCTGCCCGGTGGCCTCTCGGAACCGCATCTCCCAGGCGCCGAGCGCGGCCCACGCATCCAGGATCATCGCCTTGAGGTGCAACTCGCTGCCGGCGGTGGCCTGCTCCTTGATGTGGTTGAAGGCCTGAACGTCGAAGACGAAGGCGTCGGCTTCCTGATCGGCCTGGATCGCGCCATCTAGCTCGTCTAGGTACCAGCCCTCGGCGAGCGCCGCGGCCTGATCCTCGTGCGTCCAGGTGATCTCGACGTCAGGAGCGCTGTCCACGCCCTCAAGTTGGTAGCGGCGGATCGGCTCAGCCATTGGCGGCCTCCCGAGCAGCAACGGCTGCCTTCCGATCAGCTCGGCGCCGCCGTTCGTCCTTGATCCAGAGCTTCCAGCGCTCTCGGTGCCGGCGCCATGCGAGCTTCGCCTCTGCATGCCCGTCGCCCCAGAGGCTGATGCTATCCCCGAACGCGAGAACCCGGAGGTGGAAGAGGTGCCTCCGCTCCGAAAGGCGCGCCGCAGCGCTGGGCGACAACAGCCTCTCGTCATCGCGCCAAACGCCGCCATGGCCATTCGGGAAGAACAGCGGCGGGATCCGATGGCCGTCCTGCATCGCACAGATGAGAACGCGATCCTCCTCCTGCGCCGGCAACTCGGCATCGACTTCACCGGAGCCCTCACAGGCCTCGCAGGTTTCGCCGTAACAGGACGGGCAGCGGGCCTCCCCATCCTCCACGTCTTCAAGGTCGCTCTCGGCGTAGCGCTCGGCTACCGCCTTCTCGACCGTAACGAAGCGGCTGCCCTTGCAGAGCCAGCAGTCGTGCTCCTCGGCTCCGGTGCCCTCGCAGTCATCGCAGCGAACCATCGGACGCTCAGCCATGGACGGCCTCCCCGATCGCCAGCTCGGCGAGGCGGACGGCGATAGCGCTGCGCGTGCGCTGATGGCCGAACCGCCGGGAGGTCATGCGGGCGATGTCGCCGGCATCGTAGTGCTGCACCTCCAGGGCGCGCACGAACGCGTCTTCCTCCGGGGAGAACGGCGCCTCGGCCGGCGCCTCACAGGCGTCATGGCAATCGCCGTCACCGCTCAGGCAGTCGGGATCGCCTACAGGGCAGCCCTCGTCCTCGTCCTCGAAAACCTCGAGGCCGGTGACGGCGTCGGCATCCGGATCGAACATGATGTAGTCGGCGCCGGCCGCGCGGGCATAATCGAAGATCGCCGGCAGCTCGGTCCCGAGGCGGTAATCCCAGCCCTCGTTGTCGGTCGGGACGTGCATGAGCCAGCCGAAGGCGCCGATCAGGACCGTGCCCGGGAAGGACTCGGCGTCCAGGCAGTCCCGCCACAGCTCCCGGGTCTCGGGCCGCAGGTGCGCGGTCGAGATGTCGAGGAAGGGCCGCAGCGGCTTGTGGTGCGCATCGGCGACGGCATCGTAGGCGTCGGTCAGCTGCGCTGCCGTGTAACGGCCGCAGGGCAGCTGGATCTCACAACCAGAGCCGGGCGCGTCCTTCGGGATGAGACGGCCTAAGGCGTGCTCCAGGAGGCGGCGGGTGGAGTCGTCGATCGTCAGGGTGATCATGGGGAAGCTCGCGGATCAGGGGCGGCGCTCGCGCGCCGGGAAAGGTTCAGGCGCGGTGGGAGACGGCGCGGCCGGCATCGCCGACGATCGCGCGCAGGGCGGCCATGGCGGGGTCGAGGCTCGGGGAGAGGTCCAAGCCTTCGTCGCTGGTCACCACCTCGATGAGGCGGAGGGCGAGGCGGGCGCGATCGGCCCATTCCCGCTCTCGCGTCGTCAGGGGCGGGCTCTTGAGGTACGGGCTGCCGGGCCGGCGCTGGTCGGCCGCGCCGAGGGCGATGCCGGCGGCCACGCGGTCGATGGCCTCGGACAGCGGCTCGAACGTGTCGATGGGCTCCTGCAACATCTCAACCACGGCGGCCCCCTCCGGTCTTCGGGCGGTGGCCGAACGGCTTGATGCCGCGGACCTTGAACGCCTCGGGATCCTCGGGCTGATGCTGCGTCGGGTAGAACTGCCCGTGGATGCAGTCGCGGGCCTCGCGGGTGGCGTGCTGGACGGTGCAGGGCTTGTCGAAAGTCAGGGTCATGACGACCCGATGCGAGCGGGAGAGCTTGCGCATAGACGCCTCTGAGGGTGGGCGCGCCCGGGGCAGCCGGGCGCTGCGAGGGGATGGGACTTCGTCAGGCCGCGAGCGCGTAGGCGCTCTGGAGGGCCGCCGCCTCGGATCGCCCGGGGAGGCGCGACAGGGCGGCGCGGAAGGCCGCGTGCCGGATCGTGTCGCTCTCGTAGGAGGGCAGGGCCGGAACCGCCCGCTGGACCAGCGCCCGGCGCCAGGGCGCCTCCAGCTCGTAGTCCTCCACCGCGGCGAAGGCGGCCCGCGCGTCGGCCACGGCCTCGGCCCGGCGCTTCATCTCCGCGAGGTAGGCGTCCGAGAGCGCGACCGCCGGGCGGTAGAGCGGCGGGAGCTTCCGGATCCCCCGCTTCGCCAGCCGCTTCCGCAGGGCGTTGGCCGCTCGCTTGGCCGCCGCCTCAGTGGAGAACACGAACCGCTCGCTCTGCGGTAAGTGGAGCTCCGAGCGACGCGTGGTCACCGTGAAGCTCCAGGAGTCGATGTCGTGGCCGTAGACGTTGGACCGGGCCACGGGCGTGACGGTGATCTCGGGCTCGGCGAAGGGCCGGGCGTTCAGGAAGGCCGGCATAGCCGGATCGTTGGCGTGCCCGTGCATGGGCATCAGGACGCCGAAGGCCGCGTCGCAGCCCTGGAAGAGCACGATGGCGGCGGCGCCGCAGGGCACGATGCGGACCGTAGCCCGGGTGTTGAGGGTGTCGGCCAGAGCGCGGGCCGTCTCGCCGAAGCCCGCGAGGTAGCTCGGGTTGAAGGCCGGCGCCCGCGAGCGCTCGGCCGGCGGCACCGCGTCCAGGGTCGGGACGATGCGCTGCCAGTCGGGGAAGGTGCTGTCGATCACGCCGCTGTCCGCGCCCTCGAACACGATGGCGTCCTCGCACCGCACCGTGGCGCGGCCGTCGACCAGCTGGAGGAAGCGCGGCCCCGTCGCCTCCGCCGACGCGCCGGCACCGCGCCGGACCCGCGCCGGCTTGGACTTGGCCGCCCGGAGCAGATCGGACGGGCACGCGATGATGGCGGCCTCGGTGCACACGGCACCGCGATCGTAGACCACCAGCATGCGGTGCCCGTCCGTCGCGACCAGGTAGGCTCCGCCGCACGGGTGCGGCTGGACATAGACGCCGTTCAGGTACGCACGCGTTTCCTCGGTGCTGCGGTAGGCAGCCACGATGCGGAACAGGTCGGCGGAGACGTTGCGGATCATCTAGGGTCCTTTCATCTGGTTGAGCGAGACACGCCAATGCGCGTCCGTGGTTGGCATTAAGTCATCAATGAATTGGCGCTTCAACGCCAATCTGTTTGTGATTTTTAGCAGGGTCGCTTCGGCCTCAGCCGCCGAGCACGCCCGGCTGTTCGATGCTGAAGGTCTCGTCGTCGAAAAGGTTGACGGTCAGAATCACGGGCTGATCGTGGTAGCCGTGCACGATCACCGACCATCCGTGCTCGCGCGCCTCCACGGCCACGAACGGGCCCAGGTCGACCCTGCCGCGCTGGTTGGCCATGCGCAGCGAGGCGCGCGCATCGGTGTATTCGATCTGCATGTTGCGCTGGCGGCGCGTCAGCTCGCCGTTGGCGCCCGCGTGTTGCCTCAGGCGCGCATCGATCCTCGCCGAACTCATGGGCTGCATCCTTTCATCAGGTGCGGCGGACGACGATTCGTCCCCGAGGGCATGAACCCTATGGGCGGCCCCTCCCCGGGCCGCCGGTAGGACTCAGGCTGCCGAAGGCTCGGTTTCAGCGGCCCCGGCCGACCTTCAGCCGCGCGACAGGAACCGGCATCTTGTAGACGAGCTGCCGAGAGCGATCGGACGGGCAACGGGAGCGATTGTGCAGGCTCGCGCACTGCATCTCGGCCTGCATGGTGCGGGTCAGCTCCGGGCCATCCAGCATGGCCCGGGATCGGCGAATCACTCTGCCCGATGCATCCCGAGTTTCAATGTAGAAGAGCGAGGCGACGCCCGGCATCAGCGTCGCTCACCCGGGGCGAGAGTGGCCTCGGCCCTCAGATCGCGATGCACCATGTCGATGTGCTGGCGCCATTCGTCATAAGCGGCACCGCGTGAGCCTTTCCCGCAATGAGTCGCCGACATCCAACCGCATTCGCAACTGGACACGTAGCGCATATGCGCGCCGCCGAAGCGGTGCCCCGGAGTAGGCTTGCTCGCCTTCGCCTGCTGCTGCTGGCACGGTTGCGGGACCATGGCGGGGAGCCGCCGAACCGTAACCGTCACGTCCCCGCGCGATGCAGAACTGATCGGTTGACCGTTCGCATAATGGGCCGTCGCGTGGTTAAACGCCTCGATAGAGGGAACCGAAAGCCGCCCATCCGGCATCATGCTTGCCGCGGCACGGAACGCCGCATGCGGCAGAGAATCCGTGCCCGTATATTCCTGGCGTGTGGCGTTGTCCCAGATCGTCACCTGCGCCGACACAGGGCGCCGGTCCCGCCCCTGCTGCTGCTGAACAGGCTGAGGGACCGTGGCAGGCTTTGGGTAGGTCATATCGATTCCTCGGGTTGCGGCGGCACGCCATTGCGCGCCCCGGTGTCGGTAATTGTTCAACGCGTTGGTGGGTCTAGAACGGCTCGGGCTCGCTGAAGAACCAGATGATCGGCTTCCCGGTCGCCTCGGCGATCAGCGGGAGCGACGTGGCGCTCAGCCGGTTCACGCCCTTCTCGTATTTCTGGAGCTGCGCGGCCGAGACGCTGATTGCGGCGCCCAGGACGCGCTGCGTCATCTTCGCGTCGAGCCGGGCCTCGAGGATGCGCCGCCCCATGACGGCGTCGGCCTCGGTGGGGCGAAGGCCGGCCATCCTCAGGCCCTCCCGGCGCCGTTGAGGAAGGACTCCTTGGCGGAGCGGGCCGCGCGGCGGGCGGCGCGGCGCACACGGCCCTCGGCGCGCTTGCCGTAGGGGAGACGGGGCTCGGAGGCGGGGCGGTTCTCGGGACGGGACATGGCAGGGCCTTTCATCAGGATGCCGGGCGCCGATGCGCGCGGCTGGATCGGGCGGGCTGTACGGCGCCCCGCCCTGGCGCTACATTCGGGAGTGAGGGCGACGGAGCCACCCGCCGCCCTCTGGCATCAGCCCGTCAGGACTGGAGCCAACTCCAGAGCGAGAACCCTACGGCGAGGCGGACTTTCACGGTCCACTCGCCGTTGGCCTTTCTGGAGACTGCCAGAGAGAGAACCATCTCTCGCACTCCCGGCCGCAACCGGCCGCGTGCGGCCTTTCGCGGGGTGGCTGGTCAGGCGCACCGTGCGAGGCCGGCGGACCGGCCCCGAGGCGCTGCGCCCCCTCAGCGATGGGGACGCGATTCGCCGGGAATCACGCGGCGCCGGACGCCCGGCATCGCCGGGGCGCGCATGCCGGGCCAGCTCGCGCCGGTCTCGGCCATCCAGGTAGCCACGAAGGTGACGCCTACGGCCGTGGCCGCGGCGACGAAGGCGAGGGCGGCCACGAGACCGGCGCCCATGGCCGCGTTGGCAGCGGCCGACTCGGGCTGGAATAGCGGGGGAGCCCAAGGGGCGGCCGTCGCCGCGCTCGAGGACAGGACCAGGGACAGGGCGGCCCGGAGGACGAGGGAAGCGCGCATCGGTCCCGCCCTCACGCCGCGTGCCGCCACGTGGAGCGGGCCACGGCCCACGCCTTGTCATGGGTGCCGGTGCCGGTGCGCTCGTTCCGGAAGTAGAAATAGGAACCCTCCCGCTCCACGCGGTAGACCACGCCAGGGGAGGCCCAGGACGCCACGGGCACCACGTCGAAGGTGATCAGGGCGCCGTCAGCGGGGAGCGAGCCCGCAGGCATGGAGGCCACAGCGAGGGCCGGGCCCACAGAGACGGGAGAGGCTTGGAGAGCGGAGCGCATGGGAGGCGCCTTTCATCGGGTTGGGCGGCCCGCCGATGCGCGCCGCTGATGGGGATGAAGCCACAACGCGTTGCAGGTTGCAAGCGTCAAACCGCAAACGCATCGAGAAATCTGCAACCGCGCGCAGCACCCGACGCGCACAGAGCGGAAGACGCATACGCCCGCCTGGCCGCCCGCCCCCACGCGAGGCAGACCCCTCGAACCCCCTGGCCCCTCCGTTTAAGGTTTAGCGCCAACAGGCGAGGACCGGCGGGGCGGGCACTTTTCCGGCGCGTTCGTCGAAAAAACCCGGGCATGCGAACTCGTGCAAATTCTGCACTGGTTGGACGAGAGCGCAAACGGTTGTTGACACGACGCCAACACGATGGCGATATTGCGGAGCCGGAGGTCGCAGGTTCGAATCCTGCCGCTACCCGCCCCAAGCCCTCGGGCCGTCGTGGCGGGAGATGTAGCGCAGCCTGGAAGCGCGCCGCTCGCGAGGCCGCCGCCGCAGCAGCCGGGTCGCTCCCGGTGGATCACGCTGCGGCGGCGGTGCACCCGGATCATCTTCTCGGACGGTACCGAGCTTTCGACGGAGGACTGATGAGCGACGCGACCGCAGAGGCCGCACCTGACGACGGCTGGGAGTGGGCGATCGTCGAAGCGATGGGGCACCGCCGGCATGTTGGCCGTACCCGCGAGGTGGAGAAGTTCGGCACGAAGATGATCCGCGTCGATGTGCCGATCGATGGAAACCCCGAGGAGCGCGGCTGGAAGACCCACTTCTACCCGGGCAGCTCCCTCTTCTGCTTCACCCCCTGCACCGAAGAGGCCGCGCTCGCGGCAAACAAGCCCTACGAGCCGGCGGGGCGCCTCGCCCTGGCGTCTCGGTACCGCGATCCCGACGACAGCCCTGACGACGGACCGGAGTTCTAGCCGTGACCAGCCTGATCCCGACCATCGGCCGCATCGTGCACCTGCGGCTCGCGCACGGCGAGACTTCGAACGGCCAGACGGTGGTGCCGGCCATCATCACCGCCGTGCACCAGCCCGGCCGGACCGACTCCGAGGTCAACCTCCAGGTCTTCTACGACATGGCGCCCGTCAACTTCATGACCGGCGTGCGCCGCGGCGACGAGAAGACGGTCCGCTCCTGGTTCTGGCCGCCGAGGTGACGCCATGCAGGTGATCGGCAGCATCAAGGCGGCCTTGCGCCGGGCCGCCGCGCACTTCGCGTGGCGCACCGTCGAATGCACCTTCGCCCGCGAGGTGGAGCGCAACACGCTGACCGGCGAATGCCGCTGGCGGCGGATGGTCTACTGCGAGCCGGGCGTGTCGCATGTCGGGATCTGGCGGCCCGGCCTGCCCATAGGCTTCGAGCTGCCGGCCGACAACGACGATTGAGCGGAGGGCTCGGGGCAACCCGGGCCCTTCGTGCATTCGGCACCGAAAAATTACAGCGAGCCGGTCCACACGAGGATCGGCGATGCGCGCATCTATGGCCCGCGGTTCGAGCTTCGGCGCCCTCGCGCGGCGAGGGATCAGCTGGTGCCTGCTCGCCCTGCCCCTCGCAGCGGCGCCGGCAGCCGCTCAGCAAGCCGTGCTGAACACGGATTCGAAGACCATCCCGGCCTTCGCCCTCTGGTGCCTCACCGGTACCGACCTGCAGATGGTGCCGTGCGGCCCCGCGGCCCCGCTCAGCGTCATGACGATGCCCTTCGTCAGGGCGACCCCCAACTCCTTCATGTTCCCCGTGACCGCGGAGCCGCAGCAGTTCCTGATCACGCAGCCGGCCGGGAGCATGAGCTACCGCGCGTTCAACCCCTGCGCTCAGGCCGACGTGCGCGTCACCAGCGTGATGGCGCTTGCCCCGATCACGACCACGGCGACCACCTATCCGGGCGTGCTGAAGGTGACGTCGGCGACGGGCACGATCGACAGGTTCAGCGGTCTGCGCTTCGGCCGCGGGTCGGAGACCGTGGGCAGCGCCAAGAACCCGATGACAGGGCAGCAGCGCATCGTATCGGCGATGCTCGTGCCGATCCCGGGCTACCCGTCCGATCTCGCCGGCCTGACCTGTGAGTTCGAGATCCATTACGGCGGAGGCGGCTGAGATGCGAGCTCTGATCGTCGGCATATGCCTCGCGCTCGCGATCAGCGGTGCCGCCGCGCGCCCGTCAACGCCGGGGCCGCCTGGCATGCCTGGCGCGCAGGGTGAGCCCGGCCCGATCGGGCCGCGTGGTCCTCGAGGCGAGAAGGGAGGGCAAGGCGATGTCGGACCAGCCGGAGAGCAGGGACCGCCAGGCGCGGCAGGCCGCGACGGAGCGCCTGGAGATCGCGGTCCGGCGGGCCCAGGTGGACCAGACGGAAAGGCAGGCCCGCCGGGCGATCCGGGCCCTCCAGGCAGCCCGGGAGCCGCAGGACTAGCTGGCAGGGACGGCCGCGGCATCACCACCACCGCGGTCAACGCCAGCGGGCGGCTCATCCTGACCTACAGCGACGGCGCCACGGTAGATGCCGGCCCCGTCGTCGGGCCGCCGGGGCAGCCGGGCGCCGCCGGGCTTCCGGGGGCCAAGGGCGATGCCGGCCCCGCGGGGCCGCAGGGGCTGCCCGGGAAGGACGGCGGGATCGGCCCGGCCGGCACCCCGGGCGCCGCCGGCAAGGATGGGTGTGTAGGGCGGTGACAAAACCATCCACTGGAGCGTCGGCGTCGTGCTGATGCGGGCGGCGTAAAAGCCGGCCAGTGGAGAAGCTTCTCTTTCGAGAGG
>NZ_CABFVH010000047.1 GCF_902141855.1 Methylobacterium dankookense | reverse complement strand
GCGCCACCACGCGCAGGCTGCCTAACCTCTCAACCAAGGTGGACCAGAGCCTCCGTTCCTGAGCACCGCAAACCGTCTCAAATCATCTGACGACGGACACTTGTCGATCGCCGTCCGGCGGGCGGCCACCGTGCCGACCGGCAGGGCGCTTCCCGGCTCGGTCTGCGCATCCGCGCCGGCCGGCAGGGCGCTCGCGAGAAGCAGGCCGAGAAGCAGCAGTCCAGGGGCGCGGATCATGATCGTCTCCGCCCATCCGACGGGACAGGATGATGTCCCATCCTTGCAGGTCACGCTTTGACGGCTTGATCGAAGGGGACATCCCACAGCTGCGCAGGGGCCGGCCCAGCGCCGCGCGAGGATCGCCCGGCGGCCGGCCTCAGCGGCGCTCCGCGCCGGGCTCGGACGGCGGCGACGGCTCGGACAGGATCAGCGCCCGCAGCCGCTCGCGGCCGAGCACGCGGCCGAGCTCCCGGAAGGTGAAGTACGGGACCATGGCGACCGCCATGATCAGGCTGATCGCGAGATAGCCACGAACGCCGCCGCCGCCGACCGTCGGCAGGCTGTCGGCGAGGGAGTGTCCCCTGACGAGCCCGATCACCGTTTCCTCGAGCGCGTAGGCCGAGACGAGGATCAGCGCGAGACCGACGGAGCGTGTGACGATCCGATAGATCGGCGGTCGGCCGACCCAGCGCGGCAGCACGTCGAAATGCTCCGTGACGAGCACGACCTTCGCCAGGATCCACGAATTCACGAATGCGAGGCCGTAGAACCGGTAATCGATCCCGTGACGGGACAGCACGATCCACTCGTGCAGGACGAGGATGCCGAAGACCGTCCAGAGATAGGCGAAGATCGCCGCCATCCGCTTGAGTTCGGCGAGCAGGCGCCCTCCGAGGCGCGAGGCCCCGGGGCGGTTCACGCGCGCGGATGCCGCCGGGTCCATGGCATGCCTCCCCGATGAGGCCTATCGCCGGCCGCGGAAGCCGCCGCGATAGCCGCCATAGGCGCGCCCGACGCGGACCCGGCCGCCCGCGACGCGCCCGCCATAGGCGCGTACGCCATAAGCGCGTCCACCATAGACGCGGCCGCCATAGACCCGCCGGCCATAGGCACCGCGATAGGCGTAGCCGCCGCTATAGCCGTAGGCGCCGTAGGGCCGGTAATAGCCCGGCGCCGCGTAGGCATTCGGCCGGCAGTACCCGTAGACGTTGCGGTGGAAGCCGGGGCCGCAGCCCTGTGCGGCCAGCGCCGTCGCTGAGCCGATCTCCCCTCTCTCGATCGGCCCGAGGCCCAGGACGGCACCCAGGATGATGCCCGCCATCACGATCGGTCTGAAGCGCGTCATGGTCTGCCAATCCTCGTATTGCCTGCCCCCTGGACCCCCCGTTCGGGGGACGATCTTGCCCCCGGGTCGAAGGCGCGCCCGCCGCATCCCGGCGGATGCGTGATGCGAATCTCCGCCCTCAGAAGATCCACCGGAAAGCGCGGCGGATCTGCCCGCGGCCCAGGCGCTTGCCCCGCAGGTGGCGGTGCAGCACCCGGTCCATCGTATCCGCGGCCTGGGCGTATTCCGCGGCGCACTCGACCGCGCGCTCGCTCGGCAGGCTGGCGCGGTCCACGAGATAGGCGAAGGCGCGGCGGTCGGAGCCGTAGGCGAGGCACAGGAGGTTGTAGAGGCGCTGGGCGAACAGCCCGTGGGAATCGGCCAGGACGGCCTCCTCCACCGTCTCCAAGGCCGCGAAGCTCCTGAACAGATGCGCGCCCCCGTCGATCACGCGGCGCGCCTCGGCCGGCGGAAGGCGGAGGACGACCAGGGCCGCGAACTGGTCGGCCGCATCCTCCTCGCGGCCGAGCACCGGGATGTCGAGGAGGTCGAACAGCGCGTGGCCGACCTCGTGAAGGAAGACCTGTGCCAACCCGCCGAAAATGACGGCCTGGCGGGTCACGCCGTCGGCCGTGACGGTGGAGGGCGCCCGCTCGCGGAGGTCCCGGATGTAATCGTAGCAGACGGTCACCGTCCGATCGCGCGGCGCGTACCAGGCATTGGGCTCCCCGCCGCACTCGGCCATCCGCAGCGTCAGCGTCTGGGACAGGCGGAGATCCGAGATGAGGTTTCGAAGCCCTTCGAGCACCCGGCGCTCCCTCACGTCGCGGTAGATCTCCGCGGCCTCTCCCCGGGCCGGATTCTGGTAGACGATCCGAACCTTCGGCGTCGCTCCCGCCTCCGCCCGGACTTGCAACACGCAGACGACCCAGATGAGAAGCAACGTGGGACCGACATGGCGGCGCCTCGGCATCGTCCGGCCCTCGAACATGGCCAAGCCGAAGCCGTGACAGCTACATCAGCCGCGGGCGCACGCTTGTTCTGATGGGACGGTGCTGGCCTTGCACCCGGAGCGAGGCGGGCGACGCCGATTCTCTGCCCGCGCGTCGTCCGGATGAATTGAATACCCGATCCAGATCAATTCGAATGCGTTGATCCAGGTCTTACCCCGGTGGCGAACGAGATGATGCAGCTCACCGGATCCGGTGCGGCGCGCGCGCAATCATCGGCCGGGATGTCGACCATTGCAGCACGGTTCCGTGCAGTCCTGTGTCGAAGAGCATAAAGCCCGCTGCCAGGCAGCTCGCATGGTCTGGCCGGACCCCGGATGGCTTTCGATCTGGGTCTGCCATTTTCGCGGACCTGTACGACCTGTGACGATCAGCCAGGACGCGCCTTCGCAGCCGACCTTCGACACCCGTTCGAGGTTCGGAGTCCGCCGCAGCGATCAGCGCTCGTACGCCCTTGCGTGGGCTGAACCGGCCTTTCAGGCCATCAAGGGGCAATTTGAATCGTTTTTGGTCTCTGATGTGAGTTTCATGCAGTGCGCATTGAATGCTGAAATTCATGATTCGACTTGCTGGTTCTCAGTCGCTCTCGGCGCGCACCTTTCTATCAAAGCGCTTGGAGCTTTGTGTGACGGCAAGGCCGAGTTCGAGGAACAGCCCGCTCCATTCCCTGCTTGCAAGGCCGTTCCATTCAAGGTTTTTCAGCTGAATCTGTCTGGATATGGCGTGACGATCTTCATATGTGCCGTTGCCATTGATGATGAGCATTCGCCAATCTGCTTTGTTGAACAATTTATCGATAGCGCCAAGCAGATCGATTGCACCATCGGCATCGCCGGGCATTTCGCAAGTGCGAACAAAGAGGATGTTGTTCCCGGCAACATTAAGAGACAAAAATCGAGACATCAGTGACAGATGCCTGATCTTCACATTCTCGATCCCATCGCGCCAATCCTGCCTTACGGGATGATTGGGAAGCTCCCAATGTCTCCCGAATTCGTGATGAAATCTAAAATCGTAGAGCTTGCTTGCGATTTGTGAAATTTCATTGTTCTGGATGAGTTCCAGATTGCCTTCGGCGTAAAGTCCCTCAGGGTCGAGATTTTCCAGATAGCAAGCCAGCGATTTTGCCTTGCATATCCACCAGTCAAATGGATACGCTTGGCCAAAATCGAAATATGCACGTGCCTCATAGGCGACCTTGCATGAGCCGCCCAACGAGACAATATTGTCGAAATGCAACACTGAATTCATATCTGATTTCTTGACTCTTGTGCTAAATAGCAAGAAACATAAGTTCAATATTTTTGGTTAGACATCTATAGCGCTGCGGAGGCCAGCCCGTCTACAGTTCCGGCCCGCATAGCACGCAGTGTTGATGCGACGTGGTCTGTCGTGTCCCGCTACGCGATCACCAGCGTGAGGCCGCGTGGGGCGGGGCCGAGTTCCACCCGCCTGCCATAGCCGAAGGGCAGGAAGTCCTGCTCGATGCCGTCCGCGAACACCACGCCACCCTCGTTCATCCGGGAGGTGACCGTGAGCGAGGCGTCCGTGAGCTTGCCGGCGCAGATCTGCGTCCCCGTGGTCGTGCTGGGGAAGGGTTCGCGCACCCAGTAGCCCACAGCCGGCTCCTCCGGTCCGATCGGCAGGGTCAGGCGCGTCGCCTCGCTGATCGAGCGCGCCCAGCCGGTCGCCCCGGTCCCCGACGCCACGATCAGCCCGCTCGAGGACTGGTCCTCGGCGGTGTGCCCCGTCTCGATCCGGTAGCGCGCCGATTGGTGGCTGCGATGGCCGACGAAGATCTCGTTGAGCGCCAGCAGCCGCTCGCCGCCGTCGAGCACCGCCTGCACCATGGTGCGCCGCTCGATGCGGGCCGCGCCCGCCACGCTCGCCGGCAGCAGCGCCCCCAGCCGATCGACGGCGATCCGCGCCAGCACGCCGTCGTAGAGGTCGGGGGCCGGGTTGACGCCGATCACCGGCTGCGCCGCGAGATATTTCGCGACGTTGGCCACCAAGCCGTCTTGCCCCACGGTGACGACGACGTCCTCGGGGGCGAACAGGAAGCGGTCGAGGTCGGCGCGGTGGGTCAGGGCCTGGCGCCAGTCCGCCGGCACAGCCGCGCGCGCCTGCGCCAGCACCGCCTGGAAGCGCCGGTGGCGCGCCTCGACCTCCGCGAGACTCTGCCCGCGGCTCTCCAGGAAGAAGCGGGCCTGGCCGCTTGTCGCGTGCCGGGCGATCAGCAGCTCGAAATCCGTCTCCCGGACCACGAACACCGCGCGGGGCGTGACGGCCGCCATGGCGGGGCTCAGCGCATCGCGGGCGGGATCGCGGCGCCCGCCCGGCGGAACTCGCCCAACGCGGCCGCCAGCAGGTCCGGCGTCACGGTGACGTGCTCGATCGTCTCCAGCTTGCCCGCGAGCTCCCGCGCGGCGAGCCCGAGCAGGACGGCCGGCGGCAGGTCGCGGTAGACGGCGACGCGCCGCTGCTCCGCCTCGGCCTGCGCGCCCTCGACGAGGCGGATGCGCTCGGCCTCCGCCGCCGCCTCCAGGCCCCGCGCCTCCGCCAGGCCGGCCGCGCGGTCGCGGGCATTCTCGGCCTCCTGGGCGATCAGCAGGGTCTCGCGCCGCGCCAGCTCCGTCCGCGTCGCGAGCTCGTTCTCGGCGATGGCGCGCTCCTTCTCGACCGCCAGGGCGCGGCGGGTGAAGGTGGCTTCGTCGGCCTTCTGCTGAAGCGCCTCGAAGGTCGGCGTCTGCAGCGCACGTTCCAGCTCGCTCGACGGGGCGAGGTTCGTAAGGCGCACCGAGACCGCCGCGACGCCGATCTCGGCGAGCGCCGGGGCGGAGGCGAGGACGGCCTCGAGCCCGACGCGCAGCGGCTCCGGCCCGGCATCCAGCAGGGCGCCGACCGGGCTCGCGCCGAGATGCTGCAGGACCGCCTGGGCCGCGATGCCGCCGAGGCGCGCCTCGATCCGCTCGATCGGCTCGCCCTGCGGCTTGCCGGTGCGCAGGCCGATCGAGAAGTCGACCCGGCTCGCCAGCAATTCCGGATCGACCACGCGCCAGCCGATCGTCCCCTGCACCGCCACGCTCTGGAAGTCCCGGCTGCGCCCGCGCACGAACAGCGTCATCTCGCGGTCGTCCATGGGCACCTCGCTGATGCTCGCGGTCTCCGGGCGGAACCAGAAGACGAGGCCCCGCCCGCTCTGCCGGACATGGCCGTCGCGGTAGCGGATGACGTGGCTGCTCGCCTCGCTCCTCAGCTGGGCGAGCGGACCGATGCTGCGGATCGTGGCCATGGCATCCTCCTCGGGATCAACGCGGTCTCAGGAAACGGTAGAGCTCGGCCGGGCGGAACGACGAGCCGGCCTCGCGGGCGCCGGTCGGTTCGAGCCAGCCGCGGTCGAGCATCCGGCGGCGGAAGGCGGGCTTGTTGAGTGGCAGGCCCAGGATCGCCTCGTGCACGTCCTGAAGCTGGCGCAGGGTGAACAGCTCCGGCAGCAGCGCGAAGCCGACATCGGAATAGTCGAGCTTGCCCCGCAGCCGCAGGATCGCGAGGGCGAGGATGTCGGCGTGGTCGAAGGCGAGGCTCAGGGGCTCGCTCCGTGCGCTGCCCTGGAGCGGGAAGGCCGCGACCGGGCCGCCCGCCTCGCCGCGCCAGGGCACGTCGAGGCGGGCCGGCATCAGCTCGGGCATGCCCTCCGACGCCGCGGCAAAGGCCCGGTCCGGCAGGAGCGCGAGATAGGCGACGGAGACGATGCGCATGCGCGGATCGCGGCCGAGGGTGCCGAAGGTGTAGAGCTGTTCCAGATGGGGGGCGGCGATGCCCGCCTTCTCGCGCAGGACCCGTTCGGCCGCCGCGTCGAGGGTCTCGCCGATGCCGACGAAGCCCCCGGGGAGGGCCCAGAACCCGGCGAAGGGATGCTGCGCCCGCCGGAGCAGGAGGGCGGCGGGGCGGCCCTCGCGCAGGCCCAGCAGGACCACGTCGACGGCGAGCGCCGGCCGCTCGTAGGCGGCGGGATCGTAGGCGGCTAGAAACGCGTCCTCGCTCACGGCAGCACCATATATGCGATCTGCATCTAACTAAGACGCAGATCGCATATATGTCAATCCGGTCGGGCCGCATCGCGTCTGGATCCTGCGCCGGGCCCGACGACGGGTGCGGCGAATTCGGGTCTATACCATTGCTTTGAAATGATTTTTCTGGGCAGCACGGCCCCTGCTCCGGCGGAGGGCCACCCGGATCTGCCGCCGCGCGGCGGCGCACCGGCAAGGGTTGCCCCCGCCTTTCCCGGGCGGCTAGACATTGCCGGGCGGCCGGCGCCCGTGATTCACGGGCCGGGCCGGCGACCGTTCATCCTGCGAGGAGCCACGATGCCCAGGCCCGCCGATCGCAGCGACGCCCGCCCCGGCGGAGGAGCCGGCGGAGGATCCACGCGATCCGCCCGCCTGCCCGCCTCCGGGACGCGTGCATGAAGGTCGTCCGCTCGGCGCGCCTCCACCTGCGGGAGGGATCCTCCGACAAGGTCTACGAGGTCGATCTCGTCGAGAACGACGCCGTCGCCGCGTCCGAGCGCTTCCTCGTCAACGTGCGCTACGGGCGGCGCGGCGCGGCCCTGCGCGAGGGATCGAAGACGCCCCGGCCCGTCGCGGGCGACGCGGCCACGAAGGTCTTCGACAGCGTCGTGGTGTCCAAGCTCAACGGCGGCTACCGGCATGCCGACCGGCCGGAGCCCGGCGGCGCGGCGCGCGCGGCAGAGGGCTTGGCAGAGGGCTTGGCAGGCCCCGAGGGCCGCGAGGCCGTGCTGCTCGCCCGGCTCGCGGAGTGCCGCCGCGGGCGCTGGCCGGATCGGGAGCGCGAGCGCCTGCTCTGGCGCATCGGGCAGCTGCGGCTCGCCTCCGCCGCGCCGGATCTCCTTGCCCTGGCGCAGGCGATCGGCCCGGCGGAGGCGAGCTACGCCCTGGTCTGGGCGCTCGCCCGCGCCGCGGGGGCCGAGGCGGCGGCGGCCCTCGAGGCCGTGGCGGCCGCCACCCGCAGCACCGTGATCCGCGACCTCGCCCGCTTCGCCCTGGTCTCGCCGCTGATGGGCGCGCATCGCCATGTCGCGGTCGAGGAGCCGGACCTGCCCGGCATGGTCGACCGCCCGGCCCGGGCCGGGGATCCCGATGGCCTCGTCGGCGCGCTGACGGCGCTCGCCGAGCACGATCCGGGCCGCCTCGGGCCGGCGCTGGTGGCGCTCGGCCGGCGCGCCCAGGCGGAGGCCGGGCTGCACGCGGCCCTCTGCGCCGCGCTGCCGCGTCTGCCGGCCCGGCCGCCCTACCTGATCGGCCTGCGCCGCCTGTTCAAGCAGGCCGAGATGGCCGACGATGCCGGCCTCTTCGGCGCGACCGCCCGCCGGATCGAGACCGCGACGGCGATGTACCGGGCGGGCCGGAGCCACGCCTACCTGCCGGAGCTCGGGCACTCCGTCGCGCTGCGCGGGGAGCGCGGTCGTCCGGATGCCCGGATCGGGCTGTCCACGGCCACCCTGCGCTATCTGAAGCGCCGGATCTGGCGGGCCCTGCGCAAGCGCGGCGAGGCCGGCGACCCGGCCTTCGCCGAGATGGCGGCCGGCTTCCTGCTCGGCCTGCACCCCAAGGACCTGACGCAGCGCGTCGCCTGGACCGTGTGGGCGCGCCGGCCGGACGGGAGCTGGGGGCCCCAGCCCCGGGCGCGGGGGCCGCTCGCGGCCAATTGGACCGCGAGCCAGCTCCTCTACCGGAACGCCGCACAGGCCCGGCCGCGCCCGGGATCGCTGACCTTCCTTGAAGAGGCCGAGATCGATCCGGAGAGCCGAGGCGAGGCCTTCCCGGAGCTGTGGCGCGCGCGCCCGGATCTCGCGCTCCGGCTGGCGGCGGAGGGGCGGATCGAGCCCGTGGCGATGCTGGGCCTGCGGCTCCTGCGCGCCGACCCGGCCGCCCGCGACGCCCTCACGCCGGCCGGGCTGGAACGCCTGCTCGCCGCCGCCTTCCCCGCCGTGCAGGGCCTCGCCCTGGAGATCGCGCGCGAGCGGCTGGCCCGGGGTGAGGCCGGGCCGGAGCTTCTGGCCGCCCTGGTCGGCGCCCCCCTGCCGGAGGCGCGGGCGCTCGCCCTGCGGCGGATCGAGGCCGAGGCCGCCCTGCCCTGGTCGAGCCCGCCGCTCGCCTTCGCGCTGCTGACGAGCCCCGCGCCGGAGGTCGGCGAGGCGCTCGTGCGGCTCGCCGGCGCGCGCGCCCTCCCGCCTGAGGCCGCGGCGGCGCTCGCCGGGCGGCTGGTGGATTGGCTGCGGGCGATGCCGCCCGTGCTCGACGAGACGGCCCGGGCGCGGATCCGGGCGATGCGCGCCGGCCTCCCCCTGCTCTGGCCGGCGCACGGCCTGCCGGTGGCCGGCGCGGACGTCGCCGCCCTGATGGCGCATGCCGCGGCCGAGGTCGCCGCCGCCGGAATCGCCCTGCTGGCACGATCCGATCTCGATGCCGAGGGCCTGCCCGCGGAGCGCTGGGAGGCGCTGACCGGCTCGGACTCCGAGGAGGTCCGCGAGGCCGCGCTCGGCCTGCTGGCGCGGCTCGGCGATGCGCGGCTCAAGCTCCATGCCGACCGCATCCTCGCCTTCGCGAGCGGCCCGTCGAGCCCCCTGCGGCGGGCGGCGCGGCCCCTGGTCCGGCGCCTCGCGGAGGCGGATCCGGACCTCGCCCCGCGCCTCGCGCGGGAGCTGATCGGCTCGCTGTTCCACGCCGCCCCCGACGAGGCCTATGCGGCGGACGTCATCGACCTCCTGCGCGAGGCGCTGCCGGGCGAACTCGCCGCCCTCGATGCCGGCACCCTGTGGCGCCTCCTCCAGGCGCGGGCCAAGGGCGCCCAGCGCCTCGGCGCGGCCCTGCTGGACGAGCGCCCGGCCGCGACCTTCAGCGTGCGCCAGATCGCGCGGCTCGGCGACCATCCGCATCTCTCGGTGCGGCGATGGGCGATGGCCGCCTACGCGGCGGAGCCCGCCCGCTTCCAGGCGGAGGCGGCCGATGCCGTCCTCCTCGTCGAGAGCGGCTGGCCGGAAACCCTCGCCTTCGCCCGCAGCCAGTTCGAGGCCTGGCCGGAGGCGGCATGGTCGCCCGCCGTGCTCGCCGTCGTCACCGACAGCGTCAGGCCGGAGGTGCTGGCCTTCGCCCGCCACCTCCTGCGCAGCCGGCTCCGGCCGGGCGACGCGGAGGCGCAGCTCCTGCGCCTGCTCGAACACCCCTCCCCCGCGATGCATCTCCTCGTCACCGAGCTGCTGACCGAGGAGGCGGTCGCGAGCGAGGAGGCCTTCGCCAAGCTGATCCCCCTCGCCCGCATCGTGATGCTGCAGGTGCTCAAGGGCCGGATCGCCAAGGACCGGATGGCCGCCTTCCTGCGGGCGGAGGCCCTGCGCAGCCGCGCGCGGGCCGAGAGCCTGCTGCCCCTCTTCGCCGACCTCTCCTTGAGCGGGACGGCCCGCGACCGCACCGCCGCGATCCTGGCGCTCCGCGACATCGCGGAGGCCCATCCCGGCCTCGGCACGCCCCTCGCCCGGCACCGGCCGGAGGCGCGGCCGGGTGCCGGATCCGTATCGGAAGCCGCCCGATGAACTTCGTCCACCGCTATCTCGGCGCGAGCCGGGCCGTCACCGACGCGGACGCGACCCGGCTCGGCTTCGTGCCCGACACCCTGCGCGAGCCGACCTATTTCGTCGGCAAGGTCGCCCGCCACCTGCCGTTCCGCGAGGCGATCTCGGCGCTGCACCACGTCGTGGTGTCGGATCTGCGCTTCAAGCCGAAGGACCGCACCGCCTATCTCGCCTGGCTGGAGGACAACGAGCAGCAGCTCCTGGCCGAGGCGCTCGCCGCGAAGGACGCGATCCGCGCCGAGATCGAGGCCCTGCGTCGCGAGCTGACGGAGGTCAGCCTCCGCTCGGACGCGGTGATGCGGCCCTTCCACGAGGCGCGGCAGCGCTATTTCAGCCGCCTCTACAAGGAGGACCTCGACGCCTGGATCGTGCTCGACCCGGTGATCACCGTGCATCCGGACGAGGTCTTCTTCGAGTGCTTCAGCCTCGACGAATCGAGCTACGGCCGCCTGTCCTGCGACCACGACGTGTTCGAGCGCCTCGGCGAGATGGCCTGCGGCACCACCAACATCGATTACAGCCACGCCCTCTACGACGAGTTCCAGAAGATCCGCAGCTACCGCGACACCGAGCTGTCGATCGACCCGACCGGATTCACCGTGCAGACGACCGACGAGGCCGCCTATCGCGAGGACAAGATCGAGCTGCCCGATTCCTGGATGCGGGGCTTCCTCCAGGTGTCGAGCGCCATGGCGCAGCCCGCCCATGTGGTGGATCTGCACCCGGTCGACATGCACGCGATCCTGACCCGGCTCGCCGCGCGCAGGGAGCGGCACGGGCCGCGCTCCCTGCGCTTCCTGCTGGAGCCGGACCGGCCGGTCTCGGTGCTGATCGAGCCGTGGAACGAGCGGCTCACCTTCCGGCGCTCGATCTACCGAGGCGCGGAGGGCGCCGAGATCCGCCTGTGGGGACGGCGTCGCCTCGCGATCCTGGCCCGGGCGCTCCCGCTCGCCAGGTCCGTGCGCCTGCACCTCCTCGGCACCGGGCTGCCCTCCTTCGCGGTGGTGGATTTCGGGGGCCTGCGCTTCACGCTCGGCCTGTCCGGCTGGACCGCCAACGACTGGTCGCGCGCCGGGCAGTTCGATCTCCTCGCCCCGCGTCGGGACGTCGAGGCGGGAACCGCGTCCCGCGTTTTCGCGGCGCTCCGGCGCCGGCATCTCGCCAGCGTCGAGGAACTCGCGGCCGAGACCGGCCTCGACCGGGCCACGGTCCAGGCGGCGCTCGGCGGCTACGTGCAGGCGGGCCGCGCCATGTTCGATCTCGACAAGCGGGTCTACCGCCTGCGCGAGCTGACCCGCGAGCCGCTGGATGCGGGCGCCCTCCGCTTCGCCTCCGAGCAGGAGGCCAGGGCCGACCGCTTCCTCGCGGCCGGGCTCGCGAGCCTCGGCCCCGTCGAGCAGGGCGGGGGACGGCTCCGCCTCGCCGGGACGGTGCTGGACGACGGCCGGACCCTGCGGCCGGCGGTGGAGATCGACGCGGACGAGCGCATGGTCGGCGGGGCCTGCGAATGCGGCTTCTACATCCGCAACCGGCTGGCGCGCGGCCCCTGCGAGCACATGCTCGCCCTGCGCCGCCTGTTCCACGCCGAGGCCAGGCCGACGGGAGGCCGGGCATGAGCGGCCGGAATCGATTGCCGCGGGCGGCCGCATGGCCTAGGCTCGCGCTCACGAGGGGCGCCGGCCGGAGCGGACCTTGCACTCCGGGCGGCGTTTCGCCGTCCCTGCACCCTGCCCGGCAAAGCGTCACTGGCCCGCTCTTCACTGGGCCGGCACTGACCACCCCCGCGCGTTCCCGGTTTGGGTTCCCTGAACCCAAACGCGCGGGGGTGGTCGTGCCGGCTTCGAGTGGACCGGACCAGTCCCGAGACTTGACGAAGGCATTCCGGCCGGCGCCCCTCGCCCCCGCTTCCTTCCTCCCCGGCCGGGCCGTCCGCCCATGACCCTCCGGCCCGGTTCGCTGACCCGTCAGCAGCTCTACGACCGCATCCGCGAGGGCTCGAAGGACGAGGTCGTCCTCGAGGAGATGATCCGGCTCGGCTACTGGCCGGACGGGGCGGAGCAGCCGAACCCGCCCGCGGAGCTGATCCGCCGCCGCGGCGAGATCAGCCGCGCCATCGCCGACCTGCACCGGCGCGAGGCGCTCTGGCGCGATCCGGACGCCGCCCTCAAGGAGATGCACCGCCGCCGCAAGAAGGCGGCGCTGGAGCGGCGGCGCGAGACCAAGCTGCGCGGCGCGCGCGGCCGGCACGAGCGGGCGCTCGCCTGGCACGCCCGCCGGGACGCGGAGATCCTCCATCTCGGCGAGGGCGTCTCGGCCGGCCTCTCGGGGACGGATGCGGATCCGCGCGCGCTCAAGGCCGGCCTGCCGGCGCTGGCGAACCCGAAGGCCGTGGCGGAGGCCATGGGCATCTCGTTGGGCGAGCTGCGCTTCCTCGCCTACGACCGGCCGCTGTCCACGGTGAGCCATTACCGGCGCTTCACCATCCCGAAGAAGACCGGGGGCGAGCGCACCATCTCGGCGCCGATGCCGCGGCTGAAGCGGGCGCAGTACTGGGTGCTCGACGCGCTGCTCGCCCGCGCCCCCCTGCACGAGGCCGCCCACGGCTTCGTCCCCGGCCGCTCCATCGTGACCAACGCCGCCGCCCATGTCGGGCGCGACGTGGTGGTCAATCTCGACCTGAAGGACTTCTTCCCGACGCTCGACTATCGCCGGATCAAGGGCAAGTTCCGCGGCCTCGGCTATGCCGAGCCGGTGGCGACGGTGCTCGCCCTGATCTGCACCGAGCCGGACGTGGACGCGGTCGAGATCGACGGGCAGCGCCTCTACGCGGCGCGCGGGCCGCGCCGCCTGCCGCAGGGGGCGCCGACGAGCCCGGCGCTCACCAACCTCGTCTGCACCCGCCTCGACGCGCGGCTCGCGGGCCTCGCCGCCTCGCTCGGCTTCGCCTACACGCGCTACGCCGACGATCTGACCTTCTCCGCCTCGGGCGAGGCGGCGGGCAAGGTCGGCCCCCTGCTCAAATACGTCCACGCGATCGTGGCGGCCGAAGGCTTCACCGTGCATCCCGACAAGACCCGGGTGATGCGGCGGGGCCGGCATCAGGAGGTCACCGGGCTGACCGTGAACGAGCGGGTCGCCGTGCCGCGCGAGACCCTGCGCCGCTTCCGCGCCCTCCTGCACGGGATCGAGCGGCACGGGCCCGCCGGCCGCCGCTGGGGAAAGGGCGGCGACGGCACGGTGCTCCAGGCGGCGCTCGGCTTCGCCCGCTTCGTCCGGATGGTCACGCCCGAGGCCGGCGCCCCGCTGGTCGCGCAGGTGCGGGCGCTCGCCGAGCGGCACGGCGCGCGGCAGGCGCCGGCCCAGCCGCGGATCGCGACGTTCCGCGCGCGCTCCGCCGACGGCGTGGCGCCGCTCGCGCGCTGGTGGATCCCTGCGGCGCGCCCCCTCCCCGCTCCCGATCCGATCATCGCCGAGGCCGAGGCGGCGGAGGCCGAGGCGCGCCGGAAGCGGCAGGACGGCCCCGGCCGGGTGCCGGGGCGGAGCGGCCTGCCCGCGGTCGGCCTCCGGCCCGCTCCGGCCCCCGAGCCGGCGCGGCAAGCCGATCCGGTGCAGGGTGATCGGGACGGCACCCCGATGAAGCCGTGGATGGCCGTGCTCGGGGTGTTCGTGCTGTTCCAGGCCGCGGCCGTCCTGCATCCAGGCCTTGGGCTGCTCGTCCTCGTCGCGGCTCTGGCGATCGGCCTCCGGCGCTGGCTGCGCCGCCGGCGCGGGCGGTAGGGAATCGACCCTCCGCCCTCGCCTCGGTTGCTCGGCGTTACTTGCCGGACGGCGCCGCGCCGGTGCCCGTGGCCGAGTTGCCGGAGCTGCCGCTGCTGCCGGCCGGGGCGCCGGGGTTGGAATTGTTGTGGGAGTTCGGCGTGGTCTGGGCCTGCGCACTCGCCGCCGCGCCGGCGGCGATGGCCAGCGCGAGGAGCGAGGTCACGAGCGGCTTCTGCTTCAGCATGGTCGGGTCTCCGGTTCGGCGGCCCGCGCGGTGGAATCCGCTCGGGCCAGGGTGTCGGAAACCGGCGGTGGCCGCGCCATGTTCCCCGCCGGCCGCCGATGCGGCGCGTCGGGGTGCTCGGAGGCGTGGATAGGATTTCGTTAACCCTGCTGCCGTAGCCCGGTCCGGAGTGCAGGGACGGTGCAATGGCTGGATTCCGCGACGCCCTCATCGACGGTCTCGCCCTGATGCTGGTCGGCGGTGGCCTGGCGACGGCTGCGGTCAGCTACGTCAGCAGCATCCCCGATCCGGCCGTGCGGGTCGCCCGCGGCCTCGCCGACTGGGAGGATCCGGTCACGACCGGCTCGATCGCGCCGCGGGCGCGGGACGGGGCCGAGGAAGCGGCGCCGGACCTCTGGGTCGACCCGCCGCCCCGCGCATCCGGCCCCGCCGAGCGCGGCCCGTTCTGAGCGCGGCCCCCTGAGCGTGGCTCCGGCGCCACGCCGCAGGCCGACGCTAACCCTTTCGGTGGATCGGCCGGCGATGTGCTTTGCCGGCTGCATCGTGCTGCCTCCGGCCCTGCTAGAGCGCTTCCGCTTCGGGAGCTGCTGCCGTGAACCGCGTGCCGTCCGTTCTGTTGGGATGCCTGCTGACCGTCCTCGCCGTGGCGGGGCTCGCGGTCGTCGCCGACCGCGCGGCCCTGGCCCAGCTCGAGCGCGAGACCCTGGCCGCGCAGGTCTGGACGACCGCCTCGGACCATAGCGGCTGAGCCCGAGATCGCGCTGACGAACAGGGTTCGGTGGCGCCTCCGCCCCCTTCCGGCGCGGCGGAAGCTGAGCCAGTCTCGCCGAGCCGCGATCCGGTGCGGGCCTGAAGCGCCCGGCCGCGGGCCAGAAACTCGGAGGAAGCGATGACGGCATCTCGGCGCGACCTGCTCGCCATGGCGGCGGCGGCCACGGCGGCGGGCGCCGCACCGGCCGCGGCCCAGCCGGGACCGGCCCCGATCTTCTCCCTGCCCGCGACGACGATCCCCATCGCCGGCGAGAGCGGCGTGTTCCCCGTGCGCCGGATCTACTGCATCGGGCGCAACTACGCCGCGCACGCAATCGAGCGCGGCTCCGATCCGACGCGGGAGCCACCCTTCTTCTTCCAGAAGCCGACCGACGCGATCCAGAACGTCGCGGCCGGCGAGACCGCCGACCATCCCTACCCGTCCCTGACGCAGAACTACCACCACGAGGTCGAGCTGGTGGCGGCGCTCAAGTCGGGCGGCGTCGACATCCCGGTCGAGCGCGCCCTCGACCACGTCTACGGCTACGCGCTCGGCCTCGACATGACCCGGCGCGACCTGCAGAACGCCATGTCCGCGCAGAAGAAGCCCTGGGAGATCGGCAAGAGCTTCGACCATGCCGCGGTGATCGGGCCGCTGCATCCGGTCGCGCGCATCGGCCATCCGCGGGCGGGCGCGATCTCCCTCGCCGTCAACGGCACGCTCCGCCAGAACTCCGACCTGTCCAAGATGATCTGGAGCGTCGCCGAGCAGATCGCGAAGCTCTCGGAGGCCTTCGAGCTGAAGGCCGGCGACATCATCTATTCCGGCACGCCGGAGAATGTCGGCCCGGTGGTCCGGGGCGACGTCCTGCTGTGCCGGCTCGACGGCCTGCCGGACCTATCGATCCGCATCGTCTGAGACCGTGTCCGGTCGATCAGACCGGACGCGGTCTCAGCAAGCCCGCGCGGCGCCTGAGCGAAGGCGACATCCGCCATCCCGAAGGGATCACCCGGATGTCGTATGAGTGCCTGTTCGACTGAAATCCGCAGCCTGTCCCGCCCGCGACCTCAGGATGAGGTCGAGAACGGGATCATCGAAGTCCGGTCGATCGAACGGAAACCAGAGCGCTCTCCGCCGAAGTGGGCACCGGTTCGGCGCAAGAGAGCGCGTCACAACGAGAGCTTAGAGCCGTTCCTGATTGCAACGCGATCGGGAACGGACCTAGATCCGGTGGCGGCGCCGCGAGCGCTCCCGCCAGAGGAAGGCGAAGAAGGCTGCGAGGGCGAAGCCGTTGAGGGCGAGGCCCCAGCCGTAATGGGCGATGCCGAACTCGTTGAACCGGCCGAGCGTGAGGTCGAACCGGTCGAGCCCGACATAGACGCCGAAGGCGCCGAGGGCGGCGAACAGAAGCGCGAAGATCAGCATGGGACATCTCCGGATCAGCGGCCTGCCGGCTCCAACGTCGGAGCCGCGCAAGGGATGCGTGCGCGCCCCGAGACACCGATACGCACCCCCCTGAAGCCGCCCCTGTGGGCCTGGTCTCGAAGCGTGGCGGACCACCTCGGGCGCCACCTTGGGCGGAAGTCAGTTCTCGCACGAATCTAAGGCATGTTAATCCGTGCGCACCGGTGCGATCTCTGTTTCGGGCTGCTATTTTACATTGTATGCGATCCGATATATAGCATGCGTCGCCTGGGGAGCGTGTTTGAGTAGGAACACGCTATGACTGACATGACGCCGATCGCGGACGACACCGCGGCAACCCTGACCTTCGGCCTGTTGCGCGATGCCTATCTCGATCTCGCGCAGACGCTTCTGCGGATCGAGGAAGTCTCGGCTCGCGATCTGCTGCAGGCGATCGAGAAGCGCGCGGCGATGCGGCTCTCGGCGCTGGAGGACGAGATCTTCAAGGATCCGCTGGAACAGACCGCCCTCGCCATGGCGGCGTCGCCGGTCCTCGCCGTGCTGCGGGAGGCGCAGGCGGCCTGAGCCGTGTCATACGACATCCGGGTGATCCCTTCGGGATGGCGGATGTCGCCTTCGCTCAAGCGCCGCGCGGGCTTGCTGATACCGCGTCCGGTCCGATCGACCGGACGCGGTATCAGACGGGGCGCTTCCCATCCGTCTCCGGCCGCGGGGGCGGCTCGGGCCGGTCCGCCTCTTCGGGCTCGGGCGGCAGCTTCGGCGGCGGCATCCGGCCGGGACTCGGCGGGGTCGGCAGGCCCTGGTCCTCGGTGGCCGGCGGCACCGGCCCGGGATTCGGATCGGGCATGGTCTCGCTCCTTCGGTCGTGCACCCTGTCAACGTGCAACGGAGGCGGACGGTCACCGATCCGCGCGCCAGGCCGGCTTCACGGCCCGAAGCGCCGCCAGGAACGGCACCGCCGCGGGCCGGTTGTCTCCTCGAATCCATTCGTCGAGGAGATCGAACGATGACGCGTACCCTGTCCATTGCTCTCGCGGCCCTGGCGATCGCGGCCGTGAGCGGGCCGGCGGCCGAGGCGAAGGGCTGCCTCAAGGGCGCGGCGGTCGGCGGCATCGCGGGCCACATGGCCGGACACGGCAAGGCCGGGGCGGCCGCGGGCTGCGCCATCGGGCACCATCAGGCCAACAAGAAGGGCCAGCAGCCGCAGGGCGGGAACGGCCAGCCGCAGGGCCAGTGAGCGCGGAGAGCGCTCTCGGCCGGAGCGGATGCCGCTTCGGCCTAAGAGCCTGTTCGAGCAGATCGAGCGGGTGCTTATCCCGCTGATCCCCCCTCGACCTCATCCTGAGGTGCCGCAGCGAAGCGGAGGCCTCGAAGGAGCTCTCCAGGGATCGCAGTGATGTCCGGAGGCCTCCGAGGCCCGCTCACGCGGGCGCCTCAGGATGAGGTGGTTTGATGGGATGAGCAGACGCTCCGCGTGATGGTCAGTCGATCCAGCTCAAACAGGCCCTAAGGCTCGCGCGCCCGGCGGGCTTCCTGCGCCATGGCGATGAACTGCCGGATCGTCTGGCTCTGGCTAACGCCGAGGCAGGCATCAAGACGAGGCGCCTGGGCCGAGCCGGCCTGCCCAGTCGAGACCGGGAGCGCGGGCCCCAGCGCGGAAGGAAGCGCGTGACTTTTCCAGAGGCGTTGGAACAGAAACGCCGCCACGCTATCCAGCATCGCCGCCCCCGCATCATGTGCGCGAATCGAGTTTACTTGAGTTAGCCTCGCGTAGGCAAGTTTGTATTCAGTGGCGACGAGGGGGCGGCGCCAGCCGGCCGGCCGCTTTGCGTGTTCGCCCCCGCCGCGCGGCGTCATCCACTGCATTCGAGCGGGTCCGGCAAGGATTCGTTAACCCCGCAGGGCCGACCACAAGCGCCTCACCGCAACAGGCGATGAAGGGAGGACGACGGTGCCAGGTTCCGACGCGGAGATGCTCGCCCTCGTCAACGAGATCGTGGATCTGCGCCTGCAGCTCGCGGAAGCCCAGGATCAATGCGTGGAGATGGCCGTCGATGCCGGGCACCTGCTCGCCGAGATCCACGACCTGCGGCGCGAGCTCGCGGCGGCCCGGAGCGGGCCTGCTCGCGAGCGCATCGCGGCGTGACGGAGACGGCGGCGTCGCAAGCGCCGACGATCTCCGGCATCATGGCGCCGCCCGGACGAGGGGGATGATCCATGCCGACGATCTATGAGGCGCACAGCTTCGCGGCGGTCGCCCATGCCGGGCAGCTCGACAAGGGTGGCCAGCCCTATATCCGGCACCTGGAGCGGGTCGCCAACCTGGCGCTCGCCCGGGCCGGGCATGCCCGCCTCGTGGACGGGCTCCCGGTCGATCCGCAGGCGGTGATGATGGTCGCGCTCCTGCACGATGTCCTGGAGGACACGCCGCGGACGCCCGCCGACCTCGCCGCGGCGGGCTTTCCCGAGCCCGTCATCGCGGCGGTGCGGATCCTGACCAAGCCTCCGGCGCGCACCGCCTATTCCGAGCGGATCACCCAGGTGATCGCGGCCGGCGACCTCGCCGCGATCCTGGTCAAGATGTCCGACAACGAGGACAATCTCGGCAAGGAGCGCACCCTGAAGGACGCGGCCTTCCTGCGCGAGCGCTACGCCGCTTCCTTCGCCCGCCTGAAGGAGGCCGCCGCCACCCTCGGCTATACCGGCGCTTGATCCCCTGAGGAGAGCCCCGCGGTGAACCAGCGGGCCGCTCGGCCGTTGCGCCCTGCGACCATCGCTCGGAGCCATCGGATGCGAAAGACCGCCCTCGCCCTCGTCCTGATCCTCGCCACGGCCGGCGCGGCCGCCGCCCAGGTGACCACCGGCGGCGCCGGGAACACGGGCGTGGAGATGCCGGGGGCCGGTGGCGCCCGCACGACCGGGCCGGGGCCCGGCGCGGCCACCGGCAGCACCGCGACGCCGAGCAATTCCTCCGTCCCCGGCACCACGCCCGGCGTGACTATCGGCGGGACGCCGACGAGCGGCCCGCCCGGCACCGGCGGCACGGCCGGCGGCCCCGCCCTCGGCAACCGGTGAACACCTGCCGGCATCCAGTGGCCATGCGGTCGGTCATGTGTGCTGCGGCACCGCGCCCCGGCCTGGCTTGAGCGAGGGTAGCGGTGGCAGGACCCTGTGCGCGGTGGTCGTGTCCGGCACGACCACGCTCAGGAGGCTCGCATGAACGCTGCCCGTCCGTTCCGCTGGCTGCTCGCCCTCGCCGCCCTGTTCGTGCCGACCGCGATGGCCTGCCGCGACGGCGGCCTCACCACCGAGGCCGGAGCCCAGGCCGAGACCCCGGCCGAGGTCGTGTTCCGCCACTACCTGTAGGCTGCGCGCCGCGTCATTTCTCGTACTCGACCATTTTCCATGATCCTTGGATCACGGAAGATGGTCTATCTCATTGATTGAGCCGAATTTTCTTTCGCGGAACCGGCAACCACTTCCGCGGAAAATGCTCTAGAGCCGCGCCCGATCGCGTTGCGACGGGGCACGGCTCTAAGCCCTTGTTTTGACGCGCTCTCTTGCGCCGAACCGGCATCCACTTCGGCGGAGAGCGCTCTAGCGACGGGCGATGACGTAGGCGAGTTCCACGATATCGGCGTCGGACAGGCCCTGCGCCACCTCGTTCATGGCCGGGTCGTAGCCCGCCCGCGCGTTCGACTTGTAGGCGCGCAAGGTGGCGAGCAGGTAATCCTCCCGCTGCGCGCCGATCCGCGGGATCTGCTCCTGACCGGCGAGATCCGCCCCGTGGCAGGAATTGCACTGGTGCTTGCCGACGAGGCCCTGCGCCGCCGCCATGCGGGCGGCGTCCGCCTCGCCCGCGGGCTTCGGCGGCGGCAGCTTGGCCACCGCATCGCCGAGCGCCCGCAGGTCGTCGTCCGAGAGGCCCTCGGCCATCGCGTTCATCGGTTCGGCGACCCGCTGCTTCTCGCGGAACAGGTAGAGCTGCGTCACCACGTAATCCGCCGGCATGCCGCCGAGCGAGGGCACGCCGGCCTGGGCCGAGGTGCCGCCCTCGCCGTGGCAGGCGAGGCAGGCCGGCAGGCGCTCGGCCGCGCCCTCCGCCCCGGCCGGGGCGGCCTGGAGTGCGAGGAGGAGGGCGAGGACGGCTCCGGAGGCGGGGCGCCGCATGGACGGGCTCCTGGCTGGGTTCTGGATGGGCCCACGGAGGGAGGTCCCCTCCGCGGCGCGGGATCAGGGGGCGTAGCTGACGCGGTAGATCGCGCCGTTGTAGTCGTCCGAGACGAGGAGCGCGCCGTCCTGCGCCACCAGCACGTCGACGGGCCGCCCGACATAGCGGTTGTCCTGGAGGAAGCCGGTCAGGAACGGCTCCAGGCTCGTCACCTTGCCGTCGGGGCCGAGCTTGGCCACCACCACGTCGCCACCGACCTTGCGGGTCCGGTTCCACGAGCCGTGGCGGGCGATCAGCACCGCGTTCCTGTAGCCGGCCGGGAACTGGCTGCCCGTGTAGAAGCGCATGCCGAGCGCGGCGGAATGCGGCCCGAGCAGGCCGACCGGCGCGGTGAATTCCGAGCAGGAATGGCCCCAGCCGTATTCGGGATCGGTGAAGTCGCCCTGGTGGCAGAACGGGTAGCCGAAATGCTGCTTGCCGGGCTGCGCGAGCACGTTCAGCTCGTCGTTCGGGATGTCCTCCGACAGCCAGTCGCGGCCGTTATCGGTGAAGGTGAGCTGCTTGGTGTCCGGGTTCCAGTCGAAGCCGACCGTGTTGCGCACGCCGCGGGCCACCACCTCGACGTTCTTGCCGTCGAGGTCCATGCGGCGGATCTGGGCATGGGTCTCGGGCGGCATCAGGATGTTGCCCGGCGCGCCGACCGGCACGTAGAGCTTCTCGTCCGGGCCGACGGCGATGAACTTCCAGCCATGCGCCTCGTCCTTCGGCAGGTCGTCGGTGACGAGGACGGGCTTGGGCGGCGTGTCGAGGTTGTTCTCGATGTCGTCGAAGCGCCAGACCTTGGACAGCTCGGCGACGTAGAGGGCGCCCTTGTGGAAGGCGACGCCGTTCGGGCGGTGCAGCCCTGAGGCGATGACCTTGACCACGGGTTTCCCGTCGACCTGACGGACCGCGTAGACGCGGTCGAGGGAGCGGGTGCCGACGAAGAGCGTGCCCTTCTCGCCCTGCGCCATCGAGCGGGCATTGGCGACGCCGCTCGCGAAGAGCTCGACCTTGAAGCCCTGCGGCACGCTGAGCTTGTCGAGGGGCAGGCGGGCCGCGGCGGTGGGCAGGGGCGGCCCGGCGATGGGCGCGAGCTTGGCCGCGTCCGCCCCCTCCGGCCGCCCGTAGAGGGCCGAGCCGCGATCCTGCGCCGGGGCCGGCGCGGCGGCGGGCTTCGGGGCCGGGGCCTCCGCGCTGCCCGGCGTCGGCGTGCCGCTCGGGGCCTGCTGCGCCCCGGCCTGCCACGGCATCAGAACGCCGATCAGAAGCAGGCCTCTCAGGCACAGATGACGTGCTGGCATGACGACTCCCCGCGATGTCCTGGCGTTCCTCTTAGCGACCCGGTTATGGATCGGCGCATCTGCGCGACAATAGCCTCGCGGTGACCGGCTCCGGCTTTTGTCAGCCTGGGTAATAGTCCGGATTGCTGAGGTGCTAGAGCCGTTCCCGATCGTGTTGCAATCAGGAACAGCTCTAAGCTCTTGTTTTGACGCGCTCTCTCGCGCCGAACCGGTGTCCGCTTCGGCGGAGAGCGCTCTAGCTTCGCGCGTGGCGGCTCAGCAGGATCAGCAGCGCGTTCTGGCCGCCGGTCCGGGTCTTGGCGAAGATCGCGCGCATCTGCGAGCGCACCGTATGCGCGGAGGTGCCGCTGGTCTCGGCGATGGCGTTGAGGCTCGCGCCCTGAAGCAGCGCCTCGCACAAGGCCGCCTCCCGCGGCGTCAGGCCGTAGATCTGCCGCAGGGCCGGCTGGTCGAGCCGGGCGCGCGCGTCGAGGTCGGTGATCGTGAGGATCGCCCGGCAGCCGTCGAAATAGTCGAGGCCGGACTTGCGCAGCGGATGGGCGCGCAGCAGGAGCGGGCGCCGGTCGGGGCGCGCGACGGCGACCGGCCGCAGCGCCGGGTCGTCCGGCCGCACCTCGGACCAGATCGCGGCGGCGATGTGGGCGCGCAGCGCCGCGTTGGCCCGGGCGTCCGCCGGGGCCGCCAGCTCACCGAGCCGCACGGTGAGGTCGGCCCCCATCACCTGCTCGGCATGGCTGTTGACCCGGAGCACGCGCCCGAACCGGTCGAGCAGGAGGCTCGGCGCGCGCACCGTCTCCAGGGTGTCGGCGATGCCGCCGAGGCGCGCCTCGCCCATCTGCGCGGCCAGGGTAGCCGTGCGGTTGAGCGGCGCCAGCAGCCGGCGCAGGGCGGCCTGCTCGTCCGGCGTGAACGGCCCCTGCTCGGGGCTGCGCTGCAGCACCAGGGTCCAGGTGTCACCGCCGACATCCACCAGCAGGCCGGCGGACCACTGGAAGCCGCGCGGCCGGAGGAAGTCGGCGTAGAAGGGCGTGCTCCGCATGAAGTCCGGCGTCGCGAAGTCCTGGTCGACGAAGAGCCCCGTCTGCAGGAGCTTCGGGATGCCCCTGTTGCGCTCGTCGCGGGCCGCCCAGCCCTGGCCGAAATAGACGTCGGCGAGTTCCGCGACGCTCGCGCTCACCGGCACGCCGGGCACGCGTCCCTTCAGCGGCAGGGCCGCGGCGCCGCGGGATCCGGTCGCGTCCACGATCCGCGTCACCGCTTCCGTCCAGCGCTCGGGGCGCATCGCGGTCGCGATCAGATCATCCTCGATGGCGTGCAGGGTCGCGTCGTCGAGCGGCATGGAGCCTCGGGCGGCGTGGAGCCCCCGGCGGAGAGCGCGCCGGGACCCGGGGTCCGCGGGCGGCCGCGCTCACGCGCACCGGACCGGTTTCCGCTCCGCACAGGAGCGCGCCAGGGGCGACAGACAGGCCGGAGCATGGCGGCTCGGCGCCCGGCCGTCCACCGGCCGGGCCCGCCCATGCAACCCTGGATATCGGCTTATCCCCGCGCCACAAGGTCGCCCAGGAGGCTCGCCGCCACCGTGGCCTTCGAGACGGTGAGCCCCGAGGCCGCGATGCCTTGGACGGCGTCCCGGATGCGGGTGAGCGCCGCCCCGCGCGCCTTGGCCCAGGCCTCCACCGCCTCCGGCCCGGCGCCGACATCGTTCACGACCTCGGCCGTGAGCTGGCGATGCGCCCGGGCGATGCCGGCCACCGCCCGCTCCAGGGCGACCCGGTCGAAGGTGTCGGAGACGGGGGCGGTCCGCGCCTGCGCGGCGAGGTCGCCGAGGCGGAAGGCGCGCTCCAGGGCGAAATGCGTCGCGGCGATCTCGACCACCTCGCGCCCGCTGGTCTCGGCCACCCGCACGATGTCGGGGGCGACCGAGAGCGCCCGGAGCGCCGCGAGCCGGCACGCCGCCGCCTCGGGCAGGCCGAGGCCTTCGAGCTCCTGCGTGCGCGCCGCCAGCTCCGCGCGCGCCTCCTCGTCCAGCACCTTCGGCAGGGCGGCGAGCAGCGCGCTCACCCCCTCGCGGTAGCGCGCCACCACCGGGCCGATGCCGCCGGAGAGGTCGATCTCGCGGATGAACCAGGTGATGCGGCCGGTGAGCAGGTCCTGCACCTCGCCGTAGAGGTCGAGCTGGGCCTGGCCGCCGATGCGCCCGGCGAGCCCGTCGATGGCGAGGTTCAGCTCCATCAGGCCGAAGGCGTCGCGGGTCACCGCATAGGCCTTGGCGATGGAGGCGGCGTCCGCCCCCGTCTCGTCGGTGAGCCGCGTGACGAGGGAGGGGCCGCCGCGATTGACGATGATGTTCGAGAGGGCGGTCGCGATGATCTCCCGGCGCAGGCGGTGCCCCTTCACCGCGTCCGGGAACCGTTCGCGGAGCGCGGCCGGGAAGTAGCGCTGCAATTCCCGCTCGAAATAGGGATCGTTCGGCACCGGGCTCGCGAGCAGCGCGTCGTAGAGCGAGAGCTTGGCGTAGGCGAGGACCACCGCGTATTCCGGCCGGGTCAGGCCCTCGCCGCGGCGCGTCCGCTCGGCGAGGGTGGCGTCGTCGGGCAGGAACTCCACCGTCCGGTCGAGGCGCCCTTCCGCCTCCAGCGCCTGCATGGTGCGGGCGGCGAAGGCGGTCTCGCCGGGGCCGCGCTTCAGGGCCAGCGACAGGGCGAGCGTCTGCAACTCGTTGTTGCGCAGCACGAGCTTGCCGACCTCGTCGGTCATGGCGGCGAGGAGCTGGTTGCGCGCCTCCTCGGTGAGGCGGCCATCGCGCTCGGGCGTCATCAGGGCGATCTTGATGTTCACCTCGACGTCCGAGGTGTTCACGCCCGCCGAGTTGTCGATGGCGTCGGTGTTGAGGCGGACGCCGGCGCGCGCCGCCTCGATGCGCCCGCGCTGGGTCAGGCCGAGATTGGCGCCTTCCCCGACCACCTTGGCGCGCAGGTCCGCGCCGGTGATGCGGACCGCGTCGTTGGCCCGGTCGCCGGCATCGGCGTCGGTCTCCGAGGCGGCGCGGATATAGGTGCCGATGCCGCCGAACCAGAGCAGGTCGACGGGCGCCTTCAGGATCGCCTGCATCACCTCGGCCGGCGAGGCCTCGGCCCGGTCGAAGCCGAGCGCCGCACGGATCTCGGGCGAGAGCGGGATCGATTTGAGGCTGCGCGGGAAGACGCCGCCGCCCTTCGAGATCAGCGCCTTGTCGTAGTCGGCCCAGGAGGAGCGGCCGAGGCGGAACAGGCGCTCGCGCTCGGCGAAGCTCGTCGCGGGGTCGGGAACGGGGTCGAGGAAGATGTCGCGGTGGTCGAAGGCGGCCACCAGCTTCAGGCTGCGCGAGAGCAGCATGCCGTTGCCGAACACGTCGCCCGACATGTCGCCGACGCCGGCCACCGTCACCGGATCGGACTGGACGTCGACATCCATCTCCTGGAAGTGGCGCTTGACCGCCTCCCAGGCGCCGCGGGCGGTGATGCCCATGCCCTTGTGGTCGTAGCCCTGGCTGCCGCCGGAGGCGAAGGCGTCGCCGAGCCAGTGGCCCTTCTCGATGGAGAGGGCGTTGGCGATGTCGGAGAAGGTGGCCGTGCCCTTGTCGGCGGCGACGACGAGATAGGCGTCGTCGGGGTCGTGGCGCACGGTGTTCTCCGGCGGCACCACGTGGCCGTCGACGATGTTGTCGGTGAGGTCGAGGAGCGACCGGATGAAGACGCGGTAGCTCTCCGTGCCCTCGGCGAGCCAGGCCTGCCGGTCGGAGGCCGGGGGCAGGCGCTTCGGGAAGAAGCCGCCCTTGGCCCCGACGGGCACGATGACGGCGTTCTTGACCTGCTGCGCCTTCACGAGGCCGAGGATCTCGGTGCGGAAATCCTCCGGCCGGTCGGACCAGCGCAGGCCGCCGCGGGCGACGTAGCCGTAGCGCAGGTGCACGCCCTCGACGCGGGGCGAATAGACGAAGATCTCGAAGAAGGGCCGCGGCAGCGGCATGTTCGCCACCTCGGCACAGGCGAACTTGAAGCTGATCGTCTCGCGCGGGCCCCCGCCCGGCGCGGTCTGGTAGACGTTGGTGCGGATCGCCGCCTCGACGAGGTTGACGAAGCGGCGCAGGATCCGGTCCTCGTCGAGGCTCGTCACGTCGGCGAGCCGCGCCTCCAGTTCCTCGCGCAGGGCCTTCTGCGCCTCGGCGCGGTCGCCCTCCAGGCCCGGGTCGAAGCGGGCCTGGAACAGGGCGACGATGCCGCGGGCGATCTCGGGATGGCGGCTCAGCGTCGCCGCGAGGTAGTCCTGGCCGTAGCGCACGCGGAGCTGGCGCAGGTAGCGGCCGAAGGCCCGGAGCAGGGCCGCCTCGCGCCAAGCCAGGCCCGCCTCCAGCACCAGGCGGTTGTAGCCGTCGGATTCGGCCGCGCCGGTGCCGAGCGCCAGCAGCGCGTCCTCCAGCGGGCGCTCCAGGCTGCGCAGGTCGATGCCTGCGCCGGTGGCGCGCTCGAGCAGCATGTCGTGGAGCCAGACCCGCTCGCCGTCCACGCCCGTCACCCGGTAGGTCCGCTCGTTGATGACGCGGAAGCCCATGTTCTCCAGGGCCGGGACCCTGTCTGAGAGGGGGAGCCCGGCGCCGCGGGAGAACACCTTGAGGCGCACCTGCGAGTCGGGGTCGCCCTCGCGGCGGACGAGGTCGGCGGCGCGGGGATTCTGCGCGCCGAGCCGCTCCAGGGTGGCGATGTCGGCGAGCGCGACCTCGGGCGAGAAGTTCTCGCGATAGGCGGCCCCGAAGGCCTCGGCATAGGCGGCGTAGAGGCGGCGCGCCTCCGGTCCCGGCAGGGCGTCGGCGAGCGCCGCGCGCAGGGAATCGCCCCAGGTCCGCACCAGGGCGCCGATCCCCGCCTCCAGGGCCTTCGGGTCGCGCTCGGGCGCGTCCGCCTCGCTGAAGCCGATGATCACGTGGAGCCGGGCGAGCGGGCCCTCCGGCATGTCGGTGTAGGTCGCCGAGAGCCGGCCGCCATATTCCGCGGCGAGGTAGGCGCCGATCCGCGCCCGCACGGCGGAATCGTAGCGGTCCTTCGGCACGTAGACGAGGAGCGAGACGAAGCGGCCGAAGCGGTCGACCCGCGAGAGCACGCGCACCCGCGGCCGGTCGGCGAGGTCGGCGATGGCGAGCGCGAAGCGGGTGAGCCGCTCCACGTCGATCTGGAAGAGGTCGTCGCGGGGATAGGTCTCGAGCACGGCCAGCAGCGCACGGCCGGCATGGCTCGTCGGGTCGAGGCCGGCGCGGGCCGCCACCGCCGCCACCTTGCGGCGCAGCACCGGCACCTCGCGGGCGAGCGCGGTATAGGCCGAGGCCGTGAACAGGCCGACGACGCGCACCTCGCCGGCGAGCTTGCCGTCGGCCGAGAACAGCTTGATGCCGACATAGTCGAGATGGGCGGAGCGGCGGACGCGCGCCTTCACGCTCGCCTTGGTGATGATGAGCGCCTGCGGCTCCTCCAGGAAGGCGCGGATCTCGGGGCTCGTATCGACGCTGGTGTCCACGGGCGAGCGCCCGCGCCGCAGCACCGCGAGGGCCGGATCGCGCAGCACGCCGAGGCTCCGGGCCTCCTCGCCGGACAGGCTCTGCTCGCGCAGGCCGAGCACGGTGAAGTGGCCGTCGAGGAGCCACCACAGGAAGGCGCGGGCCTCCTCGATCTCCTCCTCCGGCAGCGGCGTCGGGCCCTCGCCGTAGGCCGAGGCGAGGGTGGAGAGCCGGTCGAGCATCGCGGCGCTGTCCGCGTCGACCACCGTCACGTCCCGGAACGCGGCGTCGAGCCCCGCGGCGAGGCGCTCGCAGGCCGCCGCGTCGTCGATCCGGTCGAGATGGATGTGGATCAGGCTCTCGCGGGCGAGGTCGCCATGGGCCTCCGCCGTGGTCTCGCCGACGACGCGCCCGAGGCGGCCATCCGCGCCGCGCTCGACCCCGAGGATCGGGTGGGCGACGAGGAGCGGCACCTGCCCCTGCGCCGCGAGCTCGGCGAGGCAGGAATCGAGCAGGAAGGGCCGGTTGTCGTTGACGACCTCGACCACGCTGAGGTCCCGCGGCCGGCCCTCGCGGGTGACGGTGACGGCGCGGATGCGCACGTTCGCCGGGTCGCCCGGCCGGCGCGGCTCGGCGAGATGGGCGCGGGCGTCGAGGGCGAGGCCCGCCAGCGCGTCGGCCGGATAGGGCGCGAGATCCTCGGGCGGCACGCGGCCGAACAGGTCGCGCACGAAGCCGCCCGGTCCGCCGTCCCCCGCCGCCCGTTCCGCCGCCGCCTCGATCAGGTCGGTGCGGGCGGTCTTGGCCTCGGCGCTCGCAAGCGCCGTCGCGGTTTCCAGAGCCATCGTGTCTCTCCCGAATCGGGACGGTAACCGTAGGGTTGGATAGGGCAGGGTCGGATTCGAGTCGATGTTACGAGGATGACGGTCCTGACGCTTTGAACGCGCTGACACCGGGTGGACGGGTGGATCGGGGCCGGATCGGGGGCGGAACGTCCCGGGCGGCGCGCGGTTGGCCATCGGCCGGCCGCGCCGGCCGAGCGCCTTCCCGTGCGCCTTCCGGAGCCCCCATGCAGCCCGTCCGCTACAGCCCCGACCTCGAGCGCCCCGCCCCCGAGGAGGCGCAGGTGCAGGCCGGGATGATCGCGCAGTTCGCCAGGATCCAGGGCACCACGCTGAAGGATTACGGCCACGCCGTGCGCGGCGTCCACGCCAAGAGCCACGGGCTCCTCACCGGCCGGCTCACGGTGCTCGACGGGCTGCCCCCCGCCCTCGCGCAGGGGCTGTTCGCCACGCCCGGCGATCACGATGCGGTGCTGCGCCTCTCCACCAATCCGGGCGACATCCTCGACGACAGCGTCTCCACCCCGCGCGGCCTCGCGCTCAAGGTGCTCGGGGTGGCGGGCGAGCGGCTGCCGGGCTCGGAGGGGGACGCGACGCAGGATTTCGTGCTCGCCAACGCCCCTGCCTTCGTCGCGCCGGACGCGACCGCCTTCCTGAAGAGCCTGAAGCTCTTGGCCGCCACCACGGACACGCCGCAGGTGTTCAAGAAGGCGTTCTCGGCCCTGATGCGCGGGGTCGAGGCGGCGCTCGAAGCGGTCGGCACCAAGAGCCCGACGGTGATCGCGCTCGGCGGCCATCCCGAGACGCATATCCTCGGCGAGACCTTCTACAGCCAGGCGCCCCTGCGCTGGGGCGACCACGTCGCCAAGGTCGCGGTCGCCCCGGTCTCGCCGGAGCTGACCGCGCTGACGGGGGCCGCCCTCAACGTCAACGGCAAGCCGAACGGCCTGCGCGAGGCGGTCTCCGCCTTCTTCGCCGGGCAGGGCGGCACCTGGGAGCTCCGGGCCCAGCTCCTCACCAATCCCGAGACCATGCCGGTGGAGGATGCCTCGGTGCCCTGGCCCGAGACGGAGAGCCCCTATGTCGCGGTCGCCCGCATCACGGTGCCGCCGCAGGCGAGCTGGAGCGACGACAAGGTCCGGCGCCTTGATGACGGGCTCGCCTTCAGCCCCTGGCACGGGCTCGCCGCGCACCGGCCGCTCGGCTCGATCATGCGGGCGCGCCGCGCCGTCTATCCGGAATCGGCCGGATTCCGGGCCACCCATAACGGCTGCCCGATCCGAGAGCCGCGCAGCGTGGAATGAGCCGCGCAGTTTGAGCTGAGCGGCGCGGCCTGGGACGAGGCTCCTCGCCGAGCCGTCAGTGGCTGCTGGCGCCGTCGCTGCTGCGCTGCGTGCAGCGCCAGCCGGCGAAGCAGTTCGCCTCGTCGGCGGAGGGCACGTAGGCCGGGGAGCCGCTGTCGCCGTTCTGGCAGCCGCCGCCATCGGCCAGCACGGTCTCGTAGGCGGTCTCGCTGGAGGCGAGCACGACCTCGCCGTCGCGGACGACGAGCGCCTTGATCGCGGAGCAGGTGAGGCCGCGGGTGCTCTGCCGTTCCGCCGCGGCCGCGGGGCCGGCGAGGAAGGCGGCGAGGCAGAGGGCGGTCGTGACTGTGCGCATGTCCGGGGCTCCGGGACGGGACGATCGGTCTCGCTAGGCCGCCTCCGTATCCGAATTGTGTCCGATGGGCCGCGCCGTGCGACGGGCCCGGCGGGCGTGGCCGCGCCGCCACGCCGGGAGCCGTGGCGGTCCCTGGAGCCCGGGATCCTGTGATCCGGGGATCTGCGTCCTATCCGCGCCGCCGTCCCGCGCTATCTGGAGGCCCGGGCGCCCTGCCCCGCCGGCGGCCGGCGCGGGCGCCGCATCGACGGCGTGCCGCCCCGGAAACCCCGCGTGACCTATCCGACGACGACCGCCTTCTTCGCCGGCCTGTTCGCCCTCCTCTATGTCGGCCTCGCCGGCTGGGTGGTCGGTGGCCGCCTCTCGGGCCGGACCCTGTTCGGCAACGGCGACGAGGCGCTGACCCGGCGCGTGCGCTCGCACGCCAATTTCGGCGAGTACATCCCCTTCGCGCTGCTGCTGATCGCGCTGCTCGAGGCGGGCGGCTCCGCGCACGGGCTCGTCACCGGCCTCCTCGTGGTGCTCCTCGTCGCGCGCCTGCTGCACCCGGTCGGGATGCTCGCGCCGAAGAACTCGGCCCAGCAATTCGCCTGCCGCGGCGGCGGCATCATCGCCACCTTCGGCGTGCTGATCGTGGCCGCGATCGCGCTGCTGCTGCGGGCCTGAGCGAGCCAACGGGAGCGTCAGGCCACCACCACCTCGGTGCGGACCGAGTTCGCGATGAAGCATTCCTCGTGGGCGGCGTGGTGCAGGCCGGCGAGCGCCTCCGGATCGGGCGCCGCCCCGGTCCAGGCGATCTCCGGATGCAGGGTCACCCGCGTGACCGCCTGCCGGCCGGGGGCGATCTCCGCCATCACGCCCTCGGCCCGGTCGCGATAGGCCGCGACCGTGAACCCGGCGAGCCGGGCGCGATGCAGGAAGGTCAGCATGTGGCAGGCCGAGAGGGCGGCGACCAGCATCTCCTCCGGGTCGACCGCCTCGGCCACGGCCCATTTGCCGACCACGTGCGGCGAGGCCGAGCCGGGGACCGTCACGCCGCCGTCGAAGGCGATGCTGTGGCCGCGGCCGTAGCGGCCCTTCGCGAAATCCTCGCCCGGCTTCAGCGCCCAGGCGATCTCGGCGGTGTAGGTCGACATCGCTTCCCTCACGCTCCGTGCCTCACGCCCCGTGCGCCGCCCGGCTGTCCTCCGGCGCCTGCGCCCGCTCGGTCATCCCGTAGTCGCGCACCACGCTCGCGATGCGCAGGCGGTAGTCCTGGAACACCCCGCCGCGCCCGGCGGCCTGGGTCGACCGGTGGTGCGGGCGCTCGCGCCAGGCCTTCACCGCGGCCTCGTCGCGGAAGAAGGACAGGGACAGGATCTTGTCCGGATCGACCAGGCTGCGGAAGCGCTCCACCGAGATGAAGCCGTCGATCTCGGAGAGCTCGTCCCGGATCGCGGCGGCGAGCTCCAGGTAGCGGCCCTCGCAGCCGGGCGCCGGCCAGACCTCGAAGATCACCGCGATCATGGCGCGGCCCCGTGGCGGGTTCGCAGGGTCTCGGTCCTCATCACGCCTCCTTGCGGTCGCGGCCGCGATCCCTGTAGCCCAGGGCGCGCCCGCGATGCTTCGGCCTTCACCGAACCGTCGCGCCCGATTGCGAGGAGACAAGCCATGAAGGTCGTCGCGGATCTGTGCATCGTGCCGATGGGAGTCGGCCCCTCGGTCTCTCCTTATGTGCGGGAGATCAAGGCCATCATCGACGCGAGCCCGCTGAACGCCGAGATGCACGCCAACGGCACCAATATCGAGGGCGAGCTCTCCGATGTCTGCCGTCTCATCGAGCAATGCGAGGCCCGGCTCGCCGAACTCGGCGTCGCCCGGGTGTTCTACACGATGGCCTTCTCCTCGCGCCGCGACAAGGAGCAGACCATGGCCGACAAGCTGAAGGCGGTGTCCTGAGCGGTCCAACTACGCACGGAGGGCCGCGCGGATCGCGTCGAGCCCGTCGGTGAGGGCGGCCGGCCCCGGCTGCAGGATCAGCGCCGACTTGATCTCGGCGATGCGCCCGGCGCGCACCGCGTCCCAGCCCGGCCGGGCGGCGATCCGGGCCGACACCACCTTCTTGCCGCACCACGAGGCGAGGATCACCTCGGGCGCGGCGGCGACCACCGCCTCGGGCGCCACGATCCTGTCCCTGGCGGCCGCCTGCCCGGCGAGGTCCGGAAACACGTCGCGCCCGCCCGCGATCGCGACGAGTTCCGAGACCCAGCCGATCCCGGAGATCAGCGGCGCGTCCCATTCCTCGAAGAACACCCGCGGGTGCGGGCCCGTCGCGGCCTCCGCCGCGATGCGGGCGAGCCGGTCCTCGTAGGCGCCCGCCAGGGCGTCGGCCCGCTCCGCCGCGCCGACCAGGGCGCCGAGCATCCGGATCATCGCCAGGATGCCGGCGACGTCGCGCTGATTGAACAGGTGCACGGCGATGCCCGCGCGCGCGAGATCGGCCGCGATGCCGGCCTGCAGGTCCGAGAAGGCGAGGACGAGGTCGGGCTCCAGGCCCAGGATCTTCGGCAGGTCGGCGCTGGTGAAGGCCGAGACCCGGGGCTTCTCGCGGCGCACCCGGGCCGGGCGCACGGCATAGCCCGAGACGCCGACGATCCGGCGCTCCTCGCCCAGCAGGTAGAGGGTCTCGACCGTCTCCTCGGTCAGGCAGACGATGCACTCCGGTGGGAAGCGGCGCACGGGCGACCTCCGGCAAAGGGCGCGGAACGCACCGGCGCGGATCCCGGGGATCCGCGCCGGTTCGGGCTTCATGGCTCAGCTGAAAACGTTACCATGCAGCCCGCACATACCCGCTCCCCTAAAAGGGTTATGGTGCGGTGCAGCGCGTTCTGGCAGAAGGATTGGGCACGGCGGCGATGGCGTCGCGGTCGTGCAGCCCTTTCTTGGGCGTTTCCTCCCTAGACTTCGGGCCGCTCCTTCGGGAGTGGCCTTTTTTCTTTCGGCGAAGCCGGGGAGGGATTTAACCTCTCGGCGGCTCCCGCTCAAGCACAATGATGCGTCACCGTCGGGCGTGTGGTGATTTCCTGCGCAGTCGCTCGCCCTCCTCGCCCGCCGGGCGTATCCTGCCGGATTGTCCTGCGCCGTTCCCGGCCAATATCCGTGTCATGACGCTGCCGAACCGCGATACCCCCTCCTCCTCCCCGGATACCGGCGCGCCCAAGCTCGACGCCCTGGTCCGCGAACGGCTCGGCCGCCACCTGCAGGCCCTCTACGAGCCGGTCCTCGACGAGAGCCTCGACCCGCGCCTCGCGGAGTTGCTGCGCCAGCTCGACCGCGACCGCCAGGGCGGCCCCGAAGAGTGACGGGCGGCGTGCCTGCGCGCGCGACGCGCCCACGATCAGTGATGCTGTCGTCGAATGGATCCGCCAAGCGACCGCTGCGCGCCGAGCACCTGCTCGAAGGGCAGGATGACGACGGGACATCGTGAAGGGCTTGGTCTGGACGATCCTCGGTACCATTCACCAGGTTCTGAGGGACCTGGTGGAGCTGAGGGGAAGCTCCATAAGGGGTATCCTAACCCTCTGATGCAAAAGAAAATGTAGACCTTCCAGAGGGTTCGCAGTACGCATGTGGGGTACTTTTTGCGGTACGCAGAGCCCAATTGATGCCCCGCCCCTCCTCCTCCGATACCCGGTATCTCGAACAGAACCACGGCAAGTGGAGGGTGACGGTTGCGGTTCCTCGCGACCTACAGAAGAAGCTCGGCACTCGCCTCAAGCGGCAGCTTCAAACGGACAGTCTGGCCATCGCGAACCAGCTCAAGTGGCAGGTGGTCAGCGAGTTGAAGGCCGAGATTGAACACGCTCGCCGTGGCCCGGATGGGGCCTCGATCCGCAGTGAAAGCCTGACTCGTGAGGCGTTGGCAATGGCAGCCCAGCGGGCGCGGGCTCAGACCTTTGAGGAGGTCGACAATTTGGACTTCGCAGTGCGTGAGCGGGGCGAGGACATTCGTGGCAGGCCAGTCGCGGTGGAGCAGCTTCCCGGTCACGATGCAGAACCGATCTATGACGCTGAACGGGTTGCGGCTGCTGCTCAGTTCGAGGCGCTAGCGAAGGGTGAAGCCACTCCCGTTACCCTGCATCATCGCCAATTCATCGAGCAGGCCGGCAACAAGAGTCGCACGCAGGGGGATGATGAGCGGGCCATTCGCTTTCTGACGGCATGGTGCGAGGCCAACCGGGTCAGCCCAACGCTGGAGGCTATCAGCCGCCGCGAAGCAGTGCGGTTCATGGACGATCTGCCGACTCTTACGCAGGCGCCCCTCAGCCCTGTCACCCTCAAGAAATACCTGAACCGCCTCTCTCGCTACTGGCAGTGGCTGGAGCTTCGTGGGCTCGTTCCCGTGGACGTGTGGGCTCGCCTGCAACTTCCGAAGCCGAAGGCTAAGCCCCAAGAGGAGCGGTCATTCACTGATGAGGAGGTGGGCAAGCTTCTAAGCGGTGATGCACCTCAGCGGATGCACGACCTTATGCGGATCGGCGCACTCACGGGGGCCCGCCTGGATGCTATCGTTGACCTGAAGGTGAAGGACTGCGCGGCTGGCCTGTTCACGTTCAAGCCTCAGAAGAAGGAGTCGAAGGAGCGCGCCGTACCGATCCACCCTGCCCTATCGGAGATCGTTGCTCGTCGTATCAAGGGGAAGGCCCTGGAAGATGACGTTTTTCCTGAGTGGCCCGCTCCGAAGAAGGCGGGGTCTCAGCGAGAGCGTTCCTTCAAGGCATCGAACCAGTTCACGGACTACCGCCGCTCAGTAGGCGTCGATCACGTCGTCCCAGGACAGCGCCGCTCCCTGGTCAACTTCCACAGCTTTCGTCGCTGGTTCATCACCAAGGCCGAACAGGCGGACCAGCCCGAGAGCATCATCGCCGCCGTGGTTGGCCATAAGCGCAAGGGGATGACTCTCGGCCGGTACTCAGCCGGCCCACTCGTGGCCCAGGCGAGGCGTTGCGTCGAGGCTGTAAGATTACCTGAGGCCGGACCAAGCTATTCAGGCGAAATTTCGGCTTGACCGGTGAGATGATTTCCAGGGGTGAGAAGGTTCTCAGGGGTGAGAAGATTTATTTCTAGCAAGTTAGGATGATTGCACGTTATAGAACCAGCTACAACCCTACACGCATTGCTTTTTCTTGCGTATTGCACCTGCGTACCTACCTGTCTCAGGTCGCGTGAATGTAAAAACACCTCAGCCGCCCACCACACAGAGGCGGTAGGGGACTGACGATGAACCTCGTTCTGCATTTCAGCGGCGGCTTTGAGATCAACGGCCGCAACAGTTATGTGCGGCTGCATCGTGGGGACTGTGAGGTCTGCCTCAGAGGATGGACCGCTACCGCGCTGTGGGGGCCTCACCACTTGTTGCGTGGCTTCTTCCTCGAAGGCCACGGCACGGACCGTGATTGGCTCTGGAGTGAGGTGCGAGACGCCCTCGTGAAGCGGATGGCTTTCTGGCGCCGTTCGAGGCCCGCCAACGACTGACAGCCGCCAAAGCTGACGTTCTGCATCAGTTTTTTACTGTAAGTTGCTGAGCGAAATAGCATTTCTATTTTTCGGACCACTAGCGGAGCCAGGGCCGTCTGGAACGATGACGCCTGCGACACCTCTACCGCTCCATCACCTCCTAAATGGGAAAACTGAAATGACTGTTGATCCGGAATTCCACGTCGTAAATCTACAAATGAAGCTGATGTCCCCTTATGCTCCTACAACAGACGGAGAGTATGAGAGTGTGAAGGCTTGGGAGGGTTGGTTCTTGGGTCTGAGAGCGCACCTTCACGATATTGCGCACGAAGATATGACCTTGAAAGGAGTTGGGCCGATTGATGAATTTCTCGATATATATGGCTTAGCAATTGAGGTAGATGCTGGCAGAGACTGTTTGATCGAGTTTTTGAAACGCGAACCTCCCCGCCCCGCTCGCGAGTTCCAGAATTTCCCCATTCAGAAACTAGGTGCCATCGTAGATTATGCGGCGGTGGCACCCAAACCAGTTCCCTATGGGGATGAGAAAATGAAGGAAGCAGCAATAGCCCTGCGCGCCAGGGCTGCCGACTACCTAGCTCTTGCTGAACGCATTGAAGATGGGGTCTTCAGATTTCCGAGCTGGGAGGATGGTCCGGAACTGGAGGACGAAAGTGACGAGTGAGTTGACCCGTCACTCCCACGCAAGTTTGTTCTGACTTCTTTTGACCCGCGCAAAGTTATGAGGCGAAAATGTGTAGGTAAGCCCATCGCGGGGCTCAGAATCTCAGAGGCAAAAATGTGAGCTGGCATCGACAGGTAATCGAGCCCAGGTTTCCCCCTGGCCCCCTCGGTTCGCCTGTGGTGCTGCGCTCGGTATCCCGCTCGGTATCGCGCCCAGGCGCACGAGAGAAGCACGCGCGGGCGGCTCGTCAGGCTGCCCGCTGACTGCTGTGCAGGGCTATTAATCCACTACGCACGGCCCTGGCTCTTGGCGAAGCCAGCCTTGCCCAGAGTCCTGCGTCGAGCTAGCTTGGCCATCTTCACCTCGATGGTCTCTTGGTCCATCGCCTCGGGATCGAACGACCCACCGCACCACCTCAGCACGCTCTTGTGCTCCGGGTGGCGAGGCTTGGAGAGGATGGTCAGGAACTCATCGAAGCCGAACGTGCCGCCAACGTCCTCGGGCGGGGCTCGGCGCTCCCCTTCGAGGAACCTCGGGTACTCGGCGAGCGGGTCAGCCTCAAAGACCGCCTCGACCGTGATGGTGTGCTGCCAGTTGTCGCCGAAGTCGTAGGTGTAGGCGAACTGCGTGATGCCACCCTTCAGCACGTCCCCGAGTTTCAACGGCTTGGTGCGGCGGGTCTTCGGGTCGGGGTAATCGGGATCGGGCATAGCGTAGCGGATCTCACCCACCCGAAAATCGTAGAGGTGATAATCCTCGAACGGCATTGCGGCCTGGATGACCTCATGCAGTGCGTGCAGGCTCATCGTGAGAGGCACCTCGACGGTGCGCCAGACGACCGGCTTGGTGTCGTCTAGCTCGATGCGCAGCCGGGCAATGCGGTCCACGTAGCTCATGGAGTTAGGTTAGCCGACCTGATGGTGGCGCCTAGAGGATTCGGTGAGCGAGCCGCTGTCACTTCCAGGGTCCTGGTGCGTTGCGCCCTGAGAGGCTCCCACCACGCACCATGAGGCCAGCATGAAGAACCCTGCCTTGAGCCTATGGCTCTCCGCTGCCAATCGTGCGGCTGGCTGGTGGATGGGCACGGCCACGTCGATAGCGCGGCGGCAGCAACAGTTGGCCCTAGCCGAGATGCGCAAAGCGACAGTCGGGAAAAGACCAGCCCGGAAGCGCAGGTCCAAGCCGAAGCGCCGGACGGCGATCTGAGCCCCAACAGGAACCCGCCCATTCGCCGGGCCGTTCGACCGTCAGGGCGCGGCATCCCGCGTTGAGAAACCCGAGGAGGGCGTAATGGCAGTCGATAAGGACCGTGTGGAAGGCGCTGCGACGAACCTGGGCGGCAAAGTCAAAGAGGGTGTCGGCAAACTCACGGGCGATGAGAAGCTCAAGAGCGAGGGCGTTGCCGACCAAGTGAAGGGCAAGGCTCAGAACGCTGTGGGCGGCGCGAAGGACGCCCTCAAGGGCAAGTGACCTCCCCTCTCGAAAACCTCCCATGCTTTCTGACTTTGGGAGCATGGGAGGCGTTCTGTGGTCCTGAAGGTCCGCTCCCGTTCAGGCTAGCGGCAGGCAGGCGGGTGCGAGGCTGCCGAGCCCAGGGGTGACCGCAAGCCGTTACTTGCTGCCCGAGCTTCCCTTCGCGCCCGGTGCGGAGCCCGCACCTGCATCGTTGGCGCCCATGCTGTTCATCGTGCCGGAGCGGCTGGTGCTGCCCGTTGTCGGACCGCTGCCAGCCGCACCTGGGGATGAGCCGGAGCCTGCATCGTTCGCCCCGGTGCTGTTCATGGTGCCGGAGCGGGTCTCCCCGGAGCCCTTCGCGGGGCTGCCCTCGGCGGCATAGGCCGCTATTACTTAGGCGATTATGCACTTGGGAAACTCGCGGTATGGTGCTCGCGGAGGTTACGAGTAATGCCCAGCCGCGAGATGGAAGAGCGCCACCTGCTCAGAGCCAACATCCTTCTGATCGAGGCCGAGCTTCGGTTCTCCGAGCAGTTTCTTCGGGTTGAACACCTGAAGGCCAATGGGCGCCGGACTGAGGATGCAGAGACGCTCTTACAGATCATAGAAGAGACGTTGCAGGCGTACCGGGATCACCGCGAACTGATCTTGGACGCTCTCAGCCGCGCAGATTAGTGCCCGGCGTCAGCGGGAGGCGGTGTCTCAGATCGCAGGTCGATCTAGGGCCTCCCGGGCTCCACGTTCCAATAGGGCAAGCTCTAGCGGAACGTTCCAGGGGACGTGCGGAGCGGTTCCACGAAAGTCCTCTTGCGTTTTGGAACGGGACATGGCCTCATGTCTGAGAACCTAGTGGAACGATTGGACCCGGAACGCTCCGTCATGCTCATCGGCTACGCCCGTACCTCGACACTAGAACAGGATGCAGGCCTGGAGGCCCAGGTTCGAGACCTGACGGCCCTCGGATGCGAGAAGCTGTTCCGGGAGCAGGTCTCCTCCCTGGCCCCTCGCAAGCAGCTTGAGTCGGCCCTGGAGTTCGCCCGTCAGGGTGACACGCTGGTGGTCACCAAGCTCGACCGGCTGGCCCGCAGCGTCACGCATCTGGGCAAGATCATCGAGGCGCTGGAGGCCAAGGGCGTGGCGCTCCGCATCGTGAACCTGGGCGTGGACACCGCGACGCCCACCGGACGGCTGATGCTGAACGTCCTCGGCGGTGTGGCGCAGTTCGAGCGGGAGATGATGCTGGAGCGGCAGCGAGAGGGCATCGCCAAGGCCAAGGCGGAGGGCGCCTACAAGGGCAGGAAGCCGACTGCACGGGCCAAGGCGGAGGAGATCAAGGCGCTAGCGGCGGAGGGTCTGAGCATGGGCGCCATCGCCACCAAGCTCGGCATCGGCAAGGGGTCCGTCCACAGGGCGTTGAGCCCGGCGAAGGTCCCAGCCGCGTAGAGCTACCACTCAGGGGACCCGTAAGCCGAGCTTCAGGCGAGACCAACAAGGGTTGTTGCGCCGGCACCCTGTGACGGGCTCACAGACGGAACCCCGGGCGTCGTCCCGCGCAGTCACATCTGCGAACGCATCATGATCCACGCCCCAAGATCATATCCCGCAGACGAGCCCATGGCCCGAGCCTGTAGGGACCGGCTCCGCTACAGCGCGGTCTCCCGGCAAATCACGGCGCATTGCATCGAGGCATCGCGCATCGCACTGGCGAACAGCCAAGGGATTTTGAGAGAGCCGTATTTCGACCTTCTGCGGGGATGGATCAGGCCATCGTCCGTCGTCCCTTGAAGACGGCGAGACCAATCCCCTTGAGCTTCCACTTATGGGACCCGTAAGCCGAGCTTCACCCGAGCCGAGATAGGTCGTGGGCTGAAGCTAGTTCGCGGCGTTGTTCAGCCTCAGGCCGGCGAACGTCAGCGTGGCCGTGTAAATGACGCCGCCAGCTTCATCCCGGATCAGCACGGTGAACGCCTGCTTGTCGCCGTCGCATGGGATTGCCCAGCGTGAAATCTCGGGCAGGGTTATCATCGCCTCTCGTCGCGCTGCATCGAAGTCCGCACACACCGTCCCTTCCTCGTCGCGCTGGAATCGACCATCGTGAATGTCGAAGAAGTAGCGTGGCACGGGAGCGTTCCAAACGGGAAGGACCCTAGGGCAACCCGGCTTCAGGCCATGAGTTTCTGTTCGGTTTTGCGCCAACCTTTGCGCCGCCATTTCGGATGGAGCGCCTAGAGCAGCGTGAGCACGTCATCGATAGGGTGATTGGCGTTGTGCATCCAGACGACCCGTCCAGTCTCGCTATCCAACAACGAGGCCGTCACCAAAAACAGGTTCGGGTGAGCATTCCCAAAATCCCGGGCCGCGTCGATGGCCTCACGGTCACTATCTGCCAGAATGCTGTCTGTGCCGCTTGCTATACCAGCGGATGAGTCCGGATGGCCGTAAGTGCAGAAGACTCTGTAGGTAGCCATCCCCGCCCCGACGCATTGATGTGATCTGAGCATCTACCGTGTGCCGGCCGCTGGTGGCGGACCCCCACTTTGGTTTGACGTTGCGCCACTCTTCACGAACGCGAACATGATACCCACTGCGGCAACGATAAGTACGGCACCGATAATGCCGAAAGCCCAACGCGGCATTACCTCGTCACGCCTTCTTCATCTGAAAGACTCTGGTAGACCGCGGGGGCTTGCGGGGATCGGGCTGCGGTGCTGCCGCCTTGTCGGCCAGAAGGCGCTTGACGCGCTCGTTGAAATCCTCGGGAGATACGGACGAAGCCCGGCCGGTATTCGGAATGCGAGCCATAATTGGCCTCCGCGACGTTGCCCAAGGCACGAGATTGCGCGGAGGGAAAATTATTATGGGCTCAACCCGCTCACATTACTAGGCGCGAGTGGGATAAAACCACGGCCGCTGCGTTGAGGACGAAGAATAATCAACCTCAGCGGCTAAATTACCAAGGCAGGTAGCGGTCTGCGGCAGGCAGAGCGGCGATGGAAAGGGTTGCAGTGCCGAGCAGAGCCAAGAGCATAACCACGAATTCGACCGCCATCGCCTGCTCCCTCGGAGTGGCGCTGGTCTGCCCTCAAGCTCCTTGTGCGTGCAGCCGAGCACAGCAGCAAGGCGCCTCAAGGACGCAGGGAGAGGGCTCAAAGGCTGCTGAGAACGTGAAGCCGCAGCTCACTGTAGCGACAGGCTTCACAGGGCAGCGGCACGCATCCGCCGAGCGCCTCATTGAGGCTAGGCTACGCTGTCGCTGTCAGGCTTGATTTACTCTGGGCCCACTTCAGGCTTGGCTCTGAGCGCGGCTTGCTGGTCGCTGTCAGCACCGCGCGACCGCTTTCATCGCGGACGGATACGACAGAGGCACCAATCATGGCCGAGTCGCGCTCGGGAAGTTCAGCCAGCAGCTTGAGTGCATGGCGCAGAAGCTCGGCAGCGCCTTCACACTCCAAGCCTTCGTCGTCCCAGCTCGACAAGCTGTCACTATGCACATCGAAAAAGAAGCGCATCACAGGCCGTGTCATCGCGTGAAGTGGCGCTTGAATCGTCGGCAGGGCTTGTGAGGCTCTCTGCCGACGCCAGTAGAGAGCAAAGAACCACGGTGCGATGAATGTTCCGTGGCAAATTAATTATAGCCTGATACTGGAAGGGCGTCGAAGTGCTCTATGAAGCGCAGGCCATCCCACACCTCGACAGCGTGCCCGTTCGCCATGGGTTCGGCGAGTGCGAGAGCCGCATCATCGGTCTCAGCCGCGAGATACTCGGTACGGACCACGTTGCCGTCCGCGTCGAGAAGGAAGGCGCGGTAGCGGCTCTGATCGTGAAGGTGCGGGGGCTTTGGAGGATGCACGTCCATTACAACCTCCCATCGCCGTGCGAGGTGCAGGAGACATATCCGGCGCTTCGCCAAAGTACGCCATTTGTTCGCAGGCGAGTAGGAGACGTGGACCCTGAACCGCTGCTGAATTGTCGCGATTGGTTAGCCCGCGGCAGCCACGACTGGCTCCGTCCGACACAGGGCAGTCTCAGCAGCAGAGAGATGGGTTCAAACGGCCTCGTAGAGCCACGACATTGCCCGCTGAAGGCCACGTCCACCAAGCGTGACAATTCCTCTCCGCACAGCCTCGACGGCCTCCCAGGGGCCTCTAGATGCATCGAGTCACGGCCACGCTTTCTGGGGCGTGATGTACCTTTCCGAGGGTCCCATGCACGGCCGGTCGCTGCCTCCCATAGCCATCTCTGAGTTTGCCGCGGAGGTGCTGGAGGAGGCGATTGAGTTCCAGATGGGCCGACTCAAGAGGTCCATGAACGAGGAACGCGACAAGGCGGACCGGCAGGCTTGGGCGCTTGCCGCATGCCGGCGCAACGCCCTCCGTTCGATCTGGTCCGCACTGCGACTCCAGCGTGACCTGTTAGGCTCCATGCTACCGGACGATTGTCCGTCGTCAGATGATTTGAGACGGTTTGCGGTGCTCAGGAACGGAGGCTCTGGTCCACCTTGGTTGAGAGGTTAGGCAGCCTGCGCGTGGTGGCGC
>NZ_CABFVH010000046.1 GCF_902141855.1 Methylobacterium dankookense | reverse complement strand
TCCCAAACCAGGTGCGCTACCAGACTGCGCTACACCCCGACTGCCCGTTACGGCCTCGATCTCCTACCGTTTTGCCCTTTGAGGCGCAAGGATCACGGGCCGCCAAACCGGAACGCAAGGGAAACCGGATGCACCCGTCGGGACCGTGAGTCCCGACAAAAGTCCCGACGCTGTGCATGGTCCGTTCGCTACGCTATGACGCCTTATCGTCGACGATGATCCGAACCGCGATCCGGCTGGCCCGGCCAGTGCCCGCATGACCGGCTTCGTCTGGTCGCGCACCTTCCCCGACAGCCATTACGACTTTCTGGCGCGCGACGCGGACGGCTACCTCGTCGGCCGGATCCTGCGCCACCACGGCGGACCGCAGGGCGGGAAGTGGGCATGGCACGCCAACGGGATCAACGCCGCGCCCAGCACGGTCGGATGCGACCTGAACGGGATGGCCGACACGCGGGACGAAGCGATTGAGCGCCTGCACGCCGCCTGGGCGAAGTGGATGGAGATGGGCGGGCACCGGGTGCTTTAGCCTTGAACAGAAAGATGCTCGGCCGAAACCACTCCCTCAATATGACAGGTTGCAAGCCTCCCCTGTCGGCTGGCATGTACCCTCATGCGCCGCCCTCGCAGCTTCAAGCGCCGCCTATGGCAAATGAAAGCACGGAAGGGCATTTCAGAATTGATGGAACCAATTATGAGCAAGGTCCGGTATAAGCGACTCACGGTCGATGGCGAGACGCTTGTCGAGGCAAGCGCAGAAATCGGCGCGCTCATTTTCTCCGACCGCGGTTTAACCCCCACCGAAGCGCGAGCGAAGCTGATGCATCGACTTGAGGCATACCGAGCAAGTGTCGTGCGTGCCGTTGAAGAGGCTCGCGCATGCGCCATCCCGGCCGATGACTCTTTGGTGGCATGAGGCGAAGCCCAAACCCATGGCAATGCAAAGAGCGAACACGCTCTTTGCATTGCTTGGCGTGCTATGCGAATTTGTTGCTAAGTCTTACTGATATGAAAAGCGTTCGCAATACTCCGCTGTATCATCCTTAATTGATGCTATCTGTGCGTCTGTAAGCAAAGCTGAGAAAGCGCCCACGGTGCCATCACCTACATGGCGCGGATGCCATTGGGTTTCGGCATGAACCTGCTCAGTTGGAGAGCGTTCGTCAAAATATTTAGTTTCATTTAGGTCTTCAATGAACCGCTTCACATTGTTTGGTGACAGATCAAAAGCGATTTGAGATAGAAATTCCTCACTTGCCGGCACATCAAGATAATCTGCAATGATCCGAACTGTCTTCGCGCTTCTTCCGCCTGTGTCTTCATAGCGGAGCAGGAGTGGATTGCTTCGCTTTGAGATCGCAACAACAGCGCTCGCACTGTCTTTTATTAAAATTCGGGACTCTTCATATGACATGTAAAACTGTCGCATGAGAGAGGCTACGCAATCCAGCGGGTTTCTTACAGTTATTATTAATTTCGGATTGCAGAGATAAATCATCAAACGCAGAGCATCGTCCGGCTTATGCATCTTAACAAGAGCAGCCTCGCCCATACTTGGCGCTACAGCGGTCAATTCGCAGGTATGATCAGCATATAATTTCAGCAGATCGAATTTGCTCGACAATATCCTCGAAGATACGTTGTATGCCCATGTTGAAGCACTGCGATAGACGCCCAGTGTAATTGCCAGGTACGGCGGTTCGTAGATTTTATGTTTCATAAGTTTATGGGCTTTCAGCAAACTTGTGCGGGCGATCCATACAAGACTGTCTCGCCCGCGCTCTTGATTGCCTTCGCTTGTAGGTCGATGAGCCTTAAAGCGTAGCCTCAAAATCAGGAAGATTGAGCCTAACTCCAATTTGCCGCTGGTCGCCCGGGTTGCCGAAATAGTCAGCGGAGTGAAGGACACTATCAGTTTCAACAAACAGATGCGTTACACCTGCCGGTAAGTGCAGATCCAGAGAAACGCTTCGATCCAAAACATCGACACAATATTCACGATCTCCGACCACCAGAATTGCCACACAAGACGAAAGTCGGCTTGCTTTTGAGTTTACAGAATTCAGCTCCACACGGAGGCTGGCAGGCTTAGAAAGGCTTACTACGTAGCTTGAGCGCGTTCCAGAGGAGTGCGGAGATGGAAATGACCACCCGTCACTTCCGCGATTATACGCAACCACGATACCATTCCCATCAGTCGGGATTATCCCCGTCTCGGGAATAATCGGGGACATAATAAAGTTAGGGGAGATCAGATCCTTGATTGAAGACGGAACGATATGGCAGCATAGAAGATCTTCTACTGGGTATCCGGCCAGCATCATAAATCGCAACTGGGCATAGTCTTTAACAGGATACAGTTTTTCGTCACGGCCAATAAGGAAAATGTATTTAAATGCTGTCTTCAGCTTAAGGAAGAAGCTCACATCGCGAGGCGTCTCGCGATCTTTGCGCGGGCGGGCTTGGCGTTGCGGCTCAATGCCAAACTCAAAAATGGATACAGTTCTTTCGTCACCAAAGAATGCCTTCTGGCCACCTTCGATAACTTCAAGCTCAAAACCTTCAACATCGACTTTAATTAGATCGGCCCGCTTTATATTATTCTCAGACATCCACGTGTCTAGCGGCTGCATTTTGAACGTTTCATTGTAGTGAAGTTCATCCGATGCAGCGGTTGCATCGTCTACGCGGCGAGCGTTACCGAGCAGAGATCGATCAACACGAATCGTCGCCTCTCCGACCTCATTCGAGATTCCAATGTTCGATGGAGTAACATTTTCTACCTTGTTGTTCCTTAAATTCAGCGATAAAATCGAAAAAGTTCTCTTGACAGGCTCAAAGGTATACACGTGCCCATTCTGGGCATAATGTGCCATTGCTATTGCACTGGTGCCGATATTTCCCCCAACATCCAAGCATATTGAGTCCGCGTGCACGAGCCTCGCGTATAGTTTGAGCTGCCAGGGCTCCCAGGTGTTCTCATCCCCCAAACTTCCAGCTAGCAAGCTATCGGCAGCATCGTTTGAAATAGAAAAATGCTTGTCCCCAACGATAAAAGTATGCTCTTTTAGTTGTAGATCCGACATATTATGCTCCAAGTGATGCTTTGATGTGAGGCAACACTAAATATCTGGCCGAACGCCGTCATGTGCTGGTGATGTAACACTGCTGGTTATTAATCACCGATTTCCTCGGGGCGGGGACGGGGCCTTCGGCTCAGCGCCGCGGCTATGATGGGCAGTCTCGACCTATGCGCCTTGCCGTCACCGAAAGAAGCCCTCACGCTTGTCCCCACCCGGGTGCCCTAATCTGACGGCAGCCTGCGCGCCCTTATCGCCGCTGCACCGCTGCGCTGGCAATGGGCAGGAGCCAACTCTGCGAGTCGCAAATGCTCCAACGCGGAATGGCCGGCGCTGCGGCGGTCCGATTGCCTGAGGCGACAAGGGAAGCTGAAAAACGAAAAGCCCCGCGCGGCGGATGCCGGCGGGGCTGAAGGGTCGAGCGGGGCGTGGGTCATTCTGGGCGCTGGCGGTCCTCGCGCGCGCCGAGCCACCTGCCGACAATCAGGCAGACGAGGCCGGCGATGATCGCCCAGATGGCGCACAGGTCCTGGCCTTCAGGCGGGCAGGCCATCACCCGCCCCGAGCGTGCGACCGGTTCTCCAGCGCCTGCTCCCGCTCGATCCTGTCGAGGATGTCCGTCTGCCGCTGGGCGTGGTCCCGCATGATCCGGACGCACTCGCGGATCTTGCCGGCATCCTCGGCGACCCGGCGCAGGTAATCCCTGCTCTCGCGCATCAGGTCCACGGTCTCGCGCGGGCCCTGGGCGAAGGGTAGCGGCACGTCCGCGATGGTCTGAGGTGCCGGAGGCGGCAGGGCCTCCCGATCGCCGCGCGCCCGGGTCACCATCCAGCCGATGAGGAGCATCGTACAGCCACCGACGAAGACCTGTAGCAGCGCCTGGTTGGTGATGAGGTCTTTGAGGAATGTCAGCCACTCCACCATCAGCCCAGGACCCTCTCAAGGTCGACCACGGCTCTGCCGAGCCTGCTCTTGCGGGAGACGCCGTCCAGCACGGCGATATAGACGGACAGCGCCTCGAAGCCGGCCAGCGTCCCGAAGACGGCGATGTTCAGGCTCGGGGCGTTGGCCACCATCAGCGCATCGTAGACCAGGGCGAAGGTGAACTGCGCCATGATCAGGCAGCCGATCCCAGCCCCGGCCGCCCTCGCATAGGCCCCTTTGGGTCCGACGAGCGCGTTGTTGATGAAGCCGTTCAGGAACAGCGCGCAGATGCGCACCGCCCCAACCGAGGCGAAGGCGGTGGCCATGTTAGGCTCGCTGAAGCCCATCTCGGCGATCGGCTTGAGGGCAGCCCGTTCCATCGTGTCGCCGGGCAGCGCGAGGGTGAAGGCCATGAGGACCATCATCGTGGCCATGCACCACTCGAACAGGCGGTAGGTGCTGTAAGGGCCGGCCGGGTGCATCGGCAGAAGGGGCTTGCGCATCGGCTGCTCCGCGGGATCGGACGGGGCCGACCCGCGCCGAGGCGCAGGCCGGAACAGCGGGCCGCTCACTTCGTCTGGATCGCGGCCTGGGCGGGCGCCAGCGTGTTGGCCGCGGTCGCCTCGGGGACGAGGTCGAGCTTGCGGAACACGATCTCGGCGATGCCGTTCGGGCCGCCGGCCGCCGCGACCACCTTCGCCGGCACCACGTCGATCGCGCGTTGCACCGCCTTGGCGATGACGGCCGAGCCGACGGGAACAGTGAGCTGCTGGCCCTTGGCGATGCCGCCGACCGCGTTCAGGGCGTAGTCGGTCACGGCCTGCGCCATCTGCTCAATACGCTTTTGCGTCAGGAACAGCATGGCCCAGGGTGCGACCTGGTAGACGGCCTTGCTGATCAGGCCGACGAGCACGGGCAGCAGCACGGCGGTGGCGGCTTGGCCGATGGCCACGACCCAGTCGCCCCAGGGCAGCACGACGGCGGTGGGTGCGGCCGGGGCGGTGACGACCTCGGCGGCGAAGGCTGCGAGCGGTACGACAAGCGAGAAGACGACGCAGGCGAGCGCCAGCGCCGCGAGGAGAACCTTGCGGGTCATGTCGGGTCTTTCGGTTGCGGTGAAGGGTTGCGCGGCTCAGCCCGGCCGGCGGCGGGATCTCGGGATCAGGCGGACCGACGAACGGTCGGTGCGGCGTTGTCGTTGGCCGTGGTAGTCGAGCCCGCCCCGAAGGTGTCGTCGATCCAGCGGCCGAGCCGGGCCAGCCAGTTCGGCGCTGCGACGACACTCGGGGGCGGCACGATCGGCACGATGACGGGCGTGGCGACCTCCAGATGCACCGCCTCGATCACGGGCGCGGCCAGCTTGATCGGCTTGGCGGTCGTGGTCGGCCGCGGCAGGACGGCGAGGTAGGGCGTCAGGAACTGCTCCGCCTCGGCCTTGCGCCGCGTGATGATGCTGGCCGGCTTCTGCCACATCAGGATCGCGTCGCGCGCGCCGGCCATGTCGCCCGCGTTGATGCGCTTCAGGAAGGTCGAGCCGAGGAAGCCGGTGCTCTGGCCGGCCTTCGGGTTCGGCGTGCCGATGCCGATGTTGTAGCAGACGCTCACCAGGGCATCGAAGGCGTGCTGGCCGACCGGCACCTTCAGGCCTCGGTTCACGGCCGCGACGTAGCGGGCCACCGTCACCTCGAACAGCGCATCGCACTGCGCGGCGGTGATCGTCATGCCCTTGCGCACGGGCTTGCCGTCGATGTCGGTCACGCCGATGCCGATGGTCCAGACGCCGACCGTGTCCTGGTAGGCGGTCAGGCGTCGGCCCTCGCGCGCGATCAGAACGGCCTCGCCGATGGGGCTGAGCTCCATGGTGGTCCTCACGATGTCAGGGGGTCGAAAGGCTCGGGCCGGGCGGTGCGCCTACCGCATCGTCAGCCGGCGCACGGTGGCGACCCAGCGCAAGGCGCTGGCGCCGTCACTGCTTGGTGTAGGTGAGCGAGCCGACGAGCGTGGAAGTCGCGGTGAAATTGGTGTCGGCGAGGTTGGCGGTGCCCGTAGCGCCCTGCTGCATCAGGTATGCCTGCTTGGTACCGTTCTGCACCTGAGCTATTGGGACACTGGTCAGGCCAGACATGCCCGTGATGCCGGGCACCGGACTGGTGGCGCCATAGCCCGGCGCTCCGCCCCTGGTTAAGAACGGCAGTCCAGTGATCTGAGCCACGCCTGTGGCTGTCCCCTTACTGCTCAGCGTGGTGAGAAACTGAGCGCGTACGGTAGTCCCGACCACCTCGAAGGAGCAGCCATTGGCTGCATAAGTGATCCCGGTCGAGGCCCCACCGAAGGTCAGGCCCAGAGTGCAAGGCGCCACGCCCAGACCATAGACCCGGTTTCGGTAGGAGTTCGCATCCTCTACGTAGCCGTTATAACCGACCACTGGCTGAGCAGTGTACGTCGTCACGTTGAAGACGTTGTCAACTGAACTGGCCAAGCTGATCGCGGGCTTGCTCTGGTTGGAGATATTGTAGTTCTTGATCGTGCCGTGGATATTGATGCGGGCGCTGTTATTCAGGGCGACCGCGGTCACGGTTCGCACGGCCAACAAGCTACTAATCGGGATATCCTGGCCACCGTCGATGCTCAGCCCAATGCCGGCGGCAGCATCGTAGATATTGCCGGTCCACATATTGCCGAAGAATAACTCGCTCATCTCTGACGCGTTGCCCTGGCGGAGCAAGAAACCGTATTGCGGAGCCGTGTCGGCGAGCACGTTATCGAAGTGCCCCCACTGGCAAGGCTTGTTGCCGGTCGGTGGGTCGCAGAGATACCAGTTGGAGAGACCGGCGCCACCACCCTCGACGCCGCTGAACTTCGAGCCCTGAAAGTTGATCAGACGATAGTTATACTGTGCTTGGCTGTTCATGACCACATCGGAGGCGTTCACGGCATTGTTGATCACAGGGTTCGCCGGATCAGCTACGCCCATATACAGGCCGATGTTGCTCTGATCTGCCCCTACACCGTCACCGCGGACCCGGGTCATGTTGACCTGCCAGGAGTTCGACAGGTCAATCGCGTGATTGCAGGCATACACGAAGAGATCGTGAAGCTTGCCATTGTAAGAATAATTCCACTGCACACCGTGCGCGTTGGCGTTGTCTTTGCCAGAACACCGGATCTTCATGTTGCCGAGTTCGACCTCGGCTGTGCCGGTGGTCGAGGTGCCGGCATCCTTGAACACTGAGAAATTCCCGGTGCCGCGCACTTCGGTGACGTTCATGCCGCCGCCGAGGATGCGCAGGCCGTGCTTGCCGTTCGTGTCGATAGAGCCGCTGACCGTGTACAGCGCGCCTGTCAGATCGATCTGCCCGCCGCTCGGGCCGCCGGTGTTCTGGTACTGAAACACCGACATCGCTGCGTTGATGGCAGCCAGGTCGTCTTGGCCATCACCGGGGAACCCGCCGAACATCTCGGGCCGCAGCGGTCGCGTGATGATCGCCCACCACCGACCGTCGGCCGACTGGAATTTTCCCTGGTGGACTGGCTGCGTAGCGACCGCTGCGTAGCGTGCCGCTCCCCCGTCGCCGGCTGCGGCGTAGCCGTCGAGGTTGACTGCCGTCACAGTGGAAGGAATGCGGGCCGCAGTAGCAGCAGCACGCGTCGGGTAAGACACCACGCGCGACTGGAGCGAGGACAGAACCTCCGTCACGCCTCCGGTTGTGACGGTCAGATCCTCGGCCCGCCCCTGCTCCACGGCCTTGCGGCCGGCCGGGAGCGCGTTGAGAAGCGTGGTGACGCTGGGATTATTGGACGGGTCGCAGATCGTGAGCGTGCGGTCGGCCCGGTTGAACTCGATGTTCTTCGGATCGGCGCAGAGTGGGTTGCCGGCGGGCGAGCCACGCCCGGCCACGGCCGAGGAGCGGATATCGAGCGCCTGGACCGGGTGAGGGCCGAACAGGGCGAGAAGGGCAAGGGCCTGCGGGGTCAGACGGCGCATGGGAGCCTCAGGCATCGAGATCGGTGGAGGTGACGAAGGGAAGGGCCTGCAAGGCGCCGCCGATATTGGCGATCACCGCGAGTTGCCCGTTCAATATGGCCACGCCGAAATTGCCCTGTGGGGTCGCGGTGAGCGCTTCGGCTGGGGTGGCAAAGCTCCTGACGGCGGTATCGGCTTCCAGTGCCCAAGGCGTGCCGGGCCAAGCACCGCCGACCTTCGGGCCATACATCAGGCGGCGCAGCCCGGCCGCCGAGCGATCCTGGATCCAGAAGTCGCCATCGACACCGTCCGCCGGGACCGGGGCACGATCTCCGCTCAGCACCGAGTTGCCGCGCACGCCCTGGCGGCCGGCAATGGCCAGAGGGGTGATGATCGGCTGCTGTCGGGCCGCGAAGGTGACCGCTGCGCCGATGAACCGCGACAGGTAGGAGAGCAGGCCGGAGGGCTCACTGTAACGGATGCGGACCGGCAGGAAGAGGTGGCGCTCGCCGTCGACCACTTCGAGCACGTCCGCGGTGTAGTCCTGGCGCGCGAAGGTGCGCGCGATGTCACGCGGGACGCGGAACACCAGGGTGCCGTCCGTGCCGTCCGTCTTAAAGGACAGGCCGCCGCCCTGCACCATCGTCAGGGTTCGGACCGGGTCGATCAACTGGCTGCCCTGCTGGCTCGGCGTGATCGGCATCTCGAAGGCGCGTCCGGCCAAGGAGACCGGTGGGTTGCCCGCCTCGGCCGACTGGATGACGAGCTCGCCGTACCAGTCCTCCTGTGTCGTGAAGGCGTAGAGGGGAAAGTCCGCCATGTCGGTTCACCCTGCGGGCGCGTGCGACAGCAGGCCGGCGCGCGCGGGGCGCTCCTGGGCTGGCGTCACGGAATAAGGATCGGTGTGGGGCGCCGCTCAATGGGCGGCGGAGGATCCGGCCTGAGCGGAGAGCAGGCCCTGAAGGCGCTCGACCTCGGCCTTCAGGGTCTTGATGAGGTCCAGGGCCTCCGCCTTCTCTCCGGAGAGGATGACGCACTGCGCCTGGGCCACGTCGCGCTGCCGCGTCAGTTCGTTGAGGCGACCGTTGATCTGATGCACGGTCAGCTGGCGCGAGGGCGCGGCCTCCGGGACGGGCGCCTCACTCACCTGCGACCTCTGCCTGGGCGAGGTTGTCGCTCGGGACCTGCACGACGATCTCGCGGCCCGAGGAATGCAGCACCATGACGTGCGAGAAGGGATTGCCGGGGGCGTCATAGACCATGATCCCCACGCCGCCGATCGCCAACTCGGGCGGCACGCCCGCGCTGGATCGGAAGGAAACTCGCTCGCCGGGCTGGAAGCGGGCCTTGGCGGCGTGGTCGGCGTAGCGGGCCGCCAGGTAAGCCCCGATCTCCTCCGGGGTCTCAAGTGTCCGCTGCGTCTGTTCCGTCACCGTAATCATTTCAATGCTCCGCAAGAAAGTGTGTCGGGTCAGGCTGCCAATTCCTCGTATTTATAAGAAATCGGCCCCTGATTGCCTGTATGCGTTATCGTGTAAGTGTGAGATCCAGCGCCGGGAATATCTACGACAAACGCCGTTGTCTCTAGCGTGTATGCGCCGAGGTTTTCGTTGTTGCCCGCGATATAGAAATTGATCGGGACATCTCGGATAATCGTACCATCGCGCGAGATCTGGAACCGGCCGGCAGACCCGATCGGGCGACCAATCTGGGGTGCCCCGTCAAACTGCGCCGTCACAGAAATTCGGCTGTTGGCTCGCGCATTCACGGTGAAGCTGATCGTGGAGTTCGTCGTGAAGTCCCAACCCGACTGAGAGACAGAATTGGGGAGCATGACACTGTTCGTCACGCGCAAGCTTGGGATCGTCAACGTGAACCCATCGAAGGACAGCATAGGAACTGGCGATCCGCCGGACGTGATGTAGAAGGCGTTTGCGTCGACCACGAAACGCGTCTGCCCATTGTCGAGCAGATCGAGGTAGTAGCTCGCCCCATAGGTCTGCCCCCCACGCGTGGCGGCAATCAGCGCCTGGATACGGGCCGTCACGCCTGCGGGGCCGGATGCTACCTGCATCGAGAACCGGCCGACCGCCGTCCCCGCATCCGAGCGGGCGTAGAGATCCGTAATCTGCGAGGCGGAGGCACCGGCCGCGTCGGCGAGCGCCTGCGTCGAGGACAGGAGATAGGCGCGGTCGCTGTTCGTCTGCGCGATCAGCGCATCCGTGCGCGAGGCCTGGACGCTATCCCCATCCGCGCGCGCCTGCTGCTCGGAGATGATGGCCGCGGTATTGCTGCCGACCGTCGCGCTGAGGGCGTCGAGGCGGGTCGAGAGGGCCTGATCTCCGTCAATCAGCGCGTTGGTGGTCGACAGGAAGTAGGCCCGGTCGTTGTTCGTCTGAACGATGAGGAGATCGGTTCGCGTCGCCTGGGCACTGTCGCCGTCGATGCGGGCCGTGCGCTCCGTCGCGACCGCCGCCTCAGTGTCGCCGACACGCACGACCACAGCGGAGAGGTCGCTCGCCAGTGCCTGATCCCCTTGGAGCCGCGTCTGGCTCTCCGAGATGATCGAGGCGGTATTGGCATCGCCGACCGCGGCAGCGGCCAGGACGCGCGCCAGCAGGTCGGCCGCCTTCGCGTTCGCCTCGGCCTCCACGTCGAGGATATGGGCGATACGGGCCTGCACGTCGGCCGTCAGGCCGGCATAGTCGATTGGCGGCAAGCGCACGATCTCGGTCTGGTCACCGTCGACGAGGGGCGCCACCGTGGTAAACGTCGTCTGGATCCAGTTGCCCGGCAGCCCGGTCCGTCCGTAGGCGCGGGCGCGCACCGTCACAGGTTGGTCGGATTGCCGCATCTGAGCCCGCCCACTGGATGCAGGGCTCAGTGCGGAGAGGGTGTCCCACGACTGACCGGCATCGTAGGAGATTTCGGCCTCGTAGGCGCGGGCGCCGCGGGTCGTGGAGACGCCCCACACCACCTCAATCCCGGTCTCGACACGTTGGCAGCGCGCGTGCAGCACAGCGATCTGCGGCACCAGCGGCTCGGCCAGAGGGTCGGTGTTGACCGGAGCTGGCGCGATTACCTGCTCGTCGAGCAACTGCCAGACGCGCGGATCGTCGGCCACCATCTCGATTTGGACGTGGTCGGCATCGCTCGGCAGCGCCGCGCGGGCCACGTAGGTCTCCTGCAGCTCAACGAGATCGCCGAGCACCACCGTCGTCGGGTCCTGCGTATCCCGCGCCAGCACCGCCGACAGGCTGATCCCTGTCTGCCCAGCGAGCGCGGCCACGTCCGCGGCGTGAAGCTCGAGCCCCCGCGGGCCGGCCCCGCGCATGCGCAGGATGCCCCATTCGCGGCCCTGCCGTGTGCGGACCGAGCCGTAGCCCCACTCGGCCGAGAGATCGGCCGCGGTGTCGAGCTGCAGCAGGTTGCCCGACGCGGACGCCACTCCGAACGTCTGCTTGCCTTCCAGATACCAGAGGTCGGAGAGGATGTGATCGCCCGGCACCACGAGCCGGCCGTCCCATTCGGTGGTGATCTTGCGCTCGTTCCCCCGGAACACGGCGACTGCGGCCAGCCAGGTCGCATGCTTCAGAGCATGGAGGCCGTCGCGGATGCCGTTGACGCGGTAGCGCTTCGGCGTGCGGGTCGGTGGCCCGTAGCTGAAGCGGGCCTCATCCGGCCGGGCCGGATCGCCGTCGCGGTCGAACTCCACGATGACATCGCCGCCCTCGACCTTGGTCTTGAAGGTGGCGCCCGTGCTGTCCCGGACGATCTGTCGACGGGTGAGCACGTGACGGGGCTCGGCCCGGCTCTCGTCCCGGACAAAGGAATGGGTCGGCCCAATCTTGACGGGATCGGCCCGCAGCGGGAGCAGGATCTCGCCAGCCGCCTCCCAGAATGAGGCGACCTCGGGCAGGACACCGTCGAAGGTGTCATTGGCCGCGAGCAGGTTGGCGTAGTAGCGCGCCTTGTCCGCGTCGAAGCCGGAGGGCAGCGCCAGGCCGTGCTCGGCCCGCACGAGGTCGGCGAAGGCCCACACCGCCTTGCTGGTCGGCTGCTCGACCCAGGCCGCACCCGTCCAGACCGGGACGATGCGGGTGGCGTCCACCCAGATCTCCGAGAATGCGGTGACGGTCAGGCCCTTCCCGGCCCGCACGCGCATGACGATCTCGGTGGTGGCGGGCCGCACCCGGGTGTCGTCCTTGAAGGCCGTCATCCCGTCCCAGGACGCGGTGTTCTTCTGATCGAAGCCGACCGCGTCCTGGTACATGTTCTGCCCGCGGACCCGGTAGCGGGCGTCCTTCGGCAGCCGGAAGTAGGCGCCGCGCCGCAGGGGCGAGGTGGTCAGCGCGTTCGTGCCCTCGCTGGAGCGCCACATCTCGAATTCGGGCCCGATCGGGTCGCCCGTGTTCGGGTCAATCTCCTGCCCCTGGAAGACGACGCCCGCCACCGTGCCGACCTGCCGACCGGCCGAGGACACCCGGTAGATCTGCGGGTAGGTCCAAGCCATCTGCGCGGCGTCGGCCGTGACGCCCGGCGGGGTGAGGCTGAACCATGGCGTCCATTCCGGGTTGCCGCCCGGCCGCGGGAACTCCTGCCCGCCGACCGAGGGCGAGGTGATGGCGTCGCCGGGGGAGATCGTCGAGGGCTGCTCGTACAGGAACTCGATCTGCGTCCCGAGCGGGCCGCCGGTGGCCGTGAACGGCGCTTGGTAGCCGCCTTCCTCATCCCAGAAGGCCGCCTCGCCGACGCGCACGGCGTGGATCTGGAATTTGCCGATCCCGAGCGTCATGCGCTTGACGAGGACCATCGAGTCCCCGTCGTAGTGGAAATAATCCTTCTGGCTGAGCGGCGGCGACGACCAGCAGCGCCCGTAGATGAGCGGGCGGCGCGCACCGGGCTTCGGCAGGTTGCCGCCCCCCGTGACGCTATAGAGCTCGCGATCGGTCTTCTTCTTGGCAGCCGCCGAGGCCTGAGCGGCGAAGGAGAGCGCGATGCCGCCGACGACGAGGCCGGCCTGGACCACACCGGCCGAGACGGCAAGGCCCGCCCCGGTCAGGCCGGCGGCGATGGCTGGCGCGGCATAGGGCGCGATGGCGATGAGCGCGATCGAGGCGATGGCGAGCCCGATCGAGGCGATACCGCGGCCGAGCGGCACCACCGTGATCAGCACCACGTCGTGGGGGCCGACCAGCGTCCGGCGCCACGCGGCCCGCAGGCGCACCGAGCGGTCGCAGGGCCGCACGAACTGCTCGCCGCGGCGGTGCACCGAGACGACGAAGCGCCGGCCGGGCGGAGGCCGATGTCGGGCGACGATCGTGGAGAGCCGGCGACGCCGCCGATCGGGCAGCCGCACGGGCTCGCCGCGGGCCTGCCCGGCGATGTTCGCGGTGACGATGAGGGTCATTGCGCCTTCGGAACGAGATATGTCAGCCGCCAGCGCCGGGCCGCGGCCAGTTCCAGCGGGGGGTCGAGCACCACTCCGTGGCGCTCATCGGTGTGCAGGATCAGGCCGCCGTCATCGGCGAGCCACACCCCGCAATGGGTCTCCGCGCCGGCCACCCGGCCCATCAAGACGAAGGCGCCATCGCTGGGCTGGGCGACCTCGCGCCAGTCCAGGCGAGCGGGATGCTCGGCCAGGACACGGGCCCGCGCGCGGAGATCGCCGACCAGGGCCGGATCCGCCGCCGGCAGCGCCCGGCCGAACAGCTCGGCCTGCGCCAGCGCCGCGATGTGCCAGCAGTTCAGGCGCTCGCGGTCGTAGGGCCGCCCGCGCAGGCCGGCGAGGAAGGCGCGACGGTCGCTCACGAGAACAGGGCCGGGTACTGGTCGCGATCGAAGAAGGCGTTCGGGCCCGAAGGCACGTTCTGCTGTCGCCCGTCCGGCCATGCGATCGTGCCCTCGGCGCGCTCGGCCGAGAGGTCCACCGTGGTCATCTCCAGCCCATCGAAGCTGTCGTCGTCTGGACCGGTCACGGCGTCGATCTGGCCGGGCAGCACCCGATAGAACCGGATCGTGACCCGGATCGCCTCGTTGTAGCCGATCACGCCCTTGAGCAGCCCATGGATCAGGTGCGAGACGGCGTCGATCCGGATCCTGCCCTCGGTTGGCCCGTCGCTGTCGGCGCCGGGCGCCACCACGTCGAAGGCACAGAGCAGGTGCGGCAGGCGCGCGCCGCCCGCCTCGACCGGCAGCGCCAGGGTATCGCCGGGCTGGCCGAGCTGGCTGTCCACGTTGCGCACGAGCCGAATGGCGGCGTCGAGCGAGGCGTGATCAATCTCCAACGTCTCGATCACCACGCCCTCGGTATCGCCGGAGGCATAGGCCTCCCGCAGGGCGGCAGTCACGGTCATCGGCTCACCAGTCCTGAACCACCAGGGTGAAAGAGACGATCGAGGTCCGCCCCTGATCCTGCTCGGAGACCGCACCGCGGATCCGACAGATCCGCGTTCCCAACCTGCCGTCCGGCGCGCGCACGTTGGCCTGGAAGCGCTTGGCGCCCATGCCGAGGTCGTTACGCACGAAGTTCAGGAAGACCACGAGTTGCCGCCGGGTGAGGGTCAGCACGATCTTGCGCGGCGTCTCGTCGTAGAGCCGGCGGCGCCGGACACGGTCCGGACCGTCATCGAACTGCGTCTCCTGCGGCGGTTCGTAGAGCTGATCGGTGCCAAGCGTCCCGACCTGACCCACGAGACGCGGAAGATCGAAGGGCCAAGTGGGCAGCGCCATGTATCACCCGATCCGGGAGCCGGCGCCGCCCGCGACGCCGCGGAAGGGCCCCTGACTGTTGAAGGCGCGCTTGCCGAGTTCGCCCTCCATGCCGCGGATGAGCACGTTGAGGCCACCATCCGAGCGACGCTGCGCCACGGGCGCGATGTCGGGCGATCCGGCCGGGCGCTGATCAATGAAGTTGATCGGTGCGGCACCCACGAGCGCGGGCCTGACGCTGGGAACGGCACCCACGGGGCCGCCCGCCGCATAGCCGGGCAGACCACGGCGCACCGCCTCGACGGCAGCAACCCCGCCCAGGCGCCGCACATCGGCCTGCGAGAACACGACCTCGCCCGCATGCACGACGCCCCGCGGCGTGTCGCGCCCTCCGTCGCCGGTATAACCGCCCCCGGCGAAGCGCGGGATCGGACTGACGCTTCCGGTCAGGAACCCGAAGATCTCAGACAGACCGGTCCCGCCGCCGCTGCCCGAGGAGCCGAACAAGCCTCCCAAGAGCCCGCCTTGCGTGCTGCCGCTTTTCCCGAACAGCATTTCCGTCAGCGTATTCACGCCTTGATCGGCAAGGCGATCGAGGAGGCGGTTGACCGCGTTCGTCAGGACATTGAGCGCGGAAGCCCCGTTCCGGGCATCCGACACGATGCCGCTCAGAACGTTGCGCCCCGTCGAGCGCTGGTTTTCAAGCGTCTCGCGCACGTCCTCCAGCTTGTCACGATACTCGGCCGTCGCGGCAGAGGTCTCCCGGATGCGCCGGACCTCATCGGCCGTGAGTTCCCGGTTCTGCTGCCGGGCCAGCTCTTCGGCCCGCTGCAGGTTGATCGCGATCTGGCGCTCACTGTTGCTCTTGCCGATCGCGTCGACCTCGCCGCGCAGAGCCGCCGTCGAGCGCTCCAGGCCGTTGATGTACGTCTCGATCGCGTCGAGGCTTTCGGAGGATGAGGACGAGCGCGGAGAGCGAGTCGTCTGGATCGGCTTCGTCAGATCCTTACGGAAGCCATCGGTCAGGGCGCGCGAGGCGTCCTGCGCCTGCCGGACGAGGGTCTGATTGCCGAGGTTGCCGCGCAGGCGGTTCATCGCGTCCTGCATCTCGCGCTGCTCCTGCGTCGGCTGGGGCTGCCCGCCGCGCGTCGCCACCGCGCCCAGCTCGCCGCCAAGGCTGGGCGGCCCTCCCGACGAGAGCCCGGCGCCACGGTTGTATTCCTCGCCCGCGCGTCGGACCGCCTGCATGATGGCGACAGCGGCGCGCGCACCTCTCGCCATCAGCTCCGTCCAGGCGACGGCGTCCTCTTTGAGCCGCGCTCCGGCATCCGCGAGCTGCCTGTTGAACGCTGCGCCGGCATCCGCGAGCTGTCGATTCGCCTCCTCCTGACGGCGCTGCAGCTCTTGCGCCCGCGCAATCTGCTGCGGATCGTCAAGCCGCAGTTCGGGGTTGCGGATGTTGTCGAGGTTCTGCCGGAAGCGGTCGATCTCGAACGTGCCCTGCCGGATCCGGTCGACGATCTCCGGCGGGAAGATCTTGGCCGCAAGATCGAGTGCTGCGAGCTGGCGGCCCTTGGCGATCAGCTCAGCGATCAGGTCGAGCGCCACGCGCTCCTGCTGCTCGAAACCGATCGCGCCATCAAACCGGGCCACCTGCGCCGCGGTCAGGTTCCCGGCAGCCCGCTGCTGGCGGAGGCGCGCCGCAAAAGAGCTGTCGTTGCGGGCATCCTCGCCGCCGTCGCCCTGGCGCAGGGTGAAGGCGTTTCGGGCCATCTGGAGCGACTTCGTCAGTTCGTCGACCTCGACGCGGAAGGCGCGCGCCTGCCCCTGGTAGGTTTGCAGGAAGGTGGTGGAGACGCCGAGCCGTTCGGCATCGGCCCCGACCTTCGCGAGCCGGTCGACCTCGGCCGTGGCAGCCGAAGCGGCGGCGGTCACGGCCTCGATCGCGAGCTTGGCCCCCTCGAATGCCACGAAGGCGAGCACCGTGGCCTGCGCCGCCTGCTTGATCGTGTTGAGCGCGCCGGGGATGCGGTTGAGGCTGGCGACGCCCGCCAAGGCCACGTCGATCCCGCGGGCCGCGCCCTGGAAGGAAGTCAGCATGTCGGCCGAGCGCTTCGCCGCGAGATCTCGCACCCGGCTCATGGCGCTCTCGAACGCCGTGATGTTCGCGCCGACGCTATAAGTCAGGCCTGCCATCAGCCTCAGTCCTCCATCGCGCTAGCGACAGCGTCCGTCCCCGCGCGCTCGAAATCGTCCTCATGCGCGCGAATCGCCGGCCAGAAGAATGGCCGCGGCGCTTGCTTGACCGTGCCGTATTCGGTCAGCAAAGCCTCATCGTAGGTGATGCCGTTCGAGGACGGCCGCTCCGTCGCCGGGACGCCGCCGGCCTCGATCGTCACCTGCAGCTTGCCGGGGTTCTGCTCGACCCGGACGCTCTCGCGCAGCGTGCCGCTCTCCTCGGGCGCAGCCTCGCGAATTTCGTCTGCCACCGGCTCGGCCACCTCCGCCAGATGCTCGACGATGCGTCGTTTCAGCCGGGCCTTGCGGGTCAGGCTGAGACCGAGAGAGGCGATCCCCTCAACCCCGAGCGTAATCACGCGGCAGCCCCGTAAGCATCGCGCTCGTCGAAGGTCGCATCTCGCGGGTCGATCCCGAACAGGTACGCCTCAAGGATGCGCAAGACGAGCACGGCATAGGTGCCGGCCGGGCGACGCTCCAGCACGTCGTCGACCTCCGGCACCTGCATCGCTGCGCGCAGCGGCGCGCCGACATAGGCGAGCTTGAGCACGGCAGCGATCTCGGCCGGCGACCACTGGCCGGCGATGGCCCGGTGCTGGAGCGCCAGGGGCGGCCCGAGCCACGCCGTGATGATCTCGGACCAGTGCGCGCCCGGCTCCAGGCGGAACGTCACCGACCGGCCGCCGAACACGGCGGTGATCTCGCTGCAATCTCTGTCAGACATGCGGGTTCCTGCCGATCACCGCTCGCCGGCCACAAAGGCGGCATTGCGCTCCAGCATCGCGTCGAACTCGTCGAAGCCGAGTTCCGGCGGCTCCTCCTCTGCCCCCTGCGCACGGTTGTATCCGTCGATCGCGGCGGCGAGCTGCCACAGGCTGGCCTCGTCCACGTCGGCTACCGACCAGCCTATGGCTGCGCCGTTGCCGTAGAGGCGGGAGAAGACGAGGCGGCTGTCCCCTCTGTCGCGGTCTCCCCCGCCAGCGGTTTTCCCCCGGCGGGATCCTCCGGCACGCCGATCAGGGCGGCGAGCAGGATGCCCCGCGCGAGCGGGATCGATTCCCGAGGCGGCCGGACATCGACGTAGCGCGTGGTCAGGATCAGGGCGCGGGCCGGGGTCGCCCCGCCGCCGATCAGGCCGAGGCGGATCGTTTCGCGCAGATCGTCGACCCACCATTCACCTGATCCCAGCCCGGCCAGGATCTGCGCAGGACCGACCGACGCCGTCCCAGCCCGAGCACGCGGCAGGTTGACCGCCTCCTGCAGCTCGCGGAGCTGGCCGATCGCCAGCCGGAAGCGATGCTCACCGTCCGCGAACGGCAGCGTGATCGAGCCGTCTGCGCTCATGCCGAGGCCGCCACCCAGGTCACGGGCCCGTCGTTCTGCAGCTCGACGGCATCCAGGCGGATCTTGTTGCCGATCTCGCCCACGATGCCGAAGCGCGTCAGGATGAACCGGCCCTGGAAATAGCCGCCATTATTGGCCGCCGGCACGTCGAGCTTGACCCGGCAGTTCCGCGCCAAGCCACTGAAGAAATAGCCCTGCCAATCGTCCAGGCTTTCCAGGGCGAGCACGCCGCTGCCGTTGATCGTGCTCGACAGCGCCCGGATCACGCGCTCGGTCCAGGCGGGCAGATCGGGATCGTCGCAGTCGGGCACGGTCACGTCGTTCGATTCGGCCGCGAAGTTGATGCCCTTGGTGGTGAGGCCGCAGGGCGCGGCGAAGGTGCCGGCCGTGGTGGTGCTCTCCAACAGGACGAGCAGCTTCGACGCCGACGCGGTGACGGGCTTTGCCATGACAGGCCTCCGGTTGTGGCCGTTCAGTCGGCCGGTTCGATGAGGGTCTGAAGGGTGAGGACGGCGCGCGAAGTCAGGCCGTCCGCGTCGCGCAGAAAGCGCGTGTCCGTCACGGCGATCGACACGATGCGATAGCCGGGCACGGCCATGTCGTCGTCGATCGCCGCCTCGACGGCCGCGGCGAGGCGCTTGATCTCCGGATAGCCGACCGCGCGCGACCACAGGTAAAGGGTCGAGCGCACGTCCTCGCCGTCGTAGCAATCGGCGCCGTCCGGAAGCACCTGGTCCTCGCCCAGGCTGACATAGGGGAAGGCCGCTTCAGCCGGCACGGCGTCGAACACGCGCCCGCCGACGATCACCGTTACGTCCGCATCGGCCTTCAGCCGGGCCACGAGGGCACCCTGCAGGGCGAGGGACGTGCTCACTGCGCCGCCCCGGCGAGGCAGACCAGCGTCCACCATTGCCGCTTGCGCTCCATGTCCGCGGCGGCCTGGATCGCATAGACCACGCCCGTGCGCTTATCGATCGCCCGCCAAGCCGGCGTGATCGTGCACGTCTGGCTGTCAAAGCGGACGATCATCGTCACGGGCTGCTGCCCCTCCAGGCGCGCAGCGGTCACGGCCTCGCTGCCGGGCCTCATGAGGAACTGCGCGGCTCGCTCGAATCGCGAGGTCCAAGCGCCCGTGACGGTATTGCCGTAGCCGTCATCGGTGGCGGCGCGGGACTGGAACACCACGCGCTCGCGGAGATCACCGGCCTGCGGCATTGCTCAGCCGAAGACCCGGAGGGGGGAGAGGAGTGCACTGACGCCGAAAGGCAGCTCTTCCGGCTTGGCCGGCAGCGCACTGACCGCCTCGCGGTTGCTGTAGAGATGGCCGACCATCAGCAGGATGGCGTGACGGATCGGAGCCGGCACGGTGGTCTTGCGATCCGCTCCCGTGCCGGTCGACGGGTAGCCGGCCCGATATCGCACCGTCACGGTCCGCGTGATCACATCCGGGATCTCGCTGACGATGCCCAGGAAGGGCGGGCACGGATACCGGCGCAGCGTCGGATCGAGGTCGGCCGGAAACGCAGTCTCAAGCACCTGTTCGCCAAGGCAGCGGCCGAGCCAGCCATCCGGCCCGTCGAGCCAGCCAGTCGCGACCTCGACAAGGTCGGCGATATAGACGTCGTCGTCACCGTGCTCGACGCGCAGATGACGCTTCGCCTGCGCGAGCGACACAATTGGCTCGGGCGGGGTGGCGACGACGGCAGGCATGGATCAGACCGCCTGCGCGCGGTGCGCCCGGATGGCAACCGCCATCTCAGCCTTCGAGTTGGCATCGCCGAGATCGACGCCCTCGGCCCTCGCCAGCTCGCGCAGCTTTGCGGTGCTCAGCTCGCCGAGATCGTCGGCCACGGTCTGCTGAGCGTTCGGCGCTTGGCTCGCGCTGGCGGCGGCCGGGTCGTTGCCGGCATGCTGCCGCACGGCTTCGTCGGCCTGCCGACCCTCGTCGGTATCGGTGGCGATGCCGTTCGGATTGTTCCGATAGGCGGCCTCGATCTCCTCACGGGCCGACACGAGCGCACCCGTCCGCTCCTCGATCGATAGTCCCCGCCACGCATCGGGGCTGAGGTTCAGCTTCCGGCCGAGCAAGAGGGCGAGCACGGCTTCCGAGGCCTCGGCATAGGCGAGCTGCCGCGGGTCCGATGCCGTCACGGCAGAACCCTGGAGCGGCGGGAGATCCTGGCGGCGCACGTCCCGGTTCGCGGTGGCGTCCTGCTCGACGCAACCGGCGACCGAGAGGCGCGTGAGCTGGGACGCGGTCAGGGTCACCACCTGACCGGCGGCGATGGGCTTGCCGTCCAGTTTGAACGGCGTTTTGGCGGTGCGTTCGAACAGTTGGGACACTTGCGCCTCCTACGGCACTACGATGCTGGCGGGAGTGGCCGCCGCCCGGAGGCGGCGCGCCGGGTCAGGGGTTGAAGCGGTTGTCGCCGAGGATGAGCATGGCCGAGCCGTTGACGGCCGAGCCGTTGTCGCTGGACAGGACGACAGCGACGAAGGCGCAGTCGTCGTCCAGATCCTCCACCTTCACCTCGGCGATGAGGTCGAGCGCGGCGCCGCCGGCCGGGGCCACCTTTTCGACCGCCGAGCCGAGGTTCCGGGCGCCCGTGCCGGCGGCGTCCGTCGCCTGCCGGAACTGCACAGTGACCTTCTTCGTGGCCGCCACCGTCGCGACCGTCACCGCGGCCAGAACGCGGCCCGCACCGGACACGTCGAGGAAGGGGCTGGTCCGCGCCGCGCTGATGTCCTGCGGCGTCACGGCGGCGCGCACGCGCAGGTTCGAGGAGAGCTTTCGGCTCATGGCCTGATCCCTTGTGGTGAGAGGACTGGGGAGAGGAGCCGCCGGCCTCGGGCCGCCGGCCGCGAGGATCAGGCGCCCGGAATGTCCAGGGCCACGAAGGGAGAGACGGTGTAGCCGTTCTCCAACTGGAACGGCGCGGTGAGCCAGGGCGCACCGTCGACGTTCCAGAAGATCTTGATCACCGTCTTGTTCTGCCGGAACAGGACGTGCTCGGAGGCGGCGACGAAGGGGCCGGAGCCATCCTTGATCAGGTACTGGCCGAGATCGGCGTACCAGATGTCACCCTTCTGCCCGAGCTGCGGGTTGCGGTCGGACATGATGGCGGGGCGGCCGAGCAGCGTGCCGGGCTCGCCCTCCCGCGCCGATTGCGTCCAGATGTAGTGCCCTTCCGGATCCCGCATCTTCATGAGCTGCGGCAGGACCGAGCGGCTGTAGACGAAGACGCCGTTGCCGTAGCCGCGGGCGACCATCTCCACCAGATCGTCGTAGGTGACGGCGTTGGCCGTGGTGCGGTGGACGAGATAAGTCGCCGACGCCATCAGCAAGCCGAGCGGCTTGCCGATGCCGTTGCCGCGCAGGAAACCGTAATCCTCGGCCTGCCCGACCGCGCCGCGGAGCTGCTGCTCGAGCAGGGACGAGGCGGCCTGCCAGTTGCGCAGCAGCTTGTCCGTGACGGTGATCGTGCCGGCGACCTCGTGCGGGGTCAGCGTGATCTCGCGCAGCTTGAGATCGGTCTCCGGCTTGGTGTCGCCCTCGCCGATCCAGCGGACCTCGACGCCGCCGAACATGTTGCCGGGCGCGGCGCCGGACTGGTCCAGGGCCGGCATGGTCACGGGCGCGTCCGGCGGCGAGCCGGCCGGGATGACCTGCGCCCGCGGACGGATGATCGCCTGCTGCGGGGTCAGCCGCAGCAGGGTGTCCCGGAACTGCGGCGGGATGGCGAAGCCGCCGGAGGGGCCGTCGTCGGTGCGCAGCTCGCTGCGCAGGTCGTCGGCATTCGCGCCCGCGTTCTCCACGAAGTTGAGGCGCTGGTCGTTCGGGCGGAAGCGCACGGCGTGCATGAACTCGCCCAGGCTCTCGAACTGCGTGCGGGCCTCGCCCGGCGCGCGCTCGATGCCCTGGCGGCGCGCAGCGCCGGGCTGGACCTGATCCAGCGCGGCCTCGCGACCTGCATGCTCCTGCAGGCGAGCGATTCGGCCCTTGAGGCCTTCGTGCTGCACCTTCAGCGCGTCGTAGGAGGCCGCCTCCTCTTCGGTGAGGTCGCGGTCCTCGGCCTCGGCCTTCTCGATGATGGCCCGCATCTGGGCGACGAGGCCGCCAGCCTTCTCCTGCAGGGCCCGGAGCGATTCCGCACCCGCCGCGAAGGGTACGGCGAGCAGGGGCGACAGGTGCTTGAGCGTGTCGGCGTCGGCATGGCCGCCGAGGAGGAAGACGAGGACGCAGGCGGTGGTCAGCAGGGCGGCCACGGCGAGCGGGACCGCGTATCGGGGTTTGAACATGGTCGCGATTCCTCTCGCGGTTGATCCGGGACATGACTGGAGACCCCGCCGGCCCGGATCCGGCAGGGCATCCGGCGCGGGTGGCCGGGTTCAGGGAAGGTCGAGAGCGCGGCGCTCGCGGCGCAACGCCGAGGCGCGCCGGGTCGGCTGCGGCGGCGCGCCGTAGAGGGAGGCGCCGAAGCGGTTCAGGGTGCCTTCGAGCGTGCCGACCCGGTCGGCCATGCCCTGCGACACGGCCGCGGCGGCATCGACCATGTCGCCCTCGCCGAAGCCGTCGCGCACGCTCGCCACCGGCACGTCGCGGTTGCGGGCCACGGCTTTGACGAAACGGTCATAGCTCGCGTCGACCCGCGCCTGGATCCGGCCGCGGCTCTCGTCGCCCAGCGGCTCGAACGGGTTGCCGTCGACCTTGAGGCGGCCGGCGCTGACGAGCGTGCGCTGCACCCCGGCCTTCTCCAGGGCGCCGCCGACATGGTCGTGGACGGCGAACACGCCGATCGACCCGACCGCGCCGGAGGGCGTCACCACGACCTCGTCGGCCGCGCTCGCAATCCAGTAGGCGGCGCTGGCCGCGGTGGCGTTGACCTGCGCCACGATCGGCTTGCCGCCGCGGGCCGCATGGATCATCGCGCCGAGCTCGTCCGTGCCGCTCACCGCGCCGCCGGGCGAATCCACGTCGAGCACGATGGCCTTCACGCCGTCGTCGCGGAGCGCCGACTGGAACATGCGCCCGAACCCCTCGTTCGAGGTGCCGCCGGAGATGTCGGACATCAGGTTCATGCGGTTGGCGATGACGCCACGCAGGGGCAGGATCGCCACCGCGCCCTCGCGCCGGGCGACGGCCGAGGCCTGCGCCCCGGAGATCTTCGCCTCGATCTCCTCCGCGCTGAGCTTCACGCCCGCCGCCTGCCCCCGCAGGAAGTCGAGCATGGCCTGGAGCTTTGCCTGCTCGATCGCCCACAGCTCCCCGGCGACGGCGGCCATGACGTGCGCGTACCTCACGGCGTCTCCTCCCGATTCTGCGGCGCGTCGGGGTTGGGCGGCGCAGAGACCGTCCGGCCGACATTCGCGATGGCGTTCTCGATCGTCGAATAGTTCGTGGGCACGAAGTGGTGGTCACCCATCGGCCCGATCGGATCGAAATCTTCCAGCGTGAGGATCTGATTGGGCGACATGCCGCCGACTGAGAACATCTCGCGGTAGAACTTCGAGCGCGACGCACTGTCACCGCGCAGCAGGGCGTTCATGTTGAACTTGACGAAGTAACCCTGCCGCCGCTCTTCTTCGGTGAAGAGCTTCCAGTTCATTTCCTGCTCCCAGGCGCCGACCCACGGGTCGATCGTCTGGCGGACGAAGCCGATCATCAACTGTTCGATGCCCGTCCCCCAGGACGTGCTCTTCTCGTGGCTCTGCAGCAGGATCAGCGGCACGTCGTACATGCGCGCGATCTCGGCAATCTGGAACTCGCGCGTCGACAGGAACTGCGCATCCTCCGGCGGGATCGTCGTCTGGATGAACTTCATGCCCTCTTCGAGCACCTTGACCCGGTGCGCGTTGTCGAGGCCGCCCTGACGATCGAGCAGCGCACCGGCATCCGTGCGCTGATCCTTCCCCGCGCGCTCGCCCTTCGGCTTGGCAAGGTTGCCCTGCGCATTCGCGCTGAGCTTGCCCGGATGCATCAGGAAGCCGCCGGACTTCATGTCGTTGGCGAAGAACTTCGCCCCGAACTGCTCCAGCGCCAGCGCCATGCCGAGCGCTTCGCGGGCGAGGAATACCGGCGAGCGTCCAATATAGCCGTCCTGGCTCACGTCCATGACGTGCAGCACGTCGTCGTGCGGGATCTCGAACTGTGTTCCGTCGATCCGGGTCCGGTAGAAGAACCGGTCGGCCTGCCGCACCGGATTGGTGTTCCAGGGCAGGAGCGGCCACAGGTTCACGGCCTGCCCGCGGCCGTTCCGCTCGATCTCGACGTAGCCGTTGCCCCAGGTGAGCGCGTGGCCCTGGACCGTCTTGCGCAGGGTGCGCGAGGACATCAGGTCGTTGGGCCGGGCGCCGAGGCGGCGCGAGAGCGGATGGTCCGTGACCTCCTCGACGCCGCCGCCGGCCTTCGGCCGCATGATCTTGATCGGAAAGCGGGCGATCGGGTTGGCGATCCGGTTGATGCAGGCATAGACCACCGGCAGCATCATCGCGTTGTGCTCGGACACGGCGGTGCCCGCATGCGTCTTGCCGCCGTTCACCGCCCGGATGAGCCACCCGTTCGGATCGCCGGCCGAGGCCGTGTCACCGAACAGGACCGCGCCAAGGCGCGCCCACAGACCCATGGTCAGAACTCGATCCCGATCATGTCGACCTCAACGATTCCGCGTTCTTCGTAGACGGACGGCTCTTCCGGCTCCTCGCCGATCGCCACGCCCAACCCCATGATCCCGGCCACCACGCCGTCGATCTTCTCGGCCGACCGTTCCTTGGTCGGCTTGATGTTGCCGGCATCGTCGGTCTTGATCGCGATGTGCCCGATCATCCAGCGCAGTGCCGGGTGGCCGCCGTGGTCGAGGAGCCCGGCGAGCACCAGGCGCTCCCATTCCTTCGACGGGGCGCTCATCGACGCGAAGCCCTGACCGAACATCACGACGGGGCAGCCATCGGCCTTCAGGCGAACGGCCGTACCTGTCGCGTTCCAGCGGTCGATCGCGAGGCCCTGGACGTCGAAGATCTCGGCATCGTCCGTCACCTGCCGCTCGATCGCGTCGTAGTCGACCGTGTTGCCATCCGTGGAGATGATTGCCCCGGCCTTCGCCCACAGATCGTAGTCGACCCGGTCCCGGCGCGCCCGCAGCGCGATCGATTCCGCCGGACACCACAGCCGCACGACGAGTTTCCAGCGCTCGCCCTCGCCCTCCGGCGGGAACACCCAGACCAGCGCCGTGAGGTCCGAGGTCGAGGAGAGGTCGAGGCCGCCGAAACAGCGCCGCCCCCGCAGATCGTCGGGATACCGCTTCCAGGCCTGCGGGTCAGGCGCCCCCGCATCCCAGCGGGCGAGCGGCAGCCAACGGACCACGTTCTCGGTCCATTGGTTCAGGTGGTAGCGCTTGAAGTCGTTCTCCAGCCGCGGGTTGTCCTGCGCCTTGGCGCATTCCGCGCGGAGATAGTCGAGCTTCGGCGAGATCCCGAGATTCGGGTTCGCCTTCCGCCACACCGCCTCGTCCGTCCAATCGTCCTCAGGCGCCGCGGCGAAGATCACCACCAGCGTCGTCGGATCGGCCAGCGTGCCCGCGATGATCGACAGGCATTCCTGCCAGAGGTTCCAGCCGTAGTTCCGGCCCCGGAACCCGGCCGTCGAGCCGTACAACTCGATCGGCTGCTCTCGCGCCGCGATCGACTGGTGCAGCGTGGTGTAGAGCGTGCCGTCCGGCCATTCGTGCATCTCGTCGCCGACGATGACGGAGGCGGAGAGGCCGTGCTTGCCCTCGGCCTTGCCGGACAGCACCACGAAGCCCGCTCGCAGCTCCGGCACGTAGAGCGATTTCTTGAAGGGCTGGACCCGGTCCCGGAAGGCCGGCGAGAGGCCGACCATCGTCTTGGCCTTGTCGAAGACGATGCGGGCCTGATTCTCATTGCGGGCCATGGCGTAGGCCTGCCCGCCCATCTCCCGGTCGCACACGAAGAACAGGATGGAGAGTGCGGCCAGCAGCTCCGTCTTGCCGTTCTTGCGGCCGACCCAGAGGAACAGGCGCCGGAACAACCGGAACCCCTCAGGCCCCTTCCACCCGACGAGGAGCCGAACCGTCGCCGCCTGCCACGGCAGCAGGTGGAAGGGCTTGCCGGCCCATCGGCCTTCCGTGTGCCGGAACCATGTCGGCCACGCCGCCACCACCGCCTCGGCAAGGTCCGCATCGAACCACGCGCCGGGCACCTCGGCCGCCCGCTGCCAGTGACGGGCGACGAAGGCGAAGGCGGGATCGTCCCCGAAGCCCCGCACCCACTCGGGCAGCTCGGCGAGCGCCGAGGCGCCCTCCGGAGCCTCGGCCACCATGCCGGCGGTCAACTCAGACGCGTGCCCGGCGGCGGGGTCGAGCGATCGGCGAGGAAGCCGACCGGGTCCACACTCAACGAAGGCGGTGGCGCGGCGGGCTGGTCGCTCGCCTCGTCCTCGCGATCGAACAGGCCGCCGAGCGGCGCGGCGGCCTGATCCCGCATCACCTTGTAGCGGTCGGCCGGCGTGAGGCCGTAGGCCTCCTCCAGCTTGCCCATCGCCAGCTCGACGCGGTCGCGATGCGCGGCGGCCGGGTGCCGGCGGGGCATCTCGTCGCCGCTCACCGTGGCGACGATCCGCGTCATGCCCTCGCGGGCGATCGTCCGCGTCGCCTCGATCCACTCGGCCTGATAGACGCACCACCGCGCGAAGGCGTAGCGGTCCATCTTGTCGAGCAGGTTGCGCTTGCGGAGCTGCGGCGCCAGCTCGCTCCAGATGCGCAGGGCCACGTCGTAACCCTTGTCGTCGTGGGCCTTCAGCTCGCGCAGGAACTTCGGCGGGCTCAGCGGATCGTTCGCGGCGAGGCGCGTGGTGCGAACCCCCATCCGCTTGGCGAGGGCGCGCTTGCCGGGACTACCCTTCGCCGTCTGTAGAGCCGGGCTATCCGGCTTGCGTCCGCGCGTCATGGGGATCCAGCCAAGCGATCCCTTGGCTCCTCTCTCGAAAAAAAATCGCCGCCAATTTCGCGGAAATAAAGAGGGGGTTGAACAACCGGTCTAGCTCGAATTTCTCCGAACTTTTGGACCCCCTACCCCCTATCCGACTGCTCGCGTTCTTCCGCCTGCTTGCGGCTGTTGTGGTGCGAGGCGCAGAGCGACTGCAACGCACCGTTCCAGAACGCGTGAACGTCACCACGATGGGGCTCAACGTGGTCCGCGACGGTGGCGACGCACACGATACCCTCGGCGAGGCACATCCGGCACAGCGGTTCGAGCCGGAGCTGATGCGCCCGGCGAGCCTGCCATCGGGCTGTGCCGTAGAGGGCGCGGGTCGCGCTCTCGTTCCGTCGCCGCCGGTCATAGGTCGCACGGGCAGCGCGCCGGTCGGCCTCGGATCCGCGCCCCTGCTTGGGGCGGAAGGTCGGCGGGCGGCTGGGCATACCCTGGACAAGCAAAAGCCCCGGACGCGGGGCGCCGGGGCTGTCACCATAGCTGCCGCACGAACCGTGGTTGCAGTTCTGCAACACACGTCCGTGCGTGTCACTTCGGTAACATGCGCTTTTGGATCCAGGCAAGAGGCGTCGTGAGGAGTTCCACATCCGCCAACTGCATCGGCATCGTCATCTCCCGGCCGAAGATCTTCATGCGGATGCCGATACGCTCATCCGGCAGGAGCCCATCGACCCGCCCGAGGAACGACACCCAAGGCCCACCAACGATCCTGACCACCACCCCCGGCAGGAACACCTTGGCCGCCTCTGCCGCGCGCTTGGCCGCTTCCTCTGCGCTCTCGGCCGCCCGGAGCGCCGCCGCCCGCTGCGCCGTGAAGTCGAACACTCCCACAGCCTCTTGCTCGCGCAGCCCGTCTACGATCTCGCCTTTCAGCAGGGCGAGCGCCTGCCCCGTGGTGCGCACCAATCCCTCCAGGCCGGGCGTCTGCCGCAAGCCATAGGTGCCCTGCCCAGCCGCATCCCGCACGAAGACGTAGCGAGGGAGAAGCGGCCGACGCACGTCCGACCGGCTCCGGGTCACCGTCATGGCAGGCACATACGTCTCGAACCGGCGGCGCGTCAGGGTGCGGGCCACGTCATCCTCGCGGCGCGGATCGGTGTAGGCGACGAGCCAGCCATCGGCCTCGCCCTCTGCGGGAACAGCCCCAGCAGCAGCCGGGCTGGACGAACCGGCCTCGATCCAGCCGGCGAGCTGTTCGGGCGCAAAGTCGGCCGGCGAGAGCCGGCGCAGCGGAGACGGGGAGGACGGCTGCGAAGCGCCGTTCATCATGGCAGAAACCTCCGAGCGAGAGTTGCGAGGGTTGGGCGACAAGGAAAATCAAACCGTCGCCGTAAATTTCTGAAACGCTTTCAATTATATAGACCTGTCTGTCGACACTAGCGACAGATATCCCACGTAGTGGGTATGTATTTTCTGTTTCTAACCGGAACCCAGATATATATACGTGCGCGCAAACTGTCGCCACTACCGCCGTTTGGCCGCAAGCCATTGGAATGGCTTCACAAAATGATGGCGACAGAAGATTTGGAAGTGCCGCTATACTGTCGCCAGTGTCGCCTCGCCTGTTAGGGTTTCGCGTTTAAACGGAGCGCGCAGGATGGCCTGCGGCTCAGGTGAGGCCCGTCGCGCATGGCTCGGGAAACGGAAAGGCCGCCATCGGCCTACGGAGGCGCGACAGCGGATCGCGTTCGAGGGATGCCCCGTCCGCCATGTTCAGCCGAACATGTATCCGACCTTACGGTCGATCTGCTCGGCCTTCCCGTGATCCTCGGGGTGCACGAACAGGTCGCTTCCCCCGTCCTTGTGCTTCACCTTGCGGTAGCGAATGCCGGCCGCTCGATAGGCCGCGACGATCTCGGCAGTGGGATCGCAATGACGTTGCGGCCAACGGACGCCGTTGATCGTGCGCCAGCATTCGGCGGCCGCCTTGAAGCCGTTGTAGTGCCTCGGGCCGGTTGGCTGCCCCATCACACTCCCTCCTCTCGCATGGCGGATTGCCCCTCTGCCGTCCCAATGACGGCGAGGCCTATGAAGCCCGTCAGTGCCCCCCATGAGGTTGCGGAGCCTCAGGCCGGGCCGGGACGTCGTGCAAGTCGCAGTTCATGTAGAACAGGCGCCCACCGATCTCCTTGCGCTCGAAGCTGGCTTTCACGCGCTTGCCGAACCGGGTTTGACTGACGGCCCGCTTCGCATTGGCCATCGACCACGACTCGTAAGCCTGAAACATCGTGTGTGCCTGGACCCGTTGCGTGGGATCGTCTTTCACGCAGGCGCGCAGGAACTCGCCGACCGGGTCCATATCGTCCCGGTATTCCTTCGTGTCGTTGCGGACGGCGTCGGCGATCACCAGCCCGTTCACGAGGTAGTCCAGCACGCCCTCGATCATCCAGTTGAGGATGCCGGCGCCCTCCTCGCGCACGAAGCGGCTCACCACCTCCTCGAAGTCGCCGCGTTCCTCCTCCGGGATGGTCTGATCCCAGTGCACGACGAGGATGCGCCGCCAGATGCCGTTGTCCTGGCCGTCCACACGCGGGAAGTCGTTCCCGCTCATGTGCGCCTTGGCGAAATTCTGGAACTCGAAATAGCCCTTGTAGAGCGCGCGGACGCTGATCATCTCGCCGCCGGTGAGGCGCTTGATCATGTCCTCCTGCAGGGCTTGGTTGCCCGCCACTTCGATGATGCGGACGAAGCGCTTGCCGAACAGCCGGGCGATGTCCGGCGAGGCGCCGCCGGAGCCGCGCTCCGTACCGCCGACAATGGATTCGCGCGGCAGGCCGACCGCGAGGCTGGGGCCGAGCACGCGAGAGACGGTCTCCAAGAACACGCTCTTGCCGTTCGCCCCGAGCCCGTAGTGGAACATGAGGTGCTGGATCGGGATGCCGAGCAGGCCGAGGCCGGTGAATTGCTGGACCGTGCGCCGCTTGGCTTCGTCCACCAGCATGTCCGCGAGGAACTTGCGCCACCGCGGCGCCGTCGCCGTCTTGTCGTAGGGTTGCGGGACCACGGCCGTGATCCAGTCCTCGCGCCTATGCCCTTCCTTGGCATCGCACTCGGCGATCCAGCGCACGGCGTCGGGATCGGGGCACTCCGGGTCCGGCTTCCGCGAGAACACCAGCGTGTGCGTCAGGCAGGCAATCCGGTGCGTGTCGACGTTGAAGCGGTCGGGAGACCGGCGCAGACGCGGCGCGGCACAGTCCAGCGCCGCATCCATGCGGGCCTTGTTCTTGGACGTGATCGCGAAGGCCCGCCGCCGCTGCCGGCGCTTCGCCAGCGCCGCCTCGGCCGCCTCGCCGGCCCCTAACACAGACTTCTGATCGTCGTTCAGCTCCGAGCGCTTGCGGCCGACAAGGGCCTCTGCCGCCTCGATCTGCCGCTTTTCCTGCGGCGTCGCCTCCAGATAGGCCGCCTCCATCATGATCCGGCTGCCGAGGCGCTGCGCCGTCACCTTCGCCAAGGCGAAGCCGTTCGCGAGATCCCAATGCGTGCCGGTCCACGACAGCCACGCCCCGGCGGAAACCTCATCCTGCGCCATCACGACGAGGTCGCTGCCGAAGTGCTTCAGCAGGCGAACGCCGTTGTCGGTGTCCGAATGGTCCAGCCCGGCGCAGAACTTGACTACGTCGGGATTGGCCTTGTCGCCGTCGCCACCCTCGCCACCGTCGCCCGCGGGCGGTTCCGGAGGGCCATCGCCCCCACCCTCTTCGCTATAGTCCCAATCGTCCCCATCGTGCCCGGCCGGCTGCGCCTCGTCGACCAGACGCGCGATGGTCGCAAGCTTGTCGTCGCTCATGGTCCTTACTCCACCGAAGGTACGAACAGCGGGATCTCAGCCGCCTGCGCGAAGCGCGGGGCATCGGTTGGCTTGGTCAGGGTGCGCCTGCAGCCGGGCGGGATCCGGAAGACGGGAAGGGGCGCAGCACCGCGGACCCACACGAACCACGCATAGGCGGTGGCCGTGGAGGCGGTCGGATCCCACCGCCCGCGCAGCATCGGCACACGCTCGACGAAGGGGGCGAACAGGGTCTCCGGCCGGTCGCGGAACAGGCGCTGATAGCGCTCCTCGCCCTCGATCCAGGCCGTGCGCAGCAACAGGGCGACGGCGCCGGCCTGTTCCAAGGCGCGCTCGGCGAACTCGACGGCCACGTTGAACGGCGGATTGGTCGCGATCAGGTCGACCGGCGGCGTCATGCGCGTGGCCGGGTCGAGGAAATCCGCGACCGCGTAGCCCCGGCCGTAATCGAACACGTCGGAGCCGCGCACGAGGGCAATATCCTCGGCGAGCACTTCCGCCATGTGGCCCTCGCCACAGGCCGGGTCCCAGGCCGATGCGATATGCCAACCGCCCAGCGCCATCGGCAGCACATGGCGCAGCAACGCCCGCGTCGCCCAGGGCGGAGTCGGGAAGAAATCCAGGCTGTTCGGCGGCTCGCGCCGCGACGCCATGACGGCGGTGCTGCCACGGGTCACGGCTGCTTCCCACCCATATCCTCAGCCGTCACCAGCCGACCGTTCTCGAACACCTGCGCCCGGCCGCCGATCGGCGGCAGCGTCACGGGCGTGCGCTGCGCACAGCGGGACGCCGCACCGCGCCGGCCGGCGACCGAATCGCCGTTCCACAGCTCGGACGGGCGAGAGCGCCACGTCGTCTTCCGCGTCGTCATGAGGAGCTTTCCGCGAAGGGGCGGGCGGCGCGCCGAGGCCGCCCGCCGAGGACAGGTCAGCGGCCTTCCGGCGCGCCCTCGAAAGTCGGCAGGCCGGTATCCGTGCCGGCCTTCATGAGGTCCTGGCTCACGCGCTCGCGCAGCTCGTCCTCCCACCGGTAGAGGGCGAAGAACCACAGGATGGATCCGCCCTGGACGCGGTAGCGCAGGCGAACCGGGATGCGGACCGGCTCGCCGTCCACGAAGGCCCGCAGGGCGATCATGAAGATGCCCGGCACGGTGATCGGGTCGCCCTTCGTGTTTGTGTGCTCCTCCACAAACACCAGCTCGCCCTCGCCGGACTGATGCCGGACGTGGTTCGCGACCTTCTGGCCCACGCGGATCTCCAGGCCACGCGAGAGGTCGATCAGCTCGTTCGGCGTCGCGAACTTCGCCTTGAACAGCGGCTCGAATTGGTTGACCTCGGCGTCATAGGGCGCCGCCAGCTCGGCCGCGTGCTCCTCCAAGAAGAGCGCGAAGTCGGATTGTTCGAGCTTCTTCCCGTTGGCGTTGATCCAGGCCTGGAACTCGGGCGTCACCGGGAAGGCATAGTGGATCCGGTGCTCCCCGTGCCGAGGTGCGTTCTTGTCGTCGTGATAGTCGATCACGGCCGTGAGGGCGGGGCTCGGCCAGCTCGTCTTCGCGAAGATCGCCGAGCCCTCGTCCTTATGCCGGGCCACCAGATCCACGAAGGCCTTCAGCGTCGTGACCTCGGCCGTGCCGCGCCGCCGCTCCGGGCCGATCCGGTACTGTTCGAGCGTGGCCTTGATGCTCTCCAGCGGGCGATCGTCGCCGGCCTTCATCAGCACCGGCACCGTCTCCGGCAGCCCGTGCCCGAGCCCCTTGGTGCTGATCTGGATGATCTCGCCCTTCAGACCGGCGCGGGTCAGGGCAGCGATGGCCTCAATCGCGTCGGCCTCGCCCGTGATGCCGTTCTTGGGCGCGGGGATCACGCCGCTGCCCGTCTTCGGTGTCGCTACCATGGTCTATCTCCCGTTCTGCACGCTGCGGAGTGGTGATCAGGCCGAGCCGGCACCGCGCGCGGACTCCGGTGCCGCGCGGGGGCCGCCGAACATGTCGGCTTGACTGGGGTGCTGGACGGAGAAGCCGCCATCGACGCTCCAGAACGGCGTCCCGGCGAAGCCCTTCTCCTCGGGCAGCTTGCTCTTGATCGCGGGCTTCACCTCGATCCGCCCGTCTTGGTAGGCGACGGTCAGCGTCATGGTGATCGTCGCCGTGCCGCCCTTCTCGTCGGGCAGCGCTTCCAAGTGTTCGAGGGCGTGCGTCAGGTGCTCGTTGCACTTCTCGATGAAGCGACCACGGCTCAAGATCGGCAGCAGCTCAAGAAACGTGCGAATAGGTCGCGTGCTCATAAGTCCGTCCTCCTCCCTCCAGCGGGATGCACTGCGCGATCGTTGACCCGGCTTCCGCCGCGGCCGTCCGCAACACGTCGTTGAAATCCTGGCCCTCCGGCGCCCAGGCCACGCGCACGTCGAGCCAGGGCCGCCCGGCCCGGAAGCGGCGGGCGGCGCGCTCCAGCGCCATCTCCGTCATGGTGCGGTCGCTATCCCCGTCCCCGAGGAGCCACACGCGCTCGACGCTCGGCGGGATGATCAGGCCCGGCCGGGCGAGATCGGGCACGGGGCCGCCGACCCGGCGCGCACGCTCGCGCCCCGCCCGGTCGATCAGGCGCTCTGTCGGATGCGCCACCGTCTTCGTGGCCGGGCCGGCGATGTTGTGAAGGCTGTAGGCCGACCAGTAGGCGGCATCGGCCAGATACGGCCACCGGCAGGCGACATGCGCCCGCCAGACGGTCAGCACGGTTTCGATCCCTTCCCCGACAACCAGGTCTTTCGGGGCCGGATGCGGGACGAGGGGGATGTGGCCGCCGCCGGCCGACCCGCGAACCTTCTTCGCCGGCAGCAGCTCGCCCGTCTCCGGGTCGCCGATCTCCACCTTGCCGCCCGAGCGGCCGAGGTCGATCCACGTCGCATGCAGGCCTGCGAACTTGCCGGCCGGGCCGACGATCGCCGCCACCATCGCCGGGCCGGTGTGCACCACGGCCGCGCCGGCCTTCCCGTCTGCGAAGAACGGATGCTCGAGCACGCATTTCAGCGCCGCCCGCTCCGGAACGATCAGGCCGCGCAGCGCCAGATAGGCCTCGGCCGGCGACCCCACGACGGGAACGGCCGCCTGCCACGCATCCCAGCACCACCGCCGCTCGCGCTCGCGGAATCGCTCGCTCTCGCGCGCCTTCGCCTCGTCGTATTTCGCGCGCTGGGCCTCGCGCTTCGCCACGATGGCCTGACGGGCTGTCCGTTCTTCCGGTGTCTCCGAGGAGTTCCGGCCGGGCGGCGGGCGCCCGGTCAGGATCTCGCAGGCCACCTTGAAGTCGCAGGCTTCCAGATACCGGGTCAGCGCGATGACATCGCCGGCCTCGCCCGAGCCCCGGCACAGAAAGATCCCCTTGCTTCGGTTCACGTTGAACCGGCGATGGCCGCCGCAGACCGGGCACGGGCCGACCAGCTCGGGCCCCTGCTTGCGCAGGCGCACGCGGGCCCGCTCCAGCGCCGCCTCGATCGGCACGGCGCGGGCTTCGGCAACCCAATCGGCAAAGGACGACGACGCGGGCACGAAGGGCCTCGATCGGTGGACAAGACAGGTGAGAGGCTGGCGCCTCAGTTCCGCATCCGGCGGAAAGCTTCGCGGGCTCGGTTGATCGCATCCTTGATGCTGCGGTTCGATGTGCCGAAGACCAGCATGCTGATCACCAGCCATTCGAGGCCCTGAAGATGCAGATCATCGATCGCATCTTGATCCATGTCGGGGAGCATATGCTTCCGGAACACGGCCTTGAGGTCGTTAAGCAGCGCGTCGTTCATGATCGCGCCTCATCATCGCTTTCGCCGCCCTGCGCCCGCTCCTCGCAATACTGCGCAAAGTCGAGCAGGGACGCGGTGCCCCAGAGATACCAGTCGGCCAGCCAGCGGGCGCTCGAACCGGCCGCCGCCCAGAGAATGCGCGCCGCGCCGCTCATGCCGACCTCGCGAGCTTCGCCTGGAGCGCCGCCAGCTCGGCTTCGAGCCGCGCCTGTTCCGCCGCTCGTGCCGTCTCGACGAGCCAGCCCGGCGGGGTGCGCAGCAGCGCCACCAGAACCTCCGGGCCGTAGACGCAGGCCAGGACGAGCACGGCCTTGCCGTTCGGCGCCGCGACGAGGGCGAGCCACTTTTTCACCGTGTCGATCGGCAGCCGCGTGTCCGCGGCCACGTTAGGCGCCGTCTTGTCGGGGTAGCGCGCGCGCAGAAAGCGCACGAGGCCGCCCATATCGATCTCGTCGGACCAATCATGGTCCGTGTTCGAGAAGAACAGATCCCAGCTCAGACCAGATTTTCCCACCGTGCTCCCCCATTCTGACGGGGTTGCAGCGGTCGCGGACACGGCCGGCGCAGCGGAAGACGCAACGAATGCTAGGTGAGGCACAGCCGCTTCGGGGTTGGATCCGAAGGGCCAGCGAACGGAGGAAAGATCGGACAACCACGACAGATCGAGGGCGGGCCGTTCGATGCGCTGGAACGCATCGGCGGCCCGTGCCGAGATCGAAGCCCCCAGGCCGGACACGGCCTGCGCGCCAGCGCCGAGGCGGGCACGCGCCCCCTCGACGGCGCCGCCGAGCGCGGGCAGCGTGGGACGGGAGAACCGGGCAAGCCGCTCACGCATCGCGCACGCCCGTCGTCTCTGTGACCAGCGGCACATGCCAGCGCGGTTTACCGATTTCGAGGAACAGCACCCGATGCGCCGAGGAGGGACAATGCAGGGCGACGATCCACTCATCCCCGAAGTGTCGGAGGTTGAGGCCACGAACGGCTTCCAGCTTCAGCTTGGTCCGGATGGCCGCTGCCGGATCGTGCTCCTCGGCAAGGGCCATGCGCCCATCGCCTGCTTGGAGCTCGACGCCGCGAACGCCGATCGGCTGGCGGAGGAGTTGGCGGAGCGCCGCCGCACCTATGAGCAGGGCAAGGCCCGCGAGAAGGGTCGAGCGCCGCACTGACATTACTGCGCCCCCATCTCGGCCAGGGGACACTCGGGCGCGGCCTCTTCCGCATCGGTCACGTAGTCGACGGCGGTCACCGCGCCGCCGGTCACACGCTGAATCGCCGCGGCAACGTCGACAGACGGCTTGGCCTCGCCGTTCTTGACGCGGGTCAGGAATGAACGGTCACGGCCCACCTGCTCGGCGAGCCACGCCACCGTTTTCCCATTCTGCTTGAGCCAGTCGGAAAGTCGCATGGGTGGTAACGTGCTTTAGAAGCACGTTGCATGTCAAGCACGTTTGGTCGTGCCATGCCATGGCTATTCCGGGCCGCTCTGAGACACTTGAGCATGCCCCGAACCGCCAAGCCCTCCCGCGAGCGCAGGAAACATTACCTCCGCGAATGGCGCTTGTTCAGAAGCTACAGCCAGGAACAAGCGGCCGAGCGCGCCGAGATGTCCCGCGAAAATCTGAGCAAGATCGAGTCTGGCAAAATCCCCTACACGCAAGATACTCTTGAAGTTCTAGCCGAGGTTTACAACTGCGAAGTAGCAGATTTGTTGATGAGAGACCCCAGCGAGCCAAATAGCATTTGGACAATCTGGGATCATGCCAAGGCCGCAGAACGGGTCACGATTGTGAACGTCGCGCAGGCAGTCCTCAACTCGCATACTGAAGATGGGCCTCACGCCGCAGCCGAGGAAGCTGACAGCTCTCCTCCTCAATCCCCAGTGCAAGCGCCACGTAGACGGGTATCACGCCGACGTGCCGCAGGAGGCTGATACGGCCGGTTTCGCCGTTCCTCTCATCCCCGACCCACTTGTAGGCGACCGCGCCAGCTCGCCGCGGAGCTAAGCGCTCCACCTCGTCGATGGCTTCCCCAGGCGTCATGAACCGCAACGGCTCGTCCGCGCGCATCAGCCCGTCGTCGAGCCGGGTGTAACCTTGCGCCATGAAGCGTGTCAGCGAGGGCATCGGGCCTCCTTTGTTGAGGCGAACGTGGCGCACCCTTGAGAACAAAACAAGATCAAAACAACTTCTGATGAGGAATCGACGCCTTTCAGGGACTTACCCTGTGGAAAGGTGTGGATGGCGGATCCGCTCGCTTACGTGCCTCTGAAGCACGTTAGGGATTGACGGCTTAAGGTGCTTGTGATGCACTTTAGGCTCGCATTAGCGAGAGGGTCGAGCGGTGTCCGACGCACAGGTCTTCGGTTTCATCATGTTGGCGGTCTTCACGGCGATCGGCTCGATGCCGCTCGTCGGCCGCTCTCTGGGCTGGGGGGGCGAGTGATGGCCGCCCGTCCCGATTACGAGCGCGCCGCATCCATCAGCGTCGCCGGCTGCGAAGCCTGCGCCTGCGGCAACATTCATGTCCGGCTGCATGATCAAGACGGCGAGGTGTTCGCCGTCGCGCCCATGCCGGTGCCGACCGCCGTCGAGGTGTTCAATCAGCTCAAGGAACACCTGATCGCGGCAACCCGCGATGGCCTGTCGGCCATGCGCTGCGAAGGGGTCGCCTGACATGGCCGCCCTCGCCGCCGACCTCACCGCCGCCGAGCACGCCCTGTGCACCCGCGGCCTCGCGCCTCGCATCCCGGCGGGCATGTCCCGCCTGGAGAGGGGCAGCCGGGACGCCTGGACCTCGCTCCTGCTCATCCGGCTCGCACTCCGGCAGCTCGACGCGGTCGGGGCGCGCCTCCTGACCGCGCATTTGTCGGCCTTCGCCGATCGCGCGCCCGGCCCGGTCGCCCGGCGCCTGCGCCGCGAGCTGCGGGATCTCGCCGGGCCGCTCGCCGTCGCCGCCGCTCTCTCCGCCCTCGTCGAGGAACACGCCCGCTGATGGTCGCCCCGTCCAAGCTCCACGCGGCGCGCACCGCCCGCGACCGCAAGACGCGCATCCGCCTCATGGCCGAGACGATGCGCCACCACGCCTCCGGCCCGGAGGACGCGTGCACCCTGCGCCACCTGTACGCCGCCGGGTTCACGGAAGCCGAGATCGAGACCTATCGCGACGACGCCCGCGCCATGATGCGGGCGACGCCGCCCGTCGTGGTCGCCGCCTCGGCCGCCCGGATGGAAGGACAGCGCCTCGTCCAGCTCGCGCGGAAGATTCGCAAGCGGGCCGAGGCCGGAGGGCGGGCGTGATGCTGCGCTGCGCCTGCGAGGCCGACAACAGCGGCGCCCCGAGGCGCACCGTCCAGCCGGAGCGCGCCTGCCTCGAATGCGGTGTGCCCTTCGCCAGCGGCGTGGCCGGGGCGGAGTTCTGCGGGAACGCCTGCCGCATGGCCTTCAACAACCGCCGGTCCAAGCGCGGGGCCGAGATCTACGACTTGCTGATGGCGCTGCGCCACGATCGGCACACCGCCACCGTACTGAAGGTCTGGACCCTGCTCAGCCGCTGCGCCGCGATCTACCGCGAGGAGGATCGCGCCGAGCGCGACGGCCGCCGTTCCTGGCGGCATCCGTCCGAGATCCTGGCGCGCCGCCCGTACCTGAAGGCCGAGATCCTGCGCCCCAGCCGGCGCAAGGCCGACTGAGGGCGCGCCGATGCTGCCGCACGAGCGCATCGCCGCCGAGCTGGCCGCCGAGCGGGCCCGCGGCATCGCCGAGCACGGCTACGGGCCGGAGCACGACGATGCGCTGCCGGACGATGCGCTCGGCCGTGCCGCGGCCACCCTCGCCTTCTGCAGCACCCATTCCCCCGAGCGTCAGAGGGACCTCGTCCCATCGAACGCCTGGGGCCTGATGATCGCCCTGTGGCCGAAGGGCTGGGGCGCCCGCTTCAAATCCGAGGGCCAGCGCCAGGACCTTCTCCGCGCCGGAGCCCTGCTCATAGCCGCCATCGAGCGGCTGGACCGCGCCGCTGCAGCCGATGCCGCGGCCTCAACCCCGGAGAGCTGACATGTCCCTGGAGCCGCGAAAGAACCGCGAGTGGTGGCCGAGCGAGGCCATCGACGAGATCCCGCCGACCGGGCGCGAGACGCCCAACGATTGGCTTCTGACCCTGGACGACGGCGCGCCGGGCTACGGCAGCCGAATCGAGGGCGACGGGTTCGAGCCCCGCGTGATCACCGAGGGGCAGATCGTCCCCTTCGCCTGCTGTGACACGCTGGAAGACGCCGTGCTCACCTTCGGGCCCGGCGGCAGCTTCGAGATCGAGCCGCCCGTGCCGGCCGGCGCCATGCTTATGGTGGACGGCGACACGGACACCGTCTCCGAGGATGCCGATCAGCTCGTCGAGATCCTGCGCGAAGCCGGCGAGGCCGACGAGGGCACGAAGCACGACCTGACCGTCTACCGCTGGAGCGACGACATCCCGCTGCGCTTCACCGCGCAGGGAGGCCCGCCGCGCTTCGAGATCGCCACCGAGGGCACGGGGGCGAGCGCGTGACCGAGCAGGGCCCCAACATCACGGATCCCGACGCCCGCGCCTGTCTGGCCGCGGCGTCGGCTGCCACGACGGCGATCGACCTCCTGCTCTGCGCCGTCCGCGATGGCGAGGCGCCGAACCGGGAGGAGATCGTCACGGCGCTCGCGGACGCGGTGAACGTGTTCCTGCGCCGCTATCCAGGGGACGACATGGAGACGGAAACGCTCCACGGCGCCGCCTGCGATTTCCTCGGCCTCGATCGCCCGGAGCCGCGCCATGGGTGACCGCAGCCTGATCGAGTGGACGGACGCGACGTGGAACCCGATCACCGGCTGTTCCGTCGTCTCGCCCGGCTGCACCAACTGCTACGCGATGCAGCTCGCCGGCACCCGACTGGCGCACCTGCCGTCCCGCCGGAATCTCACCACCGCCAGCAAGAGCAAGCCCGTCTGGAACGGTCGGGTCCGATTCAATGAGGAGTATCTGACGCTCCCCATGCGCTGGCGCCGGCCGCGTAAGATCTTCGTCTGCGCCCACGGCGACCTGTTCGCCGAGAACGTGCCTGACGAATGGATTGACCGCGTCTTCGCCGTCATGGCCCTCGCGCCTTGGCACACCTATCAGGTGCTCACCAAGCGCGCCGACCGGATGCGCGCCTGGGCGACGGAGACGTGGCAGCCAGCGCCGGCCATGCGCCTCTCGCTGGGCTTTTCCGGCCGCGGAGGCCATGTCGTCGACGTACCGGCTGAGACGACGCCGACCACGCGCTGGCACCGGGTCAACGAAGCCCTCGACACGATCGACGTGCCGAACGGTTCGGCCTTCTGGACACCGCAGGGCAGCCTGAAGGCGCAGGCCTTCGATTTCCCGATGCCGCATGTGTGGCTCGGCGTCTCGGCCGAAGATCAGCACCGGTTCGATGAGCGCGTTGCAGATCTCTACAACACGCCCTCGGCCGTGCGGTATTTCTCGTTCGAGCCGTTGCTTGGGCCGATCGACGCCGCGGGCCCCTTCAGCACGGGCGCCTTTCATTGGGCGATCGTCGGCGGCGAGAGCGGTCCGGACGCGCGGCCAATGCATCCGGATTGGGCTCGCCAGATCCGCGACACCTGCGCCGCGACAGGGGTCGCCTTCCACTTCAAGCAGCACGGCGCGTGGCTCAGCGTTCTCGATCGTGACACGGAGGACTCGGATTGGCGTGCGGACTACCGCAACGCCTTCTCCGACGATCGCGCCGATACCGCGTGGCTCAACCTCGACGGCGGCCGAGGCTTCCACGGCGCACGCTTTCAGGTGATGCGCCGGGTCGGGAAGCGGGCCGCCGGCCGGCTCCTCGACGGCCGCACGCACGACGCCTTCCCGGAGGCGCACCATGGGTGAGCAGAAGCGCCGCGCAGCCGCCGGACACGTCCCGCCTGAAGGCATGGTCAACGTCTCCGGCCGGCACGTCGTCGAGCTGGCCCGCGGGATCATGGACCTGCTCGACAAGCCGTTCGACGAGGGCATGCAGGCCGACGTTGCCGCCCATGTCCTCGTCACCACAGCCGTCGACCTCTGGCGGGTCAACTACGGCGATTCGCAGGTTGCGGAAGCGCTCAAGCGATCCATCGACCGCCGGCTGGAGAAGCCCGCGTCCTACTGGGGGGCAGGCGAAACGCGATGAGCTGCTACGTCGACCAAGCCGCCTTCCCCTTCGGCCGGATGATCATGTGCCACCTGTGGGCCGACAGCCTGGAGGAGCTGCTGGCGATGGTCGACCGGATCGGCGTCGAGCGGAAGTGGATCCAGGGCCACCCGACGCTGTCCCAGCCGCGATTCCGCAGGGCGTCGTGGGTCCACTTTGACATCGCGAAGTGCAAGCGGGCGGCGGCGATCGAGGCCGGCGCCCTGGAAACCGACCGCTACGGGGCCGCCTATTTCGACGCGCAGCAGCGCGGCCGGCCGGCGATGGTCAAGCGGATCGAGGCCAAGCGGCGGGCCGCCGGCCAGCCTGCGGACGGCATCGTGCGCGCCGCGCAGGGGGCGCTCATCTGATGGTCGCCTACAGCTTCAAGAAACAGTTCGCTGCCCCGATCCTCTCGGGCACGAAGGCCCAGACGATCCGGGCCGAGCGAGCGGGGAAGGGCCGGCACGCCCGGCCGGGCGAGCACGTGCAGCTCTACACCGGCATGCGGACGAAGCACTGCCGGCGGATCGGCGAGGCGCCGTGCATAGCGGTTGAACGGGTTCGGATCATCCTGCCCGCCCGCCGGCAGCCGCCGAGCATCGTCGTGAACACGCTCGAAGGCGCCTTCGTGCGGGGCGCAACGTGGGGCGTGACCCTGGACGAGTTCGCCCGACAGGACGGCTTCCGCGACTTCGACGAGATGGTCGCCTTTTGGCGTGAGAATCATCCGGGGCAGGACGTGTTCAGCGGCGTGCTGATCCGCTGGAAGCCGCTCGCACCGGCCGATCCGCTCGATATCGCGGGAGCGGCGCCGTGAGCGAGCGCACGCCCTTCAGCACCTATGGCGGAATCGCTCTGCTCATCCTCGCTGTCACGCTCGGCCCTGGCGGCTGCGTCTACCTCGCGAAGTCGAGTGAAGCCCAACGCGTCGCGGCCGAAGCTGCGCGAGCCTGCGGGGCCCGGCCGTGACCGCCCTCCTCACCCCCCAGGAGGCCGCCGACCGCCTCGGCATCTGCACCCGCACGCTCCGGAAGCACGTCGATGCGGGCGAACTGGACTACATCGCCACCGGCCGCGGCTCGACACGCCAGCACCGGATGTATCACCCTGCGGACCTCGACTCGTTCATTGAGGCGAGGAGGAAGCGCGAATGTCGACCTACCGTCCAAAAGGCCGAAAGATCTTCCTCTACGACTTCGAGCTGCAAGGTGTACGATTTCACGGCTCCACGCGCTGCACAAACAAGCGGGACGCCGACGCCTACGAAAAGGCCAAGCGCGTCGAAGAAGCCGATCAACTTAAGGAAGCTGCCCGGCTCGGCCGGGAGCCGCTGACTTTCGGGCTCGCCGCGAGCCGCTACTGGGATCAGGTCGGTCAGTTTGCCAAGACGCAGAACGACCTCTGGCGCGCCATCGGCTGGCTCCAGGCCGAGATCGGCAACGGCCGGCGCCTCGCCAAGATCGACAGCACCCTGGTCGCCACGCTGGTCACGAAGCGCCGCCAGGAAACCACCTTCCGGATCGAGGACGGCAAGCGCGTCGAGCGGCGCGTGAGCGCGGCCACCGTCAACCGCACGGTGACGGAGGTTCTGCGCGCCATCCTCACGCGGGCCGCGAAGGTGTGGCAGGAGCCGGTGGCGCCGATCGAGTGGCGCAAGCACATGCTCAAAGAGCCGCAGGAGCGCGTGCGCGAGCTGCGCGCTGACGAGGAGACCACGCTGTTCGCGGCCCTCCGGCCCGACTATCACGCCGTGGTCCGCTTCGCCCTGCTGACGGGCTGCCGTTTAAACGAATGCGTCACGTTGCGCTGGCGGGATGTGGACTGGGGCGGCCGGCAGGTGTGGGTCCTCGGCAAGGGCGACAAGCTGGCGTCGATCCCCATGCCGCCGACCGTCCGCGCCCTGCTCTGGCCGCTCCAGGGCGAGCACGATGAGTTCGTGTTCACCTATGTCGCCCAGCGCGCCAGCGGCGATCGGCGCCGCGGCCAGCGCTATCCCATCACCTATGAGGGCCTGAAGACGGCGTTCCGGCGCGACGTGAAGACCGAGCTGACGGACTACCGCTTCCACGACAACCGGCACACGGCGGCGACCCGCGTCCTTCGCGCCTGCGGAAACCTGAAGGTCGCCCAGCGGATGCTCCGGCACGCGGACATCACCACGACGGCCAAGTACGCCCACGTCATGCACGACGACGTGCTGGAAGCGATGGAGGCAGCCTCGAAGCGGGGCGCGGCGACGCGGAATCCCGACAAAAGTCCCGACACGGCAGAACCGGAAACGGCCATTCCGCTGTCGGCACAGGAGGTTAAGGGGGCTTAGCCCCGATGCTCCCAAACCAGGTGCGCTACCAGACTGCGCTACACCCCG
>NZ_CABFVH010000045.1 GCF_902141855.1 Methylobacterium dankookense | reverse complement strand
GGCCGCGCCGCCGGCCCCGCCCGAGCCGGCCGCCGAACCGCGTCCCGAGCCGCGCGCCCTGCCGCCGCGACCGCTCCCGCCGCGCCCCCCGGCCGCCGAGATGCGCGCCGAGCCCGTCCGCCCCGTCACGCCGCGCGGCACGACCGTGCCGGAGGAGGCCCTCGTCGCCGCCTTCGAGGGCGAGGGGCTCGAGGTGCATCTCCAGCCCGTCGTGACGCTGCCCCAGCGCAAGGTCGTCGCCTACGAGGCCCTGGCGCGGCTGCGCGCGGGGGCCGACCTCTTGGAGCCCGAGGCCTTCCTGCCCGTGCTGGAGCGGCACGGCCGCACCACGGAGCTCGACCGGCGCATGCTGCAGCGGGTGCTGACCATCGCGCGGCATCTCGGCGGGCGTGGCAGCGAGGCGAGCATCACCTACGGCCTGTCGCCGCTCTCCCTGTTCGAGCCGGGCTTCCTGCGCTGGCTCGCCCGGCTGCTCGGCGACGAGACGGGGCTGGGCGGCCGCATCGTCCTCGCCTTGCCGCAGGCGAGCTGGCGCGGCCTCGATGCCGAGCAGGCCGCCGCGCTCGCGGGGCTGCGCGGCCGGGTCGGCTTCACCCTCGACCGGCCGGGCGACCTGCGCTTCGACGCCGCCGCGCTCGCCGCCCGCGGCGTCGGGCAGGTCAAGGTTCCGGCGGGCCTGCTCCTGCGGCCCTCCCGCGCGGATCTCGCCGACATCGCGCCGGAGGATCTCGTCACCGCGCTCGCCCGTTCCGGCATCCGGCTGGTCGCCTGCGGCGTCGAGGCCGAGGCGGACGTGCCGGACCTGATCGACCTCGACGTGGCGCTGGCGCAGGGGGCGGTCTTCGCCGCGCCGCGGCCCGTGCGCGCCGAGGTGCTGGCGAGCCCGGTCTCCGAGCCGGGCCCGGACACCGACCCCGAGCCGCCGCAGCGCAAGCCCTTCCGCTCCTTCCTGCGGCGGGCGGTCTGAGCGACGCCCTCGATCCGGCCCCCGGGCCGCCGGGCGGATTCGGCAGGCGCCCCGGGGCGTTGCCTTCGCCGCCGCCTCCGCCTAGAGCCGTGCCCGATCGCGTTGCAATCGAGATCGGCTCTCAGTCTTTGTTTTGACGCGCTCTCTTTCGCCGAACCGGTGTCCACGTCGGCGGAGCGCGCTCCAGGCTCTTGATGGCGCGCTCCTTTGCGCCGAACCGGTAACCCCTTCGGCGGGGAGCGCTCTAACCCGGCGCGCGACGCCGCGCAGGACCCCGCATGACCTCTGACCACGCCTCGATCCCCACGCTAACCGGCATCAGCGGGATCGCCGACGCCTACGACGTGATCCTCTGCGACGTCTGGGGCGTCCTGCACGACGGGTCCAAGGCCCATCCGGGCGCGGGCGACGCGCTGATCCGCTTCCGCGGCCTGCCGGCGGCCGGGCGCCCGCGCCGGGTCGTGCTGGTCTCGAACGCGCCGCGGCCGGGCGCGGGCGTGCAGCGCATCCTCGACCGGCTCGGCGTGCCGCGGGAGGCTTACGACGCCATCGTCACCTCCGGCGACCTCACCCGTGCCCTCGTGGCCGAGACGCCCGGCATCCGCATGTACCATCTCGGGCCGGAGCGCGATTCCGGCATCTTCGAGGGGCTCGACGTGGCGCTCGCCGGCCCGGAGGACGCCGATCTCGTGCTCAATACCGGCCTGTTCGACGACCGCACCGAGACGGCCGAGGATTACCGCGGGACGCTGGCCACCTTGCGCGAGCGCGCCGTGCCGATGATCTGCGCCAATCCCGACCTCGTGGTGGAGTTCGACGGCCGGCTCATCCCCTGCGCGGGCCTGCTCGCTGCGGCCTACGAGGAGCTCGGCGGCTCGGTCGTCTATGCGGGCAAGCCGCACCGACCGGTCTACGAGGCCGCCCTCGCGCGGGCCGGCGCCCTCGACGGCCTGCCCCCGCCCGACCGGACCCGCGTGCTCGCGGTGGGCGATGCCATCCGCACCGACGTGGCGGGCGCCCGCGGCGTCGGCATCGCGAGCCTGTTCGTCGCCCGCGGCATCCACGCGGAGGAACTCGGCCTCACCGCCGAGCATCACCGCATCGGCGAGATCGCGGCGTGGCTCTCCGCCCAGGCCGTGCACCCCGACGCGGTGATCGAGCGGCTGGTCTGGTAGGAATTCGGGAGCCAGAAACGGGAGGATCCCGCGACGTCTCCCGTGCTCTCCTGACGGCCTGCAGGGGAGGTCCGTCATGCCCGCCATCCTTCGGTCCGCGGCCGCCGGCCTCGTGCTGGCCTGTGCGCCCGCGGCCGCCTTCGAGGGCGGCGCCTACGCCGTCGCGGTGCGGCTCGAATTGCCGCATCTGGAGGAGGCCGCCACCGCCCGGCAGGTCGATCTCTGCCTCGACCCGGCGCGGGAGGGCTACGGCCTCGCCGTGCTCAGCGCCAACAACCCGCTCGCCCGCTGCCCGCTCTCGGAGATCCGCCAGGAGGGCGAGGCCCTGACCTTCGCGATCCGCTGCCCGGGCCGCAACGCCGCCGAGGCGAGCGCCGTCTACCGCCTCGGCCCTTCCGGCTTCACCGGCCGCATCGCCATGCGCATGGGGGCTAAGAACATGACCATGACCGAGGTCCAGACCGGCCGCCGCACCGGCCCCTGCGGTCCGGGCGAGGCGCCGCGGCCCTGACGCGAAGCGGGGACGGTCGTGCCGCGGGATTCGGGAGCAAGGCTCGGGATGCGGCGGCGGGCGGCCAGGACGAGGATGCCGGCGACGGGAGGCGAGCTCCCAGAGCCGACGAGGAACGCCATGTTCATCCCCATGACCGAATCCTTCCGCCCGGACGCGGCACTTCTCGCCGCCGTCGTCGCCCGCGATGCGGCGGCGGATGGCCGCTTCGTCTACGCCGTGCGCTCGACCGGCGTGTATTGCCGCCCGAGCTGCCCCTCGCGGGCGGCGCGGCCGGAGAACCTGCGCTTCTTCGCCACCTGTGCCGAGGCCGAGGAGGCGGGCTTCCGGCCCTGCCGCCGCTGCCGCCCGAACGAGCCGGGCCTCGAGGAGCGCCGCCGCGCGGCGGTCGCCCGCGCCTGCCGGCTGATCGACGCGTCCGAGGACCCGCCCGGCCTCGAAGCGCTCGCCGACGCCGCGGGGATGAGCCCCCACCACTTCCACCGGATCTTCCGGACCGTCACCGGGATCACGCCCAAAGCCTACGCAGAAGCCAAGCGCGCGGCGCGGGTCGCCGAGACGTTGCGTGCGGCGGGCTCCGTCACCGAGGCGATTTTTGACGCCGGCTACAACGCGTCGAGCCGCTTCTATGCGGGCGCGGCCGAGCGGCTCGGCATGAGCCCGGACACCTATCGCCGCGGCGCCCCCGGCACCCGGATCCGCTTCGCGGTGGGCGCCTGCTCCCTCGGCGCGGTCCTGGTCGCGGCGACCGGGCGGGGCGTCTGCGCGATCCTGCTCGGTGACGATCCCGACGCCCTCGTGCGCGACCTGCAGGACCGCTTCCCGAAGGCCGAGTTCGAGGGCGGGGATCCGGATTTCGAGACGCTGGTCGCCCGCGTGGTCGGCCTCGTTGAGGCGCCGGCCGAGGGCTTCGACCTACCCCTCGACATCGGCGGCACCGCCTTCCAGCAGCGGGTCTGGGAGGCGCTGCGGGCGATCCCGCCCGGCCGCACCGCGAGCTACGCGGACATCGCCCGGGCGGTCGGGGCGCCGGCCGCCGTGCGCGCCGTGGCCCAGGCCTGCGGCGCCAACGCGCTTGCCGTGGCGATCCCCTGCCACCGGGTCGTGCGCTCCGACGGCGCGCTCTCGGGCTATCGATGGGGCGTCGAACGCAAGCGCGTCCTGCTCGACCGGGAAGGGGCCTGATACGGCGTCCGGTTGATCAGACCGGACGCGGTCTCGGCCAAGCCCGCGCGGCGCCTGAGCGAAGACGACATCCGCCATCCCGAAGGGATCACCCGGATGTCGTATGAGATCGGGTTTCCAAAGGCCTCAGGCCTTTGGCGGGTCCAGGGCGGAGCCCTGGTCGGCGAAGCCACCCTCAGGGCTTCGCCCCGAGACCCCACCAAAGGGATGATCCCTTTGGAATCCTCTCAGTCCACCGCCAGGCGGTAGCCGACGCCGCGGACCGTCTGGAGCAGGAGGGGGTTGGCCGGGTCGACCTCGATCTTGCGGCGCAGGCGGTTGATCTGCACGTCCACCGCCCGCTCGGCCGCTAGGCCGCCGCTGCCGGCGAGCTGCTCGCGCTCCACGTTGGCCCCCCCGGCGCCGGCCAGGATCGTCAGGATCTCGCGCTCGCGCTCGGTGATGCGGATGACCTCCTCGCCGCGGCGCAATTCGCCCCGGTCGGCCCGGAAGGCGAAGGGCCCGAAGGTCACGGCCTCGGGCGCGTCGGGCCGCGCGGGAGCCGCCCGCTTGATGATGTTGGTGAGCCGGAGCGTCAGCTCGCGCGGCTCGAAGGGCTTGGGCAGGTAGTCGTCCGCCCCGATCTCGAGCCCCATCACCCGGTCGTTGGTGTTGGAGCGCGCGGTGAGCATCAGGATCGGCACGCGCGAGGTCTCGCGCACGCTGCGGGCGTAGTCGAAGCCGCTCTCGCCCGGCATCATCACGTCGAGCACCATCGCGTCGAACAGGATGCTCTGGGCCTTGGCCCGGGCCTCCGCCGCGCAGGCGGCGCTGGTCACGCGAAAGCCTTGCTCGGTGAGGTAGCGCGAGAGCAGCTCGCGCAGGCGCCGGTCGTCGTCCACCACGAGGACGTGCGGCGCCGTGTCGGGCAGGTCCGCGCGGAGCGCCGGCGCGGCGGCCATCAGGCGGCGCCCTGCTGGCCGCGCCGGGCCATGAGCCGGCTCACCGCCGCGCGCTCGTCAGGCTCGATCATCGCGAGGAGGAAGTTCTCCGGGGAGGCGGCGGCGGCGGGCGCGGCGAGCGCCCGGGTCAGGCGCCGGGTCTGCACCCGGGTCAGGTCTCCGGCGAGCGCGGCCCCGGTCTGCGTGCAGTAGAGGAGCCGTTGGCGCCGGTCGCTCGTGCCGGTCTTCTGCGCGATGTAGCCCTGCTCGATCAGGTCCTTCAGCACGCGGTTGAGGCTCTGCTTGGTGATGCGCAGGATGTCGAGCAGCTCGGCGATGGTCAGGCCCGGATAGCGGTCGACGAAGTGCAGGACGCGGTGATGCGCCCGTCCGAAGCCGTACTCGGCCAGGATCCGGTCCGGATCGCCGACGAAGTCGCGGTAGGCGAAGAACAGGAGCTCGATCAGGTCGTCGCTGCTGCAGGGCGGGGCACCGGCCCCCTCGGCGAGCATGTCGGGGGAGGGCAGGGTGCGTGCGGCGGGGCGCGCGGCGGAGCGGGGCACGTCTGCGGTCGATCCCGATTACGTCAGTTTCGTTGACATATTTCAGCCCGGTTGGTACCCGTCAACCCTCCTGGGCGGCCCCTTGACGGCCGCCCCGGCGAGGCGCACCCCCGCGCCCTTCACGACCAAGCCCGCCTCCGGCCGGAGGCGCCACCGGAAAGATTCGAGCGATGTCCGTCATCCCGTTCGACCAGCGCGAAGGCACCATCTGGTTCGATGGCGCCATGGTGCCGTGGCGGGAGGCGAAGATCCATGTACTCAGCCACGGTCTCCACTACGGATCCTCGGTGTTCGAGGGCGAGCGGGCCTATGGCGGGCGCATCTTCAAGAGCCTGGAGCACACCAAGCGCCTGCACCGCTCGGCGGAACTCCTCGACTTCAAGATCCCCTTCACGGTTGAGGAGATCGAGGCGGCCAAGGAGCTCGTCCTGAAGACGAGCGGTCTGCAGGACGCCTATCTGCGCCCCGTCGCCTGGCGCGGCTCGGAGATGATGGGCGTCTCGGCGCAGGGCAACACCATCCATCTCGCCATCGCCGCCTGGGAATGGCCGAGCTATTTCGACGCGGCCACCAAGATGAAGGGCATCCGCCTCGACATGGCCGAGTACCGCCGGCCCGACCCAGCGACCGCCCCCTGCGCCTCGAAGGCGGCGGGCCTGTACATGATCTGCACGATCTCGAAGCACCGGGCCGAGAACAAGGGCTATGCCGACGCCCTGATGCTCGACTTCGAGGGCAACGTCGCCGAGTGCACCGGCGCCAACGTGTTCTTCATCAAGGACGGGGTGATCCACACGCCGATCGCCGACCGCTTCCTCAACGGCATCACCCGCCAGACCGTGATCGAGCTGGCCCGCCGCCGCGGGGTCGAGGTGGTCGAGCGCCGCATCCACCCCGAGGAGATGACGGATTTCTCCGAGTGCTTCATCACCGGCTCGGCCGCGGAGGTGACCCCGGTCTCGGAGATCGGGCCCTACCGCTTCACGCCCGCGAGCCTGACCAAGACGCTGATGGACGACTACCTCGCCGAGGTGCAGCCCAAGGCCCAGGCCGCCTGAGCCCGTTTCCCGCCCCGCCGGTTTCCGCCGGCGGGGAATCCCGGCACGGCCGGATGTCCATGGGAACTGCCGCCGGGGCCGGGCGTTGAAAGGAACATTTCAAGAACGAAAGGTTCCGTCATGGCGAAGGCAGCCGCGAAGCGCGACGGCGCGAATCCGAAGGTCGATCCGAAGGAGTCCTCGAACCGGATCAAGGATCCGGATCAGTGGACCACCGGCGACGAGCCGATGACCGGCGCGCAGGCCTCCTACCTCAAGACCCTGGCCGAGGAGACGAAGGAGCCGAAGGCCTTCGATCCCGATCTCGACAAGGCCGAGGCCTCGAAGCGGATCGACGCCCTGCGCAAGGAGGCGGGCCGGGACTGATCCCGGCACCCGCCCCGGCTGCGAAGCGGATCTTAAACCATCCTGAAGGGAATGCCGCCTATACAGGCTTCCGCTGCCATGTCGGCGGGAATACGGTCACCATGGCGTTCACCGAAGACAGGAAACCGGCCGAGCGACGGCCCTCCGCCCTGCGGCGCTTCCTCGGCGATGCGCGCGGCAGCACGGCGATGGAATACGCGATGATCGGCGCGCTGATCTTCGCGGTCGCCGCCGGGACGATCCGCCTCTACGGCTCGAAGATGAACGACGTCTACGCCCGCATCGGCAGCGCCGCGGCGCAGATCAACTGATCGAACCCCGGGGCGGCCGGGCTGGCCCGGTCATCCGCGGCTCTTGCGTTCGCCCCGTGCCTCGGGCGACACAGCGTCCTGTCCGGCGGCCGGGATCTCGGCGGCCTTGTCGGCGTCGCGGCCGCTCTCCTTGCCGGCCTCGGTCCAGAACGCGTCGAACAGGCCCTGCATCGCCTTCACGTTCTGCTCCTGGACCTCGGCACCCGTCTTGAGGAGCTGCTGTAGCATCTCCCGCCCGGCGTTGGCCTGCGGCTCGGTGGCCTGCGTCTTGGGGCGCGCTTGACCGGCCGGCGCGCTCCGGCCGGCGGCCCCGGGCTTGGCGGCCTGGGGCGCCTCCGGGGGCAGGAACAGCTTCATCATCTCGACCCAGGCCGGGCTGAACGGGAAGGCGCCGGCCGCCGGCTGCGCGGGCTCGACCGGGGGCGGCGGGTTCAGGAGCATGTGGACGATGCTCGCCACCACCGCGCCGGCCATGGCGGGCAGCATCTGGCGCAGCACCTGGGCGCCCACGCCGCTCGTCATCGCGGCCTGCTGCAGCACCGCCTGCGTCAGCATCGGCGAGCCGAAGAGCTGGCTGAGCCCGGTCGGGTCGGTGGGGGTGTTGCGCTGGAGCCCGATGGCGAAGGCCGGCAGCAGCGCCTCCATCGCGCGGCGCGTCTGCTCCGGGCTGAGGCCGAATTGCTGGGCCATGGTCTGCATTCCGGCGCCGCCCTGCGCTTGCAGCATGTCGATCGGGTTGAACATGGCCGGGGCCTCACGCGCGTCGATGGGATCCGAGGATCCGCTCCGGTGGCCCGAGAGCTCCGCCGGAGGTGCAAGTCTGCCCTCTCACAGGGAAAATGACCAGTTCCGGCCCTTGCATTGCGGGACGATCGGTCGATTTCCGGTGCGTAGGGCGGCGCGGGCGCTCACACGAGGGCGCTGGAGCGGGCCGGGGCCGTCTCCAGGCCCGCGCCCGCCTCGGCCGCCGCACGGACCCGCTCGGCGGCCGGGCTCGCGGCCGCCTCCCGCTCGAGCCGGCCGACCGCCCGGAAGGCCAGGACGAGGCCGAGGCCGCCGAACAGCACCGAGCCGAGCCCGGCCCCGGCGATCACCCCGGGCGGCCCGTAGAGCGCCGCCCCGAGGAGGGCGGGCGGCACGGTGCCGAGCGTCGCCCGGCCCCAGTTGAGCAACGTCGAGCGGAAGGGGAAGCCGAGGTTGTTGAAGGCGGCGTTGCCGAGGAACAGCAGGCCGTTGAACAGCCAGATCGCCCCGCTCGCGAGGCAGAAGAAGCCGAACAGCTCGGCCGCGACGCCGTCGAGCTCGAACAGCCGCGTCAGCGGCGCCCGGCAGAGCGCCAGCGCCAGCCAGACGACGAGGACGTAGAGGAGCGCCACGCGGGCGCCGTCGCGCAGCACCAGCCGCATCCGGTCGAACCGGCCCGCGCCCCAGTTCTGGCCGAGGATCGGGCCGATCGCGCCCGACAGGGCGAACAGGCCGCCGAAGGCCACCGGCGTCAGCCGGTCGATCACGGCGTTGCCCGCGACCGCGGCGGCGCCGTAGCGCGCGAGCAGATGGGTGGTGATCGCGCTCGCCACGGAGGGGGCGAGGTTGGTGAGCACGGCCGGCACGGCGATGCGGATCAGGGCGGGCGCGTCGGCGAGCACCGCCGCCGGGTCCGGGCGCCCGAGGAGGCGCAGGCGGTGCACCCCGTGCCAGCCGATGGCGAGGAAGGTGGCCCGCGCGACGCAGGTGGCGATCGCCGCGCCGTCGACGCCGAGGCCTGCGCCGAAGATCAGGAGCGGGTCGAGCCCCACCGTGACGAGGGCGCCGCCCAGCGTCACCCACATGGCCCGGCGCGCATCGCCCGCCGCCCGCAGGATGCCTGAGAACAGCATGCCCGGCGCCATGAACAGGTTCGAGGGCAGGGCGATCCAGACGAAGCGGTCGGCGACGCGCAACGCCTCGCCGGACGCCCCGATCAGCCGGAGCAGGGGGTCGGAGAGCGGCAGCAGCGCGGCCACGAGCAGGGCCGCGGCGGCGAGCCCGAGCACCGTCGCCGAGGCGGCGAGCCGGCGCGCGCCCGGACGGTCCCCGGCGCCGAGCGCCCGCGAGACCACGGCGCCCGCCGCGATCATCAGCCCGATATTGATGGCGATGGCGAAGAACTGGACGATCGCCGCGAAGCCCACCGCCGCCGTGAGCGCGGGGTCGCCGAGCTTCGACACGTAGAGGAGCGAGAGCAGGTCCACCACGAAGACCGCCATCAGCCCGACCGAGCCGGTGGCGCTCATCACCACGACGTGGCGCAGGATCGAGCCGCTGACGAAGCGGCCGGCATCCGGGCCCTCAGCCATGCCTTCAGCCATTCGCGGCGTCCGCCCGCCGCCCGGCGGCCGGCTGCACCGTCTCGTCGGTCTCCTCCTCGTCCGCCGCCTCCGCCGCATCCTCCTCCGGCTCGGCGGCGGGGGTCGCGAGCAGGCGCTCGGCCGCCTCGCGGCGGTCGTGGCCGATGATGTCGCGGGTCTCGGCGCTGAGCGCCCGGGCGGGGCGCTGGGGGGCGGTCAGCGGCTCGGGCTTCAGCTCGGGCTGCACGCTGCGCAGCCAGCCGGCCTCGGGCGCCGCGCCCGCCTGCTGCAGGACGAGGCGGGCGACGTCGCGCTTGCGCACGTCCGCGATCCGGGCGGCGGCGGCCTCCGGCGCGAAGCCGAGCCCCTCCAGGGTGGCGCGGCCGAACTGGAGGGCCGATTCCGAGGTCTCGCGGAGCTGGAAGTCCACGTCCCGGTTCATCAGCTCGACGGCATGCATGCGGTCGTAGGCGCGCACATAGGTGCGCACGGCCGAGAATTCCTCGTGCACGATGTCGACGATCTTGAGCGCGGCCTCCGCGTCGTCGACGCAGATGCAGACGAGCTCGACCCGGCCGATGCCGGCGGCGCGCAGCACGTCGAGGCGGGTGCCGTCGCCGTAATAGATCCGGAAGCCGAAGCGCGAGGCGGCGCGGATCTGCTCCACGTCCTTGTCGATCACGGTGACGGGGATGCCCTCGGCCAGCAGCACCTGGGTCAGGATCTGGCCGAAGCGGCCGAAGCCGATCACCAGGACGCGGGCCTCGGCGCTCTCCACCACGTCGGTCGCGGGCTCCTCGGCCACGTCCTCACGGGCGCGGCGCGCCTCCAGGAGCTTGTCGAGGCCCTTGGCGGCGACGGGGCCGACCAGCATGGTCAGCGCCGCGAGCGCGATGGCGAAGCGCGTGCTCGTCGCGTCGGTGAGGCCGAGCCCCTCCGCCTGGGGCAGCAGCACGAAGGCGAACTCGCCGGCCGGCGCCAGCACCGCGGCGCCGCGCAACGCGTCGAGGGTGCCGGAGCCGAACAGGCGGAACAGGGCGGCCACCAGCGCGACCTTCACGAGGATCGCCGCCACGGTGGCCCCGAACAGCGCCGGCCAGACCGCCTTCACCAGGCCGCCGTCGATCGACATGCCGACGCTCATGAAGAACAGGCCGAGCAGCATGCCGCGGAAGGGCTCGATATCGGCCTCGAGCTGGTGGCGGAAGTTCGATTCGGCGAGGAGGATGCCGGCGAGGAAGGCGCCCATCGCCATGGACAGGCCGACCTCCTGCATGGTCAGCGCGGTGCCGAGCACCACGAGGAGGGCGGCGGCCGTCATCACCTCGCGGGCGCCCGAGGCCGCGAGCAGGCGGAAGAACGGGTTGAGGCCGTAGCGGCCGACCAGCACCACCGCGACGATGGCGCCGAGCGCCTTGGCGGTGGAGGCGGCGGCCTGGCCGAGCCAGGGCGCGTCGCCCCCGCCGCCGGCCGAGGCCATCAGCGGCATCAGGGCGAGGATGCCGACCACCGAGAGGTCCTGGAACAGCAGCACCGCGAAGGCGCGGCTGCCGTAGGGCGTGCCGAGGTCGCCGCGCTCCTCCAGAAGCTGCAGGGCGACCGCGGTGGCCGAGAGCGCCAGCGCGATGCCGATCACGGCGCTCGCCGCGAGCCCGGTCCCGAACAGGATGCCCGCGCCGCCGAGCAGGAGGGAGCAGAGGACGAGCTGCGCCGTGCCGAGGCCGAAGATGTCGCGCCGCATCGAGACGAGCTGCGACAGGTGCAATTCGAGCCCGACGATGAACAGGAGCAGCACCACGCCGATCTCGGCGACGCTCGCCGCGGTCTCGGGCTCGGCGATGAGCGAGAGGCCGGAGGGGCCGATCAGCACGCCCGCCACGAGATAGCCGAGCACGGCGCTCTGCCCGGCGAGGCGGAACAGGGGCACGCCGATCACCGCGGCCGACAGGAAGGTCAGGACGGGCGGCAGGAAGCTCGCATGTTCGGCAGGCGTGGCCATGGCCGGCGGGAGACCTCGGAGCTGGCTCGGAACGCCTTCCCCCTTAGCCCGCCGCAGCCGTCAGCGCGAGCGCCGGGCGCGTGCCGTTCGGCACGCCGGAGGACGGCCCGTCCTCAGCCCAGCCGGAAGGCGACGAGGGTCATGTCGTCCCGGCGCGGCTGGCCGCCGCGATAGGCGGCGAGGTCCCGCTCCAGCCCGGCGACCTGCTCGGCCAGGGGCTCTCCGGCGCGGGCGGCGAGGCGCTCGGTGACGCCGCGCTGGCCGAGGAGGCGGGGGCGCTGCCCGGGGGCGGGCTCGCCCATCTGGTCGGTGACGCCGTCGGTCATCAGGTAGAAGGTGGTGCCGGGCTCCACCGGCACGAAGCTGTCGGCCTCCGGCGGGGCCTCGCGGCCGGTGCGGGGATAGCCGAGGCCGCGCCGGCTGCCGCGGACGCGGGCCACGGCCCCGTCGCGGATCGCGGTGAGCGAGAGGCCGGCCCCGGCGAAGCGCAGGCTGCGGTGCCCGGGGTCCCAGACGCAGATGCCGCAATCGAGTCCGTCGTCGGATTCCGCGCCGCGTCCGTCCTGGCGCAGCTGCGTGCGCACCATCGCGTCGAGCCCGGCGAGGATGGCGGCCGGCGAGCGCAGACCCCGCTCGTGCAGCAGCCGGTCGAGCGCGGTGGCGACGATGAGCGTGAGGAAGGCGCCCGGCACGCCGTGGCCGGTGCAATCGGCCACCACGATCACGGACAGGCCGTCGATCTCCTCCAGCCAGTAATAGTCGCCGCCGACGAGATGGAGCGGCTCCCAGAGCACCGCGAGGTCGACCCCCGCGGGCGTGAGCGCCGCCGGGTCCGGCAGGACGGAGGCCTGGATGCGGCGGGCATAGCCGATGCTCTCGATCACCTGGCGGTTGGCGGTCTCCAGCTCGGCATGCGCCCGCTCCAGGGCCTGGAGGAGCTGCTTGGCCTCGTCGCCCGAGCGCAGGCCCTCGACCATGCTGTTGAAGGCCTGCGAGATCGCGTCGATCTCGTTGCTCGGGCGGTAGGCGCCGCCGAGATCGACCGTGGTCCAGTGCTTGTGCTCGACCTTGCGCATGGCGACGAGCAGGCGCTGGACCGGCGCCACCACGTGGCGGCGCAGGTTGAGGTGCAGGGTCGCCACGAAGGCCAGCATCAGGACGACGCTGGTGCCGAGCGCGAGCAGCGCCTGGCTGCCGGCATTGTCGCGCAGCTCCTCCGCCGAGAGCACGAGCGCGAGCGTGCCGGGGCTGCCGGCGGATTCGAGGGCCGCGCTCACCTGCACGAGGTCCCAGGGCTTTCCGCGCGGCGTCTCGCCGGCCGTGCCGACGATCCGGCCCTGGCCGTCCTTCAGCGCCGCGTAGCGGAAGGCGGGGTCGCGCGCGAGCGCCTGGAGCTGCGGCCCGAAGGTCCCGGCCGCCCGCTCCCAGCCCGGCCGGTCGATGGCCGAGGCGGTCAGCGCGGCGAGAAGGTTCGCCCGCTCGGTGTAGAGGCGGAGCTGGTCGGCATAGTTCACCCAGGCGATGCCGGCCTGGGTGAGCAGGACGACGATGGCGATGACCGGGTAGATCCGCAGGAACAGGGTGCGGGTCAGGCTGTCGAGGTCGCGCCCCCGGGCCGCGCCGCGCAGCGCCCCGGGCTTCATGATCCGGTCCGTCTCCGCGGCCTCGGCGAAGGGGGCTGCGGCGCGCAGGTCCTCCCGGCGCATCGGCCCGGCGCCGCGCAGCGATCCGCCGCGCCGGGGGGCGGCCGGCTCGGCGACCTCCTCGAAGCCGAGGCCGGCCACGAGGGGCTCGCTCCCCGGGCCGGCTCCCGTCGGAGCGTCGTCCTGCCGGATCGCCACAAGCGTGGTCTCGGCTCCGCTCATCACGTCGCTCCTGCCTTGGTTCCGGCTTCCGGCCGCGTCAGGCGCCATCCGTCTCCGGGCTCGACACGCGGTTGCGGCCGACCGTCTTGGCCTCGTAGAGCGCCGCGTCCGCGCGCCGGAGCGCCACGGCCAGGGGCTCCCCCGCCCGGGAGGCGGCGAGCCCGATGCTGACCGAGATCGACAGGCTGCCCCTCTCCAGGGGAACCGGGGCCTCGGCCACAGCCCGGCGCAGGGTCTCGGCGAGGGCGCGGCCCGCCGCCGCATCGGTCTCCGGCAGGAAGGCGGCGAATTCCTCGCCGCCCATGCGGCCGAAGGCGTCGCACGGGCGCAGGCTGGCGCGGCAGACGGCGGCGAAGACGACGAGGGCGGCGTCTCCCGCCGCGTGGCCATGGCCGTCGTTGACGTGCTTGAAATGGTCGAGGTCGAGCATCAGCAGGCAGGCCGGCCCGCGGGCCCAGATCCGCTCGCCGATCTCCAGCAGGCGCCGCCGGGTCAGCGAGCCGGTGAGGTGGTCGGTATCGGCGAGGCGGCGCAGCTCCGCCTCCAGGCGGGTGCGGTGCTCGATCTCGCCGGAGAGCGCCTCGTTGAGCGTCTGCAGCTCGCGCTGCTGCTCGGCCATGCGCTGGTTCACCCGCTGCAATTCAAACTGCATGCGGTCGCTCATGCGCACCAGCCGGCGCTGCTCGCGCGTGCCGCGGCGATAGGCGCCGGCCAGCTCCTGCACGCCCTCCGCGACCTCCGAGAGACGCGCCAGCATCACGTCGGTGCGCCCGATGATCGCCTCCTCGGCGTCGAACAGGCTGAAACTGTCCTCGGCGGCGCGCTTGATGCCCGTGGCGGTGCGATGCGGCATCAGGCGTGCCCCTCCGCCACCAGCTCGAAGCGGGCGTGGTCGAAATCGGCCGCGAAGTCCTCGCCCGCCTCCGCGATGGTCTCGTCGCCCTCCGCGTAGAGCCAGCGGATGGTGACGGGGCGCCCCTCGGCGGCCGCGTCCTCCAGGGGCATGAACAGGTTCATCAGCGCCTTGGCGCTCGACGAGTTGAAATAGGCGAGGCCCACCTCGAAGGTGATCGCCTCCGGCTCGGAGGCGCCGAGATGGCCGCGCAGCGCCTGCAGCAGCGGCCCGAAGAAGGCGGCGGCGTCCTCGGGGTAGGATTCGCCGCGCAGGCACAGGCGCCCGCTCGCGAAATCGAAATCCACCAGCGGGGAGCGCTCGGTGGCGGCAATCTGGATGCGGCTCATCGGGCGGCTCTCAGATATAGGCCTTGAGGCAGAACAGGCTGCGCTCGGCGGCGATCTCCTTGAAATCGTACTCGACCGGCGCGCTGGAGCGCCGCGCGATCTCGATCAGGCCGATGCTCCCGCCGAGGCTGCCCTCGTCCGGCGGCTGGCGCAGCTTCTCCCGGTAGTGCCGCTTCAGCTCCTCGCTCGACAGGCCGGCGAGGTGGTCGAGGCGCTCGCGCAGGCGGGGCACCTCGTCACGGCCGACCTCGTTGCCGCAGACCACGAAGAAGCGCCCGCCCTCGGTGCCCACCACGATCATGCCGCTGCTGAGGCGGGCGCTGTCGGGCTTGCCCTCCGGCACGATGCGGTCGGCGGAGTAGCGGATCACGTTCTGGGCCTGCTCGACGAAGATCGAGAACACGCGCTTGGCCACGCCCGCGTCGGTCTCGTCCTTCTGCATGCGCATCTTCAGGACCTCGCCCAGCGAGTAGAGCACGCTCTCGGAGAGGTCGCCGCCGAAGGAGAGGATCACGCCGTTCCGCCGGGACGCCTCGCGGAATGCCATGAAGTCGTGCGCGAGCAAGGACGCCTCCCGTGGACCCGGCCCGGGCAGGTATCCCGGGCACCGCCGAACGGATGAGTCGGTCTTTAAGTCCGGGCCCTCAACAGAGTCTTACCGGGCGCTGCGCGAGCCCGAGAAATCTCGATCCATGAAGGGGTTACCGCATCCGTGAATCGCCCAAGCGGCAGGCAGGATGCACAGTTTGGAGGCGATTCCGGCTGCGCATCCCGGCCTCGAGCGCCGTCTCGCGCGAGAGCAAGCCAAACGCGCGCAAGTGTGTTATGCGAAAGCACCGCACAGTCGGTTTCGACCACGCGCCCTGTTGACAGGGCGGGCCCGCCCTCGCCACATCCGCCCCCATGAGCGCCGACATCACGAATCCCGTCGTCTCCGACGCCGCCCCGGCTGCCGATCGGAAACCCCCGCTCGAGATCCTGCTCGCGGCACCCCGCGGCTTCTGCGCCGGCGTGGTGCGCGCCATCGACGTGGTCGAGCGGGCGTTGGCGATCTACGGACCCCCGGTCTACGTCCGCCACGAGATCGTCCACAACAAGTACGTGGTCGAGAGCCTGAAGCGGAAGGGCGCCGTGTTCGTGCGCGAGCTCGACGAGGTGCCCGACAGCGGCGCGCCCGTCATCTTCTCCGCCCACGGCGTCGCCAAGACGGTGCCGGCCAACGCCGTCGAGCGCGGGCTCACCACCATCGACGCCACCTGCCCGCTGGTGACCAAGGTCCACCGCGAGGCCGAGATCCACCACAAGCGCGGGCGCCACGTCCTGCTCGTCGGCCATTCGGGGCATCCCGAGGTGGTCGGCACGATGGGCCAGCTCCCCAAGGGCTCGATCACGCTGGTCGAGGACCTCGACCAGATCGCCGCCCTCGAGCCCGAGAACCCGAACAACCTCGCCTGGGTGACGCAGACCACGCTGTCGGTGGACGATACCCGCCACATCGTGGAGGCGCTCAAGCGGAAGTTCCCGAACATCACCGGGCCGCACAAGGACGACATCTGCTACGCCACCACCAATCGCCAGGAGTCGGTGAAGCAGATCGCGCCGCTGGTCGACGCGCTGATCGTGGTGGGCTCCTCGAACTCCTCGAACTCGCAGCGCCTGCGCGAGGTCGCCGAGCGCGTCGGCTGCCCGATCACCCGCCTGGTGCTGCGCGCCGAGGAGATCGACTGGCCGGCCTTCGCGGGCGTGCGCAAGCTCGGCCTCACCGCCGGCGCCTCCGCGCCCGAGGTGCTGGTCGAGGAGATCATCGACGCCTTCGCGGCCCGCTACGACGTCACGGTCGACACCGTCTCGACGGTGGTCGAGGACATGGTCTTCCCGCTGCCGCGGGAGCTGCGCAACGAGGCCGCCGAGTAGGGGCGGTTCCGGCCCGAAGGCTTCCGGCCGGGCCTGGAAATCGCTAGACCGTGTTTCCCGAAGGGGCGCCCGACCGGCGCCCCTTGACGCATCAGCTTCAGATCCGAGCGCGACACGTGGCCGTCTACACCGAGGTTCCCGATTCGGCCCTGAGCGCCTTCCTCGACGCCTACGATCTCGGCACGCTGCTCTCCTACAAGGGCATCGCCGAGGGGGTCGAGAACACCAACTTCTTCCTGCACACGGCGGCGGGCAACTTCATCCTCACCCTCTACGAGAAGCGGGTGAACGAGGCGGACCTGCCCTTCTTCCTCAACCTGATGGAGCATCTGGCCCGGCGCGGCCTCGCCTGCCCGCAGCCGGTGCGGAACCGGCAGGGCGAGGCCCTCGGCCGCCTGTGCGACCGGCCGGCGGTGATCGTGAGCTTCCTGGAGGGCGTCTCGGTGAAGGTGCCGGGCGTCGACCATTGCCGGGCGCTGGGCGGCGCGCTCGCCGCGCTGCACGCGGCGGGCCGCGACTTCGGCATAACCCGCGAGAACAGCCTCTCGGTCTCCGCCTGGCGCCCGCTCTTCGCGCAGGCCGAGCACCAGGCCGATTCGGTCTCGCCGGGCCTGGCCGAGCGCACCCGCGCCGACCTCGACCTGCTCGAATCCGCCTGGCCGACCGGGCTGCCGGGGGGCGTGATCCACGCCGACCTCTTCACCGACAACGTGTTCTTCATCGGCGATGCGCTGTCGGGCCTGATCGACTTCTACTTCGCCTGCACCGACGCCTTCGCCTACGACCTCGCGATCTGCCTCAACGCCTGGTGCTTCTCGCCCGACGGCAGCTTCCACCGCGACAGGGCGGCGGCCATGATCGCCGGCTACGAGGCGGTGCGCCCGCTGGAGGCGGCCGAGGTCGAGGCCCTGCCGATCCTCGCCCGCGGGGCGGCGCTCCGCTTCATGCTCACCCGCCTCGTCGACTGGCTGAACGTGCCGCCCGGCGCCCTGGTGCAGCCGAAGGACCCGCGCGAGTACGACCGCCGGCTCGCCTTCCACCGCCAGGCCCGCGACGCCCGCGATTACGGGCGCGCCTGAGATGGCGGCGGCGCCCGTGAGCGTCCGCATCTACACGGACGGCGCCTGCTCGGGGAATCCGGGCCCGGGCGGCTGGGGCGCCATCCTGCTCTACGGCGACACGGAGCGGGAGCTCTCCGGCGGCGAGGGCTTCACCACCAACAACCGGATGGAGCTGCTCGCGGCGATCGAGGCGCTGGAAGCGCTGAAGCGGCCCTGCCGCGTCGACCTGTTCACGGATTCCCAGTACCTGCGCCAGGGCGTCACCGCCTGGATCCATAACTGGAAGGCCCGCGGCTGGCTCACCGCGGACAGGAAGCCCGTGAAGAACGAGGACCTGTGGCGGCGCATCGATGCCGCGCGCCAGCGCCACGACGTGACCTGGCACTGGGTGAAGGGCCATGCCAGCGACCCGCTCAACAACCGGGTCGACGCCCTCGCGGTCGCCGCGATGGCCCCCTTCCGCAAGCGCCGCTAATCCGGGATCCTAAAGGGATCATCCCTTTGGCGGGGTGCCGGGGCAGAGCCCTGGCCTGAAAGCCCCAGGGCTCTGCCCTGGCACCCCGCGAGAGGGATGGATCCCTCTCGACACCCGGACTCAGCCCAGGGGGCCGGGGATTGCGGCCTCGGCCTGGGCGAGGAGCCGCGCCTCGTGGCGGCGCACGAACAGCCAGAGGGCGAGGCCGCCGAAGATCACGACGGCGAGCAGCGCGAGGCCGACGGGCCCGGCGATCTTCTCGATGGAGCGGCCGCAAAAATACGAGCCGAGCCCCATGCTGCCGGCCCAGGCGAGGCCGCCGAGTCCGTTGAACAGCAGGAAGCGGCGCGCATCGAGACGGTTCACGCCGGCGAGGAGCGCCGCGTAGGCGCGCAGCATCGCGGTGAAGCGGCCGAAGAAGACGATCTTGCCGCCGTGCTCGCGGAACAGGTACTGGCCGAGCTTCAGCCGGCCGTGGTCGAGGGCGATCAGGTGGCCGTGGCGCAGGAGCAGCGGCATGCCCCAGCGGCGCCCGGCCCAGTAGCCGAGATTGTCGCCGAGGATCGCGGCCGAGGCCGCCGCGGCGATGATCAGCCCGATGTTCAGCTCGCCCGTGCTGCCGGCATAGACGGCCGAGGAGATCAGCGCCGTCTCGCCGGGCATCGGCACGCCGGCGCTCTCCAGGGTGATGATCAGGAAGATCGCGAGGTAGCCGTAATGGGCGATCAGGTCCGCGATCGGCAGGTCGTGGAGAAAGGACAAGCGGTCGATCCTTGGCCGTGAAGGTTCGACCGCACGTCGCATCGCGAACGTGGCCGGAGAAGGGCGACCCGGTGGCGGCCGGGTGCCCGAGACGGGTCCGGCCCGTGCCGGGGCGCGCCCTCGCCGGCGAAGGCGCTTAGATCACCTTCAGAAGGGCCTCGGCGCCCGACGCTTCCGCCTTCGAGGGCGATTCCTCGACGTTGAGCACGCGCACCACGCCGTCCTCGACGAGCATGGAATAGCGCTTCGAGCGGGTGCCGAGGCCGAAGCCCGTCCCGTCCATGTCGAGGCCGATCGCCTTGGCGAAGTCGGCATTGCCGTCGGCCAGGAACTCGATGCCCTCGGCGCCGCTCGCCTTGGCCCAGGCGTCCAGCACGAAGACGTCGTTGACCGCGGTCACCGCGATCGCGTCGATGCCGCGGGCCAGGATCTGCTCGCGGTTGGCGACGAAGCCCGGCAGGTGGTTGCGGTGGCAGCTCGGGGTGAAGGCGCCGGGCACGCCGATCAGCACCACGCGCCGGCCCTTGAACACGTCGTCCGTGGTCCTGGCCTGGGGGCCGTCGGGGCCGTTCACGCGGAACGTCGCCTGGGGCAGGTGGTCGCCGACCTGAATCATCGCCGTCTCCGTCGTCACGCGACGCCGTTCGCGGCGCCGCCGGCCTGGAAGTCGTCTTACGGAACCGCCACGCTTGTGCGGCCCGCCGTTCAACTAGGGCCTGCCGCCGGGGCTGTCGAGCGGGGCCCCTGTCACCCCGTCGCGACCCGACGGCGCCCGTCACCGTCCGCGCGCTTTGTCCGCTGGACAAAGGCCGGACGCGGCGTAGCATGGCGCCATGCAGATGCCTCCGTCCGGCGACCCCTCCTATCTCGACGGCCAGTTCCTCGTGGCGATGCCGGGGATGGCGGACGAACGTTTTGCCCGCTCCGTGATCTATGTCTGTGCCCATTCGGCGGATGGGGCGATGGGCATCATCGTCAACAAGCCGGTCACCGACCTCTCGATGCCCGACCTGCTGCTGCAGCTGGACGTGGCGCAGGAGGCCGACGCCATCCGCCTGCGCGAGCGCGTCGGGCACATGCCGGTGCTGATGGGCGGGCCCGTGGAGGGGCGGCGCGGCTTCGTGCTGCACACCGACGACTTCCACATCGACCAGTCGACGCTGATCATCGACGACGGCATCTGCCTTACCGCCACGGTCGAGATCCTGCGCGCCATCGCGAGCGGGGAGGGGCCGGCGAGCGCGGTGCTGGCCCTGGGCTATGCCGGCTGGCAGGCGGGCCAACTCGAGAGCGAGATCATGGCCAATGGCTGGCTGAACTGCCCGGCTGACCCGGCGCTGATCTTCCACGCCGACCTCGACGCCAAGTACGAGCGCGCGCTGCGGGGCATCGGCATCGACCCCGCCATGCTCTCGGGGAGCGTCGGGCGGGCCTGACATCGCCTGTGCTTGGTCATGTCCGATTGACGCTGATCCTCTCTCCCCGCGTGCGGGGAGAGGGCTTCATGCCCCCTTGCCGGGGCATGAAGCGAGGCGGCGATTCCGAAGGAGCCTCTTCCTGAGGCACCCCCTCACCTCCGCTTCGGCTTCGCCTGCGCTTCCCGCAGGCACGGCAGGGTGCCTGCGGGCCTCTCCCCGCCCGGCGGGGAGAGGGGGTGTGTCCGGTTTCAGCTCTTCTTGCGGAACGCGTCGAGGCTGACCACCTCGGCGCCGGTCTCCTCGCCCTCGCCGTCCTTGCGGGGCGCGCGGGCGGCCTTGTCCTCGGCCTTCGCAGCCTGCGTGGCCGGGGCGGGCAGCACCTTCGGCGTGCCGCCGGGCGAGAGGGCGGCGAGGCCGGTGCCCTTCGGCTTGATCTCGCTCGGCTCGGAGGCGGCGCCGCGCGGCCCGGCCTTGAGGCCGGGCTGGTCCTCGCCGGTGACCTCGGCCTCGGCGCCCTCGCTGAGATCGAACTTCAGGCCGAACTGCACGGAGGGGTCGAAGAAGCCGCTGAGCGCGTCGAAGGGCACGAGCAGCCGTTCGGGCACGCCCGAGAAGGACAGGCCGACCTCGAAGGCGTGCTCGGTGACGCCGAGATCCCAGAATTGATGCTGGAGGACGATGGTCATGTCCTGCGGGTACTTCTCGCGAAGCGCCTGCGACATGCGCACGCCCGGGGCCTCGGTGCGGAACGAGACGTAGAAATGGTGCTCGCCCACCAGCCCGTCCCGGGCCGCGTCGGTCAGCACCTTGCGCACGACGCCTCGGAGCGCTTCCTGCACGAGGAGGTCGTAGCGGATCAGGTCGTCTGCCATCTGCGGTCGTTCTGTCCGGTCTGTCCGACGTCACCTGCCCGATAGACCTGACCGCGGAAACGTCACGGACGGGGTCCTTGGGGGAAATTCGAGTGGAGGCTTCTGTTGCCAGGTGCCTCCGAACCCCGCCTATGCGGTGCTACCCGCTAGGACTTTAGGTCGGTATTGGGGACCGCTTACGCGGCCACCGCCACCGGAGCAAAGTTGTCGTTGGCAACTATTGCAATGGCCCGATAACGGCGGAACCATGCCGAGCGAAAGCTCAACCTTTACGCCCTCGTCGATCCTATTTCGCCCCCGCCGAAGCCCAGTCTGCACGTCACGCGCCTTGCGGCAGCATGTCCTGGGCTCGGGTGGAGGCGCCGGGTACCGCCCCCGGGTCCGATAGGTTTATTCCGAAGAACGTTTATCGCCATAGCCGGCCTTGCGACCGGCAAGGGGAATATAGTGGGGATCGCCCCGGTTTTGAAGCCCGATCCTGAGGCTACCGCACCGGAGCCCGAGGCTGTTGCCGGAAGCGCGCAGCCCCCGCGCCGGACCGGGCCCCGCCGGGCGGGTGCGGTGGCGCTCCACCTCGCGGGCCTCGCCGCCCTCGTCCTGCTCTATCTCGGTGCGGCGAGCCTGATGGCGCTGGCGGCGGTGCGGGTGGGCGCCGACCTCCTGGCCGGGATCGACCCCTTCCTGCCGCCGTCCCGCCGGCCCTTCGTCGGGGCGGTGGCGCTGGCCCGGCGGGAACTCGCCGTCGACATCCTGCGCCAGGTCTTCCTCGCGGGCCTCCTGCTCGCCACGGCGGCGTGGTGGGGCGGGACTGGCTGGCGCAGCCGCCTCGCCCTCGACCGCGCCGAGCCCAACGGGATGCGGGCGCGTGATCTCCTCCTCGTCCTCCTGCTCTGGCCGGTCGTGCACATCGCCTGGGTCAGCCTCACCGCGGACCTGTTCGGCGCGAGCTTCGGCCAGGGCACCCGGCTCTCGCCGCTGCTCACGCCGGGCGCGGTCGCGGCCTGGCTCGCCTACGTGGTGGTGCTGGCGCCCGCCGCCGAGGAGCTGCTGATGCGCGGCGAGGTGTTTTGCCGCGCCCGCGCCGTGCTCGGCCCCCTCGCCACGATCCTGGTCACGGCCTTGCTCTTCTGCGCCGTCCACGTCACGGGCTGGGGCCTCGCCCGGCCGGTCTCGCTGCTGCCCCTGGCCCTCGCCCTCGGCACCCTGCGCTGGCGCACCGGCCGCCTCTGGCCCTGCATCGCCCTGCACGGCTGGAGCAATCTCGCGCTGATCGCCTACGTGCTCTGGCCGCGGTGAGGCGCTCATCGCTGAGGCGCTCATCCAGACCTGTCCACACCCAGGCCCCGTGCGTTCGGGGGCAGCCTGCTTATGATCACGCCGCGAGAGAGGGACCGTGCACGCCTAACACGACCTGCTGCGCTGCATCCTCGACGAGGGCACGCCGAAGGACTGCACCGGCACCCTCTCGGTGTTCGGCCACCAGATGGGGTTCGATCTGGCCGAAGGCTTCCCCCCTCGTCACCCCCCTAGCGCCTGCACCTGCGCGCGATCATCCACGAGCTGCTCTGGTTCCTCGCCGGCGACACCAACATGCGGGCGCGGCGCGAGAATGGCATCACCATCCGGGACGAGTGGGCCGACGCGAACGGCGATCTCGGCGCCGTCCACGGCAAGCAGTGGCGCTCCTGGGAGAAGCCCTCGGCGGCACCGTCGACCCGATCGCCTGGGTCGTGGACGAGATCCGCCGCAACCCGGATTCCCGCAGCCTCATCGTCTCGGCCTGGAACCCGGCCGATCTCGACCGGATGGCGCTCGCGCCGTGCCACTGCCTGTTCCCGTTCTCCGTGGCGGAGGGGCGGCTCTCCTGCCAGCTCTATCAGCGCTCGGCCGACGCCTTCCTCGGCATGCCGTAATTTTTCGGCACAGCACTCGGCTTCGCGCCAGGATCTCCGACCAGCTGAGCTATTTGCAGAGCCACACGTCCCATAGCGCTATGATGGATGATCGAGCGAATTTCGGTGCACTCTCCGCTTGGCATCCCCGTGAGCCGCACGTCCCAAGGCCTCCAGCGGAAGCGATGGTGGTGCGACATCGTGACGCTTAACGGGGCGGAAAACTCTTTGCTTCATGAGGGAGAAAGAGGCTGTAGCGAGCTGCCGCAACCTAGGCCGACCGGGGTATGTCTTGGCACGATCGTCGAGAAAACCGCCAGACTCGCCTCGATAGCTGCGGCAACTCGTTTCGGAGAAGCGCGCGATGATCCGCCTAGGTGAGTACCAGTACCTTGAGCTTCTTGACTATGTTCTCACACACGGTGACGAGCGAGTCGATCGGACCGGGGTTGGGACCCGCTCGATCTTCGGATCCATGCTTCGTTTCGATCTATCAGACGGAAACGTACCAGTATTAACCACAAAACGAGTATACTGGAAAACAGCCGTCAAGGAAATGCTCTGGTTCCTTACAGGCGAAACCAATATCCAGACATTGCTTCGCTCGAACGTCACAATATGGACTGATTGGCCGCTTGCTAGATATCGCAACGCAACGGGCGAGCAAGTAACGCAGAAGGACTTCGAGCAGAGAATAATAAACGACGATGCTTTCGCTCAGCAATGGGGCGATCTCGGCCCGGTCTATGGCAAACAATGGCGACGGTGGGCTGGACCGGATGGAAAGCAGTACGACCAAATCGCCGGGTTGATCGAAACACTGAAGCTCAATCCAACCAGCCGTCGGATGTTGTTCCACGGCTGGAACGTAGCTGATATTGGTGACATGGCGCTACCGCCATGTCATATGGTTTATCAATATCATGTAACTTCCCAGAACCGACTCAACTGCTTGCTGTATCAACGATCCGCTGACTTATTGCTGGGAGCTCCGTTCAATTTTGTAGGAGCGTCCGCGCTCCAGCTGATGATCGCACAGCAGACAGGCCTCAGCCCAGGAGAGCTCGTATGGGTAGGGGGAGATGTGCATCTATATCGCAACCATTTCGACCAAGCTCGGCAACAGCTAGAACGCGAGCCGCAGCATCCGCCACAGATGAAGCTTGTGCGCCATCCTGGTAGCATAGATGAGTACCATATAGACGATTTTGTTCTTGAGAACTACGCGTCACATCCTGCCATCAGGGCAGAAGTAGCGGTCTGATGTCATATGCCGCGTCGTACAGCCTCCGAAAGCGACCTAAGAAACCTGCTTGAGCGAGATCGGGTGAACCCATGCATCATCGCTGAAAGAGGGAGGAAGGTCAGACGGACTCGCTACGCAAAGCTTCTAGGATTTCACAAATCAGCGCTCAATCGATTCAAGGATGTATTTTTTGAATACGAACAAGCGCTTGAGATGGTGTCTGCACCTCCTCGGCATCGTCCAGCAGGCCGACTGTGGCTTTCAACATCCATAGAATCGGGTACTCTCATAGTCTGCAACGGTAAGATCGCAGGGCTAGGTTAGAAGAACATCTCGGCTGTAATGTTGAGATATTTGTAAGGCTATACGTGTAGCATCGAGATTTGTTTCGAGAGACGGCGCGCTGGGTGTGCGAGCAGGCCCACCCGCAGCTCAAGGAGGAACGTGGCCTCGACCACTTCGAGGGCCGCTCCTGGACCGGCCTCCACTGGCACGCGCTGATGGCGTGCATCGCCTGCGCTTGGCCGGGCTCGACCGGACGGGTCGGGGAAAAGGTGGCCGGCCTACCGGGGCCCTCGCCGTCTCCGAGCCTGCCAGCCGTGCGTCAGGCCATCATCGGCCGGCTGTTCGCGACGCTTATCCCGCCCGTGCGATGTCCGCACTGTCGGTGCCGCTTCCGGCTGCCATCTGACCTCAAAGTGCCCAGGTAGTGATAGGTTAAGAGGCCTCGGGATCTGGCCGACGAAGCAAGGCTCGGAGCTGCCGGGCAGGGACGACACGCCGGCCCTTCCGTGCACGATTTGTCTGCGCCCGGTGGCTGCAGCGGCAAAAGCAGAGCTATAATGCATAAGGCGCCGCTTGAGGACGATTGCGATGTTCCCGAACGTCGTGCGCGAATTCGATTTCGGCCTCGGCGAAGCTGCCGATGCCGTTCGGAGCAGTGCGCGGGCATTCGCGAGCAGCCGGATAGCGCCCCGTGCGGACCAGATCGATCGTAGCAACGCCTTCCCAAGGGACCTATGGCCCGAAATGGGCGCACTCGGTCTCCATGGAATGACCGTGGAGGAAGAGTTCGGAGGGCTTGGTCTCGGCTATCTCGAGCATTGTGTCGCGATGGAGGAAGTCTCGCGTGCCTCTGGCGCGGTCGGTCTTTCGTATGGTGCACACGCGAACCTGTGCATCAACCAGATTCGCCGCAACGGCACCCCCGCACAGAAGCACCGATACCTGCCGCCGCTGATCTCCGGAGATCACGTCGGGGCGCTCGCCATGTCCGAGCACGAGGCCGGATCGGATGTCGTGAGCATGCGCATGCGGGCCGAGAAGCACGGCGATCGATTCAGGCTCAACGGCTCCAAGATGTGGATCACGAACGGACCCGTCGCAGACGTCGTCGTCGTCTACGCGAAGACCGATCCGCAGGCCGGCCCGCGCGGGATAACGGCGTTCCTGGTCGAAAAGGGCTTTCCCGGCTTCTCGACGGGACCGAAGCTCGACAAGCTCGGCATGCGGGGATCGGACACCTGCGAGCTGATCTTCGCGGATTGCTGGGTTCCTGAGGAGAACGTCCTCGGCGCGGTGGGCGGCGGCGTCGGCGTCCTGATGTCGGGCCTGGATTACGAGCGCGTCGTCCTGGCGGCCGGCCCGCTCGGCATCCTGCAGGCCTGCCTCGACGTGGTGACACCCTATGTGCGCGAGCGACAGCAGTTCGGCCAGTCGATCGGCGCATTCCAGCTCGTCCAGGCCAAGCTCGCCGATCTCTACGTGACGGGCAATGCCGCGCGCGCCTACGTCTATGCGGTGGCTCGGGCGTGCGACGCCGGAAAGACCACCCGCGAGGATGCCGCAGGCGCGATCCTGTTCGCGGCAGAGCAGGCCACGCGTGGCGCGCTCGACGCCATCCAGCTCCTGGGCGGTAACGGCTACACCAACGACTACCCGTCCGGTCGCCTTCTGCGCGACGCCAAGCTCTACGAGATCGGAGCGGGCACGAGCGAGATCCGGCGCATGCTGATCGGACGCGAGGTGTTCGCCCGGGCCTCGGGCTGAGGCGGCCCATGGCGGTCCTGCGCACGAGCGCCGATCTCTTCTCCGAGGCAGCCACCGAGAACCGTGCGGCCTGGGCCGCGCTGCGCGACACGCTGAGGGCTCGACGCGCGGCTGCGGCCGCGGGCGGCTCCGAGAAGGCCCGCGCCCGGCACCTTGAGCGGGGTAAATTGCTGCCGCGCGATCGGGTGGTCCAGCTGCTCGATCCGGGCTCGCCCTTCCTGGAGATCGGGGCTCTCGCCGCCTACGACCTCTATGGTGGCGACATCCACGCGGCCGGGATGATTGCCGGGATCGGTCGGGTCCGCGGCCGCGAGGTCATGGTCGTCTGCAACGACGCAACCATCAAGGGCGGCACCTATTTCCCGTTGACGGTCAAGAAGCACCTGCGGGCGCAGGAGATCGCGGGCGAGAACCGCCTGCCCTGCCTCTATCTCGTCGATTCGGGCGGAGCGAACCTGCCCCAGCAGGCCGAGGTCTTTCCTGACCGCGACCACTTCGGCCGCATCTTCTACAACCAAGCCCGGCTCTCGGCGGCCGGCATTCCCCAGATCAGCTGCGTGATGGGCTCGTGCACGGCCGGGGGCGCCTACGTGCCGGCCATGTCGGACGAGAGCGTGATCGTGCGCGGCCAGGGCACGATTTTCCTCGGCGGCCCTCCGCTCGTGAAGGCGGCGACCGGCGAGATCGTGACGGCCGAAGACCTCGGCGGCGCGGAGATCCATACCCGGCATTCCGGGGTCGCCGACCACGAGGCCGCCGACGACGCGCACGCGCTCGCCATCCTGCGCCGCATCGTCGGCACCCTGAACACGCGCAAGCAGCCGGACCTCGACATCCTGGCGCCCGTCGAGCCTCGCCTCGATCCAGGCGATCTCGACGCGATCGTGCCGGTCGACCTGCGCAAGCAGTACGATGCGCGGGAGTTGATCGCCCGGATCGTCGACGGGTCGGAATTCGACGAGTTCAAGCGGCTCTACGGCACCACGCTCGTCTGCGGCTTCGCGCGCCTCTGGGGCATGCCGGTGGGGATCCTGGCCAATAACGGAATCCTCTACTCGGAGAGCGCGCTGAAGGGTGCGCATTTCATCGAGCTGTGCTGCCAGCGGCGCATTCCCTTGATCTTCCTGCAGAACATCGTCGGCTTCATGGTTGGGCGAGAGGCCGAGGCCGGCGGGATCGCGCGCAACGGCGCGAAGCTCGTCACGGCGGTGGCGAATGCCGCGGTTCCGAAGCTGACGCTCCTCGTCGGCGGGTCCTACGGCGCCGGCAATTACGGCATGTGCGGACGCGCCTACGCGCCCCGCTTCCTCTTCTCCTGGCCGAACGCACGCATCTCGGTGATGGGGGCGGAGCAGGCAGCGAGCGTGCTCGCCACGGTGCGGCGGGACAATATCGAGGCCTCCGGCGACACGTGGGATGCTGCGGACGAGGAGGCGTTCAGGCAGCCGATCCGCGCGGCGTTCGAGGGGGAAGGCTCACCCTACTACGCGACGGCCCGGCTCTGGGACGACGGCCTCATCCTGCCCGAGGAGACCCGGCGGGTGCTTGGGCTGGCCTTGTCGGCCTGCCTCAACGCACCGATCGGCGAGACGCGCTTCGGCGTGTTCCGGATGTAGGAGGCCCATCGATGATCCGGCGCCTCGATTCCGTCCTCGTCGCCAATCGCGGCGAGATCGCCTGCCGGATCATGCGCACGGCGCGGCGCCTCGGGATGCGCACGGTCGCGGTTTATTCGGAGGCCGACCGCACCGCGCTGCACGTGGCGCTCGCCGACGAGGCCTACCCGATCGGGCCGGCGCCGGCCGCCGAGTCCTACTTGCGGATCGACCGCATCGTCGAGGCCGCAGCGCGGGCCGGGGTCGATTGCCTCCATCCGGGATACGGCTTCCTGTCCGAGCATCCGGGCCTCGCCGAGGCTTGCGCGCAGGCCGGAATCGTCTTCGTCGGGCCGCCCGCTGCCGCGATTCAGGCCATGGGCCTCAAGCACCGCGCCAAGGCGCTCGTGGCGGCAGCCGGCGTGCCCGTCATCCCTGGCTATCAGGGCGAGGACCAAGGGAGCGATCACCTGCGCGCCGCGGCTGAAACCGTCGGCTATCCGCTGCTGATCAAGGCGGTGGCCGGCGGGGGCGGGAAGGGGATCCGGCGCGTCGATGCGCCGGCGGCGTTCACGGAAGCACTCGAAAGCGCACGGCGCGAGGCCGCGAGCGCCTTCGGCAACCCGCAGGTCCTGATCGAGCGGTACGTGCCGAACCCGCGCCATATCGAGGTTCAGGTCTTCTGCGACGCGCAAGGCGGGGCGGTCCACCTGTTCGAGCGCGACTGTTCCCTGCAGCGCCGCCACCAGAAGGTCCTCGAGGAGGCGCCGGCACCGGGTATGAATCCGACGGTGCGCGCCGCAATGGGCCGGGCTGCGATCGAGGTGGCCCGGGCGTGCAGCTATGTCGGCGCCGGGACGGTCGAGTTCATCGCCGCCGGGGATCGGGCGCTCGCGCCCGAGAATTTCTGGTTCATGGAGATGAACACCCGTCTCCAGGTGGAGCATCCGATCACCGAGGCGATCACCGGCCTCGACCTCGTCGCGTGGCAGTTCCTGGTCGCGGCCGGACAGCCGCTTCCCATGAGCCAGGACGACCTGCGGATCGACGGGCACGCGATCGAGGCGCGGCTCTATGCCGAGGATCCGGCGGCGGGCTTCCTGCCATCCACAGGCCGCCTCTACGCGCTGCGGTTGCCCCAGGACGTGCGCGTCGATACGGGCGTGCGGGCCGGCGACGTCGTCGGTCCCTGCTACGATCCCATGATCGCCAAGCTCGTCGCGCACGGGCCGACCCGCGCCGAGGCGGTGACGCGCCTGCGTCGGGCGCTCGACGCGACATTCGTGGCCGGGCCGCGGACGAACCTCGCCTTCCTGCGACGCCTGACCGCCTCCGAGACCTTCCGGGCCGGCCGCTACGACACCGATGCGATCGAGCGCGAGCGCGACACTCTCGTGAGCGAGCCGGACATCGATCCGGCCTGCATCGGTCTCGGGGTGCTGGCGATGCTCGGGCTCGACCAGGCACAACCGGCGGGCGGCACGGCCTCACCCTGGGATGTCGCCGACGGCTTTCAGCTCGGCGCGCCGCGGCGGCAATCCTGGCCGCTCCGGATCGACGGCCGGCACGACGCGGTCACACTGATCTGGCCTGAGGCCGGCACGAGCAGCCCGCCACGGGTCCTGTACCGGGGGAAGGCCTGTCCGACCCGGGCGGCCGACCGGACGATCGAGATCGTGCCTGCCGGGGGCGGCATCCTCGTCCTTCACGAGGGGCGTCAGGTCAGCCTCGAAGCGCCGGATCCGGCCGAGAGCGCGTCCGCGCATGCGGACCATGCGGGCGATATCACCGCACCGATGCACGGCCGGATCGTTGACGTCTTCGTCGCCCCCGGCGACCGTGTCACGCGCGGCCAGCGCCTCGGCATCATCGAGGCGATGAAGATGGAGCACACGCTCACCGCCCCCGTCGCCGGCTCGGTCGTCGCGGTGGCGGCCGAGCCCGGCCTGCAGGTAGCCGAGGGCGCCAGCCTCTTCACCCTGACGCGAGAGGAAGCCGGATGAGCCCGACCGTCTCCCACACGTCCCATCCGCGAGGCGGCCTCTACTACGAGGATTTCGAGATCGGCGTGGTCGTCTCCCACCGCCTCACCCGCACGGTGACGCAGATGGACAACGTCCTGTTCTCGAGCCTGACCCTCAATCCCCAGCCTCTCCACATCGACGCGCATTTCTGCGCGACCGAAACCGAGTGGGGCCGGCCGCTGATGAACTCGCTGTTCACGCTCGGGCTGATGATCGGCATCTCGGTCAACGACCTGACGCTCGGCACGACGATCGGCAATCTCGGCATGAGCGAGGTGCGCTTCCCGGCCCCGCTCTTCGAGGGCGACACCGTCCACGCGACGACCGAGGTGGCGGCCAAGCGCCTCTCGCGCTCCCGCCCCGATGCGGGGATCGTCGACTTCATCCACCGAGCCTACCGGCAGGACGAGGTTCTGGTCGCCGAGTGCCGCAGGCAGGCCTTCATGTGTCGCCGGCCCGCGGCGAGCGGGGCATGACGGCGATGCGCTCGCTCCTGTTCGTTCCCGGCGATGCGCCGCACAAGCTTGAGAAGGCGCTGAGCTCGGGCGCCGACGCCCTCATCGTCGACCTCGAGGATTCGGTCGCCGTGAGCGGGAAGTCGGCAGCGCGACGTCATGCCGTCGCCTTTCTGGAGCAGGCCGGGAGGGAGGCCGAGCGCCCACGCCTTCTCGTGCGCGTGAACGCGTTCGGGACGGGCCTGGCGGACGACGACCTTGCGGCGGTGATCCCGACCCGCCCACACGGCGTCGTTCTGCCCAAGGCCGTTCTCGGCGCGGACATACAGGCTCTCGACGCGCGGCTCCGCCGGCTCGAGGCTGCCAATGGTATCGCTGCCGGCACGACCCGGATCCTGCCCATTGCGACCGAGACGGCCCGCGCCGTCCTGGCTCTCACGAGCCTGTCCGAGGGGCATCCGCGCCTCTGCGGGATCACCTGGGGTGCGGAAGACCTCTCCGCGGATCTCGGCGCCGAGACGAACCGCGACGGGTCCGGGGCCTGGACCAGTCCTTATCGCCTCGCGCGTGACTTGACCCTTCTGGCGGCGGCCGCGGCAGGGGCCGACGCGATCGATACGGTCCATCTCGCCTACGGAGATCTCGCAGCGCTCGAACGGGAATGCCGAGAGGCGCGCCGGGACGGGTTCACGGGGAAGTTGGCCATCCACCCGGCTCAAGTCCCGATCATCAATGCCGCCTTCCGCCCCTCGGAGGCGGCGTTGACGGAGGCGCGGGCCGTGGTTGCGGCCTTTGCGGGCTCGCCCGGGGCAGGGGTGATCGGGCAGGCCGGCGCGATGCTCGATCATCCCCATCTGCGCCGGGCCGAGCGGCTGCTGGAGCGCTTCGACCGAGGGTCAGCGCAGCGCAAGTCGTGAGGACGGGATGGCGCGGGAGATGGACGGCCTTCGTGGCGTCCGCTCCGGTGTGGCGCCTCAAGCGTCCACGAAGAGCAGAGCCGGACTTTCCAGAAGCGTCTTGATGCGCTGGATGAACACAGCCGCATCCCAGCCGTCGATGACGCGATGGTCGAAGCTCGACGACAGGTTCATCATCTTGCGCGGGATGAACGCCGCCCCGCTCCAGACCGGACGCACCGCGATCCTGTTGACGCCGATGACGGCGACTTCGGGGTGGTTGATGATCGGCGTCGAGGCGATGCCGCCGAGGGCACCGAGCGAGGTGACGGTGATCGTCGAGCCGGCCAGTTCCTCACGCGTGGCTGCGCCCGCCCTGGCCGCCTCCGAGATGCGGCTCAATTCGGCGGCGCAATTCCAGAGATCCCGCGTCTCCGCATGCCGGATCACGGGAACGACGAGGCCCGAGGGCGTCTGCGTTGCGATGCCGATATGCACGCCGCCGTGCCGGTGGAGGATGCCGGCTTCGTCGTCATAGAGCGCGTTCAGATTCGGCTGGTCCGCGATGGCCTTCACCATGGCCAGCATCAGGAGCGGGAGCAGCGTCAGCTTCGGTCGGTCTGCACGCCTGTTCGCGTTCAGATTGGTCCTGAGTTCCTCGAGCGCCGTGACGTCGACTTCCTCCACATAGGTGATGTGTGGAATGCGTGAGGCGGCGAGCGCCATCTTCTCCGCGATCTTGCGGCGGATACCGGTGACCTTGACGGGCTCGACCGATGTGTTCCGAGAGATGTCCGCTGTTCCGGTCTCTCGCGCGTCACGGACGAGATAGGCGTCGAGATCCTCGTGGACCACGCGGCCGGAGGGACCCGAGCCGGGCACCCGCCCGAGATCGATCCCGGCCTTCCGGGCCCGCAGTCTCACGGCGGGCGAGGCCAGTGCCGTCTCGTCTGCGCGACGCGGGGCGCCCGCGTCGTCGCCCTGCACCATGGCGGCCTGATCCGCGTCCCGTGCCGCGCGCGGTTCCGCATGCGCGGCGGGCTGTGCGTCCGCGTTCCGATCTCCGTCGAGACGGCCGGCACCGCCCTCAGGCTCGACCGCGAGGCGGATCAGCGGTGCGCCGACGGCGACGACGTCGCCGATCTCGGCCCCGAGCCACACGACCTGTCCCGTCACCGGCGAGGGTATCTCCGCTGTCGCCTTGTCGGTGGTGACGGCGGCCAGCACGGCGTCCTCACGGACGCGATCACCCACTTTCACGAACCACTCGGCCAGCTCGGCCTGGGCAATCCCCTCGCCGACATCGGGCATCGTGATCAGGTGATCGCCCATGTCAGGCCTCCACCGTCTCGGCGAGGGCGCGCCCCACCCGGGCCGGCCCGGGGAAGTAGTCCCATTCCTGCGCGTGGGGATAGGGCGTATCCCATCCGGCAACGCGTGCGATCGGCGCCTCGAGGTGGAAGAAGCAGGTCTCCTGGACGAGGGCCGCGAGTTCCGCGCCGAACCCGGAGGTCAGCGTGGCCTCGTGGACGATCACGCAGCGACCGGTCTTGGCGACGGAGGCCGCCAGCGTGTCGAGATCGAGCGGGATCAGGGTGCGCAGATCGATGATCTCCGCGTCGATGCCCGTCTCCGCGGCGGCCGCCTGCGCCACATGCACCATCGTCCCGTAGGCCAGCACCGTAACGGCTGTGCCGGCGCGGACGACCGAGGCCTTGCCGAGCGGGAGAGCGAAGTGGCCCGCCGGTACGTCGCTGGCCTCGTGCTGCGACCAGGGCGTGATGGGACGATCGTGATGCCCATCGAAGGGGCCGTTGTAGAGACGCTTCGGCTCGAGGAAGATCACGGGGTCCGGATCCTCGATCGCGGCGATGAGGAGCCCCTTGGCATCGTAGGGGTTCGAGGGCACGACCGTCTTCAGCCCGGAGACGTGGGTGAAGAGCGCCTCCGGGCTCTGGCTGTGGGTCTGTCCGCCGAAGATGCCGCCACCCGTCGGCATCCGGACGACGAGGGGGCAGGTGAACTCGCCGTTCGAGCGATACCGCAGCCGCGCGGCTTCCGACACGATCTGATCGTAGGCCGGATACACGTAATCGGCGAATTGGATCTCGACGCAGGGCCGGAGACCGTAGGCGGCCATGCCGACAGCCGTTCCCACGATCCCGGATTCGCTCACGGGCGCGTCGAAGCAGCGCGTCGTTCCGTATTTCTGCTGAAGGCCATAGGTGCAGCGGAACACGCCGCCAAAGTAACCGACATCCTCCCCGAAGACCACGACGGTCTCGTCGCGCGCCATCATCACGTCCATCGCGTCCCGGATTGCCTCGACCATCGACATGCGCGGCATGACTTATACTCCAGCCCGCTGGCGTTGCCGGAGCAGGTGTGGCGGCATCTCGGCATAGACGCCCTCGAACATCTCCCGTGCCGAAGGCTTCTCCCCGGAATGGAGCGTCCCGAAGCTCTCCGCCTCCTTCTGAGCTGCGATCACCGTCTCGAGGATCTCGGCTTCCGCCTGCTTGTGCCGCTCCTCGGACCACGCGCCCTGCAGAATCAGGTGGTTCTTCAATCGAATGATCGGATCGCCGAGCGGCCAGGCGTCGGATTCGGTTTTCGGGCGATAGGCCGAGGGGTCGTCCGAGGTCGAGTGGGCCCCGACCCGGTACGTCACGTATTCGACGAGCGTCGGCCCGAGATTGCGCCGTGCCCGCTCGATCGCCCATTGGGCCACCGCGTGAACGGCGAGGTAGTCGTTGCCGTCGACCCGCAGCGCGGGGATGCCGAACCCCAGGCCTCGCGCCGCGAAGGTTCCTGCCCCACCTCGGGCGATGCCCTGGAAGGTCGAGATCGCCCACTGGTTGTTGACGATGTTGAGCACCACGGGCGCCTTGTAGGTCGAGGCGAAGACGAGGGCGGCGTGAAAGTCGGATTCCGCCGTCGAGCCATCCCCGATCCATGCCGCTGCGATCTTCGTGTCATTCCGGATCGCGGAAGCCATCGCCCAGCCGACGGCCTGGACATATTGCGTGGCCAGGTTGCCGGACACGGTAAAGAACCCATGCGGCTTCGACGAATACAGGACAGGCAGCTGACGGCCCTTCAGAGGGTCCCGAATATTCGAGTAGATCTGACATATCATCGCCGCGAGCGGGTAGCCGCTCGCGATCAGGAGGCCGGCTTGCCGATAAGTCGGGAAGTTCATGTCCCCGGGAGAGAGCGCCTTCTGAAAGGCGCAGCTTATCGCCTCCTCGCCAAGGTGCTGCATGTAGAAGGAGGTTTTGCCCTGCCTCTGGCTGAGGAGCATCCTTGCGTCGAAGGTGCGCAAGGTCAGCATATGCCGCAGGCCGTCGCGAAGGTCGTCATCGGTGAGCAAGCCGGACCACGGCCCAACGGCCTCGCCATTCCTGTTCAGAACGCGAATGATGGAGAAGGCCAGATCCCGGATCGCTTCCGAGCCGATGTCGACTTCGGGACGCGGCACTGCTCCGGCTTTGGGGATCTTGACGCTGGAGAAATCTGGCACGCCGCCCGGCCGGACAGCAGGCTCTGGAACGTGGAGCGCCAAAGGCATGATGTCAGCCATTGCGTGTTCGCTCTCGCAAAGGATTACATGGGGGCAGGCCGAGCCTTGCACGCGGCAAAATTAGACCGCATGCCCGAAATCCAGATCTCGCTTTGACAGCGCTCCTCTTGCGCCGCCGCGACCCTGGCGGGCATAGCTGCGGTCCCATAAGGCCCAGTATTGGATAGAGGCCGTGTGAGCCTTGGTGCCGGATGTCCACCAAGGGCAGATGGATCGACAACCGGCGGAGAGAGCGAAAACCTTGCAGAACTCGCCAGCACGACACAATTTCATGCGTGCTCTCGAGTGATTGCAGCAGAAATCATGAAGGATAAGATTTAAAAAATCAATTATAACGCAAAATAATAAAAGAAAAAATGACGAACGATTGGCGTATTCGGTGCTTCCCGTCTCGTGTGACAGTCTTGGCAGGCAGGCATCCGGAACGCCGCAATAGCAGACAGCATCTTGCGCACCGGCACGCATAGCAGTCCCTCGGAGCATGAGAGGGTAGGAACGCGGAGACGACGATCCAGCTAGGATCGAACCTACTCTCGTCGTAGAGCACCGTCCATCCTGGAATGCCTGCGATCACCCGCTGATATTTCCGAGACGTCACCGCGTTCGGTGAGAGACGATGAGAAAAGCTTGCCGCGGCGTGAGCGTCCTTTGCAGGACCGTTACCCCCATGCCGGGATCTGGCCCAAGCGAGCGCCGAAGGCACATCCGCGGTGTTCAGCCAAGATTCGCGAGAGCCTCCGCCAGATCGGCCACGAGGTCGTCCGGATGCTCGATCCCGATCGACACGCGAATCGTCGAGTCCGTGATGCCGAGGCGGTCGCGGACCGCCTTGGGCACGCCCGAATGTGTGGTCGAGGCCGGGTGGCTGGCGAGCGACTCGGTGCCGCCGAGGCTGACGGCGAGCTTGAACAATTGCAGGGCATTCAGAACCCGGAACGCCTCGGCCTCGCCGCCCACCACGTCGAAGGAGAAGGTCGACCCCGGTGCCGCGCATTGCTCGGCATAAACGCGCGCCTGATCGGAGCCCGGCGCCAGATGGGCGAGATGGTGGAGGCGCGAGACCTTCGGATGCTCCGCCAGCATCGCTGCGACGATCTCACCGTTGCGGTTCGCGGCACGCATCCGGAGCGACAGGGTCTCGAGCGAGCGCCCGAGCATCCAGCAGGAATGCGGATCGAGCCCCGTCCCGATCGCCGAGCGCAGCATCCGCACCGGCCGTATCCGCGCCGCTGCGCCGAGGGCGGCGCCCGCGATGAGATCCGAATGACCGCCCACATACTTTGTCAGGGAGTAGACCGAGATGTCGGCGCCGTGGCGCAGCGGGTGCTGAAACAGGGGACCGAGCAGGGTGTTGTCGCAGACGACCACGGGGGCCTCGCCACCCTGACGGGCGCCGATCTCGTCGGCAACGACACGGATCAACCCGAGATCGACCAGGGTGTTCAGCGGGTTGGACGGCGTCTCGACCATGATGATGCTGACGCGTCCCATTTCGGCTGCGCGCGCGGCCGCGCCGCGGACGCTTGCCGGATTGGCACCATCGGCAAAGCCGACCGAAGCGATGCCGAAGCCCGCCAGGGTCTTGGCAATCAGCGTCTCGGTGCCCCCGTAAAGCGGCTGCGAGTGCAGGATCACGTCACCGGGCCTGGCAAAGGCCAGGATCGTCGTGGCGATCGCCGACATGCCGGAGGAGAAGACCAACCCGGCCTCGGCCTCCTCGAACACGGCGAGCCTGTCCTCGACGATCTCGCTGTTGGGATGGTTGAAGCGCGAATAGACCAACCCCGCCGCCTCGCCTGCCGGCGGCTCGCGCCGCCCGGAGACGTAGTCGAAGAACGCCTTGCCGTGCTCGGCCGAGGTGAACACGAAGGTCGAGGTGAGAAAGACTGGCGGCTTTACGGCGCCTTCCGACAAGGCCGGATCGTAGCCGTAGCCCAGCATCAGGGTCTCGGGGTGAAGCGGGCGGTTGCTCAACGACTTCTTGTGGTAGCGATCGTCAGACATCCTGGCCTCTGGGGTGTCGCGCCGGTCCGGGATCGCGTGTCCCGGCTACGGATCGAGCCGGGTTTCGCACCGGAGGGGCAGGTCCTCGCATTCCGCGAATCCAGCCCCTCGTACGTAAACGGTCGCGGGCCGGGAACCATGCTCGACCGTCAATCATGCTGGAGCCGTCGCTTCGATCTGCCTCCGGATTCTCGGTCCAGATCGGGCAGAGCCTCACGATCGATGCAACACAGCATCCGCGGGCGGGCCGGTCAGCTCGGCCATATGGCTGAAATGCGCTGAGAAGCCGCCGATTCCGGCCGTCAGCGAGCGCAGCTCCACGATGAGGTCCGACGTTTCCGCCTCCGGGATCAGGGCATCCACCACGTCCCAGCCCGGCCAGTCGGGTCGAGCATCGTAGCCCAGGATCTGCCCTCGGCGTCCCGTGACGAGGCCCGTCACCTTCGCGGTCGAAGCTGACGGGTTCAGGATGGTCACGACCAGCACGGGTTCGAGCAGCACCGGCTCCGCTGCCGGCAGGGCTTCGTCGAGCGCAAGTCGCGCCGCACCTTGAAAGGCGGCATCGGAGGAATCGACCGTGTGTGCGGACCCGTCCGTCAAGGTGACGGCGATATCCTCGACCGGGAAGCCCAGGGGACCCCGGCGGATATAGGCGCGGGCCCCTGCCTCGACGGAGGGGATGAACTTGCGCGGCACCGCACCGCCAACGACCGCATCTTCAAACACGAAGCCCTGTCCACGTTGAAGGGGCCGGACTGAAAGCCGTACATCCGCGAACTGACCGTGGCCGCCGGTCTGCTTCTTGAGCCGCCCGTGCCCGGTCGCCGTCTCCCGGATCGTCTCTCGGTAGGCCACCTTCGGACGCGCATGGTCCACGCTCACGCCGAAGCGCTCAGAGAGCCGCTCCACCGCGACCCTCAAGTGCATCTCGCCCTGACCCAGGAGGCGGATCTCGTCGGGATCCGAACGGTGCTGCACGCTCAACGACGGATCTTCCTCGACGAGCTTGGCGAGGGCGGCGGTCAGACGCACGTCGTCCTTACGATCACGGACCCATATCGTCCTGGCAAAGACCGGCGGCAGCGAAGACGAAGCGCCTGCGGTGAACGTCGCATCCGTCGCGAAGCGGGATCCCGTGCCAATACCCTCCAGCTTTGCGAAGCTCGCGATCGTGCCCTCGCTCGCGATGGCTACGCGCTCTGCTTGGGGGTTCAGGGCTGGAACGATTCCCCCGATCCGAGTCGTCACGCCCCCTGCGCCGGCGACTGTATCGCCCTCGTGGAAGTTGCCGTTGAGGACGCGGGCGACCGAGACCTTGCCGCCGAAGCCTGAATGCCGTGTGAGGAGAACCTGAGCGACGGCAGGTCCCTCATCGGGCAGTCCGAGGCGTCGCCGCGTATCGGCCAGCCGAGGCGCTTCGTGGCGCAGAGCTTTGAGCAATCGGGTGAGGCCGTTGCCCTGCAGGGCCGAGCCGATCAGCACCGAGACCGCCTGACCCGATCGAAGCTCGCGCGCGAGGTCGGCCATGATGCGGTCGCGCGAGGGCTCGGCGTCGGTGACGAGCTGCTCCATGAGGACGTCGTCATGGTCGGCGAGGCGCTCCAGAAGTGTGAAGCGGTCCTCCTTTTCGCGCGGCAGCTCGCCATCGGGCAGCGCGATGATCGTGCTCGGAGCATGGTTGCGGTAGACGAAGGCGCGCTCGAGAGCGAGATCGATGAAACCCGTCGCGTTCCCGCCGTCCCAGATCGGGATCTGCCGCATGAGCAGCGGCGGACGAGAGACGGTCTGAAGTGCTGCCAGGGTATCGCGCAGGCCCTGCGTTGCAGTGTCGATCTTGTTGACGAACAGCAGACGCGGAACGCCTTGCTCTTCAAGCTCCCGCAGCACCAGCTGCAGGGCGGGCAGCCGGCGCTCGTCGGCCTCGCACACGACGACGGCCGCGTCGCAGGTCGTGAGGGCGGCGCTGCTTGCGTGTGCAAACTCCCGGGATCCCGGACAGTCAATAAAGGTGAAGGTGTCATCAAGGTAGTGCAAGGTGGCGAGGTTCAGCTCCATGCTCATCGCATGGGTGCGGGATGCAGCCGCCTGCGCCGATCGGCTTCCGTTGTTGGCGTGGTTCTCGCCCGACCGGCACCGCCGCTGCAGCGCCTCGAGCAGGAGGGTTTTGCCGCTCTGAGACGGGCCCACGAGAGCGATGCAGCGCGGTTGTCCCACCATGCGACGCACCCTCCGTTCTCGCTGCCCGGGGGCTCGATACTGACCCTCGTTCAGATCCGGGACCATCGGAGCTCGGGCAAGGTAGATTGGTCGGTGACAGTATGCAGGGTCAAGTCCCGGAGATCTGCGCGATCTGCTCAAACAGGCACTCAATAACCGCGCGCGACGTCGACGGCTGCCGGCACGCGTCTTGTCTCCCGGTACGCGCGTAGGTTGCTCGCGACGACGGCCGCGGCGCTGCCGTGGTTCGTCGGTCCGGTCACATGCGGAAGGACGGTGATTTTGGGATGCCGCCACAGGGGCGATGCGGTCGGGAGCGGCTCGGTCTCGAACACGTCGAGCACCGCGTGTTCGAGGTGGCCGGTATCGAGGGCCGCGATCAGGGCGTCGGTGACGACGATCGCGCCGCGGGCGACGTTGATCAGGGCGGCGCCCGGCTTCATCGCGGCCAGGCGGCCCGCATCGAGAAGCCCGTGCGTCTCGGCCGTCAGCGGAAGCAGGCAGACGACGATGTCGCTACGCCCGAGGAGATCCGGAAGGCCGTCGGGGCCGAAGGCGGTCGCGACACCGGCCAGGGATCCGTCCTCCGCCGGAGCCGAACGGGTCCAGGCCGCGACCCGGAAACCCGCCTGCACGAGGCGCTGCGCGGCCGCCTTGCCGAGGGCGCCGAGCCCGAGCAGGCCGACCGTCGTGTCGGCGGGCGCGCGGTATGGCCGCTGGCGCCACAGGCCCGTCTCCTGCTGGCGCCGGTAGGCCGGCATGTCGCGCTGGAGATAATAGGTCCAGGCGAGGACCGCTTCCGCCATGGTGCGGGCGAGTTCGGGATCGACCAGCCGCACGATCGGCGGCGCCCCCGGGCCAAGATCCCGCACGAGGCGCTCGACGCCGGCCCACAGGCTCTGGATCCAGGCGAGGCGCGGGAGCTGCGCCACCTCGGAGGGGTCGGGATTGGCGACGATCGCGATCTCGACCGCGGCGCGTTCCGCCTGGGTCAGCATGCGGAACGGGCGTACCACCTCCTCGGGCATCGCCGCGGAGAGGGCCGCGCGATAGCGCTCCTCCTCCGCTGCATCGAGGCTGCCGAGAAATGCGATGGGGGTGCGCTGCATGCCCTGACCTGATCGACGTTCGGCGCGTTGCGCTGACCCGGGGTGCTGCCGCGCGACGAGGCCCCGTCACCCTGCCCGCATCCAGGCGAGACCCGCTTCGGTGGTGGTCGCCGGATGGTACTCGCAGCCGACATGGCCGGCATAGCCGACCTCTTCCAGGGCGCGGAAGATCGGCCCGAACGCGATGGTGCCGGTGCCCGGCTCGTGCCGGCCGGGATCGTCGGCGATCTGCACGTGGGCGATCAGCGGGGCATGCGCGCGGATCAGCGCCGCCGGGTCCTGGCCGAGGCAGACGCAGTGATAGGCGTCGAACAGGAGCTTGACGTTGTCCCGCCCGATCAGGCGGATCGCCTCGACGGCCATCAGCGGGTCGTCGATCACGTAGTTCGCGATCGAGCCCGGTCCGATCGGCTCGACGATCACCGTCATGCCGCGCCGCGCCGCCGCATCCGCCGCGAAGGCGAGGTTCTCGAGATAGGTGTCCCAGAGGCGCTCGCGGGCGATGCCGGCGGGCCGGACACCGGCCATCGGGTGCACCATGCGGCAGCCGAGCTCCTCGACGAAGTCGAGGGTCGGCTCGATCGTCGCCCGGTACTGCGCCACCCGGTCCGGCAGGGCGGCGAAACCCTTCTCGCCCTTCGCGGCGTTCCCCGCCGGGAAGCCGGTCTGCACCAGCGGGACCCCGGCCTGCTCCAGCCAGCCCGCGACTTCACGGGCGGGGGCGGCGAACAGGTTCGGGTGCTCCACCGCCGTGAAGCCCGCCCGGGCGGCCGCCGCGAAGCGCTCGGAGAGCGGCAATTCGGTGAACAGGAAGCCGCAATGGCCGCTGAGACGGCCAGCGAAGGCGCCGAGGCCGAGGGGCAGGATGCTCATCTCAGGCGCCTCCCTCGACCATCGCGCGCATCCGATCGACCGCCGCGTGGGGTGCGGTGAGAACCGGAACGTCGACGGCCGCCCGCACGGCCTCGGCCGCCCGCGAGGTCGAGAAATGGGCGAGCATGATCGCATCGCACTCGGCGAGTTCGGGCGCGCGCGCCGCGACCAAGCGGTTGTGCGTCTCGGCGTCACCCGCGCGCAGCCGCGCCATCGCGTCGTCGACGAGGATTGTCCGTAATCGGGCGGGGCGCCCGGCCTCATGGACGAAGTCCTCGAACTCGTCGGTCATCGTGCCGACGGAGGGCCCGAAGGTCGCGAGCATGCCGACGCGCTCGCCCTGCGCGATCGCCTCCCGGAACATCGCCTCGTTCGGCTTGAGGACGGGCACCGGCACGGTCTCGATCAGCCGGTCGATCGCCGGGCCGAAGGCCGAGCAGGTGATCAGGATGCCCGCCGCGCCCATGTCGTGGCCGTAGCGGCCGAGCCGGACGAAGCGCGCGATCATCGCCTCCGAGATCGGGCCGGGCTCGCGAGCCCGGTCGAGCGACAGGCCGTCGTCGAGGAGGTTGACGGTCTCGGCCTCGGGCCAGCGTTCCGTGAAGGCGGCCTGGATCGGGGCCATCGCGACCGGCGTCGCGTGGAGGAGCACGATGCGGGGCGCCATGCCTCGTCCTTTCTCACATCTCCGAACCTGGCCGGGACAGCCGAATTGTAAGCGCTTTCAGATTGCCGCATCGCGGCTTCCTGCACAATAGATCCGGTCACCTAGGGGGCGATGCGCCGCGGCGGCGCGGTGCTGGCGCGGACGATCAGCTCGGCGGCGATCTCGGTGACGCGCAGGGCCGGGCGGCCGGTGATGCGGGCGACAAGCTGGTCTCCGGCCGCCCGGCCGATCTCGGCGGAGTGGATCCGCACGGTGGTCAAGGCCGGGGTGAGAAAGGGGGCGATGTCGGAATCGTTGTAGCCGATCACCGAGAGGTCGCCCGGCACGTCGAGGCCGCGGGCGCGGGCCTCGACCATCGCCCCGAAGGCGATCTGGTCGGTGCCGCAGATGATCGCCGTCGGCGGCGGCCCGCCCGCCATGATCTGCCGGAAGCCGTCGCGGCCGCCACCGATACCGTAGGAGATCTCGATGTCGTGCTCGGGGGCGAGGCGCAGCCCGCGCGCGGCGAGCGCCCCCGCGACGCCGCGGACGCGGGCGCCGCCGCGGTCGTTGTCCTTGCGCAGACCCGAGATCACCCCGATCCGGCGATGGCCGAGATCCATCAGGTAATCCGCCGCGCGCGCCGCCGAGGCGGCGTTGTCGAAGCCGACGCAAGGGCGCTCCTGCGAGAGCGTGAAGGCCTGCACCATCGGGATGCCGTGGCGGGCGATGCGGGCGTGGAGGGCGGGATGGTGGATGTCGCCCACCAGCATCAGCCCGTCGATGCCGCGCTCGAGCAGGAAGGTCGCCTCGCGCAGCTCGTCCTCCAGGTCGTAGCCGGCATTGGCCGCCACCAGCGTGTAGCCCGCCTGCCGCAGCCGCTCCTGGAAGCTCGACAGGAGGCGGACGAACGCCTCGTTCTCGATGTTGGGCACCACCGCGCCGACCGCCATGAAGCGGCGCGTCGAGAGTGCGCGGGCCGCGCCGTTGGCCACGAAGCCGAGATCCTGCGCCGCGCGCATCACCGCCGCGCGTTTGTCGGCCCGCACCCCGGCCGAGCCGTTGAGCACCCGCGAGACAGTCGCGGTCGAGACGCCGGCTCGGCGGGCCACGTCCTGGGCCACCGGGCTCCGCGGTGCATCGACGGCCGGTTCCTCCTGCACGGTTGTCACCTCGTCTCGACCGGATCAGCCGGGTCAGGAATTAGAAATATTATGCATATTCGTGCGGCCTGCCATATTGACCGCGCCGCCGCCGGATGGCTATCTGAAACCGCTTTCAACACGCTGGCAATGGGCTTCGAGCCCTTCGCAGGCGCGGGCTCCGGGGAGGGGCGGATGGCAACGCTCGACCATCCCGCGGCCGGCGTCGCGGGGCACGAATCGGATCCGGTGCCAAGGCCGGACGTCGAGCGCGAGGCCGCGACCTCCGGGCAAGCCGACGCGGCCGCCCCCGGAATCGCGGCGCCGAACACCCTCGTCACCAGCCTGAAGCGCAGCGCCGCGGTCACGCCGTACCGCTTCCGCGATCTCCTGGCGCTCGACGATTTCGAGCGCCACGCCCGGCGCTTCCTGCCGCCGATGATCTTCCAGTACGTGGCGGGCGGGGCCGAGACCGGCTCCGCGCTCCGCCGCAGCCGCGACGCCTACGCGGACTACGCCTTCCTGCCGCGGATGATGCGCGATACCGCCGGCCGCGACACCGCGGTCGAGCTGTTCGGCCGCCGCTACGCGGCGCCCTTCGGGATCGGGCCTCTCGGCGGGGCCGCGTTCATCGCCTATCGCGGGGACCTCGTGCTCGCCGAGGCGGCCCGGCGGATGGCGGTGCCGATGATCCTCAGCGCCTCCTCGCTGATCCGGCTGGAGGACGTGCACGCCCAGAACCCGGACGCGTGGTACCAGGCCTATCTGCCGGGCGACCAGCGCCGGATCGACCGGCTCGTCGACCGGGTGGCGGCCGCCGGCTACCGCACCTTCGTGGTCACGGCCGACACGCCGACCCTCGGCAACCGCGAGCACAACATCCGCACCGGCTTCTCGATGCCGATGCGCATCACCCCGAAGGTGATGTGGCAGAGCGCCACGCATCCGCGCTGGCTTCTCGGCGTGGTCGCGCGGACCTTCCTGAAGCACGGGGCGCCGCATTTCGAGAACACCGAAGCCGAGCGCGGGCCGCCGATGCTGTCGCAGGGATCGGTGCGCAACAGCATCGACCGCGACAGGCTCTCCTGGACGAACCTAGAGGCGATCCGGCGGCGCTGGCCCGGCAACCTGCTGGTGAAGGGCCTGCTCGCCCCCGAGGATGTCGAGATCGCGCGGGGCTGCGGCGCCGACGGGGTGATCCTGTCGACCCATGGCGGGCGCCAGCTCGACCACGTGGTGGCGCCGCTCGACGTCCTGCCCGAGATCGCCGCGCGCAAGGGCGACCTGAAGCTCATCGTCGACAGCGGCATCCGCCGGGGCACCGACGTGATCAAGGCGCTGGCGCTCGGGGCCGACTTCGTCCTGCTCGGGCGCCCCTTCATGTTCGCGGCCGCGCTCGGCGGGGCGGCGGGCGTCGCGCACGCCATGCGGATCCTCAAGGAGGAGATCCACCGCGACATGGCCTTCCTCGGGGTGAACCGCCTGTCCGAGCTCGGCCCCGAATTTCTGCGGCACCTGCCGCCGCGGGGCTGAGACGCCGAAGCCGATCCGCCGACATCGAGAAGACCGCGATGGACCAAAGGTTCGAGAGGAGCCGCCCATGACCCCGGCGCAGGACGTGAAGACCCCGGCGCAGGACGTGAAGACCCCGGCGCAGGACGCGAAGACCCCGGCGCAGGCCCCGCTGCACGTGATGTGCGCCCTGGTGGTGCGCGGCGCCTTCGACGCGCATGTCGTGCCGGCCTGCGAGGCGGCGGGCGGGCGGCTGGCGATCGACTGGGCGCCCACCACGGTGATCATGGAGCGGATCGCCGCCGGGGCGAGCGCCGACGCGGTGCTGGTTCTCTCCGACGCCATGGACCGCCTCGTCGCCGAGGGGCGCGTGGAGGCGCAGGACCGGGTCGCCGTGGCGCGCTCGCGCTACGGGATCGCGGTGCGGGCCGGGGCGCCGCCCCCCGAGATCGGCAGCGTCGAGGCGCTGAAGGCCACGCTCACGGGCGCGCGCTCGGTGGCCTACTCGCGCACCGGCGCCAGCGGCATCTGGTTTGCCGGCCTGCTGTCGCGGCTCGCCATCGCCGAGGCGGTGAACGCGCGCGCCACGATCATCCCGCAGGGCTTCACCGCGGAGAAGCTCGTCTCCGGCGAGGCCGACCTCGCCGTCCAGCAGATCAGCGAGCTGATGGTGGTGTCCGGCATCGAGGTGGTCGGGCCGTTCCCGGACCCGGTCCAGGAGGAGACGGAATTCTGGGCGGCGCCGATGCGGGGCCGGGGTGCGGCGGCCGCGCGCTTCCTCGCCTCGCTGACCACGCCGGAGGCCGCGCAGGCCTACCGGGCCAGCGGGCTGACCCCAGCCTTCTGAGCCGTTTTCGTCGAGATGATCCGGCGCGCGCGAACTGCCGGGCGAGGGAGGACGAAGGATGGATGCATCGCGGAACGTGCGGGGCTGGCTCGCCGCGCTGGGAATGGCGCTCGCGGCGCTTGCCGCCGCGGCACCGGCGGCCCGGGCGGATGACGCCCGGGTACGGATCAGCCGGCAGCCGGGCTTCGTCTACCTGCCGGCGGTGCTCGCCGAGCGGCTCAAGCTGATCGAGAAACAGGCCAAGGCGGCCGGGCTCGGCGACGTGACCGTCGAGTGGGTGAACCTGACGAGCGGCGCCGCCGGCAACGACGCGCTCCTGTCGGGCAATGTCGACATCGTCGACAGCGGCTCGACCAACATGATCCTGATCAACGACCGCACGCGCGGCGACGTGAAGGGCCTGAGCGGGGTCGGCGCCACGCCGATGCTGCTCCTGACCCGCAATCCCGACGTGAAGACGCTCAAGGACTTCTCCGGCAAGGACAAGATCGCCATGCCGAGCGTGAAGGTGTCCTCGCAAGCGGTTCTCCTGCAGATCGCGGCCAAGAAGGCATTCGGTCCCGGCGAGGCCACGCGCCTCGATCCCCTGACGGTCCAGCTCGGCCATCCGGACGCGGTGGCGGCGCTGGCGAGCCCGCAGAACGAGGTCAACAGCCACTTCTCGCTGCCGCCCTTCCAGCAGCGCGAGCTGCAGGACCCGGCGATCCGGACCGTGCTCAACTCCTACGAGATGGCCGGCGAGCCGGTGAGCAACGCGATCCTCTACGCCCGCACCGCCTGGTTCAACCGCAACCCGAAGCTCGCCGCCGCGATCGTCGCCGCCATCGACGAAGCGAACGCTCTGATCGCCCAAGATCCGCTCCAGGCCGCCAAGGACTACGTCGCGGCGACCAACGAGAAGACACCGCCGGAGCAGCTCGTGGCGATCATGAAGGAGCCCGGCACGGTATTCTCCACGACGCCCTACGGAATCATGCTCCAAGCGCGGCACTTCCACGAGCTGAAGGTCATCAAGACCGAGCCGAAGGATTGGAAGGACTACTTCTTCCCGATCGTGCACGGGCTGCCCGGGCGCTAGAGCCGTTCCCGATCGCGTTGCAATCGGGAACGGGTCCAAGTCCTTGTTGTGGCGCGCGCTCTTGCGCCGAACCGGGATCCACTTCGGCGGAGAGCGCTCCAATCCAGGGGCCTCGAGATCCCTGGCAAGCAACAGGACGATCCGGCCGCCGGAGGCCGGACGACAGGGGCCTTGGTCGACAAGCACCGTCGAACGTTCAGCGTGGAGGAGGCGATCAATGGATGACCACGGGCCACTCCTTGAGGTCGACGGCGTCACGCTTCAGTACAAGACGCCGCACCACCTGATCACCGCGACCTACCGGGTCGACTTCGCGGTCCTGCCGGGCGAC
>NZ_CABFVH010000044.1 GCF_902141855.1 Methylobacterium dankookense | reverse complement strand
CGCCTACCAGGACCACGACACGCCGGACCGGATGTATGCCGAGGCCGGGCTCGACGCCGCCGCCATCGTCGCAAAGGTCCAGGAGATCCTCCCAGAGCGGAAGGCCCAGGCCTCCAACATCGTGAGCGTGAAGAGCCGCCAGCGCTGAGGGGTTCCCGCCCCCCTCTCCCCGCTTGCGGGGAGAGGCCTGCCTGCACCCTGTCGTGCAGGCAGGAAGCGGAGGCGTGAGCCGGAGCGGCGGTGAGGGTGCGGCTCCGGAAAAGCCTCTATCGAAACCGCCCCCTCACCCTCGGCTGCCGCCTCGTCGCGACGACGACGGGGTCGTCGCGACCCTCTCCCCGCAAGCGGGGAGAGGGGATGTCCGTGTCAGCCCGCGAGCCGCGCCTCGCAGGCGGCGAGCAGCGTGCAGAGCGCCACGGCCTCGGCCGCCTTGCGCACCTCGGCGAGGCTCGGGAAGGTCGGCGCGATGCGCAGCGTGCGGTCGTGCGGGTCCTTGCCGTAGGGATGCGTGGCGCCGGCCGGCGTCAGCGCGAGGCCGGCCTCCTTGGCGAGCGCCACGACCTTGCTCGCCGTCCCGTCCTGCACGTCGAGCGTGATGAAGTAGCCGCCCTTCGGCGCGCTCCAGCGGGCGACGCCCTGCCCGTTCAGGCGCGCCGCGAAGGCCTCGTCGACCGCCGCGAATTTCGGGCCGATCAGCTCGCGGTGCTTGTCCATATGGGCGGCGATGCCGGCATCGTCGCGCAGGAAGCGGACGTGGCGGAGCTGGTTGAGTTTGTCCGGCCCGATCGAGCGGCGGCCGGCCTGGGCGAGGTACCAGCGCACGTTCTCCGGCGACGAGGCCCAGAGCGCGAGGCCGGCGCCGGCGAGCGTCACCTTCGAGGTCGAGGCGAAGACCACGGCGCGGTTCGGGTTGCCGGCCTCCGAGCAGGCTTCGAGGATGTTGGCGAGCGCCGGCCGCTCGGCGGTCAGGTGATGCACCGCGTAGGCGTTGTCCCAGAAGATGCGGAAATCGGGCGCGCCGGTCTTCATCGCGGCGAGCCGCCGGGTGGTCGCCTCGCTGTAGGTCTCGCCGCTCGGGTTCGAGTATTTCGGCACGCACCAGATGCCCTTCACGGACGGGTCTGCGACCGCCTTCTCGACGGCGTCCATGTCCGGGCCCTCGCCCGTCATCTCCACCGGGATCATGCGGATGCCGTAGCCCTCGCACAGGGCGAAGTGGCGGTCGTAGCCCGGCACCGGGCAGAGGAAGCTGATCGGCTCCTCCTTCGACCAGGGCCCCTTGCCGCCCGGCACGCCCTTGAGCAGCGCGTAGACGATGGTGTCGTGCATGAGCGCGAGGCTCGAATTGTTGGCGACCACGATCTGGTCGGCCGGGGCGCCCATCAGCGTCGCGAACAGGGCGCGGGTCTCGGCCAGCCCCTGCAGGTTGCCGTAGTTGCGCGCGTCCGTGCCGTCCTCGGCCGTGGTGTCGCGGTTGCCCGGGAGCGCCAGCATCTCGGCCGAGAGGTCGAGCTGCGCCGAGGCCGGCTTGCCGCGGGTCATGTCGAGCTTGAGTCCCTGGCCCTTCAGCGCCTCGAATTCCTGGCGGAGGCCGGCGCGCAGGTCGGCGAGCGCGTCGTTGGACAGTTCGGACAGCGGCGGCATGGCGCCTCTCCTTGGCGTTTTCCCGGTCGGGGTCGGTTGGTTTGCGGGTCCTGAGCGCGCAATTTCGGCGCGAGGTCAAGCACCGCGTTGGCATTCGGGCCGGCCAGCGCTTACCTGCGGCGCGAAGACCTCACCTGACGACGCCACCGGAGACAGCCTTGGCCGAGCACGACGCCCCCCCGCGCATGCATGCGACGACGATCCTGATGGTGCGCAAGGGCAGCCGCGTCGTCATCGGCGGCGACGGGCAGGTCAGCCTCGGCCAGACCATCGTGAAGGGCAATGCCCGCAAGGTGAGGCGGCTCGCCAAGGGCGCGGTGATCGGCGGCTTCGCGGGGGCGACGGCGGACGCCTTCACCCTGTTCGAGCGCCTGGAGGCCAAGCTCGAGCAGTATCCCGGCCAGCTCACCCGCGCCTGCGTCGAGCTGACCAAGGATTGGCGCACCGACCGCTACCTGCGCCGGCTCGAGGCGATGATGCTGGTCGCCGACAAGGAGGTGAGCCTGCTGCTCTCCGGGGCCGGCGACGTATTGGAGCCCGAGACCGGCGTGATGGCGATCGGCTCCGGAGGCAATTACGCCCTCGCCGCCGCCCGCGCGCTCGAAGACGGCGAGCATGATGCGGAGACTATAGTCCGGCGCGCGATGAAGATCGCGGCCGACATCTGCGTCTATACGAACGGCAGCCTCGTGATCGAGAGCCTCGACGATGTGAGTGAACGATAAATCCTGCCATTAAGGATGGTTTGAGATATTGTGCGCATGGTGCCCCCGGGGGAGCGGGGCACCAGCACATGAAGATCGGCACGAAACTGCTCGCGCTCGTCGCGGGCTGCAGCGCGGTGACCCTGATGGTGGCGGGGGTCAGCATCGGCTCCCTCATCAGCTTCGGCGATGCCATCGACGACACCAAGCTCGCCGCGACGCGCGCCCTCAACGGCGCGAACCTGAACCGCCTCGCCTCCGAGGTGACGATGGATTCGCGCGGCGTCTACGCCTCCGCCGACCGCACCGAGGCGCGCAAATACGCGGACGGGATCGTCAAGGGCCTCGCCGCGATGGACGCCCTGCTGAAGACCTGGGAGCCGATCGTCGGCCCTGCGGACCGGCCGCTGTTCGAGGCGCTGAAGCGGGATGCGGCCGCCTTCGCCGCGATGCGCACCGAGATCGCCCGGGCCGGCACCGAGGTCGCGCCGAAGGCCGCGGCCGATCTCGGCTTCAACGACGCCAACCAGAACAACCGCCGCGCCTTCCAGGCGGGCATCACCGAGCTGGTGAAGCGCGGCCGCGCCGAGGTCGAGGCGATCGACGCGGCCACCGAGCGGCTGGTGAACCAGCGCATGATCCTGCTGCTGGCGCTCGCGATCGGCGGCACGCTCGGCAGCGCCGTGCTCTGCGGCCTGATCGCCCAGCGCCGGATCGCCCGGCCGCTCGCCGCGGTCTCCGATGCGATCCGCCGCCTCGCCGGCGGCCAGCACGACCTGCCCGCCGTGAAGCCGACCCGCGACGAGATCGGCGCGATCTGGGCGAGCATGCAGGTCTTCGCCGAGGCCATGCGCACGGCCGAGGGCCTGCGCGCCGAGCAGGAGCGCGCCGGGGTCGCCGCGCGGGCGGCGCGGCGCAATGAGATGAACGCGATGGCCCAGTCCTTCGAGGGCAGCGTCGGCGAGCTGGTCCAGCACCTCGCCGCGGCGGCGGCCGAGATGGAGGCCACCGCCCGGACGCTCGCCGGCAATGCCGATGCGACGAGCGGACGCGCCGAGGCCGGGGCTGGCCGCGCGCGGGAGACGGCGTCGAGCGTGCAGTCGGTCGCGGCGGCCGCCCAGCAGCTCGCCAGCAGTGCCCGCGAGATCGGCCAGCAGGTGGCGCGCACGGCCGATGCCGCGGCCAGCGCCGTCGAGGGCACCCGGCGCGGCCAGGAGCAGGTCGAGATCCTGGAGCGCAGCGCCGCCGGCATCGGCGAGGTGGTGAGCCTGATCGCGAGCATCGCCGGGCAGACCAACCTGCTGGCGCTCAACGCCACCATCGAGGCGGCCCGGGCCGGCGAGGCCGGCCGCGGCTTCGCCGTCGTCGCCGCCGAGGTCAAGGAACTCGCCGGCCAGACGGCCCGGGCCACCGACCAGATCACCGCCCAGATCGCCACGATCCAGAAGGCCACCCGCGAGACGGTCGCCGCGATCGGCGCCGTCGACAGCACCATCGGCAGCGTGCACGAGATCGCCCTCGGCGTCGCCGCCGCGGTGGAGGAGCAGCAGGTCGCCACCAGCGAGATCGCCCGCAGCGTCTCGGAGGCCGCGGAGGGCACCGAGGCGGTGACGGTGTTCCTGGCCGAGGTCCGGCGCGCGGCGAGCGAGGCGGGGGCCGGCGCCGAGCAGGTGCTGGCGGCGGCGGGCGAGCTGGCTCACCGCGCTGGCGGCCTCAGCGCCGAGGTCGACGGCTTCATCGGCGGGGTGCGCGCGGCCTGAGGCTGGCCCCGGGTCGCCCATAAGCCCCTTGCGCGGCGAGCCCCGGGACCCCATTCCGGGGCTTGTCCGTTTGCCGATGAGCGCTCGAGGCTGGCCCCAAGCGATGACCACGTTTTCCCCCCGCGAGATCGTCTCCGAACTGGACCGCTTCATCGTGGGGCAGCACGACGCGAAGCGGGCGGTGGCGATCGCGCTGCGCAACCGCTGGCGACGCCAGCAGCTCACGGGCCCGCTCCGCGAGGAGGTGGCGCCCAAGAACATCCTGATGATCGGGCCGACCGGCTGCGGCAAGACCGAGATCGCCCGCCGCCTCGCCCGGCTCGCCGGCGCGCCCTTCCTGAAGGTCGAGGCCACGAAGTTCACGGAGGTGGGCTATGTCGGCCGCGACGTGGAGCAGATCGTGCGCGACCTCGTGGAGGTCGGCATCGGCCTGACCCGGGAGGAGAAGCGCAAGGCGGTGCAGGCCAAGGCCGAGGCCGCGGCCGAGGGGCGCATCCTCGACGCCCTGGTGGGCGCCACCGCGAGCGCGGCCACCCGCGACAGCTTCCGCAAGAAGCTGCGCAACGGCGAGCTCGACGACAAGGAGGTCGAGCTCGAACTCGCGAGCGGCGGCCCGGCGGGCCTGCCGATGTTCGAGATTCCCGGCATGCCGGGCGCCTCCATGGGCGCGATCAATATCGGCGACGTGCTCGGCAAGGCGCTCGGCGGCCAGCGTGGCAAGCCCCGCCGCATCAGCGTGCGCGACGCCCACGCCCCGCTCCTCGCCGAGGAGAGCGACAAGCTCGTGGACGACGACGCGCTCACCCGCGAGGCGATCCGCGAGGTCGAGGACAACGGCATCGTCTTCCTCGACGAGATCGACAAGATCTGCGCGCGGGAAGGCCGCTCCTCGGCCGACGTCTCGCGCGAGGGCGTGCAGCGCGACCTCCTGCCCCTCATCGAGGGCACCACCGTCGCCACCAAGCACGGGCCGGTGAAGACCGACCACATCCTGTTCATCGCGTCGGGCGCCTTCCACGTCTCGAAGCCCTCCGACCTGCTGCCGGAATTGCAGGGCCGACTGCCGATCCGCGTGGAGTTGCAGCCGCTTACAGTCGAGGATTTCAAGCAGATCCTTACCGCTACCGAGGCGAGCCTGATCAAGCAGACGGTGGCGCTGATGGCCACCGAGGGCGTCACCCTCGACTTCTCGGAGGACGCGATCGACGCCCTCGCCCGCGTCGCCGTGGAGGTGAACGGCTCGGTGGAGAATATCGGAGCGCGCCGCCTGCAGACGGTGCTGGAGCGGGTGATCGACGAGATCTCATTCACCGCCACCGACCGCGGCGGCGACACGGTGGCGATCGACGCGGCCTATGTCCGCACCCGGGTGGAGAGCCTCGCCGCGAACGCGGATCTGAGCCGCTTCATTCTGTAGGGCCGCGCGCGGCATCGGCCGATCCGTGACCGAATCCCGCCCCGCCGCCCTGCTCCTGCCCGTCGTGGCTCTCGTCGCCGGCATGGTCTCGCTCCAGACCGGGGCGGCCTTCGCCAAGAGCCTGTTCCCGCTGGTCGGCGCCGCGGGCGTGTCGGCCCTGCGGGTCGGGTTCTCTGCGCTGATCCTGCTCGCCGTCTGGCGGCCGTGGCGGCGCAGCCTCAATGCCCGCGATGCCGGCTGGATCCTGCTCTACGGGGCGGCGCTCGGCCTCATGAACCTGCTGTTCTACATGGCGCTCCGCACCATCCCGCTCGGACCGGCGGTGGCGATCGAGTTCGCGGGGCCGCTCGCCGTTGCGCTCGCGGCCTCGCGGCGGACGGCGGACTTCCTCTGGATCGGGCTCGCGGTGCTGGGGCTGTGGCTGCTGCTGCCGCTCGGCGGCGCGTCGGACGGGGTGGGCGACCTCGATCCGGTCGGCGTCGCCTACGTCCTCGGGGCGGCTCTGGCCTGGGCGCTCTACATCCTGTTCGGCCAGCGCGCCGGCCGGGCCCATGGCGGCCAGGCCGTCTCGCTCGGCATGACGACGGCTGCCGTCGTCGTCGCGCCCTTCGGCCTGGCGGAGGCGGGCTCCGCCCTGTTCGCGGCCCCGGTGCTCGTGAGCGGGCTCGCGGTCGCCATCGCGTCCAGCGCCCTGCCCTACTCGCTCGAGATGTTCGCCCTGCGCCGCCTCGACCGGCAGAGCTTCGGCGTGATGATGAGCCTGGAGCCGGCGATCGCCGCGCTCGCGGCGCTCATCGTCCTCGGCGAGCATCTGACGGCCCTGCAATGGTTCGCCATCGCCTGCGTGATCGCGGCCTCGGCGGGGATCACCCTGGGGAGCCGCAGGCGTGGCCGCGCCGTGCCGGAGGGCGGCGCGCCCTGATCAGCCCTCGGCCGACCAGACCTGTCCGGGGCGCAGCGCGAGGAAGCGGTCCCGCGGCAAGTCGGCCGCGTCGAGGGCCGCGTCGAGGGCCTGGGCCGGCCGCTCCACGCCCTCGTCGGTGAGGCGGAAGGTGCCCCAATGGTGGCCGAGCGCCTGGTCCGCGCCGAGGAGCTTCAGCGCCTCCACGGCGTCTTCCGGGTTCATGTGCTGCGGCTTCATGAACCAGCGCGGCTCGTAGGCGCCGATCGGCAGGGTCGCGAGGCGCGGCGCGCCGAAGCGGGTGCGCACCTCCCGGAAGATCGCGCCGTCGCCGAGGCCGGTATCGCCGACATGGTAGTGCACGCCCCTGGGCGAGGTCAGGACGAAGGCGCACCAGAGGGCCATGCGGCGGTCGTTCAGCCCGCGCGCCGACCAGTGGTTGGCCGGCGTCAGGTGCACGGTGAGGCCCTGGCCCAGATCGATGCTCTCGCCCCAGTCGCGGGTCTCGACGGGCATGCCGTCGTCGTAGCCCTTGAGGATCGCGTCGTTGCCGAGCGGGGCGATGATCGCGGGTTGGTGGTCCTGCCAGAGGCGGGCGACCGTCGGCCCCTCCAGATGGTCGTAGTGGTTGTGGGTGATCAGCACCGCGTCGATCGGCGGCAGGTCGGCATAGGCGATGCCGGGCGGATTGACCCGCTTCGGCCCGGCGAAGCGCGTCGGGCTCGCGCGCTTGGCGAAGACCGGGTCGATCAGGATGTTGCGGCCCGCCACCTGCACGAGATAGCTCGCATGGCCGATCAGCACGACGCGCAGGCCCGGCACGCGCTCGGGCGGCCGGTCCGGCGGGAAGGGGCTCGGGAACTGCGCCGGCCAGGCCTCGCCCTTGCGCGCGAGCTGCCAGCGGATCACGTCGGCGAGGTCCTTGTCGGCCGCCTGCTCCGGGCTGTGGAAGCGCAGGCCGTCGAAATGGTCGCTCTTCGGGCCCTGGTAATAGGGGTTGCGGGAGCGCCGATGCGCGGCGTAGCCGACGCCGCCGAGCGTCATCACCGTGGCCGCGCTCGCGACCGTGAGCAGGCTTCGCCGTTTCATGGCCTGGGAGATGGCGAGCCGCGCGCCACCGTCAAGCGCGGGATCCGCGATGGTGCGGCGGGCGCCCTACTCCACCGCCTCCGCCACCAGCGACATCCGCGCGCGGTACACGACCTTGCCGCCGTCGTCGCGCACGCAGGCGACGTAGTCCTGGCGCTCCAGATCCGGCTGAAGGTCCTGCGCGATCGCGCCCATGATGCGGGTCACCTTGCCGCGCGCGGCGGCGAGGTCCGGCAGCTCGAAGCCCACATCGTCGTGCACCGGCTGGGACCCGTCGTGCAGGTCGATGAAGAAGCGGGGCATCGGCACGTCGCTGCGCAGGAGGTCGATCCGGCAACGGCTACGCTTTTATGGTTAACGAAGCCTTGCCGGCCGGCCTCATGAGCGCCAGCGCAGCTCCCGCCGCTCCAGCGGGTTGACGAAGGGGCGGCCGGCGCGGGCCGATTCCAGCGCCTCGCGCTTCAGGCGGAAATACCATTGCGAGGGCAGGTCGCCGTCGCCGAGCAGCACCATGGTGGGCTTGCGGTCGAGCCCGGCCTGGGCGTGCTGCAGCACCTGCTGGTCCTGGGTCAGGAACTGGCGCATCAGCGGGCGCGCCACCGGCTTCAGCAGGTTGAGCGCCGGCATGCTCCAGTAGAGCGCGTTGGTCAGCAGCGTCCGGTTGGCGGTGAGCGGCGTGGCGAAGGTGTAGTTGGCCACCCGCTTCGCGCCGGCCATGATCCGCTCCAGCCGTACGCCGGGCAGGCGGAACTCGATCTCGACCTCGGGCACGCCGCCGAGCAGCCGGTAGACCGGCGAGCTCTTCGTGGTCGCGTGGCTCGTCATCACGAAGCCGTGCTCCACCGGCTGGAAGGTCTTCACCTTCTCGCGCAGCTCCTTCGAGGGCCGGAACCACCAGGAATCGTGCACGAAGGCGACGTGGCCGGGATCGACGAGGCTGAGGGTGGTCAGGTCGAAGGAGGCCTCGACCTCGAGCGCCACCACCAGGGAGCCCGCCGGCTCGAAATCGAGCGCGGGGATCGCCGGCACGGGCCCGTCCTCGTTCAGGCTCGGGTTCACCCAGACGAAGCCGGCGCTCTCCCGCACGGGGAAGCGCTGCACCGCGATGCGCGAGAAGTCGGCGGCATCGTGGGTCGAGAGCGTCGGCACCGCGCGGCAGCGCCCGTCCGTGCCGAAGCGCCAGCCGTGGAACGGGCACATCAGGGTGTCGCCGTCGAAGGGCCCCTTGGAGAGTGCCATGCCCCGGTGCGGGCAGCGGTCGCGCAGCGCGAAGGCCGTCCCGTCCGCGCCGCGGCCGAGCACGAGCTGCTCGCCGTTGAGGGCGACCGCGGTGAGGCCATTCCCCTTGAGCGCGCGCGACTCGGCCACGCAGTACCACGCATCCGGCAGGGGCTGGCGCATCGCCGCCGGGTCGAGGGCGTCGTCGGGGCGTTGGCTGGGCAGCGGGGAGACGGACACGGTGCGGCGGGCTGCCTTGGGCTCGGATCGGGCTGCCCTCTTACGCCCCCACGCCGGCCCGCGGAAGCCTGCGGCCCGGCAGGCTGCCCCGTTCGCTGCATTGCGGCGAGAGGGCGCAGGCGGCGCCCTTCACAAGCGCCGAGGGGCCGCCTACCTTCGTGTCTCCCGCAACGAACGAAAGGAGGTGATCCAGTGTCTCATTGTCATCAGCCGCAGTCTTCGGCTTTCCGGACCTGGACCGTCGCCTCCGGCGCCTGCCTCTAAGGGCGCCTGAGACCCGATCTCGGGACAGTTTCGGCCGGACCTGCGGTTCGGCAATGGAAGGGCCGCCCTCCCGGGCGGCCCTTCGGCGTTTTTGGGCTTCTTTGGTCTGCGCCGGCTTCGGCGCTGTCCGGCGCATGGGCGCCGACGCGCAGTCGCGCTTGCGCCCTGAAGACGGCCAGCCGTCTTCAGGGCGAGAATTCAGAGATCTCGCACGTGCGGAGGCTCAGCGCCGGGTTTGGAACAGCGGCTGGGCGAGGGCCTCGGCGCGCGCGCGCCAGAGCTCGCCGTCCTCGCGCAGGCGGTCGATGTCCAGGCGCAGGCCGTCGCGCTCGGTTTCCGCCTTGTCGCGCTCGGCCCGCATCGCGTCCCGCTCGGCGGAGAGCCGCGCGCACTCGCCCCGCAGGGCGTCGCGTTCGGCCAGGATCTGCTCGCGCTCGACGCGGAAGGCCTGGAGGGCGTCCATCTCCTGCTGCACATGGCCGCGCAGGCTGCGGATCTCCTGGGCGAGAAGCTCCTGAAGGGCCTCCTGCCGCTCGCCCTCGACCCGGAGCTTGGCCTGCAGCATCAGGTTCTCGGCCATCAGGTCCGAGATGTCCGAATCCTCGGGCTCGGACTCGCGTGGCGGAGGCGGGGCCGGCTCGACGAGCCGGGGGCTCCAGCTCGGCTCGGGCCGGGCCGGACGCGGCTCGGGCTGGGCGTCGAGGCCCGGCGCCGCCGCTTGCGTCTGCATGCGCATCGCAGCGAGCCAGTCGCGCAGGGAGCCTGAGGCGGAGCGGTGCCCGCTCTCGCTCGGCGGGACGTGGCGGGCGGGTTCCGACATCGGCGTTCAGTCCTTGCGGTTCCTGACCATCCGTGAAGGAACATGCTTAACGATCCGTAAAGTCTGCGCCCGCCCGGCGGCCCTGAAGCCCCTGGTTGTGGGCCTCGACCTTGACTTCCCGGCGCCCCGCGGGTACGGCCCGCGCTCCCCGACCGACGCTCGTCGTCGATTCCGAGAGGCCGACCGGTCCCATGAGGCCGGAGGTCAACGCCCGACAGCGCGTCTGCGCCCTCGGGCGCCATCGGCGTTGGCGATCGGTATCAGGAATCGAGCCATGCCGTCTGAGAGCCTCAACATCGCGGATGCGATCAACGAGACCTGCCCCTGGTCGGGCAAGCCGATCTCGGCCGACGCGCTGACGCTCTACAACGGCGCCGTGGTCGGCTTCTGCAACACGGAGTGCCGGGACAAGTTCGCCCGCGCGATCCAGGCCTTCGAGGCCGACCTCCAGGCCCGCCGCGTCGAGCGGGCCGGGCTGCACCAGTAAGCCGGACGGACCCCAGCCGCATGTTCGAAGGTCTCTCCGACCGCCTCTCCGGCATCCTCTCCGGGCTCACCCGCCGCGGTGCGCTCACCGAGGCCGACGTCACCGCCGCCATGCGCGAGGTGCGCCGGGCCCTGCTCGAAGCGGACGTGGCGCTGGAGGTGGTGCGCGGCTTCACGGACCGCGTCCGCGAGAAGGCGGTCGGCGCCGTCGTGCTCAAGTCGGTGACGCCCGGCCAGATGGTCGTGAAGATCGTCAACGACGAGCTCGTGGCGATGCTCGGCACCGAGGCCGAGACGGTGGACCTCAACGCCCCCGCCCCCGTGCCGATCCTGATGGTCGGCCTGCAGGGTTCGGGCAAGACCACCACCACCGCCAAGATCGCCCGGCGCCTCTCCGAGCGCGAGAAGCGCAAGGTCCTGCTCGCCTCCCTCGACACGCGGCGCCCGGCCGCGATGGAGCAGCTCGCCGTGCTCGCCCAGCAGGTGGGCGTCGAGTCGCTGCCGATCGTCGCCGGCCAGTCGGCGGTTCAGATCGCCAAGCGCGCCATGGACGCCGCCCGCTTCGGCGGCTTCGACGTGGTGATGCTCGACACCGCCGGCCGCACCACGGTGGACGAGGCCCTGATGGCCGAGGCCGCCGAGGTGAAGGCGGCGACCAACCCGCACGAGGTTCTGCTCGTCGCCGACGCGCTCACCGGCCAGGACGCGGTCAACACCGCCCGCGCCTTCGACCAGCGCCTCGGCGTCACCGGCATCGTGCTCACCCGCATGGACGGCGATTCCCGCGGCGGCGCGGCGCTCTCGATGCGGGCGGTCACCGGCAAGCCGATCAAGCTCGTCGGCGTCGGCGAGAAGGTCGACGCGCTGGAGGAGTTCCACCCCTCGCGCGTGGCCAACCGCATCCTCGGCATGGGCGACATCGTCTCCCTCGTCGAGAAGGCGGCGGAGACCATCGATGCCGAGCAGGCGATGCGCACCGCCGAGAAGATGCGCAGGGGCAAGTTCGACCTCGAGGACCTGTCCATGCAGCTCGCCCAGATGGAGAAGATGGGCGGCATCGGCGGCCTGATGGGCATGCTGCCCGGCATGGGCCAGATCAAGAAGCAGGTCGAGGGCGCCAACCTCGACGAGAAGATGTTCAAGCGCCAGCGGGCGATCATCTCCTCGATGACGCCGCAGGAGCGCAAGAATCCCGATCTGCTGAAGAACAGCCGCAAGAAGCGCATCGCGGCGGGCTCCGGCGTGAAGGTCGAGGAGATCAACAAGCTCCTCAAGATGCACCGGACCATGGCCGACCTGATGAAGGCCATGGGCTCGGGCAAGCGCGGCATCGGCCAGGCGCTCGGCAGCATGTTCGGCCTGGGCGGCGGCGGCATGGGCGGCGGCATGCCCGGCCTCCCGCCCGGGATGCCCGAGCCGACGCCGGAGCAGATCGCGGCTCTGGAGAAGCAGTTCGGCGGCAAGCTGCCGCCGATGCCGCCCGGCTTGGGTGGCGGAAAGATGCCGGGTCTTCCGGGACTCGGCGGGCCGAAGATGCCGGGGCTGCCCGGTCTCGGCGGTCTCGCGTTCGGAAAGAAGAAGTAGAACGACGGGATCCGTGAGCGGCTGATCGTTCCGATCCGGTCTCTCGACTTGCATTATGTTTTTGATTTCAAAGCATCAGGAGTAAGAAATGTCCCTCAAGATCCGTCTCACCCGCGGCGGCGCCAAGAAGCGCCCCTACTACCGCATCGTCGTCGCCGACGCCCGCGCCCCGCGCGACGGCCGCTTCATTGAGAAGGTCGGCGCCTACGACCCGATGAAGGCCAAGGACGATCCGGCCCGCATCGTGCTCGACACCGAGAAGCTGCAGTCCTGGCTCGCCAAGGGCGCCCAGCCCACCGACCGCGTGCTGCGCTTCCTCGACGCGGCCGGCCTCGCCAAGCGCCCCGCCCGCAACAACCCGCAGAAGGCCGAGCCGGGCGACAAGTCCAAGGAGCGCGCCGCCAAGCGCGCCGAGAAGGCCGCCGCCCCGGCCGAAGACGCTGCGGCGTAAGCTGCTCGGATCTCCCCTCCCCCTTGCGGGGCGGGGATAGAGGGGTGGGGGTGGTGCAGATGGCACCGTGACGCGCCATCCTGCACCACCCCCACCTCCGGCTCCTCCCCGCAAGGGGGAGGAGAGCTGCACAAGGACTTGCCGCCCCGCATGGCCCGTCGTCCCGGACCCTCCTCTCACGGCGATGGCGCGCGGCGCACCGGCCGGCTCGATCCGGCCGCGGTGACCACGGCCCGCAAGGGCCCTCCCCCGAAGCCGGCGCCGCCCGATCCGGGCCTCGTGCTGCTCGGTGAGTTCGGGCGCCCGCACGGGCTGCACGGCGAGGTCCGCCTCAAATCCCATACCGGCGAGCCGCAGGCGATCGCGGGCTACGGCGCCTTGCGCGCCTCGGACGGGCGCAGCCTCGAACTGCTCGACGTGCGCCCCGCCCCCGGCGCCGCACCCGACATCCTGCTGGTGCGGGTGAAGGGCATCGACGACCGCACCCGGGCGGAAGCCCTTAACCGCGTCACCCTCTCGATTCCCCGCGCCGCCTTGAGCGAGCCGGAGGAGGACGAGTTCTACCTCACCGATCTGATCGGGGTGAGCGTGGTGGACGAGGCCGGCACCGTGCTCGGCAGCGTCGTCACGGTGCCGAACTACGGCGGCGGCGACCTCTTGGAGATCCGGCCCGCGCAGGGCGGTGCGACCGCCCTCCTGCCCTTCACCAAGGCCACGGTGCCGGGCCTCGACCTCGCCAATCGCCGCATCGTCGCGGTGCTGCCCGAGGATTTCTTCGCGGCGCCGGGCGAGAAGCCGGCCGACGATCCGGGCTAGAGCATTTTCCGCGGAAGTGGATACCGGTTCCGCGAAAGAAAATGCGGCTCGATCAATGAGATGGAGCACCTCCCTCATGGTTGCGGCGGGATCCCCGCCCGGGCGATCCGCAGCGGCTCGGGGCTGAGGGCGAGCGGCCCGTCGAAGGGGCGCTCGTGCACGGCGATCAGGCCGAGGGTCGTCACCACCGCGACCGAGAACAAGGTCAGCGCCGTGGCCTGCGCCCCCGGCCTGTCGAGATGGACCAGCGCGATCGCGACGAGGGTGAGGCCGGCGAGCACGAGGAGCGTCAGCCACTTGGTCTCGTCCCCCTGCGCATCGCTGAGGGCGAGGCGCTCGCCGCGGGCGGCGCGCAGCGCCATCGCCGCGTCGAGCAGGGCGGCGTGGGCGGCTGCGCCCCCCTCGGTGCCGATCCTCGGATCGGACACCGTCTGCAGCAGGCGCCCGAGCGCCGCGCCGGCGGCCGGGGAGGACGCACCCTCCCGCATGCGGGCCCACTCGTCCCCGACCACGCCTTCGAGATAGTCGGAGAGCGCCTTGCGGATCGGCGCCATGTCCGAGACCGTGGCGAGGCTGAGGTCGCGGATCGCGAGGGCGTTGGCCCGCTCGGTCTGCACCACCTTCGCGGCTTGGCGCTGCCGCTCCCAGGCGTCGTTGGCGACGAAGCCGGTCATCAGCGCGAGCAGCATGGAGATCGCGGTGAAGTAGGTCGGCACGAGGCCGGTCCCGAGCCATTGCATCAGCGGGCGCGTGGGCGCGGCCCAGGTCAGCGCGCAGAGCAGCGCGCTCACCGCCCCGAACAGCAGGGCGACCGTGCCGAACATCAGCCAGAGCGGCTGGTCGAGCCAGAGGCCGAGGATCATGGTGCGCTCCCGGGACGCGCCCGGATCGCGACGGCCCGGGGCCGGGCGAGACTGCCGGGGCGGCGCTAGGATTCGGTGAACGCCGCGACTGGAGCCGATGCCGATCGCATTGCAATCGGCACCGGCCCCGCCTGCTTGTTTCGACGCGCGCTCTTACGCCGAACCGGTATCCACTTCGGCGGAGCGCGCTCCGGCCACTGCAATTGACCCGCGTGCGGGGCGAGGCCATCACCGCCGGTATGACGACCGACCCGGTTCCGTGGCGCGCCACGGTCCTCACCCTCTATCCCGAGATGTTCCCCGGGCCGCTCGGCCTCTCGCTCTCCGGGGACGCGCTGGCGCGCGGCGCCTGGGATCTGGAGGCCCGCAACATCCGCGCGCACGGCATCGGCCGCCACCGCAGCGTGGACGACACGCCCGCGGGCGGGGGCGCCGGCATGGTGCTGCGCTGCGACGTGCTGGCCGCGGCGATCGACGCGGCGGCCCCCGCCGACGATCCCCGCCCGCGCCTGCTCATGTCCCCCCGCGGCCGGCCGCTCACGCAGGGCCGGGTCCGCGCCCTCGCCGAAGGCCCCGGCCTGATCGCGGTCTGCGGCCGGTTCGAGGGCGTGGACGAGCGCGTGATCGCGGCCCGCGGCCTGGAGGAGGTCTCGATCGGCGACTACGTGCTCTCCGGCGGCGAGATGGCGGCCCTCGTCCTGCTCGATGCCTGCGTGCGGCTTCTGCCCGGCACGATGGGCAAGATGGCCTCGGGCGAGGAGGAGAGCTTCGAGGGCGGCCTCCTCGAATATCCGCACTACACCCGGCCCCGCGAATGGGAGGGCCGCGCCATTCCCGAGGTGCTGAACGGCGGCAACCACGGCGCCATCGCCCGCTGGCGCCGGGCCGAGGCCGAGCGCCTCACCGCCGAGCGGCGACCGGATCTGATCGCCGCGCGGGGGCGGGAGAGCTGAGACCGGCCGTGCGGCCTCGTTGAAACACGCCGCCCAAACTTGTATATACGCGACTCATCGAGATCGTCTGGGACGAGCCGAAGCGCTTGGCCGACCTCGACAAGCACGGGTTGGATTTCGCCGCGCTCGATCTCGGCTTCTTCCTGTCGGCCGTCGTCCGGCCGAGCCACTCGCGGCGTCTGCTCGCCCTCGAAACGCATGACGGCCGTCCGATCGCGGTCCTGTTCCGGCCCCTCGGGCAGGAGGCGATCTCGATCGTCAGCATGCGTCCCGCGCGATCCGACGAACGGAGGGTCATCCCATGACGGGATCCGGTTTCAAGGAAGGCCGCGGCTATACCCGCGAGGATTGGGACGCGGTCTCCGACAATCCCGAATGGACCGAAGCGGATGTCCGCGCCGCCCGGCCCTTCGCCGAGGTCTTCCCCGAGATGGCCGCCGCGATCCGCAAGCGCGGGCCGGCGCGCACCAAGGAGGCGATCTCGATCCGCATCGATGCGGACGTGCTGGAGAAGCTGCGTGCTTCCGGCGAGGGCTGGCAGAGCCGCGTCAACGCGGTGCTGCGCGCCTATGTGGAGAAGGGCGCGGCCTGACCTCACGCGCTGTTGCGCTCAAGCCCCTTGCGTGCGGGCGCACTTGAGCGCATGGGCAGCGGCGGGACACTCCTCCCCAACGAGGAGCGCCCATCTGGAAGGATGGATCCGCAGAGATGTATGACCGCCCCAACGCGCGCCCCCGCGTGCCCCATTTCTCGTCCGGCCCTTGCGCTAAGCGCCCCGGCTGGAACCTCGAAGCCCTGCGTGACGCGGCACTCGGCCGCTCGCACCGCTCGGCTCTCGGCAAGGCCAAGCTGAAACAGGCCATCGACCTCACCCGCACGATGCTGCGCGTGCCGGACGATTACCGCATCGGCATCGTGCCGGCCTCCGATACCGGTGCCGTCGAGATGGCCATGTGGACCATGCTCGGCCCGAAGACCGTCGAGGTCGCGGCCTGGGAGGCGTTCGGCCTCGAATGGGTCACCGATGCGCTGAAGGAGCTGAAGATCAGCCCCCGGGTCCACAAGGCCCCCTACGGCGTGCTGCCGGATCTCTCGGCCATCGACACCCAGCACAACGACGTCGTCTTCACCTGGAACGGCACCGCCGCCGGCGTGAAGGTGCCGAACGGCGACTGGATCGCGGCCGACCGCGAGGGCATCACGATCTGCGATGCCACCTCGGCCGCCTTCGCGCAGCCGCTGGCCTGGGACAAGCTCGATGTCGTCACCTTCTCCTGGCAGAAGGTGATGGGCGGCGAGGCCGCGCACGGCATGCTGGTCCTCTCGCCCCGCGCCGTGGCGCGCCTGGAGAGCAACACGCCCGCCTGGCCGGTGCCGAAGGTGTTCCGCCTGACGAAGGGCGGCAAGCTCATCGAGGGCATCTTCAAGGGCGACACCATCAACACGCCCTCCATGCTCGCGGTCGAGGACTACATCGACACGCTGACCTGGGCGCAGGGCCTCGGCGGCCTCGACGCCCTGCACGGGCGGGCCGACGCCAATGCGAAGGTGATCCACGATTGGGTCGCCCGCACCCCCTGGATCGGGCATCTCGCCGCCGATCCGGCCACCTACTCGAACACGGGCGTCTGCCTCGTGATCACGGATCCGGACGTGCTCGCCCGGGGCGACGCGGCGGTGGCGGCGGTGGCCTCCGGCATCGTCGAGCGGCTCGAGGCCGAGGGCGTCGCCCTCGATATCGGCGCCTATCGCGACGCGCCGGCCGGCCTGCGTATCTGGTGCGGCGCCACCGTCGAGGCCGCCGACCTCCAGGCGCTCACCCCGTGGCTCGACTGGGCCTTCGCCCAGGAGAAGGCGAAACTCGCCCAGGCCGCCTGACCCGCCTTCGCCGAGCCGGCGCGGCCCGTCCGGGCCGGCTCGCCTGCGACACCGTCGAAACCCGCGCCGCGCTGCGTGCGGCGCTCCCCTTCGTTCCGTGACCGGTGCGCCCCGGCCGGGCTGGCCGATGCTATGCGCGCGCCCCGCGTCTCGCTGCCGAGCCCGAGGCCGCCGATGCCCGCCCCCAAGGTCCTGATCTCCGACGCCCTGTCGGACGCCGCCGTCCAGATCTTCCGCGATCGCGGCATCGACACCGATTTCCGCCCCGACCTCGGCAGGGACAAGGACGCCCTCGCCGAGATCATCGGCCGCTACGACGGCCTCGCGATCCGCTCGACCACCCGGGTGACGCCGAAGCTGCTCGCTGTCGCCGAGCGCCTGCGCGTGGTCGGCCGCGCCGGGATCGGCGTCGACAACGTGGACGTGGCCGCCGCCACTGCCCGCGGCGTGATCGTGATGAACACGCCCCACGGCAACGCCGTCACCACGGCCGAGCACGCGGTGGCGCTGATCTTCGCGCTGGCCCGCCAGATCCCGCAGGCCGACGCCTCGACGCAAGCCGGGCGCTGGGAGAAGAACCGCTTCCTCGGCATCGAGCTGACGGGCAAGACCCTCGGCGTGGTCGGCTGCGGCAATATCGGCGCGATCGTCGCCGACCGGGCCATCGGCCTCAAGCTGAGGGTGATCGCCTACGACCCCTTCCTCAGCCCGGAGCGAGCCGTCGAGATCGGCATCGAGAAGGTGGAGCTCGACGAGTTGCTCGCGCGGGCCGACATCATCACCCTGCACGTGCCGCTCACCGACAAGACCCGCAACATCCTCTCGGCGGAGGCGCTGGCGCGGACGAAGCGCGGCGTGCGCATCGTCAACTGTGCCCGCGGCGGCCTGGTGGACGAGGTCGCGCTCCGCGCGGCCCTCGAGTCCGGTCAGGTGGCGGGGGCGGCGCTCGACGTCTTTGCCGTGGAGCCGGCCCACGAGAACCCGCTCTTCGGCCACCCGAACGTCGTCTGCACGCCGCATCTCGGCGCCTCGACCGCGGAGGCGCAGGAGAAGGTGGCGCTGCAGGTGGCCGAGCAGATGGCGGACTATCTCGCCACCGGCGCCGTGCGCAACGCCGTCAACGTGCCCTCGATCAGCGCCGAGGAGGCGCCGCGGCTGCGGCCCTTCGTGGCGCTCTGCGAGCAGCTCGGCTCCTTCCTCGGGCAGCTCACCGACGCACCGGTGAAGGGCATCCGCATCACCTACGAGGGGCAGGTGGCGGGCATGAACACGCGCGCGCTGACCGCCGCGGCGGTGACCGGGGTGATGCGGCCCTTCCTCTCCGAGATCAACATGGTCTCGGCGCCGGCCATCGCCCGCGAGCGCGGCATCGTCGTGGACGAGATCAAGCGCGAGGGCGGCCTCGGCAACTTCGAATCGGTGGTCCGCATCGTGGTCGATGCCGAAGACATGCCGCGCGACGCCGCCGGCACCGTGTTCCACGACGGCAAGCCGCGCGTGGTCGAGATCCGCGGCATCGAGATCGAGGCGCCCTTCTCGGCCCACATGCTCTACGTGCGCAACCACGACCGCCCGGGCTTCATCGGCCGGTTCGGCACGGTGCTCGGCGAGGCCGGCGTCAATGTCGGCACGTTCAATCTCGGCCGCGACGAGGAGGGCGGCAACGCCATCGCCTTCGTGGCGGTGGACGGCCCCGTGGACGAATCCGTGCTCGCGAAGATCGCCGCGATCCCCCAGGTGAAGCGCGTGCGCCCCGTCCGGTTCTGATCCTGAGATTCCAAAGGGATCATCCCTTTGGCGGGGTCTCGGGGCGGAGCCCCGAGGTTTCCCAAGGCTCCGCCCTGGACCCGCGAGAGGGGTGCCCCCTCTCGACTCCCGGAACGAGACGCGAAAGGGGCGGCCCGCGAGGATCGCGGCCGCCCCTTTCGTGCTGGGGCATCCCGTCGCCGGGATGCCCGTTCCGGCCTCAGAAGGTGAAGCCGGTCTCGACCATGTAGCGGTCCTGGCTGCCGCGCGTACCGGCGGGACCGAAGCCCAGGCCGGCCGTGAAGTCGACGAGCTCGACATGCGAGTACTCGCCGCGGATGAAGTAGCGGTCCCAGGTGAAGGTCGGCGTGACCGTGAACGAGTAGGCCGAGCTGCCGGCACCGTAGAGCACGTTGGTCTGGCCGAACGGGTTGAAGCGGCTGCCGCTCTGGGTGATGTACTCGAAGCGGCCGGCCAGCGCGAAGTTGTCGGTGAAGGCGTAGCTCGCCAGCAGCGCGCCGCCGAAGGTCTCGGCGCCGACGAGGCCGAGCACGTTGTTCCGCTCGACATTGGTGTACTGGATGTAGGGCGTCACGATCCAGGGGCCGGCCGCGTAGGTGTAGTTCGCGCTGACGATGCTGCTGTTCTGCAGGGTCAGCGGGGTGGCGTAGTAGAAGCGGTTCGGCTGGCTGACGTTGTTGTAGCTCGAGAAGTGCGTGCCGCCGTTGATGCCGATCGTGTTGGCGTCGTCCAGCTTGTAGACCACCGCGCCAGTGACCCAGTTCAGCTCACCCGAGTAGAAGCCGTCGGTCACCGCGACCGAGGCGGAGAGCGGGCCGCTGGAGTAATTGATCTGCACCCCCTGGTTGACGATGTTCTCCTGGTTGAACAGCAGGCCGCGCGAGATGTTCAGGTTCTGGAAGGTGAAGGCCAGCTCGGAGCCGATATTGGTCGGCATGCGGCCGCCCTGGACCGACCACTCGTCGTTGATCTGCCACTTGCCGAACACGACCGGGAGCGGGCCGAAGAGCAGGTTGGTCTGGTCGACGGCGCTGAAGGTCGGGAAGCCGAGGGCCGGGATGGAGTACAGGCCGGTTTGCACGTAGAATTGCAGCGGGCCGTCGGCCTTCTGGATGAAGGCCTGCACGTTCGAGAAGTCGACGCGGCCGACGCGGTCGTCGCGCTGGCCCGGCACGACGGGCGTGTAGAAGGCCGGCAGGCGCTCGCTGTAATTGTAGGCGTAGCCGGTCACCGCGCCGCCGACATAGATCTCGCCGATGCCGGTCTGGAAGCAGGCCGGATCCGGGTTCTGCTTGATGATGCCGCCGAAGGCGGGGAAGGTGATCGCGACCTTGCAGGGGCCCGTCGCGGCCGGGGCGGGCGCCGGAACCGGCATATCGGCGGCCTGAGCCTGTCCGAGACAGAGCAGAACCGCGGCCATCGCCGTCGCACTCTGCAGGAACAGTTTGGAAGTCATGGTCTCGAGCCCCTGGCTTTTTTGTCTATGCAGACAAGGTTGCCGGTTTGGGCCTAGCAGAGCAAAACCAAACTGCGAGCAATTGCCTACTTGAGAGGCATTCGCAGGTGCGAAGCCGCGATGGCGCAGCGATGTTGCGGCCAGGTCACATTCCTGCGAGGCCGCAGGGTCGAGCATCGTGAAGAAAGGGTTAATCCCGGACTTCGCCGCATCGGACCATAGGTCTGCATAGTCGTTTCCCGGCCGCGTGATGCGACGGGACAGCATCGCCGCCGCCGAGACCTGATTCGTCCGGTCCGAAATGCAGGAAGGCCCCGGCTCTCGCGAGCCGGGGCCTCCTGTGATCGCTGATCCAGGTGTGGGGCGGTCAGTAGTTGTAGGCGCGCTCGCCGTGATCGGCGATGTCGAGGCCCTCGCGCTCCTCCTCCTGCGTGACGCGCAGGCCGATCGTCACGTCGATCAGCTTGTAGAGGATCGCCGAGCCGATGCCCGACCAGAGCAGGGTGAAGCCGACGGCCTTGCCCTGCGCAATGAGCTGCGTGGCGAGGTCGTAGGGGCCGACGACGAGCTCGCCCGGCTTCGTGGTGTAGTCCGGCAGGCCGACGCCGCCGAGAGCCGGGCTCACCAGGATGCCGGTGGCCAGCGCGCCGATGATGCCGCCGATGCAGTGCACGCCGAACACGTCGAGCGAGTCGTCGTAGCCGAGGGCGTTCTTCACGGTGGAGCACATCACGAAGCAGACCGCGCCGGCGACCAGGCCGAGCACGATGGAGCCCATCGGGCCGGCGAAGCCCGCGGCCGGGGTGACGGCGACGAGGCCGGCGATGGCGCCCGACAGCATGCCGAGCAGCGAGGGCTTGCCCTTGAGCGCCCATTCCACGAACAGCCAGGAGACGGCCGCGGCAGCGGTGGCGACGAAGGTGTTGATCATCGCCAGGGCGGCGGTGCCGTTCGACTCGAGGTTGGAGCCGGCATTGAAGCCGAACCAGCCGACCCAGAGCAGCGAGGCGCCGATCATGGTCATGGTCAGCGAGTGCGGGGCGAGCAGGTCACGGCCGTAGCCGATGCGCTTGCCGAGCATCAGGCAGCCGACGAAGCCGGCGATGCCCGCGTTGATGTGGACCACGGTGCCGCCCGCGAAGTCGAGGGCGCCCCACTTGAAGAGCATGCCCGCATCGGCGTTGACGGCGTCGAGGGCGTCCTGCGCGGCCTTCTTGGAGGCCTCGTCGGTCGCGGCGGCGAGCGCCTTGGCGGCGTTGCCGACGGCGTCCGGGCCGCCCCAGTACCAGACCATGTGCGCCATCGGGAAGTAGATCAGCGTGACCCACAGGATGGTGAACACCACGAGCGCCGAGAACTTCATCCGCTCGGCGAAGGCGCCGACGATGAGGGCCGGGGTGATCATCGCGAACGTCATCTGGAAGCAGATGTAGACGTATTCGGGGATCACGACGCCGTTGGAGAAGGTCGCCACGGTCGAGTTGGCATCGACGCCCTTGAGGAAGGCCTTCGAGAGGCCGCCGACGAAGTCGTTGAGCCCGCCGCCGTTGGTGAAGGCGAGGCTGTAGCCGAAGAACACCCACAGCAGGCAGGCGATCGAGACGATGGCGAAGATCTGGGTCAGCACCGAGAGCATGTTCTTGGTGCGCACGAGGCCGCCGTAGAACAGCGCCAGGCCCGGCACAGACATCATCAGCACCAGGGCCGACGAGATCAGCATCCAGGAGGTGTCGCCCTTGTTCGGGACGGGCGCTGCCGGCGCGGCTTCGGGGGCCGGCGTCTGCGCGAGTGAGGGCTCGATCAGGAGGAGGGCGAGCGCCGCTCCTCCCAGCCCGAGCGCGAGGGCATTGCGAAGTTTCATGGACACGAGACTCCCGGTCGCGTTTGTCGGTGGTGAAAGGAAAGGGTCTGGGCCGGAGGGCTCAGAGGGCGTCGGCGTCGGTCTCGCCGGTGCGGATGCGGACCGCCTTCTCCAGCGGCATCACGAAGATCTTGCCGTCGCCGATCTGGCCGGTGCGCGCCGCGCCCGCGATGGCGTCGATCACGCTCGAGGTCAGGTCGGAGGGCACCGCCACCTCGATCTTCAGCTTGGGCAGGAAGCTCACGGCGTACTCGGCGCCGCGGTAGATCTCCGTATGGCCCTTCTGCCGGCCGTAGCCCTTGACCTCGGTCACCGTCAGGCCGTGCACGCCGATGCCGGTGAGGGCGTCGCGCACCTCTTCCAGCTTGAACGGCTTGATGATGGCCATCACGATCTTCATGGGCCGTGCCCCCTGTTTCCGGTTGGAACCGGGGCCTGCGCCGTCACGGGCGCGGCGACCCGGTCCGGGTTGCCCGCGGCGAGCCGGAATGGCCCCGCGTTCGGCGCGGGCTCATTCAAGGACTATGCCATGACCGGGTCTTGACGCCGCGGGCCGGAACGTTTCGGGATTACGCTGATCTGCCCATGCTTTAGACGTTCGCACCCGCGAGATGCCTGGCTTATGGCCAAGCTTTTGCCTGCATTTTATGCAGATTGGTGCGTTCGGAAGCAGGTTTTGCTCATTGGCGCCGCGTCAGCGCGTCCGCGGCCGGATCAGGCCTTCCTGCGCCACCGACGCGACCAGCGCCCCGTCCCGGTCGAAGATCTGGCCGCGGGAGAAGCCGCGGGCGCCTCCGGAGAACGGGCTGTCCTGGGCGTAGAGCAGCCAGGAATCGGCCCGGAACGGCCGGTGGAACCAGAGCGCGTGGTCGAGGCTCGCCGACTGGATCTCGGGATCGAAGACCGAGCGCCCATGCGCGATCAGCGAGGCGTCGAGCAGCGTCATGTCGGAGGCGTAGGCGAGCACGGCCTGATGGATCGCCGGATCGTCCGGCAGGCGCGCCACCGCCCGCAGCCAGACGTTGCAATGGGGCTCGGCCGGGCCGGGCTCGAGGTAGCGGCGCAGGTCCACCGGCTTCAGCTCGATCGGCCGCTCGCGGGCGAAGTAGCCGCTGATCGCGGGCGGCAGGTTGGGGATGCCCTTGGCGATCAGGGACTTCACGCTGGGCAGCGAATCCGGGTCCGGGGCCTGCGGCATCGAGGTTTGGTGGGCGTAGCCTTCCTCCTCCGCGTGGAAGGAGATCGAGGTGGCGAAGATCGCCCGGCCGTGCTGGATCGCCTTGACCCGGCGCGTGGTGAAGCTGCCGCCGTCGCGGATGCGCTCGACCTCGTAGACGATCGGCGCCTTCGGGTCGCCGCCGAGGAGGAAGTAGGCGTGCAGCGAGTGCGGCGGCCGGCTCGGCGGCACGGTGCGGGTCGCGGTCACCAGAGCCTGCGCCACCACCTGGCCCCCGAACACCCGGGGCCAGCTCACCTTCGGGCTCACGCCGCGGAACAGGTCCTCCTCCAGGCGCTCGAGGTCGAGGATGTCGAGGAGTTCGGCGAGGATGTCGGTCATGGTCCTGCTGCTGTGTCCGGATGCCCCCGGCTCGCGCGATTCGACATAAGGCCCGCGGCTTGGCAATCCATGCCGCATTGCCCGGACCGGCCGGGCGCCCCACCTCCCCCCGCGAGGCGGACCACCGAGGGCTCGTGATGACAGGATCGACGGCGGCAAGCCCCGGGACGCGCCGCGGCCGCAGCCTCGTCGTGGCCGGAGCCGGCCTCGCCGGCCTGACCCTCGCCCTCGCCCTGAAGCGGGCGCACGGGCCGGCGCTCGCCGTCACGGTCTGCGATCCGGCGCTGAAGGCCGGGGCCGTCCGGCACCGGGGCCGCGCCTACGCGGTGGCGGCCGGCGGCCGCCGCATGCTGGAGTGCCTCGGCATCTGGACGGAGCTCGGGCCCGGCGCGCAGGCGGTCACCGAGATGGTGATCAGCGACAGCCGCCTCGCCGATCCGGTGCGCCCGGCCTTCCTCACCTTCGGTGCGGAGGCGGACCGGGAGCCGGGCGAGCCCCTCGCCCACATGGTCGAGGCCGAGCCGCTGGCCGCCGCCCTGCTCTCCGCCTGCCGCGCGGCCGAGGTCGATCTAGTTCCGGAGGGGATCCGCCGCGCGCCCGTGGAGGCCGGCGCGGTCGCGGTGGAACTCGGTGACGGGCGCGCCCTGCGGGCGAGCCTCCTCGTCGCGGCGGACGGGGCGCGCTCGCGCCTGCGCGAGGCGGCCGGGATCGGCTGGGTCGGCCGTGCCTACCCGCAATCGGGCATCGTCGCCACGCTCTCGCACGAGCGCCCGCACGGGGGCCGCGCCTTCCAGCACTTCCTGCCGAGCGGGCCCTTTGCGGTGCTGCCGCTCGCCGATGGCGGCCGGCTGGGGCACCGGTCCTCGATCGTCTGGACGGAGCGGGCGGCCGACGTGCCGGCGCTCCTCGGCGGGGATGCGCAGGACGTGCTCGCCGAGATCGAGCGCCGCTTCACGCCGGAACTCGGTCGCATCGCGCTGGAGGACGGCCCGAGCGCGCATCCGCTGGCCCTCGGCGTGGCGCGGCGCTTCCGCGCCGAGCGGCTGGCGCTCTTAGGGGATGCCGCGCACGTGATCCATCCACTCGCCGGCCAGGGGCTCAATCTCGGCCTCGCCGACGCGGCGGCCCTGGCGGAGGCGGTGACGGAGGCGTTGCGCCTCGGGCTCGACCCGGGCGGCCCGGATGTGCTGGCGGATTACGAGCGCGCCCGCCGCTTCGACACGGTGGCGATGGCGGCAGCCACCGACGGGCTCAACCGGCTGTTCTCGAACGACAGCCTGACCGTGCGCCTCGCCCGCGACCTCGGCCTCGGGATGGTCGACCGGTTGCCGGGGCTAAAGCGCTTCTTCGCCGGCGAGGCCGCCGCGAGCCGCGGCCCCCGCCTTCTGCGCGGCGAGCCCCTATAACGGGGCTTCCCAAGGGACTGTGTCCCTTGGGCGGGGTCGCTTGGGCGAGGTCTCTTGGGCAGGGTGCCGGGGCAGCGCCCCGGCGTCCTTCAGGACTACTTCTGCGCCTTGGCGCGCTCGATGCCCTCAAGGATCAGGCGCTCGGCCTCGGCCCTGTCGCCCCAGCGGACGATCTTGACCCACTTGCCGGGCTCCAGGTCCTTGTAGTGCTCGAAGAAGTGCTGGATCTGGCTGATCGTGATCTCGGGCAGGTCGGTGTAGTTCTCGACCCGGTTGTAGCGCTGGGTCAGCTTGCGCGAGGGCACGGCGATGATCTTCTCATCCTCGCCGCCGTCGTCCTGCATCACCAGCACGCCCACGGGGCGCACGCTGATGATCGCGCCCGGCACGATGGCGCGGGTGTTGGCCACCAGCACGTCGCACGGGTCACCGTCGCCCGAGAGCGTGTGCGGGATGAAGCCGTAATTCCCCGGATAGAACATCGGCGTGTAGAGGAACCGGTCCACGACCAGCGTGCCGGCCTCCTTGTCCATCTCGTACTTGATCGGCTCGCCGCCGAGCGGCACCTCGATGATCACGTTGACGTCGTGAGGCGGGTTCTTGCCGACCGAGATGGCGTCGATGTTCATGGGTGTCGTCTCCCGGCCCACCGTCGAGCGAGCCCTTCGGCGCTCTCTGTAAAGCCGACGCCGTGAATATCAAATTGCCCATAAGGCAGGTCCCGCGACGATCGCGCGGGAGCGTCAACCCCGAGGATCAGGTGAACACGTAGCCCACCTTCGCCAGGGAGACGCCGCCCACCCGGTCGAGGACGCGCGGCCCGGCCCGGCCGCCGAGACCCTCGTAGAAGCCCGCGGCGCGGTGGTTGTCCTCCAGCGCCCAGGCGCCGACCCGGGTCAGCCCGTGGTCGCCGAGATCGTTGCGCACGGCGCGGAACAGGCGCCGGCCGAGGCCGAGGCCCTGGTATTCCGGCAGGAGGTAGAGCTCGTCGACCTCGCCCTCGGTGCCGATGCTGCGGCTGCGGGCGCGGCCGTAGGTGGCGTAGCCCACCACGGCGTCGCCCGTCTCCACCACGGCGACCGGCCGGCCCCGGCGCAAGGCGCCGCGCCACCAGGCCCGGTCGCGCTGCACGATCATCCGCTCCAGGGCCACCCCCGGGATGATGCCGCGATAGGCCTCGCGCCACGCCGCATCGAACACCTGCGACAGGCCCTCGACATCGCCGTCGCGGGCCCGACGGATGCTCGTGGTGCTGCGCGTGCTCATGGCCGGGCCCTTTCCCGTTGATGCTGCCGGCGGACAACGGCGCCGCGGGCCGCAAGGTTCAGTCTCGATCCCGGCAAAGACAAGGCAAGCCTGATGCCGAAAATTGCCGCGCTCCGTCGCGGCTGGTAGAGGCGGTTCCCCGCCCGGAATGACGAAGAGCCTCCGTGTTCAACCGCTTTCTCAAGCCCGAGACGCGCTACGCCCGGCGCATGGCGCGCATCGCCCGCTTCGAGCGGCCGATCGCCGGCCCGGGCGCGCGGCTGATGGCCTGGGCGAACATGCTGTTCCTCGACCACGGGGTGTTCCGCCTCGCCTATCTCAACCGCCACCGGGTCGGCGCGGGCGATCTCTGGCGCTCGGCCCAGCCCGGCCCCCACCAGCTCGCCCGCTTCCGGCGCGAGGGCGTGCGCACCGTCATCTCGCTCCGCGGCGGGCGCGAGCACGGATCCTGGCCGCTCCAGCGCGAGGCCTGCGAGCGTCACGGCCTCAAGCTCGTCGAGTTCGTGCTGCGCTCGCGCGAGGCGCCGGCCAAGGAGACCCTGCTCGCCGCCCGCGACGTCTTCGCCGGCATCGAGTACCCGGCGGTGATGCATTGCAAGTCGGGGGCGGACCGGGCGGGGCTTGCCGCCGCCCTCTACCTGATCCTGCACGAGGGCCGGCCGGTGCGCGAGGCGGCGCGCCAGCTCTCGGCCCGCTACGGACATTTCCGCTTCGCCAAGACCGGCATTCTCGACGCGTTCTTCGCCCGCTACCTCGCCGAGGGCGAGGCGAAGGGCCTCGACTTCATCACCTGGGTCGAGACCGTCTACGACCCCGAGGCGCTGAAGCGCGACTTCCGCCCCGGCTTCTGGTCCGACCTCGTGGTCGACCGGGTGATCAAGCGCGAATAGCGCCCCGTCCGGGGCGCCCGGCGAGATCCTTCCCCGCATCCCGCCCGCGCGAGCGAGGGTCTTCGCCGCGGCGCGTCGAGAAGGAAGGGCCGTTTCATGGCGGCCACCGCCGCCGCGGCCTATGATCCCGCGCCCGCCCGCGACGACCCGCGCCGATCTCCGAGCCTCCGTTCCCATGTCCGAGCCATCGCGTTCCGCCCTGCCCGTGGCCGTGATCGGGGCGGGCTTCAGCGGCACCGTGGCGGCGATCCAGCTCCTCGCGCAGCTCCCGCCGGAGCGGCCGGTGCTGCTCTGCGAGCGGGCCGAGCGCTTCGGCCGCGGGCGCGCCTACGGCACCGGGAACCCGGACCACCTGCTCAACGTCCGCGCCGCGAACATGAGCGCCTTCCCCGACCGGCCGGGCCATTTCGAGGCCTGGCTCGCGGGCGCCGAGCCGGACGAGGGCGTGCGCCGCAGCCCGGCCGGGACCTTCGCCGCGCGCGGCCTCTACGGGCGCTACCTCGCCGAACTCCTGACCGGGGCGGTGACGGAGGGCGCGGCGCCGCGCCTGCATCTCGTCAACGACGCGATCACCGACATCGCGCCGACGGGCGAAGGGCTCGTGCTGACGAGCGAGGGCGGCCAGCGCTTTCCCGTGGCCGCCGCGGTGCTGGCCATGGGCAACCTCGCCGCCCCCGAGGAGCCGGCGAGCCGGCACCGGCTCGATCCCTGGCGCCCGGAGGGGTTCGGCCGCCTGCATCCCGACCGCGCGGTGCTGGTGGTCGGCACGGGCCTCAGCATGGTCGATGCGGTACTGGCGCTCCGCCGTCACGGCTTCGCCGGCCGCATCGTCGCCGTCTCCCGGCGCGGGCAGGTCTCCAGCGTGCACGCGCCTGTCGATGTCTGGCCGCAGCCGGAGATCACGCCCGCCGATTCCGCCTCGCTGACGCGCCTCCTCGGCCGGATCCGCCGCGAGGTCGCCGCGGCCGCCGCCGCCGGCATCGGCTGGCACGGGGTGATCGACGCCCTGCGCCCGGTCACCGACGCGCTCTGGCTCGGCCTGCCCGAGCGCGAGCGGGCGCGCTTCCTGCGCCATCTCCGGCCGTTCTGGGACGTGCACCGCCACCGCGCCGCGCCGCCCGCGGGCGCGGCCATCGCCGCCGAGATCGCGGCGGGGACGCTGCGGATCCGCGCGGGCCGGATCCTCGCCATCGCGGACAGGCCGGACGAGGCCGTGGTCGAATTCCGGCCTCGCGGTTCGCAGGAGAGCGAGCGGCTGCCCGTGCAGGGCCTCCTCGACGCCCGCGGCATCGGCCGCGTCGCCGAGACGGCGGACCCGCTGCTGCGCCGGCTGATCGGTCGCGGCCTCGTGCGGCCGGGCCCCTTCGGCATCGGCCTCGACGTGCGGCCCGACCTCTCGCTCGTCGGCGACGCCCCGCTCTGGACGCTGGGGCCGCTCCTCCGCGGCGCGCTCTGGGAATGCACGGCCGTGCCCGACATCCGCAACCAGGCTGCCGCCCTCGCCCGCGCGGTCGCGGAGGCCCTGCGCCGATAGCCCGGGTCGAGCGGGCGCAGCCCTCTCGCGGGGCCGGGGCGGAGCCCTGGTCATCGAAGATCAGGGCTCCGCCCCGATACCCCGCCAAAGGGGTGACCCCTCTCGGATCCCGGACTTACTCCGCCGCCTTGCGCCTCGCGGTGAAGGCCGCGTGCTCGGCGAGCAGCTCGCCCGAGAGCGCCTTGGCGATGAGGGCCCGCGTCTCCGCGACGCCGTAGAGGGCGACGAAGGAGCCGAAGCGGGGCCCGCGCGCCTCGCCGAACAGCACGTTGTAGATCGTGGTGAACCACGCCTGCGACACGCCGGGCCGCCCGTCCGGGCTCTTGGCCTTGCCCGAGAGGTCCGGGAAGTGCCGCCGGCCCACCTCGTAGACCACGGCCTGGAGCGCCTCCGGATCGGTCGAGCCGGCCTGGTCGGCGAGGGTGGCGGAGAGATCCTCCAGCGCCGCGCGCTCCTCCGGCGTCGGTTCGCGGTAGCTCTTGGCCGGGCGCACGAAGTCCCGGAAATAGGCGAGCGCGTGGCCGACCAGCCGGTCGAGATAGGGATGCGTCTCCGGCCCGGTGCCCGGCGCGTAGCGACGGATGAAGCCCCAGAGCACGCCCTTCTCCTCGGTATTGGCCACCGCCGCGAGGTTGAGGAGCATCGCGAAGTTGACGGAGCCGCCTTCCACCGTCTCGAGAGTCGGCGGCGCGCCCGCGTGCAGGTGCCAGACCGGGTTGCCGAGGCGGAGCTTGGCGTCCTGCTTCGGGTAACGGTCGAGGACGTTGAGATACTCGTCGACGTGGCGCGGGATCACGTCGAAGAACAGGCGCTTGGCCTCGCGCGGCTTGTTGTACATGAACAGCGCGAGCGAATCCGGCGTGCCGTAGGCGAGCCACTCGTCGATCGTCAGGCCGTTGCCCTTCGACTTCGAGATCTTCTGGCCCTTCTCGTCGAGGAAGAGCTCGTAGTTGAAGCCCTCGGGCGGCTCGGCCCCGAGCGCGCGGGCGATCTGGCCGGAGAGCTTGACCGAGTCGATCAGGTCCTTGCCGGCCATCTCGTAATCGACGCCGAGCGCGACCCAGCGCATCGCCCAGTCGGGCTTCCATTGCAGCTTGGCGTGGCCGCCGGTCACCGGCGTCTCGTAGGCCTCGCCCGTGGCGGGGTCGCGCCAGACCAGCGTGCCCTTGGCGGGCCGGACCTCGTCGATCGGCACCTGCATGACGTGGCCGGTCACCGGGTGGATCGGCAGGAAGGGCGAGTAGCTCGCCGAGCGCTCGGCGCGGAGCGACGGCAGCATGATGTCCATCACCGCCTGGTAGCGCTCGGCCACCAGCAGCAGCGTCGCGTCGAACACGCCCGAGCGGTAGCATTCGGTCGCCGAGCGGAATTCGTAGTCGAAGCCGAAGGCGTCGAGGAAGCGGCGCAGCTCGGCGTTGTTGTGCGCGCCGAAGCTGTCGTGGGTGCCGAACGGATCGGGCACCTTGGTCAGCGGCAGGTTGAGCGCGTCCCGCAGCATCTCGCGGTTCGGCACGTTGTCCGGCACCTTGCGCAGGCCGTCGAGGTCGTCCGAGAAGGCGATGAGCCGGGTCGGCACCGCGTCCTTCGTCAGCACGCGGAAGGCGTGGCGCACCATCGAGGTGCGCGCCACCTCGCCGAAGGTGCCGATATGTGGCAGGCCGGACGGGCCGTAGCCGGTCTCGAACAGCACTTCGTGCTTGGGTCGGCGCTCGATCCTCGCCAACAGCTTGCGCGCCTCCTCGAAGGGCCAGGCGGCGGCGTGGGCGGCGGCCTCGATCAGGTCGGGGTCGAGGTGGAGCGGGGCGGACATGGCGGCACGCTGGAAATCCGGCGACGGAGGTCGCCTGTCGGTTCTCGAAGCGTCCCTAACTATGGAGAGCGGCCGGGAGGGTCAACGCGAGGGTGGGCGGCATCGCGTCGTCACGCGAACCCGTCGTCCGGTGCGTTCACTGTCCGCTCCAAGTGGCGGACGGCCTCGACGATCGCGGGGAAGGTTGTGCGCATGCGGGCGAGGCTTTCGTCCGTCTTGGTCGGATCGAGATCGAAGCCGTAGCGATGGCGGACCCGGTGCCTGAAGCCCTTGAGTTCAGTTAGTGCGGCATAGAGCGCGTCATCGAGAAGCGCGGGTCGCAGGCCGACGAGTGCGGCGCGCATCTGGTCGAGCAGGTCCTGATGCGACGTCTCGCCCGTCGGCACGGACCCGTCGATGTCCTTGGCGAGGCTCAGGAGGACGTCCTCGATCCCGTTATAGACGTTGTGGATGGCGGCGGCCGTCGCCGTCATGCGCCCCCAGACGTTGATCGTCTCGGGTGGAAACACGTCGTACTGGGCGAGGAACCGATCGAGGTTGTCGAGCTCGCGCTGGGCGCGCTCAAGCTTCGGCCCGAGCTTCGCGAAGGCCGGATGCGATGACGAGATCATGCTCGAACACCTCTCGCTGGGCCGGCGTGAGATCGCTGGCGAAGATCAGGTCGTAGGGAAGGCTGGTGCCGCGCAGGATGCCGGCGACGGTGCGCTCGACCGCCGCGCGCCCGCTAGGATCGACCGGGCTGCGGATCAGGATGTCGATGTCCGAGTGCAGTCCGAAACGACCCGTGGCGAGGGAGCCGATCACCGAGGCGTCGATGTCCAGGGCCCCGAGCTGGTCTAGGATGCGCGCGGCGCACCGCTCCGCGCGCTGGTGGCGATCCTTCGTCCGCGCGGTGATGATATCCGTCAGCAGCGTCATGGCCCGCCCGCACCGGCACGCCGTCGCATAGAGGCCTGCGACGGAGCACTCACCTATCTACCGCAATCCGCGCGCCTCAGAACGGGCTGACCGGAAAGAACCGCAGGTACAGCTCCGCATATTTTCCGTCGTCCCAGACCCGCTGCAGGGCGTCGTCGAGGGCGCGCGAGAGGGCGGCGTCCTCCGGCCTGGTGACGAAGCCGATGCCCTCGCCGAAATAGCGGTTCTCCAGGTAGTCGCCGCCGGTCATCGCGCAGCACTGGCCCGATTCGGCGCCGCCAACCCAGAGGGCGAGGTTCAGCCCGTCCGCGAACAGGTAGTCGGTCTCGCCCCGCTTGAGCGCGCCCTCGGCGGCGGCGACGTCCGTGAATTCCTTGGCCACGGCCTTCGGGAAGACGGCCTTGAGGTAGGCCGCGTGCGCGCTGCCCGCCACGACGCCCACCGTCTTGCCGGCGAGGGCGGCGACCGAGGGCTCGGGCAGGCCGCGGTCGCTGCGGGCGGCGAAGCGGGCCGGCCAGCGGAAATAAGGGCGCGTCGCCAGGAACTTCTGGCGCAGGGCCGGGGTCAGCGGGATCGCGGCGGCGACCACGTCGCCCTGCTGCTGGGCGAGCGCGTCGAGCAGGGTGTCGAAGCGGCGGGCCTGCACCGTGCAGGCGATGGCGAGCCGCTCGCAGACGGCGCGGGCGAGCTCCACCGAGAAGCCGGTCGGGTTGCCGTCCGGCCCCGCGAAATGCAGCGGCGGGAACTCGTCGTCGGTGAGGAAGCGGACGGCGCGGCCGGTCTGGGGCGCCTCCACCCGCTCGCCGCGGGCGCGCGGGTTCCAGAAGTTCGGAATACGAACGGATGCAACTGCCGGTGGTTCGGCCCGAACCATTTGGGATGAGCCGGCGAAGAGCAGCAGAGCCGCGATGAGGAATCTGCTGGTTGAAGTCATGCCCGGCGGATCTTGACGCGAGAACAGTATCGGTATCCGCTGGCGTGGAGACGGTGGCGGCGCCCGTGCCGTCTTCTAGCACGTTCGGGCGCAGACGGGAGCGCTCCGCTGTCGTTCCTGCCGTTCCGGTCCGATCCGGAGGCCGATGCGCTGCCGGCCGAGATCGCCTTCCTCCTGCGCGAGGGCGTGCCGGCGGCGCTCCTCGCCCGGGCCGCCGCCCTGGCCCGGGCGGCGGGCACCGACGCCGCGACCGCCCTGCTCCATGCCGGGCTGATGGCCGAGGAGCCCTATTACAGGGCGCTCGCCCGTGCCCTCGGCGCCCCCTTCCTCGACGGGCCGATCCCCTTCGGTCCGGGCCTGCGCTTCCCCGACAGCCTGACCGCCGGACTGGCGCCGCTGGTGACCGGTGCCGCGGCGCCCTGCGTGATGGCACCGCGCGGCCGCCAGATCGCCGAGCTTCTGGCCGGTGCGGTCACGCGGGGCGGGCCGGCCATCACCACGCCGACGCGCCTGCGCGAGGCGGTGTTCGCGGCGCGCGGCCCCGAGATCGCGGCCTATGCCGCCGACACCCTGGAGAGGCGGGCGCCGGAATGGGCCTTCGGGCGGGAGCCCGCGAACCGCCCGCTCCTGATCCTCGGCCTCGTCCTGTTCACGCTGCTCTGCCTGTTCGCCGCGCTGCCCCCTGCCCTCGCCTTCGCCGCGACGGTGCTGGCGCAGGTTTTCCTCCTGGCGATGACGGGTTTCCGGATCGCGGCGCTCTTCTCGGGCGAACCCGCCCCGGAGGTTCCGCCGCTGCCCGAGCGCGACCTGCCGACCTATACGGTGCTCGTCGCCCTCTACCGCGAGGCGGCGGTGGCCGACCGGATCGCCACCGCGCTCGCCCGCCTCGACTACCCGGCGGCCAAGCTCGACATCAAGTTCATCGTCGAGGCCGATGATTGCGAGACCGCGGCGACGCTGGCGCGGATCCCCTTTCCCGCCCGTTTCGAGGTGCTGACGGCGCCGCCGGGAGAGCCGCGGACCAAGCCGCGGGCCCTCAACGTCGCGCTGCCCCTCGCCCGCGGCAGCTTGCTCGTGGTCTACGACGCGGAGGACGTGCCCGAGCCGGGGCAATTGCGCGAGGCCGCCGCGCGCTTCGCCCGTGCGCCCGCCGGGGTCGCTGCGCTGCAGGGCCGGCTCCTCGTCGACAACCCGGAGGATTCCTGGGCCGCGCGCTGCTTCACGCTGGAATATGCCGGGCTGTTCGGAGTGCTGAACCCGGCGCTCGCCCGCTGGCGCCTGCCGATGCCGCTGGGCGGCACCTCCACGCATATCCGCACCCAGGTGCTGCGCGACCTGCACGGCTGGGACGCCTGGAACGTCACCGAGGATGCCGATCTCGGCATCCGCCTCGCCCTGGCGGGCTACGAGGTCGGCGACCTGCCGAGCGGGACGGTGGAGGAGGCGCCCGTCCTGTGGCGGGCGTGGCTGCGCCAGCGCGTGCGCTGGATCAAGGGCTTCATGCAGACGAGCCTGACCCATGGCCGCCGCCCGATCGCGACCCTTCGCCGGCTCGGGCCCCTGCGCGCCCTGTGCGCGCTCGCCCTGGTGCCGGGCACCGCGCTCTCCGCCCTGCTCTACCCTCCCTGCCTCGCCCTGGCGGTGCGCGACTTCCTGCTGCGCGCGGCCCCGCCCTCGCCCGCCTTCTGGGAGAACCTGCCGACCGGGCTCGCGCTCACCCTGTTCGGGGCCGGGCTCGTCGTTCTCACCCTGCCGGCGGCGCTCGGCTGCGCGCGGCGCGGCTGGCGCGACCTTGCCTGGTTCGTGCCTGTGCTGCCGGTCTATTTCTGCCTCGTCAGCCTCGCGGCCTGGCTCGCCCTGTTCGAGCTCGTCCGGGCCCCGAACCGCTGGAACAAGACCGAGCACGGGCTGGCGCGCAGCTCCCGCAGCGGGCGGCTCCGCCTCCGTCCCGGTCAGATCCGCTTGGCCAGCTCCGCCGCGGTCTCATCGGCCGGGCGCGCGAGGTTGAGCGCGCCGATGAAGCGGTTCCGCGCATCCATCACGTAGACGAGCGCGGTGTGCTCCATCGTGTAGTCGCCCTCCTTGGCGGGCACCTTGCGGGCATAGGCGCGGTAGCCCTTCACCGCCGCGGCGACCTGCTCGGAGCTGCCGGTCAGGCCGGTGATGCGCGGATCGAAGCTCGACAGGTAGGTCTTCAGATCCTGCGGCCGGTCGCGCTCCGGATCGACCGTGATGAAGGCGACGCGCATCGCCTTCCCCTTGGGGCCGAGCGCGACGAGCACGTCAGAGACCTGCTGCAGGGTCGTCGGGCAGACGTCGGGACAATGGGTGAAGCCGAAGAAGACGAGGTGGGGCGCGCCCGCGAACTCCTTCTCGGTGACCGCCTTGCCGTCCTGATCCACGAGGCTGAACGGGCCGCCGACGCTGGCGGTGGCCTGCGGCGCGCGGTCGGGCAGGAAGGCGTAGACCGCGGCTCCCGCCAGCCCGACGAGGCCGAGCACGAAGGCGAGGAGCGGGACGAGGGCGCGGCGGATGGTGGGGGACATACGGCCTGGAACTCCACGGGCCCGCCGGAACAGCACGGGGCGGCGCGCGAGGCAAGCCGGCATGGGGTCGCCGGTGGCTTGCGGGTGGAGCAGATCACTCTGATCCGCAGGAGACTTCCTCTCCCCGCTGGGCGGGGAGCGGGGATCCGCGGATCGCTCCGATCAACCTCAAACGCGGTCAGACCGCCACCTTCTCCACCGCCTCCGCGGCGAGCGCCGCGGCGCGGGTCTCGGACAGGGCCTCGCCCACCATCAGGATCGCCGGGCCCTCGAGGCCGGAGGCCTCGATCCGGTCGGCGAGGTCGGTGGCCGTGCCGCGCACGCTCGCCTGGTTCGGCCGTGTGGCGTTGAACACGACGAGGGCCGGGGTCGCGGGCGCGAGCCCTTCGGCGACCGCGCGCTCCAGCAGGGCGCGCAGCGTGCGCTTGGGCATGTAGACCACGGTGGTGACGCTCGGATCGGCAAGCGCGCCCCAGTTGATGTCCTCGGGCAATTGCCCGCGGCGGTCGTGGCCGGTGACGAATTGCAGGCGGCGGGCCGCGTCGCGATGGGTCAGCGAGACGCCGAGGGTAGCCGCCGCGCCCTGCGCCGCGCTCACCCCGGGCACCACATTCACCGGGATGCCGGCGGCGCGGCAGGCCTCGATCTCCTCGCCGGCCCGGCCGAAGACCAGGGGGTCGCCGGATTTGAGCCGCACCACCTGCTTGCCGGAGCGGGCGAGCTGCACCATCAGCGCGTTGATGTCGTCCTGGCGGCAGGAGGGGCCGTGCCCGGTCTTGCCGACCAGCATGGTGCGGGCCTCGCGCCGGGCGTAGTCGAGGATCGCGGGCGCCACGAGGTCGTCGTAGAGGATCACGTCGGCGTTGCGGAGCGCCCTGAGGGCCTTCAGCGTCAGCAGCTCGGCATCGCCAGGCCCGGCGCCGACGAGGGTCACCGCCCCGCCCTTTGGCGCGGCCTCGGTGTCGCCGAGGAGCTCGGCGAGGTCGGATTCGGCCGGAGTGCGGTCGGGCTCGGCGAAGGCGCGCTCGGTGAAGCGCTCCCAGAAGAAGCGGCGGTCCGCGAAGCCGTGGAAGCGGGCGGTGACCTGCTCGCGCCAGTCGCGGGCGGCGGCGACCCAGTGGCTGAACCCGCGCGGCAGCATCGCCTCGATGCGGGCGCGCACGGTCTGGCCGAAGACCGGGGCGGCACCCTCCGTCGAGATGCCGACCACCAGCGGCGAGCGGTTGACGATGGCGCCGAACTTCACGTCGCAGAGATGCGGCCGGTCGACCGCGTTGACGATGGCGCCGGCCGCCCGCGCCGCGGCGACGAAGGCGACGCAATCGGCCTCGTCCTCCATGGCGCCGATGGCGAAGGCCGCGCCGGCGAGGTCGTCCGGAATCCAGGCCCGCTCGTGGAGCGTGACGCGGCCCGAGACGATCTCGGCCGGCACCGCGCGCAGCTCCTCGCTCGGCGCCTCCGCATAGACGTCGACCGCGGCGCCGGCTGCGGCCAGCAGCTTCACCTTCCAGGGCGCGCCGCCGCCGGAGCCGGCCAGCACGGCGCGCTTGCCGTGGAGCGGCACGAAGACGGGGAGCACCGCCAGCGGCTCCAGGCCGGCCTTGGTCTCGCGGGGTTCACGGGGGCTACGCATGAGGATGGGCTTCGACACGGGAATCCGTCCAAAGTGCGGTCAGGCGGCCGAGCGCGCAAGCGCGTCGGGGAGCAGCTTGCGGATCTCGGGGATGCACGAGCCGCAATTCGTGCCGGCCTTGCAGGCCGCGCCCACCGCCTCGACGCTGTGCGCGCCCCCGGCGATGGCGGCGTTGATCACGTCGAGGCCGACGCCGTGGCAGGCGCAGACCACGGGCCCCGTGGCGGCTGCGGTGCGCCCCGAGAGGAGCGCCCGGCGCTCGGGCGTCTCCGGCGCGTCGAGGGCGAACAGCGCCTTGGCCGCCTCCCAGTCGGGCCGGGCCTCGCCGGGGGCGTAGGCGAGGCAGGCGACGAGGCGGCTGCCGTCATAGACCGCGCAGCGGTAGCGGCCGCGGGCATGGTCGGCATATTCGGCGAGCTCGCAGCCCTGGAACAGGCCGCGCATCAGCAGCGCGACCTCGCGCGAGCCCTCCTGCGTGGCGAAGTGGAGGCCCCAGCCGCCCGCGACCGCGGCGCGCGCCCACCACCAGCCGGGGGGGCTCGCCACCATCGCGCGGCTGAGCAGGTAGCCGCGGGCGCGATAGGCGACGGCGGCGACCGCGGCCGGGGTCGCCTTCAGCTCGGGCTGGCCGGAGACGGGATCGGGTATGCCGCGCACGAGGGCGCCGACGCGGGCCTTGGAGGCGGTGGCGTCGCTCCAGTGCATCGGCATGAACAGGGAGCCCGGGGCGACGCCCGCGGTCAGCATCACCTCCAGCTCCGCCGAGCCGTGCTCGGTGGAGACCGCGGCGAGGCCGCCATCGGTCAGGCCGAAGCGGGCGGCGTCGTCCGGATGCACCTCCACGAAGGGCACGGCGCGATGGGCCGAGAGGCGGTGGCTCTTCCCCGTGCGCGTCATGGTGTGCCAGTGGTCGCGCACGCGGCCGGTATTGAGCACGAGGGGGCGCTCCGGGCTCACCGCCTGCGCCAGCGCCGGGGCCTGCACCGCCACGAAGCGGGCGCGCCGGTCGAAGGTGTAGAAGCGGCCGTCTGCGAAGAGGCGGGCCTTGCTGCCGCCGCGCTTCGGCAGCGGCCATTGCACGGGGGCGTTTGTCTCGTAGGCCGCGTCGCTGATGTCGGCGAGCGCGCCGAGGTCGAAGTCGCGCGTGCCGTTGTTCTCGAAGGCCGACAGGCTCGCATGCTGACGGAACACCGCCGCGGCGCTGGTGAAGCTGAAGGCGTGCCCGTGCCCGAGGCGGCGGCCGACATCGGCCAGCACCGCCCAGTCCGGCCGCGCCTCGCCCGGCGCCTTGAGGAAGCGGCGCTGGCGCGAGATGCGCCGCTCGGAATTCGTCACCGTGCCGTCCTTCTCGCCCCAGGCGAGGGCCGGCAGCAGGACGGTCCGCCGCCCGGTGGCGCGGGCGGTGTCGGAATCCGCCATCACCTCGGAGACGACGTAGAGGTCGAGCTTCGCGATCGCCTCCTTGATCATGTCGGCGCGCGGCATCGAGACGAGCGGGTTGGTGCCCATCACCCAGAGCGCCTTGATCTTGCCGCGCTGGATCGCCTCGAACAGGGCGACCGCCTTCATGCCCTCGCCGGTGATGATGTTGGGCGCGCTCCAGAAGCGGCGGACGCGGTCCACCTCCTCGGGCGCGAAATGCATGTGGGCGGCGAGCATGTTGGCGAGCCCCCCGACCTCGCGCCCGCCCATGGCGTTGGGCTGGCCGGTGAGCGAGAACGGGCCCATGCCGGGCCGGCCGATCCGCCCCGTGGCGAGGTGGCAGTTGATGATCGCGTTGCCCTTGTCGGTGCCCTGCGCCGACTGGTTCACGCCCATCGAGAAGGCGGTGACGACGCGCTGCGTCCGGGTGAACAGGTCGTAGAAGGCGCCGATCTCGGCCTCGCTCAGCCCGGTGAGGCGAGAGACCGCCGCGCGGTCGGGCACGATCAGGCGGGCGCGGTCGATCGCCGCCTCGAAGCCGGCGGTGTGCTCGGCGACGTAACGGGCATCGAGGGCGTTGGCGTCGGCGAGGTGGACGAGGAGCCCCGAGAACAGGGCGGTGTCGCTGCCGGGGCGGATGCCGAGATGGAGATCGGCCTCCTCGCCCGTCTGGGTTTTGCGCGGGTCGATCACCACGAGCTTGGTGCCGCGCCGCGCCCGCGCATCGACCATGCGGCGGAACAGGATCGGGTGGCACCAGGCGGCGTTCGAGCCGGTGAGCACGATGAGGTCGGCCTCGTCGAGGTCCTCGTAGCAGCCCGGCACCGTGTCCGAGCCGAAGGCGCGGCGGTGGGCGGCCACCGCCGAGGACATGCAGAGGCGGGAATTGGTGTCGACGTGCGGCGTGCCGATGAAGCCCTTCGCGAGCTTGTTGGCGACGTAGTAATCCTCGGTCAGCAGCTGGCCCGAGAGGTAGAAGGCGATCGCCTCCGGCCCGTGGTTCTCGGCGACCTTGCGCAGGCCCCCGGCGACGGTGCCGAGCGCCGATTCCCAGCTCTGGCGCACGCCGTCGACCTGCGGATGGAGCAGGCGGTTCTCCAGCGAGAGCGTCTCGCCGAGTGCCGAGCCTTTCGAGCAGAGCCGGCCGAGATTGGCCGGATGCTGCGGATCGCCCGCGATCCCGGCGCCGCCCTGGCCGTCCGGCGTGGCGAGCACGCCGCAGCCGACCCCGCAATAGGGGCAGGTGGTGCGGACGGTCTGCTCGGGCACGTGCGCGGTCATGGCAGGTTCCTCGCGGGCGTGGGTTTCGGAGGGCGGCAGCAAGAGTCGGGCCGCCGATCCCCTCCCCCTTGCGGGGAGGGGCAGGGGTGGGGGTGGTGCAGGAGGCACCGCGACGCTCGATCCTGCGCGACCCCCACCTCCGGCTCCTCTCCGCAAGGGGGAGGAGAGTCTGCCGTGGCTCAGTACACGTCGGCCTGATACCGCCCGGCCTTCTTCAGCGCGGCGAGATAGGCCACCGCCTCGTCCGGGTTCTTGGCGCCGTATTGCGCGGCGACGTCGATGATCGCGCGCTCCACGTCCTTGGCCATGCGCTTGGCATCGCCGCAGACGTAGAAATGGGCGCCGCCTTCGAGCCACTTCCACAGCTCGGCGCCGTTCTCGCGCATGCGGTCCTGGACGTAGGTCTTCTCCTTGCCGTCGCGCGACCAGGCGAGCGACAGGCGGTTGAGGACACGCGCATCCTTCAGCCCGTTCAGCTCGTCCTTGTAGAAGAAGTCCGAGGCCTGGCGCTGGTGGCCGTAGAACAGCCAGTTGCGGCCCGGCGCCTTGGTGGCGGCGCGCTCCCGCAGGAAGGCCCGGAACGGCGCGATGCCGGTGCCGGGGCCGCACATGATCACGTCCTTCGAGAGATCCTCCGGCAGCGCGAAGCCGTGCGCCTTCTGGAGGTAGATCTTGACCTTGGTCTGCTCGGGCAGGCGCTCGCCCAGATGGGTCGAGGCGACGCCGAGGCGCAGCCGCGAGCGGTGATTGTAGCGGACCGCGTCGACGGTGAGCGAGACCTTGCCGACATCCATCTTCGGCGAGGACGAGATCGAGTAGAGCCGCGGCTGCAACTCGTCGAGGGCTTCGAGGAAGACCTCGGCATCGGGCCGCGCGCCGGGGAACTTGTGCAGCGCGCCGAGCACGTCGAGATATTGCGCGTCGCCGTCCGGGTCCTCGCCGGCCGAGAGCGCCTGCGCCTTCCGGCGCGCCTCGCCCGAGGTGAGGAGCGAGAGGAGCTGGTAGAGGTTGTCCGGCGCCGCGCCCAGGGAGTAGTCGGTGAGCAGCGCGTCGCGCAGCGTCCGGCCGCCGATGATGCGCTCGGGCCGGGAGCCCAGCTCCGCGATCACCGCGTCGACCAGGGCGGGGGCGTTGGCCGGGAACAGGCCGAGCGAATCGCCGACCGCGTACTCGATCGGCGTGTCCTTGAGGTCGATCTCGATGTGCCAGGTCTCCTTCTCGCCGCCCGGATCGTTGAGGCGGAGGCGGGAGAGGAAGGTCGCGTAGACCGGGTTCTCGCGGCAATAGCCGAGCGGGCCGAGCGCGATCTCCTTCTTCGGCGCCTCGGCGCCGTCCGCCTTGGCGGGGGCCGCGCCGCCGGAGGCGCCGAACTCCTCGTCCAGCTTCTTGAGCATGCGCATGGTCTCCTTGCCGCCGGGCTGGCAAAGATTCAGGCGCTCCTCGCTCTTGAGGAAGATGGCGTTGGCGTAGTCGGCGCAGTTGTAGCCGCACTGGCCGCAATCCTGCTGGGCCATGGCGGCCATCAGCTTCTGCGGCTCGGACTTGTCCTTGGCGAGGTCCATGCGGTCGTTGAGCGGCATGGAGGGGTCGTGCCAGGGCGCGTCGTCGTTGTCGGCGAGCTTCGGACCGGTGGCGGGCCCCTCGCCCGGCGCGAGCGCGGTGGCGCCCTCGACGGCCGGGCCGAGCAGCGCCGCGAAATAGCCCGACAGCCAGGCGCGCTGGTCCTCGTTGAAGGGCGCGGTCTCGGGGATCAGGACGAGCGGGGGAGAGACGTGCTGGGTCATGCGGCGGCCTTCAGGGCGGGCTGTTCCTCGGCGGCGTCGCGGAGCGCCTCCGCGCCGATGCGGCTGGTGAAGGCCTGGAAGCTCTCGTCGGGCCCGGAGCGGCGGGCGAGATAGGCGCGCAGCAGCGCCTCCACCCGGCCCGGGCAATCCTCGGCCTTCACCGCCTTCCAGATCTCGGTGCCGATCTTCGGGGTCTCGGCGAAGCCGCCGCCGACCACGATGTCGTAGCCCTCGACGGTGTCGCCCTCCTCCGAGACGACGACCTTCGCGCCGATGAGCCCGATGTCGCCGATGTAGTGCTGGGCGCAGGAGTGGTGGCAGCCGGTGAGGTGGACGTTCACCGGCACGTCGAGCTCCGTCACCGTCCGTTCCACATGGTCGGCGATGATCATCGCGTGGCCCTTGGTGTCGGAGGCGGCGAACTTGCAGCCGCGGGCACCGGTGCAGGCCACGAGGCCGGAGCGGATGCCGGCGGCCTTCACGGAGAGGCCGAGGGCGAGCACGCGGGCCTCCACCTCGGCGACCCTGGCGTCCGGCACGCCGGAGAAGATGAAGTTCTGCCAGACGGTGAGGCGGATCTGGCCGTCGCCGCACTCGGCGGAGATCTTGGCCAGCGCCCGCATCTGGTCGGTGGTCATCTTGCCGACCGGGAGCACCACGCCGACCCAGTTCAGGCCGGGCTGGACTTGGGCGTGCACGCCGACATGGCTGAACCGGTCGGTGGGCTTCCTCGGCGCGACATGGGCAGGGTCGACCCGGTCGAGCTTGCGGCCGAGCTTCTCCTCGACGGCGGCGAGGTACGTGTCGAAGCCCCAGGCGTCGAGGACGTACTTCATCCGGCTCTTGGCGCGGTTGGTCCGGTCGCCGTTCTCGATGAAGACGCGGATGATCGCGTCGGCGACCGCGTTGCAATCCTCAGGTCTCAGCACCACGCCGGTGTCGCGGGCGAGGTCCCTGTGGCCGGAGATGCCGCCGAGCACGAGGCGCATCCAGATGCCGGGGGCGACGGAGGCACCCTCCAGCACTTCGATCGCCTGGAAGCCGATGTCGTTGGTCTCCTCCAGAACCGGCATCACGCCGCCGCCGTCGAAGGCGACGTTGAACTTGCGCGGCAGGCCGTAGAGCGAGCGGTCGTTGATGATCCAGTTGTGCCAGGCGCGGGCAAGCGGGCGCGTGTCCAGCAGTTCCTGCGCGTCGATGCCGGCGGTGGGCGAGCCGGTGACGTTGCGGATGTTGTCGGCGCCCGAGCCCCGCGCGGTGAGGCCGAGATCGGTCAGCCCGTCGAGGAAGGGCTGGCCGTGCTCCGGCGCGATCTCGCGGACCTGGAGGTTGGCGCGGGTGGTGACGTGGCTGTAGGCGCCGCCATGGGCATCGGCGAGGTCGGCGATGCCGGCGAACTGCCAGTGGTGCAGGATCCCGTTGGGGATGCGCAGGCGGCACATGTAGGAGGTCTGGTTCGGGGCGACCCAGAACAGGCCGTGGTAGCGCCAGCGGAAATTGTCCTCGGGCTTCGGCGGCTTGCCGGTGGCGGCCTCGGCGATCAGCCGGTTGTGGCCCTCGAAGGGGCTCTCGGCGCGCTTCCACTTCTCTTGGTCGCAGAGCTTGCCGCCGTCCTTGACGGTCTTGTCCTGCGCCTTGATGTGGATCGCGTCCGGCCCGGTGGGCTCGGCCGGGGGCGCGCTCGCCGCCCCGCCCGCCGCAAGGCCGCCCGTCAGGCGGACCGCGCTGATGCCGGAGGCGAACCCTTCGAGGTAGCGCCTCTGCTCGGCGTTGAAGTCTTCAGCCATGCCTGCCTCCTTCACGCGGCCAGCGGTCGGGGCGCGGGGCGCCCGAACATGATGTCTTCGATGTGCTCGGCGACGGGCTCGCCGGTGCGGATCAGGCTCTTGCACCAGGCCTGCTCGCCGATATCGCCGACGAAGACCGCGCCGATCAGGCGGCCCTCCGCGACGAGAAGCTTGCGGTAGAGGCCGGCGCCGTGGTCGCGCATCACGATGGCCTCGGCGCCCTCTGGCGTGTCGACGATTCCGGCGGAGAAGACCGGCAGGCCCGAGACCTTGAGGCTGGTGGCGAGCGCGGTGCCCTGGTAGCGCGCCTCCTCGCCCGCCAGGTGCCGGGCCAGCGTGTCGGCATGCTCGTAGGCCGGCTCGACGAGGCCGTAGATCTGGCCGCGGTGCTCGGCGCATTCGCCCAGCGCGAAGATGCGCGGGTCCGAGGTCGCCATGCGGTCGTCCACCGTGATGCCGCGGCCGGTCGCGAGGCCTGCGGCCTGGGCCAGCGCCACCGCGGGGCGCACGCCCACCGACATCACCACGAGGTCGGCCGGCAGGACGGTGCCGTCGGCGAGGCGCAGGCGCTCGACCCGGCCGTCGCCCTCGACGGCGGCGGTGTCGGCCTTGAGCAGGACCTTGACGCCGCGGGCCTCCATCGCCCGCTTCACGAGGCCCGCGGCCTCGTGGTCGAGCTGGCGCTCCATCAGGCGGTCCATGACGTGGAGCAGCGTGGTGTCGACGCCGAGCCGGGCGAGGCCGACCGCCGCCTCCAGTCCGAGCAGGCCGCCGCCGATGACGACGGCCTTCGCGTGGTCCACGGCCGCCTTGCGGATCGCCGCCACGTCGGCGAGGTCGCGGAAGGTGATGATTCCGGGCAGGTCCATGCCGGGCTTCGGCAGCCGGATCGGCGTCGAGCCCACGGCCAGCACCAGCTTGTCGAAGGGCAGGACGTGGCTCTCGCCGACGACAGCGAGGCCGCTCGCGCGGTCGATGGCGGTGACCGGCGCGCCGGTGATCAGGCGGATGCCGTGGCTCGCGTACCAGTCGAGGTCGCGGAAGGCGCAGGCCGCCTCGTCGACCTCGCCGCCGAGCAGCGAGGAGAGCAGCACGCGGTTATAGGCGGCCACCGGCTCGGCGCCGATGCAGGTGACGTCGTAACGGCCGGGCGCGCCCTCGGTCAGCCGCTCCAGGAAGCGCAGCGAGGCCATGCCGTTGCCGACCACTACCAGGCGCTCGCGGGGCGCCGGTTCGCGGGGCGCAGCAGGGGCGCCCGCCGGATCCATCCGGAGTGTCACCATCTCTCGACGCGTCTCGATCCTCGGGGGAAGGGGTTGGCGGACCGCCAAACAAAAAAGCCGCTGAGCCGTTTTCCCGCGCGGCGCCGCCGCCTGCGAAGGAACCGGATCAGCAGCCTCGCTGACGGTGCTGCCCGTCGCCGTTGACGGACGCGAACCTCAGAGCAGGTTCCGTGCCAGCCTGGGGCGAGGGCTCACAAGCCCATGTCGCAGCTTGGAAATTGTCGAATCCGCAAGTGCGGGCTGACGCAGCCTCCGCACGCCCGTGCACTGCACAAAGATGAGGCGAATGGGCGGGATTCAGGCAGTGGGCTGGTGCGGTGCAACGGCGCGTCGCGGCCTGTCCGGCGCGGGTCGGCCGGTGCTGCGCAGCCGGCCACGCTTTTCCGGTCTCCTCGGCTCAGGAGGCGTGGAGGTGCCGGGAGCGGATTTTCAGAGCAGGACCGAGAGCGCCGCGACGATGCCGATCGTGGGGGCGATGCCGACGAGGAGGGCCCAGTGCCACAGGTTCGGGGCCGCGAGGCGGCGGTTGTCGTTGGCCGCGCGGGGCGGCCGGGCCCGGACCCGGACATAGCGGGCCAGAGCGACCCGTTCGCCACGGATGGCGGAGGTCGGAACGGGTTCGAGTTTGCGGCATCCGGGCATGGCGAAGGATAACGGTGGAACCCGGCGCCCGTTCCGCCGGATTCGCGGAATCCTACAACCGTTCCGTGCGCCCGTCAGGTGCCCGTGCGGGCATCCGCGAAGAGGTCGTCGCGATAGAGGGCGAGGGCGGCGGGCAGGAGGTCCGGCCCCGGCGGGATCTGCCCGGCCGCCGCCATCTGCGCCACGAGCCAGCGGACATGGTCCGGGTCCGGCGCGAGGGCCGGGGCGCCGAGGCGGAGATAGCCCGGCGCGTGGCGCCGCCGGCTGCCGTCGAGGCCGATATCGCCCTCGAGCGTCCGGGCGATCAGCTCGGCGTCGAGGCCGAGATAGGAGCGGCGCGCCAGGCAATGGGCGAGCTCGCTCCGGTTGCCGGCCTCCGCGCACCACAGGGCCGCCCGCGCCGCCGCCCGCACGAGCGGCAGGGTCGCCCCGTCCAGGCGGTCGGAGACGGCGAGCACCTTCTCGGGCGAATCGGGGGCGATCTCGCAGCCGAGCGCCGCGATCCGGCCGATCCCGGCCGCCACCGCGACGCCGTTCCAGGGCGCGCCCGCGCAGAACCCGTCGACGAGCCCCCGCGAGAGCGCCTCGACGCTGTGCTGGGGCGGCACCGCCACGAGGCGGATCGCGGCGGGGTCGAGGCCGCCGCGCTCGGCGAAGAGCCGGACCTGGTAGGTGTGGCTGGAGAAGGGGTGCACGGTGCCGAGCGTCACGCCGCGCCCCGCGGCGAGGCGCGCCCGCACCGCTGCCGCGAAGGCGCGGGCGACGTCGTCGAGACCGTCCGAGTCGGGCGCCATCTCCGCCCAGAGGGCCCTGGTCAGCGTGATCGCGTTGCCGTTGAGGCTCAGCGAGAGGGGCACCCGCAGGCGGGCGGGCGGGCCGGACAGGCCGAGCGCGCTCGCCAGCGCCAGCGGCGCCAGCATGTGGGCGGCGTCGAGATGGCCGAGGGCGAGCCGGTCGCGCAGGGTCGCCCAGGAGGGCTCGGCCGTGAGGTCGAGGTCGAGCCCCTCCGCGCGGGCGAAGCCCAGCTCGTGCGCGACGATCACCGGGGCGGCGTCGCAGAGGGGCACGTATCCGAGATGCAGCCTCATCGTCCCAAGCCCCTCACCCCAGCAGGTCCGCGGTGGTGACGATCGCGCGGGCGATGTCGACGATCTTGCGCTTCTCGTTCATGGCCTTGCGGCGGAGCTGCTTGTAGGCCTCCTCCTCGGACAAGCCCTTGAGGTTCATGAGGATGCCCTTGGCGCGCTCGATCAGCTTGCGGTCGGCGAGCTCGCCCTTCGCCTCGGACAGCTCGCGCTGGAGGCGGGCGAAGGCGTTGAAGCGCAGGATGGCGATGTCGAGGATCGGCTTGATGCGCTCCGCCCGCAGCCCGTCCACCACGTAGGCCGAGATCCCGGCATCGACGGCCGCCTGCATCATCGCCGCGTCCGAGCGGTCGACGAACATCGCCACCGGGCGCTCCGCGTGGCGGGTGACGGCCGACATCTGCTCCAGGATGTCCCGGCTCGGGCTCTCGAGATGGATCACCACCACGTCCGGCGCGAGGGCGGCCACGCGCTCCTGCAGGTCGGCGGTGTCGGGGATCACCACGACGCGGCCGATCCCGGCCGCGCGCAGGCCCTCCTCCAGGATGGCGGCCCGTGCCCGGCTGGGGTCGATCACGGCGACGGTGAGGCTGCTCTCTGTCATCGGTGCCCGTCTTTGGGCGGTTCTTGTGCATCCCGCCGGGCAAGGCAAGGGCCATGCCCGTCGGGATGCCGATCCCCCGATCGATCGCCGCCCGACGCTGCGAAACTTGTTACATCCGGGAAAGCCGTCGGCCCAGCTTCCGCCGCAAACGGATCGCCATTCTGACTGTGCGAGACCGCACAGGGGAGTCGGGCCGGATGTCGAGGCGGGATTCCGTTCAGAGCAGCTTCACCGGCGCGCCCGAGGGGCGCCTGTCGCTGCCCTTCCTGCCGACCCTCGTGACCGCCCTGGTGATCGGCGCCGCCTCCATGCTCTGCCGCGAGCCGGCCAAGGCCCCCGCCCTCCCCGCCGCCGCGGAGGTCGGGCCGCAGGCCTTCGCGCCCGCCGCTATCGCCGCCCCGCCGCCGCGGGCCCCGGCCGCCGTGATCTTCGCCGAGCACTATCCCCTCGCCGCGGGCGCCGCGCCGCGCCCGGCCCCCCGCCTCGCCGCCGCCGCGAGCCGCCGCCAGCTCATGCGCGC